>CAVVVC010000003.1:0-144309 GCA_963751595.1 uncultured Gammaproteobacteria bacterium
AGAACTGAGGGCGACACCGGCCAGACGGAACTGGCGTTTGATGATGACGATATCGACTTCTGAAGACAGGTGAGCAACGTAACCTGTCGCCGAATCGCTGGCAGTGACGGGCCTACATTCACCTCAAATCAAATCGCGGCAAATAGCCGCGCTTTTACTCCGGCACTAACAACTGATCCTGATTGGGATGACGAACCAAAGCGCCGTCGATGCTCGAAAAGGTATTACCCTGAACTGCCGTGATAGGGTCAGGGTTGAATGACGGCGTCAGGTCCAGTGCCACGGCTTTGACATCGACCGGATAGCGGTCGGTGCCGGTCCGGACCAGATCCAGCAGCTTGGTTATTCTGTTGGATTCCTTAAGTGGGCTCAGTTTCTCGGTCAAGATTTCTTGCTCCATGCATCAATCATGTCGAGGATCCTTTCCTGATCCCCCTTATCCAGCTGACCCAGCTTGCGGAAAAACACTTCTTTGGTGAGTCCGTCGCCAACTTCGGTCTGTTCAGTTGTCCAATCAATACGTCAGTGGTGACGTCCAGCGCCTTAGCGATAGCGGCTAATTTTTCGGCAGATGGCCGTTTCACACCCTTGTTTTCCAGCTCCCAGATGTAGCTCTTGCCTGACCCGATTAGCTCTGCAAGTTGTTCTAATGTAAGGCCTTTTTCCTTGCGGAGCTCTTTGATTTTGGCCCCTAACAGATTGGCCATTGTGGTCTCCTCGGTGGTTGCGTTTAAAAAGTTCATTATAGACATACATTTTTTACTTGAAAATGATTATATCCGCCCTTATCTTTAAAGTTCGCTATCTTGAACTTTATGTATGTTGATACCGAGAGCTTGCCGTTTACTATCACTTGATGAGGATTTGAGCCTATGCCAATCGTTCGTAACTTTATCCGCCACTCTTCACCCCAGGGTCTTGAGGAGTATTTCACCACCAAAAATATCGCAGTCTTGGGCGTAGATTGGTCTTTCGACCAGGCTACCGTCGCCGGCAATGTGATCCAGCTGATTGACCATCTGCCGCCCGAGGACCAAGCCAGGCTGCGGGTGGATGCTGAGCGGATTAATCACATGGCGGACGAAGTTGGCCAGGCGGCCTTACTGAGTGTCGTGACCAATCCGACACAACTGAGTCTTATGCCATCGGCGCTGGAGCGCAGTCGATGGGTATACCTGCATCAGCCGGACAAGTTCCGGCATGCCGAGGATATCCGCTACGCAGACCAATACCGACATGGTCGCAATTGGAGCGGCTATCAACTCCCGCCATCTCTGCCCTTGCATACCGATCCGGTATCACTGGATACATTCAAAGAAAAAATGAAGTCTCTGTTTGGACTGGGCGACAAGGTCAAAATCGAGCTGTTTGACCGCACATTACCCGATGACGACGGAAACGATGTCGATGTGGTGCAGGTAATGATCTATCAGGAAGGTCTGCCAGATGCTTACCTGGAGTTTGAAGGTGATGAAAGTATTGTCTCGCGAATTCGCCGACCGGTTTTAGAGCATGCGATAGCGTATTCTCCCGAGACTGGCGCCGTTGAAATAGTCGCAGTTAGAACGGAGCGCAGGGAACTGATTGCCAAGGCATTTACTGAGGATTTGCTTAAGCAGACGTTCGAAGCGGATAAAGTACCACTGCGCCAATACAGCCTTTATCCGCTGTTGGATGGGCAGGCGTTGGATTGGGATACCGACGACTGCATTGACTCAGTTCAGCTGGTGATGATGAAGCTGAAAGACCTGGCTGGCGATGGGCGTATCCAGATTGAAGCGCCCGCCGAAAACGACACGGATTTTCATGACTACTGCCGAGAGCATTTCAGCGATTTTAACCCGCTAATATCCAATGCCTTCGTGCCAATCCAGGCTAACGGATGAGACATCGCTTTCAACCGGAGGAAGGCTCAAATCGCAAAAAAAGTCCTGCCGGTAAAAATCTCCTTGCCGAATGGTTGTGATCTGCGCAGCCGCACGGATCGTGAGCGATTAATCGGTGAGAAATACTTGAAGCGTTGGGGTCTGGTACGGGAAATTAACCCATGATTTCGCCCGCACCGATGATCAGCAGGAGCGCACTCGCGCTTCTTTTTGATTTGCTGAGCACACCAAAGATGGAACCCTCTGCAGAGCAATTTAATGCTCGGGAGGAATACCGTGAGCTGCTGGCCGCACGATTGTTAACGCCATTTAGCTCAACGCCAACGTCGGTATGCATTGATGGTCGCGACCACGATATCCTCCCGTATGCGCCTAGACCAATCCGGGTTTTGGTTATTTCTCAACTGGCGCCGGGTGGGTGAGCGTGCCGATGAAGCGTTGCAACGCGATCGGGCAGACCCCTTGCGTGTGCTTGCTGTATTGCGTAATTGGATGGACATATCCGATCGATCGCCAATAGCCAACATACAGCACGATTCCATTTGGGACTTGGGCGATACGTGGGTGGGCAAACGAAAACTGGCCGTTTTGTTTCTGCGCAGAGCCCACCTTCCCAAATCAGTTCAACAGCTCCAGCAGACGCTCCAGGTATTTCCCAGACGAAAGTCTGCCATGGTGTTGACCGATGTGCCGATAAACACCTTCGGACCAGATCTTCCGGGTGAACCGCTCTGCACTGATCTTATGGGCTTGATTCCTCCGGGCGAGGGGATGGTTGATGCGATCGACAGCGACCTGATTGCTGACCTGCTTGGATTGGGTATTCCTAAACTAAGCCATACCGGTCCGGTGTATCGCTCCGAAGATGGCGGTGAACTGGTGGTGAATGGTGAATCCTACAGTTTCAATGGATTGATACATCGCTGAATCTCGTGCGCCAGCTCGATGAGGCATGGGACGGAGGTGAACCTCGGGTGAGAAAAGAGGTGTTGCTGGAAACTGCAGAGTCCAAGTCGAACACAATAAGCCAAGCTTTCAGTGGCTGTAAAACCGATTGGCGCAAGGTAATTGACTACGGTGATGGCTGCGGCTGGCTCATCGTCAACGATTAAGTCTGTTGTTGGTTGCAAACGGCTGGTGCATCCGTGGCACCGGCCTTTTTTTGTTTTGAGGGCGCCGCTTTTATCCCGCCGTTAGAAATATTCAGAGAAATGATTCCTTCCTAACCTCTGGCCTAACTTCCGCCTAAACGGCTCCTAACCGGCCGAATCACATCATTACACCACGTTTCCGCAAAAACCCTAAGGAGCAAAACGTGAGTGTAAATTATATGAATCAACGGCAATTAGCCAACCGCTGGGGCGTGAGTGAAGCCTGTCTGGAACGCTGGCGTTCCGAAGGCATCGGCCCTGTTTTTCTCAAACTTCGTGGCCGGGTCATGTACCGCCTGGAAGACGTCGAAGCCTATGAAGCGTCTTGTCTGCGCAAAAGCACTTCAGAGCGAGTGTCTGGAGGTGCGGCATGAGCCTATCCCTCGAACACGCTCAGCTGATGAGCATTGGCGATCTGGCCTCGGCCTCCGCCGCGGACCTTCAACATGTGCAGGACGAAGCTTCCGAATCGCTGCGCAAATCGAAAGCGCTGAAGGACTGGATCGATGGTGCTGTCGCGCTCAAGTACGAGCAGCGTGCACAAGCGATCCGTCAGGAGCAAGGCAAGGACGCCGGCAAAGTGCATTTCGTGGATGACGGTATCGAAATGACTTCGAGCTTTCCAAACGCCCGGAATGGGATCAGCAAAAGCTCGCTGAAATCGCCAAGCGCATCGCTGAGGCAGGCGATGACCCTGCTGAGTTTATCGACGTTGCCTACAAGGTTTCCGAGCGCAAATACACCGCCTGGCCGAAGTACTGCGCGCCGCTTTCGAGCCAGCCAGAACTCTGAAAACCGGCAAGCCCACTTTCCATCTTGAAACGGTTAAGGAGTAACAATCATGGCCATTTTTACCAAAGAAACTGATTTTTTGAATGCGCTGCAAAAGAGCAGCTATTCCCTGGAAAAACTGCCAGACGAGATTGCCATTCCGGCTCTACGTGATGGCGATGAGGCTGAGTGCAAGCCCTTGTTGCTGGCCACCGTCGATGACATCGCCTTTGCCCAGCAAGGACTCAATAAAGAACTGAGTCGCGTTGTGGAAAAGATCGAGGCATTGCGCCGCCTGCATGACATGGCTCGTGGTCTCGGCGCCAAGGGCTCTGATTATGCGTTGGAATTTGTCCGTGAACATGGGGAGGTGAAGCCATGAGCTTTCCCATCATCACAGCCGATCAACGATTGGCTGAAAAGCGCGGCATCAAAGGTTGCATCCTCGGGCCATCCGGTATCGGCAAGACCAGCTTGCTCTGGTCTGTGGATGCTGACACCACATTATTCTTTGATCTGGAAGCGGGAGACCTAGCCGTCGAAGGCTGGCTAGGCGATGCCATTCGGCCTCGCACCTGGCAGGAGTGTCGTGACTTTGCGGTTTACATCGGTGGACCGAATCCAGCCCTGCGCGAAGACCAGCCCTACAGTCAGGCGCACTTTGACGCGGTATGCGCGAAGTTTGGTGATGACGTGCAGGGAAGCACTAATGCCGCGAGCGCAGGGATGCGCAAGAGCGGCCCGGCCAGCCTGGACAAGTACGACACGGTTTTCGTCGATTCCATCACCGTGGCCGGCCGCCTGTGTTTGCAGTGGTGCAAAGGTCAGCCGCAGGCATTCAGTGACGCACCGGCAAACCGGATACGCGCGGTGCATACGGCCTGCATGGCCAGGAGATGATCGCCTGGCTCACCCATCTGCAGCACACCCGCAACAAGAACATCTGGTTCGTCGGCATCCTCGACGAGAAGGTCGATGACTTTAACCGCAAGGTGTTCGCGCCCCAGATCGATGGTTCAAAGACCGGCCTGGAGCTGCCCGGCATCGTCGATCAGGTGATCACGCTGGCAGAGATCAAAACCGAGGACGGCAGCAGCTACCGCGCCTTCATCAACCACACGCTGAATCCCTTCGGCTATCCGGCCAAGGACCGCAGCGGCGGCTGGAACTGATCGAGGAACCGCACCTAGGCAAGCCTGATGGCAAAGATCCGCGGGCCCGTGAAGCCCGCTGCTGATCGCCTGAGCTTTATGGTCCCGATCCACCCCGGTGTTGCACGCCACCAATACCCTGAACAACGAATCCCCAATTACCGAAAGAAGGATCTAAAATGACACTTGAACGATTTCAACTCAGCCAACGATCAGAACAGCTTTGACCTGATCCCCAAAGGCACGTTAGTCAGGTGCGCATGACCATCACGCCCGGGTGGCTACGACGAGCCGTCCCAAGGCTGGACCGGTGGGTATGCCACCCAAAACAACACCACCGGCTCGGTTTACCTCAACTGCGAGTTCGTGGTGCTGGATGGCCCTTACGCCCGGCGCAAGATGTGGAGCCTGATCGGTCTGCACAGCCGAAAGGTCCCGAGTGGGCGAACATGGGTCGCGCCTTTATCAAAGGCATTCTGAATCCGCGCGAGGCCTTCACCCTCAGGACAACACGCCCAGACGCAACAGGCGCGGCGCATCAGCGGCTTCGCCGACTGGACGGCATCGAGTTCGTTGCCAAAGTGGAAATGGAGAAGGACCAATACGGCGAGGACAAAAACGTCGTCAAGACGGCGATCACCCCGGACAGCAAAGACTACGCCGGAGTGATGGGGCGCGTCGCTCCGCAACCCAGCCGCACCCGGCATCCAGCAGCCTGCCACACGCTGCACCTTCCGGCCGTCCCAGCTGGGCGCAGTAAGGGGGGCGGCGATGATACTCAGACCCCGTCAAAAGCTGTTCGTCGAGCGCGCTGTCGTGCGCTTGAGCAGCACGGAAATACCCTGGGCGTCGCGCCGACCGGTGCGGGCAAGACCATCATGCTGTCCGGCGTTGCCGGGAGTGGTTGGCCGACAACGATGCCAAGGCCTGCGTGCTGGCCCACCGCGACGAGCTGACGAGCCAGAACGAGGCCAAGTTCCGCGAGGTAAATCCCGGCGGTCAAACTTCCGTGTTCGATGCCCATGAGAAGTCTTGGTACGGCCAGGCCACCTTCGCGATGGTGCAGACCCCTGGCGCGAGGCCAACTCAAGCGCATGCCGACGTGGACCTGCTGGTGATCGATGAAGCGCACCACGTTGCTGCGCCCAGCTACCGCCGCGTTATCGATCACGTCCGGGAGCGTAATCCGAAGCTGGCCATCTTCGGCGTGACGGCCACACCCAACCGCGGCGACCGCAAGGGACTGCGTCCGGTATTCAGCAACGTGCCGACCAGATCACCTTGGGCGAGTTGATCCGTCCGGCCACCTGGTGCCGCCTCGCACCTTCGTCATCGACGTCGGTACACAGGGAGCGCTGTCCAGCGTGAAACGCACGGCCGACGACTTCGACATGGACGACGGTGGACGCCATCATGAACAAGGCGCCCATCACCGAGGCGGTTATCCGCCATTGGAAGGAGAAAGCCGCATGACCGCAAGACCGTGGTGTTCTGCTCCACTGTGGCCATGCCCGCAATGTTGCGATGCCTTCCACGGCTGCGGAGTTCCAGCGGTGCTGTCCACGGCGAGCTGTCCAACGGCGAACGCAAGGCAGGCGCTGGCCCAGTTCGCGCAACGGCGAGGCGCAGATGGTGGTCAATGTCGCGGTGCTGACCGAGGGCTGGGATCATCCGCCCACCGACTGCGTCGTCTTGCTGCGTCCCAGCTCCTTACAAGTCCACCTTAATCCAGATGATCGGCCGTGGTCTGCGCACCGTCGATCCCAACGAGTATCCCGGGGGTCACCAAGACCGACTGCATCGTCCTGGATTTCGGCACCAGCACGCTGCTTCACGGCTCGTCTGGAGCAGGACGTCAACCTGGACGGCCCGAGCTTGGGCGAGGCCCCCAGAAGGAATGTCCCGAATGTGGTGCCAGGTGCCCGCGGCGATCCTCGGAGTGCCCGCTCTGCGGCCACCGTTGGGAACGCGCCGAAGCCGAAGGAGAAGTCGAGCTGTCCGACTTCGTCATGTCGGAGATCGACCTACTCAAGCGCTCATCGTTCCGCTGGTGCGACCTGTTCGGTGACGACGGTGCGCTGATGGCCACCGGCTTCGAAGCTTGGGCCGGTGTCTTTTTCCTAAACGGCCGCTGGTACGGCGTGGGCGGCGGCAAGAAGCGCTGGAACAAGCCTGCTTGCGCTCGGCGAGCGCACAGTCTGCCTTGCGGCGGCCGACGACTGGCTCAACGAGCACGAGTCGGAGGATACCGCGCATCAAGTCCCGCCAATGGCTGAATCAGGCCGCGACCCACAACAGCTGCGCTATCTGCCACCGGCCTATCGCCAAGACTTCGGCCTCACCCGTTACCAAGCCTCTTGCCTGTTGGCCTTCCAGTTCAACAAGCGCGACATCCAGTCACGCATTTTTAACGCAGCAGAACGCAAGGAGGCGGCTTGATGTGCACTACCGATGTTTTATATGCCACCGCCCACCGCGAGGCTTTGGCTGGCTGGACCCCGATCGCAAACAAGCACCCGAGCAACGGCGAGCCAGCTACAAGCGGTTCTGCTCCAAGCTCTGCCAAGACATTCACTATCAATTGCAGCGCAAGGGGGTGGCAATGAACCGAACCGATCTTGAACAAAAAGCAGCTGAATCAGTGCTTGGCCCGCTTGCGGATTACGTTGCCAGCGTGGGTATGAATAAGGGCTTGGGTGACTACTCCAAGACGGAAATTACGGGTCTGGTCGATGCCGTATTGAACGCTTATCACGCGGCCTTGCAGGAGTTGTACAAAGACGAGGTGCCGTTCTGATGCTGGACTTCAATCATCAACCCAACCTGTCTGAGCAGATTTGCGCGCGCATTGATGGCGCGTTGCAGTCCGCTCAGGCTCAACAAAAATCCCCGAAATTATCTGGGTGCATCACGCCTCGGTGTCGCCTGTGATCGAGCCTTGCAGTTTGAGTATCTGAAAGCGCCAGTGGATGAAGGTCGAGAGTTCTCCGGTCAAACACTGCGCATTTTCGCTGCTGGTCATGTGTTTGAATCGCTCGCTATCGACTGGTTGCGTGCGCGGGATTTGATTTGCACACCGAAACCTCTACCGGTGGGCAATACGGATTTTCTGCTGTAGATGGCCGTTTGCGTGGTCATGTCGATGGCATTTTGGCGGGAGGGCCCGACAACATTGCCGCTCAATACCCGGCGCTGTGGGAATGTAAATCGCTGAACGGCAAATCTTGGAAGGATACGGTGAAACGAGGACTGACCTTGTCCAAGCCGATTTATGCGGCACAGGTTGCGCTGTATCAGGCGTATATGGAACCTCAAATTCCAGGCATTTCGAATAACCCGGCGCTGTTCACAGCCATCAATAAAGATACCGCCGAAATCTATTTCGAATGGGTGCCGTTTAACGGGGAACTGGCTCAACGTGCGTCCGATCGTGGCGTGCGGGTTCTTCAGGCCTGTGATGCCGGTGAGCTGCTGCCTCGACTGAGTCATGACCCGACCCACTACGAGTGCCGATTCTGTCCTTGGCAGGATCGCTGCTGGCGGGAGGTATCACCATGACCAATGTCGTTTGGCTCGACTTTAACGATGCTCCTGATCAGGAGGCTACGCTAAAGCCTCGATTCGAGGCATCGGACTTAAAAGCACAATTGCTGGCGCGACTGCCTTCTGTGTTGTACTACCTGTTTCCCGCTGGCAAACAACGGGGCAAGCAATACGTGGTCGGCGATCTGGATGGCAATGCCGGGAAAAGTCTGGTGATTGAACTGGATGGTGCGCGTGCGGGCATGTGGATCAATTTTGCCACCGGTGAAGGTGGCGATATTTTGGATGCTTGGGCGCGTGTCATGCATCTGGATGCGCGGCACGATTTTCCAGCTGTCATGTCATCCGTTGCACAGTGGCTGGGTGTGCCTGATCAGCCCACTGAAAGGCACCACTAAAAGTCTTTACCATCGCACACTAAATCTATTCCGGTGGATGAACTCGGCCCCGCAACGGCCAAGTGGGACTACCGCGATCCACACGGCAAATTGATCGCCTGCGTTTACCGCTATGACACACCCAACGGTAAGGAATTCAGACCCTGGGATGTGCTCGCCCGGTCAATGCGCGCTCCGGATCCGCGCCCTTTGTATAACCAGCCACAGATAGCATCCGCATCACACATCATTTTAGTGGAAGGTGAGAAAGCAGCAGATGCACTGATTCGTGAAGGGCTGGTGGCCACCACAGCCATGAACGGTGCCCACGCGCCTGTGGGTAAAACGGACTGGTCGCCGCTCAAAGGAAGGCAAGTGTTGATCTGGCCGGATAACGACGAGGCAGGTCAGCAGTATGCCAGTCGCGCTGCGCAGGCAATTGTTCAGGCCGGTGCTGGCACAGTGGCCGTCCTCCATTTACCCGACGACAAACCTGAAAAGTGGGATGCCGCTGATGCAGTGGCCGAAGGATTGGATGTCTGGAGCTTTGTGCGTGATAGCCAGCGCACGATTCTGAAAGACACGCCGATCATTCCGGTTCACTCGTTGGGCGAGCTGCTGGCGGATACCTCGCCGATGCCTGATGACCTGATAGCGCCCAGGGTACTGACCCCGGGTGGCATGGTCGTGTTCGGTGGTGCCCCCAAGGTCGGCAAGAGCGATTTTCTGTTGTCATGGTTGGCGCACATGGCCGCCGGCGAACCTTTCTTGGAGCTCTCCCCCTCCAGACCGCTACGCGTGTTTTATCTGCAGGCAGAGGTGCAATACCACTACTTGCGCGAGCGCATCCAGTCGATGGGCTTGCCGGCCACGCTCAGCCACAAGGCAGCAAACAACCTCTTGGTCACGCCTCAATTGCGGCTGGTGCTGAATGATGAGGGCGTGGAGCAAGTGATTGAGGCACTGCGGCTGGCGGCAGCGAACGGCGGCATGGATGTGCTGGTGATCGACCCCATCCGCAATGTGTTTGACGGTGGGCCGGATGGCAGCAGTGAAAACGACAACAACGCCATGCTGTTTTCTTGCGTGAGCGCGTTGAGCGGTTGCGCGATGCGGTCAATCCAGAGGCCGGCATTATCCTCGCGCATCACACCAAGAAGATCAGCAAAAAACAGGTCGAGGAAGATCCCTTTTTGGCGCTGTCCGGCGCGGGCAGTCTGCGTGGTTATTACACCACCGGCATGCTGCTGTACCGGCCGGACGAATCTCGTACCGATCGGGTGCTGGTGTTTGAGCTGCGCAACGGCCCCGGCTTACCCACTAAGCACGTCGATAAGAGTCAGGGGCGCTGGATTGAGCTGGACCCCAATCACGATCGGCTGGTGAATCAAGACTACGCAGCGAAGCTGGATGCTGAGCGACTGCGCAAGCGCGATGTCATTGTGCAAATGCTCTTTGACGAGGCCGCGCTAGGACGTGTCTATACCGCTAACCAGTTTGCGGAAACCTTCGAGGGTCATGCGGGACTTGGCGCCAATCGCACCATCAACGAGCGGATCTCGGTGTTGTCGAGCAAAGGCGACATCAAGTTCTTCCGCAACCCCGATGACTATGGACTGCCTGAACTGACGCGCAGCAAGTACGGCTACTTGTGTGTGGAGGGGATGCTTATCCCCGGACCTGAAACTGTGGACACGGATACGGGTGAGCTGACGCAGTCCTGCTTCGCCATCAAACCCACTCATTACAAATGCCCGCAAACCGGTGCCGTTCTCCCTGTTGAGAACCCGGATGTGTGGGTTTACCAGGAGGTACCTTCGGTATGAAAAGCACAACAAACGCCGTCTGCAATCTGACCCAGATTGCTGCAAACTGCAATCTTCCTGCAAACTGGAATCCAGCAAAAACAACCACTTAGAGCAGTTTGCAGATTGCAGACCCAGATTGCAGAGACCCCCTGCAATCTACCCACAAACCCAGCAATGACGGGGCTTGCAGGGGTAATTCCAGATTGCACGCAGACTCCCTCTCCCTACGGGAGAGGAGAGCCCCAAAGGGTGGCTCTCCATCCCGGGGCGGAGGGTTTGGCAAACACGACCGGTCCAGTGATGCTCTGTTTGGATCTCGGGACCACCAGCGGCTGGGCTATCCGGACTGCACAAGGGCTCATCACCAGTGGCTCTGCCAGTTTCAAAAACGATCGCTGGCAAGGCGGTGGTATGCGCTTTGTGAAGTTCACTCAGTTTTTGAACGAGCTGAATCAATCTGCTGGCCCAATCCGTCTGGTCTTTTTCGAGGAGGTTCGTCGCCATTTGGGCGTCGATGCGGCCCACGCCTACGGTGGCTTCATGGCACACCTGACGGCCTGGTGTGAACAACACGCGATTGCCTATGAGGCGGTACCGGTCGGGACTATCAAACGGCACGCCACCGGCAAAGGCAATGCCAGTAAGGACATGATGCTGGACGCCGCGCGGCGCCGTGGCCATCAGCCTGTCGACGATAACGAGGCCGATGCGTTGGCCTTGCTGTACTGGGCGATGGAGCATCGCCAAGGAGGTCTGTGATGACGCACTGGCAAACCGAACAGGTAGCGGCGCGCTTTGAGGAATGTGTGGCTACGCTACGCAAGCTTCCCGGCGATGGTTCGTCGGGCTAAGTGAGCTACTGGCCCGATATCAAATACGAACCGCGCGAACTTGCCCGGCAAGAGCCGCAGCCCATTCGGTTGCGAGCCACGCCGGATCAGATCACACGCATGGAGGAAACCCTGACCTGGATAACCTGGATCAACCACGGTGAACGAAATCTGGTGTGGCTCAGAGCTTACCGGACGCCTTGGCGTGTGATTGCGCGGGAAACCGGCTTCCCCAAAACCTCTGCCCAGCGTTATTGGCATGGGGCGTTACTAAAAATAGCGGCGCGTTTAGAACAGGAGCGTAAGTCTGCGTGAGAACGCCAAAACCACCGGTGGGACAAAAGCGGCTTTTTGAGCGAGAATACTTGCTAATCTCACGAGTGAACTGCACACAAGCCACGACCACCACACCGTGGCTTTTATGTTTAGGACGAACGGTATGTCGCGGGTGCATGGATGCATAGGAGCGACTTCATTTCTGCAGCCCCATGCCATGGGTCCTTCCTGGCCGATGAGCAATACGGGGGGCGTGAGCGCGGCATTTCGCTAGCGTCAGGGTGCGAACTCGGGTTCGCAGGGTTCGCGGTTCGCACACCTATATTTCCAAGGTATCTCATGTTATCTGTCAGCGTTGAAACGGTGGAGCATTGGCCGCTCCAGCGATTGATTCCCTATGCCAAAAATGCGCGCACTCATGACGATGCGCAGGTCTCTCAAATTGCCGGATCCATTGCCGAGTTTGGATTTGTTAATCCGATTCTCGGTCGGGGATGACAACGTCATCATCGCAGGTCATGGCCGACTCATGGCGGCCCAGCAATTAGGGCTGCGTGAAGTACCGGTGATTGTGCTGGCCCATCTGTCCGCAGCTCAGCGCCGCGCGTTAGTGATTGCGGATAACAAGATTGCCGAGAATGCCGGCTGGAATGAAGACCTGCTGAAGCTTGAACTCGCCGACTTGAAAGACATCGGCTTCGATCTGGACCTCATTGGTTTCTCCGACGAGGAGCTGGATGAGCTGCTCGGTGGCGATGATGATGCCGGCGAGTCAGACGAAGATGCGGTGCCTGAAATCGAACAGGAGCCCGTCAGTCAGAACGGCGATTTATGGCTCCTGGGTGATCACCGCCTTCTGTGTGGTGACTCCACCAATGCTCAGGATCTCGCCCGATTAATGGATGGCGGGCTGGCCGATATGGCGTTTACCGATCCTCCCTACAACGTCGATTATGGCAACAACGCCAAAGACAAAATGCGCGGCAAAGATCGGCGCATTCTGAATGACAATTTGGGCGATGACTTTTACGCGTTTTTGAAGGCAGCGCTTTCCAACATGCTGACGGTGACCAAGGGCGCCTGCTATGTGGCTATGTCCTCCAGCGAACTGGATACGCTGCAAAAAGCGTTCAGGGATGCTGGCGGCAAATGGTCGACGTTCATCGTCTGGGCCAAAAATACCTTTACCTTGGGTCGCTCCGATTACCAGCGCCAGTACGAACCGATACTGTACGGCTGGCGTGAAGGCAGTGACCATTACTGGTGTGGCGCCCGCGACCAAGGCGATGTCTGGTTTTTCAATAAGCCGGTCAAGAATGATCTGCATCCCACCATGAAACCGGTGGAGTTGGTCGAGCGGGCTATCCGCAATTCCAGTAAAAGCCGGGATGTGGTGTTGGATCTGTTTGGCGGCTCTGGCAGCACACTTATTGCCTGCGAGAAAACCCATCGATCAGCCAGGCTCATTGAGCTGGATCCGAAGTACGTGGATGTGATCGTGCGGCGTTGGCAGGACTATTCTGGAAAGCAGGCCACCCGCGCATCGGATGGTCGGCCATTTGATGAGGTGGCGTTGGAAGCCCAGAGCTCAGAAACCGCTGTCTAAGTTATTTCAGCTTTGCTGATCACTCGAACCAGTCATAGCCCGTCGGGAAAACTCGACTGAATTCAGGAATGGTATCTTCGTAGTTTTCGATAAGGTCACAGAGTTCAGAAATTCGCTTTTCGTTCTCAGTGAAGACTCATCAGCCTCCAGAAGACTTTCGACTTCCTTGAGGGCTAGTTCGTATTCTTGTTCTGAGATGACCATCGTGCTAGTCCAATAATTTCTTGGCTACTTCGTTCAAGCGATCCAAGGAGCCCTTGGCTTCTCTGAGCAGCTCATCCCAATCATCAGGAGGGTGTCCGCTTTCGAGCATTTTTCCAAATACACGATAAGCATCCGTTTTACTGCCATAGGCTCGTTTATTTTTTTCGTCATTAACCCAGGCAAACACGATGATTTTTGATGCAGAATCGAATCGAAAAAACAGTCGGTACTGCTGAAAGAATTTTGCGCGGAACCAGTGTTTATGTTCGTTTCCTAGTGTGCCTCCCTGCCGATAGTCCGGTAATGAAGGATCTTTAGGGATGACGTCAAAAGTCAATTTGGCAATGGCAAATAAACGTTTGGTAGGATTTTTTTTCAAGTAATTTTGAAAGTCTTTTTCTTTCAGAGTTTCAACCTGCTCGATGAGTAAATCAAGCTGATCGAGAAATAACGGGTGGCAAAATACCGTCCACCCGTTGATGACGATACTGGTTTGATCCGGCAAAATTATTCGTCCTCGTCATCCAGTGGAGCATCCAAATCGACTTCCATACCACCGACAAGATTTTGGATGCGAGAGACTAGCTCCGGCGTTACTGCTTTCAATCGTTGTGGATTGGCCTGAATGTCATTTGCCAGAAAACTCAAAAAGCTACCCAGTACCGGGTCTGCCTCATCCTGATCAGCACGTGACATAAGCACATTGCCATCGGGTTGGATGGTATAACGAATTTTTTCTCGCTTGCCCAAGTGCAATGCCTTACGAACAGCGTCAGGAACAGTAGTCTGATACCGGTCGGTCAGGGTAGATTCTGTGATAAGTAAGGAGTTCGCCATGGTGAACCTCTCTGTACGGAAAATCGAACTTACCTGAATGGTAATGCAATTGCATTGTCTTGTCAATGTCGCCCTATGCTCCGCTACCTCCGAAGCCGGCGGCTTACCCAGCCTTCTGGCTCCCAAAGGTACAGATAATCGGCGTCGCAGGCCTGTGCTAAGGCCAGTAACTGTGACTCGCTGGTGGTTCGTTTTGACTGGGTTTGCGTCCAGGCATCGCCACGATCCCGGTGGTATGCGCAGGCTTTGTCGGCTTGCAGGTAGGAAAGATCACCCAGCGCGATTAACTCGGCAGCAAGTTCTGCCGTGTTGTAATCAGCGCGTAGCGTCGGACCGACGCCATGATCAGCATCATAGCCGTCATGGTGACAGTAGATGGACAAGTAATGACCATCCTTGGCGATGGCAATCAGGCAGCGGGTACTCATTGTGCAGCCTCCTGTTGGATGCGGTAGTGGCGAAGCTGGCCTTCATTTTTGTAAGAGGTAAGCGTCAACCCCAGGCGCTTTTTCAGGGTGTTGGAAAAGACGCCGCGCACCGTGTGTTTTTGCCAGCCGGTTTCCTGACAGATGTCCTCGATACTGGCGCCTTCCGGGCGCTGCAGCAGCGCAATCATCCGGGCTTGCTTGGTGCCTTCTCGCAGGTTTACTCCGGCTTCAGCGTTTATGGTATTGAGCTCAGGCTCAAGACCGATGGCCTGGTAGCCGAGTGGCGCTATGGCATGGCCGTTTTCGTTGGTAATGATCAGCTCGCGCGTTAGCAGCCCCTGGATCACCCGGGGTTTGATCCCGGCATTGATGTTGTCGGGCATGGGTTCGATGTTGCCATCGGGCCGCTTTGCAGCGGCCGTCAGGATGGTGATTTGGGTGGGTGTGAGTTGGCTCATGTTGGGCTCCTTTACTCGGTGTACTCGCCTTCTTGGAAGGCAAAATCGGTCAGTTCTTTCAGCTTTTCGGCGATGTAGCCGAGGCTTCCGGCGTCGCCCCAGTTAATTTCATCGGGGTGGGTGTTGAAGTGGTCGTCGCTCAGGGGCTTGCAGGCGGGCGAGTGCTTCGTCGATCTCCGCTTTGCGGGCCATAAAGGTGTCGAGGGCGGTAGGTTTGCGGCTCATGTTGTCGTCTCCGTGTGCGCTTTCGTTAAGCACATGAACGCTTCCTTCGGAGCACTTATCAACTCAATTCCGCTTAATAATTCGATTAAAAACAGTAGGTTAAGGCGTGGGCGTATCATTGCGGGCGTATGCCAAACATCGCGGAGTTTCCGATACGGCGGTGCGCAAAGCCGTCAAAGCTGGGCGCATATCGTTGGAGGCTGACGGCAGTGTCGACATTGCCAAGGCCGATCGCCAATGGACGCTTAATACCGACCAGTCCCAGCAACGTAAACCAGCTGCCACGACCAAAGCAGTCCCCAAGGCTGCCTTGGATGCGGTCGACGAAACGCTCAAGGAAAGTGGTGGTCCGGCCTCCGGCACCACCTACATGCAAGCGCGAACGGCCAACGAGGTGCTCAAGGCGCAGACCAATCGGGTCGAGCTGCAGCAGCTAAAACAGGAACTGGTGGATCGCTCCAAAGCCATCGCCCATGTGTTCAAGCTGGCCCGTTCAGAACGTGATGCCTGGCTCAACTGGCCCTCGCGAGTATCCGCACAGATGGCGGCCCGTCTCGAAGTAGACCCTCATACCATGCATGTCGTGTTGGAAGCTTCAGTGCGCGAGCACTTGGAGGAACTGGGTGAGATTCAATCGAGAGTGGACTAGCCGCGCTAAACAAAATTAATGGGCTGTTGTTTTACCGCGTATTCCTCGGTTCGCAAAACAGATAGCCACAAGAAAGATCGAGATGCTTATCGATGATTATGACGGCGCGCTGGACATCGACCGAGCCTGGCGAGAAGGACTGACCCCCGATCCACTGTTATCCGTCTCCGAATGGTCAGACCGGCATCGCATGCTGTCGAGCAAAGCCTCGGCGGAGCCCGGTCGCTGGCGCACCAGTCGAACACCGTATCTAAAAGCCATCATGGATTGCCTGTCGCCAACCTCACCCGTTGAGCGGGTCGCGTTCATGAAGGCCGCCCAGCTCGGTGCAACAGAGATGGGCTCCAACTGGATCGGTTATGTGATCCACCATGCACCGGGGCCGATGATGGCGGTATGGCCTACCGTGGAAATGGCCAAGCGCAATTCCAAGCAGCGTATTGATCCGCTGATTGATGAGTCGCCCATCCTGGCAGAGTTGATCGCACCTGCGCGATCACGCGATTCCGGCAACACCATTTTGTCGAAAGAGTTTCGCGGCGGTGTGTTGGTGATGACGGGTGCTAACAGCGCTGTCGGGCTGCGATCCATGCCTGTGCGTTATTTATTTCTGGATGAGGTCGACGGTTACCCATTGGATGTCGAAGGTGAAGGCGACGCGGTGTCGCTGGCGGAAGCCCGTACCCGTACCTTTGCCCGGCGCAAGATATTCATTGTTTCCACACCAACCATTTCGGGTGCCTCTGCCATCGAACGGGAATTCGAAGCCTCCGACCAACGTCGTTACTTTGTGCCATGCCCGCATTGCTCTCATCGGCAATGGCTGCGCTTTGAACAACTGCGCTGGGAAAAGGGGCAGCCTGAAACGGCGGCTTATGTCTGCGAGTCATGCGATAAACCTATCGCCGAGCATCACAAAACCTGGATGCTTGAACACGGCGAATGGCGCGCGATGAACAGCGAAGGCAATTACAAAACGGCAGGCTTTCACCTGTCTTCACTTTACAGCCCGGTGGGTTGGCGATCCTGGCAAGACATTGCATCTTCGTGGGAAAGTGCGGTGAGCAAAGAGTCTGGCTCAGCTGCTGCCATCAAAACGTTCAAAAACACCGAGTTGGGCGAAACCTGGGTCGAAGAAGGTGAGGCACCGGATTGGCAGCGACTGATTGAACGACGCGAGGACTATGCACTTGGCACTGTGCCGGCAGGCGGTTTGCTGTTGGTGGGGGCAGCTGATGTGCAGAAGGATCGTATCGAAGCATCCATCTGGGCATTTGGTCGAGGCAAAGAATCCTGGCTGATTGAGCATCGGATTCTTATGGGGCCTGTCTATGGTGACATGGGCGCCCGTGAAACGGTGTGGCAATCACTGAAATCGATGCTCGACGAAACCTGGACCCACGCTAGTGGCAACCAAATGCCACTGACACAATTTGCCCTGGATACCGGCTTTGCCACCCAAGAGGCCTATGCCTTTGTGCGTGGGTGCCGTGATTCCCGGGTAATGGCCATCAAGGGCGTACCACGCGGTGCTGCGTTGATCGGTACGCCAACGGCGATTGATGTTTCCCAAGGCGGTAAAAAACTGCGTCGGGGTATCAAGCTCTACAGCGTTGCGGTGGGTATCGCCAAGCTTGAGTTCTACAACAACTTGCGCAAAACCGCTGATGTGGCAGAGGACGGTACCACACCA
Organism: uncultured Gammaproteobacteria bacterium; assembly: GCA_963751595.1. Taxonomy (GTDB): domain Bacteria; phylum Pseudomonadota; class Gammaproteobacteria; order Pseudomonadales; family JAHEGP01; genus JAHEGP01. The sequence goes on from CAVVVC010000003.1 coordinate 17,894, forward strand.
GTTTATCCGGGGGGCTTTGTCCACCTGCCCAAAATTGATGCTGAGTTCATTCAACAACTATGCGCCGAGCAGCTCATTACTCGTCGGGATCGCAACGGCTTCCCGGTGCGTGAATGGCAGAAAATGCGTGAGCGTAACGAGGCCTTGGACTGTTATGTCTATGCCCGCGCTGCCGCTTCGGCAGCCGGGCTTGACCGCTTCGAAGAGCGGCACTGGAGTGAGCTTGAGCGACAGCTCGGGCTGGCATCAGACGCCGCTACCTATTCACAAGAAGCACCTGTAGAGGCGACGGCTCAATCCAATTTGGGCGGCGGTCTATCACCTTCTGGCACTGCGCGACGGTCACGGCAATTGGTGCGCAGTCGCTGGTTAACCTAATCAAACAGCCTTGAGCTGTCAGGTTTCCTCGCCTGCTGGGATGAAACCTGACTCAACTTAAAGAGAAATCACTATGAGTTTACAAACCCGGATTGAAAGTCTGGTGCTACGAATCGCCCAGGAATTCAACACGCTCAACAGCAAGACCGGCGCGTTGACTGGCCTGACTACCACCGATAAATCCAGCCTGGTCGCTGCCATCAATGAATTGCAGGCTGCAGTCACCAGTGGAACAGGTATCGATGATGCCAACGTCGCACTGACCACTACCTATTCATCCTCCAAGATCGTCAGCCTACTGGATACATTGAAGGCTGAAATTCTGGGTGGCGCAGATGCCGCCTATGACACCTTGTTGGAAATTCAGCAGTTGCTGCAAGACGGTACCACCGGTCTGGATGCGTTGCTGGCAGCGGTGAACAACCGGGTGCGTTTTGATGCGCCACAAACCTTGACGGTGCCAGAGCAAACACAAGCACGCTCGAATATTGGCGCGATCGCCGCAACCGATGTGGGCAACGCCGACACGGACTTTGTTGCGATCTTTGAGGCGGCCTTGAGCTAATGACATTGATCGAGCGATTGACGGCGTTAGCGGTTCGCATCGGTTCGGAAGTGAAGTCAAAGATCACCGCCAATCATCCCGGTGTGGCACGTGCCTGGGTGTGCTTTGGTTATGACGGCAATGCCATCGTCCTGCGCGCGGCTTTCAATGTGGCCAGCGTCAATCGGATCGCCAGAGGCCGGTACCGCGTTTACTTCAGTCTACCCATGTTGGATACCCATTATTGCTGGACCGCCTTAGCGCGCAGTAGCACCGATAACGGTGCCCAGCGAATCGCCATCGTGCGCGAAACCAACGACGAGAAGACCGAGCAATACGTGGACATCAGTTGTGCCACGACCTCGACCACTTACGCCGACTCCACTGAAATTAATCTCACGGTATTTCGCTAATGGCTTACACACAAGAACAGTTGGAGTTGCTTGAAGCCGCTCTGGCCAAAGGCGAAAAGCGCGTGAGCTTTGGCGATAAAACGGTGGAGTATCGCAGTGTCGACGAACTCAAAACCGCCATTGAAGTCATCAAACGCGATTTGTTTGAGCAGGCAACCGCCACTGGGTTGTGGCCGGGCGCACCCAGACAAATTCGTATCACCACCGGCAAGGGTTTCTAAATGAGCTGGCTTGGAAGAATTCAGCGCCGCTTATTTGGTGGCTCACCGACTTACGACGGTGTTGGTGGTGGACGTCGCTCACTGGCATGGCAAGTGGCCAACCCCGGCGCCGTTGCAGCCTTGGCGTATAGCCAGGATGAGCTGCGAGCTAAAAGTCGTGATTTAGTAAGGCGAAACGCCTGGGCTGCGGCCGGGGTGGAAGCCTTCGTGTCCAATGCGATCGGCACCGGTATCAAGCCCCAAAGCATGGTGCAAGATCAGTCCTTACGTGAGGGCATCCATCGGCTTTGGTCCGATTGGTGTGAGCAAGCCGATGCCGCCGGGCTCACAGACTTCTATGGCTTGCAGGCCTTGGCTTGCCGCGCCATGCTCGAAGGCGGTGAATGTCTGGTGCGCCTACGATTTCGCAAATCCGAAGATGGACTGCCCGTAGGTTTGCAGCTGCAGGTTCTGGAACCTGAGCATTTGCCCGTATCCATGAACTCGCAAACACCATCGGGCAATCTCATTCGCGCCGGTATCGAGTTTGACCGATTGGGACGGCGGGTGGCCTACCACTTGACGCGTACCCACCCGGGGGATGGTGCCTTGGCGCCTATGTCCGGTAACAGAGGGTCCAGTAACGGAGGGTCCGGTAACGGCGGGATGGATACAGTTCGCGTCCCGGCCGCTGAAATCGTCCACTTATTTCGCCCGCTGCGTCCTGGTCAGATTCGTGGTGAACCCTGGCTTGCACGAGCACTCGTCAAACTCAATGAACTAGACCAATACGACGATGCCGAGCTGGTTCGCAAGAAAACGGCTGCGATGTTTGCGGGCTTCATTACACGGCTTTCACCGGAAGACAACCTGATGGGTGAAGGACTTCCGGATGCTGCCGGTGCTGCTTTGGCGGGCCTTGAGCCAGGTACCATGCAAATTCTGGAACCGGGCGAAGATGTGCGTTTTAGTCAGCCGGCCGATGTGGGTGGCAGCTATGCCGAGTTTTTACGCATGCAGTTTCGGGCGGTGGCGTCTGCCATGGGCATCACCTATGAAATGCTCACCGGTGATCTCACCCAGGTGAATTACTCGTCTATTCGCGCTGGCTTGTTGGAATTTCGCCGCCGCTGCGAAGCGATTCAACATGGCGTGATCGTGCATCAATTGTGTCGTCCCATCTGGCGAGCGTGGATGGAACAGGCGGCACTCGAAGGTGCTTTGCCGATGCCGCAGTTTACGGAACGCAAGCGGGAGTACCTGGCCGCCAAGTGGATCCCGCAGGGCTGGCAATGGGTTGATCCGAAGAAAGAGTTCGACGCCATGCTCACCGCTATCCGCGCGGGTCTTTTGTCTCGCTCCGAAGCCATATCCGCGTTCGGCTATGACGCCGAGGATATTGATCGAGAGATCGCCGCCGACAATCAGCGCGCTGATGAACTCGGGCTGGTGTTCGATTCAGATCCGCGACAAGACAGGCCTTCTGTGGCCGGCGCAACGCCGACACCACCCCAAGACACTCAGGAAAACTAATCATGCAATTAGCTCATCTAGCGTCCCGTTTATACGGGACGCCGCTACTTATTGCGCGTCCGAAACTGGACATCATTTTGTCGGTGCTCGGACCTCGCATCGGATTGCCCGAAGTGAGCACTGCTTTACCGCCAGTACCGGCACGCGCACCGATGCAAGCGGCACAGCATGGCATCGCTGTTATTCCGGTTCACGGCACATTAGTACGCCGTACCATCGGTTTAGAGGCGGCATCGGGCTTGATGTCTTACGTCGACATCGCAGCACGCATTGATGCGGCGGTGGCTGACCCTCAGGTGCAAGGCATCTTGCTGGATTTGGACTCGCCTGGCGGTGAAGCCGGCGGCGTGTTTGAACTGGCGGAGCGGATTCGCAGCCAGCGCGGTGAAACCGGTCTGGGCTCACGCCAATGACGCGGCTTATTCAGCGGCTTACGCCATTGCGTCTGCGGCAAAGCGGTTAACGCTTTCCCGGACTGCCGGCGTGGGTTCGATTGGTGTGATTGCTCTGCATGTCGATCAGTCGGTGCGCGATGCCAAAGACGGCTTGCACTACACCGCGATTTTCGCCGGGCACCACAAAAACGACTTCTCGCCTCACGAGCCGTTAAGCCCTCAGGCGACTACATCGCTGCAAACCGAAGTGAACCGGCTCTATGAGTTGTTCGTGACCCAAGTGGCATCGATGCGCGGCATGGATGTCGAGGCGGTGCGCGCCACCGAAGCAGGACTGTATTTCGGGGATGAAGCCATTGCGGCCGGGCTGGCAGATGCCATCGGCAGCTTTGATCAGGTGCTGGCAGAGTTCGGCGAATCCCTCAGCGCCGAGCGACGGCTAGTCCAAACCAACGCCAGGACCCTGCGACGCGCATCGGTGAACTCACCCAAAGTTATCCAACAGCAAACAGGAATTCCGCTCGATGACAACCCATGAAAGTACCGATCCAAAGACAGACGATCTGGAAGCATCACACGACGAACAAACAACCGAAACCGAAGTGACCGACCCCACACCGCCGGCACCTGCGCCAACAACCAGTGTGTCGGTTTCATCAGCGGCCATGACGGGTCGCAGTGAAGCACAAGCCATTGCAGAGCTCTGTCTGATCGCGGGCAGTCCCCAGCGCACAGCCGAGTTTCTGGCGTCGGGCATGAGTGAAACGCAGGTGCGCCAAGCTCTGCTCAATGCTCGGGCTGAGCAGCCTGACATCAGTTCGCGCATCACAGCCGATGCCGGAACACAGTTGATTTCTCAACCTGAAAGCAGCCCTGTGGTGGCCGCCGTCAGAAAACTTTCAACCTCACACACACTCAGCAAGGGAGCCTAAACCATGCCCGCATTGCAAGAACCCAACAACCTAGGCGACCTGCTCAAGTATGAGGCGCCCAATCTCTATTCGCGTGATCTCGCCACCGTCGCCGCCGGGCAGCAACTCAGTCTTGGCACTGTAGTTGGCCTTGAGTCCGCCACCAACAAACTGCACGCCCTGGATCCTACGGCAACCGACGGTACTGAGATTGCCATTGGCGTATTGGCGACGGATGTGGATGCCACGCTGATAGATGTTGACGATGCGCTTTTGATCGCTCGTCACGCAATTGTGGCCAGCGCCGCAATCATATGGCCGGCGGGTATTTCCGCTGCGGAAAAAGCCACGGCTATCTCACAACTTAAAACTCTCGGCGTGCTCGTTCGCGCGGCCGCCTAATCGAGGACCTTCATCATGCAAAACCCTTTTACCAATCCTGCGTTCTCGATGGCTGCACTGACGGCGGCAATCAATATTCTGCCGAATCGTTATGGGCGCATTGAAGATCTGGGGCTGATGCCGGCTAAGCCGGTGCGCCAACGGCAAATCATTGTGGAAGAAATGAACGGAGTACTGAATCTGCTGCCAACCTTGCCACCGGGAGCTCCCGGTCCGGTGGGTACTCGAGGCAAGCGGAAGGTGCGCTCCTTTGCTGATCCCACACATCCCTCACGATGATGTGGTGTTGCCGGAGGAAGTCCAGGGCATTCGTGCCTTTGGCTCGGAAACCGAAACCGAGGCGATTGCCGGCGTCATCGCCCGTCATCTGGAAACCATGCGCAACAAGCATGCGATCACGCTGGAACATCTGCGCATGGGCGCGCTGAAAGGCGTCATTCTGGATGCCGATGGTTCGGTGCTTTACAACCTGTTTAATGAATTTGGCATTACGGCACAAACCATCGCCTACGAACTAGGCACTGCAGGCACCAACGTCAAAGCCAAATGCCTGGCAACCTTGGCTGCCATTGAGGACAACCTCAAAGGTGAGTTCATGAACGGTGTGCACTGCCTTTGCTCACCTGAATTTTCGCTGCACTAACGGGGCACGCCAAAGTCGAGAAGGCATTCGAAAACTGGCAGCAAGGTGCAATCCTGATCAACGATGTGCGCCGTGGTTTCACTTACGCAGGTATTACCTTTGAGGAATATCGCGGTCAGGCGACCGACATCAACGGTACGGCTCGCCGTTTCATTGCAGCCGGTGAAGCCCACGCTTTCCCGATTGGCACAGTGGACACCTTCGGTACCTATTTTGCGCCTGCGGATTTCAACGAAACGGTGAACACCTTGGGGCAGCCGGTCTATGCCAAACAGGAACCGCGCAAGTTTGATCGCGGTACCGACCTGCATACCCAGTCGAACCCCTTGCCGATGTGTCATCGCCCGGGTGTGTTGATCAAGTTGACGGTGTAACGGTGCGCGTCGAGGACTTTTACCAATCCGCGCAACGTGCTGGTTTGCTCACCCAGGTGAACGCCAATGGAGCTCCGTGTATTGCGCCTTTCGTTCACCGGAAGAAACCGTACTGGATGGCTTGGCACTATCGCGTGACTACCAAATCGACTACCCAGCCAGTTGGTTGACACTCGCCATTGGCGATTTAGTCGACATTAACGGGACGAGCTATCAGGTGCGGGATATCCGGGTCATCGGTGACGGCATTGAGTGTCGCGCCAGCCTTTCTCAACGCTAAATCAATACAGGAATCTCTATGTTCTCAATCCGTGAGCAAGTCTTACGGGAGGTTGTGCTGCGTCTAACCAACGCAGTCGCTCCCGTTCCCGTGTGGCGCATGCCAGCGGCACCGGTGACACGAGAAGCGAGCCCGGCACTGCTGGTCTTTGCCGAAGGCGATGGCATTGCCGCCAACGCCAACGGCGTGATGGATCGCGCATTAACACTGCGCCTGGTGGCTATCGCTCGCGATGACAACGCCTTCGATACCGCCGACCAACTGATAGTCGAAGCGCATCGCGCGCTGTTGATCGACGCCAACCTCGACGGCCTTTGCCTCGGCATGACTCAGCTCGACTGTGAGTGGGATGTGGAGGACGCGGATAACGCCGCCGTCGCGATACCGGCACGTTTTGAAATCCGCTATCGAACCCTGAGCAACTATCTGACCGCAAACGGGATAAATCCTTCATGAAAATAATCTTGTTAAAACCCCATACCCACGCCGGTGAAGTTCATCCTGTGGATGCTGAACTCGACCTTGATGAGTCTACTGCCCAGTGGCTGATCGCCCAAGGTGTGGCTCGTTCCATTGATGCAACCGAATCCACGCAACCAAAATCATCCGCCCTTACACGTAAAGGAGACTAACCATGGCCTATTTTTCTGGACAGGGGCGCGTGTATATCGGCGCCCGCGATAGCAATGGCAATCCGCTGGGATTGAACTTTGTTGGCAACGTGCCTGAACTGAAAGTGTCGTTATCGGTGGAAACACTGGAACACCAGGAGTCAACAAGCGGCCAACGACTGACCGACCTGCAGTTAATCAAAACCAAAAAGGGTGAGTCCCTGCACACTGGAAGAACTGATCGCCATCAACCTTGGATTGGCGCTTTATGGCACCACGACGGATCAGGTTAGCGGCACCGTCACCAATGAAACGCTGGCCACGCCCATGGTCACAGGCAGTTTGTATTTGCTGGCAAAACAAAACGTATCGTCGGTGGTCATCAAAGATTCCAGCCCAACACCCAAGACGCTGCCTGCGTCGCAATATCAGCTGAATGCGAAACACGGTTCACTGCTGATCAATGACATCAGCACGGGTGGTCCTTATGTCGAACCCTTCAAGGCTGACTATGCCTTTTGGGGCTGCACAGAGCACCGCCATGTTCACACAGCCGTTGCCGGAACGTTGGATCCGTTTCGAAGGGCTCAACACCGCCGACAGCAACCGTGAGGTGGTCATTGATCTCTATCGAGTGGCCATCAATCCGGCCAAGGAGCTGTCGGTTATTACCGATGAGCTGTTGAAGTTTGAATTGTCCGGTCAGGTATTAGCCGACACCCTGAAACCTGCCGCTGGCGATCTCGGCCAGTTCGGCCGCATCGTGTTGCTGTGAGGTGAGTGATGTCTGAATTTGATGCCTTTGGCGCACAGCCAACCGACCTGACAATCGCCGATGAGACGCTGGTTATCTCACCGATTCGCGTCGGCGAGATTCCAAAAATCCTGTCGGCGATCAAGCCGTTCAGCGATCAGCTGATGGCGGATCAGATCGATTGGCTGGGAATCATCACCCAACACGGCGACAGCCTGTTGGCGGCAATCGCGATTGCTGCCCGTAAACCGCAGGACTGGGTGGAGGCATTGTCCTTGGACGATGCCATTACTCTCGCCACGGCACTGTTTGAGGTGAATGCCGATTTTTTCGTGCAACGGGTGGTGCCGACACTGCAGCAGGCCGCCGGCCGAATCAACACACAGATCAACGATCGTCTGGCTGGCATCTTGCCATCCAACGGCTGATCCGTTCAGGGCATCGCATGCCCGACATTCTGAACTACACACTGGCGCAGTTTAGCGCTTACCTCGAAGCCGATCTGCAGTTGGAGTTTGAGCAGGCAAGCCTGCAACTGACACTACTTGCGGTTGGTGCCCAGGGTGATCGACGTTCCATCGAACGCTTACAACAGGAGCTGGATCGTGCGCGTTAATTTGCAAGCCTCCGGACTATTTAATCCCAGCCAACTCAATGCTTGGTCGACCGCCAAACGCAAAGCCATTCGTGATGCGGTGAAGCGTGGCATGCAAAGCGGTGGCCGCGATGTTCGGGACGCGGCACGCAGCCAGATGCGCAGTGCCTTTAAGGTTCAAAAGGCAAGCTTTGTCTCCTCCATGCAAAGCAAGGTAATCGATAAGAAGCCTGAACGCCTGCCGGCATTAAAGATCGGCAGCAAGATCCCTTGGTTGGGTATTCACGAGAAAGGCGGTGTTGTCTCCGGCAAACTGCTCATTCCGTTGCTGCCGGGGCGGATTGGACCGAAGCGTTTTCGGGCGGTCGTGGATGGACTGATGCGCTCGGGCAATGCCTATTTCATTCAGAAAAACGGCCAGGTCATTTTGATGGCCGGTAACTACTCACCCCTCCATCAAAAAAAGCTTGACAGGTTTTTTCGCCGCATCCTTTTCGTAAATCCAGATGGCAGCCAAATGCGCAGCGTGTAGCGGCACAGTGCCGGCATAAGCATTGATCTTCATGGTTACGAAAAAGCACTAGTCGAGACCATTTTTCTTGCTCCTGCGCCTTCCTGAGTTGCCGAAAAAACCCATGATATATTGCGTTATCGACGCAATCGTACCGCAACGAAATGGCCAGCATTAATACCTCCTCGGTTCGTGAAGAACTTGACCGGCTGAAAAACGAATTCAAGCGACTGTCTTCTGAACAGAAGATTTCTGGTGAAATCACATTGCTGATGAGCAGTATGCTCACGCTGCTGGAACTGATTTGCGCGATCTTTCTGGAGAAGTCGACCACTAAAAATAGCCAGAACTCCAGCAAGCCCTCGTCTCAAACGGACAAGGATGAAACAGCACTGGGTCAGCCTGGTAGCAAGGCAAAAGGCAAGACGGAACGCCGGCAGTCCGCTTACAACACGCGCACCATCGAAACGACAAGCGTTGCAGTGGTGAGCACCTGCGATATCTGTGGTGAAGATCTCACCGGCACCGCCTGCCTTAAACATGAGCGGCGCACCAAAATCGATATCATTTTTGAGAAGACGGTCGAGCATGTGGATGCCGAGATCAAGCACTGCTCAGTCTGTTCTGCCGAGGTCAAAGGCCAGTTTCCTTCGGACATGCCCGGGCCGTTGCAATATGGCAATGGGTTGAAGGCCTACGTGATTAACCTGCTGGTCTGCCAGATGGTCGCATTGAACCGGGTACAAAAAGCAGTGAGCGCGATGATCGGCCAGGTGATCTCCGAAGCGACCCTGCTCAAGTACGTCCTGCGACTCCACGAGGCGCTGGCCGACTGGGAGAAGGATGCGATCAGGCAGCTATTGCAGAGCCCTGCGATGCACGTGGATGAGACGTCGTTGCGAGTTGATCAGAAAAATCACTGGATACATGTCTATGCAGCCGATGACATCACCTTGAAACGACTGCATCGAAAACGGGGCAAGGAAGCGATAGAGGCGATTGATATCATTCCTCGATACGGCGGCGTGATCATCCATGATTGCTGGGCATCCTATTTATCCTATGCACATTGCGGACACGGTTTGTGCGGATCGCACCTGTTGCGTGAGCTGACGTTTATCGTCGAGTCCAATGGTTATATCTGGGCAAAAAATATGAAGCGCGCCCTGCAGGAAACCTGCAAGGCTGTTTCGGCAAGCCCTGACAAGTGTCTCCGCGATGACGCCTACGCGAACTTGCAGAAACGCTATCGGGCTATTTTGACGCGCGGCGAGAAGGAACTTCCGGCGATACCGGACAGGCCGCAGGGAAAGCGCGGGAAAATGGCTAAGTCGGACGCACACAACTTGTGGGAGCGACTCAAAGAGCACGAGCAAGCGGTATTATTGTTTGCCAAAGAGGGCCATGTGGCTTTCACCAACAACCGTGCCGAGCGGGATCTTCGAATGTCGAAGGTCAAGCAGAAAGTATCCGGTTGTTTCAGAAACAGCCAATACGCTGACGCCTATTGTCGAATATCCAGTTACCTGCAGACCATGGCGAACAAGGGGCACAACCCGCTGATTGCCATTCAGATGGCACTGGCAGGGGAGATAGGGGGCGAGTAGTTACGATGGCCGAAAACATCCGAGAAAACAACAGCCAACTATCGCGTTTCAAGCGTGCGGAACGCTCCCGTACCGGCGCCAAGCGGCTGCAACGCGGTCAGGAAATCCCGATCGCGGTGTTGGTGAAATCGGTAAAACTCAAACGTCGACTGGATCTGGCTGGTAGCGTAAAGCGTGCAATGCCGCAACTCATTAAAGCAATCGAACGAGAACTGGCGAAAACCTGATGGCAAACAACCGAGCACAACTGCTGATCACCGCTGTCGATCAGACGCGGGGTGCCTTTGATTCCATCAAGCGCAACCTCGGCGATCTAGGCAATGCGGCACGTTCCATCAATGGTTTGTTGGGTACGTTGGGGTTGGCCGTATCTGCCGCAGGCCTCGGTGCCTTGGTAAAGTCCTCGCTGGATTCGGCTGACTCCCTGTCCAAACTGTCACAGCGCGTGGGGATCACCGTTGAATCGCTTTCGACGCTGATTCCCGTGGCTGAGCTCTCCGGCGTATCGGCTGAGAAGTTTGAAGGTGGTCTGCGCAAGCTCGCCACACGGATGCTGGAAGCCGCGACCGGTACCGACGATGCGGTGCGCAGCTTTGCGGCAGTTGGCGTTGCCTTTCAAAATCAGGATGGCTCACTGCGAGCCACTGATCAGGTCTTGCTGGATCTGGCTGAACGTTTCCAGAGTTTGCCGGATGGCGCCGAGAAAACCGCGATCGCGGTAGAGCTGTTCGGTAAGTCCGGTGCCGACCTGATCCCGTTCTTGAACCAAGGGCGAGATGGCGTTGAAGCGTTGTCCGAGGAAATGGTTTCCCTTGGGCTCCAGTTGGGAGGCGATACCGCCGTTCAGGCCGAAGTATTTAATGATGCCCTAGCGAAAATCCGTATGGCGGTTTCCGCCATTGGCAATCGCATCATCGAAGCCTTTTTACCCGCCATGAATGACATGGCGATGGGTATGGTCGAGTCGGCCAAACAAGGCGGCACCTTACGCTCCATTCTGGATGGCATCCTGCTGATGCTTAAGACGCTGGCGCTGGGTGCAGCCACAGTCGGCAAAGCCTTCGTTGCTTTGGGTGAAGCCATCGGCGGCAGTCTTGCTGCTGCGGCCACGGCCTTGTCCGGTGACCTTCAGGGCGCCAAGGCCATCATGGCCGATCTCAAAGGCGATCTGGTCGAGCAGCTCGATGAGCTAGCCCGTTTTCGGGACAACCTTTTCGAACCTCAGGCAACGCCCGTCGTAGTGCCACCGCCAGCGATAGTCCCGGAAACCACTGGACCATCGACCGGCATCATTGAGCAATTAACGCCGGATGATCGCTCCGCCGAACGAGCCGCCAGCGCGAGGCTTGCCTTGGCAGCTACTCAAGCCGACACCGAGCTGAAGTTGCTGAAAGCCTCGCTGGCCAGCCAGGCACAAGCGCTGGATCTGGCACTCCAAGATCGGCTGGTTTCGATCAGCGCGTATTACGCCGAAAAGACCGACATCGAAACCCGGGAACTGGATGCGGAGCTGACTCGCACCAGAACCCAACTGGCTGAGCAACAACGGCTCGCCAACACGGCAGCGGATGACAGTGATCGCCTTAAAGCCAGTGCTGAAATCACCAAGATCGAAGCCGAGCTGATTGCGCTCAACCAACGCCGAGCCAGCATCGCGCAAACCAATGCGCGCGCGTCGGCACAAGCGGAACGCGAATTGGCAGATGCCTTAACACAAGCTCGCCAGGAGTTGGCGCAGCTCACTGGGCAAACAACGACTGGCGATCGGACTGCTGCGATAGAACGCAGTTACCAGGATTTGAAAGCAAGACTGCTGGCCGAAGGCGATGCCGATGGCATTGCCTTGATCGACCAACTGATTAACGTCAAAGCGGCGCAGGCAAACCTCGGCGCTTTGGAGGCTGAGTGGCGGCTGGTCACTGAGCGTTTGCGCAATGCTCAAGAAGCCATCGCCATTCAGCAACAATCGGGGCTTTTGACCGAAGCCCAGGCGCGAGAGCAGATCGTTCTGCTTCAGCAGCAATCGGCTACCGAAATGGAGCGTTTGCTGCCTTCTATGCAGCAAGCGGCAGAGGCCATCGGTCCTGATGCAGTGGTGCGGGTGCAAGCCTGGCGCAACGAGCTGGAACGTACCCAGCTGGCAGTGGATGAGCTGGCGCCTTTGTGGAATCGAATCGGCGAAAGCTTTGGTTCGGTGCTGAACGGCATGATCACCGGCGCACAGACCTGGCGCAGTGCGCTGGCCAGTATCTTTCAGCAAGTGGCCGATGCCTTTTTGCAACAGTTGGTTATCCAACCGTTTCAGCAATGGATCGCTATGCAGGCGCGAATGCTGGCCATCAAGCTTGGCTTTGTGCAGCAGGAGCAGGTCATTGATGCTGCGGCCAGCACGACCAAAGTGGCCCAGAAGTCTGCTGAAACTACAGCGGTGGTATCGATGGATGCTGCCAAAGCCGGTGCTGGCGCAGCCGCATCGCAGGCATCGATTCCCTATGTGGGGCCGGTGCTCGCGGTGGCGGCCATGATCGCCATGGTTGCGGCGGTGATGGGCTTGCTTGGTAACGTGAAGAAGTTTGCTTCCGGCGGCTTAGTTTCAGGTCCCGGCACATCAACTTCGGATTCGATACCGGCACGCTTGTCGGCGGGTGAATTCGTGATGAATGCAGCGGCGGTTAAGCGGGTGGGTGTGGATTTTCTGCAATCACTCAACGGATTGTCGCAGGGGCCGCGCGTACCCGGCAACGCTCTGGCGTTTGCAGCCGGTGGTCTGGTACCGGATGCGCCACCACAGGCTGCATCCCAAGGCCAAGCGGTGCGCATCGTCAACGTGGTCGATCCTGCTATGGCAGCGGACTACCTCAACTCCTCATCCGGTGAAAAAACCATTCTCAATATTTTGCAGCGCAATGCCGGCGCCGTTCGGCAAGTGCTCAGTTAATTGCAGGAAGTAGATACTCATGACCGCGTATGTGGGCTATGTCGATAACACAACGATGCTCGCGCATCACCAAATGCTGGAGCTGATCCGGGATGTGTGTCTGGCGGAGGGGTGGACCATTCTTCGCTACGACATCGCTCTGACCAATCGTGAGTTGATCATGATGGCGCCGGGACTTTCAGGTAACGAGCAGATTTTCTGCGGTGTTTATTGCTATCAGGATGACACCAAGGACTATTACAACCTGGCGGTCGCCACCATGAAAGGCTATGTGTCGGCGAACACCTTTCTGACTCAACCAGGTATTTCACCGGTGTGTGGAGTGCCGGCGCACAACCAGCGAATTGATTACTGGTTGTCGGTCAACGGGCAACGATTGAATGTGGCCATGAAAGTGGGCACGCCGGTGTATGAGTCCTTTGCCATCGGCAAGTTCTTCCCTTACGCATCACCCGGGCAGTACCCACAGCCCTTGTTTGCAGCTGGCATGCTGAGTGGTGCACCGGCGACACGCTATTCGGATACCAGCCACTCCATGCCGTGGAAAGGTAACCGCAACAATCTGCGCATGCACTTCAACGATGGCACCTGGAAAACGCCGCTGACCATGCCTTGGGGCAATAGCACCATGGCCAATAACGTGCGGCCGGCCGACAACACCTACGCGCTGTATCCGGTGATGCTCTACGACAGCGGCAATATCTATGGCGCCATCGATGGCATTTTTCATATCACCGGCTTCGATAACGTAGTGGAAAACACCCTCACCATCGATGGTAAAAACTACGTGGTAATTCAGGACGTCGCCCGTACTTCTTTTGGTGACTACTACGCCTTGGAGCTCAGCTGATGCCGTATGTAACCGGTCTGGCCAACTCAGCCAGCGATTTATTGAATGCGGTTGTCACCGCTGGCACTGATAATGGCTGGAGCTGGGATGCCACTAACAGTGTGCTGCACAAAGGCCCGATTTATGGACGCCTCAGTACCAGCGGGTTGAATTTTTTAGTGCAAGCGGCGCTTGGCTACAGCGGTGCAACTCTGGACACGCCAGCGGTCAAACTGGTCGGCATTACCGATCGCCTGCGCCAATCCGGTAATACGCTGCTCAGCTACCCGGTGACCTATCACATTTTTGTGCATACGGATCCTGACGACATCATCCTCGCGGTGAATTATCAGGTGATGTGGTGGCAATGGTTGGCACTGGGTCAGGCACGTACCTTCCCCCGGTGTCAGGATAGATGTCGCCTCTAATTTTCATTTAATGAACGTTAGAGGAAAGAGTAATGAGAGGAAAAACCTATTACACCGAAGCATTCCGTCAGCAAGCACTGGAGAAAGTTTATACTCGCGGTAGCCGCACAGTGAAAGCAGTTGCGGAAGAATTAAACATTAACCCATGGACCTTGAAGAACTGGATGAGATTACCTGAAAAGTCATCGACTAAGAAAGAGGTTGTATCCGCAAAACGTCCCAATGACAGGAGTCGTGCCGAGCGCCTCAAACTGTTACTGGACAGCCATGGATTGGACGATGAGGCGCTGAATGCCTTTTGCCGCGAGAGAGGGATATTCCGCCATCATCTGGAGCAATGGCAAGTGGAGTTTGAATCCGGTACAGCGGTGATTTCGTCATCCGACCGTACGGAGCTGCGCGAACTGAAAGAAACCAATAAGGCGTTGGCACGCGAATTGAGGCGCAAGGAAAAAGCGCTCGCGGAAACTGCTGCATTATTGGTGCTCCAAAAAAAGTACCAGGCGCTCTGGGAGGACAAGGACGATTGATCCCACTTTCAGAGCGCCAACAGATTGTGCAGTGGATCGATGAGGCGAATGCAGCCGGTGCCCGTCGCAAGCCAGCCTGTGAATTGCTGGGGATATCCCCCCGCACGTTACAGCGCTGGTGCCAAGGCGATGGGATAGGTAGCGATGCCCGCACGGTGCGCCAGTACGAACCGGAGAACAAGCTCAGTGATCAAGAACGTGAGGAGATATTAGCCGTGGCCAACTCGACAGAGTTTGCCCATATGCCACCGAGCCAGATTGTGCCTATATTGGCGGAGCGGGGCGAGTATATGGCCTCAGAGTCAACGTTCTATCGGGTACTACGCGATGCCAAGCAACTTCAATACCGTCAATCCAGTCGTCCCGCGACGGTGCGTCACAAACCAAAGGCGCTGCAGGCGACGGCGCCGAATCAGCTCTACAGTTGGGATATCACCTATTTGCCAACGACAATCAAAGGCGTATTTCTTTATCTGTACTTGTTCATGGATCTCTACAGCCGCAAGGTTGTCGGTTGGCAAGTCTATGAACACGAAAGCAGCGACTGGGCGGCGGAGATTCTGCACGACATTGTCCAGCGTGAGCATATCGACTGTGACCAGGTGACATTGCACTCGGATAACGGCGGCCCGATGAAAGGCGCAACCATGCTGGCGACCTTGCAGGCGCTGGGCATCATGCCCTCGTTCTCACGTCCCTCCGTCAGCAACGACAATCCTTATTCGGAGTCCTTATTCAAGACACTGAAATATCGCCCGGAATATCCCGCCCAGCCGTTCTCCGATGTGGCTGGTGCGCGCCAGTGGGTAGCGGGGTTTGTGGACTGGTACAACCACGAGCATCGGCACAGTGCGATTCAGTTCGTTACGCCTGCCCAACGTCACGCAGGACTGGATGTCCAGATTCTGGCTCATCGGAAGAATGTCTACGAAGCTGCCAGAGCGAAACATCCTGAACGCTGGAGCCGGGAAACCCGTAACTGGGAGCCAGTAACGGTGGTATATCTGAATCCCGATAAATCGGACAAAAACCATATACACGGCAGCCTCGAAAAGGCCGCATGAGTTATTACATCGAGGCGACAGTTACCTTGACAATTACCGCCTTTGGGGTGCAGGGAAATGGCATCTGGCATTGGGGCACCGCGACTTCGGATATCAGCACCAATGCCGGTGTGGCGATTGATTCCAATGGCAGCACCGGCAGTGGTGGTGGCAATACATCGGGTGCGCCTTTTTGGCAATCAAACGACACCAGTGGTGTGCAAGCCAGTTCGATCTATCTCGACTTCAATGGTCATGGCTGGTGGAACAACCCAACTGGTGTTTCAACCGGCAATCCCAACAACGCTCGCGCCACCATCGCAGCAGGAACTCAGCTGACCACGCAACCCAATAACTGGAACGGCGAAGCGGTCCTGACTAGAGTGCATATCATGGCGGCACAGCCCTCCAGTTTTTGGTCCCATGTGGCAGAGCTGCCGCACTTACGCATGACACGAAACGACAACATTGACGATGGCCAAATCATCACTCTGGGAGCTGAGCGCTGGTTTATCGCACCGGTGTATCGCAAGAACACCACCGGTCGCAACGCATCGCCTTACAACCAGGCCAATCACTCGGGCACCGTCGCTATGGCAGTGCGCTATGACGGGCCGTAACACAGAGACTGTTCGGAGTTAATTATGCCCATCCTGATCGGCGCGGTACTGGAATCTGCGCAGGCTGGGTCATTGAATCCCTTGCTCGCGCAGGATGGCTACAGTGTCGCGGCGATTTATCCCTATACGGTCAGTGATACACCGATGGGTATCAGTGGCACGCGCACCTATGCGCCCGATATTTTGGTTCCCGCACAACGCACCTTAATCGGGACAACCATCCCCAGTTATTTCGACGATTTTTATTATCGTGTGCATCTGCTGCCCAATCGCATCAGCCTGGGCAGCTTGGCGTCAGAACAAAGTCGCACCATTGAGGTGTGGAATGCCTACCTGACCAGCAACACACTGACGGCAATCCAAGTTCAGGGTGGCGAAGGCATGACTTTGCTCGGGCCGGCTCCGGCGCCCACCGTATTTGGCGCCAATGAGTCGCGCCTATATCAGCTGTCGGTCACGCCAAACGGCCCGCCAACCGTCAACGCGCGGTTTGATTTCGAGTTCATACTCGACACGGTGACCCTGCGAGCCACAGGCCGACGCATCGTGGGTTGGGTGTTTTCACCTGACTGGTCGCAACCCGTCATTGAAAGATTGGAGTGGCTCACCCAGGTAATGGAATCCCATTCCGGCCGTGAACAACGGGTACGCTTGCGCACCGGCGCTCGTCGAACGCTGGAGTACAGCCAATTACTCGGCTCGCATCGGGAGCGTGTGCGATTGGAAAATCTGCTGCATGCCTGGCAGGCGCGAGTCTTTGGTTTGCCGCTGTGGCAGGAAGTGCAAATCACCAATCAGGCGATCAATGCCGGCGCAACAACAATCCTCGTCAACACCGATAGCCTTGATTTTGAAGTGGGTGGTCTGGTGGGTTTGGTCAAAGGGAATGACTCGGAGTTTGCCGAGATCACCGCGATTCAAACCGGCCTTCTGAGCCTGAAAAGCCCGCTGGAGCGAAGCTGGCCATCCGGCAGTAAATTGCTACCGGTAAAACCTGCTCGCCTGCAAAACGATCTCAAGCTGAAGTATCTCAGCGATGCCATTGTACAGACACGCTCGCGCTTTCAGTTGGAGGAAGAATGGCTTGTAACGCCCATTGTCGAGCCGGTGCAATACCGGGGCTTCCCGGTACTGACGACGGCGAGCAACTGGGCCGAGGATATTGACGCCGAGCACTCGCGCAAGCTGGTGGAGCTTGATTATCTGACTGGGCGGCGAGCATTGGATGATCTATCGGGAACCGGTTCAGTGCGACGAGCATATCACTGGTTGCTGAACGGACGGGACGCTATCGCAGATTTTCGAGCATGGCTCACGGCCCGAGCCGGAAAACTGAAGCCCTTCTGGCTGCCAAGTTTTCAGGCCGATCTGGAAATCACCAGCCCCATTGGCGCTTTTGATTCAGCCATTACCGTGGATAACCGCTCCTTTGCCGCCAACGGTGGAGCCGGTATTGGTCGCCAGGATATTGTTATTGCCACTACCAATGGCCAGCACTATTTCCGTCGCGTGACCGGTGTAACAGCGCTAACCGATACCACCGAAAGTGTGGCCATCGACAGTGTCCTGGGCGTGGCGATTCTGCCGACACAGATCCGCCACATCGCCTTTATGAAACTGGTCCGGCTTGACACCGACGCCGTGGAAATTGCGCATCACACCGATCAATTGGCCGAGGTGTCACTCACGCTGCGTAGTCTCAAGGACGATACCTGATCCATCGTCCGATCGACTGCCGAATTTACTTCACGAGTTTTCACCATGAGTTATGCCAATCGAGAAGTCTCGACCGCCGACAGCAGTCCGGTCGAGCTGTATGAGTTTCGGCGCGGCGGTGATGCCTGGCGGTATACCAGCGCCGCTGATGATGCCTTGTATGGCAGCTACGAATACCTGGCGGTGCCGATCAAACGCAGCAGCATTGAGCAGTCCACTGAAATGGGCAAAACCGGTCTGCGCATTACCTTTGCGCGCGACATTGAGGTTGCCCAGGATTTTATTGCCACACCGCCCTCAGAAATCACCTTGCTGACACTGTATCGCCAGCATCGAGGTGATGGTGAAACCGTCGCGGTCTGGATGGGGCGCGTCCTCAATGCCGAATGGCGAGGCTCAGAAGTCGAGCTGAACTGCGAGCCGGTGTACACCAGCCTACAACGCATTGGCCTGCGCCGGTTGTATCAGCGCAATTGCCCTCACGTGTTGTATGGCACTGCCTGCGGTGCCAGTGCAGTGGTGTTTCGAGTTACCGGCACTGTGGCATCGCTGAATGGAACGCTCTTGAGTGTGCCAACCGCAGCGGGTTTTCCGGTTGGGTATTTCGCGGGTGGCTATGCCACTTGGGCTGCCAATGGCATCACTGAAAAGCGCATGATCACCGGTCACAGCGGTGACACCATCACGTTGTCGGCAGTGCCGCCAGGTCTTGCTGTGGGTGATGCCATCACGTTGTATCCGGGCTGTGATCGAACCCTGAATACCTGCAACAGCAAATTCGGAAACAGCAAAAACTTTGGCGGTTTCCCGTTTATCCCGACCAAAAATCCCTTCGGCGGTAGCCCGATTTATTAACTCCGATTTAAGAGGCCAGCTTATGTGGGCAGCTATCGCTGTATTAGTCATCAGCGTGTTGGTGCAGTACGCGCTGCAACCCAAGACACCACAACCCCAAGCCGCCGAACTCAAAGACTTTGACGCACCCACCGCCGATGAAGGACGGCCGGTGCCGGTAGTGTTCGGCACAGTGCTGGTGCGCAGTGCCAACGTGGTTTGGTATGGCGACCTGCGCACCACGCCCATTCGCTCCAAAGGGGGCAAGAAGTAATGCTCATTGTGGTTCACGCAGACATGCGTTCGCTCGGATATTGCAACCGAGGCGCACGCTCCTGGTTTGCCCGACATCAGCTGGATTGGGCTGAATTTATTAACCAAGGCATCGAAGCCGAACAACTGCTGGCCACCGGTGATGCCATGGCCGAAGCCGTGGTTGCTGTGGCGCAAAGTCGTGCGCGTGGCGATACCTACGGAGACGAGTATGGGCGGCAGCAGTAAAAAGCAGACGGTTGGCTATCGCTATTACCTCGGCATGCATTTGGCGATTTGCCACGGCCCGGTGGACGCAGTGACCGAAATTCAGGTGGCCGATCGGCAGGCCTGGAGTGGAAGTCTTTCTGGCAGTGGCCGCATCACACTGGATAAACCTGAACTCTTTGGTGGGGAAAAGCGTGAGGGTGGCGTGTCTGGCGCGGTGGATGTAGCCTTCGGGCAAAGCACTCAGGCGCCCAACGATTATCTGGTTTCCAAAATCGGATCGCCGCAGCCCGCCTATCGAGGCCTGCTAAGTCTGATCTTGCGGCAGGTGTATATCGCTGCCAACAACCCTTACATGAAACCCTGGGCGGTACGCATTAAACGCTGCTTTCGTAGCTGGCATGCCACCAAGGCAGAAATCAGCGGCGGTGCCAATCCTGCGCACATGGTGTACGAGTGCCTGACCAATGCCGACTGGGGCATGGGCTATCCCAGAGCGAGTCTGGACGATGTCTCCTTCAAAGCCACCGCCGATACGCTGCACAGTGAAGGCTTTGGTCTGAACATGATCTGGCTGCAGCAGAGCAAGATTGAACAATTTATCAAAGAGATCATGGACCATATTGGCGGTGTGCTCACCACCTCGCCAGCGACCGGTCGCTTTGTATTGAAGCTGATTCGCGCCGACTACGACGTAGCGACCTTGCGGGTGTTAGACCCAGACAATGTCATCGAATTGGAAAGCTATCAGCGAGCAGCCTGGGGTGAAACCACCAACGAGCTAGTGCTGATCTACACCAAGCCTGACACCTTCAAAGAAACCAGTATCGCGGTTCAGGATCTGGCCAATATCCAGGCGCAGGGAGCTGTGGTCTCGCAGACACGCCGCTACCCAGGCATCACATCCGACAGTCTCGCATCGCGCGTGGCCATGCGGGATCTGGCTGCAGTCTCCACACCCTTGGCAAAAGTGCGCCTGAAAGTGAATCGCCAAGCCTGGAATCTCTATCCGGGTGATGTGTTCAAACTGGTGTGGCCCGCGTTTGGTATTGAAGGATTGGTGCTTCGCATCGCTAACGTGGATGGCGGCACCTTGACCGATGGCACCATCAGCATCGAAGCGGTAGAGGATGTGTTTGGCCTGCCGGCAGCGAGCTATACGGGCTCGCAACCCACCGGCTGGATCGACCCGGTGCCCGAGCCGACTGTCGCCATACCGCGCAGATTGATTGAAACCCCGTACTGGGATTTGGCGCTGGCGATGAGCGCAGCGGATCTGGACTACTTGGATCCGACCGACTGCTACCTGCAGACGCTGGCAGGCCGGCCGACACCGGGCGCCATGAATTACGAACTTAACAGCAAGACCAGCTCAAGCTCGGTGTACACACCACGAGCGCAAGCCGAGTTCTGCCCAACGGCAGTGTTGGGTGCCGATCTGATCCAAGAGGTCACAAGTACCACCTTCTATCACAGCGAGCTGGATATCGATCTGGTCAGTGTTGGCAGCTATGCCTACATCGACAACGAAGTGGTGCTGGTCACGACGATCAACACGGTGACCCAAAGCCTGACGCTGACGCGAGGCGTGATGGATACCGTTCCGGTACCCCACAGTACCGGAGCGCAGATCTGGTTTGCCGATGGCGCCCAGGGTGTGGATCCTACGGAATACGCCTCCGGTGAAACCGTTAACGTGCGGATGCTCACCACTACCGGGAAGGGCACGCTGGCACTCAACTCGGCACCGACCGATTCACTAGCCATGAACCGCAGGCAGGATCGGCCATACCCGCCGGGCAATGTACGCATTAACAACGTGCGTTATCCGCAGGCCGCGAAAAACGATCTGGTGATGAGCTGGGCGCACCGGGACCGTTTAAACCAAACCGTCAGTTTGATTGCCCAGACCAACGGCAACATCGGCCCAGAGCCGGGTGTGACCTACACGCTGCGCATCTATGGCGAAACCGGCAGTTTACGCCGCACCTACAGCGGCCTGACCGTTACCAGCCAAACCTACAGCTTGGCAGATGACACCGCCGACTCCGGCCTTGGCCGACCTAACGCAGCCTTGCGCATCGAACTGGAAGCCAATCGGTCAGGTGTGATCAGCCTGCAGAAACATTCCATCGCTTTTGAGCGTGCAGGTTACGGCCTGCATTACAACGACTACTACGGAGGACTCTGATGCCTGCATCAACCGACCCAAACCTTGGGCTCAACTATGGCTGGACACTGGGTGAAAGTGGCTGGGGCACAGGCATGGACACCAACCTGAAACGCCTCGGCGCGGTGGTAGGACTTTCGGTGATCGACCGTGACCTGACTACGCCACCGGCCAGCCCTGCAAATGGAGATCGTTACCTGATCCCAGCCGGCGCTACCGGTGTGTGGTCAGGCAAAACCGGACAAATAGCGGTGCGCATCGCAAGTGCCTGGGAGTACCACATCCCCAAGCCTGGCTGGCTGTGCTTTATCGAAGATGAAGAAGTGCTGTCAGCTTTCAAGCTCAGTGGCTGGAGCCCAGGCATTGCAATCTAACGCCAACACATCGTTTCAAGAGACCGCCTTCGAGGCGGTTTTGCTTTTTAAAGAGCGACCGTTTTAGGAGATCAGAAATGGCACCAGCCAAAGAAAAAGACAGCGGTATGGTGATAATGCCGCGCGAAGAATTTGAAGGACTGCTTAATTGCGCCGCCGAGCGCGGTGCAGAACGAGTACTCGCACACCTAGGTTTAGAGAACGGTCACGCCGCGCGAGACATTCGTGAATTGCGTGACCTCTTGGAAGCATGGCGGGACGCGCGCCGCACCGCCTGGCAAACCATCGTGAAAATTGCCACTACCGGCATTCTCGCCGCGCTTATTTTAGGTGTGGCCATTAAGTTAAAGCAGCCTTGAGCGCTTAAAAAATAGTGAACGGAGGACAATAACATGCTGACGTTACTTGGCAGCTTGCTGGGCTTTATTTCCAGCGCCTTTCCGGATTTGCTAAAGATCTGGCAAGACAAACAAGACCGCGCTCATGAATTGCAAATTCTCGACCGGCAGATGGAGCAGATGCGCCTCGGCCATACTCAACGGCTGGAAGAAATCGCTGTCAATGCCGACATCAGCGAAAGCCTGGCGCTGCTCAAACACGATAGCCAACCTTCTGGTGTGACCTGGGTGGATGGTCTGCGAGCTTCCGTGCGCCCGGTAATCACTTACGCCTTCTTCCTACTGTTTACCACTGTAAAAATCAGCGCGCTTTATATGCTGGTAGTTGATCAGGGCATGGATTTTGTGGTCGCGCTTCCCCAAATCTGGGACCCAGAGACACAAGCGCTGTTTGCAGCGGTGATGAGCTTCTGGTTTGGCCAGCGCGCCCTGGCAAAAGCTCGGGGGCAGTGAGATGCGCCACGTTACTCAAGATGGCATTGACCTGATCAAACGTTTCGAAGGTTTCAGCCCGACTGTGTATATCTGCCCGGCAGGTTACCCAACTATCGGGTATGGGCATCTGGTGAGGGAAGCGGAGCGATACGAGCAGGGCATCACCGAGGCTGAGGCTGAAGAATTGCTGCGCCGGGATGTTCATGCAGCGGAAAATGCCGTCCTGCGCCTGATCGATGTCCCCCTGACCGATGGCCAGTTTGATGCGCTGGTGTCCTTCACCTTTAACCTGGGTGCTGGCGCTCTGCAGCGGTCAACGCTGAGACGTAAGGTCAACCGGCAGGCTCACAGCGAAGTGCCTGAGCAATTCATGCGGTGGGTGTGGGCGGGAGGCAAAAAACTACCTGGCCTAACAATCCGGCGCGCAGCTGAGTCCAATAAATACCTATCTTAACTCCATTCTTATCAGCTCCAATCCGATCTAATCCTATCAAATCATATTTACATGGTCATTAAACTATGTAATCCTCCTCATGCTACCGCCCCTCTAACTGTTTGACGGAAGAATACCTAATGTCTGAGCGCTGGCTTTCAGTAGAAGAAATGGCCGAATACTTGGGTGTCAGTAAAGACACCGTGTATGCCTGGATCAACAAAAAGAACATGCCAGCACACCGGATTGGCCGCTTTTGGAAATTTAAAGTGGATGAAGTCGATCAGTGGGTAAGATCTGGTGGCGCTGCAGAATCGGATGGTGACCGTGACCCAAAACAATAATCTCGAAAAATTAGGCTTCAGCGTTTCCACTAGTGGCGCGCATTTGTCGCGTACTATGATGCTGCCAGAATTAACGCAGCTCTTTGAATTTTTGCCTGAAGCAACAACCAATAAAGAAGCCTATTTCGAGGCGATCGTTGACGATAACTGCCTGTCAAAGCGTTCTGCACGCACCCGCTTATTAACCGCCCGCCACCTCGCCGATCTATACGGCTTAGATAATGCCTTTCTACTTTTTCGCGCGTTGAAATTTTTTTGGTACCGCGCAGAAACCGCTCGCCCACAATTGGCACTTCTGCTGGCCTACGCTCGAGACCCCATTTTGCGTATGAGCGCTAAGCATATTTTATCGACCAGCCCTGGTGTGCAAATTCAGCGGCAAGAGATTGAAGACATTATCAGCAATCAATTTCCTGATCGGTTTAGCGAGGCAACCCTAAAATCAACCGCTCAAAACATCAATGCAACCTGGACGCAGGCGGGCTATTTGACCGGTAAAGTCAAAAAAATCCGTTGCATGTCAGAGCCCAGTGAAGCGGCGGTCTGCTTTGCGTTATTGCTGGCTTATCTACGCGGTACTCGTGGCGAAGAGCTTTTTACAAGTGAATACATTCAATTACTTGATTGCCGGCCAGATAAAGCCCTAGACCTTATCGAATCTGCTGCCCGTAAGGGCTGGGCAGTATTTAAGCGCGTTGGTTCGGTTGTCGAAGTCGCTTTTCCTTCTTTGATCAATCAACAAGAAATGGAGTGGGTGCGTGAGCAAGCTTAAACGCCTTGTCGAAAACTATGGCAACTACATTGCAACACCCTGGAGTGATGCTGCAGCGGCTCAGCGCGTCATTTTCTGCGTTTACAACGAAAATGATGAATTACGGTTGCGCGTCTCTATCGATGAGTTTGAGCTTGCAACCAAAGCCAAAGGCCATCAATGGTGTCATTTTGATCTCACCAATACCTTTGCCGATTGGCTGGCAAGTCAAAAATATGCCAAGAGCTATTTTCAAAAACCTCAGTTGATCAACACCCTATTGCCTAAATACGCTGAATACATCGCAGCTCAGTTTAAAGAGCACATAGCCAACGCTGGGGCCGACAACAGCACCGTCGTTGCCGTGTCAGGGGTGGGTAGCTTATTTGGCTTTCAAAAAGTCAAAGACATTGTCGATAAGCTTGCGCCGATGGTGCCTGGCCGCCTTCTCGTATTTTTTCCAGGCAGCTACGAAAACAACAATTACCGCTTACTCGATGGTTACGACGGCTGGAATTATCTTGCCGTACCGCTTACTGCCGAAAAGATTTACTAAATAGGACGCCCAAGCATGATTAACCAGGATATTTATTTAACCAGCCCATCTAGCCGTAAATTGGTTAACGAAGGTGTTGCCAGCGTTAATGATGATAAAACCCAAGAAGCACTGAATGTGCTTAGGTACGAACTGGAAACCTTCGTCTGCGATGGCCAGTACGAAAAAGGCGTCGAAGATATTTTAGATACTTACCTCAAAAATGTTGATCAAGCTCAGCAGCCTGCGGTTTGGATCAGTGGCTTTTATGGCTCGGGTAAATCTCACCTGGTAAAAATGTTGCGCGCCTTATGGACGGATATGACCTTCCCAGATGGCGCCACCTCGCGCGGCATCGCAAAATTGCCGCAAAACGTTAAAGACCTATTGGCCGAGCTTACCACCCAGGGCAAACGCCACGGCGGCCTGCATGCTGCTTCTGGCACCTTGGGCGCGGGAGCCAGCGGAAGTGTGCGTTTGGCGCTGCTGCGAATTGTCTTTAAATCGGTTGGGCTGCCAGAGCAATATCCCGTTGCCCGCTTTGTTATGTGGCTCAAGTCGGAAGGTATCTACGAGCAAGTTCAAAGTCACGTAGAAAACAATGGCCACGACTGGAGCGAAGAGCTCGATAACTTCTATGTTGCAGAGGGCTTGCATGAAGCCCTGTGTGAGGTAAAACCCAACCTGTTTTCGTCGCCTGTTTCCTGTGTGGAAACGCTCAACAACCTGTACCCCTATGTGCAGGATGTCAGTTCCGATGACATGATCAAAACCATCAAAGCGGCCTTGTCGAACAATGGCAAGTTTCCGTTAACACTGATCGTGCTCGACGAGGTTCAGCAGTACATCGGCGAAGACAGCCAGCGCTCCATCGATGTACAAGAAGCGGTAGAAGCCTGCTGTAAAAATATCGGCGGTAAACTGCTGTTTATCGGTACTGGTCAAACTGCTGTAACGGGTACCTCCAACCTCAAGAAACTGGAAGGTCGATTTACCGTCCGTATCGAACTGTCGGATGCCGATGTGGACGCGGTTATCCGTCAGGTGATTCTGGCGAAAAAAGCGGAATCACTACCCAAAATTGAGCAAACCCTGCAGCAAAATCTGGGTGAAATATCCCGCCATTTGGCGGAGTCAAAAATTGGCCACCGTCAGGATGATATTCAGTTCTTTGCCCAAGATTACCCCATCCTGCCAGTGCGCCGCCGCTTCTGGGAAAACACCCTGCGTGTGCTCGACCAAACCGGTACCGACAGCCAGTTGCGTAATCAGCTCAGCATGATCCACAAGTGCATCCAATCTAACCTGGATAAGCCCTTGGGCAGTGTGATCCCTGCCGATTACCTCTACTTCGACGGTGCCGACAAACTCCTGCAATCGCGCGTGCTACCGCGCAAAGTGCATGAAAAAACCTTTAGCTGGATGAAAGGCAACGACGAGCAACAGCTCTTGGCCAGAGCCTGTGGCCTCACCTTTTTAGTCGGCAAACTCCAATCCGAGAACAAAGAGATCGGCATCAAAGCCAATTTGGAAACCCTTGCTGATCTAATGGTTGAAGACTTAAACCAAAGTAGCTCAGCACTGCGCACTAAGCTGGCGGGCCTATTGGATAACTGTGAACTGCTGATGAAAGTCGGTGATGAATACCGCATTCAAACCGAAGAAAGCCAAGCCTGGAACGATGCCTATTTGCGCCATCGCAATACCCTGGCAAACGAAGCGCACCGTTTGGAAACCGAACGTACCGACCGCATCCGTAAGAAGTTCTCTGAGCGGGTGAAAAAGTTCTCCGTCAATCACGGTCAGTCCAACGTGCCACGTGCCTTGTCGCCGCTATTTGATACCTCACTGCCAGCCGATGCCGCTAGCAAAATTTATGTCTGGGTGCGCGACGGCTGGAGCATCGACGAAAACTCAGTGCGAGTGGATGCCCGTCAGGCAGGCAACAGCGCTTCTACCATTTATGTGCATATTCCCAAGCGCTCAGCAGACGACCTACGCCATCATTTGATTGACCTAAAAGCAGCCACCGCCACCCTGGAAGAAAAAGGCTCGCCCGATACACCAGAAGGCAAAGAAGCCCGTGCCGCCATGCAAACCGCCCAAGCCATGGCGGAATCCAAGGTCAATGATCTGTTAGGTGACATTCTCGACGGCGTGCGTGTCTTTCAAGCCGGCGGTAATGAAGTGCTGGGTAACGACCTGCAAGAGATGATTTTAGAAGCCGCTGAAAACTCCCTCACCCGCCTATATCCGCAATTTCATGTCGCCGACCATATCGGTTGGAGTAAGGTGTACGACAAAGCCAAAACCGGCGCTTCCGATGCGTTAAAAGCCGTGGGTGACGACGGCGAGCCCGCCAAAAACCCGGTATGCAAAGCCGTGATCAACTTTTTAGCCGGTGGTAAAAAAGGCGCCGATATTCGTACCCAATTTGAAGGCGCACCTTACGGTTGGCCGGGCGACGCCGTTGATGGTGCTTTGCAAGTCTTGGTTGTGGCTGGCGTGGTGCGCGCCCAAACCGATCGCGGCCAGAACATTGAACCGCGCGAACTGGAGCGTAAAAAAATCGGCCTGAGTTTCTTTAAGCTGGAAACTGCCGTGGTGACAACACCGCAGCGCATCCAAATCCGCAAACTGTTGCAGCAAGTTGGCTGCCAAGCCAAACAGAATGAAGAGCTGGCCGTACTGCCAGAGTTCTTACAAAAGCTCAGCCAGTTGGCCGACAATGCCGGTGGCGATGCACCGCGCCCAGTCAAACCCAACACCAGCCACTTGGATGATATCCGTCGCGCGGCCGGCAACGAGCAGTTGCTGGCCATCTACAACCTACGTGACGAGCTCAAGCAACAAATCGAAGGCTGGCAGGCACTGAGCGACAGTATTCAGCAGCGCCTTCCTGCCTGGCAAACCCTGCAAATTTTTGCCAACCATGCCAAGTCGCTCGATGGTGCCGAGGTATTGCAAGCCCAGGTCGATCAAATTAAAGAGCAGCGTTTACTGCTGGCCGAGCCAGACCTGATGGCGCCGCTGATGGCCAGCTACACCCAACTGCTGCGCGACGAACTCAATAGCCTGCAACAAGCCTATGATGCCGCACACGCCAAAGGCATGCAGCGCTTAGGGGAAGACAGCAACTGGCAACAGCTGGAACAGGAACAAAAACACCAGTTCCTGGCCGAGCAAAAGCTCACCGCAACCGATAAGCCCGAAATTGCCGTCGGCTCCAGTGACGACATTCAAAAAACACTGCAACGCATCAGCATCGGCATGCTGGCCGAACGCATTGCGGCCATGCCAAGCCGTTTCGATGCTATCTCCATCAAAGCCGCCGAAGAAATGGAGCCCAAGGCACAGTTTATTCGCACCCCACGCCGCACCCTGAAAACCGAGGCTGAAATCACCGCCTGGTTAGACGAAGTGGAACAGCAACTTAAATCCGCCTTGGCCGAAGGGCCAATCGTGTTGCAGTAAGGGGGCTAACGCATGAACCATTTACAACCGCTCGATAAAAAGCTGCGCAGCCAGCTGGAAAACACCGTTAAAAAAGCCCGTGATATTGCCGAGGAAGCAGCTCTGGCGGTATTAGAACAGCTTGGTGTGGGCGAAAAAGCCAAGCCCAGCTACCTGGATGACGCCCAGCAAAACCTGCGTGTGCGCCTGCGTGCCCATGCCCGCAGCCTGGGTGATGCGCGCAAACCCGACGGCGAGCAAAGCATTGACCGCCTGCAAGAAGAAGTGGCCTACGAGCACTGGCACCGCATGTTATTTGCCCGCTTTTTGGCGGAAAACAACCTGCTGATGTACCCCGACCCAGACGAGCCAGTGGCTATTAGTCTGGAAGAATGCGAGGACTTGGCTGCCGATGAAGGCGCGACCAACGGTTGGGAGTTGGCCGGGCGCTATGCCTCGCAAATGCTGCCGCAAATCTTCCGCATCGATTCACCGGTGTTTGAGCTCAAGCTTGCCCCCAACCATCAGCTGGATTTAGAAAAGCTGCTGATCAGCCTACCCACCGAAGTGTTTACCGCCTCTGACTCATTAGGTTGGGTGTACCAGTTCTGGCAAGCCAACAACAAAGAGCGCATCAATAAATCCGAAGTAAAAATTGGCGCGCGAGAATTACCTGCCGTTACACAGCTGTTTACCGAACCCTATATGGTCAGCTTCCTGCTGGATAACTCCCTGGGCGCTTGGTGGGCAGCACGGCGCTTAAGTGAAGACGATTTTAAAAACGCCAGCAGCGAAGAAGAGTTGCGCCAAAAGGCCGCAATTGATGGCGTGCCTTTGGATTACTTGCGGTTTGTGCAGGGCGAAAATGGCGTGTGGGAGCCCGCCTCCGGCAAATTTGAAGCCTGGCCAGAGCACTTAAGCGAGCTTTCAACGCTGGACCCCAGCTGTGGTTCTGGCCATTTCTTGGTGGCGGCCTTCAATATGTTGGTGCCACTGCGTATGGAATTGGAACAGCTGGATGCACAACAGGCAGCCGATGCTGTGCTGCGTGAAAACATCCATGGTTTAGAACTAGACCAACGCTGTGTGGAATTGGCCGCCTTTGCCTTGGCACTGAGTGCCTGGAAATACCCCAATGCGGGCGGTTACCGCGTATTGCCAGAAATCCAGGTGGCCTGCTCCGGTTTGGCCATTAACGCCGCTAAAGACGAATGGAAGCAACTGGCCGCCCACATGGGCGGCAAACACAACCTCAGCATTGCCATGGATTGGCTGCACGACAATTTTAAAGACGCGCCTGTGTTGGGCAGCCTGATGAACCCCGCCAAAAGCAAGGCGGCTGGTTTGGTGAGCTGGCAGGAACTATCAGAAGCGCTAGATAAAGCCCTCGCAACGGAAGGGGCGCAAGCATCCCAAACCAACGAACAGCACCAAGCCGCCCATGAAAATGCCGTGGTCGCCCAAGGCATGGCCAAAGCCGCCAAGCTGTTAGCCA
This sequence comes from uncultured Gammaproteobacteria bacterium, assembly GCA_963751595.1. GTDB lineage: Bacteria > Pseudomonadota > Gammaproteobacteria > Pseudomonadales > JAHEGP01 > JAHEGP01. The sequence continues at coordinate 47,851 of CAVVVC010000003.1, forward strand.
GCCGATACCAATGGGTGATCACCAATGTGCCTTATTTAGCGCGCGGTAAGCAGGAAGACAAGCTTAAAGATTTTATTGAGCAACACTACCCCGAAGGTAAAAACGATTTAGCCACCGCCTTTTTAGATCGTTGCCTGGAGTTTTGTGTACAGGGCGGCACCAGCAGCATTGTATTGCCGCAAAACTGGTTGTTTTTAACCAGTTATAAAAAGTTTCGCGAAAAATTGCTGACGCAAGATACCTGGCATTTGATTGCGCGATTAGGTCCGCAGGCATTTCAAACTCCGATGTGGGATTTTAATGTCCAACTTATCACCATTAGCCGTGGCAATGCCGCCAGTGCATCGGGTGGGCTATTTGGTGCTGCCGAGCACAGCCAACTAATTCGTGGTGTGGATGTGTCTGAACCGCGCACTGCGGCGGAAAAAGCCGAGCAGTTGATTACAGCGGAAGTAAAAAGCGTTGGACAGGCAAAGCAGTTGGATAATCCGGATGCTGCAGTTGTCTTAGAACATTCAGCAGAGGGAGCAGCCCTCTCGAAATCAGCTAGTTCTTTCCAAGGGCTTAAATCAGGTGACGATTCTAGGATGAGGAGATATTTTTGGGAGCTTTTACACCAAAATATGCGTTGGAAGAAGCTTCAAAGTACTGTCCCTGAAAGCAAGTTTTACGGCGGAATGGAAAGTATTGTGGACTGGTCTGAGGACGGGAACTTGCTTGCAAGACGGCAAGGGCTTGGAGCATGGGACAGTAGAGGTATTGCTGTATCACAAATGAACAGCCTTCCATGTGCTCTTTATTTGGGAGACGCATTTGATAGCAATGTTTGTCCTGTAGTCCCATCGTCCGAAGAAAGCCTATCTGCTTTATGGGTATTTTCAGAGTCTGGAGAATATCGGACAGAAATTAGAAAAGTTGATCAAAAAGTTGCTGTGGCTAATGCGACTATGATCAAGGTTCCCTTTGATCTTGGCCACTGGACAAAGGTCGCCGCAGAAAAATACCCCAACGGCCTACCCAAACCCTACAGCAACGATCCCACTCAATGGATTTTCCACGGTCACCCTTGCGGTTCGGTCATTTGGGATGAAGCCCAAAAATGGACGGCTGATGGCCCACTGCGTAGGGACGAATCCGTATTACATATTGCCGTAGCGCGCTTGCTCGGCTATCGCTGGCCCGCCGAACAGGATGCAACCATGGAGTTAGCCGATGAGCAGCGAGAATGGGTGCAGCGTTGCGAGGCTTTGCTACCACTGGCCGATGAAGATGGCATTGTCTGTGTTCCCGCCGTGCGCGGTGAGGCTTTGGCCTCTGACCGCTTAATCAATCTGCTGGCCGCCGCATACGGCGATGCCTGGACGCCAGCCACGCTCAATCAACTGCTGTCGTCTGTCGGCTATGCCGGTAAAACCCTGGATGCCTGGCTGCGCGATAAGTTCTTTGAGCAACATGTAAAGCTGTTCCAAAACCGCCCCTTTATTTGGCAACTCTGGGATGGCTTGAACGACGGTTTTGCTGTGCTGATTAACTACCACAAGTTCGATCAAAAACTGCTGGAAACCCTGATTTATACCTATCTGGGCGATTGGATTAAACGCCAGAAAGACGAAATTGCAGCGGGAGTTGATGGTGCGCAGGAGCGCCTGGCGGCTGCCGAAGCACTGCGTAAACGCCTGATCAAAATCCTAGAAGGCGAAGCGCCGCTGGATATCTTCGTGCGCTGGAAGCCCCTAGAGCAACAACCCATTGGCTGGAACCCGGATGTAAACGACGGCGTGCGCCTGAATATTCGCCCCTTCATTTTAGTGGATGATGTCAAAGTGAAAGGTGCCGGTGTACTGCGCAATAAAATCCCCAGCATCAAATGGACCAAAGATCGCGGCGCCGATGTGCCCAGCGCCCCTTGGTACCACCTCGGCCCGCAATACGGCGGCAAAGAAGGCGACCGCATTAACGAGCATCATTTGAGCCTCGCTGAGAAGAAAGCGGCGCGGGAGAAAACTTAGTATGGGTTCAATTGATACGCTTTCCATTACAGGGTTCAAGTCGATTAAGAAACTGGATCGGCTTCAATTGCACAGCCTCAATGTTCTGATTGGTGCGAACGGAGTCGGTAAGAGTAATTTCGTTTCTTATTTCCGAATGCTAAATGAGCTTGTTGAAGGTCGCCTTCAGGTATGGGCTTCAAAGCAAGGTGGCGCAGATCGTATCGTTACGTTTGGAATTAAAGAAACAAATAAAATTGAGTCGTCCATTCGATTTGCATCGAATGGCTACGATATAACATTGGAGCCAACGGCTGATGATGGTTTCACCTTTTCTAGAGAGATGCTGTATTTCAATGGCCCCTATTACGGCGTAACACAGCCCAACCTGGGGAGCGGACACAATGAATCTCGTTTGAAGAAGGAAATGAACGGAGGCATTTCTAAAAAAATTGCTACTTATTGCTACGATGCCATTTCACAGTGGAAGGTATTTCATTTTCACGATACCAGTGACACCGCAGGCGTAAAACGATTAGGTGCCTTGCACGATAATACTTATCTAAGACCCGATGCCTCTAACCTCGCTGCCTTTCTATATTCGCTGAAAGAAAGCGAAAGCAAAGCCTATGAACAGATTGTAAAAACGGTACGGTTAGCTATTCCGTTTTTTGATGATTTTGTATTAAAGCCCCAAAAGTTGCCGACGGAAGAAGAGCAAATCAGGCTGCTGTGGAAGCAAAAAGACAGCGACTATTCGCTATGGCCAAGCCAGTTGTCCGATGGCTCGATTAGGTTTATCTGTTTGGTGACGGCTTTGCTTCAACCCAAACCCCCATCAACCATCATTATTGATGAGCCAGAGTTGGGCTTGCATCCATTTGCGATTGCACTGCTGGCAGGTTTATTACGTTCAGCTTCTAAGCGCATGCAAGTCATCGTGTCTACCCAATCCGCTCCGCTGGTAGACGAGTTTTCTATCGATGATTTAATTGTCGTGGAACGCGAGCAAGGCGCGACGGTTTTCAAACGGCTCGACGAAGAAGACTTCACCAACTGGCTGGACGATTACACGGTAAGTGAGCTTTGGCAGAAGAACATTTTGGGTGGGAGACCATCCAGATGATTCGAGTGCATGTAATTTGCGAAGGGCAAACGGAAGAAATGTTCGTTAACGAGGTGATGGCGGACATATTTACACCTCAAGGCATTTATTTGTTTCCTTCTTTAGTCGGCAAGCCAGGCCACAAAGGTGGCAATTTCAAATTCCAACGCGTGCTGCACGATGTGAAAAGCCGTCTGCTCGATGATACAGAGGCCTATTGCACCACGTTCTTTGATTTTTATGGCTTACCCGAAGATTTCCCGGGTAAAACGGAAGCGCTGGTCTTGCCGAATATTGAGGATAAGCGACGCCGGGTGGAAGAAAGGCTCGTTGAGCAATTGACGGCTCATATCGGCGAAGACGCGATGCGCCGGTTTATTCCCTATGTGCAAATGTATGAGTTTGAAGGTCTGCTGTTCAGTAAACCCGATTCGATTGCTTCGGAAATAGGGGAAGCTGGTTTAACCGCCCAGTTTGAGCGCATTCGCAACGCTTTCGACTCCCCTGAACATGTCAATAACAGCCGCGCGACCGCGCCGAGTAAACGCATCCAGGGCTTGTTTGACCAATATGACAAAGTCATTCATGGCTCTTTGGTCGCGTTAGATATTGGGATCAACACCATGCGCGAAGAGTGCCATTTATTTAATGACTGGGTTGGGCAACTTTTGGCATTGGAGATTGCTGCATGACCACCGTATTAGCTGCCTTAGAGCTCGCCTTACTCAATTCAGGTTCGTATAACCCGGATATTGAAGTCGCCCCCGCTGCCGTGCTGTGGCCGGATAAAGACCGTTTATGGCAGCCCATTATTGGCCAGCTGCAAGCGAGACTCCCGCAATTGTGGACCTTAGGCGACTATGCGCCTGAGTATAAAACCGGCCCAGCCATTTGGTTGCGCTGTGCTATGGCTAACCGTGTGGACGGTATTGATGCCGGCGGCGCCATCCCGATTTTGTATCTACCCGGTGTCAGTCGCCAGGAAATCCGGGCCATCGAGAGCTGCCCTGAATCCCTCAAACCGCTGGCAGAGCTGCAGTACCGAGGCGTGATCTGGTCGCAGGTGAATGCCAAAGACTGGACCATTCTGGCTTTTTTACGCTCTGACCAAGGTGGTTTGGGGCTGGATGTGGCGCAAGATCGCGCTGCCCTGCATGCCATGCAATTAGCCTTGTATCGCCTGCTGGATGTGGATGTAAGCCTGCTTAAAGGCAAACGCTTAGACAAAGACTACTTCAACACCTTGTTGATTGATGGCGACCCGATTCGTGATCTCTTGCAGTGGCTGGATCAGGGCGATGCCTTTAAAACTGCCAAGGGTGACACCGCCTGGCCAGCCTTTGTAGAGATCATCAAATCGCAGTTGGGTTTTGACCCCGATAAACAAGGCTCATTGAGTGCGACGGCGTTATTGGCAGCCCACGAAGGCCCTTGGCAGCCGGTGTGGGATCGATACTGTGAGGCGCCAAAGCGATACCCCAACATTCCTGCCCAGCTGGAAAAAACCGCACTGCCCATGGATATGTTTGCCGATAAGAGTGGTTGGCCACAGTGGAATCGCCAACAAGAAAATGAATTACGCTTGGCGCTGGTGCGTCTGGAGAAGGCATCCCCAGCGCAAGCCCGCAAAGCGATTGCCGATTTGGATAACACGCACGGCGAGCGCCGAACCTTGGTGTGGGCAGAGCTCGGCTTGTCGCCGCAGGCTCAGTCATTGAAGTGGCTCAAAAAGTTAGCTGAAGTGACTAAAAGCTCGATCGCCGGTGGCACCATTGCGGATATGGCTAATACCTATCAAACCGTCGCCTGGCAGGCAGACGATGCGGTTGTGCAGGCGTTAAAGCCCATCGATCAGCAGGAAGATTTTGACGCGGTCTCTAAAGCCATTCGGGCCATGTATACCGATTGGGCGCAAGACGCCGCCCGGTATTTACAGGAGTCCGTGCAAAAACACGGCTACCCTGGGCTGATTGCCGCCGACCGTAAACCGGTTAAGTACGCAAAAAGCGAGACGGTATTTTTTGTGGATGGTTTGCGCTTTGACGTGGGTAAGCGATTCGCCGAATCACTGGAAGCCAAAGGCTACAGTGTCGAGTTGTCGACACAATGGTCTGCTTTACCCAGCGTAACAGCGACGGCTAAACCCGCTGTTTCACCTGTTGCGCAGCTTATTTCTGGTGTGGTTGGCAGCGAAGCCTTCGAACCCTGCGTTAAGGAAACTGAGCAAAAGTTAAGCGGCCATCATTTCCAAAAGCTGCTGGAATCCAATGGTTGGCAGAAGTTGGCGAAAGCTGAAACCGGTGAAAGCACTGGACAAGCCTGGTGCGAGTATGGGGACATAGACTCTGAAGGCCATGACCGAGGCTGGAAGCTGGCAAAGCACATTGATGCCATTTTGGCTGAAGTTGAAGACCGCATTGCGAGCCTGTTTAACGCGGGCTGGAAGCAAGTTCGTTTGGTTACCGACCACGGTTGGCTTCTGCTACCTGGCGGGCTGCCGAAAACAGAACTGCCGGCGGCGTTGGTGGATAGTAAATCGGGGCGTTGCGCTTCGATTAAGCCGGGTTCTCACACCGATGAACAACTGTACCCATGGCATTGGAATGCTGACCAGCATTTTGCACTCGCCAACGGCATTAGTTGCTACAAGTTGGGTGAAGAATATACCCACGGCGGCCTAAGTTTGCAGGAATGTTTAACACCGGAATTGATCATCCGCAAGGCAGGTAATGCTTATGCTGATGTGAAAGCCGAAATCACCGATGTTTCCTGGCGTGGCCTGCGCTGTAATGTGGCCGTAGAGGGTGCATTTGATGGTTTATTGCTAGACGTGCGCTTAGACGCTGGCGACGCATCGACCAGTAAGGTGATGAGCACAAAGGCGATTAAAGATTCCGGCGTAGGATCTGTGGTTATTGACGATGAAGATTTAGAAGGCGTTACTGCAGTAATCGTGTTGCTTACCGAAAGTGGTGAGCTAATCGCCCAGCAGCAAACGCGTATTGGCGGAGAATAAACAATGGAATTAGACCAACTCGATCAAATTGCCGCCGCGCATTTGGAAGGTTACTTAGTCCGTAAAGATTTAGTGCGAACCTTTGCTCGGCAATTTCCTGTGCCTACCTATGTGGTTGAGTTTCTGCTGGGTAGGTACTGTGCCAGCACCGATCCCGATGAAATTGAGGAAGGGCTGGAAATTGTTCAGCGGCAATTGGAGTCGCGCACGGTCAGGGCCGGTGAAGAAGAGCTGTTTAAAGCCAGAGCCTACAAGAACGGTACGGTAAAGCTGATCGATTTGGTCAGTGCTCGATTCAGCCAAAAAGATAACGGTTACGTGGCGACTTTGCCCAGCGTACAGCTTAATCGAGTGCGTATTAACGATAATGTCGTAGACGATAATGAGCGACTGTTAACGGGTGGATTTTACGCCGAAATCACCTTGGAATATGACTCGCTGATCGCCGAGGAAAAAGGCGATGCCTTTGGCATTAAAGATTTGCGCCCTATTCAGCTTTCAAAGCGTGACGTGTTAGATGATTTAGCCGAAGCAAGAAAGCAGTTTACCAGCCAGCAATGGAAAGACTTTTTGCTGCGTAGCATTGGGCTTGAAGCCAAACGCTTTGAGCGACCGCGCCAAAGATGCCAATTTGCTGCGTATGATACCCTTTGTGGAGCGTAACTATAACCTGGTGGAGCTGGGGCCTCGCGGCACCGGCAAAAGCCATCTTTTCCAACAAGTGTCACCTTATGCGCATTTAATTTCCGGCGGCAAAGCGACCATCGCCAAAATGTTTGTGAATAATGCGTCAGGCGCTCGCGGCTTAGTGTGCCAATACGATGTGGTTTGTTTTGATGAAGTAAGCGGTATTTCCTTCGATTCGAAAGAAGGCATCAACATCATGAAGGGCTACATGGAATCTGGCGAGTTCTCTCGCGGTAAAGAGAGCATTCGAGCAGATGGCTCTATGGTGTTTGTTGGCAACTTCGATGTGGATGTAGAACACCAGCAGCGAGTTGGACATTTATTTGGGCCATTGCCTCAAGAAATGCGTGACGATACTGCCTGGATGGATCGTATCCATTGTTATCTGCCCGGCTGGGATGTTCCGAAAATGAACAAAGAGCTCACGACCGATCATTTTGGTTTGGTCAGTGACTTTTTTTCTGAATGTTTAAGTCGCTTGCGCTTCCAGAGCCGAGTTAGCGTACTGCAAAATCGCGTTCATTTTGGCGGCGCCTTAAGTGGCCGTGATGTTAATGCGGTGAATAAAACCGTTTCTGGCCTGCTAAAACTGATGTACCCCTCTCAGGATATGGAAATCAGCGACGAAGACCTGGAGTGGGCGGTAAGACTGGGGCTGGAAGTACGCCGTCGCGTCAAAGAGCAGCAAAAGCGTGTGGGCGCAGCAGAATTCCGTAACACCCATTTCAGCTATTTCCTGGGTGATGATGGTGTTGAGAAGTTTGTCGCTACGCCAGAGCTGAGGTCCGATAACGAAATTGGTGATGATCCGTTAGAGCCTGGTCAGATTTGGACGGTCAGCGAAGGCGGCCAGGACATTGAAGACAACCCTGGCTTGTATCGCATTGAAGTCAATGAAGGCCCAGGATCTGGGGTCAAGATCCTCAACAACCCAGTACCACCCGCGTTCCGCGAGTCTGTCCGTTATGCGGAGCAGAACCTTTATTCCCGAGCTATGCAGCTGGTTGGCGATCGAGACCCGCGAGCGCATGAATTCACAATACAGCTCCGGGCGTTTGACGCCTCCAAGCGTGGATCGAAGCTCGGCATTGCCTCTCTCATTGCCATGTGCAGCAGCCTGCTGAAAAAGCCGGTGAAAGGTGGCCTGATTGTGGTGGGTGAAATTAACCTGGGTGGTTCGATCGAGCCGATACACAGTGCCGTGAATATTGCTGAACTGGCGGTTGAGAAAGGCGCATCGTCATTGCTGATGCCCGTGACCTGTCGCAGGCAGCTATATGACCTCTCTGATGATATGGCCACCAAGATCGATATACAGTTTTACCAGGATGCAAGGGATGCGCTGTTGAAGGCGATTGTGGAGTAAAGCGTTTCCCTCCGCCTACCCAATTTACCAATCAAACCCCTTTCCTGAGTCCATTAATAAGCTACTGATTTTAAAGGCTTCTCTCTTCTCAGCTCATGGACTTGGGCTTGGCGGGATGGGGGGCGGCACTGAGAGTATTCGGCAATTCAGAGAATATATGCCTTGAAAAGTCGGAGATTAAGGGTGGCGCGAAGTCCGTAAACCCTTGCGACACAAGGCCTGTAGCGCGGGGCGCAGGCATAAAAAAAGGTGAACTGAGATCAGTTCACCTTTTTAAATTGGTGGAGGCGGCGGGAATTGAACCCGCGTCCGTCAGTCCTCTGCTCTGCGCTCTACATGTTTAGATTCCGTCAATTGATTTAGCCGCAAACAGCCCGACGGGCAGGACGTAATTGGCGATCCTGATAAAGGGTTTCGCGAATCCGCCTCAGGCGAGCTTCATCGCTAGCTTGTTCTGTATGACAGTCACGTTCCGTTTACAAGCATCCGTTGGTGACTGCTAGCAGGGTTTAGGCCGCTAGAGCGTAGTTGTCGTCGTTGGCAACTAGTTGGTTTGCAGCTTTGGATTAACGTGATTCGCTACCATCACGACATGCACACAAGAGTTTCGTAACCGTCGTCGAATCCAGATCGCCCCCTTGACTGGTTGAATGTAGCCAGAGCCCAGTGTAACCCAATTCAGCTGCTGGCACCTCCTGGTTATTACTAATATCTGTGCGCCCCGGCTAAATTCAAGGCCCGGGGTTTTGGCCTCACTCCTGGAGCAGCACGGTTTCACCGACCTGGGCGGCCTCGATGGCGCTTTCGCAATAGGGGAAGCGCACCCATTCCTTGTTGCTGTAGAGCTCGGTCTGGTCACCGAAGTAATCCGAATCGGGGTCGCTGGACTGGGAGTGAACCAGGATGGCGTCGGCAATTGGGCAGTCGCTGTCGTCCCAGGTGACGGCCTGGATATAGGAGTTGCCGGAGCGGATATCAAAGTAACCACCAGGGTCGAGGTTGACTGAAATGGCGCCGTAGACACCCATATTGGGGTCGCCGCCGTGAATCGGCACATTTACCGCGTTGCGGGGGTAAAACTGGGTGACGGACCAGGGTGCGTCCAGGGCGACGCCTGCCGCTTCCAGCGCAAGCACCGCATCGCTGAGCGACTCGATCACCAGGGCCTGATTGCCGGCCACGGTGGTATCGATACCGCTGGGTGTATTCAGCGGGTCGGCCGGGTCAAAGTCCACCAGCCAGAATTCATCCCCTTCGACCACACTTGAAAAATTACCGCTGAGTTCGCTGCGAATGTTGCGCCAGAACTCGGTGAAGACCTGGACACCAGCACTGTCGGTATCGACTTCCTGGTCCCAACCGGCGAGCACCGCGCAAGCCCGGCGGGCGCGTTCCAGTTGCTCGCTGGTAATGCCCGGGGGCTCGGCACCCGCACAGATCGCCTGGACGTCGGCCAGGTTTATCTCGGCGCCGTACACCCGGTTGCGAAACATCAACTGCTTGACCGACTCCAGGGTAAAGCCGGGGGTGGCGTCAAGGCCATCGGCGGCCCGGCGGCGCTCTTCAACCATCAGGTGGCCGATGCGGGTGCGCAGGAATTGCTGCTGGTTCTCGTGGCCGAGCCAGCCGAACACCACCGGAAAGCCGGTGAGGGGGTTGTTGGCATCGCTGAGCCAGTAGCTGTTGTTGCTGTTGCCCACATAATCCCGGGTGAGGATTTTGGGGCGCGCGTCGTAGCCATAGATATTGGTACCGGCCGGGGTGTCCGGATCCCGGCCCCAGTCGCAGGCCGAGCGGTTACCGTCCAGCGCGATGATGGCGTTGTTGGTAGCGCTGGTCACCAATTGAGGGACCGTACCCTGCTTGCAGCTGTCCAGTTGCTGCTGGGTGACATGGGGTATCACCGCCACTTCACCGTAAAAGGCATCGCCGAAGCGGTCGGCGGCCACGGTATGGAACACCGGTATGCCGATCGACTTCAGCGCCTCGGTAAATTCTCCCATGGATTGGGCCCGGCCCATTGCCAGGTACTGGTCGACCGCGCGGGTGTCGGTGAGCAGGTTGGCATCGCGCAGCGACAACACGTTACCGGTAAACATGGGCCAGCCATCCAGGGCAGGGTCGACGCCCTTCAGGTTCACGAGGGGGCCAAAGTGCGAACTGTAAAAAGTGCGGGTACGGGTTTCCAGGGTGCCATCCGCCCTTCTCACCTGGACAGAGACCTCCTTAGCGGTAATCTCACGTGCCTCGCCGTCGAAGAAATAGCGGAAGCGATCGTTGGGGTCGAGCTCCAGGTCAAACAAAGTAAAGCGGGTGGCGAAGGAAACGGTGTGGGTCCAGGCAACCGCATTATTGAAGCCGATACCCACCCAAGGCAGGCCCTGCAGGGCAGCGCCCGCCACGTCATACTCCCCCGGGATGGTCAGGTGTACCTCGTACCAGCGACCGGCGCCGTTCCAGGGCTGGTGGGGGTTGCCCAGGAGTATACCCTTGCCGGTCTGGCTCAGGTCTGCGCCCACGGCGAGGGCGTTACTGCCGCCCCGGCTATCGGTCATCTCGGGTGCCAGTCGGCGCAGGCTTTGCTCGAGCTGTTGCATGGAGGGGGCAGCCCCCGTCGCCTGGATGCCGCCGTCCCCTGACGCAGCGTAAATAGCACGGCGAATCGCGCCCTCGTCAGAGCTGCCACCCAGGCCAATGCGGGCTATCATCATCCACAGGTCGGTTTCATCGATGGCGAATACCCAGTCGGCGTTGCGACACCCTGCGCTACCCTCCGCCAGGTTTTCGACCCCGGTCTCCGCCAGGTAGCGGTTCATACCGGCGGCAAAGCCCGCTACCCAGTTGATAGGCCTCGCTCCCGGTGTCGCCCAGCAGGCGCTCGCGAAACTCCGCCTTGGTGCCCAGTACGGCGCGCAACACGAAGTCCGATACCACATCGCCCTCTTCCTCGCCCAGCAACTCCGCCGAGCGACTGGTGGCAGACACGATCTGGCGCATGGCGATACAGAAGTTGTCCTGGGCATAGGCGTAGCCATAACCGTAGCCGAGGCTGGCCCAGTCGTTGGCGGTGATATGGGGGATGCCATACTCGGTGCGCCGGATCTCGGCGCTAAGGCTGGACGCCGGTGGTTTGGCCTCCACATCGTCGTCTGAGTCGGAACAGGCAACCAGCGCTACGAGTGAAAAGGCGAGCGCAAATCGAATCGAAATTGAGCGGAGCATGGTCAGGATAACCCCTTGTTGCTTGTTGTATTTTCAGGATCCCACGGGGCCACGTACGTGACCCGTTAGCTTGACGGCAGCATAAGGGGCCTCGTCCTTGAAGTCGATACCTGGCCCGCCGGGAAGCTCCGCGGCGTTTCACTCTGGCGCATCGTAGGCCGGATCGTGGGCGTCCATGATCGCCGCGGCGATTGGCTTGAGAGCCGCGGTATATCCGGGGTCGAAGTCATAGGTTTGCAGCGAGACCCCGTAGATGGCGCGCAACCAGACCAGTTCACCCAGGGCAACCAGGATTTTGCCGGCGTGGCCGAGTGGATCGGTAAAAATGGCGTCCCCGGCACTGCCGGTGAGCTGCTGCACATCCGGCAATTGGCCCGCCGCAAACAGTGTTCTCAGCTCCACCGCGCTCTGACCATAGGGAATGCAGTAAAAGTCGACGCCGGGGTATTCTGCCCGCAGGCTATCTATAATTCCGTGGGAAATCGCCCCATGGGCGGCGTACCAGTTCGCCCGATAAGTCGCGGCGTCGGTGGTGTGCGGAAAGGGTTCCCAGGGCAAGGCGAGAAAGAACCGGGTATCGGGATTGTTTGCCAGGGCGTAATCCACCCATTTGCGATAACCCCTCAGCCCCGGGTACTGGGGGTGATAGGTCATACCAAAAAGCGCCACCTCGCCGGTATCCAGCAGGCCCTGAATCCGGGCGCGTTTTTTGCTGTCGTTCCACAGGGCTTCGGGGGCACCGCTTGTACCCCCCGAAAAAACCAGGTCTTGCTGGTGATCGGTAAAACCGGCATTGCCCGCATGAAACGCCATACGATCAGCAAAGGGACGGAAAAAGCTGTGGCCAACAAACAGCGCGTTGTAACCGGTATTGGTCTGCCTGCGAAAAATGGCCACCAGGGGATCGACCGTCAGGCCGTAGGCGCCCTCCACGGCTTCAGCAGGCACGGAGAAGCCGCATTCATTGTTTAGCGCGTCGACGCAGTAGTTCGCCCAGCGGTGGAAATACCAGCCGCTGCGAGGGACCCCGTAGTAGGTCTCATCGTAGCCACCGGTCACCACGTTTTCGGTACAATTCGCCAGGCCCGAGCGGTAGTCTTCCAGCAGGCAATTTCTGTTGCCGCTAGCCGAGAGAACATCACCCTCGCCGACAATTTCGATGGGATGACTGCAGGCACAGACCAGGGCCAGTGTGGCAAGCAGCACTGGCACCGTTCGTAAAATTATCGTGAGGTTAGACATCATGGCGACAGGATAAAGGCCTGCCAGGGGCTGGCGCCAAGGAAAATCCGGTGACAAAAGCCACAATGATTGGCTTTTTCCCGACCCTGTACTACGCCCAGTGCTGCAAGAATGTCCCGAAATCCCAAGCCTGCGCTTGCAGGTGGCTCACTCTACCTTAGTAACAGTGGCGATAGAGCAAGGCACTCCAATGTCGTTTGCGCTCGCGCATCCGGGAGCCGGCGGGCTCAACGTAACCCTGGCGCAGGGCATGCTCGATTTTGCTGATGGCCGCGCGGTAGCGGTCGCAGTCCCCGGCGGGGCGGGGTTTGCGGGCGGGGCGGGAACGCGCCCGCCTGGGCTGTAAGCTGGGCAGTGCCACGTGGGGTGCCGGATCACCGATATTCAGTCGCGGCAACTGTCGCCGCTTGATCTCGACGCTGTTTTCCCCGGGGGACGGTCGGTCGGCATAATGGGTGATGCCCTGCCGGTCGACCCACCTGTAGATCTCACCCACCGCGGGTGGTGTGATAAGCGTGAAACAAGCGACGCAGAGTAAACCGGTAAAAGGGTAAGACATGTGGCTACGCTCCCTGTGGCCAATCGTGGGTGAAGCATCCGTGCTCCGTCTTCGTTATCTTAGGGGTTTGGCCACAGGAGCCAAGGCCGGGCTTTGGCAATTTTTCCGGGCGCGATTCTGGCGGCGGGTTGATGACGCATTCGTGCTATGCCCCGGAGCGATTAACAGGCTGCCCTGCGGCGGCAGCTTGATAGCTCGCAAAGGCCGTGCGCAGACATTCCAGCACCGCCGCCTTACCCCGCAATGGATAGCGCTGCGCAAGCACCCCGGCAGGCTGCTGCTGCAATACTCCGGCGATCAGCACGCGACGTTGTAATTCACTCAAGCCGCTGGTTGACAGGGGGTCGGATAACAGCGCCAACGCCACCTTGCGCAGGGCAAACTGGCAATGCTCATAGCGCCTAGCACCGCTGACGAAATCCCGCAGGTCGATGCTGTCCCGGGCCTGCAGCGCGGCGTGAGAAGGCGAAAGCACGGGTAGCAGCGCACCGACGATCTCCGGCTCGAGCTGCTGCAAAGAGGCGCTCAGCGCCGCTCCGAATCGGTCGGCAAAACGCGTTCGCTCCTGCTCCACCGTGGCTTGCGTGTCCTTCGCCAGGCCCCGCAGCACCAGCAGCGAGTGACTGCCGCTGGAGGCATCGCGGCGCACACCCATCGCCACCGGAAGATAGCCGGCCTGCTGCCAGAAACTTACCAACCCACTGCTGCAGGCAAAGCTGGACCCCAGGTAGTTTATGCCGTGCTCCACCGCCGACTGTTGAATCCTCTCCAGCATGCGCTGACCCAGGCCACGTCGCTGGAGCGCAGGGTGCACCGCAATTCGCACCACCCGCCAGCATGATTCGGACAGCAGTCTGGCATTGCCGGTGTGCGCCCACAGGGTCTGGGGGAGTAAATGCCCCCGGGGCCTGCGCTGGCCCTGGCGGATAGCAGCTGCCAGCTCGGTGGGCAGGTCGCCCTCTGCGGCCACCATCGCCACCGCGGCGACAGCGTCGGCGCTGGCCGCGACCAGTATACGAATATTGGGGGCATCCAGCAGTATTCGCAGATCATCGGGACTGGTGCGGTAATGGGCATTCACCAGCAGGCCGACCACCTGCGACAGTCGCTTTGGCGACTGGAGTAAATCGGGCCGGTCCAGCCACTCGAACTGCGGCTGGTCGACCGCCGCTGCGCTTATGCCCTGCACCGATGCGGGCTCAGCGCCCAGCAGCAACAATTCGTTCACGCTGGCTTCCAGGGGATCACCCCCGGCCCAGCGTATCGGCTGGCGCAACGCCAGCGAGCGCCACTGGGGCCTGCGCTTTGTCAGTTCGTCGGCAAAACGAATGGCAAAACCCTGACCGGTGCCCTCATAGCCGTGCACAGTGGTGGTAAAAACCACGCGGTGATAGTGGCTCAGCATTCGGCTCAACAGCGGCAACGGGATACCCGCGGCCTCGTCTACCAGCAACAGCCGCGCCGGGGGCAGCAGCCGCAGCAGCTCGTCCGGAGGTATGTATTGCAGGCGGCGATCGCACCACAACAGGGTGTTGTCCTGGCGCCTCGAGCCCTCAAGCAGTTGCGCTGCGTGACGCATTACCGCAGCCACATTGCTGGCAAGGGGCGCGGTCAGGATGACGGTTTCGAGCTCGCCCTGCAGCAACCGCGCCGCGGCGATACCCAGCGCCGCGCTCTTGCCCCGACCCCGGTCAGAGCGCAATACCAGGGGCCGGTCGCGATGCCCGCGAACCACCTGTTCGATCGCCTCCACGGCTGCCAGTTGGTCGCGGCTGCGGCAGATGGAATTCGCCAACTCTGCGGCCGGGGCATCCCGGGCATCCGGCAACGCCGGCAATCCGCCACCCTGGCGCACCAGGATCCCATGGCTGTCCCGTTGCAGTGTTTCACCCAGATATTGCAGGAACAGGCGATGGGGTGGCGCCGCAAAACCCTCCACCGCCATCCGCTGATAGTCCGGATCCTGGTAGCCGGGCCAGGCGCTCAATTCCGGCGTCAGCAGCAGCATCAGCCCGCCCCCTCGCAGGGTGCCGGCAAGGCCACCAAAGCCGTTGGGGTGAAAACCCGACCAGGCATCGTAGACGACGTTCGCCGTCTCCGAGCCAAGCACGGCGTGGGCCGCCCCCGGTGCCATACAGGACCTGTCTTTCAGGTCTGCCTTGCTTATCCAGAGGGTATCGGGGGTATCGAGCAAAGGTGCGCCAAGGCAGCAGTCCAGGCTCCACTCCCGGGCGCCGGCCAGGACCACCAGGAAACGCCCGCGGCGCCGGTCGGCGACACCAGCCAGGGCCTGGAGCCAGGGGCTAAAGCTTTCGGGAGGAACGGGCATATCTGCGGCCAATGGTTACCGTGTCGGGATTGTACTGTGTTGCGCTCCGGCGCAGTAGACGCGCACAGCCCGAGGGCGGACAATGGCAGCCCGCAAATCACTCCGAAGGCCGCTTCCATGAATCAGCCAGCCTGGCTTTATCTTGCCGCTTCCATTGCGCTGGAAGTCGCCGGCACCACCAGTATGAAACTGTCAGACGGCTTCAGCCGGCTGACACCCAGCGTGCTGATTTTCGTTTTCTACGGGCTCTCTTTCTACGCTTTCACCATCGCCCTGAAGAAGATAGACCTGAGTGTCGCCTACGCGATCTGGGCGGGCAGTGGTACCGCGCTGGTCGCGCTGATTGGCATGGTCTGGTTCAACGACAGCGTGACCCCGCTCAAGCTCGCCTGCCTCGGCCTGGTCGTCGTCGGCGTTACCGGCCTCAACTATGCCTGAAGCGATTATGCCTGAAGCGTTGCCAGACCCTTGAGCTGCCCGCTTTGCCACGGTGCCGAAGCCACCGAATACCATGTCGATAAAAAGCGCCGTTATCTACAATGCCCCCGCTGCCGACTGGTTTACGTGCCGGCTTGCTATCATCTGGAGCCACGGGCGGAAAAAGCCGAGTACGATAAACACCGCAACAGCGTTGCTGACCCCGGTTATCGACGTTTCCTCGGCAGATTGGCGGAGCCGCTATGGTGAGCGACTGGCGACAGGCAGCCGGGGCATGGACTTCGGCTGCGGCCCGGGGCCAGCGCTGGCAGACATGCTGGAACGCAGAGGCCTGCAGGTCGCCCTGTACGACCGCTTTTACCATCCCGACAAGGCCGTCTTTGCCCAGCGTTTCGACTTTATCTGTGCCACCGAGGTCATCGAGCACCTGGCCTTCCCGGATCGTGAGATCCACAGGCTCTGGCAGCACCTGGCCGGGGGCGGCGTGTTCGCCATCATGACCAAACTGGTCATCAGCCGGGAGCGCTTCGCAAACTGGCACTACATTCGCGATCCGACTCACATTGCCTTTTACAGCCGCGCCACACTGCAGTGGCTGGCCCACCGCTTGGGCGCGGAGCTGGAGTTCGTGGATGACGACGTGATATTTCTGATCAAGCCCGGACAAGGCTGACCGGATCCTGGTGGACGATGACCAGGGCGCCGGGAAACTCCGCGCGGATGCCCTGCTCTACCCCATCGGCGATGCCATGGGCCAGGATCAACGGCAGGTTGTCGTCGAGCTCCAGGTGCAGTTGCACGATGGGCACCTGACCGGACTGGCGGGTGCGCAGCCCGTGCACCCCGTGTACATTTTTGTCGCGCAGGGCAATCGCGACGATTTTTTGCTTCTGCTCCAACGGCAGTTCGTGATCCAGCAACTGCTGGGTAGCGTCGAAGCCGATACCGACGGCACTGTAGGCGATGGTTAGCGACACCAGGATTGCCAGTACCGGATCGACCCACAGCCAGCCGATCGAGGCGGCCAGCAGTGCGAGGATAACGCTGACGTTAGCCAGCAGGTCGGAGGCGTAGTGCAGGGAATCCGCGCGGATGGCGGTGGAGCCAGTCTGGCGAACCACGTGTCGCTGGTAGGCCAGCAGGGCAAGGGTCAGCGCAATCGCGAACACCATCACCCCGACGCCGGCAGCGACCGCTTCCAGGGGCTCGGGATTGCGCAGGCGATCGATTGCCCTGAACAGCAAAAACCCGGCGGAACCGAGAATGAACACCGACTGGGCAAGACCCGCCAGGGCCTCGGCCTTGCCGTGACCGAAGCGATGCTCGGCATCGGGGGGTTGCAGCGAGTAACGGATTGCGAACAGGTTGATGATGGAGGCGAAGCTGTCCATCAGCGAGTCGACCAGGGACGCCAGCATACTGACCGAACCCGTCAACAGCCAGGCCACCAGTTTGACTGCGATCAGGGTTGCCGCCGTCAACACCGAAGCATAGCTGGCCCGCCGCAGCAGTCGGCCCTTGTCGGTGGCGCTCAGGCTATTATTCATCGGGTATGTTCGTCGCTATTTACCGGCCATGGCTTGTATTGTCCCATGGAAAGCACCGGGGTCAAACACTCACTTCTGGCAGTGCACAGTTTGACAAAAGCACACAGCGCAATCAGTATTGGTATATCGCGACAGAGCATTCGGGTGACACTCCCATTTTGATGCTACCACTTATCGCAGCTTTCCTGCCTTACCCGTTTCTGGCCCGCTCAGGGCATTCGCTTCCTTCACCGTCAAGCACTCCACCGAGGATAAGCCTATGAAGTCTTTGGCCGATGTCGCCGTGCCCGCCAGCAACGTCAAATCCATGGCTTCGCATCCCCCGCGAGCTGAAACCCTCGACAAAAAAGTGTTTGTGCTCGATACCAACGTGCTGCTCCACGACCCGCTGGCGCTGAACGCCTTCAAGGAACATCGTGTGGTGATCCCGATGACCGTGCTGGAGGAGCTCGATCATATCAAGGACAGGCCCGATAAAGATGTCAGCCGCGAGGCCCGCATTGCGATCGGCGCCATCGACAAACTCATGGCCAACGCCACCCCACAACAAATCCAGGAGGGCGTACCCATAGCGCCTCCGGCCGGCCATGGCGACCTGGAGCCCGGTAGCCTGAGCATCTTCCAGGACCAGAAGCTGGCCGCCCTCAGCGAAATCCCCTATCTGTGCACCACCACCGACCACGCCAACGACAACCGCATCATCAATGTCGCGCTGCAACTGCAGCACACCCATCACGACCACACCGTGGTACTGGTCACCAAAGACATCAATATGCGCCTGAAAGCCAAAGGTTCGGGCCTCCACCACGTGGAAGACTATCGCAAGGACAAGGTGCTGGATGATATCGACCTGCTTGCCAGGGGTTACGAGAAATTCGCAGGCAGTTTCTGGAGCCGGGTCAAAAAAGTGGAGACCAGTAACCAAGGCGCGGTGACCCGACATGTCATCGCCAGGGATACCCTGCCCCAGGCCCACATCAATATGTTTGTGATCGACGAGCAGGGCTTTGTGGGGCATGTCTGCGCCCTTACCGACCATAGCATCACCCTCACCGACCTCAGCCACGACCAACTCATGCACCAGAGTATCTGGGGCCTGCGCCCGAGAAACCTGGAGCAGGCCATGGCCATTTACCTGCTGCAACTCGAAGCGATAGACATCACCGTGATGACCGGCCCCGCCGGCTCCGGAAAAACCCTGCTGGCGCTGGCCTTTGCCTTGCAGGCCATCCTCGAGGACAAGCGTTTCAACAAACTGATCGTCGCCCGCTCCACGCCACCCATGGCCGAGGACATCGGCTTTCTGCCGGGCACAGAAGAGGAAAAGATGGCGCCCTGGCTTGCGGCCTTTGACGATAATCTGGAGATTCTGCACGGCTGGGATGAATCGCCCTTCGGCAGCATCGACTACGTCAAGGAAAAGGCTAACATCCAGTTCAAGTCGCTCAATTTCATGCGGGGTCGATCCTTTAACAACGCCATCATTATCATCGATGAAGCCCAGGGCCTGACCCAGTTCCAGCTGAAATCCATCATTACCCGGGTCGGCGCCAACTCCAGGATCGTGGTACTGGGAAACCTCGCCCAGATCGACAACAAGTACATCACACCCCTCACCTCCGGCCTGACCTACCTGGTGGAACGCTTCAAGGGTTTCGAGCACGCCGGCGTGATGCACGTCAACGGCATCGAGCGCAGCCGGCTGGCAGCGTTTGCCGAGGAGAATCTCTAGCCGGATGCCGCAGCGGTTGCCGGGAAGCCTGAACGCAGCTGTTAGAGAAACGCCAGGCTGAGCCAGGGAATATAAGTGATCAGCAACAGCGCCACCAACAACACCGCCATGAACGGGAGGGCCGCGCGATAGAGCTCGGTGATTGGCCGACCGAAGCGATAGCTGGCTATGAACAGGTTCATGCCCACCGGGGGCGTGAAATAACCGATCTGCATATTTGCAAGAAAGACAATACCAAGGTGCACCGGGTGGATTCCGTAAGCCGCTGCGACCGGCAGGATAATCGGCACCATGATGACGATAGCCGCAAAGATATCGAGAATGGCCCCCAGCAGCAGCAGGAAGATATTGAGCAGGATCAGAAAAGTCCAGCGGCTATCGATATGCTGTTGAATAAACTCGAATGCCCGGGTTGGAATCTGCGCGTCGACCAGCACGTTGGTGAGCGCCAGGGAGACCCCGAGGATGAGGATGATCCCGCCCACCATGGTCATCGACTTCAACAGGATCTGCGGTAAGCGCGACAGGCTGATTTCCCGGTAAATCAATACCTCGACCACCAGCACGTAGAGCGCGATCACCGCGGCGGTTTCTGAAACCGCGATTACACCTCCGTAGATGCCGCCAATGACCAGCAACGGCAGGGGCAACTCCCATTTTGCGTCGAGCAGGGCCTGCTTCAGGTTCGCGCCAGAAAACGCCTGCATCTGGATCGGCCGGTTGCGATTAGCCCAGAGACTCCATGCCGACAGCAGTACAATCATCAGCAGCGCCGGCAAGATACCTGCAAGGAACAGTTGCTGGATGGTGAATGGCTCGCCCACGTCCATCTGCTGGGCAATGATGCCGTAGAGGATCAGCGGCAGGGAGGGCGCCAGCAACAGGCCCAAACTGCCGGAGGTGGTCACCAGGCCAAGGCTGAAGCGATCCGTGTAGCCGACCTGCTTCAGCGCCGGATACAGCAGCGCGCCGACCGCGACAATAGTGACGCCGCTGGCGCCGGTGAAGGCGGTGAACAGGGCACAGGTCAAAAAGGCAATGATGGACAAGCCCCCCGGCATCCAACCCAGCAGGGCCTGGGTGATGTTTACCAGGCGGGTCGAGGTTTTGCTTTCCGCCAACAGGTAACCGGCCAGGGTAAACAGCGGCAATGCCAGTAGCAGCGGCGTATCGCTGATGCGATATATCTCGATGGTAATCACCTGCAGCGGGATATCCGCGAGGTAGAATCCCCACATCGCCAGCGCCATAATCACCACGAACACCGGCGCACCAAGCACCGCCATGGCAATAATCAGCAACAGTAAAAGGGTACTCATGGCTGTGCTTCCCGGGGTGCCGGAGGCGACCAGACCTGCATCAGGAAGCGCAATCCAATAATGCCGAGTCCCAGCGGAATGATGGATTCACACCACCACACCGGAACATTTGCAAAAGCTATGTCGCCGTACTGGCGCTCATCAGCGACAAACAGGAAACCGTACCAGGCAGCAATAAAACAGACGATGGCGCTCAGCGCAGCGCTGGCACGGGTAACCGCGCGCTGGCCGGCGGCTGGCAGATAGTGGTTCAACACATCAATCTTGATGTGGCCGCCCTCCCGACTGGCCAGCATCGCGCCAATCATCGCCAGCCATAGAACCAATACCCTCAGCAGGGGGTCGCCCCAGTACAGCCCGCTGTCGAATACATTGCGAGCTACGATCTGGTAGAACGACAATCCCAGCAACAGTGCCACCAGCACATATAGCAGCACATTTTCCAGCCGGTGAAGGAGGCGCAGTATCACGTTCGACGGTTCACGGCTGTGCCCCGGCGCTTGCTCGAAATGCGTCCAGATGGCCATTGAGCTCCTGCAGCGCACTCGCCGATACAATCTTTTTATCGAGGACATTGGCCTCGGCCTTTTGCGCGGTCTGGTACCAGCGCTCGCGCTCAGCGGCGGAAATTTCAAGCTCCTTGATGCCCTGCTCCAGCAGGGCATTGTAGGCGGCAATGTTGTCGGCGCGGTTTTGCTGGTCGATCTGCTTGAAGGTTGCACCCATCACCTCTCTCACCACTGCCTGATCGGCGTCGCTGAGTTTGCTGAAGGGTTTTTTGTCGATCGCCAGCAGGGCATAAAAATACAGGATGGGCAGATCGGTCATGGTCTCCACCTGGGTGTGCCACTGCAGCGCAATGGCGCCAATGGGCGAAGTGGCGACGGTATCGACCAGCCCGGTCTGCAGGCCCGCCAGCACATCCGCCAGGTTCAGGGGGATGGGGTTAACGCCGAAGGTCTTGATGGCCTGGAGACCACCGGGGTCGTTGTTGGGTATCCATACCTTGCCTTCCCTGAGCTCCTCGATGGTGGTGATGGTTTTTTTCGACAGGATGTAGGCGAATCCACCTTCGGCCAGCCCGAAGGTGACAAAGCCACTACCTTCGATACCGGCGATGATCTTCTCGTCCATCCGTTTGCGCACGTAGTCCACCTCTTCAAAAGAGTGGAATTTGAGCGGCAGGTTATAGACCTGGGCGTCGGGGTAAAAGGAAAGCATCGCGCCACCCGGGACCGCTCCCCCCTGGAGCTGGCCGATACGAATTTTTCGCAGCACCGCTTCATCGCTGCCCATGACGCCGCCGGGATAAAACTTGAACGTTACCCTGCCCTCGGTCTGCGCCTCGATGGTGCTGGCCGCGCCGCGCATCGCCTTCATCCAGCTACTACCGTCGGGGGACAGTGTGGCAATCTTGAACTGGGCTGCGCTGGCGGGCGAGCCTGCCAGCAGCAGTAGAAGTGCAACCGATAGCAAGCCCTGGCGTGCAAACCGGGCGCGAAAAATATTCATGGGAGACCTCGTAGTCAAAAGTACGCTGCTTCTTCTGCCAGCAGAGCCATCGCCTCTTGCTGGGCGACGGTGTTAATCAACACATAGCCGGGCACATTGGGGTCGCCGGCGAGTACGTCGGTGAGTAAGCGGTGGTGCAACTCCTGGTCGAAAACCAGGCGCGCATACTGGCGCGCGTAAACGACTTTGGCCATCAGGTTCTGGCCCTCAGAAATAGCGATGGCGCGCTCAAAGTGCTGCTTGCCCTTTTCAGGCTTGCCACCCAGCGCCGGGGGCAGCAAGGTGGCGATACCGCCGAGGTAGAGATGTGCCATGCCATTCTCGTAGCTGTCATCCAGCTCGACCACGCGTTGCAGGATGCGCTCGGGGCGAGGCAGCTCGGCCACAGCGTTCCAGTCATCGCTGTTGGCCCGGATCCAGTTCAACCAGGATACCGCCAGGGTATAGGCATAGGGCAGATCACCGGGCTTGAGCTGCTGGACCGCCTTGTCAAACTCGCTGAAGTCCATCGACCTCCAGGCGCAATACTCCTCCTCGTAGGAACAAACGGAGCGCCAGGCGTAGTCAAGGGACTTCGCGCTGAGTTTACTTTGCCTCTCAGGCTCGGGCACGAAGACACCGGCATAGGCGTCATTGAGACTGGCACCGGTCCTGAGCAGGTCGGCATCTTCCGGGTTGGATTCGATCATGCTGTCCACCAGCACCAGAAAGGTCGGTATCGCCTGGCCCACCGAGGCAACGTCATTGCTGTTATAAATCGCGCTGGAGATATCATCCCCCAGTTTACTGGCCTGGGATGCGATCAAACTGGAGCAGCCCAGCGCCGGCAGCAAACCTAGCGTGAGCAGGAAGAGAATCAGATAATGATGCACACAACACCCGGGAAGAGTCGACAAAAATCGCTAGTATAGCCGTAGCATCGCGGCGAATAAACGGCCGTGGCGTGGATAGCGAGTTTCAAGCTAGTCCAGCGAACCCTGACGGCGCCGCTCCAGCCAGTCGCGCAACCCATGACCGGTTCCCATGGGCCAGGGCCTGACCTCGCTCTCCGGCAGCAGTTTGACCTCGGCGATCTCTTCGCCCAGCCTGATCTCACCGAAAGCACGGAGGTGGAACACCAGCAACAACTGGTTTTGCTCAAAAAACGGGTAATTACCGACAAACCCCTCGATATCGCCGCTCAGCCCGAGTTCTTCCTCCAGCTCCCTCAGCACCGCCGACTCCGGGGTTTCGTTCTGCTCCAGAAAGCCGGTAATCAGCGCAAACCAACTCTCGGGCCAGGCGCGATTGCGGGCAAGAAGTACCTGGCCCTGATACTCGACAATCGCTGCCACGACCGGGATCGGGTTGTTCCAGTGAACAAATCCGCAGCCGGCAGAACATTGCTGGCGGATTTTCTGATCTACCAGGCCATCCTGCAACTCGGCGGCGCAGTGCGGACAATACTTCATCGGTTCAAACCCCTCGTTGGCCGCTGCCGGTGGCCCTGGAGGCCTGGGCAGCAGTAGGCGCCGGTATGGTTGCCATAATATGGTCAAGCGCCTCTTTCGGGTCGTCCAGTACGATCAGGCTGTCGAGGTCGGCACTGCTTATGGTGCCATACGCTAACATCTTGTTGCGCACAAAGCTCAGAAGCTCATCCCAGTAATCAGCCCCCAGCAGCACAATAGGAAAACGCCGCACCTTGCCGGTCTGGACCAGGGTCGCGGTTTCAAAAATTTCGTCCAGCGTACCGAAGCCCCCCGGCAGAATGATAAACGCCTGGGAATAGCGTACCAGCATGAACTTGCGCACAAAAAAGTGATTGAAGCTGATGGTGGTATCACAATAGCGGTTGGGCCTCTGCTCCGAGGGCAGGTGAATATTGCAGCCAATGGACAGTGCGGAGGCATCCCTGGCACCGCGGTTTGCGGCTTCCATGATGCCGGGACCGCCGCCTGTCATCACCGCAAAACCCCGGCGACCCGCCTCGCCGGCCGCCGCCCTGGCCAGTTGGTAGTAACGATGCTCAGGGGCAAACCGGGCCGACCCAAAAAACGTGATGCAGGGGCCGACCCGCCTGAATTTATGAAACCCCTTGATGAACTGGCCCAGTATCTGGCCAAGGCGCAGTACATCCCCTGCCAATGACTTGGGGCCACCGAGCAGAGCCTCGTCCGTTTGCCGGGATACACCTCGTAGCTGCGTCACCGAAACCCCGGGACCCGTTAAAACCGCGCCCCAAGGAAAACCTGCGGGCCCCAGAACGACCAGTCGACGGTTCCCTTGAAGTCACCCACATCCGCATTGATATCGAGGTCAAACACGGTGAGTCCGGCGCCAATCTCGACGTGATTCCAAAGATAATAGCGCGTATCCGCGCTCACCCTGACGATGGAGCCGTCGATCTTGCCGGTCCGCAAGGTAAAGTACTTGAAGGAGGCCCCCACAAGCCACCGCGGGGTCAGGGCGTAATCGTAATCGAGGCCAATCAGCGGCAGGGGTGCGGCCACCCGAGCATCTGCAGCGGCCCTGCCACTGCTCACGGGAACACCACCCACTTCCAGTTCGCCCTGCAAATCGATCACGATGTCGACATCCATCAAGAACAAGCCAATGGTGCCGGACAATTCGTAATTGCTCTCGCGCAGAAATGAATAGGTATAACTCAGGTCCCAAATGCCGATGTTCAACAAGGTATCGGCAGTGGCGCCGGCGCTGGCTTCTACATTGTCACCGACCCAGTCCTGCTGCAGCACCGATTTCGCGCCACGATCAAAGCTGTAGTATTCGAGACCGATACGGTGCCGTTCAGCAAAACGCCAACGCCCCATGATTTGGACCACGGAGTCCAGTGACTCGTCGAGATTGAAAAAGTCTTCGAGGTCCACCGACACACCCAAAAGATTATCGCCGTCGAGTCGCAGCTGGGTATCCTGATTGGAATACATCAGCCCCGCGCGCAACACAAAACGCTCGTCAAACGTGCCTAATTCATTAGCAGCCTGGGCGCTGCCACTCACCGCAACAAAAAGGCCCGCAAAAAGCATACCCGGACCCCCAAAAGCTCGTATTTTCACGCACCCCCCAGCAAATCGCCGTGCCCTTCGAAGGACCGGCCTGATCTGGTATATTACCGTTATATCGTGATCGTCGCTAATCTCCATTGACAGGCAGCCGAGGTTGTCATCACCATGCGCGCAATGTTACTGGAACAGCCCGGCTCGCCCCTGCGGCCGGTTGACGTGCCCGTCCCGGTGGCGGGATCGGGCCAATTGCAGATAGCGGTCAAGGCCTGCGGTCTGTGCCGCACCGACCTGCACGTATTTGACGGCGAGCTGAATGAGCCGGCACTGCCGCTGATTCCGGGACACCAGATTGTCGGTGTCGTAACAGAGGTCGGGCCAGCAGTCGAAGGGTTCGAAACAGGAGCTCGAGTGGGGGTGCCGTGGCTGGGTGGCAGCTGTGGCCACTGCAACTTTTGCCTGCACGCGCAGGAGAACCTGTGTGACGAGGCAATTTATACCGGCTACCAGCGCAACGGTGGTTTTGCAGAATACACGGTAGCGGACGCCCGCTACTGTTTTCCGATACCCGATAGATTTCCAGACCTGCAAGCTGCACCACTGCTGTGCGCGGGCCTGATTGGTTACCGCTGCCTGCGCAAACTGGGGGAGGCAAAAACACTGGGGCTTTATGGATTTGGTGCTGCCGCGCACATACTCACCCAGGTGGCTCGCCACGAGGGGCGTGAGGTATACGCGTTCACCAGCCCGGGCGATACCTCGGCACAGGAGTTTGCCCGGAAACTGGGCGCGGTATGGGCCGGGGGATCAGACCAAACCCCACCGAAACAACTGGACGGAGCCATCATCTTTGCCCCCGTCGGCGATCTCGTCCCCAGGGCACTGAGCCATCTTCGCAAGGGTGGAACCGTGGTGTGCGGCGGGATTCACATGTCAGACATTCCGTCCTTTGCCTACAGCATTTTGTGGCACGAGCGCACGATCACATCAGTAGCCAACCTGACCCGGCAGGACGGCGATGAGTTTCTGCCCCTCGCCGCGGCAATTCCCATTGAAACAGAAATTCGTGAGTATGGCCTGGAGCAAGCCAATGAGGCACTGGATGATCTGCGCCATGGACGCTTCAATGGCGCGGCGGTCATAGTTCCCTGAGTAGAGTCACGCCGGCAAAGGCTTGCCAGTCGCGAATGAAAGGCTTTAAATACCGGCAGATAGCACCCTCACAAGGTTCGTATTGATGGTTCAACGACGTTTCGCAGCGCTTTACTCCAACGTCATCCTGTTGGCTTGCCTGGCGCTGGCAAGCTGCGGCAGCAAACCCTATACCGACTACGATACCGGCTACGACTTCGCCGGCATACAGCGTTACCAACTTGAAAGCCGGATCGACGAGCAGCAGGCGCTGATGGACAGCCGAATTGAAAGTGCCGTCAGCGCTGAACTCCAGGCCAGGGGACTTACGCCCGCCGCGGACCCTGCAAATACCGACGTCGTGGTTCGCTACAGCCTGGCAGCAGAGGAAAGGCCCAATAACTCGAGAGTGTCTATCGGGCTCGGTAGCGGCAGCTATGGCGGTCGCGGTGGCGCGTCCATCGGGGGCAGCGTGTCGGCACCCCTCGGGCAATCGATGTTGCTCTACAACAGCATTCAACTGGACATACTCGACGCTGCCAGCGGCCAGTTGATATGGCGCGGCAGCGATGCTTTCGAGGTCAAGGGCAAAGCCGATCCCCAGGCACTCAACGATGCCGCCAGCGCTACCGTGACCCGAATCCTGCGCGACTTTCCGCCAACCTGAAGCGCCAGCGGCGGCATCACCATGGGTGTCGCAGCAATCGGCAACCTTAAACTCTATCCCCAGCGGACCCTTTATGATGGCCAATAAATTGCTACTTTCTACCCTCTTGCTTTGCCTTCTCGGCGGCTGCGCCAGCAGTGCGTCGAAGCCGGCGGGCGCCAACGACCCCTGCGCCACCATCGGCCAGATACTGGAAGCCTACGAAAACCAATTCGCCGATATTCGCGGCCAGAAACGTAGCTACGATCGCATCACTATCTGGACCAGCACCCTGCAGCTGGTTGGCAGCGGCTGCGAGATCTGGGGCTGGCAGGGAGGCAAGTACAACTATGTCTGCAACTACACCGCCCCGGACGAAGCCACTGCGCGGGATATTTATGCCAATGCCGTCAAGAAGATCGAGGCCTGCGCGGGACCGGAATGGGTGCAAAAAGAAACCGACACCCAACAGCAGGGGGGCCAGCAAACGCTCTGGCAACGACAGGGAACCCCTCAAATGGTCGACCTTAAACTGGTCCCCACCCGCGGGATAAACAAGCCGCGCTGGGCCCTCTACCTGTTACTCGGCGACCACAATCCGCAATTTTAGCGGGTTGCGGGGCAGGCCCAGGCCTGCTGCCGGGTAACCACCACTGGACGAATAGGCCCGGGCATGAGGTCGACTTCTGCAAAGGCACAGCCCATCCCACGAGCGCGGAATTCAGGGGACGATAGAGAGCCGGGATCCGCCGCTAGAAATGATAGCGCCCGCCAAAGCCCACGCTCTCAACCAGTTCCGAGGTGTAAAAGCGGGAGTACTCCAGATAGATTGACCAGTTTGCCCCAATATTGACAGAGCCACCCAGTGAGCCGTAAAAGTTGAACCCGTTGTCGTCATCTTTATCGCCGCCGACGGACGTTACGATTTCAGAGCTGACGTCGTAATACGCCAGTCCTAAACGCGCGTAAAAATCAATCAGCCAGACCGGCAGCCGGGGCACCAGAGCAACGCCGGTTGCCCAACCATCATACTCGGCCTTGCCGACAATCGGGCCCACAACCGCGGTGTCGCTGAATTCCCCAAGATGGTAGATGCCAAACTCGGTGGCCATGAAGCGGTTATAGCGGTAACCGAGATTGAAGTGCGCCGAGGTAGCCTTGTCGTCGATTTGCGACACATCGACCTCGGAGTCCTGCAGACCAAACCCGATATACATGCCGTTGTTGACGTCAGCACCCAGCGGCGCCGAGGCCAACATCAGTAATCCAGTCGCTAGCCCGGTAATCGGGTTTTTCTTCATAACGCCTCCATCAAAAACGCGGTTCTGGTGATTTTTTGCTTGCTGCGGCAAGCTTACGGGAGTGCGCCGCACACTGGCAATAGCGTTTTGGAGCGCATTCTTCAGCGGCCTGTGCGGGCGACCGCTCCGCAGGTGCCTGCAGGCCACCGCGGCACGATCTGGCACGCCTTCCTGCGCCACTGCAGCTACATCCAAGATCAGGGGGCTGAAACGCCGGGGAAGGACTGCAGTAATTTCCCCGTTGAATTGCTGATCTCTGCCGCCAGCCTTTGGGGGCTGGCACCCGGATCGTCAACGAGCTTGCTGGCACTACCCTGCCAGACAATGCGCTTGCTGGCGATATCGTAGACGCTTAGCCGGAGGTGACCGAATTCCTGGTAACCCAGGGTACGGTGGGTATAAAACTTGCTACTGACTTCGTACTCGGCGTTGGGTCCCGCGAAAATTCGCTCGGCTTCATCCGTGGGAGACAGGGGGCCAGTTAAACCGACCTGTGAATCACCGCCAATGCGGTAGTCGACCGCAAACTGTGCCTGGCTCGGGTCCCGGTGATAGCCCCGGGCAGCCAGCTTGGCGTCGACCTCGGCACGCACTGCCTGGTCAACAGCCAGCATCCTGGCGCCGGCCTGTTCGGCAGCGAGAGGAGCGCTGGACCAGCGATAATGCCGCCATTCTGATTGCCGCTGCTCGAATTCATCCGCATGCCAGGTCTGGGTTCGGGTAGAGAGGCACCCGGCCAGTACCACTGTCAACAAACCGTAGCCTGCCCATTTAACAATCATTGCCGCCTCTTACCCGCCATGTTGCGACCACCGTGTAGCATTATAACCGGTATCCCACGGCCTGGCTTTCGCTGACTACCGAGACAGACCCAAGCTGCTACACTTAGCCTGAATATGCGGCACGCGCAGACATCATGCCGTTAAAAAGGGCATGCCCGCGGGCCGCTTACACCGAGCGCGGCCACCCTTATCGCACGATTGTTTTCATCGTTGCTAAAAAAATCAGGCCTCACTCATCAGCGCACTGGTAAGCTGCTGGCGCCCTGGAAGATACTTGAGTCACGACTCGCGGACATCGTAAATGACGCACAGTTTGAATCCCAACAAGCATCTGCAGCACTGCGAGCAACTGACGCAGGATTTCTGCCGCCAGTTGATGCAACAATGCTGGCACCTCCTCGATGATCGTCTGGCCGAACAGGGCAGACAACTAACCGATGAGGAAGCGCGCAATCAGCATGACCTGCAGATGCAGGATGCGCGATCCAAGGCAGAGCAGGTTGGCGCCAGTATCAGCCGCCACAATCAGCAGAATTTCGCCGGTTTCAGAGAGTTATTGCCACTGGCCACAGAGGCTGCCCACAAAGGGCTGACGTCGGCAAGCCCTGCCAGGCAGCAGGACTCACTGGCCATCAATCGCGTCATTCAGGACAGCCTCCACAAACAACAACCTGCCCTGCGCCAACTCAATCAGCGCCTTGCCCTGTTGCGGGGTGGACAACGCTGCGAAGACCGGGATAACCCGCTTGCCCCTGCTGCCCTTTGCCTGGCGTTCCAATATGCCGTGCGCCATGCGGACATTGATGCCCGCTTACGGCTGTTGCTGTACGATATTTTCGGCGGGTTGCTGTCAGAACAGATCGACCGTTTCTACCACAAGGTTAACCACTACCTGATCAGCAACGGGATTCTCCCCAACCTGCTGCCAGGCAAGCGCAGCATCAGCAATATACTCGGCAGACCCGGGGGATCGTCCCCTGCCACGCAGGAAACGCCGGTGCAGGCCCAGACTGAACAGCGCCTGGCGCAGGTCAATAGCTTGTTGCGCTCCCAGCTAAAGCTGTCGGCGGCGATTCGCAATACCATTGGCCAGGGAGACAGCGCGCCCGACGAGCTCTACCTCGACGCATGCAGCCTGCTACAGCGGCAAATCGCGGAACATGTCAATTTTAATCGCGACCAGTTGATCGACCCACAGTCCACAAAACGACAGTACTATAAATACCTGCTTGCGCAGACTCGTCAGTGCAAGACCGGGCTGGATGCCGACAAGCTTGGCGCTATCGAACTGCTGACGCGCTTTTTCGCTACCCTGACCGGCGACAGTAACCTGCCTCTGGAGCTGCGCGGACTCCTGAGTTTTTTGCACGCACCCTGTATCAAGCTGGTGATCGGCGGCGATCAGTTTTTCAACTCGGACCAGCATCCCGCGCGCCAGCTCATTGACCTGATGCTCGATTCCGGCGGTCGCTGGCTACTGAGCCAGGCCGAAGACGAAAGCCTGGTTGAGGCCATGCGCGCCGCTGTGAGTGCGATTGCCTGCGATCATTCACACTCGGTGAGCAGCTTCGCCACCGGACTGCAGGAGTTCCGGCAGTGTCTGGCACACATACAGCAGCAAGCAGAGCGCTGCGAACAGCGCGAGATCCAGGGTCAGGCCGGGATGGAAAGCCTGGATCTTGCCAGATCCCGTGCTCGCCAGCAGGTGCAGGAAGTCATGTCGCAATATAGCGTCACGGGCGAAATACACCAACGGCTCAGCGGCAGTTGTATAGACTTCCTCGCATTCGTCCTGCTACAGCACGGAGAGGGCAGACATTGGGTACAGGCCCAGCACCTGCTGAAGGGGATTGCATTAAGCGTTCAGGAGCAGCTGCCACGCCAGCAATTGGTGCAGTTTCAACGGGGGCAACAACGCCTGTACAACGCGGTTCGCCGAGGTTTGGAGGAGAGTGGCTATCAGGGAATGCTGGCCAACGACTTACTGGCTTCACTCAACCTGGCCCAGCAACAGCTCATCGAACAGATTGCCGCCACCGACACACCCCTGCGCAACCCGGGCAAGGTGCGACCTGGATACGGTTTTCATCTGTTGAATCAACTTGAGATTGGCCACTGGTATCACTTCCACGATCGCCCTCGCAGCGGCCCCATTCTGCTGAAGCTGGCCTGGCGCAGCGCGGGCTGGACACGGGTATTATTCGTCGATGCCAGTGGCGCGAAGCGCCGTCTCGAATATGCGGATACGCTGGCGCTCTCCCTGCAGCACAAACAGGTGCGATCCCTCGGCGCTGAACCCACCCAATCCGGCGAGGCGGCGCTGGACACCATCTTGCACCAGCTCAGGCTGGATGCGCTGCGCCAGCGGTTTTCGCAGCAGCGACCCCGGGACGGCCGACCGGAACTCAAGATCTGTTAATCCCGGCCTCCTGGTATTGTACCAGCGCAAACCCAACAAGCTGTATTGCGAGCTCGCCAGCAGCCACAGCGCGACATCCTCTGGCTCGCCTGTGTCCCGCCTGACATCACTGCAAGCAAACCTGGAGAAACATGCTCCGGGATCAGATGAGATGCCGAAAAAAGCGTGGAACCTGGCGCCGCTCTTAACTACTATAGCGGCCCTGGACACTCGCGATAGGAGCTTTGTTTCAATGGCTCGCAGCAAGAAGAAAATCGATTTTGAAAAAAACCTGGGCTCGCTGGAGGCCATCGTGCAGCAATTGGAGGCGGGCCAGTTGTCGCTGGAGGAATCCCTCAACGCGTTTGAGCAAGGGGTCGCGCTAACCCGCGAATGCCAAGCTGCTTTGACCGAGGCCCAGCAGCGCGTACAAATCCTGACCCAGAAGAACGGCGACCCCGAGGTGCTTGATTTCACACCCAATACCGACGCCACATGAGCGAGAGCTTTGGCGAATACCTTGCACATTGCCAGCAGCGCACGGAGCAGGCGCTGACCCTGATCATCCGCGAGCACACCCTGTCCCGGACTGGCAGTGCCGCTGCCCTCACCGATGAATTGTACTCAGCCTTGAACTATAGCCTGCTCAATGGCGGCAAGCGTGTGCGCCCCGCGCTGGTCTTCGCCAGTGCGGCTGCCATTGAACCCGACTGTAGTCAGGCGGCCCTTGACTGCATTGCGGCCAGCATCGAGTGCCTGCATTGCTATTCCCTGGTGCACGATGACCTGCCGGCCATGGACGACGATGACCTGCGCCGCGGCCGCCCCACCTGCCACAGGGCCTACGATGAGGCCACCGCAATCCTCGCCGGTGATGCCCTGCAATGCCTTGCTTTCGAGCTGGTGGCCG
This sequence comes from uncultured Gammaproteobacteria bacterium, assembly GCA_963751595.1. Classification (GTDB taxonomy): domain Bacteria; phylum Pseudomonadota; class Gammaproteobacteria; order Pseudomonadales; family JAHEGP01; genus JAHEGP01. The sequence continues at coordinate 80,086 of CAVVVC010000003.1, forward strand.
ATTGCCCGGGGCTCTCTGCCGACCAGCGCATCGCCCTGGTAAAATTACTCGCCAATGCCGCCGGCAGCCGGGGAATGGTGGGGGGCCAGTTTATCGACCTCAGTCTGGAGCAGCACCCGCCGGCCCTTGAACTGCTCGAAACCATGCATGCGCTCAAAACCGGAGCTCTGATACGCGCTGCGGTCGGCATGGGCGCGGTCGTGGCCGGGGCCAGCGCCATGCAGCGGGAAGCCCTTGATCGCTATGGCCGGCAAATCGGACTCGCCTTCCAGGTGAAGGACGACCTGCTGGACATCGAAAGCAGCACAGAAATACTGGGCAAACAGCAGGGCTCGGATCTGGCCAGATGCAAAATGACCTACCCGGCACTGCTGGGCGTAGAGGGTTCCAGAACCAAACTAGCACAACTGCTGCAGGACGCATATGACGCACTGGACCCCCTGGGGGGCCCGTGCTGGGCGCTTGCGCCAGTTGGCGGATTACATTGTCGACCGGGTTTATTAAGAGCAGGACGGCGCCCGCAGTTTTGGTTAGAATGCGAGGTTTAACCTTATCGCCGTTCCGGCGCGATTACTGGTAAATTCCCGAGCGATGGCAAAGCTTTTTCATCAAATCCCCCTGCAGCGTCCGGATACTCCGTATCTGGACCGTATCGATTCGCCCCAGGATTTGCGCCTGTTACCGGAAGAGGCGCTGCCGCAACTGGTCGACGAATTGCGCGAGTTCCTGCTGTATTGCTGCGGCCAGACCGGCGGACATTTTGGCGCCGGACTTGGCGTCGTGGAGCTTACCGTCGCACTGCACTATGTCTACCATACCCCGGAAGACCGCCTGGTATGGGACGTTGGCCACCAAACTTACCCCCACAAGATCCTCACCGGCCGCCGCGAGCAGATGCTCACCATGCGTCAGGAAGGGGGCTTATCGGGCTTCACCAAGCGCAGCGAGAGTGAATACGACACCTTTGGCGTGGGCCACTCCAGCACCAGCATCAGCGCAGCACTGGGCATGGCCCTGGGTATTGCAGAGGGAGACACCGAGCGACGGGCAGCGGCCATAATTGGCGACGGCGCCATGACCGCCGGCATGGCCTTCGAGGGCCTCAACCATGCCGCCCACACCAGCGCCGATATGCTGGTGGTGCTCAACGACAACCAGATGTCCATCTCCCACAACCTGGGAGGTTTGAATACCTATTTTTCCCGACTCTGGACGAGCAAGTTTTACACCGGTCTGCGCGAGGGCGGGAAAACCGTGCTGGCAAAGCTTCCCAAGGGCTGGGAAATTGCGCGTAAAACCGAGGAGTACATGAAGGGCATGGTTGCCCCGGGGACCCTTTTCGAGGAGCTGGGCTGGAATTATATTGGCCCCATCGACGGACACGACGTGCTGGAACTGGTGCACACGTTACGCAATATGCGTGAGTTCAAGGGCCCACAATTGCTCCATATCATAACCACCAAGGGCAAGGGGTTCGCGCCGGCGGAAGCCGATCCCGTGGGCTATCACGCCATCAACAAAATCGAGGCGAAACCCCGGGTTCCCAAACCCGCCGCGGTAGCGCCGAAAAAACCCAAGTACCAGGACATCTTTGGCCAGTGGCTGTGCGATATGGCCGGGAAGGACGAGCGCCTGATCGGCATTACACCCGCCATGGGTGACGGCTCAGGAATGGTCGAATTCTCCAGGCAGTACCCCCAGCGCTACCACGATGTTGCCATTGCCGAGCAGCACGCCATCACCCTGGCTGCTGGCATGGCCTGTGAGAGCCAGAAACCGGTGGTTGCCATTTACAGCACGTTCTTGCAGCGCGGCTATGACCAGTTGATTCACGATGTCGCCCTCCAGAATCTCGACGTCCTGTTCGCGATCGACCGTGCAGGGCTGGTGGGCGAGGACGGCGCAACCCACGCCGGCAGCTTCGATCTCAGCTACCTGCGCTGCGTTCCCAATATGGTGATCATGGCGCCCAGCGATGAGGACCAGTGCAGACAAATGCTGTATACCGGCTTTGTTCATCGGGGTCCTGCCGCCGTGCGCTACCCCCGGGGCACCGGGCCAGGCAGGACAATTGCAAAGGCCATGACCGAATTACCCATCGGTCGCGGCCACGTGTGTCGCGAGGGAACGGGGGTTGCCATTCTGTCATTTGGCTCACTCCTCGACATCGCTTCGGAGACCGCTGCAAGCCTTGGCGCAACCGTGGCCGACATGCGTTTCGTCAAGCCGCTGGACACTGCGCTGATAGAGCGCCTGGCTGGAACCCATGAATTGCTGGTCACCCTGGAAGACAATGCCATCGCCGGGGGCGCAGGCAGCGCAGTCAGTGAATTTCTCGCGAGCCGGGGCATCGTCGTTCCGATCATGCACCTGGGTCTGCCGGATACCTTCCTCGGGCACGGCAAAAGGGAAGCGTTACTGGCGAGCGTCGGCCTGAGTGTCGAGGGATTGAAGAGCAGCATTACCGGTCGTCAGGCGCTGCTGGTGGGCCCCAAGTCCGCAGCGGTATCGGGGCAGAGCTGAGGAACAAGCCGGCACGAAGCCTGTATCGGCTATGATTGCGCCTGGTTCATTCGCCGAAAAGGTGCCCGAGTTTCCCCGCCTTGGTGGCGAGATAACGCGCATTATGGGCGTTTTGTCCTGTCTGAAGCGCAATTCGCTCCACCACCGCGAACCCCATTTGCTCCATTGCCTTCACTTTCCGCGGATTATTGGTCAGCAGCCTCAGACGCTCAACCCCCACGTGCTCCAGCATTGTTTTGCAGATGCTGTAATCCCGCATATCGGGGTCAAAACCGAGTTCCTCATTGGCTTCCACGGTATCAGCGCCCTGGTCCTGCAAGGCATAGGCGCGAATTTTATTCATCAGCCCGATACCCCGGCCCTCCTGACGCAGGTAGAGGATGGCACCACGACCCTCCTCCGCTATACGCTCCATCGCTGCCTGCAACTGGGATCCGCAATCGCAACGCATACTGAAAAGGGCATCGCCGGTCAGGCATTCGGAGTGAATTCGCGCGAGCACACTTTCCCCATCCGCGACGTCGCCCAAGGTCAGCAACAGGTGCTCCTTACTGCCATCGAGTTCTTCGAAACCGTGCATATCGAAGACCGCCCATGGGGTCGGCAGCTTGGCTGTTTCAATGTAGCGGATAGACACCGGTCGGCGCACTCCAGGCCTGCGAGGGCCGACATTCTAGCAGTATGGACCCGCTGTTGCGAGAAGCCGGTAGGCCGCGGCAGCCGTGCTTACTGCTCCAGCACGAGAACCCCGCCGCGATCACGAATTTCAACGTGGCGCAAAAAACTCATACCCAGCAGGACCACATGGGGGTAAGCGCCCTCGTTGACAAAGGCCGCCACATTGCGCACGGTAATCTCGCCCACACTCACTGCATCGAGCTGCACCCGATAGCTGGTAACAAGGCCCGATGCGGTCCGGGCCATGCCCTTATTGTTGTCGTTGCGGTAATTGATGCCAAGGCTTTCGGCGGTTTCGCTACTCATTGCAACCGCGGTGGCACCGGTGTCCACCAACATCCGGGTGTTGACTCCATTGATGGTCCCGGTAACCAGGTACTGGTTACCGGCGGTGCGACCCACCGTCGTGGTTTTCTTTTTTACAGGGGCGAAACGGGTGGCAATCCGCTTGCTCAGTGTCACGGTGCGACGCTCGCCGTTTACCTCGATCACACCCTTTCGGGTATCAGCCGCCACCAGTTTGACACCTTCCGGGCTGGTCTGCCCTGCCCTGAGGAGTCTCTGCTCGCCATCAATGACCAGCACGGCCCCATTTTTAAACAGACCGCGCACCTCGATGGCATCCACTGCCCATGCCATTACCGGCAACAGCAGCAGCACAATAACTGGGTATCGATATCGCATATTTTAACTCGAGCGGACTCCCTTCCAGTATAGATAACATGGCGCCCCGCGATGCTATCGCAGTGCCGCGAGTTCCCCTAAAATACCTGCAAATAGCCAACCATTAGGGATCGCCGTGGCGTCAACGACCGACAATTTATACCACCCGCGCTACTGGCCCAGTTGGCTGGCGGTGGGCTTTTTAAAACTACTCACATTGCTGCCGTTTTCGTGGCAACTATGGCTCGGGCGGGTTATCGGCCGGCTGTTCCTGTTGGTGGGCCGTCGGCGACGCCACATTGCCGAGGTCAACCTGGCTTTGTGTTTCCCGGAATTGGATGCCGATCAGCGACGCGATTTACTGCGGCGCACTTTCGAATCCCAGGGCATGGGACTGATGGAAACGGCCGCCGCCTGGTTCATGCCGCCCAAACGCCTGTTACCACTGGCCGAACTCACCGGCGCCGACTTGATTGCGCAGGCCCAGGCCGAGGGCAAACCCGTGCTGCTGCTGGGAGCACACTACACCACACTGGATATTGCCGGTACATTATTCGGCCACTTCGTAACCTTCGACGTGATCTACCGGCGGCAGAAAAACCCGGTTATCAATCACCTGATGACCCGGGGTCGGGAACGCTATCTCAGCGGGGGGCGCTCAATCGCCCAGGATGACATGCGTGGGGTTTACCGCAGTCTGGCGGAAAAACGCGTGCTCTGGTACCCGCCAGACCAGGATTATGGCGCCAGGCATTCGGTGTTCGCGCCTTTTTTCGGAGTGCCGGCGGCGGTCATCAAAGCGCCCACCCGGATGGCGGCGAAAACCGGCGCCAGGGTACTCGCCTGCTGGTACTATCGGACCGAGGCAGGGCAGTATCACCTGTGTATCGGGCCCATCGAAGGCTTCACCGGCACCGATTACGGGGCCGACGCCGCAGCCATCAATCAGCACCTTGAGGGCGTGATCCGCCAGCACCCGGAACAGTATATGTGGGTTCACCGCCGCTTCAAGAGCAGGCCGCCCGGGTTGGAAAAGGTGTATTAGACGCGCAGCGAGGGGATAAAAACTGTCGCAGGTGTCAGCCGGCGTGATAAGCGGCCGACAATTCGTGAACCGATTCAATGAACACCCGCGCGTGCTCGGGCTTAACCTCGGGCGTTATACCGTGGCCCAAATTGAAAACGTGCCCGTTGCCGCGGCCATAGGAAGCGAGAATCGCCGCTACCTCCTGGCGAATGCGTGCAGGCGAGGCATGCAACATAGCTGGATCCATGTTGCCCTGCAACGCGACGCGGTCTCCGATGCGCTTACGGGCGTCGCCGATATCCGTGGTCCAGTCCAGGCCCACAGCATCGCAGCCGCTGTCGGCGATGCGCTCGAGCCACTGGCCACCCTGCTTGGTAAAGATTATCACCGGTATTTTGCTGCCTGCGTACTCCCGGGGGAGACCCGCAACAATGCGCTGCATGTAGGCCAGGGAAAACTCCTGATAAGCGGCCGCCGGGAGGGCTCCTCCCCAGGTATCAAAAATTTGTACGGCCTGGGCACCGGCCTCGATTTGCCGGGTCAGGTAATCAGTCACTGACAGCGCAAGCTTCTCCAGCAACAGGTGCATCACCTCCGGCTGGTCATAGGCCATGGTTTTTACCCGCCGAAAATCCTTGCTGGAGCTTCCCTCCACCATGTAGGTAGCCAGTGTCCAGGGGCTGCCGGAGAACCCTATCAGGGGCACCCGACCGTTGAGCTCCTTTCGGATCAGGCTTACCGCGTCCATGACGTAAGCAAGATCACGGGCGCTATCGACGACTTCCAGTGCCTCCACGGCCGCCGCTGTCTGCACCGGCTTGCGGAACCGTGGCCCCTCTCCCTCACTGAAATACAGGCCAAGCCCCATGGCATCCGGCACAGTGAGAATATCGGAGAAGAGAATTGCTGCGTCCAGCGGGAACCGCTCCAGGGGTTGCAGGGTGACTTCGCAGGCTCGCTGGGGATTGCTACACAGCGCCATGAAATCGCCGGCCTGCTGGCGTGTGGCGCGGTACTCAGGCAGGTAACGCCCGGCCTGGCGCATCATCCATACAGGGGTCAGGTCAACCGGTTGGCGCGCAAGGGCGCGCAGAAAGCGGTCGTTTTTTAGCTGCGTCATACTCATCCTTAACGGTTTGGTAGCGATCCGGGTAGGCGATCAAACTTCAAGAAAATCGAGAATGCCTTCAGCCGCCTGACGCCCTTCCCAGATCGCCGTCACCACCAGGTCAGAGCCACGCACCATATCCCCACCGGCAAACACTTTCGGATTACTCGTCTGGAAGCTGTAGCGTTGCTTCTCCGCCGCTACTATGCCACCCCAGTCGTTGGTCTGGACATCGAATTCCTCCAGCCACCGGGGCGGGCTGGGGTTGAAGCCGAACGCGACCAGTACGGCGTCGGCCTCCAGTATCTCTTCACTGCCGGGAATCACCTGCGGCCGCCGCCTGCCATTCTCGTCAGGTTCTCCCAGCTCGGTTTTCACCATCTTGACGCCTTCGACCTTGCCGTCCCCGACTATTTCCACCGGCTGGCGGTTAAACAGAAACCGTACACCCTCTTCGCGCGCGTTTTTCACCTCACGCCGTGAGCCGGGCATGTTCTCCTCATCGCGCCGATAGGCACAGGTGACCCGGCGCGCCCGCTGGCGTACCGCGGTGCGATTGCAGTCCATGGCGGTATCACCGCCGCCCAGGACCACCACGCGCTTTCCCGCCATATTGATGAATTCATCGGCCGATTTCTCGTAACCGTGTAGCCGATTAATGTTCGCGATCAAGAAGGGTAGCGCGTCGTAGACACCGGGAAGATCCTCGCCGGGGAACCCCCCTTTCATGGAGGTATAGGTGCCCATACCGAGGAAGACCGCGTCATATTCTTCCATCAACTGCGCCATGGTGACATCAGTGCCCACCTCGGTATTGAGGCGAAACTCTATGCCCATACCAGCAAAGATTTCCCGGCGTAGTTTCATGACGTTCTTTTCGAGCTTGAACTCCGGAATTCCGAATGTCAGCAGACCACCAATTTCCGGATAACGATCGAACACCACCGGCTTGACGCCGGCCCGGGTCAAGACATCGGCACAGCCCAGTCCGGCAGGGCCAGCGCCGATGATGGCAACCCGCTTGCCGGTGTCAACTACATCGCTCAGGTCGGGGCGCCATCCCATTGCCAGTGCGGTATCGGTGATGTATTTCTCGGCGGAGCCGATGGTGACCGCACCAAAGCCGGAATTCAGGGTACAAGCGCCCTCACAGAGCCTGTCCTGGGGGCAGACCCGGCCACACACCTCGGGCAGGGTATTAGTCTGGTGGCTGAGCTCTGCTGCTTCGATGATGTTGCCTTCGGAAATGAGCTTCAGCCAATTGGGGATAAAGTTGTGGACCGGGCACTCCCATTCACAATAGGGGTTCCCGCAGGCAATGCAGCGATGCGCCTGATTCTGCACTTCCACCGGCTTGAATGACTCATAGATTTCAACGAAATCCCGGGTACGGCTACGAAGAGGCTTCTTGGCAGGGTCCTGCCTGTCCACCTCGATAAACTGAAAATTGTTGTCCAGGCGTTCAGTCATATTCGGTTTCTCCGACTACCTCGTTGCGATAGCACTTCCCTTACTCGGGCCTGCGCCGGGTGTTGTTCATCAATTCGGACAGGTTGGCTGCCTTGGGCTTCACCAGCCAGAAGCGGCGCACATAATCATGAAAGTTTTCGACAATCTCCCTGCCCCAACTACTGCCGGTCTCGCCAACGTACTCTGCGATAACCGAGCGCAGGTGGTGACGATAGGCTTCAAACTCCTCCTTGCTGATGCGGCAGATCTCGACCAACTCACTGTTAAAGCGATCGTGGAAGTTGTTTTGTCGGTCCAGCACGTAGGCAAAGCCTCCGGTCATACCGGCGCCGAAGTTGTAACCAGCCGCGCCAAGAACCGCGACACAGCCACCGGTCATGTATTCGCAACAGTGATCGCCAACCCCTTCGACAACGGCATGGGCACCCGAGTTTCGCACCGCAAACCGCTCACCGGCACGCCCCGCGGCAAATAGCTTGCCCCCGGTTGCGCCGTACAGGCAGGTATTGCCAACAATGGCTGCTTCCCAGGTCTTGAACTCGCTACCCTCAGGTGGCGCAATGACCAATTTGCCCCCGGCCATGCCTTTGCCGACGTAGTCGTTGGCATCACCGCGCATATACATATGCAGGCCACCGGCATTCCAGACCCCAAAGCTTTGCCCCGCGGTGCCCTCCAGACGCAGGACCAGGGGGGCCTCAGCCATGCCATGGTTGCCGTGTCGCCGCGCTATCTCACCGGACAGGCGTGCCCCGATAGAGCGGTCGCAGTTGGTCACGCGATAGTGATATTCACCGCCGAGCTGGCCTTCGATTGCGGGCAACAGGTCAGCGACCATCTGTTCCGCAAGTTCGCCCTTGTCGAAGGGGTCGTTGGATTTACGCTGACAAAATTGCGGCTGTGAGGGATCAATCTGGTCGTTGAACAGAATCCTCGAGAAATCCAGATTGCGCTGCTTTTCGGTGCAGCCCTCGAGAACCTGCAACAAATCGGTGCGGCCAATCAGCTCATCGAGGCTTCGCACGCCCATACTGGCCATCAGCTCTCGCGCTTCGTGGGCCACGAACAGGAAAAAGTTCATGGCCATTTCCACCGTCCCGATGTAATGCTCATCGCGCAGGCGGCTGTCCTGGGTGGCAACACCGGTAGCACAGTTATTCAGGTGACAAATCCGCAGGTATTTGCACCCCAGGGCCACCATTGGCGCAGTGCCGAACCCGAAGCTCTCGGCGCCGAGAATGGCCGCCTTGATCACGTCCAACCCGGTTTTCAGCCCGCCGTCGGTTTGCACCCGCACGAGGCCGCGCAAACCATTGGCACGAAGCGCCTGGTGGGTCTCACTCAAGCCCAGCTCCCAGGGGCTGCCAGCATAGCGGATCGAGGTGAGGGGGCTGGCACCAGTGCCGCCATCGTAACCAGAAATGGTAATCAGGTCAGCATAGGCCTTGGCGACACCGGCTGCGATGGTGCCGACACCGGACTCTGCCACCAGTTTGACTGACACCAGCGCAGCGGGGTTTACCTGCTTGAGGTCGAAAATAAGCTGCGCAAGATCCTCTATCGAGTAAATATCGTGATGCGGTGGCGGTGATATGAGGGTCACGCCAGGGACCGAATAGCGCAGTCGTGCAATAAGCTGGTTAACCTTCCCCCCCGGCAACTGTCCACCCTCCCCCGGCTTCGCACCCTGGGCGACTTTAATCTGCAGCACTTCCGCGTTGACCAGGTAATGGGGGGTGACACCAAATCGGCCCGAGGCAATCTGCTTGATCTTGGATATCCGCTCGGTACCGAATCGCGCTGGATCCTCACCACCCTCGCCGGAATTGGATCGCGCGCCAAGGCGATTCATCGCCGCTGCCAGGGCCTCGTGGGCTTCCGGTGAGAGGGCCCCAAGTGACATGCCGGCGGAGTCGAAACGGCGGGTAATGGCCTCGATGGGTTCGACTTCGTCCAGCGAAATCGCAGCGCGATCAGGGACCACCCTGAAAAGGTCACGAATACTCGCCGGAGCCCGATGGTTGACCAGGTCGGCGTAGACCTTGTACTTGCCATAGTCACCACTTTGCACGGCAGCCTGCAGTGACATGACGACGTCGGGGTTGAATGCGTGGTACTCGCCCCCATGCACGTACTTCAGGATGCCGCCCTGGACCAATGGCTTGCGCTTGGTCCAGGCCAGCCTGGCAAGCTCCACCTGATCCTGCTCAAGGTCACTGAAACGTGCCCCCTGTATTCGGCTTGCGACACCGGGAAAACACAGGTCTACCACCTCGTCGGCCAGGCCGACCGCCTCGAAAAGCTGGGCGCCACGGTACGATGCAATGGTCGAAATCCCCATCTTTGAGAGGATTTTCATCAAACCCTTGTTGATCCCCTTGCGATAGCGGCTATGCGCATTGATCTCGTCACCGGTCAGCTCGCCGCTTCGCAACATATCGCTGATGATATTGAAGCTGAGGTAGGGGTAGACCGCTGTGGCCCCAAAGCCGATAAGGGCCGCAATCTGGTGTGAATCCCTTGCTGCCCCGGTCTCGATAATCAGATTAGACTCACAGCGCAGACCCCGGGCGATCAGGCGGTGATGCACAGCGCCAGTGGCCAGAAGGCTGGGGACCGGCAACAAACCGGGCTTCAACCCCCGGTCAGACAACATCAGCAGTGCCTTGCCCGAACGCGCTGCCTGCTCTGCCTCGTCGGCGATGGCCAGCAATGCCTGCTCGAGGTTTTTTGATTGGGGATCGTACAATAAGCTGATAAATGCCTTCTGAAAATCCGGATGCTCGAACTTCAGCAGCTGTTCGTATTTGCCGGGGGACAAGACCGGCGAGCTGAGGATTATCCTCCGCGCATGCTCGGGCGAGTCCTCAAACACGTTCTGCTCGACACCGAGGCAGGTCTCCAGCGACATCACGATGGATTCTCGTAACGGGTCGATCGGTGGGTTGGTGACCTGGGCAAACTGCTGCCGGAAATAGTCGAAGATAGAGCGTTGTTTTTCCGACAAAACCGCCATCGGCGTATCGTCGCCCATGGAGCCGACCGCTTCCTGACCGGTTTCTGTCACCGGCCGCAGCACCTGATCACGCTCCTCGAAGGTCACGTTGTACATTTTCTGATAGGGCTGTAATTCCTCTGGTGCCAGCTGCTCGGGCTCCACCTCTCCCTGCAGGGTCGCCTCGATCCGGATCGTTTCCTGCTTGAGCCACAGCGTATAGGGGTTGGCGCTCTTGAGTTCGTCGCGCACATCCTGAGTGTGGCGGATTGAGCCGGTTCGGGTATCCACCGACAGAATCTGCCCAGGTCCGACCCGACCCTTTTCCACTACATCTTCGGGCCGGTAGCTGTAGGTACCCACCTCCGAGGCGAGGGTAATGAATCCGTTCTTGGTGACTACGTAACGCGCTGGCCGCAGGCCATTGCGGTCGAGCATACAAATCGCGTAACGCCCATCGGTCATTACCATCCCGGCGGGGCCGTCCCAGGGCTCCATATGCATGGAGGAATACTCGAAGAAGGCTCTTTCGTCGGGGTCGAGGTCCTCGACGTTCTGCCAGGCGGGGGGCACCAGTGTGCTGATCGCCCGATTGATATTCATGCCCCCGGCCAACAGCACTTCCAGCATATTGTCCAGACTGGAGGAATCCGAGCCGGTGCGGTTAACCAGTGGCGACAGTGCTTCAATGTCCGGCAGCAGACTGGTCTTGAATTTGCTGGTACGCGCCTCCGCCCAGTTGCGGTTGCCCGTAATCGTATTGATCTCGCCGTTGTGGGCCAGGTAGCGAAAGGGCTGAGCTAACGGCCAGCGCGGCAGGGTATTTGTCGAAAAGCGCTGGTGAAATACACAGATTGCTGTCTCCATCCGCGGATCCGCAAGATCGGGATAGAACAGCGTCAGATCAGCGGGCATCATCAGCCCTTTGTAGCTGAGCACTGCGCAGGACAGGCTGCTGATGTAAAAGTGCTCATCCTCGCCAACGGCCAGTTCACACTTGCGTCGGGCGACAAACAGAGCCACCTCAAACTCCTGGTCGGAAAGCTCACCCTCGGCCTGTACAAAAACCTGCTCGATTCCGGGCATGGACTCCAGCGCGATCGGACCGAGAACTTCGGGGTCCGTTGGCACACAGCGCCAGCCGGGAACGAGAAGCCCCTGTGCCTCGAGTGCCGCCTCAAGCAGGCTTTTTTGCTCGCTGCTTTTGGCCGGATCCGGGCTCAGGAAAACCTGCCCAACCGCATATTTTTCGGCCAGCGGCGCAGTGAAAGCTTCGGCGGCCACCTGCCTCAGGAAACCGTCCGGCTTCTGCAACAACAGGCCGCATCCATCCCCGGTCTTCCCATCCGCAGCAATTCCGCCACGGTGCGTCATGCAGGTGAGTGACTCGATCGACGTCGCCAACAATTCATGGCTTGCGACGCCCTCTATATGGGCTATCAGGCCAAACCCGCAGTTATCCTTAAAATCACCGGGGCTATACAGTCCTTTCCTCATGAAAACTCACAAATCGCTTTACAATCAAGGGATTAAAGATATCAACCGGCCAGGGAAGCAGGTGCCGGCCAAAAAGGATCGCCATTTTACACTCAGGCCGCTAACGGCACAAATAGGCCCCGCAAACAGACCTGTGGGCGAGGGTGCGTCAGCGGCGGTAGCTGCGGCTTGCCTCGATACTACCGGAGACTACATCCACGCCCGGCTCAGTAGTGACGATGGCGTTGCCAAGGCTCTTCAGGGCCACCAATCGTAAACGACCATCCAGCACTTTTTTGTCCACCGCCATCAAATCCAGGAACCGAGAAGCGGGCATGTCATCGGGCGGCGCGACGGGTAAGCCCATTGAGGCAATGACATGCACAATACGTGCCACTGTCCCGCGATCAATCCAGCCCATTTGCGCAGAAAGCTCAGCCGCCATAACCATGCCGGCGGCCACCGCCTCTCCGTGCAGCCAATCGCCGTAACCCTGGTAGGTCTCGATAGCGTGGCCAAAAGTGTGGCCGAGATTAAGAATCGCCCGGACACCACCTTCGCGCTCGTCGCGCGCCACAACCTTGGCCTTGTTGACACAGGAACGGTAAATGGCAGCAGCCATCGCCTCGTCGTCCCGCTCCAGCAAAGCTGGAGCGTTCGCCTCAAGCCAGTCGAAAAAGTCAGAATCGGCGATCAACCCGTATTTCACCACTTCCGCCAACCCCGCGGCATACTCCCGGGCCGGCAGTGTGGCAAGAGTGGCAAGGTCTGCGATCACAGCGCGGGGCTGATAGAAAGCTCCTATCATGTTTTTGCCGGCGGCGTGATTCACTGCAGTCTTGCCCCCGACCGACGAATCCACCTGCGCCAGCAGCGTGGTCGGCAGCTGGAGAAAATCGACTCCCCGCTGGTAGCAGGCCGCAGCAAACCCCGTCATGTCCCCCACCACGCCACCGCCAAGTGCCACCAGAGTAGTGGTTCGGTTGTGGCGCCGCGCCAGCAAGGTATCGAAAACGCGGTTCAGCACCTCCAGAGTTTTGTACTGCTCCCCATCTGGCAGAATGCAACTGTCGACTTGCAGGCCGCTATAGGCATCAAGCACTGTCTCAAGATACAACGGTGCTACGGTCTCGTTACTCACCACCAAAACCTGGCCACCGCGGATATGCCGGCTAAGTAGTTCAGGGGCCTGGAGTAAATCGCGGCCGATGTAGATGGGATAGCTGCGCTCGCCGAGCTCCACTGTGAGCTGTGTTGGCATTCTGGATTCCTCGATGGGGTGCCGGGCCAGCGGACTCATCGTCGGCTGTGGTCATTGCCCCGCCTATTATACCCTGCCGGACTGCAAGACGATCACATCCATGGGGAATTCAGCGAGAGCTTTCGGCTCGAATCCGGCTGGCCAGATCCTGAACCATCGAGCGGGCATTGCGAGTATCCGTGGAAACCACAAGATCAGCGGCTTCGCGGTAGAGAGGGTCCCGTCGGCTCATGAGCTCCTTGAGGACCAGGGCCGGGTCTGCATTTTGTAGCAAAGGCCGCTTTCGATCACGTGCAGTGCGCTCGGTCTGGCGCCCGATCGAGGTATGTAAATAAACAACGAAGCCGTGCTCCGCCAGTAAGCGGCGATTTTCTGCGCGCTCGATAGCGCCGCCACCGGTGGCCAGAACGATGCCATGACGCAACACCAATTCATGCAACATGCTGGTTTCACGATCGCGGAACCCCTCCTCGCCTTCCTTGTCGAAAATCCAACTGATGTCTGCTCCGCAACGCCGCTCAATTTCGTCATCGGAATCCACGAACGCCAAACGCAGCTCGGCCGCCAAAAGGCGGCCGATGGTCGATTTTCCGGCCCCCATGGGGCCGACCAGAATTACGTTATCCCGCTTCGACATCAGTCATCGCACATTAGTCCAGGAGGTTGTCGGATAATATACGCGGCGTGATAAAGATCAAGGTTTCTGTCTTCTCTTTGCTCTGCGACGTGCGGCGGAACAAGCGGCCCAGGTAAGGAATGTCACCAAGGAACGGGGTCTTGGTTACCGAAGTCAGATCCTGCAATTGAAATACACCGCCCAGAACAATGGTTTCACCGTTGTCTACCAGAACCTGTGTCACCAGCTCGGTGGTATCGATAATCGGAATCTGTGAGTTGAATTCACCGTTGATAAATCCACCGACCTCATCCTGGTTGATCACAAGATCCATGATAATGCGATCATCCGGGGTAATGTTGGGGGTGACGTCCAACTTCAAAACCGCATCCTTGAACTTCACCGTGGTTCGACCGCTGGAAGAGCTCTCAAGGTAAGGCACCTGTTGACCCGACTTGATGGTAGCCTGCTGCTTGTCGCCGGTAATAACCTTGGGCTGTGAAACCACCTCACCCTCACCATTGCTTTCCAGGGCCGATAGCTCCGCAGTCAGGTTGAGCCGGTCACTGACATAGTCCACCGCAAAGGACGTCGCACCGGCTTGTTGAACCCCCAGGTCCACTACCAGAGCCTCGGGAAATACCAACGTTCCGGTTTCTCGAGCGATGACATTGGATGTCAGCGATCCGGATGCAATGGATGACGGATCTTCATTATTACTGGCTATCGCACCTCCCCACTTGATGCCAAGGTCCTGGGCAAAATCCGAGTTGGCAACCACGATCCTGGACTCGATCATGACCTGACGAACCGGCACGTCGATCAAGCGCAACAACCGGCGGATTTCCTCGATTTTCTGTGGAGTTTCAGTCACCAGCAAGGAATTGGTGCGTTCGTCCACGATAACCTGGCCACGGGGAGACAGGATGCTGCCGGTAGACTCAGCGCCGTCACTTGCCGCGCTCGACTGGAAAAGGGAGAACAGCTCGGAGGCATTGGCGTACAGCACACGAATATATTCGGTCTGCAATGGCGCCAATTCTTCCAGCTGCTTGTTGGTTTCGATTTCCTGGCGTTCGCGCGCTGCAATTTCTGCGGCGGGCGCAACCATCAGTACGTTCCCCACCTGGCGCTTGTCGAGACCCTTGGTTTTCAGTACCAGGTCGAGCGCCTGATCCCAGGGCACGTTCTGCAGTCTCAGGGTTATTTTGCCCTTGACGGTGTCACTCGCGACCAGATTGAGCTCGGTGAAATCAGCAATCAACTGGAGCACTGCCCGCACTTCGATATCCTGGAAGTTAAGCGACAGCTTTTCGCCGGTGTACATGAACTCGCTCTTGCGAGCCTCGATTTCTTCCTCAGCCAGCGGGCGAACACTCACAACATAAGTTTCATCCACCTGGTATGCGAGGTAGTCGTAGTCACCGGTGGGCTGGATCAGAAGTGTCGCTTCACCGTCACGCTCGTCAGCACTAATAGAAGTAACCGGTGTAGCAAAGTCGACCACATCGTAGCGGCGCTGCAGGTTCGCAGGGATATTTACCCCGGAGAAATTCACCGCGATATTGCGGCCCTGCTTGCTGACATCGACATCTACCGCAGGATCGGCGAGTGTCAGGAGAAGTTTACCCTCACCCTCCTCGCCACGCTGGAAGTCGATGGCAGTAATCTGATTGCCCGCACTGGAGGCAACGAACTGGGAATCGATATCCGCACGAGTCGGCTTCAGGTAGTCACGAGCACCCTCATCGCCGAGCACGACGTAGAGACTATTGCCCTCGACCCGGGTCTCGTAGCCGGTCATTTCAACCAGATTGACGATAACCCGGGTTCGACCAGAAGCCTCCAGAACCATGACGCTCTGCGCATTACTAAAGTCCAGCGTATGCTTCTTTTGGTCGAGATTGCTTTCGACGCCAGGCAAGTCCAGCGCAATCCTCGCCGGCTGGTCAATCGTATAGGATTTCGGCAAGGGCGGCGCCTCATCGAAATCGAGACGGATTTCGACCTTGTCGCCAGGTAACGAATTAAAATCGATACCGTCGATAGCCGCCGCCAATGCCTGCTGCACGGGTAACAGACCCATTATCAGCAGCGTCGAAAGACTCCGCGACATGATTTTAGATCGTTGAGATACTGTTGTTATTACACTGGTTTTCATGGCCACAACATCCATCGTAGATTCAATACCTGATTAATTTATTCTTGCAAGGCGATAGTTCTGGGACGTTCCACCCAGGTATCTCCGCCACCGGGAACGATTTCGGTCACATTGATTTCAGTTTCAGTCAAACCAACGATCTTGCCGTGATTGCGCCCAAGATAATTTCCGACTGTAACGGGGTGAACTGAACCCTGCCCGTCATTAATCAGCGCGTACATCACGCCACTCTTCTGGATATGCCCTACCAATGAGAGCGATTCAACCGCAAAGGTTTCCAGGTATTCCCGCGTTCGGTCTTCATTGGGCTTGACACTGCTGACCGGCCCGACCAGCCTCGAGATTTCCTTGATCGCCATTGGCTTGGCAAAGGGCGAGCGATTAGCCATCACGCTGTACGTGTAGGACTTGTATGGCGGATAGATCGGTATCGGCTCTATCTGCTTTTTCGGACGCGACTTCACTTCTTCCATGAACTGCTTGATATCTGCATAGTCGTCTCCAATGCATCCCGTTAAAAGCAGGGGCAGAAAGAGTGTAAATGTTAGTGTTTTACGATTCATTCCCGTATTTCCTCATGCCCCGAATCAATCATCCTTGTAGCGATATGTCTTAGCCAGGACTTCCATCTTGAGTTCTCCAGCCTGGTTACCCCGTGCTTTTTCCCGCACGATATTGAAATCATGCAAGGTGACGATTCGAGGCAGCGAAGATACACCGCTGACAAAAGCCCCGAAGTCGTGATACGTCCCGGTTGCCTCGATAGTGATCGGCAGCTCGACGTAGAACTCCTTGCGCTGCTCGGGCTGCAGGCCGATAAAGTCCAGCACCAACCCGTTGTTAACACCGACATTTGAGATATCGTCAAGCAAACCCGGCACTTCTGTATCCTCCGGTAACTGGCTCAGCAATACCCCAAAGTTCTTCTCTATTTCTGCCATCTGCACACGGTAGGCTTCCAGGTTTGCCGCCTCTTCAGCGCGACGCTCATAGAGCTTCCGCAGATCGACTTCCCTGGTTTGCTCCTGCGCCAGTAATTCCTGTTGCGCTTTTACTACCATGAAGTATCCGGCGGCGAGAATCGCTGCAAAGGCCAGCAGCCAAACCAGAACTTTGATAGGAGTCGGCCAGGTGCCGAGGTTTTCCATGCTGAGGTCATCAAAATCGACTTCGCGCAGGGACCGAAATGTATCAGCTATTGCCATTGGCTATTTTCTCCGTTTGTCCCTACTTCTAACTTCTTTTCTTGCTTCTGGACGATTTTTTCTTCTTTTTCGTACTCACGACTTCTTCGTCCTCACCTGGCAGCACCAGCTTCACAGACATGGTGAAGTCACTGGCCTGCTCACCGTAACCCGGATTGGCTTTGACCTGAGTCAGGTTTGGATTTTCAAACCACTCGGACTGATCGAGTTTGCGCATCAGACTGGAAACACGGTTATTGGACTCAGCGGTACCTTCGATGCTTAGCTGTTTGCCCTTCAGTGCAAGATTGGTAAAGTAAACGCCCTCCGGGAGCGATGTCACCAATTCGCTGAATACCCGGGTAATCACCGGCCGGTTGCCCTGCAGATTTTGGATAATCCTCATCCTTTCAAGCAGCTCGGCGCGGCGCGCCTTCAGCTCCTTGATTTCCTTGACCTGTAATTCCAGGTCGGATATGTGCTTCTGCAAGAAGGCGTTGCGATCGCGCTGATTATCGATTGATAAATTCATCAGCAACCATGCAAGCCCGACACACAACAGGGCCGCGATCGAAACCGCACCCAGTAAAGCGAAAAACTCTTGCTTTAGCGCCTTACGGCGCTCTTCTCGCCATGGCAGTAAATTGATATTAGGCATTAGGCAAAACTCCTCATCGCCAGGCCACATGCAATCATCATTGCAGGAGCGTCATTGCCCAGGGCCACCGAATTAACCTTCGATGCCACTGCCATGTTGGCAAAGGGATTCGCAACTGCCGCAGGTGTCCCGAGACGCTCCTGCACCAGTTCGCACAATCCTGGCATGGCGGCAACGCCACCAGCGAGGACAATAAAATCGACATCGTTGTAAGGGCTGGAAGAAAAGAAAAACTGAAGCGAGCGGGTAATTTGCTGAACTACAGCTTCTTTAAAGGGCTCAAGTACTTCCTGTTCGTAGTCATCGGGAAGCCCACCCTGTTTTTTCGCAAGGCCTGCTTCTTCAACAGACAAACCGTAACGCCGCTGAATCTCCTCGGTGAGCTGCTTGCCGCCGAACAACTGCTCGCGCGTGTATTTTGCCTCACCATCGTTGAAGACGCTCAGGGTTGTCATCGTAGCCCCAAGGTCAACTACAGCGACAACCTGCTCATCGTCAAGTCCGAGTTGGGGCTTGATCATAAGGTCGTAGGCGCGCTGCAGCGCGTAAGCCTCGACATCGACTATCTTGGCATGCAGGTTGGCCGCCTCGAGTGCGTCGGAACGAAGCTCTACGTTTTCACCACGACATGCGGCCAGCAACACTTCCACCTGTTCCGGGCTGCGCTCTGACTCGCCAATGATCTCGAAGTCTATGGCCACCTCATCCAGGGGGTAGGGAATGTACTGGTCCGCTTCCAGCGATATTTGGGCCTCCATCTGCTCATCGCTAAGGCCGCCATCCATCTCGATGACCTTGGTAATAACTGCGGAGCCGGCCACTGCAAGCGCCGCGTTCTTCACCTTGGTTCTGGCGAGTTCGACAGTCTTGACAATGGACTCAGCAATCGCCTCCACATCGTTGATGTTTTTTTCCACAACGGCATTGGGCGGCAGTGACGCAACCGCATAGCTTTCCACCTTGTAGCTGTCACCCGACTTACTGAGCTCCAGCAATTTCACCGATGTCGAACTGATGTCGAGACCGAGCACCAATGCGGGTTTTTTCTTTCCAATGAGTCCAAACACGCTGAATATCCTATTTTTCGGCCACTTAGAGCGCTTTTATGATGAATTAAGTAAATATCACGATCCGCAATAGCGCAAATGATTATCGGAGGAAAATAGGCTTATAATGGCCGCCGCGAAACATTGATTGCGAAACTGTGAAGCTGATTCTCCTGAAGCCAAGACTACCCGATGATCAAATCTAAGAGCCTTTTCAAGTACCTTGCCTGGCTGCTTGCGGTATGCGCCGCCGGCGCCGCAATGGTCGCGGCAGGCGTCTATCTATACCTTAGTCCTAAATTGCCGCCTGTTGCCACCCTGAAGGACATTCAACTGCAGATTCCCCTGCGGGTGTTCTCATCGGACGGAGTGCTGATCGGCGAATTTGGCGAGAAGAAGCGCACCCCGGTTACCTACGATCAAGTACCGGCCAACCTGATCCACGCCATTCTCGCAGCAGAGGACGATACTTTCCTCGAGCACCACGGGGTAGACCTCAAAGGGCTTTTGCGGGCAGCCGGCGAGTTGGCCTCCACGGGCAGCATTCGCTCCGGCGGTTCCACGATTACCATGCAAGTCGCCAAGAATTACTTTCTTAGCCGCGAGCGCACATTTACCCGCAAGTTCACAGAAATCATGCTGGCCTTGCAGATCGACCAGCAATTGAGCAAGGAAGAGATCCTGGAGCTCTACTTCAACAAAATCTATCTGGGCAATCGCGCCTATGGAATCGGCGCAGCGGCCCAAGTGTATTACGGCAAGAGTATCGATCAACTCGACCTCGCGCAGCTGGCGATGATCGCGGGCCTGCCGAAAGCCCCGTCGAGCTTCAACCCCCTGGTCAACCCTGCTCGAGCCCTGGAGCGTCGCAACTGGATACTCAGCCGCATGAACAAGCTCGGCTACATTGACGCCCAGGAGTTGGAAGTGGCGCAGAGCGCGCCAATCACTGCCAGTTTACACAGTGACAGACTGGAGCTCGCCGCACCATGGGTGGCAGAAATGGCTCGGTCGCATATGGTACGCCGCTACGGCTCCGATGCCTACACCAACGGGTATCGCGTCTACACCACCGTCGACAGCAAATTGCAGACGCGCGCCAATGAAGCGGCCCTGCGGGGCTTGCTGGCTTACGACAAGCGCCATGGCTATCGCGGCCCCGAGTCGCGATTACCGACGGCAAAAGGCCAGGACGGCACTCTACCGCTGGAAGACTGGCAAGCCGCTTTGGCCGACCTGCCGATTATCGGGGATCAACAGGCTGCGGTGGTCACCAGTGTGGATAAAAAAAGTATCTCTGTCCTGCTGGCCAATGGCGATACCGTTGCTCTGGCCTGGGATGCTGGCCTTGCAGACGCAAGGGCCAAGATCAATGAAGACAGCCTGGGCAAACCCCCACAAACCGCAGGAGATCTGCACGCGGTGGGAGATGTCGTTCGCATCCATCAGGCTAAAGGCAAATGGCGACTGGGGCAGGTTCCTGAGGCCCAGGCAGCACTGGTTTCACTGAGACCCCAGGACGGCGCCGTACTCGCCATGGTCGGCGGACTGGACTTCGAAAAAAGCAAGTTCAATCGAGTTATTCAGGCCAAACGCCAACCAGGCTCCAGCTTTAAACCTTTTCTCTATGCAGCTGCGCTGGAAAACGGCTTTACCGCCGCCAGTATTATCAATGATGCTCCGGTGGTGTTTGAGGATGACCGGCTGGAGGCGACCTGGCGACCGGTCAATGCCAGCGGCAGGTTTTACGGGCCCACGCGATTACGCAAGGCCCTCTACCTGTCACGGAATCTGGTGTCCATCAGATTACTTCGCTCTATCGGGGTACAGCCCGCCGTTGATTACGTGACTCGCTTTGGCTTCAAATCTTCCGATCTGCCGAAAGATTTGTCTCTGGCACTGGGCACGCTGACAGTCAGCCCGATGGAACTGGTTCGCGCCTACGCTGTGCTGGCAAACGGGGGTTATCTGGTGAAGCCCTATGTAGTGGCAGAAATTCAGGATATCGATGGCAACATCCTGGTCACCGCCAGGCCTGCGGTCGCCTGCAGCGATTGCGCTCAACCGCGTGAGCCAGGTGATGGCGAAATTGTGCCTGCAAAACGGGTGATGGAGCCACGAACCCATTACCTGATGAATTCCATGCTCGGGGACGTCATTAAACGCGGGACCGCCACCAAGGCCCGGGCACTGGGGCGGGGCGACATCGCGGGCAAGACCGGCACCACAAATGGCCCGACGGACGCATGGTTCTCTGGCTACAATCGTGACATCGTGACAACCGTCTGGCTGGGCTTCGACCAGAACGAGCATCTGGGCAGAAGAGAATATGGCGGCACCGCAGCACTACCAATATGGATGGATTTCATGGGCTTCGCACTGGAGGGTAAACCGGAACGCAGCTGGGAGCAGCCCAACGGCATGACAATGGTGCGGATCGACCCGGTTTCGGGACTGCTGGCACGCCCCGGCCAGCAGGACGCGATATTCGAGATATTTCGGTCCGAACTTGCCCCCACGGAATACGCAGAGACAGGCTACGGTGGAACAGGCGCCTCAGGGGGAGAAGAACTGCTGGAAGAAGACCTCTTCTAGCAGGCTTCCGGAAAAGGCTTGCCGGGCGACGGCCCCCAATCCGACCCCTGTCTCAGCACCCTGGCTAATTTGGATAAACCGTCCGCTAGCGCCGCCAAGCCTGGCCGGCCCTCTGCCCGCAGCAAACGAGCACCGACAAGGCTCGGCATTACCCCCCCGGCGACAACTATATTGGATAATGCTCTGGATAAGCTTTCCGAGCCACTCCCGTTTCTACTGCAGCGCGCGCAACCGCATCGCTGACAAAACTCATCAAGCGCGGGTCCATTGGTTTGGGGATGATATATTGGGGCCCGAAGCTCAATGCAGCTTCGTCGCAGGCGTCGAGCACGGATTGCGGAACTGGCTTGCGGGTAAGGTCGCAAAGCGCCTTCACCGCAGCGACTTTCATCGCAGTATTGATTTCCCGCGCCCTGACGTCGAGTGCCCCGCGAAAAATATAGGGAAAGCCGAGTACATTGTTGACCTGGTTGGGATAATCGGAGCGACCGGTCGCTATAATCAGGTCATCTCTTGTCCGCAGCGCGACTTCCGGTGAAATCTCGGGGTCGGGGTTGGAGCAGGCAAATACCACCGGCCGGGGCGCCATGGTCTTGAGAACCTCCGGCATCAACAAATTGGAACCGGACAGGCCGATAAAGACATCCGCACCGTTGCAGGCATCCGCCAGGCTGCGCGCAGCGGTATCGTTGGCGAATTCGGCCTTGTACTGATTGACCCCATCTCGCCCGGTATAAATCACACCCCGCCGATCCAGCATCAATATGTTTTCCCGGTGTGCACCCATCTCTACCAGCAATCGCATGCATGCGATTGCGGCCGCACCCGCGCCAAGGCACACGATACGCGCGTCGGGAAGCGTTTTTCCCTGTATTTCAAGCGCGTTAAGCAAGCCAGCAGCCGTGACGATCGCGGTACCGTGCTGGTCATCATGAAACACCGGAATATCACATATGTCGACCAATTGGCGCTCGATTTCAAAGCATTCGGGGGCGCGGATATCCTCGAGATTAATACCGCCGAAGGTATCGGCGATACTGGCTACTGAATCGATGAAGCCCTGCATCGAGTCAGTCTTGACCTCGATATCTATGGCATCGATATCGGCAAAGCGCTTGAACAGCAGCACCTTGCCCTCCATCACCGGCTTGCTCGCGAGGGGCCCGAGGTTGCCGAGCCCAAGAATGGCGCTGCCGTCGGAGATGACCGCCACTGAGTTACCTTTTGCGGTGTACAGATACACATCATCGGGGTTTTCAGCGATGGCCCTGACCGGCGCCGCCACACCGGGACTGTAGGCCAAGGCCAAATCCCGCTGGGTTTCAGCCGCCGTCGTCAGTTGAATCGCGATCTTTCCCGGCTTGGGCAGCGCATGATAATCCAACGACGCTTTCTTCAGGTCACTCATGAAGGTCATCCGTATGCAAAATGGGAACCAGAAAACAGGCGAAGTAGCATATAGAAATCACCTATGACCCACAAGCGTCGACGCCCCGGGCCCAGCAGGCTCAATCCAACAGTCGCAGGGCCGAGGGGTGGCGCAGCAGCAACACCCAGGGGCTGTAAGGTGGGCGGGCCGAGCGATGATACATCCAGCCCCTCACCTCGAAGGCTCGCCCGGGCAAACGTTCGATCTCCCTCCGCTCGAACAACCCGTGGTCTGCAGCGGGAATACGCACCACGAAACCGGCGTCAGTTTCCAGCCACCAGCTTTTATTCAATGAGACCCGCTCAACGCGACCGGACAAAACCCTGAAACCCGCGCGCGGTTCGGCGGACACGGCTGAATCAAGGTATTGGCTGGACCAAAGGCCGCGCCCCTCGGCTCGCGCCTTCCCTTCGGCAGCACGATTACACTCGAGGTAGCCGAGATTGGGCGGGACCGCGATTTGCCAGGCAAGACCTTGCGCTAAAAGATGCGCCGCCAGGCTGGCGCCATCCCCGGGGCGAAAGACGTGAGCCAAATAACGCCCGTGGCGATCTCTGGCTTCAACCCCGGGCTGAAGCACAATCGTGCTGGAATTCCGTAGAAAAGTTCTGGCGGCTATCGTCGCTTCATTGGCAAATGGGTCACCGTCGTGCCCGGAGCGCGCAAGCTCGGGCGCATTGTAGCCAATAACCCTGACCTTCCTGCCGTCGGCGAGAATGAGCGTATCGCCGTCATGCACATGACGCCAGGCGATCTCCTCACCAGAACCATCGTGCTGGCACAAAAGCTCAGTGGAATGTTCATCGCCCTTGATAAAGGGGGGAGTTCCCGCCGCCCAGCCCAACAACGCCAGGGCGACAAGCACGCCCAAAAGTACCCTGTAGTTCATGCCGCTGCTTGCGGGCGTCCGAATGCGCCGCGCTTAGGAGCCCGACCGCCTGCCAAAACGCTTGTTGAAGCGATCGATCCGGCCACCGGTATCAGACACCTTCTGCTTCCCGGTATAAAAAGGGTGGCAGGAGGAGCAAACTTCAATATGAATGTCCTCCTTCAGGGTAGAGCGCGTCTGTATGGTATTCCCGCAGCTGCAGGTTGCGGTTATTTCGTTGTAAGCTGGATGGATATCTTTCTGCATGATGCACACCTTGTCTATAGCGGACACCGCCACCGAATCTTTGCCCGGCACCGTATCCTGGTGATGCCCTGAAAAAGGGCCGGCTCCCGAAGGACCGCGCATCATAACAGAAAATGCCGGGCTGACAAGCGCTCAACTCCCCAGCCCTCAAAGTCGCGTCCCCATGGTAGAATCCAGCCACGCTTCCCCCATTCCACCAACGATGACACAACGCCGGACAACGGTGCACTAGCCAACCGAGCTGCATCCGAGGCAAACCGCTTTCCCCGAGCCCGCAGTCAATGACCGAAGCTATTCTCGAAATTGCGCTTGCTACCCCTTTGCGCCGCTTGTTCGACTACCTGCCACCCAAGGGTGCGGAGGCTGTCGCGCTAAAGCCCGGGATACGGCTGAGCGTGCCGTTCGGCAAGCACACCGTGACCGGCCTCCTGCTTGGAGTCAAAAGCTCATCTGAACTGGCACCGACCAGGCTCAGGTGCGCAGCAGACTTCCTCGACAGCGAGCCGCTGCTGAGTCCCGAGATGCTTGCGCTTTGCCGATGGAGCTCGAATTACTATCTACATCCCCTGGGAGACACCTTGTTTCATGCCTTACCGCCAACGTTGCGCAAGGGCCAGCCGGACACGGCATGCACATTGCCAGGCTGGCGACTCAACGCCCGGGGTGAGGGACTTGGCCCCGCAGCCTTTGCCCGCGCTCCGAGGCAACAGCAGGCGCTTGGCTACCTGATTCAGCACCGGCAGGTGCTGGCAGGTGAACTCGACGCGCATGGCCTGTCTCGCGCGGCGTTGCAGGCCCTGGTAGCCAGGGGCGTGGTTGATCGCACAGAGATAGTGCCACAGCGGCCGCCTGTCGAGATCACCCCGGGCCCGCAGCTCAATCCGGAACAAAACGCCGCGGTTTCCAGGATTTGCCAGGAGTTGGGCCGGTTCTCACCCTTTCTGCTCGAGGGAATTACCGGCAGCGGAAAAACCGAGGTGTATCTGCATGCAATAGCCGCCGCCCTCGATCGGGGCGAGCAGGCGCTGGTATTGGTACCGGAGATAGGCCTTACGCCGCAGACCCTGGCCCGCTTTGAGGCGCGATTCCCGGGTCAAGTCGTAGCGCTGCATTCCGGTCTCAGCGACGGGGACCGCCTGCGGGGCTGGCAGGGCGCACGGCTCGGCATCAGCCGGGTCGTTGTTGGCACGAGGTCAGCCGTATTCACACCCTTCGAGTCCCTTGGGCTGATAGTCATCGATGAGGAGCACGACACTTCCTATAAACAGCAGGACGGTTTTCGCTATTCGGCGCGGGACGTTGCCGTTAAGCGTGCGCAACTCGAATCGATCCCGATAGTTCTGGGCTCGGCGACACCCTCAGCAGAAACCATGCAAAATGCCCGACTGGGACGTTACCAAACATTGCGGCTGCAAGCGCGTGCGGGGGATGCCACTGCGCCAAGCTACCAATTGCTGGACCTTCGGGAACAAAACCTGCTCGAGGGCTTTAGCGAGCCGCTGCTGGAAGCCATGCAACTCAACCTCGACCAGGGCAACCAGGTTCTGGTTTTCCTCAACCGCCGGGGATTTGCCCCGGCGCTTATCTGCCATGACTGCGGCTGGGTCGCCGATTGCCAGCACTGCGACGTGCGCATGGTCGTACACAGGCGACTGCGAGTACTTAAATGTCACCATTGTGAATCCCAGACCGAGCTACCAAGCCGCTGCCCGGGGTGCGATAGCTCACGGCTTGTTGGCGTCGGCCTTGGCACCGAGCGCTCCGAGTCTTTTTTGCAGTCGCGTTTTCCTGCGACACCCATCCTGCGCATAGACCGTGACACCACCCGCCACAAGGGGGCGATGGAGAAGTTTCTGGCACGTATCGGCAGCGGCGAGCCCGCCATCCTGGTTGGCACCCAGATGCTGGCCAAGGGGCATCACTTTCCCAGGGTGACCCTGGTGGCGGTGCTCGACGCGGATGCGGGGCTTTGTAGCACCGACTTCCGCGGCCCCGAACGCACCGCGCAGATGTTGATCCAGGTTGCCGGAAGGGCCGGTCGTGCGGACCGCCCGGGCAGCGTGATTATCCAGACCCATTTTCCCCAGCACCCTCTGCTGAGCCTGCTGATCCGCGATCAATACCATCATGTCAGCGATCATATTCTGGCGGAACGCCGTGCCCTGCAGCTGCCGCCGTTCGGCCACATGGGGATCGTCCGCTGCGACACGCCGGATCAGCACAGCGCCGAAGATTTGCTATCCAGACTGCGTCAGTTCCTGGCCGCGGACGCCGACATCAACCTGATCGGCCCGCTGGCGCCACCAATAGCCCGACGCGCTGGTCGCTACCGCTCCCAGCTGCTGTTCAAAGCGACGCGGCGGCTACCGTTGCACCAATGCCTGCAGCGCGCCGTGGAATGGCTGCAGGAAAATGCAAAAGACTATCGCTTGCGCTGGTCCGTGGATATCGACCCGCAAGATTTCATCTGAACATTGGCAAGCGTGCCCAAGCGAGAGATAATGGGCGATTTTGCCAGCTCGTGTAATCACGCCCACTTATCACCAACCTCCAGACTCCCAGGTAATCATGAAACAAGCCCTCCTAGAGCTGCTCTCTCAGGCCGTCCAGAACCTGCAGGCCGGGTCCGTCCTGCCGGCCGATATCACACCCTCGATTCAACTGGAGACCACCCGCGACCCCAGCCATGGCGACCTCGCCTCCAATTTGGCCATGACTCTGGCCAAGCGCGCGGGCATGGCGCCCCGGGAACTGGCAGCCCAAATCGTCGCCGCCATCCCGGCCAATTCGATTATCGGCGATACCGAAATCGCCGGCCCGGGCTTCATCAACTTCTTCCTGGCAAAGTCAGCAGCGACCGCCGTAATCGGCGACATCCTCGAGAGCGGGGCCCGCTTTGGTGTCAACAACGATGGTGCCGGCGACAAAGTGCAGGTGGAATTCGTTTCAGCCAACCCCACCGGCCCGCTGCATGTGGGTCATGGCCGCGGCGCTGCGCTGGGCGACTGCCTCTGTCGACTGCTGGCAGCGAACGGCTGGGAAGTAACCCGGGAATTTTACTACAACGACGCTGGCCAACAGATCAGCAACCTCGCCCTGTCAGTGCAGGCGCGCTGCCGGGGCATAGCTCCGGGCCAGCCCCACTGGCCCGAGGATGGCTATCGAGGTGATTATATTGCCGATGTCGCAGCCGCCTACATGGCGGGTAGCGCGATCGTCGCCGAGGATCAGCACGTGGTCGGTGCCGCGGACCCGCAGGACCTCGACGCGATTCGCCATTTTGCCGTGGCTTACCTGCGCCGGGAGCAGGATCAGGACCTGCGAGCTTTCGGGGTTGAGTTCGATGTCTATTTCCTCGAGTCGAGCCTGTATGCCAACGACCAGGTTGAGCGGACGGTAGACGCACTGGTCGCCAGCGGCTACTGCTACGAACAGGATGGGGCCCTGTGGCTGCGCAGCACCGAATTTGGCGATGACAAGGACCGGGTAATGCGCAAGACAGAGGGTGGTTACACGTATTTTGTCCCCGACATTGCCTACCATGTCGACAAATGGCAGCGGGGATTCAAACGGGTCGTCAACGAACAGGGGGCGGACCACCACAGCACAATCACCCGGGTGCGGGCCGGCCTGCAGGCACTCGATATCGGCATTCCCAAGGGTTGGCCAGAGTATGTGCTGCACCAGATGGTGACCGTGACCCGGGGCAAAGAGGAAGTGAAAATTTCCAAGCGGGCCGGCAGCTACGTCACCCTGCGCGACCTGATCGACGAAGTCGGCCAGGATGCAACCCGGTTTTTCCTCGCCGCGAGGGCCCCTGATTCCCAGTTGACCTTTGACATCGATCTCGCGCGCTCCAGAACCAATGACAACCCTGTGTACTATATTCAATATGCCCACGCGAGGGTCTGCAGCGTTATGCAGAAGCTGGAGCAACAGGGCATGAATTACCACCAGACAGAGGGGCTCGATAAGCTGCAAATGCTGGAAAACGACAACGAAAAAGCTTTGATCAAGCGCCTTGGAGACTACGCCGACATTGTGCGCAGGGCCTGCGCCGCCAGCGAACCCCACCTTGTCGCCAATTACCTCAAGGAACTTGCCGGCGAGTTTCACAGCTTCTACAACAACCACAAGGTCATCTGCGCAGACCCTTCGCTGCGTGCCGCCCGGTTATCGCTAACCCTCGCCGTCGGGCAGGTCATCCGCAATGGCCTGGCCCTGCTGGGCGTATCCGCTCCGGAGCATATGTAATTGAGCCAGGATTTCGCCAAACGCAAAGCCAGCGGTGGCAAGGCGCGCAAAAATGTGCGCAACAAACCCGCCAACAATCAGCCCCCCTGGTTGTGGCTCGTTGCCGGGCTGGGCGCTGGGTTGCTACTGGGGTATCTCTATCACCTGGCCAGTCTGCCCGGGGAGGCCACTGTCGACAGGGCCCAGGCCAGCAGCCAAAACGCCGAGCCCCAGGCCGATGAGTCGGTCCGATTCAATTTCTACACCCTGCTGCCCGAGCGCGAGGTTATGGTTTCCCAGGAGCGCCAGCCGGCCCGGTCCCGGCCCGAAGAAAAACCCGACGACAAGAAAACGAACGCACAGACAACATCTGCTGAGGATGGGTACCGCTACTACCTGCAGGCAGGCTCTTTCCAGCAACGTGACGAAGCGGAGAAGCGTCGCATACAGCTGATTCTGCTCGACCTCGAGGGCAATATCGAAAAAGTCAGACACCAGGGTAAGTCCTGGTACCGGGTCCAGTCGGGTCCTTACCAAAACCGCAGTCAACTGGCCCAGGCGCAGGCCAAACTCAGCCAGGAAAACATCGACTCGCTGGTGACCAAACGCAAGCCCGAGTGAGCCGGACTGTAGCGGGGAACCTTCTCGCGTCGTGAAAACCCAACTTCCGTAGCGCGTGCTACGTTACCCATCGAACCCACCCACGGTCTTGAAATCCGAGCGACTGACCCCAACTCGTAGAATTACCCAGGAGAGGATCGACCCTTGCAACAATATCGAGGCACCACCATTGTTTCCGTACGCCGCGACAACCAGGTGGTTATAGGCGGCGATGGCCAGGTGAGCATGGGCAACACCGTAATGAAGGGCAATGCCCGCAAGGTCCGGCGACTTTACCACGACGAGGTCATTGCCGGCTTTGCCGGGGGCACTGCTGATGCATTTACCCTGTTCGAGTTATTCGAGGGGCAACTGGAAAAATATCAGGGGCACCTGGTACGCGCGGCGGTAGAACTGGCCAAGGCCTGGCGCACCGAGCGCGCTCTCCGCCAGCTTGAGGCGCTGCTGGCCGTAGCCGATCAGGAAACCTCGCTGATCATTTCTGGCAATGGCGATGTGATAGAGCCCGAGCAAGGCCTCATCGCCATTGGTTCAGGGGGCCCCTTCGCCCAGTCAGCCGCCCGTGCACTGATCGACAACACCGAGTTGGACGCCCGCAAGATCGTTGAGAAAAGCCTCAATATTGCGGCTGACATCTGCGTCTACACCAACCACAACCTGACCATTGAAACACTGCCGAGCCGCAGTTGAATCTTCACCCCGATACGGGAGCAAGACCTGGTATGACCGTGATAATGACACCGCGAGAAATAGCTCATGAATTGGACAACCATATCGTTGGCCAGGACAAAGCCAAGCGTGCGGTCGCGATAGCCCTGCGCAACCGCTGGCGGCGGATGCAATTGGATGAATCACTGCGCGCCGAGATTTCGCCCAAAAACATCCTCATGATCGGTCCGACCGGGGTCGGCAAGACCGAAATCGCCCGGCGCCTGGCGAAACTGGCCAACGCCCCCTTTATCAAGGTCGAAGCCACCAAGTTCACCGAAGTCGGTTATGTGGGACGGGATGTCGAGTCCATCGTCAGGGACCTCGTGGACGCCGCCATCAAGCAACTCCGGGAGCAGGAGAAGGAAAAGGTCAGCAACCGTGCCGAGGACGCCGCCGAGGAGCGGATTCTGGACGCCCTGCTACCCCCTGCCAGGGGTCAGGCGGAATCGAAGGAGGAGTCCTCCACCCGGCAGATTTTTCGCAAGAAATTGCGCCAGCGTGAGCTCGATGACAAGGAAATCGAAATCGAGGTCAACGCAAGCCCGGCGGGCATCGATATCATGGCGCCCCCCGGTATGGAGGAAATGACCAACCAGCTGCAGAACATGTTCTCCAACATGGCCAGCAAGCGCACCACGCCGCAAAAAATGACGGTAAAAGCCGCCCTGAAAAAACTGACGGACGACGAAGCCCTCAAAATGGTCAACGAAGAGGATATCAAGTCCCGGGCAGTCACCACGGTGGAGCAGACCGGCATCGTGTTTCTCGATGAGATCGATAAAATTGCCAAGCGCGGTGAAGCCGGCTCAGCGGATGTTTCGCGGGAGGGTGTGCAGCGCGACCTGCTGCCGCTGATCGAGGGCTGCACCGTCAGCACCCGCTACGGTATGGTGAAAACAGACCACATCCTGTTTATCGCCAGCGGCGCTTTTCATCTCACTCGCCCCTCCGACCTGATTCCGGAAATGCAGGGCCGACTGCCGATACGCGTGGAACTGGATGCACTGGCACCAGAGGACTTCCAGCGCATACTGACCGAGCCGGATGCCAGCCTGACCGAACAATATATCGCTCTGATGGCAACGGAGGGGTTGCAGCTGAAATTCACCGACGACGGCATCCGCCGGATTGCGGAGATCGCCTGGGAGGTCAACGAGCGCACCGAGAACATCGGCGCGCGTCGCCTGCACACAGTGCTGGAACGATTACTTGAAGACGCCTCTTTCGATGCCACCGACCTGGCGGCCCGGGAACAGCATATCGTGGTGGATACCGCCTACGTCGATGACAAACTGCAGGATCTCCATAAAGATGACGATCTCAGCCGCTTTATTCTGTAGCCGCTCATGAGCCGCCAGTCGCCGCCATTGCCAAGCTCAATCGTACTGCACCGCGTGCGTCGCTGCCTGGAGCTCGGCTATGCCAACGGCGAGACCCTCGAACTCGCTGCCGAGTACCTCCGGGTGTTCTCCCCCTCCGCCGAGGTCAGGGGTCACGGCCGCGGGCAGGAGGTCCTGCAGTGGGGTAAAAAGGACGTTGCAATCACCAAGATCGAGCCCGTTGGCAACTATGCGCTACAGCTTGTTTTCGACGATGGCCACGATACCGGCATCTTCGCCTGGGATTACCTGTATCAGCTCGGCAGAGAATACCAGGCCAACTGGCAGCGCTACCTCGAACAACTGGAGCAGGCCGGTAAAAGCCGCGATCCCTCCCTGCAGATTCTGAAGCTGTAAAACACGAGCAGGCCCTCCTTTTTTGACATGCGCCCGATCACCAAGACCGCTACAATAGCCGAGTCTTGATCACAGAGAAGGGTTTCATGGCCAACGACAAAACAACTCACTTTGGCTATCGCCAGGTCGATGAAGACGACAAGGCGTCCCTGGTCGCCGGTGTTTTCCACTCGGTAGCGTCACGCTATGACCTGATGAATGATCTCATGTCAGGGGGCATCCACCGCATATGGAAGCGCTTTACGATTGAAGTCAGCGGGGTTCGCAGGGGGCATGCCGTACTCGACATCGCCGGCGGCACTGGCGACCTGGCACTGAAATTCAGCCGCATTGTGGGCGACCAGGGCCTGGTCGTGCTGGCCGATATCAACGAATCCATGCTCAGCGTCGGGCGCGACCGGCTGACGGACCGGGGCGCCATCGCCAATATGGACTTCGCCCAGTGCGATGCCGAGGCGCTGCCCTTTGCAGACGATAGCTTCGACTGCATTACCATCGCGTTTGGCCTGCGCAACGTGACCCACAAGGAAAAAGCCCTGGAGTCCATGCTGCGGGTGCTGAAACCCGGTGGCCGACTCCTGGTGCTGGAGTTTTCCAAGCCCGGCAACCCGGTACTGGAGAAACTCTACGACACCTACTCTTTCAAGTTGTTGCCAGTGATGGGCAAACTGGTCGCCAACGACGCCGATAGCTACCGCTATTTGGCCGAGAGTATTCGCATGCATCCGGACCAGGAAAGCCTCAAGCAAATGATGGTGGAGGCCGGTTTCAGCCGTTGCGATTTCTACAACATGACCGGCGGCGTAGTAGCTCTGCACCGGGGCTTCAAACCTTGAGCCTGACCCTGCACACCGCGGCGCTTGCAGCGCTGGAGAGTGGCATCAATCATGCCCTCGAAATGGACCCGGCGACCGCCCGGGCCCTGCAACAGCTCGACGGCAAGGTGTTCCGGCTTGAGCTGGTCGGCACGGGCGCCGACATCTTTCTGTTACCCCAACAGCAGGGCGTGACATTGCGAGGCTTCCACGACGGGCCGATCGACAGCCATGTGATTGGCACTGTCCCCGATTTCGTGGAACTGATCAGCGCCGAAGACCCGGCTTCGACCCTGATCAACGGCGGCATCCAACTCAGCGGTGATAGCGCACCACTACTGCAGCTTCAGAGCATTCTGCACCGTCTCGACCTGGACTGGGAAGGCGCCCTCGCCAGGGCCATCGGCGACATTCCCGCTCACCAAGTCGGTCGCCTGGTGCGCGGCGGGGTGCGCTGGGGAAAACACGCCGTGGACAGCATGAATCGCCAGCTGGAAGAATTCCTCCACGAGGAAGCACGACTGTTGCCCCCGGAAGCTGAACTGCAGGACTTTTATGCCGACGTATCCCGACTCGAAGTCGATGTCGACCGGGCCGAGGCGCGCCTGGCGAAACAGCAACAGCGGCTGGCGAAACTGCTGCTCAGGCGACAACAGCAGGAGCGAGGCAGTTGAGCCTGAAATCCGCGTCCCGCGTTGGCAAGATCCTGGCCGTCGCACTGCAGCACAGGCTGGACCTGCTGCTGGACCGGGACCGCCTGCCCGCGACCGCGCGCTGGCTCACTTCGCCGCTGCGCATCCTCCCCGCCCCTTCGCAGCCAAGGGGAGTGCGCATTCGCGAGGCCCTGGAAGACCTGGGACCGCTTTATATCAAGTTTGGCCAAATGCTCTCGACCCGGCGAGACCTGCTGGCAGCCGATGTCGCCGAGGAACTGGCCAAGCTCCAGGACGAAGTCCCCCCTTTCGGCCAGGACAAGGCCATCGCCATCATCGAAAAGAGCCTCGATACACCACTGGAACAACTTTTCAGCGCGTTTTCGCCAGAGCCGCTGGCGTCTGCCTCCATTGCCCAGGTTCACGCCGCCCGGCTCCACGATGGCAGGGAAGTGGTGGTTAAGGTCGTGCGCCCCAACCTCGAGGCGGTTATCCGCCAGGACGTGGCCCTGCTGTTGCTGCTGGCCAAATGGGTACAGCGCTATTCAGCCGATGGCAGACGATTGCGACCGGTCGAGGTGGTGCAGGATTACGAGCAGACGATCATCGACGAATTGGACATGCAGCGCGAGGCGGCAAATACCTCGGTGCTGAGGAGAAACTTCAGCGAGTCCGACCTGCTGTATATTCCGGAGGTATACTGGGATTACACCGGGCGCGATGTGCTGGTAATGGAGCGCATAGACGGCATACCGGTGTCAGACATCGAAGCCATCAGGGCCCAGGGCATCGATATGAAAGCCCTGGCCGAGCGCGGCGTGGAAATATTCTTCACCCAGGTTTTTCGCGACAATTTCTTCCACGCCGACATGCACCCCGGGAATATTTTCATTGCCCGGACAAATCCATCGAAGCCCCAGTATATCGGCATCGATTGCGCCATTATGGGTAGCCTCAGCGATTTCGACCGCTACTACCTGGCCCGCAACCTGATTGCCATATTCGATCGCGATTACCGGCTGGTGGCGCAGCTTCACGTCGAGTGCGGCTGGGTACCCGCCAAGACCCGAGTGCAGGACTTCGAGGCAGCCATGCGCTCCACCTGTGAGCCGGTTTTCGAGAAACCGCTCGGGGAAATCTCCTTCGGCCAATTGCTTCTGTACCTGTTCCAGACCGCTCGCCGCTTCGATATGGAGATTCAACCCTCCCTGGTATTGTTGCAAAAAACCATGCTGGCCATCGAAGGCCTGGGCCGCGATCTCTACCCCGACCTCGATTTGTGGCAGACCGCCAAACCGTATCTCGACAATTGGATGAAGGAGCGCTACGCACCCACTGGCCTGGTACATCAGCTGCGCCAGCAGGCTCCCCAGTGGCTTGAGCAGCTTCCGCAGCTTCCGGAACTGGTGATGGACAACCTGCACAG
Source organism: uncultured Gammaproteobacteria bacterium (assembly GCA_963751595.1). Taxonomy (GTDB): domain Bacteria; phylum Pseudomonadota; class Gammaproteobacteria; order Pseudomonadales; family JAHEGP01; genus JAHEGP01. Next base: position 114,306 of record CAVVVC010000003.1, read on the forward strand.
GGGCAGCGAAACCCGGAACCTGCTCGAGCTGCAACAACGACAGTTGGAACAGGCTGCAGTAGATCGCGACGCCCTGCGCAAAGGTCGTCGCAACACCAAAATCACCGTACTGGCATTGGCGGCGGCCCTGCTCCTGGCCCAACCCGCGCTACTCCAGAGTATCAGGGAGCTGCCACCCGCCTCGCTCCTGCTGCTGGCGCTGGCGGCCGTGCTGGCACTGCGAAGTTAGTACCTGCCGATAGCACTATGTCATAATGAAAAACCCGCGCCCAAGACCGCAAACATAGAATGGCTGACGTACTGGAACAGGTGAAGTGGAATGCCGACGGGCTGGTGGCCGCTATTGCCCAGGACTGGCGAAGCGGCGAGGTATTGATGATGGCCTGGATGAACCGCGAGGCCCTGGCCGACACCATCAGCCGTGGCGAAGCCGTCTATTGGTCCCGTTCGCGCCAGCGGCTCTGGCACAAGGGAGAAAGCTCGGGCCACACCCAGAAGGTCAAGGCCCTGCGCCTCGACTGCGATGGCGACGCGCTACTGCTGGCTGTTGAACAAAGCGGGGGGATAGCATGTCATACCGGTCGGCGCAGCTGCTTTTTCCGCCGTTTAGAACAGGGCGATTGGCAGGTGACCGATGCCGCCCTCAAGAGCCCCCGGGCCATTTATGGTAACCACGATGACTGATGTCCTGACGGCCTTGCAGCGCGCCATCGAACAGCGTATCGAAGATTCCCAGCCCGACCAGTCCTATGTCGCCAGCCTGCATCAACGGGGGCTGAACAAAATCCTGGAAAAAGTTGGCGAGGAGTGTGTCGAAACCATCATTGCAGCAAAAGATGCCCGCATCAGCGGGGACAATTCGGCAGTCGTGGGCGAGACTGCAGACTTGTGGTTTCATAGCATGGTAATGCTCGCGGAGCTGGGTGAATCAGCCGACAGCGTACTGAATGAGCTGAATCGCCGCTTCGGTCTTTCCGGCATCGACGAGAAAAATTCGCGCAACTCATAATCAGCAAGAGGTGTTTCATGGGATTAGGTGGCATCAGTATCTGGCAACTTCTGATCATTCTGGCAATCGTGGTGCTGTTGTTCGGCACCAAACGTTTGCGCACGCTGGGCTCAGACCTCGGGGGCGCCATCAAGGGGTTCCGTAAGTCGCTGAATAGCGAAGAGGACGGCACTGAGCGCGGCCCAACCGAGGAAAACAATGTCAAACCCGATGAACCGGGGAAAACGCCCTAGGTTAGCCCGATGTTCGATATCGGCTTTTCAGAACTGCTACTGATCGCAGTGATCAGCCTGTTGGTGCTGGGGCCGGAGCGATTGCCCGGCGCGGTGCGCACGGCTACCACCTGGATCAGCCGCATTCGTCAGAGCTTCAATGAGGTGCGCAGTGAGTTGGAGCGCGAATTGAACACCACCGAACTCAAGCAGGACCTGCACAATCAGTCGATCCTCAAGCAACTCGAGGAAACCGGCAAGGAACTCAACCAGGATCTGGATGCGGTGCGTGCCGGCCTCCAGGACCTGCAGTTCGATGTCGACAGTAGTACCCGCCGGGAATCCACACCATCTCGCAATCCAGGCAATACCGCCGACCCCAACCCATGAAAGAACCCGAGCCAGAGAGCCAGGACCAGGCAATGCCGCTGGTCGCGCACTTGACCGAGCTGCGCGATCGTCTGCTGCGGTCGGTGCTGGCGGTGCTGGTGATATTCCTGGGCTTGTTTTACTTCGCCAACGATATCTATGCCTTCGTCTCGGCGCCCCTGCGGGAGCTGTTACCCGAGGGAGCCACCATGATCGCTACCGAGGTCGCGTCGCCCTTTCTCGCGCCCTTCAAGCTGACCATGGTGGTCGCCGTCTTCCTCGCGATGCCCTATATCCTCCACCAGACCTGGCGATTCATAGCACCTGCGCTTTATCACAGTGAGCGGCGCCTGGCGCTGCCCATTCTTATTTCGAGTGTGATCCTCTTTTACGGTGGCCTGGCGTTCGCCTACTATGTCGTGTTCCCGCTGATATTCGCGTTTTTCTCCAGCGTGACGCCGGAGGGCGTGGCGGTCATGACCGATATCAACAGCTACCTCAACTTCGTTCTCAAGCTGTTTTTTGCCTTTGGCATTGCTTTCGAGATACCGATTGCAACCGTGCTCCTGATCGCCGCCGGGGCGACGACAGCAGACGCCCTTGCCGCCAAACGCCCCTACGTGGTAGTGGTCTGCTTTATCGCCGGCATGCTGTTGACGCCCCCCGACATCATCAGCCAGACCTTGCTGGCTATTCCGGTGTGGTTACTGTTTGAACTGGGCTTGTTATTCGGAAGGCTGGTGGAGCCTGATCCCCAGAGGGCTACCAGGACGTAATTTTACGCCCCGGGTGGGCACTTCCAAGCGCCCAATATCCGGGGGAGTTATTCATTCGCCGGCGCGCACTCCGTTGGCATCGGCCTTGTCGGCGATCGCGCGGTACTGGGCGAAATAGGCATCGTAATCGGTTTTGTCACAATGGCTCATCGCGCGAGTACTCAGCTCTTCAACGCGACCCTCAGCACCACTGATCCTGACACAGGCACCAATGTCCAAAGGCCCCACATCGGTTGAGATCTGGGCATCGCTACCCGGCGTCACCGGTCGGCTTCCCACCAGCCATTGCTGGGAGTCCGCGCCGGGCTCACGTTTGACAATACCGTACCAGGTGTCGTTGGCGCTGGCCGGTAACGAAACCGCCGCGGCAAGAAACATCCCCACTATTCTTCGAAGCATGACTTACCTCCCGGTCCAGATTCACCTGATTGGCATCCCTGGCTGATCATAACCCAGGCTTGCACCTGGCGTCGATCAAATGACCGCTTCGGCTATTCGGCAACACCGCAGCGTGCAGACTCCCATGCGATCAGGGCCTGTTTACGGGGCGCCGACCAGCGATACTGGCCCCACTCCCCGCTGGCAAGAATAACCCGGTGGCAAGGAATCAGCCAGGCCACGGGATTCGACGCGACCGCAGTGGCTACCGCGCGCACGGCGCGGGGTTGGCCAGCAAGATCCGCCAACTGCTGGTAGGAGACCAGCGCCCCCTCGGGAACCCGCAACAATGCCTGCCACACCCGCAGGCGGAAGTTACTCGCGCCAATTTGCAGGGTTACCGGCGCCGGAGTGGCGCCCCCCTCGAAGAGTGGCCCCAGATACCCTCGCGCCAGACCCGGCTTTTCATGCCATTGGGCTAGCGGCCACTGCTTGCGCAATGCCCGCAGGTTCAGGTCGCCGTCAGCGTCGGCAAAACCAAGATGGCAGATACCACCGCGGCCGGTGGCGAGCATCGCGGCAGGGCCAAAAGGCGTGTTGGTTTGGTCGTAATACAGGGCCAGTCCGTCGCCGCCGCTCCGATACTGCTGCGGCGTCATCGCCTCCAGGGTAATAAAGTGATCATGCAGACGGCCACTACCGCTGAGGCCAAGATCATGGGACAGTGCTAACAGGCTCTGGCTGCGGGCAAGCGCCCTTTTGGCATGCTCCACGGTAAGGTACTGCAGAAACTGTTTCGGACTGACACCCGCCCAACGGCTGAACAGGCGTTGGGCATGGTATGGGCTCAAGTGCATCCGCTGCGCGACCTCAGCCAGCGTGGGTTGCTGCCGGGTGTGGGCGTTGAGGTACTGTATCGCTGCCGCAACCCGCTGATAATCATCCATACCCTTGCACTCCCGCCAGCGTGCTGCCCCTATCTGTCACTCCAGTTTGGCGCAGCGGCCACTTGCAACCAACCCGGATCTTGCGCAAATGCCGTCAAACCAGTAGGCCCGGGCGCTCGGCCGGGACACCCGGTGGCAAGGGGTGAACGGGCCAGGTAGCCACGACCGGGGAAAGCGGATACTGGATAGGCGTGCTTCAGCCGCGTCGGGGAATGGAGCGCATATGACCGCGCAAAAACACACCGATGCGATCGATCGCCACCTTGCCCTCGGGCAAGATTGACGCCATCGCCTGCCACACGTGGGGCATCTTGCTCCACACGTCAAGCACCACCGGCACCCCGCTGGACTCCATCTTGTAGGCCAGTCGGCGGGCATCATCCAGCAACACTTCGGAACTGCCCACCTGGATCAGGGCCGGACTGCAGTCCGTGTAGTCCCCATACAGCGGCGAGGCGTAGGGGTGCGTGGGGTCGAGATCGCCGAGAACAAAGCCGGCAGCTTCCTTGATGCGCTGCCCCGGGATCATGACGTCGCGGTCGGCATTGGTAACCACGCTCTCACCGGTGCAGGCGAGGTCGGTCCAGGGGGAAAGTCCCACCACCGCTGACGGCATTGCCAGCCCCTCGTCACGGGCACGCAACATGGAAGAAAAAGCAAGGCCGCCACCGGCAGAATCACCGGCCAGCGCGATGCTCTGGGATGAGAATCGCTCCAGCAACCAGCGGTACGCGGTATTGGCGTCATCCCAGGCGGCGGGAAATGGCTCCTCAGGTGCGAGCCGATAATCCACCGACAACACCGGACACTGCGCCACCTTCGCCAGACGCCATATCAGATCGCGGTGAGTCAGCACGGTTCCCCCGAACATATAGGCCCCACCGTGCAGGTACATCAGCACCTTGTTGCGATCGGCATCAGGCAAGCTCACCCAGTATGCCTTGATCTTGCCGGCAATCAGGGTTTCTTCGAACGCGGCATCGGGGGGAGCAGGGGGAATTCTCTCCGCTGCCCGGTGAAATTTCTCGCGCATATCCAGGGGATCGCTGGCACCCAGCATCATCGACCCGAACAAGCGCATGATCTGGGTGACCGCGGCTGCTTGCAAACTCAAGGGCAACTCCCGTTGCGCCGGGGTCGATGGCCTGACCTCATCATCGGGGGGCGCACGTCAGCCAGCAACCACGGGTGACAGGTGTTTGCTGCTCTTCAACAACACCGACTGCGGGTAAGCCTGCCAATCCCGGGGTTGCTGCGCAAGCCGATTCGCCAGCACGTGGAATACCATGGCATTGACCGCGAAACCGCTATGACTGCCAAAGACCCGCACATTCTCGGTGCAAGGGCCCGGCTCATCCAGGCAATACTGCCAGTCGTTAAGCCCGTCACCCTTGCTGTAAATCGATGTGGACGGCACTGTGGGGGTGGTCTCCCAGAGCTCGCTATTGAAAAAAAACTCGTCGGTTTGTTGATAGGGATTCAGGTAACTGTAGAGACGGGTAATGGCACGGTTGACTGCCCGCGGGGTGTGCATGCAAAAGCTGGTGCCAACGGTGACGATACTGCGTACGGTTTGCGGTTGACTATTCGCCAGGGCGCGGACGTAAAACCCACCCAGGTTCCAGCCGACCAGGCTTACCTGCTCGCCGCTGGAGCGGTGAATTTCCTTTACACGAGTTTGCAGCGCGGCGAAAGTGTCCTGTCTGAGCCCGTTATTGGCTCCCTGGCCCCAGCAGTGCACCTCGTAGCCCAAGCGCCGAAGATAATCACGGGCAAAAAACGTCGCATTGTCGCTATTGGTAAACCCGGGGATCAACAGCACTGGCCTGCCTTCGCCCTCCGGACCACGCAGCAGGAAAGGGTACGCGTAGGGTAAGGCGCACGCTTCGAGAGTTGCTCGCAGTTCCAGCACCGAACTCCACAAGGACGGACGACGCGGACTCAAATCAGCCACCTGGCACCTCTCTCTTCAATTCACTGCAGGGTTCTAGCCATGGGTTCGATCTGCGCAGCCGCCTCTTCCTCCGCCGCAGTGCTTTTCTCGTCGGCATCGCTGGGAACGGCGCGGCCGCGTCCCCCGATGAGTGCCAGATAAAGCTTTCCCGCCCTGGCAAGGGGTTGCAGAACATTGAGCCTGGGCCGCTCAGCAAGGGCCGCACCATCGCAGAAGCCTTTAAAACCGCTACGCCAGGGGTTTTCGTACACCCTTGCCCCCACGCCTGCTAGCGGCGACCAGGTTTTCAGGCTATCGAAGGAGGCCTGCAGCCCCCTGCTCAGCCCCTTCTGGCAGGCCCGCTGGCCGTAGGTCAGGTTGGTGCCCACAGCGCCAAACACCTCCAGCATCGACTGACTGCCCAGAAACCCGGCCAAAACCACGTTGTTGGCCGCCTTTTCGATACGACTGCGAATCAATCTGCGCAGGGCTGTAAAATTGTCGGTGAGCATATTGTCGATGGGAATTTCGCTGATCGGGATACTGTTTTGCTCGATCAGAAACCAGTCCTCTTCGCGCAATACCTCCAGCGCCCGGGGCAGAATCTTCGACTCTTCAATGTTGATGTGGTGGCGCAGGCAGGCCTCGTATTCGTTGCAAAGCTCACCGACCCGGGCTTTTTTGAGCACCGTTGGCATCATGTGCACATCATCAATGGCCTCGGCCAGCCGGTTGCTCAAACTGACCAGCACACGGTGCTCGTCCAGCAATGTAGCCACCTCGGCAGCAATGGCCTCGTCGCGCAGCGCCATACGTTGATAGATGAGGTCTTCCTTGGGGTGGTGGTAGCGGTCAGGAAAATTCTGCATGTAGTCGATGATGTCCAGCAGCAGGGCAAAATCAGCATCCTTGCCGCTGACGATCAATCCCACCTGCTCGGCGAGCGAGTCCAGCAGGCTGAACATGTAGATGTGCTCGTTGTGCAGCGCCTTTACCGAGCGTGGGGTCACCTTCGCAGTATCATCGTTTACCGGCCGGTACCAATGGCCTGCATCTGCATTGCTGCCTATCACTGCCGCTGTCTGACTGGACATAGATCCCCCGTCACCTGGTTGCGGTGGTGCCGAAAAGGCAATCGCCACCGAGCTGGCCCGGCGAAATGGCCAGGTTGCTGAGCTGAACTACGCTAGCGCCACTGACAATGGTTTTCCACCGCATTAATTCACCTTTGCTAGCATCGAGACTAACCCCAAAAATTAGAATTGAGCTTCTAATCGCCTGATTTTGCAGCCCATTCGCTCGAACTCTAAAGTGAACCAAACCAGCCAAAAAAAGCAACACCGACCAAAGTCCAAGGCTTGTCTTCCAGCATTTCGAGAGCCGGACGCAACGCGCATCTCTCAAAGCCTTCCTATCTGCCGGCACAACCGCCTGCCCAATACCAGGATTCGCTGCGGGCAGGCGTCCGTCGCTATTTCACAGTGGCCCGCAGACCACACGGCTCAACACCCGGTCTGGATTGCGGGGAACTTTGTTGTCCGTTTGTCCTCGAACCGGCCATGAAATTACTTTTGCAACTGTTTGTTGCGGGATTGATGGGGCTGGGCAGCGCTGGTGCCCGGGCCGCGGCACTCGATGAGGCATGGCAGCCCTGGGACCGCTTGCTGTCAGACCACGTCGTCAATGGCTATGTCGACTACACCGCGTTGAGCCGGGCACCGGAGATGGCGCAGTTAGTGGACCTGGTGGAGCAAACCAACCCCGACTCCCTCGGCCGCCTGGAACAGCTGGTTTTTTACATCAACGCCTACAATGTGCTGTCGGCCCAGGGCATCATCGAAGGCCGCTCCCCGCAAACGCTCCTGGGCAGGGCGGTTTTCTTCAAGCTCAGCAAATACTCGATTGGGGGTGAAAGCCTGTCACTCTATGCGCTGGAACACGAGCGCATTATCCCACTACAGGAACCCCGCATTCACTTTGCCATCGTATGCGCCTCCCACTCCTGCCCGGTGCTGCGCTCCGAAGCCTATAACACCGCGAACCTCGACTCCCAGCTCGATTCGAGCGCCCGCCAGTTTTTGGCCGACACCAGCAAGAACCATTTCGACAAGCGCCAGCGCATCGCCTGGTTATCCAGCATTTTCAAGTGGTTCAGGCAGGACTTCGAGCGCCATTCCGGCAGCTTGCAGGTGTACCTGGCGCAGTATGTGGCAGACCCAGAGGTGGCACGGCTGTTACGCGACGAAGCCTTTGAAGTTCGGTTCCTCGACTACGACTGGAGCCTGAATGGCGGCTTTGAGCCCTGAGCCCCGGGGCAACACCGCCACGAACTTTTGCAGCGCGGGAGCCTCCCCCGGACTAGCCATGATGTTTCTCGCCGGATCTTGCACGCGGTACAAATCTTCCTCCTGCGGCCATAGCTACGGCAATACCCTTGGTCGGAAAATCCCGCAGCGCGCACAATCTCTCGCCGAGAATTCCAAATATCGGTGAGTTAGGTCTAGGTTTGCAGCAAAAACGTGACCGGGCCGTCGTTGACGAGGTGCACCTGCATATTGGCGCCGAAAGTGCCGCTGGCAAAGCGGGGATTGCGGGCCCTGAGCTCGGCAGCCATGAACTGGTAAAGAGGCTCTGCCTCATCGGCCAGTGCCGCCGTTGAGAACCCCGGCCGCAGTCCCTTGCTGGTATCGGCTGCCAGGGTGAACTGGGACACCAGCAGCACTCCCCCCTGGATATCACTCACGCCAAGGTTCATCTTGCCCTCGGCATCGGCGAACACCCGGTATGCCAGCAGGCGGCGGACCATGCGCTCGGCCCTGAGCCGGTCATCCCCACGTTCAACCCCCAGCAGCACCAGCAAGCCGCGATCGATGGCGCCGACGCAGCGGCCCTCGACCTCGACCCTGGCCTCGCTGACCCGCTGGATCAGTGCCCGCATGGCTCCCGCCTCAGGCCTTACTGCGCGATGCGCGCCGCCGGTCTGATTCGGCCAGGAAGCGCTTGCGAATGCGGATGGACGCGGGGGTCACTTCAACCAGCTCGTCGTCCTCGATAAACTCCAGCGCCTGTTCCAGCGACAGACGAATCGGCGGCGTCAGCAGCAGGTTTTCGTCGGTGCCAGCCGCCCGGATATTGGTCAACTGCTTGGCCTTGGTCGGATTGACCGTCAAATCGTTGCCCCGCGAGTGAAGGCCTATCACCTGACCTTCATAAACATCGATATTGGGGTCAATGATGAGTCGCCCACGGTCCTGTAGGGAGAACAGGGCATAGGCCAGAGTCTTGCCGGTTACATTCGAAATCAATACCCCATTGATGCGACTCGCCAGATCACCGGCCTTGACCTGGCCATAGTGATCGAACACGTGGGTGAGAATTCCGGAGCCGCTGGTCATGGTGAGAAATTGCGTGCGAAACCCGATCAAGCCACGCGATGGAATGATAAATTCCAGCCGCACCCTACCCTTGCCATCGGGTACCATATTGGTGAGCTCGCCCTTGCGGTTGCCCAGCTCCTCCATCACCGAGCCCTGGTGATCATTCTCGCAATCGATGACCAACTGCTCGTAGGGCTCCATCATCACCCCATCGATCTCTTTCTGGATAACCTCGGGGCGCGAAACTCCCAACTCAAAGCCCTCACGGCGCATGGTTTCTATCAGTACCGAAAGGTGTAATTCGCCGCGACCGGAAACGATAAACTTGTCGGGAGAATCGCCCTGCTCCACCCGCAGGGCAACATTGTGGATCAGCTCACGATCGAGCCGCTCGCGAATATTGCGGCTGGTAACGTACTTGCCCTCTCGCCCCGCAAAGGGAGAATCATTAACCTGGAAAGTCATCGACACCGTTGGCTCGTCGACGCTCAAGGGCGGCATCGCCTCAACCGCCGAAGGATCGCAAAGGGTGTCGGAAATGTTGAGCTTGTCGATCCCGGTGATGCAGACGATATCGCCTGCCGCCGCCTCTGCCACGGAAAGCCGCTCGAGCCCATGGTAGCCCATCACATCCAGAATCCTGGCATTGCGGGTTTTACCCTCGCCATCGATTGCGGTGATCGGCATGTTGGGCCTGACTTTGCCGCGGGTGATCCTGCCGACACCGATGACGCCCACGTAGCTGGAATAATCCAGGGCACTGATCTGCATCTGGAAGGGTCCGTCCACATCCACCTTAGGGGGCGGCACCGTTTCGACCACCATTTCGAACAGCGTTCTCATGTCATCGCCCATGGAGGCCGGGTCCGGGCCGGCAATGCCGTTCAGCGCCGAGGCATAGATTATGGGGAAGTCGAGTTGCTCGTCGGTCGCACCGAGCCGGTCGAACAGATCGAATACCTGATCGATCACCCAGTCGGGTCGGGCACCATCGCGATCGATCTTGTTGACCACCAGAATCGGATGCAGGCCCTTGTCAAATGCTTTCTGGGTTACAAACCGGGTCTGGGGCATGGGACCGTCAACGGCGTCGACCAACAGCAACACCGAATCGACCATTGACAGCACCCGCTCCACCTCGCCACCAAAGTCCGCATGGCCCGGGGTATCAACGATATTGATTCGGTATCCCTCCCAGTCGATCGAGGTGTTTTTTGCCAGAATCGTTATGCCGCGCTCTTTCTCCTGGTCGTTGGAGTCCATGATCCGCTCCTGACCCGAATCCTTGCGCTGCAGTGTGCCGGACTGCTGCAGCAGCTTGTCCACGAGGGTCGTCTTGCCGTGGTCGACGTGGGCAATAATCGCGATATTGCGTAGCTTTTCAATATTCATAATCAGGTATCTGGCAGCGTGGATGGCGGATGAGGGGCTCGCGGGAGTGGCCCCGGGGACGGATTCGAATGCCCGGCGACTATAAAAGCGCCCGGATTATACACGAAACCCTCGCCAGAGTTGCTTTTTTGCGCGCAGCAGCCTGTGCAGGCTGCCCCGGTAACGGCTGCTCACGCGGATAGCTCAAGCGCTTTAATGCCGCTACAATTGCGCCCAACCACTCACATCAGGTCCCCTATGCAACAGGCTAACTTTGTCGGCTGGAAAAGCCGCTGGACTTTTATTCTCGCCGCTACCGGCTCCGCAGTGGGTCTGGGCAATATCTGGAAATTTCCCTACATTGCGGGGGAATACGGCGGCGGCGCCTTTGTGCTGGTTTACCTCGCCTGCATACTTTTCGTGGGCATACCGGTGATGATCGCCGAGATCAGCATTGGTCGCTTCGGCCGAACCGACCCGATCCACAGCACGGTGCGCGCGGCGCAGGACGCAAAAACCTCTACCGCGTGGTCGTTTATCGGCTTTCTGGGCGTGCTCGCAGGGCTGATGATTCTGATGTTTTACAGCGTCGTCGCGGGCTGGGCCCTGGACTACGTCTGGCAAAGCGCCAGCGGGGCCTACTCCGAGCTCCAGGCCCCCGCCATCGAGGAGAACTTCAAGCAACTGGCGAGCAATGATACCCGGCAGCTTGCCTGGCACAGCCTGTTTATCGTCCTCACCGGCTCTGTGGTCGCCGTGGGTGTCGTCCGGGGTATTGGCACCGTGGTCGATGTCCTGATGCCCATACTGTTCATTCTGTTGCTGGTACTGCTGGGCTACAGCTATGCCAATGGGGATTTCGAAGCCGGACTCAGGTTTATGTTCAGGTTCGATTTCAGCAAGCTTACGGCGGAGGCAGTACTCACCGCCCTTGGGCATGCCTTTTTCACGCTCAGTCTCGGTATGGGAGCGATTATGGCTTACGGCGCCTACATGCCGGAAAGCAGCTCGGTGGCAAAGACAACAATGATCATCGCGCTGCTGGATACACTGATCGCGTTGATCGCCGGGATGGCCATTTTCCCATTGGTTTTCGCAAACAATCTCGAGCCCGGCCAGGGCGCGGGGCTGATGTTCGCGACCCTGCCGGTGGCATTTTCCAGCATGCCCGGTGGCGTCATTTTCAGCACGCTGTTCTTCCTGCTGGTTTCGATAGCGGCACTCAGTTCATCCATTTCCCTGATCGAGCCCGGTGTCGCCTGGCTCGAGCGGCAGGGTGTGCGGCGGGTATGGTCCACCCTCGTGTTCTCGCTGATTGGCTGGGCGGGGGGCGTCGCCTGCATTTATATTCCCGGGGTTTTCGACAGCCTCGACTTTGCCACCGCCAACGTCATGCTTCCCCTTGGTGGACTCTTGATCGCCATATTCGTTGGCTGGATCATGCGCCGCAACACGGTGCGCAAACAGCTACGGGACAGCAGCGAGTTGATGTTCAATATCTGGTATGTCATCACCCGCTTTATCGCGCCAGCCGGGGTCATCGCGATTTTCCTGTATCAGCTGGGTGTACTCCAGAAGCTCGGATGGATATAGGTATAGGCCGAAGTGACCTGCTGCCGAATAAAGGAACGAACAGGACACAAAGTCTTGCCAGTGACCCGGGTTCGCACTAATGTGGACGGCTATTGATCCAAGGGCGCACCAGTTTGGATCGCAACGCACCATTTTGGGACACAGTGCCGGTTCAAAACCGTGCACTGGCGTAGCCGGGGTCGGCGGAGTCCCCCAGAACCGGGCCCCCGAAGGTTATGGCACGATTTTTGCTGCCACTGGCACAGATACTGCGCGAGGCTATTGGTGACAGGCGCCCGCGACAGTGACCAATTTAATATCTGGCGAAAGCCACCACACCCGATGGAGGAATTGCAATGTCCGAGCGAACCATGAAACTGCTCAAAGAAAATGAAGCGCGCTGGGTTGACCTGCGATTTACGGACACCAAAGGTAAAGAACAGCACGTCACCATTCCGGCCTCAGAGGTTGACGACGACTTTTTCGAAGACGGCAAAATGTTCGACGGCTCATCAATCAGCGGCTGGAAGGGCATCAACGAATCCGACATGATCATGATGCCCGACGACGAAACCGCGGTACTCGACCCGTTCACCGACGAACCCACGGTCAACCTGCGCTGCGATATCCTCGAGCCATCAACCGGCCAGGGCTACGACCGCGACCCTCGCTCTATTGCCGAGCGTGCCGAAGAGTACCTCAAGAGCACCGGCATTGGTGACACCGTATTGTTTGGACCGGAGCCGGAGTTCTTCGTATTCGACGACGTCAAATGGCACGCCGACATCAGCGGCGCGGGCTACTCGATCAACTCGGAGGAAGCCTCCTGGGCGTCTTCACACAATATCGAAGGCGGCAACACCGGCCACCGCCCGCGCCTCAAAGGCGGTTATTTCCCGGTTCCTCCGGTAGATTCCCTCCACGACCTGCGCGCTGCCATGTGTAACGCCATGGAAGCAATGGGCCTTGGCGTAGAAGTCCATCACCACGAAGTAGGCACGGCGGGCCAGTGCGAGATTGGCGTCACCGCCAATACCCTGACCAAAAAAGCCGATGAGGTGCAAATCCTCAAATACTGCGTCCACAACGTTGCCCATTCTTATGGCAAGACCGCCACATTCATGCCCAAGCCCCTGGTTGGTGACAACGGCTCCGGCATGCACGTCCACATGTCGATCAGCAAGGACGGCAAGAACATGATGGCGGGTGACGGTTACGCCGGACTTTCGGAAACCGCACTCTACTTTATTGGTGGGATCATCAAGCATGCCCGGGCCCTCAACGCCTATACCAACGGCTCTACCAACTCCTACAAGCGCCTGGTACCCGGCTTCGAGGCACCGGTCATGTTGGCCTATTCGGCCCGCAACCGCTCCGCGTCGATTCGTATTCCCCATGTCACCAGCCCCAAGGCCCGCCGCATCGAAGCGCGCTTCCCGGACCCGTCGGCCAACCCCTACCTGGCGTTTGCCGCGCTGCTGATGGCGGGTATCGACGGAATCCAGAACAAGATTCACCCCGGCGACCCCCGCGACAAGGACCTGTACGACCTGCCAGCCCATGAAGAAGCAGAAATCCCCACTGTTGCCAGCAGTCTCGAGCAGGCACTGGCGGCGCTGGATGCCGACCGCGCCTTCCTGACCGCCGGCGGCGTCTTCTCCGACGACGGCATCGACGCCTACATCGCCCTGAAGGAAGCCGAAATCGAGAAGCTGAATATGACCACTCACCCGGTTGAGTTCGATTTGTACTTCTCTGTTTAAAGTTCGGCCACCCGGCAACCCCAAAACCCGCTAACCCAGCGGGTTTTTTATGTACAGGATGTACGGTATGGCGCGGGGGCAGGGATGCCCAGGAGCGCCTATGACAGGATGTACGGTATGGCGCGGGGGCAGGGATGCCCAGGAGCGCCTATGACAGGATGTACGGTATGGCGCGGGGGCAGGGATGCCCGGGAGCGTCGATGGGCAGGATGACCTCCCAACCCCATTGCGCCTGCCAGGCGCTGATCATAAGACCTCGCGGCGGGGCGACCGATGCAATGCTGCCCCATCAATTCAGCCTGTTCGACGGCAACTGCACCATACCGGCGCAATCGACTGCCCGGCCATAGCCACCATTTAGGCTTGCATGTCAGTCTTCAATGCACAATATTGGTGCGAATAGGGCAAGGCACGTGCTATTCCGATCCCGGGCGCACACTGCGATAACAGCCCGTGCTCAGTAAATTCAGCATTCCCAGGCCAACTGCACAACATTGGTTCGTTTTTTGCATACAGGCTAGCTAGCGAAAGTGCCAGCGGAGTAATGAACCGAGCGATGTTCCCCAAACGAAAGCCCATGGCCATCGATTACCATGACAACCCACTACTGGATAACCTGGCCACCGCCATCATGCTGGTGGATGCAAACCTGCGCATCCAGTATCTCAACTCCGCAGCCGAAATGTTGTTGGAGCTCAGCGGCAACCGGGCACTGGGGCTGAATGTCGACCAGCTGCTCATGGAGAGTGGCAAGCCCCTGGCAGAACTTTCCCAAACCCTCGAGACCCGCATGCCGTATACCAAAAGACAGGTCACCCTCGCCCTGTCCAGCGGCCAGTCTATCTCTGTTGATTACACGGTAACACCGGTTCAACTCCACCAAGCAGATTACCTGCTGCTGGAATTCCAGCCCCTCGACCGGCTGATGAAAATAAGCCGTGAAGCCTCCATTATCAGCACCCAGAAGACCAGTCGCGCGGTTATCCGAGGCCTCGCCCACGAGATTAAAAACCCCCTGGGTGGGCTGCGCGGGGCTGCCCAGTTGCTGGCCAAGGAACTCCCGAGCGAGGAATTGAAGGACTACACCGACATCATCATCGCCGAGGCTGACCGCCTGCGCAATCTGGTAGACCGCCTGCTTGGTCCCCACAAACTCCCCGAGCACAAGCCGGTCAGCATCCACGAGGTGCTCGAACGGGTGATCAGCCTGATCTATGCCGAGACTGCCGGTCGCATTGTTTTTGTCAGGGACTATGACCCAAGTATCCCGGATCTCAATGGCGACAAGGGCAAGTTGATCCAGGCCATTCTCAATATCGTTCGCAACGCCATGCAGGCCTTCAAGGGCAACGATGTTTTTACCCCGGAGATTAAGCTGGAAACCCGGATTCTTCGGCAATTCACCGTCGGCGATAAACGCCACCGTCTGGTCTGCCGGGTCGACATCGTGGATAACGGCCCGGGCATCCCCCCCGAAATCCTGCAAACCGTTTTCTTTCCCATGGTCAGCGGGCGCGCGGAGGGCACCGGCCTCGGCTTATCCATCGCCCAATCCATCGTGAACCAGCACCGGGGCCTGATAGAGTGCATCAGCCAGCCCGGGGAAACCCGCTTCACCCTTTACCTGCCACTGGAGTCGACCGATGAGCAACCCTGAATACGTCTGGATTGTCGATGACGACAAGTCGATCCGTTGGGTGCTGGAAAAGGCCCTCAACCAGGCCGGCATCCGCACGTCATGCTTCGAGAGTGGTGAGGCGGCTGTCAAGCGCCTGCACCGGGAGCAGCCTGACGCCATTATCAGCGACATTCGCATGCCGGGTATGGGCGGCCTGGAACTGCTCGACACCATCGGCAGCCAGCATCCGGCGCTGCCGATCATCATCATGACGGCACATTCCGACCTCGAGAGCGCGGTTGCGTCCTACCAGGGCGGCGCCTTCGAATACCTGCCCAAGCCCTTTGACATTGATGATGCCGTAGCCGTTACCCGGCGCGCCCTCGACCACGCCAGCGAGCAGCGTTCACCCAACGAACAGCTTGGCGAGGAGTCTGCGGCCACCGAGATTATCGGCGAGGCACCTGCCATGCAGGAGGTATTTCGCGCCATCGGCCGCCTCTCCCATTCCAATATAACCGTGCTTATCAACGGTGAATCCGGCACTGGTAAAGAGCTGGTTGCCAAGGCCCTGCATCGCCACAGCCCTCGCTCCCGCGGGGAGTTCATCGCCCTGAACATGGCAGCAATCCCCGGCGACCTCATGGAATCGGAGTTGTTCGGCCACGAGAAAGGTGCCTTTACCGGTGCATCGAGCATGCGCCGCGGTCGCTTCGAACAGGCCGACGGCGGCACGCTGTTCCTCGACGAGATTGGCGACATGCCGGCTGAAACCCAGACTCGCCTGCTGCGGGTGCTGGCCGATGGCGAATTCTATCGCGTGGGCGGCCATACACCGGTCAAGGTCGATGTTCGCATCATCGCTGCCACCCATCAGAATCTGGAGACGCTGGTCAAGACCAATCGCTTTCGCGAGGACTTGTTCCACCGCCTGAACGTGATCCGCATTCACATTCCGAAACTGGCGGAGCGACGAACAGACATCCCCAGGCTGGCCCAGCACTTTCTGCAGCAGGCCGCAGAGGAGCTGGAGGTCGAGGCCAAGGTACTCACTCCCAGCGCCGAGACGTTTCTCACCCAATTGGACTGGCCCGGCAATGTGCGCCAGTTGCAAAACAGCTGCCGCTGGATGACGGTCATGGCATCGGGGAGGGAGATCATGCTTTCAGATCTGCCCCCGGAGCTCGGTGAACAGACCAATTCATCAGGCGCTGCGCCGGACTGGCAGCAGCAATTGCGCGATTGGGCCGACCAGGAGCTCAAGTCGGGCAGGGAGCGCCTGCTCGACAACGCAGTACCCGCCTTCGAGCAAATCATGATAGAAGCCGCCCTGGAGCAAACCCATGGACGCCGCCGGGACGCGGCAACCCTGCTGGGTTGGGGTAGGAATACCCTGACCCGCAAGATCAAGGAGCTGGGCCTGGATATCGAGGGTGACGAAGACGCAGGCGATCCTCGACGCTAATGCTCGACCTTGTGCTTTACCAACCCGAGATACCCCCCAATACCGGTAACATCATTCGCCTGTGTGCCAATACCGGGATGCGGCTGCACCTGATTCAGCCTCTGGGATTCGAGCTCAGCGACAAGCAATGCCGCAGGGCCGGGCTGGACTATCACGAATGGGCCCGGGTCACTCAACACCGGGATTGGGAGACCTTCATCGACGCCGTCCAGCCCGCCCGCCTGTTTGCGGCGAGCACCAAGGGCAAAAACTGCTACAGCGAAGTGCGCTACCAAACGGGGGACGCTATCGTTTTCGGCCCCGAGACCCGGGGTCTGCCGGGCACTCTGCTCGCGTCACTGCCTATTGACCGGGTTATCCGAATTCCCATGCTCGAAAACAGTCGGTCACTCAACCTATCGAACAGCGTCGCGGTCGTGGCCTACGAAGCGTGGCGGCAATGCGGGTTTGGGGGCGCCACCGCGCCCCAATAAAGCAAAAGCGCTCTGCGGCGCCCCTGGCGACCCGAGCGAGTTTACAAGCCCTGGTCCACCCTGGACCGGATACCGGTTAGTTGGCCGCCTTACCCTCAGCCTGCTTGGCAAGGGCCTGCTGGTAAAGCGCTTCGAAGTTGACCGGCGCTACCATGAGTGGAGGGAAACTCCCCTTGATGACCAGCGTATCCACTGTTTCCCGGGCGTAGGGAAACAGAATGTTGGGGCACATAATGTTCAGCACCTGGTGCAACTGCTGCGGCTCGAATCCATCACATCCGAAAATACCGGCCTGCTGCACTTCGACCAGAAAGGCGGGCTCGTCTTCCTGCTTGGCCGTAATCGTGAGCGTCAGAACCACTTCGTAATTCTTCTCGTCCAGCTTCTTGGTGGCCGTGTTCAGGTCCAGCTGAACCTGGGGCCGCCACTGTTTCTGGAATGCCGCATGGCCCTGGGGCGCTTCGAAGGACAAATCCTTGATGTAAATCCGTTGCAGGGCAAACTGGGGTTGCTCCGCCTGTGCGCCTGCCTGCTTCTCATCAGCCATTAACTGCTCCTCATTAGGTCTGGTATGTGGTTTGTTCTCTGCTGCCTTCGCTTGTTCTGACGAAGGCCCTTTATTGGGTTAGCCTGGTGCCCGGGCGGCGTCTTCGGCCAGCATGGAATCAAGCTGACCCCGGCGCTCTAGATCGTACAGCTCGGTGCAGCCACCCACGTGTTGCTGGCCAACCCAAATTTGCGGCACGGTGCGTCGACCGCTCAGGCGGATCATCTCCTGCCGCAGCCCGGGCTCGGCATCCACCCGGATATCCCGATAGCTGACACCCTTGGCATCGAGCAGGCGCCGGGCGCGCACGCAGTAGGGGCAATACGCGGTGGTATACATCACCACCGTCACTAGCTTTTGACCACCGGCATCTGTGACGCCGACCACTCCATCATGCCACCGTTTAGCCGATAAACTTTTTCGAAACCCCTTGCACGCAGGCGCTTGGCAACGCTGCCGGTCGTCGTTCCCATTTTGCATACCAGCACCAGCGGCCGCTCCTTGTGCTTGTCGAGCTGGTCGATGCGATCGTTTAGCTGGGCGTAGGGCATGTTCATGGCACCCACGATATGGCCCTTGCGAAACTCCTTGTCGGCGCGCACATCCAGCACCATGGCGTTCTCGTTGTTCATCAGCAACGACAGCTGGGCCGGGCTGACCTGGGGTCCGGCTTTACGCCGCTCGTATAACATCAGTACGGTTGCCAACAGCGAAAGCAAGCCAAACCAGTACCACTCCTGGCTGACAAACTGGAAAAACAATTCCATGAAAATGACCTTTGTGAACGTGCCGGATCCGGGGATGCGCAAGTATAAGGCGCAACTGCTGGCTTATCCAGAGGGGCGACACAGTGGCGCTCTGGCACCCGCCCGGGCGAAGGGCTAAAATGATAGGCTTCCCATGATTTCGGCGGTAAACAGTTGATGAATCCCAAGACGCGAAACAAACCGCTGGTGCTGATTATTCTCGATGGCTGGGGCTATCGCGAGGAAACTGATGCCAACGCCATCTACCATGCCGCCACCCCGACCTGGGACCGACTGTGGCAGCAGGCTCCCAAAACCCTGATCTCGGGATCAGGCCTCGACGTTGGCCTCCCCGAGGGACAAATGGGAAACTCCGAGGTTGGCCACATGAGTCTCGGCGCGGGGCGCGTCATTTATCAGAACATCACCCGCATAGACCTGGCGATCGCGGACCGCTCCTTCTTCAGTAACCCGGCCTACTGCGATGCGGTTGACCGGACCATGGAAAAAGACGGGGCCGTGCACCTGCTGGGGCTGGTTTCACCAGGGGGCGTTCACAGCCACGAAAATCATATCCTCGCCATGATCGAGCTGGCCGCCTGCAGGGGCTGCAAAAAGGTCTATGTGCACGCCTTTCTCGATGGTCGCGACACACCCCCGCGCAGTGCCGCCCAGTCCCTCGCCCGGCTGGATGCAAAACTGGCGGAGCTCAACTGCGGACGCATCGCCTCGATCGTAGGGCGCTACTACGCGATGGATCGTGACCAGCGCTGGGATCGGGTGGAAAAGGCCTGGAGGCTGCTGTGTAAGGGGGAAGCCCCGTTCACGGCCGACACGTCGGCCGCCGCCCTGGCCGCCGCCTACGACCGTGACGAAGATGATGAGTTTGTCCAGGCGACCCGCATCCAGGCAGCCGGCGACCCCGACGGCTGTATTGTAGACGGCGACAGCGTGATCTTTATGAACTTCCGCTCCGACCGCGCGCGGGAACTCAGCCGGGTATTTCTGGACCAGGACTTCAACGACTTCGATCGCCGCGAGCGCCCGCAACTGGCGGCCTACGTCACCACCACCCACTACGCCGACGACATCATTGCTCCCTGCGCCTTCCCCCCAGAGAGTTTGCACAATACCCTCGGGGAGTACCTGTCGGCGCTGGGCCTGCACCAGCTACGCATTGCCGAAACGGAAAAATACGCCCATGTCACCTTCTTCTTCAGCGGCGGCCGGGAAAAACTCTATGAGGGAGAAGAGCGCATCCTGGTGGATTCCCCGAGGGTCGCCACTTACGATCTCCAACCCGAGATGAGCGCCCCTGAAGTCACGGCCAGACTGGTCGATGCCATCAGGAGCCAGACCTTTGACGTCATTATCTGTAACTATGCCAACGGCGACATGGTTGGCCACACTGGCAACTTCGATGCTGCGGTCAAAGCCGCGGAAGCTATCGACGCCAGCCTGAGAGAGGTGCTCGATGCCCTGGGGGAGGTCGGTGGCGAGGCGCTGATCACCGCAGATCACGGCAACTGCGAGCAAATGCTGGATGATAGTGGCGTGAAACACACCCAGCATACCACCGAGCTGGTGCCGTTCATCTATGTGGGCCAACGCGACCTGAGGCTGCAGGACAGGGGGACGCTCCCGGATGTGGCCCCCACCATGCTGGACCTGCTGGATCTGCCCCAACCTGAGGAAATGACCGGCCACTCCCTGGTCGTGCGGTCCTGACGCCTGCTGATGTCGCGTCACAGCACTCGGATCGCGAGCGCCTTTCTGCTGCTGGCCTTTGTAGCGCTCGGTACCGGGGCGCAGGAATCGGCAAACCCCAGGGAGCTAAAGCGCCTGCAGGCGGCGATCGCGTCGCTGCAACAGGAACTCAAGCAAGTGCGCGGCAAGCACAGCGCCCTGGAGAGCCAGCTCCAGCGCGACGAGGTGGCTATTGGTAAACTCCGCCTGGCGATCGAGGACAATAACAATAAGCGAAAGCTGCTGACCGCCGAGCTCGCGCAGCTTCGCGAGCGTCAGCAAAGACTGGAGCAACAACGCAAGACCCAGCAGGGCTTGATAGCAGCCCAGCTCCGCAGCGCCTACCAGCTGGGCAACGAAAAATCTCTCAAGGTTTTGCTGAACCAGGAGGACCCGGCACTGATTTCCCGGGCCATGACCTATCTTGCCTATTTTAACCGCGCCCGGTTGCAGCAGATTGCGAGTTTCAACACCACCATTGCGGAGCTTCGTGCACTTGAACCCGACATCATTGCGACGTCACTGGAGCTTCAGCGTGCCGGCGAGAAACTGGCCAACGACCAGGCGCAACTGGCAGACCAGCAGCAGTCCCGCGAACGAACCCTGGCCAGCCTCGCCAGCTCGATCTCCAGCAAAAAGGCGAAACTGGAGCAGTATCAAAAGGATCGGGCACGCCTGGAAGCCCTGCTCAACACGGTAGAGGATGTCACCAGGACTTTCGCCACCATCGATGATGCCCAGCCCTTCGCCAAACGCAAGGGCAAAATGAAGTGGCCTGCCGGCGGCAAGCTGATCAACCGCTTTGGCAGTCGACGCCAGGACGGCGGGCTGAAATGGCAGGGTGTCGAGATTCGCAGCAAAGCGGGTGCCCAGGTGAAGGCAATACACCACGGGCGCGTGGTTTTCGCGGACTGGTTCGGTGGCCAGGGACTGCTGATTATCATCGATCATGGCGACGGTTATATGAGCCTGTATGGCCACAACCAAAGCCTGCTGAAGGCGACGGGCGACTGGGTTGGTACCGGCGAGCCCATTGCCCAGGTCGGCACCAGCGGCGGCCGCAGCGAACCGGGCCTCTATTTCGAAATACGCCACAGGGGGAAGGCCAACAATCCGGCCAGCTGGTGTCGATCGTGATTATTCACGCACAAGCCAGGCGACGTAGCATAAGGGTGTGATATGATCAAGCGCAGTTGACGATTAAATGGAGGTTCGCCATGAGACTGCGGACACATTCCAGACTTTTTCTTTACTGTCGCCTGGCGTTGACCCCGCTCCTGTTGGCCGTCGCCCTCGGCGCCAGCGCCGACCGGGCAACACCCCCCCCAAAGGCGCAACTCCCACTGCAGGAGTTACGCACATTTACCGACATTTTTGATCATATTCGCCGCAACTACGTAGAGGAAGTCGACGACAAGACCCTTCTTGACAACGCCATCAGGGGCATGCTGTCCGGTCTGGACCCCCACTCCGCCTACCTCGACGCCGAGTCCTTCGGCGATTTGCGGGTGAATACCAGCGGTGAGTTTGGCGGCCTTGGGCTCGAAGTGGGGATGGAAGACGGCCTGGTGCGGGTGATTTCCCCCATCGACGATACCCCCGCGAAGCGAGCCGGCATAGAAAGTGGCGATGTCATCATCAAACTCAACGAGCGCAGTGTGAAGGGGATGTCACTGGGCGAGGCTATCGAGCTCATGCGCGGCCCCAGGGGCAGCGATGTCACCCTTACCATCGTCCGCGAGGGTGCCGGAAACCCCTTCGATGTGGTGGTAACCCGAGACGTGATTAAGGTCGCCAGTGTAAGGAGTGAATTGCTCGAACCCGCTTATGGCTACCTGCGCATCTCCCAGTTCCAAACGCAAACGGGTGCAGAGACCGCTACCGCGATTCGGCGCCTGCAAGAGGGCGACAAACCCCTGAAGGGACTGATTGTGGATTTGCGAGACAACCCCGGCGGCATCCTGCAATCGTCGGTGGAAGTTGTCGACAGCCTGCTCAACAACGGTATGATCGTGTACACCCAGGGTCGGGTCGATGACTCCCGGTTCGAATTTCACGCCAAACCCGGCGACCTGAGTAACGGATCACCTGTCGTCGTCCTCATCAACAGTGGCTCGGCTTCCGCGTCGGAAATCGTGGCGGGCGCGCTGCAGGACCACAAACGGGCGATCATCATGGGTACCGACAGCTTCGGCAAGGGTTCGGTGCAAACGGTTTTACCGATTTCCGACCACAAGGCCATCAAGCTGACCACCGCCCTCTACTTCACACCCAGCGGCCGCTCCATCCAGGCCACGGGCATTCAGCCGGACATCGTGGTGGATCGGGCGAAGGTGCAGAAAATCAGCCGCAGCGGTGGCGTGAAAGAAGCAGACCTGAATGGTCACTTGCGCAATGGCGACCCCCGACAGCCCGAGCGCGGCACCACCACGTCGAGTCGAGAACTGCAAACCCGGGATAACCAGCTCTACGAGGCGCTAAGCCTGCTCAAGGGCCTGAACATCATGGCAGACCACAAGCGCGCCCTGAGCACCGACGCCCACATCGCGGTATCGACCATCCGCTAGCCGCTGCGAATAGGCGGCATGTAACCGCGGCGGGGCCGGCTGGCGCCCTCACCCCAACCGCACTTCCACTCCCCGCTCGGCCATGAAAGCTTTGGCGTCCTGGATGCTGTGCTCTGCAAAGTGAAAGATGCTGGCGGCCAGAACGGCATCGGCACCCCCCTCTACCACACCATCCACCAGGTGCTGCAAATTCCCCACCCCACCTGAGGCAATCACCGGAATGTTGACGGTATCGGTAATTGCCCGGGTGAGCTCGAGGTCGAAGCCGTCCCTGGTACCGTCTCGATCCATACTGGTCAGCAAGATTTCCCCGGCACCGTATGCTGCCATCTGGCTAGCCCAGGCAACGGCATCAATACCGGTTGGCTCGCGCCCACCGTGGGTAAATATTTCCCAGCGCAGCGGCGAGGCGGCGACCCGCTTGGCATCGATGGCGACCACGATGCACTGGCTGCCGAAACGCTGGGCCGCTGCGCGCACAAACTGGGGGTCGCGAATAGCCGCCGTGTTGATGCTTACCTTGTCGGCCCCGGCATTCAGCATCGTGCGAATATCCTCGACCGTGCGGATGCCACCCCCCACCGTCAGGGGAATAAAAACTTCCGCCGCCATTCTTTCCACCGTGTGGACTGTGGTGTCCCGCTGCTCGTGACTCGCGGTGATATCGAGAAAGGTGATTTCGTCTGCGCCTTCTTCATTGTAGCGCTTGGCCACTTCCACCGGATCGCCAGCATCGCGGATATCGACAAATTGTACACCCTTCACCACGCGGCCCTTGTCGACATCCAGACACGGAATAATGCGCTTGGCCAGCCCCATCAGTTGCGCCCCCCTGCCACGAACTGGTCGCACCAGGCCTGGGCCTCGGCAACATCGAGACTGCCTTCGTAAATCGCGCGCCCGGTTATCGCGCCGAGGATGCCCTCGCGCGCGACCCTGGCAAGCGCCTGGATATCGGCCATATCGGTAATGCCCCCCGAGGCGATCATGGGAATGCGAACCGATCTCGCCAGCGCCAGGGTAGCGTCTACGTTGACGCCCTGCATCATACCGTCGCGGCTGATATCGGTGTAGACAATTGCGGACACACCATCATCCTCGAAGCGCCTGGCCAACTCGGTTGCTTTGACAGAAGTCACCTTGGCCCAACCATCCGTTGCCACGAGGCCATCGCGGGCATCCAGGCCGACAATAATCTGGTCAGGGAATTCGCGACAGGCCTCGGTCACGAAGGCCGGCTTTTCGACCGCCCGGGTGCCGATAATGACGTACTGCACCCCCGCGTCGAGGTAACTCTCGATGGTGGCGAGGGAGCGGATACCGCCACCAATCTGGATGGGCAAGCCGGGCCAGGCCGCAGCGATAGCCGCGACCACTTCGCCGTTGACAGGCTCACCGGCAAAAGCGCCGTTCAGATCCACCAAATGCAGGCGCCGACAACCCGCGTCCACCCAGCGCTGGGCCATTGCCAGCGGCTCATCCGAAAACACCGTGGAGTCGTCCATTCGACCCTGGCGCAGGCGCACGCACTGGCCGTCCTTGAGGTCGATAGCGGGAATGATCAACATAGCTGGGCTCCGGTTCAGACGGACGTGCCACTGCCGTCCCAATTGAGAAAATTCTGCAGCAACTGCAAACCCGCGGTATGGCTTTTCTCGGGATGGAACTGTACCGCAAAGACGTTATCCCGTCCCAGCGCCGCAGTAAACTCGACGCCGTACCGGCAGCTTCCGGCCACCAGCCCTGGATCGTCTTCCTGCAGGTAATAACTGTGCACAAAGTAAAAACGGCTGAGCTGGGGGATACCGCTCCACATCGGATGGGGACTCTGCTGCACTTCATTCCAGCCCATGTGAGGCACCTTCAGGCGTTGCCGATCGGCATCCAGCAGGCGCTCGCCGAAAAAACGCACCCTACCCGGCAGCAAGCCGAGACAGTCGACACCGCCGTTTTCCTCGCTGTGCTCGACCAGGGCCTGGAGGCCGATGCAAATCCCCAGCATCGGCTGGCCACCGGCAACCACCTCGGCCACCACGCGATCAAGCTGCAGCCGGCGGATTTCCGCCATGCAATCCCGGATCGCGCCGACGCCGGGTAAGATCACGCGATCCGCCGACGCTATCTGCTGAGGATCGCTGGTCACCCTCACTTCGACGCCGGGTTGAACGTGCTCAAGTGCCTTGGCCACGGAGTGCAGGTTGCCCATGCCGTAATCGATGACCGCAACTGAACTGTGCTGCGTCATAGGCTACCCTTGGTGCTGGGCATGGCATCGGCCATACGCTCGTCGCGACTCAGGGCCATCCGCAACGCCCTGCCAAATGCCTTGAACAGGGTCTCGGCCTGGTGGTGGGTATTGGAACCACGGAGATTGTCCAAATGCAGTGTCACCCGGGCATGATTGACAAAGCCGTGGAAGAATTCACTGAACAGGTCGACGTCAAAATTTCCCACCCGGGCGCGGGTAAAGTTGCAATTCATGACCAGGCCCGGGCGGCCGGAGAAATCGATGACCACCCGTGACAGGGCCTCGTCCAGGGGCACATAAGCGTGACCATAACGGTAGATCCCGCGCTTGGCGCCAACGGCCTGGTCGATGGCCTGCCCCAGGGTTATCCCGATATCTTCCACAGTGTGATGATCGTCGATGTGGTAATCGCCCGCGGCCTTGATCGTCATATCGATCAGCCCGTGGCGGGCAATCTGGTCGAGCATGTGATCGAGGAACGGCACCCCGGTAGCTAGCTCTGCCCTGCCGCTGCCGTCGAGGTTGATCTCGACTACGATCTGGGTCTCCAGGGTTTCCCTGGTAACCGTAGCCCGGCGATCCGCCATAACATCCACCCTGCATATCATTCGAAAAAGAGCGCAATTATAGGGTATTCCAGGGCGGATAACATCTGACATCCGCCTCGCTCTGGCTTACCATACCCAACTTGGCGAAACAGGGAGAGACTTGATGGGCAAGCTGATGAAGTGGTTGGCATTCATTGCACTCGGCATGCTGCTGATGGCCGTCATTGGCGCCGGTATTCTGATGCTGCTGCTCGACGAAGACCGGATAAAACAAGAGCTCGGCAAGGCGGTCCACGAGTCCACCGGCGGTCGTCTTTCGATCGATGGCGCACTGGGCCTGTCCCTGTTTCCGCAACTGGGCGTGGCAGTTGAGCAGCTGCAATTCACCCCCCGTGACCAGACCGAGGCGCTGGCGACCATAGGAACCCTGGAACTCGGTGTCGACCTGATGCCGTTGTTCAGCGGCCAGATCAACGTAGGGGAAATCCGCCTCGACGGCCTGCGCCTGAACCTGGTGCGCGATGCCAGCGGCACCGGCAACTGGGAAAACATCGCCCCGGCAGAAACAGACAGCACGGCAGCGAGTGATACCCAAACCCCAACCGTACCGGTTGGCACCCGCGACACCGGTGCCATGACCCTGGCGATTTCCCGGCTGCAGGTGTCCGACACCGAAATCAACTATCGCGACCTGCAGGCCGATACCCGCTACCAGCTGAAAGACTTCCAACTCGATAGCGAGGGAGTGAATCTGTCCGGCGGCAGCTTTCCCGCGACCATTGCCTTTACGGTCAACTCCAGCGCGCCGGCGCTCAGCGTGGAATTCGACATCGAAACCCAGCTGAGCGGCGACTTCCAAGCGCAAATCCTGGAACTGCAAAGCACGAAGGCGACCATTGTCAGCAGCGGCGAGCCAACCAACAACGTCGCGGTCACCACCCGCCTTGCCACCGACGCCAGGGTCGACCTGCAGAAAGGCATCGCATCGCTGAACAACCTGGTGCTTGAACTGGAACAACTCAAGCTTTCGGGTCGGGTCGACATCAACGATCTGCCGGAAAACGCCAGGCTCAAGGCCAGCATCCAGAGCGACCCGTTCAATCCCAGAGCCCTGGCAAACTCGCTGCAGCAAGCCCTGCCCGACTTCACCAACCCCAAGGCGCTCACCCGGATGCGCTTTGCCAGTGATATCGGCTACAGCGAAAACAGCGCCCGTCTCAACAATATCAATGTCATGCTGGATGACACCCAGATCAACGGTTCCATCGCCATCACCGATATGGAAAAGCAGGCGCTGCGGGCGAAACTGAAGATTGACCAGCTCAACCTGGATAACTACCAGGTCACGGTCCCCGAGACCGAGAACCAGGCCGGGGAAGCCCCCGCGCCGGCGGGCGGCAACAAGGTGGTGACGCCGTTGCCAATACTGCCGGTCGACACACTGAGAAGGCTCAATGTCGACGCCACGGTGAATCTGGGCAAGCTGATCACAAACGGTGCCGAGCTAACTGACATCGGAGTCAAGGTCAAAGCCAGCGACGGCGTCGTCACACTGTCGAGCCTGACTGCATCCCTCTACCAGGGCAAGGCCAATTTTGCCGCCGCCGTCGATGTGCGCCCAAAACAGCCCAACTGGAACTTCGACGGCTCCCTGGCCGGCGTTCAACTGGCACCGTTGCTACGCGCGACCAGCGAGATCGACTGGGTGGAGGGCAGCCTCGATTTCAACGGCAAACTCACCGCCCGGGGCAACCAGCCGCTGGCGCTCAAGAAAACGGTTAAAGGACCCGCCACTTTCACCCTGAGCAAGGCGGTGCTTCGCGGCATGAGTCTGGACAAAACCGTATGCCAGGCAATCGCGCTGATCAACCGCGAGCAATTGAGCAAACGCTTCGACAAGGACACACGCCTGAACATCATCAAGGGCGAGCTGGAATTTGGTAATGGACGCCTCACCAATACCGCCTTTACCGCCGGCCTGAGCAACACCAGCGTCAAGGGCAGTGGCCATGTGGGGCTGCTGGACGACAGCATCGATTACCGCATGGGCGTCAGGATCATCGGTGAGCTCGAATCGGTGGACCCGGCTTGCAGGGTCAACAAACGCTACAAGGACATCTACTGGCCGGTCCGCTGCAAGGGATCCCTCAAGGGTGAGCCGGCAAAACTGTGCAACGTCGACAGCGACCGCATCGATGAAATCGTGAGAAAGATGGCCGAGAAAGAAATCGAGACCCGGGCCAAAGACGTTATCAATGACGCTCTGCAGCGGTTCCTGCGCTAAGTGACCCCGCAGCAATTCCAGTACGCCGTGCTCGACTGGTTTGACCGCCACGGCAGGAAAGACCTGCCATGGCAGCAGGATATCAACCCCTACCGGGTTTGGCTGTCGGAGGTAATGCTCCAGCAAACCCAGGTGAAAACCGTGATCCCCTATTTTCAACGTTTCACGCGTCGCTATCCCACGGTCGCCGACCTGGCCGCTGCCGACCTCGACGAGGTGCTGCATTTGTGGACCGGGCTTGGCTATTATTCGAGGGCGCGCAACCTGCACATCAGCGCACAAACCGTGGTTCGGGAATACGGTGGCGAGTTTCCCCGGCTAGTGGACCAACTGCAGCAGCTGCCGGGAGTCGGTCGCTCGACAGCCGGCGCCATTGCCGCGATTGCCCACCGGCAGCGAGCCGCGATTCTCGATGGCAATGTGAAAAGAGTGCTTGCGCGCTTCTATGCCGTCGAAGGCTGGCCCGGACAGAGCCGGGTGTCGCAACAACTTTGGCAGTACGCCGAGCTGAACACGCCAGAGCAGCGGGTGGAGGATTATACCCAGGCGATCATGGACCTGGGCGCCACGGTCTGCACCCGCAGCAAACCCGATTGCGATGCCTGTCCCCTGCACAGCAGTTGCCTGGCCCGTCAGCAAAACAGAATTACCGCATACCCCGGACGCAAGCCCCGGGCTGTGCTACCGGTGAAAGCAAGCCGGATGCTGGTTATCGAGAACGAAGCCGGTGAGATACTCCTGCACAAACGCCCACCGAGCGGGATCTGGAGCGGTTTGTGGATATTCCCCGAGCTTAGCCCGCAGATTGAGCCAGATTATTACTGCCGGGAAAGCCTGGGCCTTGAGATTCTGGCGGCACAGGAATGGCCACAGCATCGCCACAGCTTCAGCCACTACCACCTCGACATTCAGCCAATTTACCTGCGCGTTGAAGACGATAGGGAACGCGTAATGACTGACGACCGGGCACTCTGGTATAACCGCGCCCAACCCCCGGCAATTGGACTCGCCGCGCCAATCAAAAAGATCATGGCGCGCCTTCCCACTCATTCCCGTTAGAGGTATACCAATGTCTCGCACTGTCTTTTGCAGGAAGTACCAGCAACAAATGGAAGGCCTGGAGGCACCACCCTACCCCGGCCCCCGCGGCCAGGATGTGTACGACAACGTCTCTCGAAAGGCCTGGGAAGAATGGCTTGCACTGCAGACCATGCTGATCAATGAGCACAGACTCAACGTGCGTGAAGCCGAAACCCGCACCTATCTCGCGGAACAAATGGAAAAATTTTTCAACAACGAAGCAACCGATCGCGCTGAAGGCTACGTGCCACCAGAAGATTAACTGACAGGCTTGACTAGCACCAAGGCAAACGGTTTAATACGCGCCTTGTGCGTACAGGCACTTCTGCATCGACTCCGCAAAGTCACAAGCCGAGCTGTTTCGATGCACTTGCCCAGATAGCTCAGTCGGTAGAGCAGGGGATTGAAAATCCCCGTGTCGGTGGTTCGATTCCGCCTCTGGGCACCATTTAAACCAATGAGTTACGCCTCCCCCAAAACATCATAAATTACAGTTTGTGTAATTCTGGTGTAATGGTGACAGCAAAACAGGCGTCAACACATCAATTGTATCGACTCAAACCAGACCTCACAGGCAAAGTCATCACGTTTAGATCTAATCTGGCAGCTTTCGACCCAGAGTGTGTGAAAGTCTGCAGCAGTAAAATTTTGGGCTAAAACGGCAGCGAGAATGCTATTCCTCTGTCGCTCCTCGTGCATCCGTAAATACAGAATCAAGCAAATCTCCGCACAAGTCGAAATAGTTTTCATACACTCTGGGCCTTCAACAGACTGTTGGGACTGCCACCTGCTTAGGTAGACATTCTCCTGCTATCGCCTCCTCTGGGATGCCAATAAAGGCAGAGATGATTATCTCCGATTCGCTTAAATGAGCTTGTATGTACGAATGAACAGTTCAAGTGAATTGCTCGAATCTGTCGTAAGCGCTTTTAAATCAGCACCTGTTTTTTCAACCCAACCCTGATCATGCTTTAC
>CAVVVC010000004.1:0-182038 GCA_963751595.1 uncultured Gammaproteobacteria bacterium
TGATTAGAATACGCGCCTCGTCATTGAGGCACAGGTCCTGACGAGAACGGAGCCCGAGCGGTTTCGCGTTATTTAACAATTCGATCAGACAATTTGTGTGGGTGCTTGCTGGGGTAATTGGCAACGATTATCAGGAGCAAGTAACTCGCTAATTCATTTATGAAATATGCGTAACGCAAGCTTCTGAGCCGGTTTAGAGTTCCGGGCAACTGGAACTCTGTAGTATTTAAACTGAAGAGTTTGATCATGGCTCAGATTGAACGCTGGCGGCAGGCTTAACACATGCAAGTCGAGCGGTAGCAGATCCAGCTTGCTGGATGCTGACGAGCGGCGGACGGGTGAGTAACGCGTAGGAATCTACCCAGTAGCGGGGGATAGCCCGGGGAAACCCGGATTAATACCGCATACGCCCTATGGGGGAAAGCAGGGGATCTTCGGACCTTGCGCTATTGGATGAGCCTGCGTCGGATTAGCTAGTTGGTGGGGTAAAGGCCTACCAAGGCGACGATCCGTAGCTGGTCTGAGAGGATGATCAGCCACACCGGGACTGAGACACGGCCCGGACTCCTACGGGAGGCAGCAGTGGGGAATATTGGACAATGGGGGCAACCCTGATCCAGCCATGCCGCGTGTGTGAAGAAGGCTTTCGGGTTGTAAAGCACTTTCAGTGGGGAGGAAATGGTCACGGTGAATAGCTGTGATTTTTGACGTTACCCACAGAAGAAGCACCGGCTAACTCCGTGCCAGCAGCCGCGGTAATACGGAGGGTGCAAGCGTTAATCGGAATTACTGGGCGTAAAGCGCGCGTAGGCGGTCTGGTCAGTTGGGTGTGAAATCCCCGGGCTTAACCTGGGAACTGCATCCAATACTGCCAGGCTGGAGTATGGGAGAGGGTAGTGGAATTCCACGTGTAGCGGTGAAATGCGTAGATATGTGGAGGAACACCCGTGGCGAAGGCGACTGCCTGGCCCAATACTGACGCTGAGGTGCGAAAGCGTGGGTAGCGAACAGGATTAGATACCCTGGTAGTCCACGCTGTAAACGATGTCAACTAGCCGTTGGAGGACTTGATCTTTTAGTGGCGCAGCTAACGCGATAAGTTGACCGCCTGGGGAGTACGGCCGCAA
Organism: uncultured Gammaproteobacteria bacterium; assembly: GCA_963751595.1. Classification (GTDB taxonomy): domain Bacteria; phylum Pseudomonadota; class Gammaproteobacteria; order Pseudomonadales; family JAHEGP01; genus JAHEGP01. Next base: position 1,128 of record CAVVVC010000004.1, read on the forward strand.
GGTTAAAACTCAAATGAATTGACGGGGGCCCGCACAAGCGGTGGAGCATGTGGTTTAATTCGATGCAACGCGAAGAACCTTACCAGGTCTTGACATCCTGAGAATCCTGTAGAGATACGGGAGTGCCTTCGGGAATTCAGTGACAGGTGCTGCATGGCTGTCGTCAGCTCGTGTCGTGAGATGTTGGGTTAAGTCCCGTAACGAGCGCAACCCTTGTCCTTAGTTGCTAGCAGGTTATGCTGAGAACTCTAAGGAGACTGCCGGTGACAAACCGGAGGAAGGTGGGGACGACGTCAAGTCATCATGGCCCTTACGACCTGGGCTACACACGTGCTACAATGGCCGGTACAAAGGGCAGCAAAGCGGTGACGTGGAGCTAATCCCATAAAACCGGTCGTAGTCCGGATTGGAGTCTGCAACTCGACTCCATGAAGTCGGAATCGCTAGTAATCGTAGATCAGAATGCTACGGTGAATACGTTCCCGGGCCTTGTACACACCGCCCGTCACACCATGGGAGTGGGTTGCACCAGAAGTGGCTAGTCTAACCTTCGGGGGGACGGTCACCACGGTGTGGTTCATGACTGGGGTGAAGTCGTAACAAGGTAGCCCTAGGGGAACCTGGGGCTGGATCACCTCCTTAACCGAAAAGCCGGTTACTTCAGTAAGTACTCACAACAAATTGTCTGATCGAGAGAAACCCGTGATAGGTCTTACAGGCCTGTAGCTCCGCTGGTTAGAGCGCACCCCTCGTTAAAAAGTAGGGTGAGGTCGATTGCCGACCGCAGATGTGCTGTTTGCCCGCACAATTTTCAGGCCTGTAGCTCAGCTGGTTAGAGCGCACCCCTGATAAGGGTGAGGTCGGCAGTTCAAGTCTGCCCAGGCCTACCAGTATTGCCCTGCTCTTCGTTGGAAGGGTACTCGCATAGCAGGCTATGCGTCGCACCCTGCCGCCTCGACCAGAACAATGCTGGTTGGGGGGTAAGAAAAGCGCAGCGCTGTGTCTGATAAAGAGTAGGGTGAGGTCAGGTGTTTAGCCGTTCAAGTCTGCCCAGGCCTACCAGTATTGCCCTGCTCTTCGTTGGAAGGGTACTCGCATAGCAGGCTATGCGTCGCACCTTGCCGCCTTGACCAGAACAATCCTGGTTGGGGGGTAAGAAAAGCGCAGCCCTGTGTCTGATAAAGAGTAGGGTGAGGTCAGGTGTTTAGCAGTTCAAGTCTGCCCAGGCCTACCAGTATTGCCCTGCTCTTCGTTGGAAGGGTATTCGCATAGCAGGCTATGCGTCGCACCCTGCCGCCTCGACCAGAACAATCCTGGTTGGGGGGTAAGAAAAGCGCAGCCCTGTGTCTGATAAAGAGTAGGGTGAGGTCAGGTGTTTAGCCGTTCAAGTCTGCCCAGGCCTACCAGTATTGCCCTGTGCTTCGTTGGAAGGGTACTCGCATAGCAGGCTATGCGTCGCACCCTGCCGCCTCGACCAGAACAATGCTGGTTGGGTGTCAGTCTGGTCAGTAGAGAGTCCGAGTCAAAGGGGGCTATAGCTCAGCTGGGAGAGCGTCTGGTTTGCATCCAGAAGGTCCGCGGTTCGATCCCGCGTAGCTCCACCATTACAGTGAGTTGGCGTATAGGCAAGAAATAGCGCCAACTGACAGGGTGAGCGGAGCGGTTTGATCCCGCCGGGGCGCGCAGCCGTAGCTCCACCACATTTGCAGTGTGTATATCACGGGTTGGTATAGAGAACAGAGATAAGCCGTTGGGTTTATCTCTGGGTTTTGTGCCCGGTCTTCGGCCTTGACGGTTGGAGCGTTGTTTAACAAGTAGAAGATCAAGCCAAGTTTGAAAAAGCATGGATACATGAAGATGTAAGACATTGTGATTTCAAGCGCTGAAACCGGCGAGGACGGTGTATCGGAAGATGCAGACGTTCTGTCAATGTAGTAACGCAAACAGTCCTGGTGTCATAGATCGTTTCGATATATGGCCAAGTGACTAAGCGCACACGGTGGATGCCTTGGCAGCTGGAGGCGATGAAGGACGTTGGAGCCTGCGAAAAGCGTCGGTGAGGTGGCAACCAACCGTGATTAACCGACGATGTCCGAATGGGGAAACCCGGCAGAGTAGCCCTCTGTCATCGTTAGACTGAATACATAGGTTTAGCGAAGCGAACCCGGGGAACTGAAACATCTCAGTACCTGGAGGAAAAGAAATCAACCGAGATTCTGTGAGTAGCGGCGAGCGAAAGCGGATTAGCCCTTAAGCTATTTTTGTTGTAGTGGAAGAATCTGGAAAGTTTTGCGATACAGGGTGACAGCCCCGTACACGAAACGACACTGATAGTGAAATCGAGTAGGTCGGGACACGTGTTATCTTGACTGAAAATGGGGGGACCATCCTCCAAGGCTAAATACTCCCAGCTGACCGATAGTGAACCAGTACCGTGAGGGAAAGGCGAAAAGAACCCCGGAGAGGGGAGTGAAATAGATCCTGAAACCGTGTGCGTACAAGCAGTGGGAGCAGACTTGTTCTGTGACTGCGTACCTTTTGTATAATGGGTCAGCGACTTACTGTCAGTAGCAAGGTTAACCGTTTAGGGGAGCCGTAGGGAAACCGAGTCTTAATAGGGCGTTGAGTTGCTGGGAGTAGACCCGAAACCGGGCGATCTATCCATGGGCAGGTTGAAGGTTAGGTAACACTGACTGGAGGACCGAACTCACGTATGTTGAAAAATGCGGAGATGACCTGTGGATCGGAGTGAAAGGCTAATCAAGCCCGGAGATAGCTGGTTCTCCCCGAAAGCTATTTAGGTAGCGCGTCAGATGTTTACCCTCGGGGGTAGAGCACTGTTTCGGCTAGGGGGTCATCCCGACTTACCAACCCGATGCAAACTCCGAATACCGAGGAGTATAGTCTGGCAGACACACGGCGGGTGCTAACGTCCGTCGTGGAAAGGGAAACAACCCAGACCACCAGCTAAGGTCCCTAATATCCATTAAGTGGGAAACGATGTGGGAAGGCTTAGACAGCTAGGAGGTTGGCTTAGAAGCAGCCATCCTTTAAAGATAGCGTAATAGCTCACTAGTCGAGTCGGCCCGCGCGGAAGATTTAACGGGGCTCAAATGGATAACCGAAGCTGTGGCTGCATACGCAAGTATGCGGGGTAGGGGAGCGTTCTGTAAGCGGCTGAAGGTGTGCCGAGAGGCATGCTGGACGTATCAGAAGTGCGAATGCTGACATGAGTAACGATAATGCGGGTGAAAAACCCGCACGCCGGAAGACCAAGGGTTCCTGCGCAACGCTAATCGGCGCAGGGTGAGTCGGCCCCTAAGGCGAGGGCGAAAGCCGTAGTCGATGGGAGACGGGTTAATATTCCCGTACCAGTACATAGTGCGATGGGAGGACGGAGAAGGCTAGGCCATCCGGGTGTTGGTTTACCCGGTTTAAGCCTGTAGGGAGGTTGCTTTGGAAAATCCGGGCGATCAATCTCGAGAGGTGATGACGAGGGTTTCTTAGGAAACCTGAAGTGGTTGATGCCCTGCTTCCAGGAAAAGTCTCTAAGCTTCAGCTATGTAGTGACCGTACCCGAAACCGACACAGGTGGTCAGGTAGAGAATACCAAGGCGCTTGAGAGAACTCGGAGGAAGGAACTAGGCAAAATGGTGCCGTAACTTCGGGAGAAGGCACGCCGCTGGTGGTGATGGGACTTGCTCCTTGAGCTACTGGCGGTCGCAGATACCAGGTGGCTGCAACTGTTTATTAAAAACACAGCACTGTGCTAACACGTAAGTGGACGTATACGGTGTGACGCCTGCCCGGTGCCGGAAGGTTAATTGATGGGGTTAGCTTCGGCGACGCTCTTGATCGAAGCCCCGGTAAACGGCGGCCGTAACTATAACGGTCCTAAGGTAGCGAAATTCCTTGTCGGGTAAGTTCCGACCTGCACGAATGGCGTAATGATGGCCACGCTGTCTCCCTCCGAGACTCAGTGAAATTGAAATTGCGGTTAAGATGCCGTATACCCGCGGCTAGACGGAAAGACCCCGTGCACCTTTACTACAGCTTGGCACTGAACTCTGAACCTATTTGTGTAGGATAGGTGGGAGGCTTTGAAACCGTGACGCCAGTTGCGGTGGAGCCGTCCTTGAAATACCACCCTGGTATGTTTGGAGTTCTAACGCAGGTCCCTGATCGGGATCGCGGACAGTGTCTGGTGGGTAGTTTGACTGGGGCGGTCTCCTCCCAAAGTGTAACGGAGGAGCACGAAGGTACGCTAATCACGGTCGGAAATCGTGAGGTTAGTGCAAAGGCACAAGCGTGCTTGACTGCGAGACAGACATGTCGAGCAGGTACGAAAGTAGGTCTTAGTGATCCGGTGGTTCTGTATGGAAGGGCCATCGCTCAACGGATAAAAGGTACGCCGGGGATAACAGGCTGATACCGCCCAAGAGTTCACATCGACGGCGGTGTTTGGCACCTCGATGTCGGCTCATCACATCCTGGGGCTGAAGCCGGTCCCAAGGGTATGGCTGTTCGCCATTTAAAGTGGTACGCGAGCTGGGTTTAGAACGTCGTGAGACAGTTCGGTCCCTATCTGCCGTGGGCGTTAGAGATTTGAGGAAAGCTGCTCCTAGTACGAGAGGACCGGAGTGGACGAACCTCTGGTGTTCGGGTTGTCACGCCAGTGGCATTGCCCGGTAGCTAAGTTCGGACGGGATAACCGCTGAAAGCATCTAAGCGGGAAGCCTCTTCCAAGATGAGATCTCTCTGGGGCGTCAAGCCCCCTGAAGAGCCGTCGAAGACGACGACGTTGATAGGCCGGGTGTGGAAGCGCTGTGAGGCGTTAAGCTAACCGGTACTAATGGCTCGTGAGGCTTGGCCATATAATCCAAGGGATTTATGGCCAGGATTGTTTGCGGTTTGGGTGTTTGGAATCACACGCATCGGTGATCCTGCGACAACAACAGCGGCTTGATCTTTTACGGTTAAACGTGGCGTGCGTGCGCGTACGCCACACCAGTTTGCCTGACGACCCTGGAGAACCGGAACCACCTGATCCCATTCCGAACTCAGACGTGAAACGGTTCATCGCCGATGGTAGTGTGGGGTTTCCCCATGTGAGAGTAGGTCATTGTCAGGCGCCTAATAAAAACCCCGGGTTCGTGAGAACTCGGGGTTTTTTTATACCCAGCTACAGAGGCGAAAAAACCCGCATAAAGGATGATTCTTTCCAGCAGTGGCTATCGCATCCACCCTTTCCGGAAATCCGATTCCCTGTGGCGTGCTAGTTGATTACCATGCTCGATCATTTCTACGGTGTTTGCACATTTGGACATTAAGCAAGATTTAGTAGCCAAACTGGCTGACGGTCGATATCACTCTGGCAAGGCACTTGGGGAGTCGTTGGGTATATCCCGTGCCGCGGTCTGGAAGCAGTTACAAAAGCTTTCCGAGTGGGGCATCGAGCTTGATAGCTGCAAGCGACGTGGTTACCGAATCCCGGGTGGCTTGTCATTGCTGGACAGCAATATCATCACACACAATCTGGATTCGAGGGTCCGGGCGTCGGTTGTCCTGGAAGTTTACCAGCAGGTGGATTCCACCAACGAAATTGCGATGGGTCTCGCAAGAAGCCGCCACGCCAGCGGCAATATGGTGCTCGCTGAAATGCAAACCGCAGGAAAAGGGCGGCGTGGACGCCAATGGGTTAGCCCCTACGGGAGGAACATCTATCTTTCAGCGGTGCATCATTTTTCCGGGGGCGCCGCAGTTACCCAGGGCCTGAGCCTGGCTGTCGGTGTTGTCGTCGTCGAGGTCCTTCACGATATGGGTATCAAGGACCTGCAGTTGAAATGGCCAAACGACATTCTTTGGCAGGGCAAAAAACTGGGTGGTATCCTTTTGGAAATCAGCGGTGATCCCGCCGGCAGTTTCGACGTGATCGCGGGTCTTGGCATCAATGTCAATATGACGCTACGGGAGGGCCATGAAATTGGTCAACAGTGGACGACGATGTCTGCTATCACGGGCGCCGCAATCAACCGGAGCCTTTTGAGTGCCAATTTGGCCAACGGCCTTCTGCCAATGCTTGCGTCTTATGAAGCCCGTGGTTTCAAGCATTATCGGACCGCCTGGCAAAAGCTGGATAGCTGTCTCGATCAACGGGTTGTGCTGAGCGTTGGCGAGCAGGAAGTTAGCGGAATCGCAAGAGGGGTAACTGAATCTGGTGCATTACGCATCGAGACCTCCGAGGGACACCAGGAATTCAGTGGGGGCGAAGTCAGTTTGCGCCGGCCATCATGATTCTGGATGTCGACATCGGTAATAGCCGCATAAAGTGGTTGCTGCGTGAGCCTTCCGGCGTTGCCGACCGGGGGGTATGCTCTTCCGTCGAGAGCCTCGTAACCCTGTTGAGCCAGCGCGCAATCTTGCCCGGGCGGACCCGGGCTTGCTGTGTCGGTGAGCCTGAAGTGCTTGATCACCTGGATGTCTGGCTCAGGCTGAACCGGCTGCCAGCTGCGGAAAAAGCCCTAGCAACGCGTTCTGCCGCCAAAGTGACTAACGGGTACCTGCAACCGGAACGGCTCGGGATCGATCGCTGGCTTGCAATATGCGCGGCCTGGAATCGATCTGCGGGCCCTACCGTAGTGGTTGATGCGGGCAGTGCCATGACGGTTGATTTTGTCGATGGCGATGGCAAGCACTGCGGCGGTTATATCGTACCCGGTGTCACCATGCAGCAGCAGGCGCTTGTCGCCAATACTCGTCTTGTTCGCTTCGACGCGGACCTGACAGGTGTAGAGTTTGGTCCGGGGCGTTCAACCACGGGCGCAGTTAATAACGGTATTGCGATGATGTTGACGGCGATGATCGAAAGTGCCCTCGGTAGTTTTCAATCGTCTGCTTGCAGCGCTCCCGAACTGGTTTTGACGGGCGGCGATGCAAAATTGCTGGGCGCGGGACTGGGTGTGCCGTACACACTAGTGCCAGACCTCGTGCTCGAGGGTATCGACCTGGTGATGCCATAGGGGGCCTGGTGGTTCGGGCTTGGTAGCGTACTTTTTCTCAAAGGACGGATAACGCGCATGCGGTGGGTTCTGGGTTTTCTGTTGGTCGCGAATATTGCCTACTTCATTTGGCAGGGCGGCAAGGTCACTGGTTCTGACGAGGAGAAGCTGGCGCCCCCGGTAACAACCATCGAAGCGGAAGTCGAATCCCTTGAATTGCTGAACGAGATGGATCCGCTCAACGTGAAGCAGCGCGCAAAGACTGCAGGTGTCACCCAAAAACAGGCGGCCGGGAGGCAACTATGCTGGTTGCTCGGCCCCTTCAAGGAAGAGGTGACTGCAAAGCAGGTTGCCGGTCGATTCAGGGCGCAGGAGATTACGCCCAGTTTGCGTAGTATCGAGGGAATAGCCGGCGTTGATTATCTGGTTTACAGCGGCCCTTACAGGTCCCGGGCTGATGCGCTGGGAAAGCTGCGCTTGCTTCAAGAGCTGCAGATCGACAGCTTCCTGATAACCCGTGGAACGCTAGCTGATTCCATTTCCTATGGCTTGTTCCCAAAAAGCTCCCAGGCAGGCGCCCTCAAGGAATCCCTGGCGGAAATGGGCTATGAGGTGAAAATAAGAGAAAACAAACGGCGGGAAGCCCAGTTGTGGCTGGTGGTACCTGTGGCTGACGCCGAAAAAGCACCGATTGGCCTGTGGCAAGAGTTGGAATTCGACTTTATTGGTATTGATCGACAACAAAAATGGTGTGATGCCATTGCTTCAAGCGGCAGCATCGACTAGAATGCACGCCGCTCTAAAGGCAGGGTTTGAGCTGGCGTAGCTCAGCAGGTAGAGCAGCTGACTTGTAATCAGCCGGTCGGGGGTTCGATTCCTCTCGCCAGCTCCAATTTTTTTTGGAATAAAACAGGGTGCGGCGGTGCTTCGCTATTGACATAGGCGGGGCGCATAGCCAGAATGCCCGGCTACTTTTTTGGTGGGGTTCCCGAGTGGCCAAAGGGATCAGACTGTAAATCTGACGCGCAAGCTTCGGTGGTTCGAATCCACCCCCCACCACCAGATCTCAGGCAAGGCTTCCAGGGGCAAGCAAAGCCACTGAATGGGCTGCAAGCGCCCGGGTTGCCTGGTTGGGCGAATGTGCGGGTATGGTTCAATGGTAGAACCTCAGCCTTCCAAGCTGATGGTGCGGGTTCGATTCCCGCTACCCGCTCCAAATGGAGTTAGGTTGGGTCAGGGCTCATATAGCTCAGTCGGTAGAGCACTTCCTTGGTAAGGAAGAGGTCACCGGTTCAAATCCGGTTATGAGCTCCATATATTGCCGAACACCAGGGGTGTTCGTTGTGGGTTTGATATAAAGGTCCGTTAGGAGAAGGTCGCAATGGGTAAAGAGAAATTTGAACGCACGAAGCCCCACGTGAACGTGGGCACGATTGGTCACGTAGACCATGGCAAGACCACGTTGACGGCAGCCCTGACCCGGGTATGTGCGGAAGTCTGGGGCGGCGAGTTGCGTGATTTTGACCAGATAGACAATGCGCCGGAAGAGCGGGCGCGTGGTATCACGATAGCGACGTCGCACGTGGAATACGAGTCAGACAAGCGTCATTACGCCCACGTTGACTGCCCTGGACACGCGGACTACGTGAAGAACATGATCACCGGTGCGGCGCAGATGGACGGAGCGATTCTGGTCTGCGGCGCGACCGACGGCCCGATGCCGCAGACGCGGGAGCACATTCTGCTGTCCCGGCAGGTGGGTGTGCCGCGGATAGTGGTTTTCCTGAACAAGGCGGATCTGCTGGCTGAGGACTGCGGCGGTGTGGATTCGGAAGAGTTCGAGGAGATGAAAGAGCTGGTTGAGATGGAGCTTCGCGACCTGCTGAGCCAGTACGAGTTTCCGGGTGACGACACGCCGATCATCATGGGTTCGGCGCTGATGGCGCTGGAAGGCAAGGATGACAATGAGCTGGGTACGACAGCGGTACGGGCGTTGGTTGAGGCGCTGGATACCTATATCCCGGAGCCGGAGCGTGCGGTGGACCAGCCGTTCCTGATGCCGATCGAGGACGTGTTCTCGATCTCGGGTCGAGGCACGGTCGTCACGGGTCGGGTAGAGCGCGGTATCGTGAATACGGGTGACGAAGTCGAGATCGTGGGCATCAAGGACACAGTGAAGACGACTGTGACGGGTGTCGAGATGTTCCGCAAGTTGCTGGACGAAGGCCGGGCGGGTGAGAACATTGGCGCGCTGCTGCGTGGTACCAAGCGCGAGGATGTGGAGCGTGGACAGGTGCTGTCGGCGCCGGGCAGCATCAAGCCGCACACTCGCTTTGAAGCGGAAGTCTATATCCTGGGCAAGGACGAGGGTGGGCGTCATACCCCGTTTTTCAAGGGTTACCGTCCGCAGTTTTACTTTCGGACGACGGATGTAACGGGTGCTGTTGAGTTGCCGGAGGGCACCGAGATGGTCATGCCGGGTGACAACATCCAGATGGTTGTGACCCTGATTGCGCCGATCGCGATGGAAGATGGTTTGCGGTTTGCGATTCGTGAAGGCGGCCGTACCGTTGGTGCGGGCGTGGTAGCGAAAATCCTCGAGTAGGATAGTACGGGGCGGCCCCGGTGCTGCCCTGATATCGACAAGGGGTAAGGGCGAAAGCTCTTGCCCTCTGCTTTGTTATAGGCCAGTAGTTCAATTGGTAGAGCACCGGTCTCCAAAACCGGCTGTTGGGGGTTCGAGTCCCTCCTGGCCTGCCACTTTCAGGTTTGCTTCGGCAGCATGACACTTTCGAGGTTTAATACGACGCAATGAGTTCCAATGCGGAAGCAAAATCCAGCCCGCTCAACGTTTTAAAGTGGATTCTGGTCGTCGCACTGGTCGCAGCAGGTGTTGTTGGTAATCAGTACTTTGCCGATGAGAGCTTGTTATATCGCGTATTGGGCCTGGTGGCTATCGGGATTGTCGCGGTAATGATTGCGTTGGCGACGACGCAGGGGGCGGCATTCGCCACGCTGGTCAAACAGGCCAGGATAGAGATTCGCAAGGTAGTGTGGCCAACCCGTCCCGAAACGCTGCAAACGACGTTTATAGTGCTGGCGGTAGTGTTGATTGCTGCATTGATTCTGTGGGGGCTCGACTCGTTACTGGGTTGGATCGCCTCCCTGATTATCGGTTAGAGGTAACGCATGTCCAAGCGCTGGTATGTGCTTCATGCCTATTCAGGCTACGAGAAAAAGGTCAAGACTGCGCTGGAAGAACGCATAGAGCTGCGTGGGTTGCAGGAAAAATTCGGCCGTATCCTGGTGCCGGCCGAGGAAGTGGTAGAGATGCGCTCGGGTCAGAAGCGAAAAAGTGAGCGCAAGTTTTTCCCGGGCTATGTGTTGATTGAAATGGAGCTCGATGACGATACCTGGCATTTGGTCAAGGAAACGCCAAGGGTTATGGGCTTCATCGGTGGCAAGGCGGACAAGCCTGCGCCAATCAGTCCGGCGGAAGCCGATGCCATTTTGCATCGTATCGAAGAGGGTACAGACAAGCCGCGTCCCAAGACCCTGTTCGAGCCCGGGGAGATGGTGCGCGTTATCGACGGTCCGTTCAACGACTTTAATGGCGTTGTCGAGGATGTCAATTATGACAAGAGCAAGCTTCAGGTGGCGGTTCTGATTTTTGGACGCTCCACCCCTGTTGAACTGGATTTCGGCCAGGTCGAAAAAGCCTGATCAGCAGAGTTTGTCAGCGGATGTGCTAGCCGGTATCGGGAGCGTATTCGTAGGCAGGTAGTACCCATCGGGTTGTATGTCTTTTAATGGCGCCGCTTTGCGGTCGCCGGGGAGCCGAGGACCAGGCGCAAGGCCTGCGAGGCGTTAACCACCCATTTGGAGAGTGAAAATGGCAAAGAAAATCCAGGCTTATATCAAGCTGCAGGTGGCTGCAGGCGCAGCCAATCCAAGCCCCCCCGTCGGTCCGGCGCTCGGCCAGCACGGCGTCAACATCATGGAATTTTGCAAGGCCTTCAACGCCCAAACCCAGAGCCTTGAGCCTGGGCTTCCTACCCCCACGGTAATCACGGTTTACTCCGACCGCAGCTTTACATTTATTACCAAAACGCCGCCTGCTGCTGTGCTGCTGCTCAAAGCTGCGGGTTTGAAGAGCGGTAGTGGTCGCCCCAACACCAACAAAGTGGGCAAGGTAAATCGGGCACAGTTGGAAGAGATCGCGACCATCAAGATGCCGGATTTGACAGCGGCCGACATGGACGCTGCAGTGCGGACCATCGCTGGTTCGGCGCGCAGCATGGGCCTAGAAGTGGAGGGCGTGTAAATGGCCAAGTTGAGCAAACGTAAACAGGCTTTCCTGGAAAAAGTCGAGCCCGGTAAGGCATACCCGGTAGCAGAGGCCGTGGAATTATTGAGCAGCCTTTCAAACGTCAAGTTTGCGGAGTCTTTTGATGTGGCCGTCAACCTCGGCGTTGATGCGCGCAAGTCGGATCAGCAGGTGCGGGGCGCAACCACATTGCCCCATGGTACCGGTAAAACGGTTCGGGTTGCTGTTTTCACCCAGGGTGACAACGCAGATGCTGCTAAAGCCGCGGGCGCTGACCTGGTGGGAATGGAAGATCTGGCGGATCAGGTCAAGGGTGGCACCATGGATTTCGATGTGGTGATAGCCAGTCCGGACGCGATGCGCGTTGTCGGGCAGCTGGGCCAGATACTCGGCCCCCGGGGTTTGATGCCAAACCCGAAAACCGGGACCGTGACGCCGGATGTGGCGACCGCTGTGAAAAACGCAAAGGCGGGCCAGGTGCGCTACCGTACTGACAAGAACGGCATCATTCACGGTGGTATCGGCCGTATTGGTTTTGACAGCAAGGCGGTGAAGGAAAACCTCGAAGCCCTGTTGGCCGACCTGAAGAAAGCCAAGCCCTCCACAAGCAAGGGCGTCTACCTCGGAAAGATTACCCTGTCTACCACGATGGGACCGGGTGTGGTGATCGACCAGGCTAGCCTGGAAGTCTAGATTTGATGGCGTCGTTATCGGCGCCGGTATGAACTTTGTGGTCTTTGGACAGAGAGCCCGAAGACCATCAAAGACCGCAGGTGCCCGTCACCTTTCAATCTGTCGGTCTGCTGTTTTTTGTCCCTTCGGGGATTATGGCAGAGCGGCATGGTTGTCAGGGGATGGGCTTAATCCTCGCCGAGAGGCGGAAGCCTGCGCAGATGGGTGTAACCCGGCGCTAGCCGGGTTAGAAGCACCAAATCGACGCCAAGGCAACTCGGCAGTGGCGTCAGTATGGAACTATCAGGAGTAAAGCAAAGTGGCGTTAAGACTCGAAGACAAACAGGCGATCGTCGCCGATGTAAACGAGACCGCCCAGTCTGCTCTGTCATTGGTCGTGGCTGATGCCCGCGGCGTCGACGTTACTAATATCACTGCGCTGCGCAAGCAGGCGCGGGATTGCAACGTCGATCTGCGCGTTATCAAAAACACCCTGGCCAGGCGCGCCTTCGTCGGCACTGAATTCGAGTGCACTGCGGAAGCGCTGGTTGGCCCGAGCCTGTTCGGTTTTTCAATGGAGGATCCAGGAGCTGCCGCAAGGTTGTTCAAGGATTTTGCCAAGGAAAACAGCGCCTTCGAAATCAAGGCGCTTTCGGTCGCAGGTCAACTGATGGGTCCGGAGAAAATCGACGTGTTGGCCAAACTGCCAACCCGTGATCAGGCATTGGCGCAACTGGCCAGCGTTATGATCGCTCCGGTGACAAAACTGGTGCGTACGCTCAATGAAGTCCCCTCCAAGATTACCCGGGTGGTGGCGGCAGTTGGCGAAAGCAAGAAAGATGCTGCCTGAGCAGCAAAGATCCTAACTTAACCAAGGAGTGAGATTGTGTCTCTGTCCAAAGAAGATATCCTCAATGCAATATCGGAAATGTCCGTAATGGACGTCGTCGAGCTGGTCAGCGCGATGGAAGAGAAATTCGGCGTTTCTGCCCAGGCAGCAGTTGCGGTAGCTGCGGCGCCCGCCGGCGGTGAAGCGGCAGCAGCAGCTGAGGAGCAAACCGAATTTGACGTTATGCTGAGTGCAGTCGGCGAAAAGAAAGTCAATGTGATCAAGGCGGTTCGCGCTATTACCGGCCTGGGCCTGAAAGAAGCCAAGGCACTGGTTGACGGCGCTCCTTCAGCAATCAAGGAAGGTGCCAGCAAGGATGATGCAGAAGAGGCCAAGAAGGCGCTTGAAGAAGCCGGAGCTACAGTCGAGCTCAAGTAAGTTCGACTTGGGCCGCTTAGCCGCTACAGGCTATACCGGGCCGGCGGGTTTTCCCGCTGGCCTTTTGTCGTTTTCAGATGATTTGGCTTGATACCACCTGGCGGATGAGCCTCATTGCCGGGTGAGAAGACAGGCTAGGGCCGATCTGGCACCTACCTGAACAGTAACTATGGAGGCTGCCGGGTCGTATCGGTCCCGGTGGGCTTGGTACACAGGCGCTAATGTAACTTCAATTGCCATTGTGCAACGGGACGTTTCGAAGTTTCAGTGGCGATGTTTGTACAGTTTAGCAAGTGAATCGGTAGGCTGGCGATTTTTGTCAGCGATCGAATCAACAACTACGTCACCAACTATGTCAGCAGTGGCAATCGGGGATAAAGATGGCTTATTCGTACACTGAGAGAAAGCGCATCCGCAAAGATTTCGGCAAGTTGCCGCATGTAATGGATGTTCCCTTTCTACTATCCATTCAGCTTGATTCCTATCGCAATTTTACCCAGGACAACGTAAAGCCTGCCGCGCGTCGCGATATTGGCCTGCATGCGGCATTTAAATCGGTTTTCCCCATTGTCAGCTATTCCGGCAATGCTGCCCTCGAGTATGTGGACTACAAGTTGGGGCAACCCCACTTCGATGTTAAGGAATGTCAGCTCCGTGGAGTCACCTATGCCGCGCCTTTGCGAGTGCGGGTGCGCCTGATAATCTATGACCGGGAGTCTTCCAACAAAGCGATCAAGGATATCAAGGAACAGGAAGTGTACATGGGGGAAATTCCCCTGATGACCGAAAACGGAACCTTCGTCATCAATGGTACTGAGCGGGTCATCGTGTCCCAACTCCATCGGTCGCCCGGCGTGTTTTTCGATCACGACAAAGGCAAGACGCACTCATCGGGTAAATTGCTTTACTCGGCCCGCGTGATTCCCTACCGCGGCTCGTGGCTTGACTTCGAGTTCGACCCGAAAGACCTGGTATTCGTGCGTATCGACCGTCGGCGTAAATTGCCCGCCACGATACTGCTGCGCGCCCTGGGGTACAGCTCCCAGGAAATGCTGGAAATGTTTTTCGAGACCAATGTTTTCAATGCGGGCAAAGACGGCACGTTTACCCTGGACCTGATTCCGACGCGCCTGCGCGGGGAGGTTGCCGCTTTCAGTATCGAGGACAAGGGCGGCAAGGTCATCGTTGAAGAGGGGCGCAGGATTACAGCGAGGCATATTCGGCAGATGGAGAAGGCCGGTCTCGACAAGCTGGAAGTGCCTGCCGAATATCTGATGGGTCTGGCGCTGGCGCGTGATATTCCCGATCCCGATGGTGGCGAGGAATTGTTATTCGAATGTAACACCGAGCTGACCGCGGAGGTGCTGGAAAAACTGCTGGAGAAAGGTGTTTCCCGTATCGAAACGCTTTATGTCAACGACCTGGATTGCGGGCCGTTCATCTCGGATACACTGCGCACTGACATTACTCGCACCCGGCTGGAAGCGCTGGTGGAAATCTACCGCATGATGCGCCCGGGTGAGCCGCCCACCAAGGAGGCAGCAGAAAACCTGTTCGGCAACCTGTTCTTCACCCTCGAGCGCTACGACTTGTCAGCGGTTGGGCGCATGAAGTTCAATCGTCGCCTGGGGCGTGAGGAATTCGAGGGCGAGGGCACTCTGGACAAGGAAGATATCGTCGCCGTGCTCAAGGCACTGGTTGATATCCGCAACGGCAAAGGCGTGGTGGATGACATCGACCATCTTGGTAACCGCCGGGTACGGTCGGTCGGCGAAATGGCGGAAAACCAGTTTCGTGTCGGTGTTGTGCGGGTTGAGCGGGCGGTCAAGGAACGCCTGTCAATGGCAGAGAGTGAGGGCCTGATGCCCCAGGACCTGATCAACGCCAAGCCGGTTGCGGCCGCGGTCAAGGAGTTCTTTGGTTCCAGCCAGCTCTCCCAGTTCATGGATCAGAACAATCCCTTGTCTGAAGTCACCCACAAAAGGCGGGTTTCAGCGCTCGGGCCGGGCGGTCTTACCCGGGAACGCGCGGGTTTCGAAGTGCGGGATGTACACCCGACACACTACGGACGGGTTTGCCCCATCGAGACCCCCGAAGGGCCAAACATCGGTTTGATCAACTCGCTGTCGATCTATGCCCGGGCCAACGAGTACGGCTTTCTCGAAAGCCCCTACCGCAAGGTAGTCGACAGCCGTTTGAGCGATGAATTCGAATACCTGTCGGCGATCAACGAAGGGGAGCACGTCATTGCCCAGGCTTCTGCCGCGGTCGATGAAGAAAACCGCCTCAGCGACGATCTGGTTGCCGTGCGCCACATGAATGAATTTACCGTCAAGCCGCCGGAAGACGTCGATTTTATCGATGTTTCCGCGAAGCAGGTGGTGTCGGTGGCTGCCGCGCTGATTCCCTTTCTCGAGCACGACGATGCCAACCGTGCGTTGATGGGTTCGAACATGCAGCGCCAGGCAGTGCCCACCCTGAATGCAGAGAAACCCCTGGTGGGTACCGGTATCGAGCGCATCGTAGCCCGGGATTCCGGTGTGTGCGTAGTGGCCGATCGCGGCGGGGTGGTGGACAGTGTCGATGCGGCGCGGATCGTTATCCGCGTGAGCGAAGACGAAATCGGTGATGGCACTGGTGTCGATATTTACAATCTGGTGAAGTACACCCGCTCCAACCAGAACACCTGCATCAACCAGCGTTCGGTGGTCAAGCAGGGCGACGTCATCGCTCGGGGTGATATCCTGGCAGACGGCCCATCGGTCGACCGTGGCGAGTTGGCCCTCGGTCAGAACATGCGTATCGCCTTCATGCCCTGGAACGGTTACAACTTTGAGGACTCGATTCTGGTGTCGGAGCGGGTGGTCAAGGAAGATCGCTTCACTACCATCCACATCCAGGAGCTGACCTGTATTGCGCGGGATACCAAGCTGGGAGCCGAAGAGATCACGGCTGATATTCCCAATGTTGGCGAGACCGCGCTGAGCAAGCTGGATGAGTCGGGTATCGTGTATATCGGTGCCGAGGTCAACGCCGGTGATATCCTGGTGGGCAAGGTTACCCCGAAAGGTGAAACCCAGCTGACGCCTGAGGAAAAACTGCTGCGGGCCATCTTTGGCGAAAAGGCCTCTGACGTCAAAGACACCTCGCAACGCGTACCCTCCAGCACCAAGGGCACCGTGATCGATGTTCAGGTATTCACCCGAGATGGCCTGAAGAAGGACCAGCGCGCGCTCGAAATCGAAAAACAGCAACTCGACCAGTTCCGCAAGGATCTCAATGAGGAATACCGTATTGTCGAGACGGCGTCATTTGATCGCCTGGTGAATGTGCTGGCTGGTGAGTCTGTGGTAGCCGGCCCCGGATTCAAGAAAGGTGCCAAGCCGAGCGCAGAGGAACTCGCAGGAATCGAGCAGAGTGACTGGTTCAAGATTCGCTTTGCCGACGACAGGAACAACGAGTTGCTCGAGACCACAGAGCGCAATCTCGAGGAGTTACGCAAGGCGCTGGATGCCCGCTTCGAAGACAAGAAGCAGAAGCTGCAAAGTGGCGACGACCTGGCTCCCGGTGTGCTGAAAATCGTCAAGGTGTATCTGGCGGTCAAGCGGCGCATCCAGCCCGGTGACAAAATGGCGGGACGCCACGGGAACAAAGGTGTCATCTCCGTCATCATGCCGGAAGAAGACATGCCCTTCGACGAAAACGGCGAGCCCGTCGATATCGTATTGAACCCGCTGGGTGTGCCCTCACGCATGAACGTCGGGCAGATACTGGAAACCCACCTGGGCCTGGCGGCCAAGGGGCTTGGCGTCAAGATCGACAAGATGCTCCGGGAGCAGCGCGCAACCTCCCAGGTGCGCAAGTTCCTCGACGAAATTTACAGCTTCGGCGAGAGCGACGAAGTACAGGAGCTGAGTAGCCTGAGCGACGACGAAGTGCTGGAGCTGGCGAATAATCTCCGCGCGGGCGTGCCCATGGCGACCCCGGTCTTCGACGGTGCCCGGGAGTCGGAAATCAAGGATCTCCTCAGCCTCGCGGGTTACAAGCACGAGGACGGAAGCCCTAATACCACCGGCCAGCTGGTGTTGTTCGACGGGCGCACCGGCGAGCGTTTCGAGCGCCCGGTCACCGTGGGCTACATGTACATGCTGAAACTGAATCACCTGATCGATGACAAGATGCACGCTCGCTCGACCGGCTCCTACAGCCTGGTAACCCAGCAACCACTCGGTGGTAAGGCGCAGTTCGGTGGCCAGCGTTTCGGTGAGATGGAGGTCTGGGCACTGGAAGCCTACGGGGCTGCCTATACCCTGCAGGAAATGCTGACCGTCAAGTCAGACGACGTGAACGGTCGTACCAAGATGTACAAGAATATCGTTGACGACGATCATCGAATGGACCCGGGCATGCCGGAATCCTTTAACGTGCTGTTGAAGGAAATCCGTTCGCTGGGTATCGATATCGATTTGGAGTCCGACTAGATCATCGTCGAGACGATTGGGTAACGCATAGCGGGCCGCGCTGATCACAGCAGGCCCTGGAAACACCGAGCGGAGGAAGTGCCTTGAAAGACTTACTTAACTTACTGAAGTCCCAGGGACAAACCGAAGAATTTGACGCCATCCGTATTGGCCTGGCTTCTCCGGAGTTGATTCGATCATGGTCTTACGGCGAGGTCAAAAAGCCGGAGACTATCAATTATCGTACCTTCAAGCCCGAGCGCGACGGTCTTTTCTGTGCCAAGATCTTCGGCCCGGTTAAAGACTACGAGTGCCTCTGCGGCAAGTACAAGCGCCTCAAGCACCGGGGTGTCATCTGCGAGAAGTGCGGCGTTGAAGTGGCACTTTCCAAAGTGCGGCGCGAGCGTATGGGCCACATTGAACTGGCGAGTCCGGTCGCCCACATCTGGTTCTTGAAATCACTGCCCAGCCGCATCGGGCTGCTGCTGGACATGACCCTGCGGGATATTGAGCGCATCCTGTATTTCGAATCCTACGTGGTCACCGATCCCGGGATGACGACACTGTCGCTGGGCGCGCTGTTGACAGACGACGAGTACTACACGGCGATGGAAGAGTTTGGTGACGAGTTTGTTGCCAAGATGGGTGCCGAGGCGATCAAGGAACTGCTCAACAACATTAACCTGGAGGAAGAGATTCGCGAGATCCGCGAGGAAATTCCCCAGACCAACTCCGAGACCAAGATCAAGAAGTTGTCCAAGCGGGTGAAGTTGATGGAGGCCTTCGTGTCCTCCGGTAACGACCCGGAGTGGATGATCCTGACGGTGCTGCCAGTCTTGCCGCCGGATCTCAGGCCCCTGGTTGCCCTCGACGGCGGCCGCTTCGCCACCTCGGATCTCAACGATCTTTACCGCCGGGTCATCAACCGCAACAACCGCCTGAAGCGCCTGCTGGATCTCAATGCGCCGGATATCATCGTCCGCAACGAGAAGCGCATGCTGCAGGAATCGGTGGATGCGCTGCTGGACAACGGTCGTCGCGGTCGCGCTATCACCGGATCCAACAAGCGGCCACTGAAATCCCTGGCCGATATGATCAAGGGCAAGCAGGGCCGCTTTCGCCAGAACCTGCTCGGCAAGCGAGTCGATTACTCCGGACGTTCGGTGATCGTGGTCGGGCCGACCCTCAAGCTGCACCAGTGTGGTCTTCCCAAGAAAATGGCGCTGGAGCTTTTCAAGCCGTTTATTTACAGCAAGCTCGAGCATCGGGGCCTGGCGACCACCATCAAGGCCGCCAAGAAAATGGTAGAGCGGGAGCCGCCGGAAGTCTGGGACATTCTCGCCGGGGTTATCCGCGAGCACCCGGTTATGCTCAACCGTGCGCCTACTCTGCACAGACTTGGCATCCAGGCTTTTGAACCGGTTTTGATCGAGGGTAAGGCGATCCAGCTGCACCCACTGGTTTGTGCTGCTTACAACGCGGACTTCGACGGCGACCAGATGGCGGTGCATGTGCCCCTGACCCTGGAAGCCCAGCTCGAAGCTCGCGCCCTGATGATGTCCACCAACAACATCCTCTCGCCCGCCAATGGCGAACCGATTATCGTGCCCTCCCAGGACGTGGTTCTGGGCTTGTACTGGATGACCCGCGAGCGCGTCAACGCACCGGGCGAAGGTATGGCTTTCGCCGATGTTCAGGAAGTTTCCCGCGCCTATGGTGCCGGCAAGGCCCACCTGCAGGCCAGAATCAAAGTGCGCGTTACCGAAGTGGAATTTGACGACCAGGGTAATGGGGTTGCTAAAACCGAGCTCAAGGCGACCACGGTCGGCCGCGCGCTGCTCTGGGAAATCGTACCCGAGGGGCTGCCCTTTGAATTGGTCGACCAGAATATGGGCAAAAAGGCGATATCCCGCGCCCTCAACGAGTGCTATCGCAGGGTAGGCCTGAAAGCCACCGTTATTTTTGCCGACCAGTTGATGTACACCGGTTTCGAGTATTCGACCCGGTCCGGTAGCTCGATAGGCGTCAACGACTTCGCGATTCCCGATGCCAAGGCGCAGATCATTGCCGATGCCGAAGCTGAGGTTAAGGAGATTGAAGACCAGTTCGCCTCGGGACTGGTGACTCAGGGTGAGAAGTACAACAAGGTCATCGATATCTGGTCGCGTGCCAACGATCTTGTTTCCAAGGCCATGATGGAAGGGATTTCCAAAGAAGTCGTCACCAATCGGGACGGCAAGGACGAAGAACAGCCGTCCTTCAACTCGGTCTACATCTACGCTGATTCGGGAGCCCGGGGCTCCCCGGCGCAGATTCGTCAGCTGGCGGGTATGCGCGGCCTGATGGCAAAGCCCGACGGCTCGATCATCGAGACTCCCATCACCGCTAATTTCCGTGAAGGGCTTAACGTCCTACAGTACTTTATTTCTACCCACGGTGCCCGAAAAGGTCTCGCGGATACCGCATTGAAGACCGCGAACTCAGGTTACCTGACACGACGTCTTGTTGATGTTGCCCAGGACCTGGTGGTCACCGAAGTCGACTGTGGTACCGACGAGGGTATCACCATGACACCGGTCATCGAGGGTGGCGACATTATCGAGTCATTGGGTGATCGGGTGCTGGGGCGGATGGTTGCCCGGGACGTTTTCAAACCCGGCACCGATGATATCGCCGTTGCTGCCGGTACCCTGTTGGACGAGGGCTGGATAGTTCGCCTGGAGCGCATGGGGATCGACGAGATCATTGTGCGCTCGGTAATTACCTGTTCGACGCGTTACGGCGTTTGTGCGGCTTGCTACGGCCGGGATCTGGCTCGCGGCCATTTGATCAACGAAGGGGAGGCTGTGGGCGTCATTGCAGCGCAGTCGATCGGCGAGCCGGGTACCCAGCTCACCATGCGGACCTTCCACATCGGTGGCGCGGCCTCGCGGTCCACCGCGGCTGACAATATCCAGGTCAAGCAGGACGGGCAGGTTCGTCTGCACAACGTAAAAGTGATCGCCAAGGCGGATGGCCAGTTCATTACCACCTCGCGCTCCGGTGAAATTGCGGTAGCAGACGAGAACGGTCGTGAGCGCGAGCGCTACAAGCTGCCCTACGGCGCCGTTATCAAGGTTGAGGACCACGCCCAGGTCAATGGCGGTGATATCGTTGCAACCTGGGATCCCCACACCCACCCCATCATCACCGAGGTGGAGGGTATTGCCCGATTCAGCTCGATGGAAGACGGGATAACCGTACGTCACAAGACGGATGAATTGACCGGGCTGCGCTCGGTTGAAATCATCGATCCGGCAGAACGTCCCGCGGCGGGCAAGGACCTGCGGCCTGCGGTTACCCTGGTGGATGCCGACGGCAAGGAACTCACGATCCCGGGCACCAACGTGCCGGCACATTACTTTTTGCCAGCCGATGCCATTCTGTCGCTGGTAGATGGCAAGCCGGTCAGCGCTGGCGACATTATTGCGCGGATCCCCCAGGAGGGCTCCAAGACCCGTGATATTACCGGTGGTCTTCCCCGGGTTGCCGACCTGTTCGAGGCGCGCAAACCCAAGGAGCCGGCGATACTGGCAGAAATCACCGGTACCGTAAGTCTCGGTAAGGAAACCAAGGGCAAGCGCCGCCTCATCATCACGCCCCTCGACGGCAAGCCCCTGGCCGACGGCAAGGATCACTTCGAGCTGCTCATACCCAAGTGGCGGAGCCTGACTGTGTTTGAGGGTGAGACGGTGGAAAAAGGAGAGATTGTCTCCGAAGGTCCCCTGAGCTCCCATGACATTCTGCGTCTGAAGGGCGTCGAGGAGTTGGCCAAATATATCGTCAACGAAATCCAGGACGTCTACCGCCTGCAGGGTGTGCGCATCAACGACAAGCATATCGAGGTTATCGTGCGGCAAATGCTGCGCAAGGTCGATATTACCGAGGCTGGCGACTCCGCCATGATCCGCGGTGAGCAAATGGAGTTCGTCTCCGTGCTGGAAGAAAACGAGCGCTTGGTCGCCGAGGGCAAGTTCCCGGCGAACTACGAGCGGGTGTTGCTGGGTATCACCAAGGCATCACTGGCGACCGAGAGCTTTATCTCCGCGGCTTCGTTCCAGGAGACAACCCGGGTGCTGACCGAGGCTGCGGTCACCGGTAAGCGTGATGAGCTCCGCGGTCTCAAGGAGAACGTGGTAGTCGGTCGACTCATTCCGGCGGGCACCGGGCTGACGTATCACAACGAGCGACGTCGCCGTCGCAACGAAGATACCGTTCGCAGGGAAGGCGCCTCTGCAAGCGAGGTCGAGGCAGCATTGACCGAGGCCTTGCGCCAGGACTGAATGGAGGCCCTTCGGGTCGTCGAGCCGGTTGAATCCCCGGCTGACGGCTTGACGGCTGCCAGGGCGGTCTATAAAATGCGCCATCCTTTTTCAGGGCAATAGCGGGTGCGGGTGCTGTACGCAGCGGCTGTGACCCAAGCAGAATTTTCTGGAGTTTATTTACATGGCAACGATCAACCAATTGGTTCGTAAGCCGAGAAAACGCAAACTGGCGAAAAGCGCGGTGCCGGCACTGCAGGCCTGTCCCCAGCGTCGCGGTGTCTGTACCCGGGTGTATACGACAACCCCGAAAAAGCCCAATTCGGCATTGCGCAAGGTGTGCCGTGTGCGTTTGACCAATGGCTATGAAGTCTCCTCCTACATCGGTGGTGAGGGGCACAACCTGCAGGAGCACAGTGTGGTGCTGATTCGCGGCGGCAGGGTGAAAGACTTGCCTGGTGTGCGCTATCACACAGTGCGGGGTACCCTCGACACCAGTGGTGTCAACGATCGTAAGCAAGGTCGTTCCAAGTACGGTACCAAGCGACCCAAGTCCTAGGTTCGCAAGCCGATCCGGGGCCTTTCCAGGATCCCATCAACCCTAAGTAAGGCCGTGCCACCGCCAGACAATCTGCGCGGCAATGTGCACGGGTTACCTGAATAGAAGGAAGCAGTCATGCCAAGAAGACGCGTCATAGCCAAGCGGGAAGTCCTGCCCGATCCCAAATTCGGAAGTGTTACCCTGGCGAAGTTTGTCAATCACGTCATGGTAAGCGGTAAAAAATCCCTGTCAGAACGCATTGTATACGGTGCTCTGGAGGTTGTTGCGGAGCGCAGCAAAAAAGATCCTGTAGAGGTATTCAACGACGCGCTGGAGAATATCGCCCCGATGGTGGAGGTGAAGTCACGTCGAGTCGGTGGCGCAACCTATCAGGTTCCGGTCGAGGTGAGGCCTTCGCGGCGCCAGGCGCTGGCGATGCGCTGGCTGGTGGAGTATTCCCGCGGACGTGGTGAAAAAAGCATGCCGCTTCGGCTCGCCGGTGAGATACTCGATGCATCCCAGGGCAAGGGCGCCGGGGTGAAAAAACGGGAAGATGTGCATCGCATGGCGGAAGCTAACAAGGCCTTCTCGCACTACCGTTTCTAGTCGTTTTGACGCAGTTTATCCGGAGATTACACCGTGGCACGTAAAACCCCCATTACCCGCTATCGCAACATCGGCATTGTCGCTCACGTCGATGCAGGCAAAACCACCACGACGGAGCGCGTGTTGTTTTATACCGGCCTGTCTCACAAGATTGGCGAAGTGCACGACGGTGCTGCCACCATGGACTGGATGGCACAGGAGCAAGAGCGTGGCATTACCATTACGTCGGCTGCCACCACCTGCTTTTGGGCCGGTATGAACCAGCAGTTCGATCAGCACCGTGTCAACATTATCGATACGCCCGGGCACGTCGACTTTACCATTGAGGTAGAGCGCTCCCTGCGGGTACTCGATGGTGCGGTGGTCGTGCTCTGCGGTTCTTCGGGGGTACAGCCGCAAACCGAGACGGTGTGGCGGCAGGCCAATAAATATCAGGTTCCACGCTTGGTTTTCGTCAACAAGATGGACCGCGCCGGTGCCGACTTTGAAAAAGTTGTCGCCCAGCTGCGGGATCGCCTGGGCGCCAATGCCGTGCCTATCCAGATGGCGATAGGCTCCGAAGAGGATTTCAAAGGAGTCGTCGACCTGGTCAAGGGCAAGGCCATTCTCTGGAATGAGGCGGATCAGGGCATGTCCTTCGAGTACGCCGATATTCCTGCCGACCTGGTGGACCTGTGCGCGGAAATGCGTGAGTACGTGGTCGAAGCGGCGGCTGAATCCAGCGATGAGTTGATGGAAAAATACCTGGAAGGCAATGAGCTGACCGAAGAAGAGATCAAGCAGGGTTTGCGCAAACGCACCCTGGCCAACGAGATCGTACCCATACTCGGTGGCTCGGCCTTTAAAAACAAGGGCGTTCAGGCCGTGCTGGATGCTGTTATCGAATACTTGCCGGCCCCGACAGAAGTTAAAGCCATCGAGGGCACGCTGGAGGACGGCGAAACCGTCGAGTCCCGCGAGGCTGATGATAATGCGCCGTTTGCAGCACTGGCTTTTAAAATTGCCACCGACCCGTTTGTCGGTACCCTGACCTTCTTCAGAGTCTATTCCGGCTACCTAGAAAGTGGTACCGCGGTCTATAACTCGGTCAAGCAGAAGAAAGAGCGGGTTGGGCGGATGGTGCAGATGCACGCCAACGATCGGCAGGAAATCAAGGAAGTGCTGGCAGGGGATATCGCTGCCGCGATTGGCCTGAAGGACGTGACCACCGGGGACACGCTGTGTTCGGCAGACGATGTCATCGTGCTGGAGCGAATGGAGTTCCCCGAGCCGGTAATTTCGGTTGCGGTGGAGCCCAAGTCGAAGCCGGATCAG
Source organism: uncultured Gammaproteobacteria bacterium (assembly GCA_963751595.1). Lineage (GTDB taxonomy): Bacteria > Pseudomonadota > Gammaproteobacteria > Pseudomonadales > JAHEGP01 > JAHEGP01. Next base: position 25,614 of record CAVVVC010000004.1, read on the forward strand.
GAAAAAATGGGTATCGCGCTGGGCAAGCTGGCCCAGGAGGATCCATCCTTCCGCGTCAAGACCGACGAAGAGACGGGGCAAACGATTATTTCGGGAATGGGGGAGCTCCACCTCGATATCATCGTTGACCGTATGCGCCGGGAATTCAGTGTCGAGGCCAATATTGGCAAGCCCCAGGTGGCCTATCGCGAAGCAATTCGCAACACCAGTGAGATCGAAGGCAAGTTCGTTCGGCAGTCGGGTGGACGCGGCCAGTACGGGCATGTCTGGATCAAGTTCGAGCCCGCTGAGGAAGCGGGTGCCGAAGGCCTCGAGTTCGTCAACGAGATCGTCGGCGGCGCCGTGCCCAAAGACTATATTCCAGCGGTGCAGAAAGGCATCGAAGAGCAGATGCACAATGGTGTGCTCGCCGGATATCCGCTGCTTGGTCTCAAGGCGACCTTGTATGACGGTTCATTCCACGATGTTGACTCGAATGAGATGGCGTTCAAGATCGCTGCCAGCATGGCCACCAAAAAGCTCTCCAGCCAGGGCGGGGCAGTGCTGCTAGAGCCGATCATGAAGGTTGAAGTCGTTACCCCTGAGGAGAACATGGGCGACGTTGTCGGCGACCTCAACCGGCGTCGTGGTTTGATTCTCGGCATGGATGAGAATGCCGCGGGCAAGGTGATAGATGCGGAAGTGCCGCTCGCCGAGATGTTTGGCTATGCGACCGACCTGCGTTCAGCAACCCAGGGCCGGGCGACCTACACCATGGAGTTCGGCAAATACGCTGAAGCGCCGAGCAACATCGCCGAAGAAATCATTGCCAAGACCAAGGTAAGCTAATAAGCCTTCGCAGTCGCAGTTAGTGGAGAGGAAGACAATGGGTAAAGAGAAATTTGAACGCACGAAGCCCCACGTGAACGTGGGCACGATTGGTCACGTAGACCATGGCAAGACCACGTTGACGGCAGCCCTGACCCGGGTATGTGCGGAAGTCTGGGGCGGCGAGTTGCGTGATTTTGACCAGATAGACAATGCGCCGGAAGAGCGGGCGCGTGGTATCACGATAGCGACGTCGCACGTGGAATACGAGTCAGACAAGCGTCATTACGCCCACGTTGACTGCCCTGGACACGCGGACTACGTGAAGAACATGATCACCGGTGCGGCGCAGATGGACGGAGCGATTCTGGTCTGCGGCGCGACCGACGGCCCGATGCCGCAGACGCGGGAGCACATTCTGCTGTCCCGTCAGGTGGGTGTGCCGCGGATAGTGGTTTTCCTGAACAAGGCGGATCTGCTGGCTGAGGACTGCGGCGGTGTGGATTCGGAAGAGTTCGAGGAGATGAAAGAGCTGGTTGAGATGGAGCTTCGCGACCTGCTGAGCCAGTACGAGTTTCCGGGTGACGACACGCCGATCATCATGGGTTCGGCGCTGATGGCGCTGGAAGGCAAGGATGACAATGAGCTGGGTACGACAGCGGTACGGGCGTTGGTTGAGGCGCTGGATACCTATATCCCGGAGCCGGAGCGTGCGGTGGACCAGCCGTTCCTGATGCCGATCGAGGACGTGTTCTCGATCTCGGGTCGAGGCACGGTCGTCACGGGTCGGGTAGAGCGCGGTATCGTGAATACGGGTGACGAAGTCGAGATCGTGGGCATCAAGGACACAGTGAAGACGACTGTGACGGGTGTCGAGATGTTCCGCAAGTTGCTGGACGAAGGCCGGGCGGGTGAGAACATTGGCGCGCTGCTGCGTGGTACCAAGCGCGAGGATGTGGAGCGTGGACAGGTGCTGTCGGCGCCGGGGAGCATCAAGCCGCACACTCGCTTTGAAGCGGAAGTCTATATCCTGGGCAAGGACGAGGGTGGGCGTCATACCCCGTTTTTCAAGGGTTACCGTCCGCAGTTTTACTTTCGGACGACGGATGTAACGGGTGCTGTTGAGTTGCCGGAGGGCACCGAGATGGTCATGCCGGGTGACAACATCCAGATGGTTGTGACCCTGATTGCGCCGATCGCGATGGAAGATGGTTTGCGGTTTGCGATTCGTGAAGGCGGTCGTACCGTTGGTGCGGGCGTGGTAGCGAAAATCCTCGAGTAGGATAGTACGGGGCGGCCCCGGTGCTGCCCTGATATCGACAAGGGGTAAGGGCGAAGGCTCTTGCCCCTTGTTTGTTCCATGGCGCCTGCAGGCTTCAACGGGGCCTGATTTTCCCGTGAGCGCATCGATTTTTAACCAGACTGAATGCCCGGTGCAAAGGCCCGGAAGTCGCTAGTTGATCCGGGTCTCTACGTCAAAACTAATTGCGGCTTCGCGGGAAATACCGGTTGACAGTCTTGGTGCCCAACCTTAGAATGCGCGCTCTGTTTTTCGTGGGTCGACAGCTGGCCCAGCGGCATAAATTGCTCAACCTGGAGTTCTGGACAAGTGCAAAATCAACGAATCCGTATAAGGCTGAAGGCGTTTGATCACCGCTTGATCGATCAATCCACACAGGAAATCGTCGAGACTGCCAAGCGCACTGGTGCCCAGGTGAGAGGTCCCATCCCGCTGCCGACGAAAAAAGAGAAGTTTACCATTCTGATCTCGCCCCACGTCAACAAGGATGCGCGGGACCAGTATGAGATTCGCACCCACAAGCGTTTGCTCGATATCGTCGGGCCGACCGAGAAAACCGTCGACTCACTGATGAAGCTGGATCTGGCGGCGGGTGTCGAAGTTCAAATAAGTCTCGGCTAGTCCGGGAGCAGGCCCGGCCAGCAGGCCAGGCCGGGTGTGACGCACTGAAATGTGCGGCCATAGCGGGTTAAAGCCCCATACACAAGAGGTTCCAAAGATGGCTATTGCTATTGTCGGTCGCAAATGCGGCATGACACGAGTTTTTACGGACGATGGTATTTCAATTCCGGTAACTGTGATTGAGGCTGAGCCCAATCGTATTACCCAGGTCAAGAATGCTGATACCGACGGTTACAACGCCGTGCAGGTCACTACTGGTTCACGTCGCGCATCCAGAGTTGCCAAGCCCAGCGCCGGACACTTTGCCAAGGCAGGTGTCGACGCCGGTCGTGGTCTTTGGGAGTTTCGCCTCGACGGCGCCGGTCAGGAAGAACTTGCCGTTGGTGGTGAGCTGACCGTCAGTGCTTTCGAGTCGGGGCAGAAAGTCGATGTAACCGGTGTTTCCAAAGGAAAAGGTTTCCAGGGCGGTATCAAGCGCTGGAACTTTCGCTCCCAGGACGCCACCCACGGCAACTCTCTCTCGCATCGCTCCAACGGATCTATTGGCCAGAACCAGACCCCAGGTCGTGTTTTCAAGGGCAAAAAAATGTCCGGCCACATGGGGTCAGCGCGGGTTACGGTGCAAAGCCTGGAAGTAGTGCGGGTCGATACCGAGCGCAACCTTCTTCTGATCAAGGGCGCTGTACCTGGCGCCACAGGTGCGGATGTCATCGTGCGTCCTGCTGTTAAAGCCAAGAACTCGTAGGGGATAGCTAATGCAGTTGAATGTTGCATCAGCCGCTAAGGAGTCTGGAGAAACCATTGAGGTTTCTGACGTAACCTTTGCCAAAGAATTTAATGAAGACCTGGTTCACCAGGTCGTAACTGCGTACCTTGCTGGCGGTCGCCAGGGTACCCGCGCCCATAAAAACCGCTCCGAGGTGAAGGGCGGCGGTCGCAAGCCATGGCGGCAGAAGGGTACCGGGCGCGCGCGTGCCGGCACCATCCGCAGCCCGATCTGGCGCGGGGGCGGTGTTACATTTGCCGCTCGCCCACAGGATCACTCGCAGAAAGTAAACCGCAAAATGTACCGCGCGGCACTGCGCTCGATTCTGTCGGAGTTGGCCAGGCAGGAAAGGTTGGTGGTGGTCGACGCCTTTACGGTCGAGCAGCCCAAGACCAAAGCACTGGTGGAAAAGCTGGGTAGCCTCGGGCTGGATAATGCGCTGGTGGTGACTGAATCAGTCGACCAGAACCTGTACTTATCCGCTCGCAACCTGCACAGGGTCGATGTGCGCGATGTCGCAGGGCTCGATCCGGTAAGTTTGATTGCTTTCGACAAGGTGCTGATCACTGTGCCGGCGTTGAAGAAGGTTGAGGAGATGTTGGCATGAGTGCCGAGCATTTATACAAAATTGTGCTGGCGCCCCACGTGTCGGAAAAAGCGACCATGGCAGGCGAGCGCAGCAACCAGCTGGTGTTCCAGGTAGCGGTCAGCTCGACCAAGCCTGAGATCAAGAAGGCCATTGAGAAGCTGTTCGATGTGAAGGTGAAGTCGGTGCAGGTGCTGAATGTTAAAGGGAAGGTCAAGCGCAATCGCTATGGCTACGTCCAAAAGCCCTCCTGGAAAAAAGCGTATGTAACGCTGGAAGCCGGGCAGGATATTGATCTTGCGGTAGCGGGATAAACACGGGAGTCGGTTAGAGATGCCAGTCGTAAAATGCAAGCCCAGCTCTCCGGGTCGCCGATTCGTGATCAAGGTTGTCAATCCCGATCTGCACAAAGGTGCACCCTACGCGCCGCTGCTCGAGAAGCAGAGTCGAAACGGTGGTCGTAACAGCGCGGGTCGTATTACCAATCGTCATGTTGGTGGCGGGCACAAGCAGCATTACCGGATCATTGATTTCAAGCGAAACAAAGACGGAATTGCGGGCACCGTCGAAAGGGTCGAGTACGACCCCAACAGAAGCGCCTTCATAGCCCTGGTGTGCTACGCGGACGGTGAGCGCCGCTACATTATTGCAGCCAAGGGTATGCGTGCAGGGGACGTCATAGTTTCCGGCGACCGCGCGCCGATCAAGACCGGTAATAGTTTGCCACTGCGTAACGTGCCCCTCGGTACCGTCGTGCACTGCCTCGAGCTCAAGCCCGGTAAGGGTGCGCAGGTCGCCCGCAGCGCCGGCGCAGGTGTGCAGTTGGTGGCGCGTGAAGGCCAGTACGCTACCGTGCGCTTGCGCTCTGGAGAAATGCGTAAGGTGCTCGCGGAGTGTCGCGCAACCATTGGTGAAGTTTCCAACAGTGAGCACAGTTTGCGTTCACTGGGTAAGGCGGGTGCAAGCCGCTGGCGTGGCGTTCGACCCACTGTTCGTGGTGTTGCGATGAACCCTGTCGATCACCCGCACGGTGGTGGTGAAGGGCGCACGTCGGGTGGTCGCCATCCGGTAAGCCCCTGGGGTACGCCCACCAAGGGCTACAAGACTCGCTCTAACAAGCGTACCGATAAGTACATCGTACGGCGTCGAAACAAGTAATTTCGACCACTGTAGATAAGAGGACAGATTTGTGCCGCGATCGTTGAAAAAAGGCCCGTTTATTGACCTGCATTTGATGAAGAAGGTTGAAACGGCTGTTGAAAAAAATGACAAGCGCCCGATAAAGACCTGGTCTCGGCGCTCGATGATTACGCCGAGTATGGTTGGCCTGACCCTGGCTGTGCACAACGGCCGTCAGCATGTGCCGGTTTTCGTCAGCGAAGATATGGTTGGCCACAAGCTGGGTGAATTTGCCGCGACTCGTACTTACAAGGGTCATGCAGCAGATCGCAAGGTCAAGCGGTAGGCATCGGGGCTCAAGGGGTTTAACAATGGAACAAGTAGCTGCAAAACTGAAGGGTGCGCGGATTTCCCCGCAGAAAGCCCGTTTGGTAGCGGACCAGATTCGCGGTAAGTCTGTTGAAGAAGCGCTCAATGTGCTGGAATTCAGCAACAAGAAAGCCGCAGGCATCATCAAGAAAGTACTGGATTCGGCTATTGCAAACGCCGAGCACAACGAAGGCGCGGATATCGATGAGCTCCGTGTCTCCAGTGTTTTCGTTGATGAGGCGATGACGCTCAAGCGGATCAAGCCGCGAGCAAAAGGACGGGCTGATCGAATATTGAAGCGCTCGTGTCATATAACCGTAAAAGTGGCTGACAGCTAAAAGAGCGACAGGAGAGCACCAGTTATGGGTCAGAAAGTAAACCCAACGGGAATTCGGCTTGGAATAGTCAAAGACCACAACTCAGTATGGTACGCCGACAAAGATGGCTACTCAGAAAGGTTGATCGCAGATATTCGTGTGCGTGAGTACCTCGAAAAGAAACTGGCGAATGCGTCCGTTAGCAAAATCGTGATTGAGCGGCCTGCGCAGACGGCCAAAGTCACGATTCATACGGCTCGCCCCGGCGTGGTCATTGGCAAGAAAGGTGAAGATGTCGACAGGCTTCGCGGCGAAATCAGCAGCATGATGGGTGTGCCGGTTCAGATCAATATTGAGGAGATTCGCAAGCCGGATCTGGATGCGCGGCTGGTCGCACAAAACGTCGCCCAGCAGCTCGAGCGGCGGGTGATGTTTCGCCGGGCAATGAAGCGAGTGATGCAAAACGCATTGCGGGGCGGTGCCCAGGGTATTCGAATTCAGGTTTCCGGTCGCCTCGGCGGTGCCGAGATCGCGCGCACCGAATGGTACCGGGAAGGTCGGGTGCCGCTGCACACTCTGCGGGCCGACATTGACTATTCGACCTGGGAAGCCCACACCACCTATGGTGTTATAGGGGTCAAGGTGTGGATTTTCAAAGGGGAGATTCTGGACGCTCATGCGCCAGCGGATACCGGGTCTGCGGCATAGACTCGCTGGATTAAAGGGTAGAGAAAATGTTACAGCCTAAGCGCACAAAGTTTCGCAAGCAGATGAAAGGCCGCAATCGCGGGCTGGCGATTCGCGGCGGAAAAGTTTCCTTCGGTGAGTACGGTTTGAAGGCATCCGATCGGGGGCGCCTCACGGCTCGCCAGATTGAGGCGGCACGAAGGGCGATGACCCGTCACATCAAGCGTGGCGGTAAGATCTGGATACGGGTATTCCCTGACAAGCCAATAACTGGCAAGCCCCTGGAGGTTCGCCAGGGTAAAGGTAAGGGTAACGTCGAATACTGGGTAGCCCAGATTCGACCGGGTAAAGTGTTGTACGAACTGGAAGGTGTTTCGGAAGAGCTGGCGCGTGAGGCCTTTGCGCTGGCTGCTGCCAAGCTGCCGATAGCAACGACATTTGTGAAGCGGACGGTGATGTGATGAAGGCGAGTGAGCTGCGCGATAAATCGGTTGAGGAACTGACAGCCGAGCTGTTAAAGGCGCGTGAAGAGCAGTTTAAGCTGCGAATGAGCAAGGCCACCGGGCAATTGGGTCAGACACACCTGATTAAGTTGTCTCGACGCGAAATCGCCCGCATCAAGACTGTGCTGACAGAAAAGGCGGGTAACTAGTATGTCACAGGATTCGAATGTGAGGACTGTCACTGGCAAGGTTGTCAGCGACAAAATGGACAAGACCATTACCGTGCTGGTGGAGCGCCGGGTAAAGCATCCGGTGTATGGCAAGTACATGACCCGCTCTACCCGGCTGCATGCGCACGATGAAAACAACGAGTGTAACGCCGGTGACGTGGTGACCATCAAGGAAACCAGACCGTATTCCCGGAGCAAGACCTGGGCATTGGTTTCGGTAGATCAGCAGGCACCACAGGTCTAGGCATACAGGTTTTTGCAAGGTGGCCGCGGCGGCTACTGGTGGAGTGAAACACAATGATTCAGACACAGAGTTATTTAGAGGTCGCGGATAACAGCGGTGCACGCCGGGTGATGTGCATTAAAGTACTGGGTGGCTCACATCGGCGTTATGCTCGGGTTGGTGACCTCATCAAGGTAACCGTCAAGGAAGCAATTCCCCGGGGCAAGGTCAAGAAAGGACAGGTGCTGACTGCCGTGGTAGTGCGGACCCGTAAAGGTGTGCGGCGTGCCGACGGATCGCTGATCAAATTTGACGATAACGCCGCGGTGTTATTGAACAATCAACAGGCGCCCATTGGCACAAGGATATTCGGGCCGGTCACCCGGGAGTTACGGTCAGAGAAATTCATGAAGATTATCTCCCTGGCTCCGGAAGTTCTGTAAAGAAAGGCGATCGAGGTCAAACAATGCGCAAGATCAAGACAGATGACGAAGTGATCGTCATAGCCGGTAAAGATAAGGGCAATCGTGGCAAAGTGCTGCGACTGCTGGAGAGCGACCGGGTGCTGGTGTCGGGTGTCAACATGATCAAGAAACACCAGAAGCCGAATCCCCAGGCCGGTGTGCCGGGTGGGATTATCGATAAGGAGGCCCCTTTGCAGGTTTCCAACGTGGCTATCTTCAATCCTGCTACCCAAAAGGCCGATCGTGTTGGCTTCAAGGTAGAGGGTGGCAAAAAGATTCGCGTTTTTAAATCCAGCGGCGAAGCGGTAGACGCCTGAACGCAGATAGGTAAAGGCAATGGCAAGGTTGAAAGACGTTTACAACAACGAAATAGTCCCGAAGCTCAAAGACGAGCTGGGTGTTAAAAATGTAATGCAGGTGCCCCGCATTACCAAGGTAACCCTGAACATGGGCCTCGGTGAGGCTGTCGGTGACAAGAAAGTGCTGGAACATGCGCTGCGGGACCTGCAACAGATTTCCGGTCAAAAAGCCGTTGCTACGGTTGCGCGGCGTTCGATCGCCGGGTTCAAGATTCGCGACGGTTGGCCTATTGGTGCCAAAGTCACCCTGCGAAGCGACAGAATGTATGAATTCCTTGACCGTCTGATATCGATTGCCATTCCCAGAATTCGTGATTTTCGTGGGATAAGCCCGAAACAGTTCGACGGGCGCGGCAATTTTGCTATGGGTGTTACCGAGCAGATTATCTTCCCGGAGATTGATTACGACCAGGTCGATAAGTTGCGGGGCCTGGATATAGTCGTTACAACGAGCGCACGCACCGACGATGAGGGTCGTGCCTTGTTGCGAGCATTTAACTTTCCTTTGAAAAGCTAGGAGCCAGCCAACAATGGCAAAAACCTCCATGATCGAGCGCGAAAAAAGGCGCGAGCGGACAGTTGCGAAATACGCCAAGAAGCGTGCAGAGCTGAAGGCGATAATTGCCGACATCAATGCTGAAGACGAAGCACGTTGGGACGCACAGGAAGCGTTGCAAAAGCTGCCACGTGATGCCAGCCCGGTTCGTCAGCGTCGCCGCTGCCAGATGACAGGTCGACCACATGGGGTATACAGGAAATTTGGGTTGTCGCGCATCAAGTTGCGCGAGGCCGCGATGCGCGGTGATGTGCCGGGCCTGGTTAAATCGAGCTGGTAGACGCAAGCGCGTTACAGGAGCAATCAAACAATGAGTATGCAAGATCCACTGGCAGATCTGCTGACGCGGGTTCGCAACGCACAAATGGCTGGCATGGCAAGCGTGACCATGCCCTCATCAAAGGTAAAGGTAGCACTGATTGAAGTGTTGAAAAGCGAAGGTTACGTCGGCGATTTCGAGGTGCATGAGGTTGACGGGCATAAACAGTTGACTGTTGGCCTGAAATATCACCAGGGGCGTCCGGTCATTGAAGAACTGAAGCGTGCCAGCCGTCCTGGGCTGCGGTTTTACGCCGGTAAGGACGAACTGCCGAAAGTAAGGGGCGGGCTGGGAGTGGCGATAGTCTCTACCAGCAAGGGTGTAATGACCGACCGGGCTGCGCGAGCTGCCGGTGTTGGTGGTGAAGTCCTTTGTACCGTTTTTTGATAGCGCTTGATGTTTGACAGGTAAGCAGATATGTCACGAGTAGGAAAATCACCGGTTGCGGTTCCTGCCGGAGTTGAAGTCAAGCTCCAGGGCCAACAGGTTCAGGTCAAGGGTGGCAAGGGCAAGCTGGACTTCGAGGTTCACGATGCTGTCCAGGTTGAACAGGACGGCAAGGTGTTGAATTTTTCCCCGCGCAATGGCGGTAAGCTTGCCAGTGCGATGACGGGCACTATGCGCGTATTGATAGACAACATGATTACCGGTGTGAGCCAGGGCTTCGAGAAAAAGCTCGAGCTGAACGGCGTTGGCTACCGGGCGCGGGTATCAGGCAATACGGTCAACCTGACACTGGGTTTTTCCCACCCGGTTGATTACCAGCTTCCCGAAGGCGTAACGGCCGAGACTCCCAGCCAGACCGAAATCGTGGTAAGGGGAATCGACAAGCAGCTGGTAGGCCAGGTTGCAGCGGAGATTCGCGGTTTTCGTCCGCCCGAACCCTACAAGGGTAAGGGCGTGCGTTATTCCGGCGAATATGTGCGGCGCAAGGAAACCAAGAAAAAGTAACGAGGTAGCTCATGAGCGTAAAGAAAACTGCAAGACTGCGCCGATCACGCCGCAGCCGCGCCAAGATACGCGAGCTAGGTGCGACGCGTCTTTGTGTTTATCGGACTCCGCGCCATATATATGCGCAGGTAATTGCCGGCTCTGGCGATCAGGTGCTGGCATCGGCGTCCACCCTGGACAAGGACCTGCGACAGGGCTCCACGGGTAACACAGACGCAGCTTCCAAGGTTGGTGCACTCATCGCTGAGCGGGCCCGGGCGGCTGGTATTGACAAGGTAGCGTTTGATCGCAGTGGTTATAGATATCACGGGCGGGTGAAGGCGCTGGCTGAGGCGGCCCGTGAAGGCGGACTTGAGTTTTAGGGTTTAGGGTAACGATATGGCGTATAAAGATCAGGGCGATAAGGGTCAGACTGAAGGTCTGCAGGAAAAGCTGGTTCAGGTAAACCGGGTGGCCAAAGTCGTAAAGGGTGGTCGCATTTTCGGTTTTACCGCTTTGACCGTGGTCGGCGATGGCAAGGGCCGCGTGGGTTTTGGTCGAGGCAAGGCCAGGGAGGTTCCGGTCGCCATCCAGAAAGCGATGGAGGCTGCCCGCCGCAATATGATCGACGTGCAGCTTAACGGGGATACCATCCAGTATCCCGTCAAGGCGGCACATGGCGCCTCCAAGATCTACATGCAGCCTGCATCGGCCGGTACCGGCATCATCGCCGGGGGGGCAATGCGCGCCGTTCTTGAGCTTGCGGGCGTGCACAACGTGCTGGCAAAGTGCTACGGCTCTACTAACCCGGTCAACGTGGTGCGTGCGACCTTCAACGGTCTGCAACAAATGCGTTCGCCGGATGACGTAGCGGCCAAACGCGGAAAGACACTGGAAGACATACTCGATTAAGGGCAGAGCAGAATGGCCAACGCAAACATTAAAGTGACTCAGATACGCAGCACTATTGGCCGCCTTAAATCACATAAGGCTTGCCTGCAGGGGTTGGGGCTGCGACGCATCGGGCAAACCGTTAGCGTCGAAGACACGCCGGCAGTGCGCGGCATGATTAACAAGGCGAATTACCTGTTACGGGTAGAGGAAGCGTAAACATGACTGAAGGCTTGCGTTTAAATAGTCTGCGGCCTGCGCCGGGTCGACTGAAGGAAGCTCGCAGAGCTGGTCGCGGTATTGGCAGCGGTTTGGGTAAGACTGGCGGCAGAGGCCACAAGGGTCAAAAGTCGCGTTCTGGTGGTACAGTGCGGCCGGGATTCGAGGGCGGTCAGATGCCTTTGCAGAAGCGGCTGCCGAAGTTCGGCTTCAGCTCACGCGTGGGTCGCTCCAGCGCAAGCATCCGCCTGGCCGAACTGAACAAGGTTTCTGGAGATACTGCGGATCTCGATGCGCTGCGCAAAGCCGGGCTGGTCACCACTAACATTACTCGAGCCAGGGTTTTCCTGTCGGGGGAGCTCAAGCGACCGGTTGTGGTCAAAGGCCTGGGTGTCACTAAGGGCGCGCGCGCCGCGATCGAAGCGGCCGGCGGCTCGGTAGAGGAATAGATGGCAAATCCGAAGCTGGCCCAGCAGGCAGGTAAAGGTAATTCCGGCATGGGCGAGCTGTGGGCTCGCCTGCGGTTTTTGTTTCTGGCGATTCTAGTCTACCGGATAGGGACTCATATTCCCGTGCCCGGTATTGACCCGGAACGTTTGGCCGCGATGTTCAATCAGAACCAGGGAACAATCCTGGGGCTGTTCAACATGTTTTCCGGTGGGGCCCTGGAGCGTATGAGTATCCTGGCCCTGGGCATCATGCCTTACATCTCGGCCTCGATCATCATGCAGTTGATGTCGGCAGTGTCGCCCCACCTCGAACAGTTGAAGAAAGAGGGTGAGGCGGGGCGTCGTAAGATCAGCCAGTATACCCGTTATGCTACGGTCGCCCTGGCGTTGATCCAGGCATCGGGTATGGCGGTGAGCCTGGCCAGCCAGAACCTGGCCTATGCGCCCGGTTTTACCTTTTACTTCGTTGCAATTACTTCCCTGGTGACAGGCGCAGTCTTCATGATGTGGCTGGGGGAGCAGATGACGGAGCGGGGCATTGGTAACGGTATCTCCATGCTCATCTTCGCCGGTATTGTTGCGGGCTTGCCCGGGGCTATCGGGCAGTCGCTGGAGCAAGCACGCCAGGGGGAGTTGAACATTCTGGTGTTGCTGTTCATGCTGGTGCTGGCCTTTGTGGTGATCTTTTGCATTGTCTTCATCGAGCGGGGCCAGCGTCGTATTGCGGTGCACTATGCGCGTCGCCAGCAGGGCCGCAAGTCGTTTGCGGCACAGAGCAGCTTTCTACCACTGAAGGTCAATATGGCCGGTGTCATTCCGGCGATTTTCGCCAGCAGTATCCTGCTGTTTCCGGCTTCACTGGCGCAGTGGTTTGGTCAGTCTTCGAATATGGAGTGGCTGCAGGAGTTGTCGCTGGCGATCGGCCCGGGGCAGCCGTTGAACATTATCCTGTTTACGATGTTGATCGTGTTCTTCTGCTTCTTTTACACGGCCTTGATGTTCAACCCGGAAGAGGTGGCTGATAACCTGAAGCGTTCAGGGGCTTTCATCCCCGGTATACGCCCCGGCAAGCACACGGCCGACTATATCGATGGTGTACTGACTCGCCTGACGATGTTTGGCTCAGCCTATATAGCTCTGGTCTGCCTGCTACCACAGTTTCTGGTCGTGGCCTGGAACGTACCGTTTTATCTGGGTGGGACGTCCCTGCTAATCGTCGTGGTCGTCGTCATGGATTTCATGGCTCAGGTCCAGTCGCACCTGATGTCACATCAGTACGACCATTTGATGAAAAAGTCCAATTTGAAGAGTTATGGTGGCCGGAGTTAAAGGCCGGTCAGTAGCGAGCCTGTTGAATATTTGGAGTAAGCAATGAAAGTCAGGGCTTCAGTAAAAAAAGTTTGCCGCAATTGCAAGATTATCCGCCGCCGGGGTTCGGTTCGGGTGATTTGCAAGACTGAACCGCGCCACAAGCAGCGTCAGGGGTAGATCACCGGGGCTCGTTGTCAAGACGGGCTATTGATTTTTGTTTACTAAGTCGCTATTCTTTGGCGCCTTTTTTGCGCGTTTAGTCCTAATCGGGATGGGCGCGACAGAATCGTAGATTAGATGGAGTGGATTGAATGGCTCGTATAGCTGGAGTCAACATACCGGATCACAAGCACGCCGTGGTTTCCCTTACCTATATATACGGTATCGGGCGCACGACTGCGAAAAAACTGTGTTCAGTGAGCGGTGTGCAGGAAACAACCAAGATTGGCGAGCTGGATGATCAGCAAATGGACAACCTCCGCAACGAGGTGGCCAAGCTCAATGTCGAAGGTGATCTGCGACGCGACGTCAACATGAATATCAAGCGATTGCTTGACCTCGGTTGTTATCGCGGGCTGCGGCATCGCCGCGGCCTCCCGACCCGGGGACAGCGAACCAAAACCAATGCCAGGACCCGGAAGGGTCCCCGGCGGCCGATCAAACGCTAAAAATCCTCAGGGATTGAAAAGTTTAGTGTAGCTGCACCCTGGTGCAGTGCTGATATTAAACGGGAAAATGTAATGGCAAAAGGCAGTACCAAACCAGCACGCAAGAAAGTAAAGATCTCTGTAGTGGATGGCATTGCGCACATCTATGCATCTTTTAACAACACTATCGTGACTATCACGGATCGGCAGGGCAACACCCTTTCCTGGGCTACTGCCGGTGGCTCAGGCTTTCGCGGTTCCCGCAAAAGTACGCCGTTTGCTGCGCAGGTTGCGGCAGAGCGTGCCGGCCTCGCCGCGCAGGAGTATGGGCTTAAAAACCTGGACGTTGAAGTCAAGGGTCCCGGGCCGGGTCGCGAATCGGCCATTCGGTCGCTGAACAATGCGGGTTACAAGATCACCAACATCACTGACGTGACCCCGATTCCCCATAATGGTTGTCGCCCGCCTAAAAAGCGTCGTGTTTAATCGATAGAGTTAGAACAGGATTTATTTGCCATGGCAAGATATATAGGCCCCACCTGTAAATTATCCCGGCGTGAAGGCACAGATCTCTTTCTCAAGAGTGGTGTCCGGCCGCTGGAGTCAAAGTGCAAGCCGGAGTCCACTCCTGGCCAGCAGGGCATGCGCCGCGGGCGGCTTTCCGACTACGGGGTACAGTTGCGCGAGAAGCAAAAGGTACGTCGTATGTACGGTCTGCTTGAGCGGCAATTCCGCAATTACTACAAGCAGGCGGCTCGACGCAAGGGAGCCACCGGTGAAAACTTGTTGCAACTGCTCGAATGCCGTCTCGATAACGTCGCCTACCGCATGGGTTATGGCGCGACACGAGCCGAAGCACGGCAGTTGGTAAGCCACAAGGCAATTCTCGTCAATGGCCAGACTGTCAACATTCCTTCCTACCAGGTGTCGGCGGGGGATGTCGTTGCCGTGAAGGAAAAATCTCGCAACCAGTTGCGTGTACAGTCCGCCCTGGCGTTGTCCGAAAACCGCGCGCCTTGCGAGTGGCTGGAGGTTGACAACAAGAAAATGGAAGGCGTTTTCAAGGCAGTCCCTGATCGGGCTGAATTGTCATCCGAGATTAACGAGAACCTGATTGTAGAACTTTATTCGAAGTAATCATTTGATCTTCGACCCAGCGCCGCAGGTAAAGATATGCAGACTGCAGTAAACGAACTACTTACACCGAAATATATTGGTGTAGACCAGCTTTCTACTACTCACGCCAAGGTTACTCTTGAGCCGCTCGAGCGCGGCTTTGGGCACACCCTGGGTAATGCACTGCGCCGGATTCTGTTGTCCTCGATGCCCGGCTGCGCCATCACCGAAGTAGAGATCGATGGGGTACTGCACGAGTACAGCACAATCGAAGGCGTACGGGAAGACGTGATCGAGATTTTGCTGAATCTCAAGAATGTCGCGATACAGATGGAAGGTAAGGACGAAACGGTAGTCACCTTGAGTGCCAAAGGTCCCGGCGTTGTAACCGCTGCAGATATCCAGCTGGGTAACGACATGGAGGTGAAGAACCCGGAGCACGTGATAGCGCATCTCAGCGACAACACGGATCTGCGCATCTCCCTGACAGTAGCGCGGGGGCGAGGTTACGAGCCCGCTGATGCGCGTTCCAGCGAGGAAGAAGAAACGACAGCAATTGGTAAATTGCAGCTCGACGCCACCTACAGCCCAGTCCGGCGCGTGTCGTACGCTGTCGAAAACGCCCGGGTTGAGCAGCGAACCAACCTCGATAAACTCGTGCTCGATCTAGAAACCAACGGTACGATCGACCCGGAGGATGCCATTCGGCGTGCCGCTACGATCCTGCAGAAGCAACTCGCGGTGTTCGTCGACCTGGAAAGTGCAACGGAGACGCCAAGCGTCGAGCCGGAAGAAGAGATCGACCCCATTTTACTGCGACCGGTCGACGATCTGGAATTGACCGTGCGTTCCGCCAACTGCCTGAAGGCCGAAAGTATTTACTACATCGGTGACCTGGTGCAGCGCACGGAGGTGGAACTCCTCAAGACACCGAATCTTGGCAAGAAATCGCTGACTGAAATCAAGGATGTGCTGGCATCCCGCGGCTTGTCACTGGGTCTGCGGCTGGATAACTGGCCGCCCGCCAGTCTCCGTAATGACGAGCGTGTGCTTACGTCCTGAGTAGCGCCGCTGGTTTTTGATTGTGTAATCGATTGCTGTGCAAGCGATCATATCGGAAAGGATAGAAAGTCATGCGTCATCGTAAAAGTGGACGTCAGTTAAATCGCAATAGCTCCCATCGCAAGGCCATGTTCCGGAATATGACCTGTTCGTTGCTGGAGCATGAACTTATCAGGACTACCTTGCCCAAGGCCAAAGAGTTGCGCCGCCATGCTGAGCCACTGATCACTCTCGGCAAGACCGATTCAGTCGCCAATCGTCGGCTGGCGTTCGATCGTCTCCGCGACAAGCAGGCCGTGGGTAAATTGTTCCAGGAGCTGGGTCCGCGTTACGAGGCTCGTCCCGGGGGTTACCTGCGGATCATGAAAGCCGGGTATCGCGCCGGAGACACTGCCCCGATGGCTTACGTGGAGCTCCTTGATCGCCCGGCTATCGATACCGATACCGACGCCGAAGATTGATAATCGGGCAGTAACAAAAGCCAGATCCAATGATGCAAAAACCGGGTTATAAGCCCGGTTTTTGCATCATGCGTCGAAATAATTTACAGTCGGGTGACTGCCCACTTTGATTTTTATGCTTAAGCTGTTGAAAGCATTAGAAAAAAATTTTATGGCCCGAAATTTGCATACGGTCTTTCTGCTTTCTGACTATGACTTAAGGGGATTTAGGTTCAGCATGAAAAGGGTTGGATTAATATTGGTGTTGCTTGGATCAACCTACAGCCTGGTAGGCCAGGCTTCTTTGGTGAGTGAGCCGGTTGAGCAATTTGCCAGGTCTGCGCCGGCCGCTGCCGGTCCCAACACCGCGGCCCCGCTTGCGGTGACGTTTCAGTTGACGGCTGGAAGCGCGCAGCCCGTTGATTATTTCAGCAATGCAGCGCGCGTCCCGGCGACGGTAGAGTCCATGAGTCAGGTGCTGCAGCTGGCCGAGAGCAAGCGCCGTGCCGATAGTCAGGGCCCCGTTTATCTCGGCAACACTGATGAATTGCGGATGAAGCCCCGGGTTACAGCCTTGCCGGAACCCAGCGTTTGGGTGCTGCTGGTTACCGGTTTGGTCGCCCTGGGCTTATCGCGTCGCCGCTCACGAGCTTCCTGAATCTGGCTTGCCGGTTTATCCCCCGCCGGTTATTCAGCCGGGCAACTTTTCGGTTTCAACAGGGGTCCCAGAAACGCCCCGGTATGGCTTTCTGCAATGGCAGCAATCTCTTCTGGTGTGCCCGTAGCCAGAATGCTACCGCCCTGATCCCCACCCTCCGGTCCCAGGTCGATGATCCAATCGGCAGTTTTTATGACGTCGAGATTGTGTTCTATCACGACCACGGTATTGCCGTGATCACGTAAGCGGTGTAAAACCCCGAGCAGCTGTTTGATGTCGTGGAAGTGCAGCCCGGTGGTGGGTTCGTCAAGTATGTAGAGGGTTTTTCCGGTGTCGCGGCGTGACAACTCCCGTGACAATTTGACTCGCTGGGCCTCCCCACCCGATAGTGTGGTAGCGGCTTGCCCCAGTTTGATATACGAAAGGCCGACGTCCATCAGCGTCTGTAGCTTGTTGGCGACGGCGGGAACGTTGGTGAAAAACTCCCGACTATCCTCGACGGTCAGGTCGAGGACTTCGCTGATATTCTTGCCCTTGTAGCGTATATCCAGTGTTTCACGGTTGTAGCGCTTGCCACTGCAAATGTCGCAGGGGACGTAAATGTCGGGCAGGAAATGCATTTCAACCTTACTGACTCCGTCGCCGTGGCAGGCCTCGCAGCGGCCACCTTTGACATTAAAACTGAACCTGCCCGGCTTGTAACCCCGTGAGCGTGCTTCCTGTGTCTGGGCAAACAGTTCGCGAATCGGGGTGAAAATGCCGGTGTAGGTCGCCGGGTTGGAGCGGGGAGTCCGCCCGATCGGGCTCTGGTCAATGTCGATACACTTGTCGACGAGTTCGAGCCCACTGATGCTTTGATGGGGCGCAGGCTGGAGCGTAGTGGCGTTGTTGAGATGGGTGGCGGCAATCGGGTAAAGCGTATGGTTGATCAAGGTAGATTTACCGGACCCCGAAACGCCGGTCACACAGGTCATAAGCCCGAGGGGTATCTCCAGAGTCACGTTTTTGAGGTTGTTGCCAGTGGCGCCTGTTAGCACAATTTGTTTCCCGGCCTGGGGGGTGAGCCGGCGCTCGGGCAGCGTGATGCTCTGCTGGCCGCTCAGGTACTGACCGGTGAGGGACCTTGGATTGTTCGCAATGCGTTTATAGCTGCCCGACTCGATAACCTCGCCACCGTGAACGCCTGCACCCGGCCCGATATCGATAATGAAATCGGCAGCGCGGATCGCGTCTTCATCATGCTCTACCACGATCACGGTATTGCCCAGGTCACGTAAGTGGACCAGGGTTTTCAGCAGGCGCTCGTTGTCGCGCTGGTGCAGGCCGATAGACGGCTCATCGAGGATGTACATCACACCAACCAGGCCTGCCCCGATCTGGCTGGCCAGTCGAATTCGCTGGGCCTCCCCCCCGGAAAGTGTCTCAGAACTTCGATCCAGGGTCAGGTAGTTCAAACCGACATCGGCCAGGAACTGCAATCGACTGCGAATCTCCTTGAGTATCTTTTCGGCGATTTCTCCCTGTCGCCCCGCGAGTTGGAGCTGCTTCATGTAGCGCAATGACTCATGGACCGACAGGGCGGTCAATTGGGGCAGGTTTTTGTCGTCGATAAATACATGGCGGGCGTCGCGGCACAGGCGGGTGCCGTGACACTCCGGGCAGGCCTGGGTGCTGAGGTATTTTGCCAGGTCTTCCCGCACCATTTGCGAGTCGGTATCGCGATAGCGTCGCTCGAGGTTGGGTATGACCCCTTCGAACGCATGTTTACGCTGGTAGATGTCGCCGCGATCGTTGACGTAGTTGAAGGTAATCTGCTCTTCGCCGCTGCCCTGCAGGACCAGGTCCTGATGCTTTTGTTTCAGTGACTCAAAGGGGGCGTCGATGTCAAATTTGTAATGCGCGGCGAGAGAGTTGAGCATGTGTGCGTAATACACGCTGCGTCGGTCCCAGCCGCGAATCGCTCCTTCTGCAAGGCTTGCCTCAGGATGCTGGACTACGCGCTGCAGGTCGAAGAACTGCTTGACTCCCAGGCCATCGCAGCGGGGGCAGGCGCCAGCAGGATTGTTGAACGAAAACAGGCGTGGCTCCAGTTCCCTGATCGAATGGCCGCACTCGGGGCAGGCAAAGCGGGCGGAAAATACGGTATCCGGGCCATTGCCATCCATGGGGCTGACAGTGGCGAGGCCGTCGGCCAGCTCCAGGGCATTTTCCAGCGATTCCGCAAGCCGGAGCTTGACCTGCGGTCGAACTTTCAGGCGATCGACGATCACTTCGACGGTATGCTTTTTGTTCTTTTCCAGCGCGGGCAATTCATCGAGTTCGTACACCACGCCGTCTATGCGAGTGCGAACATAGCCCTGGGCGCGCAGTTGATCGAAGAGTTGCAGGTGCTCGCCCTTGCGGTCTCGAATGACCGGTGCCAGCACCATGATCCGGGTCTCTTCCGGTAGTTCAAGGATGCCATCGACCATCTGCGAAATGGTCTGCGCCTCAAGGGGAAGCCCATGGTCCGGGCACCTTGGGGTGCCTGCCCGGGCGTAGAGAAGGCGCAGGTAGTCATAGATCTCGGTAATGGTGCCGACGGTAGACCGGGGGTTGTGTGAGGTTGATTTTTGCTCAATGGATATCGCCGGCGAAAGTCCCTCTATATGATCGACATCGGGCTTCTCCATCATCGACAGAAACTGCCTTGCGTAGGTGGAGAGTGACTCCACGTAGCGCCGTTGCCCCTCGGCGTACAGCGTATCGAAGGCCAGCGAGGACTTACCCGAACCGGATAATCCGGTAATCACGATGAGCTTGTCCCGGGGAATTTCCAAATCGATATCTTTCAGATTGTGCGTCCGCGCACCACGAACAATAATCTTATCCACGAGCTGCCCTCACTTCGGCAAAACGACTGATTATATCGCCAGCGCAATGGCTGTGGCACCTGTTTTGGGATGAGCCTGAACCCCTGCCCTGAATTCCTGTTGTCTGTTGGATGGAGGAGCGAGGTTTGCCGGTCCGCGCATAACTGGTATTATCGCGCGGCTTAAGCCATCTACTTTACTTGGACATACCCTCCACCCGATGCAACGCTCAACTGCTAATCCCATGCTGGCTGCTGAAAAGCGAGCCGTCCTCTCCCTTGGCCTGCTGTACGGCTTTCGTATGCTTGGCCTCTTTATGTTGTTGCCGGTACTTGCACTGTACGCGGCCGACTTTGAGCATAGTTCGCCGGCGCTGATCGGCCTCGCGCTGGGTATATACGGCCTTAGCCAGGCGCTGTTGCAGATTCCGTTTGGCATGCTGTCGGACCGCATCGGTCGCAAGCCGGTTATCTACGGGGGTCTGATACTGTTTGGCCTGGGGAGCCTGATCGCCGCAACGGCCAGTTCCATCTGGGGGGTTATCGCCGGTCGTGCGCTGCAGGGCAGTGGCGCCATCGCCAGTACTGTGCTGGCTCTGCTCAGTGATCTAACCCGCGACGAGCACCGCACCAAGGCAATGGCGTTTATCGGCATGAGCATTGGTCTCACCTTCGCCGCGGCCCTGCTGATCGGTCCCTGGGTCAGTGTCAGTTTTGGCATTCGCGGTATTTTCTGGCTCACAGCCGGCCTCGCCGTCGGCGGTATATTGATCATGGCCTGGATGGTACCGGCGGCGACCCCCGCGGCGGGCTTCGATGGGAATACCAGTACAGCGCTACAGTTCGTGGGGCGGGTGCTTCAGGACCGCGAGTTGCTGCGACTCGACTTCGGCATTTTTGCGCTCCACTTCATCCTCACAGCATCCTTCGTGGCGTTGCCACTCCTGCTGCGCGATACCCTCGAATTGCAGGTGCAGCAGCACGCCTGGATCTACCTGGCGACCCTGGGCGGCTCTTTTGTTGCCATGGTGCCACTGATTATTTACGCCGAGCGCAATCAAAAGGTAGTGCCCGTGTTTATGGCCGCCATCGCTATGCTGGGGCTGGCGGCTCTGACTATCGCACTCGCGGGCTCCAGTGGCCTGATGCTCGTCGGGGCGATGTTTGTTTTCTTCATGGGTTTCAACCTGCTAGAGGCGAATCTGCCGTCGCTTGTCAGCAAGAAGGCTTTTCCCGGAGGCAAGGGCACGGCAATGGGCGTGTATTCGACGTTCCAGTTTATGGGCGCGTTTCTGGGGGGCAGTATCGGCGGTCTGATGATGGGTGCAGTGGGTTCGGCGGGCGTATTCGGCGTTTGCGCCCTGATAGCGCTGGCCTGGTTGTTGCTGGCGAAAAACATGCGTGCCCCTAACCGCGTGGCGGACGTGGTGCTCGCCTACGACGCCGGTCGCTTTCAGGGTGAGGAACTGCTGCGAGAGTTGGCTGGCCTCGAAGGCGTCGAAGATGTAACCTTGATCGCGTCGGAAAGCATCGCCTATCTCAAGGTAAATCGGCATACATTTGATCACTCACTGCTGTCCCACTATCAGGCCACTGTTGGCTAAAGCCGGTGCGTGTTTTATAGTGGGCAGCCGATTGCGATTTCAGCAGTAAGAACACTGACAGGAGAACCTAGATGGCCCGCGGAATTAATAAAGTCATATTAGTGGGAAATTGCGGGCAAGACCCGGAAACCAAGTACATGCCCAGTGGCGGCGCAGTCACCAACGTTTCTGTCGCAACCAGTGAGTCCTGGAAGGACAAGCAGACCGGCCAGCCCCAGGAGCGCACCGAGTGGCATCGGGTCGTCTTTTTTAATCGACTGGCCGAAATCGCCGGCGAGTACCTGAGAAAAGGCTCCAAGGTTTATGTCGAGGGGTCACTGCGCACCCGCAAGTGGCAGGATAAAACCGGCACCGATCGCTACACTACCGAGATTGTCGCCAACGAGATGCAGATGCTCGATAGCCGGGGAAGCCAGGACGCCGGCGGCGGCATGGGCCAGGGGGGAGGGCAGCCCCGTCAGACGCAACAACCCCAGCGACAACCGCAGCCCGCTCAGCCGGTACCGGACGAATTCCCCGAGGACGATATTCCCTTTTAGTTACGCCTGCGAATTAACCCGGCAAGCCGACCCCGCCCTGGGGATTCCAAGCGTCAAATCGTGAAAACCCGCAGCAAGCGGGTTTTTTTGCGAGCACGGCGCACTGTTGGGCGCAGCGGTAGCCACGGGAGAGACTGATGACAATAAACCCAACACCCAACATCATTCACCATGGAGCTATCAATGGGGTCACCGGGTCGTGTCACGAACTGCAATACACCGGCTCGAAATCGATACTGGTAGATTGCGGCCTGTTCCAGGGTGCAGAGACATCGGGAAGCGGCGCCGGCAGCCATTCGCTGGAGATTGATTTCGAGCTGCAGCCAATACAGGCGCTGGTGGTGACTCATGTTCATATCGACCATGTCGGTCGCATTCCCTATTTGCTGGCGGCGGGATTTACTGGCCCGATTTATTGCAGCGAACCATCAGCCTTGCTCTTGCCGCTGGTGTTGGAAGATGCCATGAAAGTCGGCGCGGTGGGGAGTCGCCGGCTTATCAACCGCTATCTAAATCAGCTACAGGATCAGCTGGTGGCGGTGCCTTACCAGCACTGGGTCGAAGTTGACGGCAGTCCGAAAGGGGGCCTGAGCATACGCTTGCAGCCGGCCGGACACATTCTGGGCTCTGCCTATGTTGAATGTCGCGTGGATTCGTCCGCGGGCTCCCACACCGTGGTCTTTTCCGGCGACCTGGGGGCGCCCCATTCACCGCTACTGGAGGCCCCGCAGGCGCCTGAGTTGGCGGATACTCTGGTGATGGAGAGCACCTACGGGGATCGAGAGCACGAGGACCGGGAGCAGCGCGTCGGGCGCCTGCAGAAGATCATTGAACGTGCATTGGCGGACAAGGGAGCGGTGCTGATTCCGGCATTCAGTATCGGCAGGACCCAGGAGCTGCTTTACGAGCTGGAGGAGATCATCCACCGAAGCAAACACAGCCTCGCGGCAAGGGGTGTGCCCTGGAGGGAGCTGGAAATCGTGGTTGACTCACCCCTGGCCAGCCGATTTACCCGGTACTACCGCAAGCTCAAACCCTACTGGGATTCTGAAGCCCGTCAGCGGCTGGGCGAGGGCCGGCACCCACTGGCATTCGAGCAGTTGCGTACCGTCGATAGTCACAGCGATCATCTGGCCATCGTCGACTACATCAAGAAGCGTGACTATCCCTGCATCATTTTGGCGGCGAGTGGGATGTGTGTTGCCGGTCGCATGGTCAATTACCTCAAGGCCCTGGTGGGGCAGCCGGCGACCGACGTTGTTTTTGTAGGCTATCAGGCTCATGGCACTCCGGGGCGGGTCATTCAAACCTATGGCCCCAAAGGCGGTTACGTGACCTTTGACGGTGTGCGTTATCCAATCAGGGCAGGTGTGCATACGCTGGGGGGCTACTCGGCGCATGCTGACAGAGCGGGGTTGCTGGCCTTTGCAACCGGTATGACCGAGGCGCCACGGCAGATTCGTCTGATTCATGGCGATACCGAGGCCAAGCAAGAACTGGCGCAAGCGTTGAGAAAGTTATTGCCAAGCACCGAGGTGATGGTGCCCGGCGAATCAGAGTTGCCCCGCCCGGTATAAGCGGTTATTTTGCTAGTCCAACTATTGGGCTCCAGAGATTGAAAATTCTTCTACTTGATCAGCATAGCCAGCTCGGCCAGGCCTTAAGCGAGCTGTTAGCATTACACTCCGACATTGAATGGCGTGGGGTGAGTGCTGGGCAATTGTCGGAGCCATCGGAAAGTGTTGAGGCTCTGATCAAGGAGGTTCGAGCCAATTTCGTTGTAAATGCCAACAGTATCGAGCTGGCCGATAGCGAGCCAGGGTTGCGTAAATCCCACGTCAAGAAAGTCAGAAACCTGTGCCGGGCGGCGAAAACCGCCGGCTCCGGCTTCATCCACATTTCTTCAGCGCAAGTTTTTAACGGTTCGCGGGGCAAAGTGTTTTTTGAAGGCGACCGGCCCAAACCCAAGGGCCGGGCAAGCCGCCGTTTGGTTGAGCTGGAGCAGGTGGTGACCCGAGAGCTTGAACGGTATATTGTCCTTCGCACGGGCTGGTTATTCGGGGCGGATGGCCAGGGAGCATTCCAGCGCTTCTTGCAAATGCTGGAAAGCGGTGAGGAAATTACCGACGCAGAAGCCGTGGCGGGTGCCCCAACCGCCGCTGACGATTTGGCGCGGGTTCTGTTGGCCATCATCAGGCAACTCGACTGCGGTGCGCCATGCTGGGGTACTTACCATTACTGCAGTTCCGATACCACCGACAGTCGCGACTTTTACGAGACGGTAATGACCATGGCGGTGCAGTACAGCAGCATCGAGAGTCATTATTCACGGCCGGATTTGCCCGCGACCCCTGCTGACGGCGAGTCGCGGCATCCACTGCTCGATTGCCACTTGATTCTCAATACTTTCGGCATCAAGCAGCGGCCCTGGCGGTCTGCGATGACCGGCATCCTCAGGAGCTGGTACCAGCGAAAACCTGCCGAAGCCGAAACTGTATTCGACTAGGAGAAAACCATGCCCACGCAGGCCGATGGAAGCAGAGCCGCACTCGGGATCGCGGTATTGACGGTTTCAGATAGCCGTACCGAAGCCGATGACAGCTCCGGTGCCTACCTGGTGGATGCGTCGACCACCGAGGGCCACCGCTTGATCGAGAAAACCATAGTCAAGGATGACATCTATCAGATTCGCGCGATGGTTTCCCGCTGGATCGCAGATGATCAGGTGCAGGTCATTCTGGTCACGGGTGGAACCGGTTTTGGTGGCAGGGACTCAACGCCTGAAGCGGTTTCGCCCCTGTTTGACAAGGCGATCGAAGGGTTTGGCGAGCTGTTTCGCCACCTTTCCTGGGAAGAGATCGGTAGCTCGACAATTCAATCCCGGGCGTTGGCCGGGCTCGCCAATAGCACGGCGGTGTTCTGCATGCCCGGCTCTACCGGCGCCTGCCGTACGGCATGGAATGGAATCCTCAGTGATCAGCTCAACAGCCTGCATCGGCCCTGTAATTTTGCCGGAGTGCTCAGGGTGAACCAGCCGTGAGCTATGCGTCGCGGCGCTGCCTGCGGCATGGCCTGGGACGGCTCCAAGCGGACCCATTCCAGGCCCGCGGCCCGGTAAACGCTATTTTGCGCGCAGGCGAAGTGTGTGGCAGCGCCTGATCAGAAGAAAAAATTGACTCCCCTGCGCGAAGCCATGGACCTGATTATGGCAGATGCCCCAGTGCTTCGAGTCCAGGAGAGCGTACCTCTGGCCGAGGCGCTGGGCAGGGTTCTGGGGGAGGATGTCGTCGCCTCGGTCGACGTGCCTCCCTGGGATAATAGCGCCATGGACGGTTATGCGGTAAACAGCCGGGACATCCCGGAAGCTCCCGCTGTGATGCCACTGCGGCAGCGGATTGCGGCCGGCGATTCAGGTGCTGTTCTCGCGCCTGGAACCGCTGCCAGAATTTTTACCGGCGCTCCGCTACCGGAGGGAGCAGACGCGGTTGTGATTCAGGAGGACGTGACCTGCAACGAAAATCGCCTGCAGCTGGATAAGGTGGTGGAAGCGGGGAGCAACG
This sequence comes from uncultured Gammaproteobacteria bacterium, assembly GCA_963751595.1. Classification (GTDB taxonomy): domain Bacteria; phylum Pseudomonadota; class Gammaproteobacteria; order Pseudomonadales; family JAHEGP01; genus JAHEGP01. The sequence goes on from CAVVVC010000004.1 coordinate 51,057, forward strand.
TGCGAGCCCGTGGTCAGGATATTGCAAAAGGTAGCGTTGTTTTCAGGCGCGGCGCCTGTTTACGGCCGCAGGACCTGGGAGTGCTGGCGTCAATCGGGCTGGCCGACGTTCGAGTGTTGCGAAGGCTGCGGGTCGGCATGGTTTCCAGCGGCGATGAACTGGCTGAGCCGGGCGCAGTATTAAGGCCCGGCCAAATTTACAATTCGAATCGTTACACGCTCGGCGGCCTGTTGCGCAACCATGGCTTTGATTACCAGGATTTCGGTATCGTCGCCGACACACTCGAAGCAACGACTGCAATCCTGCGCCAGGCGGCGGCTCGGTGCGACGTGCTGATATGCACGGGCGGCGTATCGGTGGGTGAGGAGGATCACGTGAAAGAGGCGGTCGAGAGCCTGGGGGAGCTCAAACTCTGGCGCCTGGCGATCAAGCCGGGCAAGCCCCTGGCATATGGCAGGGTGGCCAGCGTGCCCTTTTTCGGTCTACCGGGTAACCCGGCCTCGGCGTTCGTCACCTTTGGATTGATCGTTCGGCGCTACCTGCTAGCCATGCAGGGCGCCAGTGGTGCCGGGGATTCCACGCGCACAGTAAAGTCGGGGTTCGATTGGCTCCAAGGGGGCACCCGCCAGGAATACCTGCGCGGCAATCTATGCCTCAACAGCGCCGGTGAAGAAATAGCAACGGTTTTCGACAATCAGAGTTCTGGCATTTTGTCGTCGATCAGTCGTGCAAACTGCCTGGTTGTGATGCCGATTGGAGCCACCTGTCGCCGCGGAGACCCGGTAGAAGTTATCGAGCTCCGCGACTGGACGAGATGGTGACGAACCCACCGGCCCTGATGGCCCGCCGAAAGGCGTGTCGCGACAGCGCTTAAGCCAGTTTTTCCAGGATTAACGTGGCATTGGTGCCGCCGAACCCAAAGCTGTTCGACATGATGCGCTGCAGTGCGACATCGTCCCGGCGAGTCGTACAGATATTGAGGCCATCCGCATCCGGGTCAAGGTTCTCGATATTGGCGGAGGCGGCAACGAACCCCTCTTTCATCATCAGCAGGCTGAATATGACCTCCTGCACCCCCGTTGCTCCCAGAGAGTGCCCGGCCAGAGATTTTGTCGAGCTTACCAGGGGCAGGGCTTGGCCGGAAAAAGTCTCCCTGATCGCCTTGAGTTCCTGCATGTCTCCTGCGGGGGTAGAAGTGCCGTGTGCGTTGATGTAGTCGACCGGGCCGTCAACAGTAGCCAGAGCCTGGCGCATGCAGCGCACCGCCCCCTCGCCACTGGGAGCGACCATATCGTAGCCGTCAGAAGTGGCGCCATAACCGGTAACTTCGGCGTAAATATGCGCTCCCCTGGCTTGTGCGTGTTCCAGTTCTTCGAGCACCACCATCCCCGCACCCCCGGATATGACGAAACCATCGCGGTCGACATCATAGGGCCGCGATGCGAGCTGTGGTGTGCTGTTATATTTGGTAGAGAGTGCGCCCATGGCGTCAAACAGGCAGCTCAGACTCCAGTGCTCTTCCTCGCCGCCGCCAGCAAACACGATATCCTGTTTGCCCAGTTGTATCAGCTCGGCGGCATTGCCGATGCAGTGTGCACTGGTGGCGCAGGCCGAAGACAGCGAGTAGTTGACGCCCTTGATTTTAAAGGGCGTGGCGAGGCAGGCAGACACGGTCGAGCCCATGGTCTGGGTCACGCGGTAGGGGCCGATTCGCTTGATTCCACGGGCGCGCAGGATGTCCGCGGATTCAACGACGTTGGCGGACGAAGCACCGCCCGATCCTGCGATGATTCCGCTGCGCTCGTTTGAGACCTCCGCCGCTTCCAGGCCGGCATCGTCGATGGCCTGTTGCATGGCGATATAGGACCAGCCAGCGGCTTCACCCATGAAACGCAGTGTCTTGCGATCGATATTTTCTTTCAAGTCAATATCGGGGCGACCGCAAACCTGGCTGCGAAAGCCCATCTCGGCATAGACTGGATTGTGCCTGATGCCGGACGTGCCATTGCGCAGCGCTGTTGCCACGCTCGCTGCATTATTGCCGAGGCAGGAGACAATGCCCAACCCGGTGACAACTACCCTTCTCATAAGGCTTTCCTCTCAACGTCGGTGACCGTGGCCGGCCATCCTGTTCTTATGGTGGTCATGGCCCGGGGGAATTGTACTGTAATCTGGTGCCATTTGCTCAAGGCGCCGCACCGGGCAGCGGATTTGTCCGGCCAAAATCGGGCTCAGGGGGATTGGTATGCGACAAGGCCGTACCCCGTGACTCAAACTGCCGCGCCTTACTGCTTGAACAGGCCGACCCGCAGATCTTTGGCCTCGTAGATGGTTTTACCGTCACAGTCCAGTTCGCCGTCGGCAATACCCATAACCAGGCGGCGTTCGATAACGCGCTTCATGTTTAGGGTATAAGTGACCTTGGAGGCTTCGGGGAGCACCTGGCCGGTAAACTTGATTTCTCCTGCGCCCAGGGCTCGCCCGCGCCCCGGGTTACCTCGCCAGCCCAGATAGAAGCCGACCAGTTGCCACATGGCGTCCAGGCCGAGACAGCCAGGCATCACCGGGTCGCCAGGGAAGTGGCAGGCAAAAAACCAAAGGTCCGGATGAATGTCGAGCTCGGCAACGAGGATGCCCTTGTCGAACTCCCCGCCCTCTGAGCTGATGAATGTTATGCGGTCCAACATGAGCATGTTGTCGATGGGGAGTTGCGCATTGCCGGGGCCAAACAGCTTGCCATGGCCGCAGTCGATCAATTCCTCCTTGCTATAGGATTCTTTTTGCATCATGTTGTTTGCGCTCCATCTGGTCAGCGGTGGTATGGCACACGGTCATTTTACGCCTATCGAGCTGCGATGACAGGCGGATTGTTCCCTTCAAACCAGTTGCTTGCAGCCGAGCCTCGCTATCGTGTTCTTGCCGATACCGGGCGGACGGTGCCGAGGGGGTGCCATCCCGGAACGATCGACAACGCGTGGCGCAGGCAATCTGGGAAGCGGGAGCAATGGCATTGGCTACGGGTTCAGGGGTGCAACAGCGCCCGATTTTACCTTTTGCCGGCCCACTGTCCAATGGAATCACTGCTATGTTTAAAAGTTGTGGGCGTTAGCCTATTCGACAGCACTTGGTATACTGCGGCGCGCTTTTATAGCGTGACCACGGGCCGAACGGAGGAAAAAATCAGTGCGTATAGTTATCGTAGGTACCGGATATGTCGGTCTGGTAACCGGGACCTGCTTTGCAGAGATGGGCAATCATGTCACCTGCGTTGATATCGATCGGGGCAAAATCGAAGCACTGCGCAAGGGCAAGATCCCTATCTATGAGCCAGGCCTGGAGGCGATGGTCCTGCAAAATGCGGACGCGGGGTTCCTGGCGTTCTCCACCGATCTCGAGGGCGCCATGCGGGATGCTGAGTTCGTCTTCATCGCCGTGGGGACGCCGCCGGGCGCAGATGGCGCTGCCGATCTCAGCTTCGTACTTTCCGTTGCCGGCGAAATAGGCCGGTGTATTGACCATTACATGGTGGTGGTCGACAAGTCCACCGTCCCCGTGGGAACCGCCGAAAAAGTTCAGGCAGCGATCCAGGCTGAACTCGACCAGCGCGGCGTCGAGATTCCCTTTGATGTGGTCAGCAACCCGGAGTTTCTGAAAGAAGGTGCGGCCATTGAAGATTTCATTCGCCCGGACCGCGTGGTGATCGGCACCGGTAGTGCCAGAGCCGAGGAGAAAATGCAGCAGTTATACGCACCCTTCCTGCGCAACCACGATCGCATTCTGTTCATGGGAGTACGGGATGCAGAAATGACCAAGTATGCGGCGAATGCCATGCTTGCGACCAAAATCTCGTTCATGAACGAAATCGCTGCCGTTTGCGACCACCTGAAGGTTGATGTCGAGAACGTTCGCAAGGGGATTGGTTCCGACAGACGCATTGGCTATTCCTTTATTTATCCCGGCTGCGGCTACGGTGGCTCTTGCTTTCCCAAGGACGTCAGTGCGGTGATTCATATGGCTCGGCAACACCAGTTGGAGCCCGGAGTGCTGACATCGGTCGAGGCGCGCAACCGGCTGCAAAAGCGCATCCTTTTCGAGAAAATCGAGCATCACTTCGGCGGTGAGCTGAAGGGGCGTAAATTCGGGATTTGGGGGCTGGCTTTCAAGCCGGGAACAGACGATATGCGCGAGGCTTCCAGCATTGTCCTGATCAATGCGCTGCTGGAGGCGGGGGCACGGGTAGAGGCCTACGACCCGGTGGCCTTCGATACCGCGCGTCTGGAGTTTGATTCGAGCTGGTTTGAAAGTGGGCAATTGAGCTTTAACAAGTACCAGTATGACGTGCTGAAAGATGCAGATGCCATGGTACTTGTCACTGAGTGGAAACGTTTCCGCCAGCCTGACTTCGATGCAATGAAAGATTTGATGAAAAGTCACGTTCTGTTTGATGGTCGCAACCAGTATGAGCCCGAAGTTCTTACGCAACATGGTTTCACCTACTATGCCATTGGGCGCAGCAATCAGGGCTGACCGGGATTCTCAGGTGTTTTTTGCGTTTTTTATTGCGACCGTTAGACTAGTAAGAGGTGCGGGCGCTCCTTTTGGGAGATAAACTGGTCCGGCCATTGCCTCTGAAACAGTGCCAACGCGCTTTGAACGGCTAAATTCCAAAGCTTTTCAGGATACTCATTATGATCAAGAAATGTTTGTTCCCGGTCGCGGGTTACGGTACGCGCTTTCTGCCTGCCACCAAGGCCATGCCCAAGGAAATGCTGCCGGTTGTCAGCAAGCCGCTGGTGCAATACGCCGTCGAAGAAGCAATCGAAGGTGGCATGAGTGAAATGGCCTTCGTCACGGGCCGTGGGAAAAGCGCGATCACTGATCACTTCGACTTCAGCTACGAACTCGAAACGCAGATTCGCGGCACCGGAAAAGAGGAATACCTGGCCAGTATTCGCCAGGTGCTGAATTCGGCAACCTTTTCCTTCACCCGCCAGCGCGAAATGAAAGGCCTGGGTCATGCGATATACACCGCAAAAACATTGATTGGCAACGAGCCCTTCGGCGTGATCCTGGCGGACGATCTGTGCATGAACGCCAACGGCACCGGGGTCATGGGTCAAATGGCGCGGCTCTACAAGCAGTTTCGCTGCTCCATTGTCGCCATCATGGAAGTGCCCGAGGACCAGGTCCATAAATACGGGGTTATCGCCGGCGAGTGCATGAAGGAGGGGTTGTTTCGGGTAGAGGACATGGTCGAGAAGCCCAGTAAGGAAGAGGCCCCCTCTAATCTGGCAATTATCGGCCGCTACATTCTCACGCCGGACATCTTTGACATTATCAAGGATACCCCCGCCGGCAAGAACGGTGAGGTACAGATTACCGATGCACTGCTCAAGCAGGCTCGCGAGGGTTGTGTCATGGCCTACAAATTTCAGGGAACGCGGTTTGATTGCGGCAGCATCGATGGCTTTGTCGAGGCGACGAACTACGTCTACGAGAATATTTACCTGAAAACTGGTGTTTCGGGATAAGGAATCATGGGTGGGGAATTCAGCTGCTTTAAAGCCTATGATATCCGTGGCCGGGTACCAGACCAGCTCAATGAGGATATTGCCTACCGTATCGGCCGGGCCTATGCCGATGTGGTCGAGCCGCGATCAGTCGCGGTGGGTTACGATATTCGCCTCAGCAGCCCCGGCCTCTGCAGCGCGCTCAGCCAGGGGCTGATGGACGCTGGTGTTGATGTTCTCTCGATAGGGCAATGTGGAACGGAAGAAATTTATTTCGCGGCTTTCCATGAAGACGTGGATGGCGGGATTGTGGTAACGGCGAGTCATAATCCTGCTGATTACAACGGTATGAAGCTGGTTCGCAAAGGCGCTCGGCCTGTCAGTGGCGATACCGGCCTGTTCGAAATCAAGGCCCTGGCAGAGGCGGCTGACTTCAGGAGGGTTGGGGAGGGGCGGCTGCGGTCGGTTGATATCCGCGCTGCGTATATACAACACCTGCTGACATACCTCGACGTCAGTGCGCAAAAACCCCTGAAAATCGTCGTTAATGCCGGCAACGGTGGTGCCGGGGCCGTGATTGATGCCCTGGAACCGCATTTGCCTTTCGAGTTCATCAAACTCTACCATCAGCCCGATGGCAGTTTCCCCCACGGTGTTCCCAACCCCCTTTTGCCTGAAAACAGGGCGCCCACCAGTGATGCCGTGCGCGCCCACGGCGCTGATCTGGGTATCGCCTGGGACGGCGATTTCGACCGCTGTTTTTTCTTTGATGAGACAGGCAATTTTGTCGAGGGCTATTACCTGGTGGGCCTGCTGGCCGATGCCATACTACGCCGCAACCCAGGCGAAAAAGTGGTGCACGACCCTCGCTTGACCTGGAATACGGTCGATATGATCGAGGCGCTCGGAGGAGTGGCAGTGCAGAGCAAGACCGGTCACGCTTTCATCAAGGAGAGAATGCGCAGTGAGGATGCGGTTTACGGCGGTGAGATGAGTGCTCACCATTACTTCCGGGACTTTGCCTACTGCGACAGCGGCATGATTCCCTGGTTGATGGTTTGTCAATTGATGCTGGAAACCGGTAAGACGCTATCCGAACTGGTGGCCAGTCGAGCTGCGGCGTTCCCGGTGAGCGGTGAAATCAACAGCGAAGTAGCCGATCCTGCGGCCTTGTTGGAGCAGATTGAGCATCATTATCGAGCGTCGGCCTTGAATGTGGAGCACATTGACGGCCTCAGTATGGAATTCTCAAAGTGGCGCTTTAATGTTCGCATGTCCAATACCGAGCCCGTCGTGCGACTCAATGTAGAGAGCCGCGCAGACGGGGCGCTGATGGAAGCGAAAACGACAGAGCTACTGGCAATGATCAGGGGCTAGTGCTGTCAGTCAGCGGGCTTTCAAACGTCTTTTAATCAAGGGTAGCCGGAACTCATGCCCGGTAATAATCGCGGTACCAGTCCACAAATCGCGCGACTCCGGTTTCGATCGTTGTCTGGGGTTGATAGCCGACGCCCTCGATCAATGAGGTGACGTCAGCAAAGGTCTCCGGCACATCACCTGGCTGCATGGGAAGGAAATTTTTCTCCGCCCGGACGCCGAGGCAATCTTCCAGAACCTCTATGTAGCGATTGAGCTCTACCGGTCGATTGCTGCCAATGTTGTACAAGCGCCAGGGCGCACTGGAGCTTGAAGGGTCTGGATTATCGCCCTTCCAGTCGGGGTTGGCCAAAGCGACATGGTCCAGGGTGCGGACGATGCCCTCGACAATGTCGTCGATGTAGGTAAAGTCCCGTCGGTGGTGGCCGTAGTTGTAGACGTCTATCGGTTCGCCCGCGAGTATTTTTCGGGTAAACGTCATCAGTGCCATATCGGGGCGTGTCCACGGCCCGTAGACGGTAAAAAAGCGCAGGCCGCTCATCGGGATTCTGAACAGGTGGCTGTAGCAGTGTGCCATCACCTCATTGGACTTCTTGGTCGCGGCGTAGAGACTAAGCGGGTGGTCTACGCCTTGCTGCACCGAATAGGGCATGCGGGTATTGGCGCCGTATACGGAGCTGGTCGAGGCGTATACCAGGTGCTCCACCCCGGTTTGGCGGCATCCCTCGAGAATATTGAGGAAGCCGGCAACGTTGGTTTGCACGTAAATCCGAGGGTTCTCCAGCGAGTAGCGTACCCCCGGCTGGGCCGCGAGGTGGACAACGCGCTGGGGCTGGTGGCGCCGGAAGATATCGCCCATGGCGCCCGGGTCTTCGATATCTTCGACAATGCCGGTGAAGTTGGCATTGCCCAGCAGCGGCGTCAGCCGATCTCTCTTGAGCTGGACATCATAGTAGTCGCTGAGGTTGTCGATCCCGATCACCTGGTCGCCCCGCTCCAGCAGGGTTGCCGCGACGGCTGAGCCGATAAAGCCGGCGCTGCCGGTTACCAGAACACGCATTTACAGCCTCCCGTCCACGACATCCTTGGGCAACAGGTATTTGATGTCGTAAATAACATTGGTTTCCTTACCCAGTCGGCGAATACCGTCGATGCTCATTTCTTTGAATTGCTGGTGCGCCACGGCTACCACGATGGCATCATACTTTCCCTGCTCAGGCTCGGTTACAACCTCAACGCCGTAAAGTGCCCGGCACTCGTCAGCATCGACCCAGGGGTCGTAGACATCAACGATGGCATTGTTACTCTGCAATTCCCTGACGATATCGATGACACGAGTATTACGCAGGTCGGGGCAGTTTTCCTTGAAGGCCAGGCCAAGTACCAGAATGTTGGAATCTACAATATGGATACGCTTTTGGGTCATCAAACGCATGACTTCAATAGAAACCGTATTGCCCACCGATTCGTTGACCTGACGAGCGGCAGAGATAATTCGGGGCTCAAAGCCCGCTCGCTCGGCCTTGGTCACCAGATAGTAAGGATCGACGCCGATACAGTGGCCACCCACCAATCCTGGCTTGAATGGCAAAAAATTCCACTTGGTGCCCGCAGCCTGCAAAACATCGTTGGTATCGATACCGAGGCGCTTGAAAATCAGCGCCAGTTCGTTGACCAGCGCTATGTTGACGTCCCGCTGCACGTTTTCGATAACCTTGGCCGCCTCCGCCACCGCAATAGAGGAGGCCTTGTGGGTGCCCGCGGTTACGATCAGGTTGTACAGTCGGTCGACAAACTCTGCCGCCGCCGGCGTCGAGCCCGAAGTGATTTTCGTGACATTGGTGAGTCGGTGTTCACGATCCCCCGGGTTGATGCGCTCCGGACTGTAGCCGGTGAAAAAGTCGACATTGTGCACAAGCCCTGAATGATGCTCGATAATCGGTACACAAACCTCTTCGGTACAGCCAGGAAATACGGTGGACTCGAAGATGACAACACAGCCGCTGCGAATCACCTCGCCGACCAACTGGCTTGCGTTCTGCAGCGGGCTGAGGTCCGGTCGCTTGTCCTCATCGACCGGTGTCGGCACGGTTACGATGAAGACGTTGGCCGACCGCAGTGCTCCCTTGCTCGCGGTGAACACCAGTTTGGCGGCATCACGCAGTTCTTCGCTATCGGTTTCGCGGGTACTGTCAAAGCCGGACTCCAGCTCCCGCACGCGTTTGGCATTGATATCGTAGCCATAGGTAGCGAGTTGTTTGCCAAATTCCACCGCCAGGGGCAGGCCCACGTAGCCCAGCCCGATGATGGCAATTTTTACAGCTTCGTCACTGAGTGGCGATAGGGTGAGAACAGAGGTGTTCATGGGGTATCCAGAATTGACTTTAATGGGGAGATCGTGGAGGGGTCAGCTTTTGAACAGCTCTACCAGTGCGTTGGTGGAGGGATCAAAGCGGGCTGGCGCTTTGCCCTCCAATGCCGGATAAATCGACTGGCTAAGCTGCTTGCCCAGTTCCACGCCCCACTGATCGAAAGGGTTGATGTCCCAAAGCACGCTGCAAAAAAACGTCTTGTGCTCGTAGAGCGCTATCAATGCTCCAAGCACCGTCGGCGTCAGCTCGGGTAATACCAGGGTATTGCTGGGGCGGTTGCCCGGCATTGCTTTGTGAGGAGCAAGGCGTTTTGCTTCTGATTCTTCCATGCCTTTGGCAAGCAACTCCTGCAAAACCTGCTGTGACGATTTGCCCTCCATGAGGGCCTTGCTTTGGGCCAGGCAATGGCTGGCGAGGCGCGTTGCCGATTCAGCGCTGGTACCGGGAAGGCGCCGGCAGAGGATGAAGTCGACAGGTACGATCCCGGTTCCCTGGTGCAGTAACTGATGGTAGGAGTGTTGCCCCTCAGTGCCCGACGTCCCCCACAGTACCGGCGCGGTTCTGTGTTTCACGGCGGTGCCGTCACGACGGCATGACTTGCCGTTGCTTTCCATGACAAGCTGTTGTAGGTAGGCAGGGAGCAGCCTCAGTTGGTAGCTGTAGGGCACTATGGCTAGCGAGCAATAGCCCAGAACGCTCGCATGCCAGAACTCCAGCGCCGCGAGCATTGCGGGCATATTCTGGCTGAATTCAGTTTCCCCGGCGTGCTGGTCCATCAGCCTCGCGCCCTCGAGCAACTGCTCGAAGCGTTCAGTGCCAATGGCGATCATCAACGCCAGGCCGCTACAAGACCAGAGCGAGTAGCGTCCGCCAATCCAGTCGGGCACATCGAAAATGAGTTTTTGCTCAATTCCCAGGGCTTCCGCCTGCTCTTTATTGCCGGTAATCGCGGCAAAAGGCATCGTTCCCTGAGTGGTATCACGGTTCTGCTTTATCCACTCCATGGCCAGGCGAGCGTTGAAAAGGGTTTCCTCGGTAGAAAACGATTTTGAAGACACCAGGAAAAAGGTGGTGGCCGGATCGAGCTGCTCCAGGGTTGCCGCCAGCTCATTGCTGTCCAGGCTGGAGACATAGTGAACCCGGACCTTCGAGTCGACAAAGCTGGACAAGGCCTCACTTGCCATGCGTGGTCCGAGGTCAGAACCGCCAATCCCGATATTGACTACATCGCGGATGGCTGCGCCGTTTCCTCCCCGTCGCTCGCCTCGGTACAGGCTGTCGGCAAAGGCAGCAGCGCGGTGGTACTCCGTAACGATTCTGTCCGCCATGGGAGCAGGTTGCTTCCCTATGGCGGCGCGCACAGCGGTATGGAGTGCCGGTCTGTTCTCGGTGTTGTTGACCGGGTCGCCGCCAAGTTGCAGCTGCAGTCGATTCTGGGCATCGCAGCACTGAAAGAGGCCAGCGAGGGTGTCAAGCACCGGCGCGTCGATCCTGTTTTTGGAAAAATCCAGGAAAATTCCGCCAGCTGAACAAAGGCGCAGTCGGCCACAGCGCTCCGGGTCCGAGGCAAATAAAGCACGGGTATCAAGTTGATCCAGCCGTGCAGCATGAGCCTGCAAATCCTCGAACAACGCTGTCGCCACAGTTTCTTTGTTGCTCACCGGTCCATACCCCCAAAGTATGCCTAATTAAAGACTAAAGTCGGTGTGATCACAACAGCAGGGAGCAGAGTTTTCGGCGTTCCCTGGGCCGTGACAGCTCGCTGGCGAGGCGGGCGAGTGGATCAATCTCGTCAGCCAAATTAGCGCGTGCAGGTTAAACTCTGACAAAAAGCTGGTATGATGCGCGGCTAACTTTTTAGTCCTGCAGGTCTGTATCGTTCCGTGTGCTATATTGTTCAAATATCGTCCAATGGAGTTCTCACTGCATCGGCCAAAAATTTTCCCCAGCCTACGGCGTTATGCGGAACTTTGACAGGTCGGCGCGTACTCAATTTATTCTAAGCCTCCGGCTATAATCGAAGGGAATTGGGCGTGGCCCATATTCGTATATTCAAGCACTACATTCGAACGCCCTATGTGATTCTGGCTGCGCTGGAGGCTATCGCAATAGTCCTCTCGGTTTATCTGGCAGTCTACCTTCGGCACCTACTCGATCCGGCAAGGACCGATTACGATCCCGCTGGCCTGTTGATTCCTGCGCTTTGGGTCAGCTTCGTCCTGCTTTTTTGTAACCTGGCGATGTCCGTTTACGCCGCCCAGCTCAAGGAAGGTTTCTCCGGGATGGTGGTGCGCTCGCTGGTGAGTTTTTGCCTCCTGGGCAGTGTAGCGCTGTACCTCTCCAACCTTTTATTCCCCGGGGTAGCGCTGGCTTCCGGTATCACCAGTCTCGTGATTACGATTTCTCTGCTGCTGGTGTTGGCGATCCGGGTGGTGTTTTTCAGGATGGTTGATGCCGGGGCCCTGCGGCGGCGAGTGCTGATAATCGGAGCCGGTGCTAAAGCGCGTCAGATCTGGGAAAACGTCTGCTTGTCTTCAGGGCAGCGTGCCTTCGAGCTGTTTGGCTTCGTGCCTTGCGGCGACGAGGAAATCAAGGTGGATGCCTCCCGGGTGCTGAAGTTTGACGAGAGTTTGCCTGTTTTCGCACTCAAGAACGGCATTGATGAGATTGTCGTAGCTCCAGACGATCGCCGTTTGGGCTTTTCGGGCGCGGTTTCCATGGAGCAGTTGCTCGACTGCAAGATGAATGGGGCTGAAGTTCTTGAGGCCGTCACCTTCTGCGAAAAGGAATTGGGCCAGATCGAGCTGACCCTGCTTTATCCAGGTTGGCTGATATTCAGTGATGGCTTTCGGTTTAATGCCTTACGCACCTACACCAAGCGTGCCTTCGACCTGTTTGCCAGTACTTTGTTGCTGATTCTGGTGTGGCCCTTCATGCTGCTGACGGCTTTGGCCGTTGCCGCAGAGAGCGGTTTCCGCGACCCGGTTTTCTACCGCCAGATTCGTACTGGCCAGAATGGCATACCCTTCGGTTTGATGAAGTTTCGGAGCATGCGAGTTGACGCCGAGAAAGGGGGTGCCGTCTGGGCGAAACAGAACGACGATCGTGTGACCCGGGTCGGGAAGTTTATTCGCAGCACCCGACTCGACGAATTGCCCCAGATTTACAACATTCTGAAGGGTGATATGAGCTTTATCGGCCCGCGGCCAGAGCGGCCCGAGTTTGTGGCCGAGCTGGTAGCCCAGGTGCCCTACTACGATGAGCGACATCGGGTGAAGCCGGGACTGATGGGGTGGGCACAACTTTGCTACCCCTACGGTGCTTCCATCGATGACGCCGCGCAGAAGCTTCGCTACGACCTTTATTACATCAAGAACCACAGTATACTGCTCGACCTCATGATCGTCGTCCAAACGGTCGAGGTGGTATTGGTGGGTAACGGGGTAAGATAACGCCGCTGGCGCAGGTTTCCCCTGGTTTAACTGTATCGTTCACATTAACTGTATCGTTCACATTGAAAAGGGTTGCCAACATGGGCTTGCTTAAATTGCTAACTGTTGCGTTCGCTGCTACGTTTTTAATGGCTTGTGAAACACCGGGGCCGATCGAAGTCCCTGATTATAAGGTTTCCTATAGCGAAGAAGAGTATCGAATTGGTGTGGCGGACAGTCTCGGGATCAGCGTATGGCGCAACGAAGAGCTGTCTGTCACCGTGCCGGTGCGACCTGATGGAAAAATATCGATTCCTCTGGTTGGTGATGTCCTGGCGGCGGGAAAAACCAGTGAAGCGCTGGCGAGCGATATCACGAACCGGCTTACCGAGTTCATTCGCAGCCCGCAGGTGACGGTAATCGTGCTGGATCCAGCGAGCACTGATTATCAACAAACCGTTCGGGTCACCGGCGCCGTGGTCAGTCCGGCTTCTTTTCCTTATCGAAAGGGCATGACGGTTTTGGATGTAGTGTTATCGGTTGGAGGCCTTACTGACTTTGCCTCACAGAATAAGGCCAAGCTCTATCGTGCTACGGGAGGCGAGGTAAAAGCCTATCCGATATACCTGCAAGATATTCTGGAGCGGGGCAGGCTGGAAACCAACTATCAATTGGCGCCCGGTGATATCGTTTCTGTTCCAGAGCGCACCTTTTAAGTACCAACTTGATGAATAGCTGAGCGAAAATTATGGATGCCCCTTTTTACAAACAGATGATCCAGGCGGTGTTGAGAGAGCTGAACCAGTATAAGTCGCTGGCGATGGCGCTTTTTATCATCGTTAGTTTTGTCGTTTTGCTTATCGGGTATCTGTATCCCAAGCAGTTTGTGACTCGCTCCCTGTTGTATGCGGATGTGACCAATATCATTGAACCTCTGCTCCGGGGGCGTGCGGTTTCTACCGAGCTTTACCGGCCAGCAAAAGCCCGTGAAGTGCTCTATACCAGTCGAATCATGGATCGTGTCGTCAAGGAAGCGGGACTGGTCGGCGAAGACGCTTCGCGTGCCGAGATTGACCGGATGGTCAACCACGTCCGCCAGAATACAACGATTGAAGTCGAGAATGAGAATTACTTCAGGGTCACCTACCGGGATCTCGACCCCGACCTGTCCTTCAACGTGCACAATGCCCTGGTAAATGTATTTATCAGCGATGCGGCCGACAGCAAGCGCAAGGAAAGTCGCGCGGCCTATCAGTTTATCGACGAGCAGGTGAAAGCTTACAGTCGCAAACTGGCTGAGGCGGATAACAGGTTGAAAGAGTTCAACGCCGCCAATCGCGATGGCACCGTGGAATCAGTTAGCAGGCGCATTGAGTCGCTGCGAGCGCAAATTGAAGAATTGCAGCTACAGATTGACGAACAGGATGCGCGAACAGCTTCGCTACAAAGCCAACTGACATCTGAAGGTCAGTTTCTTGCCAAGCGCTCCCAGGTGGACGCCCTGACCGAGCGGCTGGCGCAAATGCAAAGCCAGTTGGACACCCTGCGTCTGAGTTACCAGGATACCTACCCGGATATTGTCTCACTAAAGGGGCAGATTGCAGAGCTTCAAGACGATATCAGGAGCGTGGAAAGCCAGGAGGCTGTCGGGGGCAGTGGCTCCACCGGCGATAGCGCGGCCAACCCCTACTATCAGGAGCTGAAGAGCCAGGTTGTGCAGGCACGCGTCGATCAAGGCACATTGCGCAAGCGCAAGAGCGTACTTGGGCGAATGCTGGATGATGAGTACAAGCGGGCCGAGCGCATCGCCGAGCGCCAGGCGGAGCTGACCGAGCTTACCCGTGATTACAATGTGACCAAGGAAGTCTATGAGCAAATGCTGGAGCGAAAGGAAGCCGCTCGGCTTTCTATGACCCTGGATATAGAGGGGCAGGGCGTGAACTACAAGATCCAGGAGCCGGCGGTATTTCCCATTAAGCCCTCGGGCATTCAATTCTGGCACCTTGCCCTGGCCGGGCCAATTATCGGTTTGCTATTGCCGATTGGGTTGTTGATTGCCTATGTCATCGTCGATCCGCGGATCAGGTTTACCAACGCTTTGCAGGACCTTCTCCCTCCTGACGTCTCCTTGCTCGGGGTGGTGCCGCACTACAATACTCCAGTGGCCAAGCGAGTAATGAGGAGTGATATGTTGGCGTACGGTGCCCTGGCGTTGGTGGCAATGGCGGCCTACGTTGGTTTGGTCGTCATGATTGTAACGGAAGCGGTATAGCGGCTATGGACGAGAAGGAAAACGTATTGCGAAGCGTTGTTGGGCTGGGTGCTGCAGAGGACAAAAACATGAACCGCGGCTCAATCCATGAAATGGCGGAAATTCGCTTGCTCGAAACCAAAGAGCTGAGTGCCAGGAAAATGATTTATCCCGGCATGCAGCAGCGTGAAGTGCTCAATGCGTTCCGGGAGATCCGGACCAAGCTTCTGCAGCAGTCCCCCAAGGATAATTTTGTTTTGTTGGTCAGCTCGATTTGCGCCGAGGGCGGGGCCAGTTTTGTTAGCGTCAACATGGCGATTTCATTTGCGCTTGCTGAAAACAAGACCGCGCTGGTCATCGATTGTAATCTTTATGATCCATCCATCAGCGACCTGCTCGTTGCCGACCCGGACTACGGCTTGACAGATTACCTCGAAGACCCGGAGCTCGACATCGACGATATCATTTACTCGTCGGGCATTCCGCGATTGCGGGTGATTCCTGTCGGCGGAAAGCGCGAGTCCGCAACGGAGTTCTTTACCGGGGAGCGGATGCGCCAATTCATTAACAGTGTCAAAAAGCGCTATCCTGATCGCTACATCATCCTCGATGTGGCGCCCCTGAGCGCTTCGACGGATGCGCGTATCCTGGTTGATGTTTGTGATTACGCGGTACTGGTGGTCCCCGGGGGAAAGACCACGGAATCTCAAATCCTGGCGGGGGTCGACGCGGTTAGCCGCGACAAACTGGCGGGGATCGTGTTTAATAACTAGCCACGCTGCCGGTGATCGATGGGGCCATTGGCTCAGTTGATCGTTTAGCGCGAGAATAACGGACCTGCCGGGGGAACCATGAAAATCAGGCCTTTACCCTTCCTGTGTGTGTCGTTGGTACTTGCAGGCGGGCCCACATTAGCAGAGCCCAATTTGCAGTGGCAGGTGTACGGTGATCTCGGAACCGCTTACGCTACCAACCCTACCAAGGTAGCTGACGATCAAGCGGAGGATGACTTCGCGGCTCGTGCCCGCATAGGCGCGGCGCTGAACCAGAAAACGGCGACTACCGATCTCGATTTCGATTACCGTTACACCCACTTGACCTGGATAGACGACTCCTTCGGGAATCGCAATACCCTGGAGGGCGTTGGCAGTTTCAAGTGGCAACCCCAGGACTACTTCAGCTTTTTTATCAACAATCGACGTCGCGACCTTACCCTGAACGGTCGCACCCCCGATACGCCGGACAACCGCTCAGTGCGCGGGGTCACCGAGCTCGGGGCGCTTTTCACCGCGCGACTTGGCAGGGTAGACACGATCAATCTTGCCCCGGTATATCGCTTTGTCCGTTATAACAGCGGGGAGGGTGTCGATAGCGACCGCCCCGGGATCGTCGCGTTTTGGGAGCACCGCCTCTCGCCGACTGACAAAATGAGCGTCAACCTGTTTGCAGAGCGTATCGATTTTGACGCCGATGAGGTTGAAAATGATCTGGACAGGCTGCAGGCGTTTCTTGGCTATGGCGCCATGCTAAATCGCCTGAGCTATGATTTTCAGGCCGGTTATACCTGGGTCGAGGCCGATGTCGATGAAAATGATGCAAGCTCGGCGGACCAGGAGAGCGAGTACTCGGGGCCACTGCTGCGAGCGGTAGTTCGGTATGAACAGAAAAACCACAGCTTTAACCTGCAGGCGGTGCGGGACTTGACCGACACATCGATTGGCCTTGACGACTCGGGTTTCGGTGGCGACTTTGGCTCGGGCGATACCGACGTCAATCGCCTGGCGCTGGTGACTCGCACCCAGCTCGATGCATTTTACAATGTCCGGTTTGCCGCAGAACAGTGGAACCTGAGGGCTGGCTACCGCTTCGACAAGCAGGATGTAGAGGCCACCCCCAGTGGTGTCCCGGAAGATCAGTCGCAGGCAAATGACCAAACCCGTAATTGGCTATATGCTACTCTTGACTACGACATGACCCGCAAGATTTCGGCTCGCGTGGGCGCGAGTTTCCGAAACAACGACTACTTTGAAGATCCCGATGGTCGTAATGACGATGAGTACCGCTTGGGGCTTATGTTCACCTTCCACATATTCAAATACGGTTATCTGCAGGCCGGAGCCTTGCATGAAGCCCGCACCAGCAATGTCGCCACTGACTACACAAACAACCTGGTGTTCTTGAACTTCAGGGGCGTGTTCCCGGATTACAGGATCGAGGGTGATAGTCTCCGAGGCTCCCGGGGTGAGGACTTTGGCCGGGAGTTTGGATTTTAAAGCTGTATTTAATTAACAGTAGCGGAGTTTATTTTGCTGCCGGTTTTGCCTGGCGCCACCAGCAGGCGCTTGATGGCTGTTGAGTAAACTTTGTTGACGGTTTCCACCTCCCCGGCTGCGCGACCGCGGATTTCTGCACAGGTGGCAGGTTTACACGGGTAAAAAATCGCAAGCAGAGCGGCGTCCTGGCGTCCGAGCAAAAAGGCCGGCAATTGAAAAACCTTGGCAAGGACGGGTGAGGCGGTTGCGAATCCCCCCACGGAATACCAGTACAGCAATTCCGCGCTGCCGCTGAGTGAGCGCAATTCAGCCAGCTTGATTTTCCCGCCCATGGGGGTTTGCCAGTCGCTCTCGGCCACTTTTTTCCAATTCTGCTCGTCGGCAATCTGGTTTTCCCAGTGGATCAACTCCTTACCCTGCTCCTGAGAGAAATAGGTCAAAATGTGGACCTGCATTTCCGGGTTCCTCGCGGGAAACTGCAACACCAAATGCTGATCATAGTCATCATAAGCCGGCGTCCAGGCTGCTTCAGGTGCGTAATTGATCAGAGTGCTCTGGCTGTTATCGAGTACAGTTTCGAGTTCACCATTGATCGGGGTTTGCCCGGCGAATCGGAACAGGACGGGCCCGCTGACGGCAGCGGCGGTCACTGCAATTATTGCAGCAAGCCTGGCTGCCGGGCTATTTGTCGCCGTGGCCCTTGTCGGCGCCCGCTCCAGGGGAGAGCGCATGTCGTGTGTTTCAAGGCGGGTGGCAATGAAGAAAAATGGCAGCAGGCAGAGCGCAAAAACAACCCAGCCCATGGTCTCGTGATCCCCCATCAGTGGGCTCTGCATGTTGCTGCTTTGGCCCACTACAACCAGGCTGAATACTCTTATCCAATTGCAAATCAGCCCCATCATTGCGGCAATCAGGAGCAGCAGTACCTTGTGCCCCCATTGCCGGTAGTAGAGATGGCCAAAAATGGCGCCAATTGTGCTCAGCATGAGCAAATAGCTCAGTCCGCTACAGCCACCGGCTACTCTGAACGTTCCCGCGGGAATACTGATCTGGTTTTCTTCGATAAAAGCGGGAATACCGACGAGATAGAGGCCGAATGTACAGACTTTTACGGTGAGCCACTGCAGAAAGGGGTTTAGCGCATCCCAAAGTGGCACCGCAGAATAAAAAAGCAGAAATGGAAAGCGTAGCTGGCGTCCGGCGTTTAGCCCGCAAAGTGCGGTAATAAAAAGCAGAAACAAGGCTGGCAGCACGGTTTGCTGTAAAACCAGTACATCGCTGACACGGCCAAACAGCCACATGAAACTCAGGGCCAGTGCGATACCAGCGGCCGCCCAGTTCGGAGCCAGCGGGGTTCTTGCCACCCTGGGCAACTGTCGAAGGATTAAAATGGCGCACAGTGCCAACAGGGGGTAGCCGTGGGAGTAAGCGCCGTTGGGGACCTGCCAGCGAACACCGTAGCTCGCCAGGGTATCGCTGTAGAAGTAGCAAAGCACACACAGCGCCAGGGCGACAAGAAGCAGGTATGCAATTCGCAAGTTGATCATCAGAATACGGTTTTTAAGTCTATAATACGGAATATTATCAACGACTCACGCCTTTTATTAGGTGTAAAATAGCGTTTCGGTCGTTTGTCCTGAACAACTCCAAAGTACTCTCCCTATGCGCCATGCCCTGACAGTTGATGTCGAAGACTATTTTCATGTGTCTGCTTTTGCCGACACCCTCGATCGGACCCAGTGGGATTCGATTGCTCCCCGTGTAGAAGACAACACACGCAGGTTGCTCGACTTGTTCGCAAGCCGAAATACCCACGCTACTTTTTTCGTTCTCGGTTGGGTCGCCGAGCGCTTTCCGCAACTGGTGCGCGATATTGCGAGCCAGGGGCACGAAGTTGCCAGTCACGGCTTCAGTCATCAACTCGTATACAGTCAGAAGCCCGAGGTGTTTCGGGAAGAGACCGCAAAGTCCAAGGCAATTCTTGAAGACCTTACAGGGCTTGCTGTAGACGGCTATCGAGCCGCCAGCTACTCGATTACCGGCGAATCACTATGGGCGCTTGATATTCTCAGTGAGTTGGGGTTCAAGTACGACTCAAGTATTTTCCCGGTATACCATGATCGTTACGGCATGCCGTCTGCTCCCCCAACAATCCATAACGCCGTCAGTCCAAGTGGCGGCGAGCTGGTGGAGTACCCCCTGACAGTCGCCAGGCTGTTCAAGTGGTCTCTCCCGGTTGCCGGCGGTGGCTATTTCCGCCTTTATCCCTACTGGCTAAGCCGCGCGCTACTGGCGAAAAGCCAGCGTGATCTGGACCAGCCATTCATCTTTTACCTGCACCCCTGGGAAATCGATCCCGGGCAGCCGAGGGTTGAAAATGCCTCGCACCTGTCACGGTTTCGTCACTATCAAAATCTCGGGCGCTGCCACCAGCGACTGGAAAAACTCCTGACGGATTTTGACTTTACGACTGTGGCGAATGTCCTCTCTGAACACAAGCAAAAAGGCGGATTACCTGTTTATGACTATGGCAGCCAGAGCCTTAAGTCCGGCTGAAAAAAAGCAACTGCTGAAAGACCCCCAGGAGTGGGTGCGCCGATACCAGATACGGGTAGGGAAGCGTTCACTGGCCACCTTGCTGGAACAGCGGGAAACGCTTGCCGCACGTACCGCAGCTTTAACTGCAGACTCCAGAGCGCTCTCGCGCCAGATTGGCGACGCCAAGAAGCAGGGAGGTATTCCCGAAGCGCTGCTGGAACAGAAGCGCAAAGCAAGTGCCAGCGAGAAACAGGCTGTGAATCAGATGAAGCTGCTGGAAGCTCAACTGTTGGAGATGCTTTTGCCGCCCGATACTGAAGCCTGTCCGGAAACGGAGGGTGGGCAGTCGCAAGGGTCCGAAGCGATCGCTCAACGGCCTGATATCGATTTTGACACGCTGAAAATAGTACCCCTGGACGCAACGCTGGAGTCTGCCTGGGATGAGTTTGTGGCACAGCACCCCCTGGCTTCGGTGTATCACCTTAGTGACTTGCGTAACGTAATAGCCGAAAGCTTCGGGCATGAGACGCTGTATCTTTGCGCCATCGCCGAAGAGCGAGTGGTCGGTGTCCTGCCAATGGTGCGGTTGAAAAGTCGACTCTTCGGCGATTTTATGGTTTCTCAACCCTTTTTCAATTACGGTGGCGTGCTGGCCATTAATGATCGGGTTGCCGCGAGCCTGCGCGCGGACGCTTCCCGAGTGGCAGAATCGCGTGGGTGCAGCCATATCGAGTACAGGGACATAGCCCCACTGGACTCCATGCCTGCGCGAACTGATAAGGTTGCCATGTGGCTGGAGTTGCCGGGCAGCGAAGAGCAGCTCTGGCAGCAGGTAGGTACCAAGGTCAGGGCCCAGGTAAAGCGCAGCCGCCGTTTCGGCCTTTCCGTTCGTAGCGGGGGCATTGAACTGCTTGATGAGTTCTACCAGGTTTTTGCAGAAAATATGCGTGACCTCGGAACGCCGGTATACGGCAGGTCATTTTTCAGCAATCTGTTGGCATCCGGCATTGGGCAGCAGCAATTGGTGATCGTTAGCCATCGGGGTAAACCGGTGTCTGCCGCCTACCTTATCGCCTATCGCCAGCGTATGGAGGTGCCCTGGGCCTCGACCCTGCGCAGCGCCAACCAATACGATGCGAATATGTTTTTGTACTGGAAATTACTCAGCATCGCCTGCGAGCAGGGCTGTGAAATATTCGACTTCGGGCGCTCGACGGTGGATGCCGCTACTTACAAGTTCAAGAAGCAATGGGGTGCTCAACCCAGGCAGCTCTACTGGCACTATTGGCTGCGAAATGGCGGCGATCTGCCCAAAATAAATCCTGATAATCCGAAGTACCGGCTGGTGATCAGTGTCTGGCAAAAACTGCCCGTGTGGCTGACCCGGCTGTTGGGCCCGGGAATCGTGAAATTTTTACCCTGAGGCTCAGCTTGAGAGAGGGCGTCGGCCATTTGCTGGAACGAGAGGATCGGTGCCTTCAGCAGGCCCGGCTTCCCAAATAGTGATTGCAAAAGCGCCAGTAATATGCGATCTTCGCAGTCTTCTCACCTTATCGTCATAAGCTTTTAATTTTAAAGAAATTTGGCGGTGATCGCAGCCGTCAAAGAGGTTCGGGTCTTATGGAAAAGAAGCGCTTTGTCTTGTGGTCCCTACTGGTGTTGATGGTTACCGTAGCGACTCCCGGGCAGGCGTATTCCATCAGTTCCAGTTCTGCGGTCGTTGTTGGGAGTGAGCGCCCGGCGAAAGTCCAGAAGACCGCGGTGGATTCGCAGCCCGCGAATCAACTTGGTCAGACCGATGCTATTGCCGGAGAGGATCGGGCGCCCGAAGCCGCCAAAGCCGATGACGAGGAAGGCTCTGCAGCACAGCGCAACCGCGACCACGAGCAAATGGCTGCCGGCGTTTTCAATGCGCCGGAGCCGATTGCGCTGCTAATCCTCGGATTCGCGGGTATCGTTTTGACCCGCATGAGAGCCAAGCGCAAGTCCCAGTAAGCCGCCGGGAGCTCTTTAGCGCCATCCTGAAACTCTCGCAAGAAGCTTGGTTCGCGTATCCGAGATATCCTCATGAACTCCGTATCGCGTTAGCAGGTGGGGGTCGGTGTTGATTTGATTGATCCCGCCACGGGTGGTTACGGCCAGTTGGTAATGTTGCCTGACTAGCGCTTCTGCTGCCGGACTGTAATCTCCGTTGGGATAACAGAACGTGTTGATCTCGCACTCCAACTTTGACTGCAGTATTGCTTTGCTGCCGGCAATTTCATGAATCAGGGTTTGTTGGTCGACCCCCTCAAGCAGGCGCCGGTGGTTGCAGGTATGGCTGCCGATCTCAACCAGGCCCCCTGCGGCCATTTCGCCGAGCTGTTCCCAACTCATCAGCGCAGGCTCCCTGGGCTGATCAATTCCCAGTATCCTCTCCAGGAGGTCGAGCTTCGATTCGACTTCCTGGTCCGACAGCTTTTTACACGCATTGATTGCTGCAGCAACGCTTTCACGACTCGGCTTCCCGGCGATGGCTGCCAGCAGCCACTGTCCTTCGTCCAGTTGAGCCAGCCCTTTTTCGTGCTCCAGCAGCAAGCGAGCGACCCGATTTGGCCAAAACATGCGCCGGGTACCGATAAGCTCTGCCACTGCGAACAAATGCGCGGGCGTATTCAACTCCTGCAGAATCGGCAGAGCATATTGATAGTTGTCGCTCCAGCCATCGTCAAAGGTAATTGCGCAGGCTTTCATGGGTAGCGTTTTTCCATCCCGCGCCCGGCGGTGCCATTCTGACAGAGGCATCGGCTCGAAAAACTCGGCTAGAGTTTTCAAGTGCTCCCGAAACGTGTCCGGTGTGACCACCATCCCCGGTTCCTCGGCCGCGTAGCGCGGGTCGGTGGAGGGCAATACCCGGTGATACATGAGCACCCACAGACAGGGTTGGCGCTGCGGCAGCCGGTGACTGCCGAAAGTTGCAGCCGTAGTTTGTATCAGCTGCTTGGCGAGAGCCTTGGGGTAGTTGGTCATCGGTCTGGGTCACAAATTGCTTGGGGTTGGGGTTGCATACAGTTGCGCCAACGAGGTGGACAGGCGCTTTAACGAACACTAAAAGTCTATCAGATTATGCTGCTTTTACTGTAATCAGCGACTATTTTTATAAGGGTAGTCCTGAAGGCTGAATCGTTTAAAAAGCAGTTTTTATGGCGTATCATGCGCCGCTCCCGATCGACCACTCTTTTTAAGGCAAAAATCCCAGGCGTTATGAAGATTTTGCACGCTATCGAGACATCCGGCCCGGGTGGTGCCGAAAACTTTCTGATCCGGATGGCACTGGCCCTGCGCCCGCAGGATGAGTCCAGCGTCCTGTTACTGAAGCCCGGTTGGCTGCAGCAGCGCCTTATCGATCTGGAGATACCCGTGGTCGTTGAGCCACTGTCGAGAAGCTTCAACCCGCTTTGGCTCTATCGTGCGTTCAAGCTGGTGAAGGAACAGCAGATCGACGTCATTCACAGCCATGAGTTTGCAATGAATTCGCACCTGGCCCTGGTGGCAAAAGCCGCAGGTGTGCGACACGTCGCTACAGTGCATGGGAGAAAGTACTATGGCGACTCCAGTGCGAGAAGGGCTGTCTACCGGATGGTAGCCCGGTTATCCGGTCTCGTCGCAGTATCAGAGGACATTAAATCCTACCTTGTCGACTCGGTGGGCGTTGCCCCGGATCGAATCACCGTCATCCGAAACGGTATAGCTGTTGAAGACTATCAACAGAATAGCGACGACCCGGCGCAAATAAGAAGCGACCTGGGGTGTTCGGAACGAGACTTTCTGATTTGCGCTATCGGTAACCTCTATCCAGTGAAAGGGCACTGTCACCTGATACGTGCCATGGCAAGGCTCGTTCCCCAGCACCCCGAGTTGAAATTGGTCATTGCGGGCCGGGGGGGAGAACAAGCGGCACTGGAGCAACTGATTGCTGAACTTCAGCTAACAAATCATGTCTCACTACTTGGGTTCAGAAACGATGTCCGTGAAATTTTGTTGGCGGCCGACCTTTTCGTCATGCCCTCCCTCTCTGAGGGGTTGCCGCTTTCACTTCTTGAAGCGATGGCGGCGAAAAAGCCTGTGATTGTGACAGACGTTGGTGGAATGCCTCAGGTAATCAAAAATGGCGTCATGGGTCTGGTCGTCCCGCCGGCTGACGACGACCAACTGGCCCGGGCAATAAATTCTATATTGACTGGCGGCAAGCGAAACGAGTACGTGGCAGCCGCGTTCGAGGAACTTGAAGCGTCTTATTCGATTGGAACGATGGTGGATGACTATCGTCGGCTTTACGGCACCGGATGAAAAGGGGCTGCTTGGATAGCTCGCGGCTGCCAAAAAACGGCGGGACAAAAACGCTCCGCGAGGGGCAAGAGCCTGGGCGTTATGACCCATGGAAATGAGTTTGAAAATGAAGAATATGGGGTTTCTGATAGATGGTAATGGTCAGGTCACTATTGGACGCAGTGTTCCAGTCAGTTGCGCCACGATTGCCGTCAATGAAGACCAGTGTATGGCCATGTTGGTAAGGCGTGAAGGGGAGAGCTTCATGGATTTGCTTGCTAGATTTGATGCCGCCATCGAGAAGGCCCATAAAAACGAAATTTTTATTGACTAAGAAAAGGCAGCGGGGGCTACGCAACGCCATTTAAGGCGCGATGATTCTAGCGCGGTATTTGAGCGACCGACGCCGACCGCTGCCGCTTTGGGCGCGCAGTCAGAATTCAGACCCCTCAATGTTGTATAATTTCACACAAAACCTATAGACAATAGATAGACGAAAAATTTTTGGCCTAAATCCAACTTTACCAAGAGAGTGCAATGAAGCTATCGAAAAAGATACCACTACTAATGGGAACGATTTGTTGCCTGGCTGTTACCTCCCATGTGTCGGCCTGGTCAATGCGTCAGGATTGCGAAGGTCCGCTGGGCGTTAAGGTTGATGGCATGTTCAAGGCCACAACCTACACGAATGAGCAGGTAAAGGCGGGGTCTACTAGTTGCAGGCTTGCGGTAAGAAAGGGCACCGTAGGTTGGGGCGAGTTTGGAGCGATGATGCTTTTCCCTGAGCCGCTTGTAAAAGGGCAGGAGCTATGGATCCGTCTCGACCTGTTTGTCCCTGAGGGTTTTGATTACACGGCTAATCCTCAACTGAAATTTATGCGGGTGCATACTCAAAGCAGAGCGGGTGAAAATTTTGGTTATCTCGATTTCCTCATTACTCCGGATGGCCCAAGCCATTGGAGCAAAAAGCTGAACGGATTAACCGACGCACCTTTTTATTTTTATTACGAAACCGTCGTAAACCAGGAATACCCGGGAAGCTACGAAAAAGATCGTATTAAAAAGGGCCAGTGGGAGAGTTTCGAGATTTACTATTATCTTGACTCTGTTTCCACCGAAAACAACGGTAGGGGCCGTGTCAGGATCTGGAAGAACGAAGAGCTATTGGCGGATCTTCCGAGTCAAACTACATTGAAAAACGCCGAGGCCGTGGCAAATTCGTTTTTATTGTTTACGTACTGGAATGGCGGGTCACCTCAGGATCAGCATCTATACATAGACAATATCGTAATTACCTCAGATAGACCCTCAAACGTCGACGCTGCCGGATACAGCTTCATTGGGAAGGGGTCGGCGAAAGCGGAGTCCCCCAAGCCCATGGCGCCCAACAATATCAAAATCGGCTTCCGATGAGGCTCTGAAATTCAGCTGTAACTCGGGGGCCAAATCCTGAGCCTAGCCCGCTTCGCTCACCGATTTGGATTGGTCTGCCGGTAGAGACACATTTCAGGTGCTACGCCCGCGATTTTCGCCGTAGCTACATTGATGGTGTATCCGCGAAGGCGACAGCCACGCATTTTCAGAGAGATCGGGGCCACCACGGTTACTTTCCGCAGCTTCAGGGCAAAGGCATTCACAGCCAGTGGGTCAATGGCTGCAAGACGTTTTTGAGCAGTGAGCCCTTACCCTGGCGGCACCCAGGCCGGATAGCGGTGAATGTTGCTCAAGATCTGGGCAAAGTCACTCGCATAGGGATAGGTTTGCGAGAATGACAGCCAAACCTTGCGTACGGTGATCTTGATTCGGGCGCCGATTTTCAACAGCTTCAGGCGGATGGTTGTACATTGTGCCCTGGCGTGTTGGGTGCCTTGCAGCCCCATCCGGCGTAAGCCGTGCATCAACACGTACGCGAAGGAGGAGAAGTACAGCCGGAGTTGGTTGGCTCTCATCGTCGCTGTGCTGGTGCGGTCAGCAAACAGTCCCAGTTGCTGCTCCTTGATTCGGTTCTCCATCTCTCCGCGCGCACAGTAAAGCTTTTCATATAGGCGCTTGGCACCGGCCCGCCGCAGGGGGAGGTTGGTGACGACAAACCGCGGGTTTGCCTTGTTGGGGAGATACTCTGCCTTCCCCACCACCCGCCGTTCGCGGGACCAGCTTTTACGGGTCCGGTAACGGAAGTCGCGGAACCGGCGTGCCGCCTTGCCGGTGCGTTCGTGTTCCAACTTTGCCAGATGCATCTCCTGACCCAGCGCACGGTTCAGTCGCTGATTACGGCCCAAGCCCAGCACATAGCTCACTTTGTTGTCTTCGCACCAGGCCATGATCGTGTCCCGGCAAAAACCGGAATCGCCGCGGATGATGATCCGGGTCTTCGGCCAGTGTTCGCGGATCTGGGCCACGATGCGTTGCAGTTCCTCCACGCTACCAAGGGCACCGTCTCGATTCGAGGGGCGTAGTCGGGCACACAGCAGATGCTCACCACAGAAAATGTAGAGCGGCATGTAGCAGTAGCATTTGTAATAGCCGTGAAAGAACCGGCCTTCCTGGTGGCCATGGAGTGGATCGTCGGTGGCATCCAGGTCCAGCCAGATCTCCCGTGGTGGCTTCTCGTAGGACTCGACAAACACATTCACCAGCAGCCGATCCAGTGCCGCCGCGTCCGCTGCGACCTTCTTGTAGCGGTGCCCCGCCGCCGAGGCCGGGTCGCTGAGTTCCAATCGATTGAGGGTGCTGGAACCGGCCAGCGGATTGCCGCGATCCTGCTCCCGTTCGCGGTGTTCACCGGTCAAATCGGGTTTGCCGACCAGTAACGCCAACGCACTATCGGCACGAAGCACATCATGATCGTTGAGATCCTCATAGCCCAGGGCCAGGCCATAGACCCGCTGCGCGACCAGAGAATGAGCGCTGTGCTCGATACTGTTGGAGTTGCGGTAATCGGTGAAGCAACGGGCCATCCGCTCCAGCAGACCTATCCGCTGATCAACCTCCCGCAGCAGCAGTCCACCACCGTCGGAAGTGATCCTGCCGCCGTCAAAACAACCCACCACATCGCGGCGACCCAGAGCGTGAAATTCCAGTTGATTCGCAGTACACTCTGTCGACATGGGCCTTCTCTTCTGTTCGCTCGTAAAGTGTTGTTCGCACTCACTTTATGCAACAAAGAAAGGCCTATTTCAATTCTATCGGTGAGATTTTCGGGCTAGAAATCTCACTCCCAGAATTGAAAAAGGCCTTTCTAGACTCTCAAGGTTGTGATTACTGTAAATGGCGACTGCTTCTCAAGCTCCAAAGAATACGATGGCCGGCTTGGAAAGTCTGTCATACAATTTTGATATATAGATTTGTCTTATTTATACCTTTAGGTCTTGGAGTCCAATGATTAACCGTATGTTTCTTTCAGCACTATTAGTTGCTGTTTTATTACCTTTAAAACCACACGCTTGGGAGCTAACTCGGAACTTCAATGCAGGGAAAATAGGTGACCATGCGGACCATGTGCCAGACGGTTTTGATGAGGCTGGCGGGCATAGTTATTATAGTGATGAGCAGGTGGCCGAGGGTCGCGCTGCGGCTATCCTGAACACTGTAAGTGGCAGTTCCGGTTGGGCAACCTGGGGCGGCGTAATAAAGTTCCCCACGAACCTCTATGCCGGCGATGAGTTGTGGTTTCAGGTATGGCTCTACGTGCCCTCTGATTTTCAGTTAACGACTGACCAAGGAAGCCTTAAATTTATTCGATTTAAAGGAAAGCGAGCAGATGGTAAAGGTGACGGAATGATAGACATTCAGTTGCGCGACCAAGGATCAGGAAAAGAAGCGTTCAGAATGATTAGAGAAGTAGCAACTGATGGCGGCTGGCACTATTTTGGCAATGCAAGCGATTTCAAGCGCGACAAGTGGCATAAGTTTAACGTCCATCTGGTAGTAGATCATATCGCGCAAAGCAATGGCGGTCGGAGCTTTGTACGTGTGTGGTTTAACGATGAGCTGGTGGTCGATGCCAAATCAATGCGCACTCTGGCATCTGAAGGCGCCTATCTAGACTACCTGTATCTTTTTACCTACTGGAATGGCGGAGCACCAAAAGATCAGCATTTGTGGGTGGACGACATCCGCATTGCGTCTAAACAGCCAGAATGGGCAAATGGTTTTCCATCTGTTTCTGATTCTCGCCCACGCTCTCCAGCTGCAAAAGTAAGTTTTAGAGCCGGGGCTGGGGGCTGATGAAGCTCGAGGAGTCTACAGGAAGAGAAAAAGGGGGCATTTTCATATCCTTTTTAATTCCTGCTCTCAATGAAAAACGTAACATTACCGAATGCATTAATCAGATAAGGCTATGTGTTCCGACAAACGTATCGTATGAGATAATCGTTGGCGATCACGGTTCAACTGACGATACAGCAAAGTTGGTGGATGCGGCGGGGGCAAAGGTGGTTTCTCAAGCGGGGGGGACTATAGCGTCGCTGCGGAATCATCTTGTACGTTCAGCGTTTGCGAGTATTGTGGTTTTTATTGACGCCGACATTAGGCTTACAGTTGAATGGGGTGAAAATATTGAGGAAGCCTTGGTATTGCTTTCAAAAGCCCCACTAACTATCGTTGGGTCCCCATGTTATCCATCAGATGAAAAAAGTTTGTTGAACAAATTTTGGTTCTACCCGATAGCTACCATGCCTAAAAAGTATATCGGCACTGGGCATATGATCTTTTCGAAAACTGCGTTTGATAGAGTTGGCGGCTTTGATCCCGCTCTCGCTTCGGGAGAAGATTGCGCTTTTTGCAATGCAGCACAAGAAGCGGGCTGCAGTCTAAAAGTAATTTCTGAGCTTACTGTAACGCATCTAGATTATCCAAAAACACTTGGAGAGTTCGTTAGGCGAGAAATCTGGCATGGCGTTGGGGATTTCAACTCAATTGGTTCCTTTTTTGCTTCCCGAGTAGCTCTTGTCTCAGTTGGATTTACCCTTCTTTGTCTTCTAACAATATTCTCAACTCTTTGCTGCTCCAACTTGCATGGTTATGGCTTAGGGCTGCTGGTATTGGTGCCGACGCTGCTTTCTTTTTATAAATTTCGTGATTTGGGAATGAGCAAGCGAATTCCCAATATCTTCTTGTGTTCGGTCTACTTGCTTTCTAGATCGCTTTCATTTTTTTATCGAGGTGCGCATAAGCGCATTTATAGTTCCAAATTAGCGAATAACACTGCTGTCCCATAAACGATGACTAAAAAAGGCTTGAAAACCGACTTGTTTTGTTACAATGAGATCGCCAAAAGTCATTGAAAAACAAGAAGGAGTGCAGACCTTGGCCCATAATAATACCGTGTTTTCTCAGTTGCTCAAACTGGTCCCGAGACATGAATTTGAAACACTGGCGAATCAGCACCGTGTGGGACGACAACTACGCAAAATGAACCGCTGGTCGCAGTTTGTTTCCATGGCGCTTGCTCAACTGTCTGGATGTGCCAGCCACCGCGATGTGGTCGGCAACATCGCCGCTCAGAAAGCCAAGCTCTACCATCTTGGCATGGCCTCTGTCAGTCGTTCATCCTTGGCCAGAGTCAATGAAAGGCAACCCCGCTCGCTGTACGAAAATCTGTTCGCCAGATTTCTATCGCGATGCCAGGTTCTTGCACCTCTCGCCACGGCTTCCGGTTTAAAAACAAGCTGTATTCCCTTGACGCTTCCACTATTGACCTGTGCCTGAGCGTCTTCCCCTGAGCGAAGTTCCGCACAAAAAAAGCGCCGTCAAACTCCATGTCGGTCTCGACCATGATGGTCTTCTCCCGGCCTTCATGACTGACCATCACTGATGGCAAAACCCATGACATCATGGCCGCCAGAAGTTTAGAACTGCCGAAACACAGTATTGTTGTCTTCGACCGAGGCTATACGGATTACGCCTGGTATAAGCAATTGAATTCAAATGATATATTCTTCGTCACCCGACAGCGTAAAAATGCCCGCTTTCGTGTTGCTGAACGTCGGTCCATCAATAAAGCCAAAGGACTGACCTCCGATCAAACCATTTACCTGGCCGGTAGCAAAGCCACCAATTGCCCGATAGCGCTGCGTCGTATTGGTTACAGGGATCCAGAAACCAGGATCCAGCATTTCTTCCTGACCAACAATTTTGGCTCTTTTGAATTTCGAGTGGGTTAAGCAGCATGCGGATTGATGCTCTCCCTGTTGCTCAGGATCTGGGTAAAGTCACTCGCATAGGGATAGGTTTGCGAGAATGACAGCCAAACCTTGCGTACGGTGATCTTGATTCGGGCGCCGATTTTCAACAGCTTCAGGCGGATAGTCGTACATTGTGCCCTGGCGTGTTGGGTGCCTTGCAGCCCCATCCGGCGTAAGCCGTGCATCAACACGTACGCGAAGGAGGAGAAGTACAGCCGGAGTTGGTTGGCTCTCATCGTCGCTGTGCTGGTGCGGTCAGCAAACAGTCCCAGTTGTTGTTCCTTTATGCGGTTTTCCATGTGGCCGGCGAGGTCTCACCGCGCGCACAGTAAAGCTTTTCATATAGGCGCTTGGCACCGGCCCGCCGCAGGGGGAGATTGGTGACGACAAACCGCGGGTTTGCCTTGTTGGGGAGATACTCTGCCTTCCCCACCACCCGCCGTTCGCGGGACCAGCTTTTACGGGTCCGGTAACGGAAGTCGCGGAACCGGCGTGCCGCCTTGCCAGTGCGTTCGTGTTCCAACTTTGCCAGATGCATCTCCTGACCCAGCGCACGGTTCAGTCGCTGATTACGGCCCAAGCCCAGCACATAGCTCACTTTGTTGTCTTCGCACCAGGCCATGATCGTGTCCCGGCAAAAACCGGAATCGCCGCGGATGATGATCCGGGTCTTCGGCCAGTGTTCGCGAATCTGGGCCACGATGCGTTGCAGTTCCTCCACGCTACCAAGGGCACCGTCTTGATTCGAGGGGCGTATTCGGGCACACAGCAGATGCTCACCACAGAAAATGTAGAGCGGCATGTAGCAGTAGCATTTGTAATAGCCGTGAAAGAACCGGCCTTCCTGGTGGCCATGGAGTGGATCGTCGGTGGCATCCAGGTCCAGCCAGATCTCCCGTGGTGGCTTCTCGTAGGACTCGACAAACACATTCACCAGCAGCCGATCCAGTGCCGCCGCGTCCGCTGCGATCTTCTTGTAGCGGTGCCCCGCCGCCGAGGCCAGTTCGCTGAGCTCCAATCGATTGAGGGTGCTGGAACCGGCCAGCGGATTGCCGCGATCCTGCTCCCGTTCGCGGTGTTCACCGGTCAAATCGGGTTTGCCGACCAGTAACGCCAACGCACTATCGGCACGAAGCACATCATGATCGTTGAGATCCTCATAGCCCAGGGCCAGGCCATAGACCCGCTGCGCGACCAGAGAATGAGCGCTGTGCTCGATACTGTTGGGGTTGCGGTAATCGGTGAAGCAACGGGCCATCCGCTCCAGGAGACCTATCCGCTGATCAACCTCCCGCAGCAGCAGTCCACCACCGTCGGAAGTGATCCTGCCGCCGTCAAAACAACCCACCACATCGCGGCGACCCAGTGCGTGAAATTCCAGTTGATTCGCGGTACACTCTGTTGGCATAGGCCTTCTCTTCTGTTCGCTCGTAAAGTGTTGTTCGCACTCACTTTATGCAACAAAGAAAGGCCTATTTCAATTCTATCGGTGAGATTTTCGGGTTAGTCACTGCACCGGGTTTCAATGCGTCGTCAGCTTTCTGAGCAGGGTCTAATTTACGCTATCTCTCCAAATTATGTGGGTGGGGAAGCAAGCAGAAATACGGAATCGAGAAATGAATAACGATCTATCTGTCAAAAGAGTTTTTGAGCTAGACGTTCTAAGATTTTTTGCCGCAATTGTAGTTGTAGTTTATCATCTGACTTACAGGCAAATTGATGGAGATTGGCTGTTCCCCGCAGTTGATGCTTTTAGCCGCTATGGATATCTTGGTGTAAACCTTTTCTTCCTAATCTCAGGGTTCGTCATAATTTGGAGCGCTGACGGCCGTTCACCAAAGCAATTCTTGATAAACAGATTTTCAAGACTCTATCCAATTTTTTGGGTATCAATCGCAATCACTATAGTTGCTTTGTATTTTCTGCAAGGCATAACATTCGACTTTTACCGCATCTTTGCCAATATGACGATGGCCGCGGGATACTTAGGCGCGGACTATATCGACGATGTCTACTGGACGCTACAGATTGAACTCAAATTTTATTTTCTCGTTTTTTTGCTCATTGTGTTTCGACAGACTACTAACCTAGACCTTTGGCTTTCTATCTGGTTAGCTGGATCTGTCGCAGCAATCTTCTGGCCAGGTATTTCATTTCTAGTAATATATCCATACGGCCCATATTTTATTGCAGGTGCGACTTTCTATCTAGTATGGAAGAATAACCTGACAACTCAAAGATGTATTATACTTGCAATATGTTGGGCGCTATCAATATCCCAATCTATTGGAGCAGTTTCTAGTTTTATTGTCGAACCATCCACTTATAGTGCTCTTATCGCCCCCATCATCGTTAGTTGCTTTTACTTGGTACTACTAGGTATTGCTTTGGGACATGTAAAAATCGGAGAGAAGCGGTACCTATATATACTTGCAATGATGACCTATCCTTTGTACCTGCTTCACGACAAATTTGGAAAGGCTATCTACGACTCCATTGATACTGGAAAGTACCTATCACTCCTGATTGTATTGTTGGCTATTTTCGCCCTTTGCTACGCTTTGGCTATGTACGTTGACCGGCCGCTCAATACTCTATCGAAGCGCCTGCTTAAGCGACTATTTTCATACCCCTGAATTCGCAGTTTGAATGGCGGGATGTGAAGTGGTTCAATAGATGTGACCATCCCAGTTAACGAATAATATTCTGAAACTGGAGGATTGATGTGACGACACGAAAGACAATATTCAAGAGAATTCAAGCTGGACGCTATCAGCTTGGTATTGGAGCAGGGCTATTCACGCGCGGAGGCAGCTCGCAGTCTGGAGATTAACGCCAATATGCTGGGCCGCTGGATAAAGGAGCATGAAGGCGATGACGGCCAGGCATTTCCGGGTAATGGAAAACTGACTGCCGAGCAGGCGGAGATTCGCCGGTTGCGAGAGGAGAATCGTCGCCTGAAGATAGAGAAAGATGTATTAAAAAAAGCGACGGTCTTCTTCGCGCGAGAAACGAATTGAGACCTCCTTTCCCTTCTCCCGCGTAAAGTCGACAGCAATACGGTTAAGAGTAGCAAAGAATTGAGGTCCAGGGTGCGGGGACCCTTTTGACTGACGCAGATAAAACCGGGACGCTATGGTTACTGCGAACGGTACTGCGCTTTGTATCAGAAAAGCATGTGATGAAAATTGCTTTGGAGCGAAGCGTCCCATTCGAGACGCCCTCTTGGGCTCGCCTCCCGAGGGCAGCCGTGTCCTCCGATAACCAATTGATCTGCATTTAAGCTGTAGAAGCTTCCTAGCAGTCTGTCGGACTTGACTGCGGCACGCGCTCGTACGTGAAGGCAAATACTATTTTCGAGGCCGAATACAAAATGACCCAACATAGCGCACCGAAAATAGTACAAATATTGACCACCTTGCAGGCTGGGCGCCCAAGTCCGACGGACTCCTAGGCTACTGGACTTCTATTTTTGCGTGTGCTTCGGAATGGGTGATCTAGCAAGCAATTGCTGCTCAACCTGGGTTGATTTCGTCATCGGATTGAATGGGTGGTGCTTTAATTTCAGGCAAGGCTTTTCGATAAAAAACCAGGAAAGCACCGCAACCACAACCGTAACGAGTAACGCCACAAGGCTCCAGAATATGCTTCCGGAGAAACCAAGGTATATCAAGAAGTTGACCACGGGCATATGGTAGATGTAGATGCCATAGGAGAAATCGTTACCCCGCGTGATTCGCCGTGCCAGGTCAGGCTTGGAATAGGCAGCAGAAAAAACCAGAGGAACCAGCAACAAATAAAATAGCGGGTCTATGTTGTTGCCGAAGTTGGCGTTATGCTGTGAAGCGAAATAGCCAATGATTATGTATATGCCAAGCAGATATTTAAATTTCCCTGCCAGCAGCCTGTGGAAAAACTCGAAGTTCCGCTGGAAGAACATGCCAACGAGAAACATGTAAAACCAGGGCGCAAACGATACGGATGCCAGCTTGTAGATCAGGTTCTCGCTGTAGCTCCCGTGCAGGTAACTGTAAGTGCGGTTGATTGCGAAGAATACGGCAATGACCAACAACAATTTGATATTGCCGGCTTTGTCGAGCCTCAGCACGAAATACAGCAACGGCACTATCACGTAGAATTGTAGCTCAACGGTAATCGTCCACAGGCTGCCGTTGAGCACCCCGTCGCCATAGCCGCGCATAAAGTCAGGATTATAAAACTGGAGAATGCTAGATTTCGCCAGGAAAAGCTGTAGCCAGGCTGAGAAGGGCTCATGCACGCTCGCCATGTACCCACTGATGAATATCAAAACGAAAGACAGGCACACAGCGGTTATCAGCCCCGGATAGACTCGCAATATCCTGTTTGAAGCGTATTCACTGATGCGCGAGTTTGACTCAAACGAACGGGTAATCAGGTAGCCGCTGACGAAAAAGAAAATCGGGACGCCGGGGAAAATATGCAGCAAAAAGAGTATTCGATCCCAAATTCCGGAGGCCTCCACGCCCATGATATGGAGCGCATGCAAGAGTGCTACCTGCGAGGCAGCAAAGAGGCGAATCAGGTCGAAGTTGTTGTGCCGAAAACTTGGGATGGTGCGGGTTGGATTCATATTGGGAGTGCTTGATTTCCAGATAGGGTGGGCTTATTGTCGGGGTAAATCGTCCCAGCGACCATGCGTCTTGGCGGCTGATAGGGGCCCCCATTTACTGCCCCGCATAAATGACCGGGACAATCACTATACAGCTCGTATACCTGAGTCAAGCTTCTGATCCCAGGGGTGCGCGCGATGTGTCGAGTTTGTTCTGCACCGCAATTTCGCCTTCGACAGAGTTTTTCAGGCTCAGGGCAAACATGATCATAAAGTATGTATAGGGGTAAAGAGCCACCGACATAAAAAATGCCCCGATAAAATAGACGATTTGAGCGACGTCCATGCCAATTGTAAACTGATACAGCCAAGGCTGCTCCTTATCAAGAGCCGACCCTCTCAAAAGGCGGCGGCTTTTTTTGTTTATCCTGAATACGATGAAGTACATCCAAAGGTAGGTAATCAGCCCGAGGTATCCCATCTCACTTGAAGCTTGTATCAGCGTGTTGTGGGCGACCTCCTTGCGTTGCCTAAACCCGCTGCCTTCAGGAATTTCATCCGCATAGTTGGCATGAAAATAGGATGGAAAAGCCTGAAAACCCACACCCAACCAGGGGTATTTTTGGGTCATTTCGATTCCTTTTTCCCAATACAGTAACCGCGATTGCGAAGTCGCGTCTTCCCCGGCTGAAGTAAAACGCTCCTTTTGTTCATCCGGCAGTAGTGAGTAACCGCCGTAGGCCAAGGCGCAAGCGATCAACAGGTATTTAAAATTGAGCTTGCCCTTGAAAAGGAAAAAGGTGCCAATCAAGAGAGCAAGTTGGGATCCTCTAGAGCTTGCGGCCAGCACCGTCATTACCGTGGTTAACGGAAAAATATAGTAAACCTTCCTTATATGCCTGTTGCCGATCATGACCGATAAGCTCAAGATGGTTAGCATGGCCATCAGTAGCGAAAGCTCACCGGAATTCTGAAAGAAGCCTGCTGGCCCGGAAATACCGAAATCCTGGAAGCCGAAGCCCCGCTGTACCCAGGTCCTTGCGCCGAAGAAGGAAATCTTGAACGTTGTCAGGAAGAACAGTATGAGGATTAGCTTCAGCTTTCGGGTGGAATTGATGCAGCTCGTAAAGCAGAGCGTCTCCAGCAACCAAATCAAGGGTATATCGACGTTCCTGAACGAAATTTCCGGGTATTCTGAATAGTAGGCTGACAGCAGGCAGACTATCGCGAAGGCCAGTATGGTGAAGTGTGGCAGCTGG
Source organism: uncultured Gammaproteobacteria bacterium (assembly GCA_963751595.1). Classification (GTDB taxonomy): domain Bacteria; phylum Pseudomonadota; class Gammaproteobacteria; order Pseudomonadales; family JAHEGP01; genus JAHEGP01. The sequence goes on from CAVVVC010000004.1 coordinate 87,152, forward strand.
AACTTCAGAGTCCCCTTGGCGGTGGCATACAACAGGCCGCTGATAATGAATAGCTGGGTCCAGGGGATAATGTCCAGCATCGGGAAGATTACGTGGGGCCTCAGGTAAGAAAAAATGATGTACCCCGCCACAATGTAAAAGCCCAGATCCTCACTGCGACAGTCCAGAAAATACTGTTTGAAGTCCAGATAGAGCTTTTTCATAGTAAATACAGGTTTCTTTTGCAGTGGGGCATCATAGGGAGCGCGTTTCGTTGGGGAGATGGGCCGGTCTCGATGGGCTTGGTACACCATTTTGTGACATCTGGATTGCTGACCGCGGTGACATGCATGCTTGGTTCAGGGTTTTACTCTTCGTCTACGTTCAATTTCGGCATGTGCTAAAATCAAAGGCCTGGGTTTCGCTGAAGTCAGCGCCGATTCTGTGGGTCAAAGGTGAGCTTGTTGGTCTGTGGTAAGCGCTGAAGCCATTTCTTTACGCGCCCTGTACTCGCAAAACATGGACATTGGGCCCTCTGACAGGGGCTGGAGGGTCTGGTTACCCACAGCAATGGCAATCAACCCAACCACGCGGGTAAAGATCTGGAAAGGTAGAATTGCCCCAATTGCCTATATTGTAGTTCGATTGCTTTTAAAGTGACAAAGAAATATGCGGCCTCTTCAGCTTGCATGGTCCGGTGTTCACTTTCAGGCAGGTGAGCTGGTGCCATGATACGAGTAAACCGGGGAAAACGACGAAGTGGGAAATGTACTAGTTACAGACGGTAATCAGCGCGCCGCTCTGGCCGTGACGAGATCGCTTGGCCAGCGGGGGGTGAAGGTCGTCACGGCGGACTGCTGCAGTCCGACGCTGAGCTCCAGATCAAGATATTCCGCCGCGGCTGAAGTCTACTCAGACCCCAATGAGTTGAGCGGATTTCTCGCTTCAATACGGCGAATTGTCGAACGGCATCGAATCGCTACGATTATCCCGATTTCCGAGATAACGCTGTTCACCTTGCTGCAGCACAGGGAAGAGCTGGGGGATGTCGAAATTCCATTCGACAGCTATGAAAAGATATCCTTGTTGTCCGACAAAGCCAGGCTGGTCGAACTGTGTCAGGAAAAGGGCTTCCCCTGTCCGAAATCAGCCTACTTTGAGAATGGGGCTGCCGCCATGGAAGCCTATAGCGGTTTCGAATTCCCTGTAGTGCTGAAGCCCTACAAATCCAGGATATTTTCCAACGGCGCATGGATTTCAACGGGCGTGAAGTATGCTGCATCTGAAGCTGAGTTGCGCCAGCTATGCACCATGAGTCCGGTATTTGCTGGATTCCCCTTCATGATACAGGAATACATTGAGGGCCATGGGCAAGGTATTTTCTTGCTATGTGATCATGGCAAGCGTATCGCGACTTTCTGTCACAAGCGCCTGCGGGAAAAGCCCCCCTCCGGCGGTGTCAGTGTTCTCTGCGAGAGTGTTGAGCCTCCGCAAGAGATGCTGGCGATTGCCAGTGATCTGTTGGCCTCGGTGGCGTGGCATGGGGTTGCCATGGTTGAGTTCAAGGTCAACGATGAGCGCGGGCCTTTTATCATGGAGGTCAACACGCGGTTCTGGGGTTCGCTGCAACTGGCGATAGACTCTGGTGTCGATTTTCCCTATCTATTGTATGAAATGTATGCGGGCGAACCGACAGCAGCAATCACAGAATTCAAGACAGGTCAGCGACTGCGTTGGCTGATTGGCGACCTTGATCGCCTTTACCTTGTGCTCAAATCTTCAGACTATTCGGTTTCCAAGAAATTGGCGGAAGTTCTTGCCTTTTTCGCCCTGTTTCGCAGGGGCCAGCGCTACGAAGTGAATCGCTTCGGGGATATCGGGCCGTCCGGGGAGGAGTTACGTCAGTATTTCGCGAGTTTCATTCGCTGACGCTAATTATTGCCGCCAGCAGCGCCCTGTGCCTGTTTGATTTCGCTTCCGATGCGATAGATCGCCTGGTCGATTCTGTCGAAACAGCTGCCAAAGTATATGTCAGACCGGCAAATGGGATCCTGAATGAAGGGCGTGGGTGATCGGGACCAAACCCCGAGCAAGGTCAACTGGACCGGGAGCCCTCCCGGGTTATTACTTGCCAGGGCCTGTTCAATGGCTTGAATGTGCCCGGGTTCCACTGCTAAAACGAGGTCGTCGGCCTGTAACTCGATATTATAAATGGAGCGACAAACATGGGGTGTTAAATCAATGCCTCTTGCGCTGCCATTGCGAATTGCTTCCGTACTGGCTCCCTTGGTTTCATCGGCGTCGATTCCGTAGGAAATGCAATCGAAGCCAAGAGACCTGGCTTTGGCCTCACCGTAGGCGCTTCTGTTGATGTTTCCCAGACAAACAAATACAAGCCGATTGACCCTGCTCCAGTCGGGGTTGGCGTAACGTCTGTACGCGCCAAGCCAGTAAAGCATTTTGTAATAGAGGGTCTTTACTGTTGCTTGCCGTCCACCCGTTTTTTCCAGAATCATCTTTGCTGCGGAAACCTCTTGGTTGAGCGCTAAGGTAGGGGGGCTACCCTGTTCGCAGATTTGCGAAGACAGCCCGGTGCCAAGCTTATTCTTGGCTTTCACTGTTTTGGCCAATGAATCGACGGGTGATCAAGTTGCATACGCGCGGCGGGTCCTGGGAGCTCTGGTGCATCGGGCACGCATTATATCGAGTTACGTCCGGGCGACAAATACGCCTGGTGAATCATTCCTGGTGCAACCCTATAATACATGGTTTGAGCATAGACTGTCGTGGGCAATTCAGCTGTGGAGACTTTCAAAAAGCCATCATCAATTGCAGCGTGCTTCGGTATGCGGTGGATTTCAGCCGGCGAGTAGCAGGTCTCCGATAGCCGTTTTTGAGCTTTCTAGCTTCGAGTTTTTGCGATCAGCGGCTGGCATTGCAAAGGGTTGATGTGCAATCAATATCACTGTTTGCACCCACGTTTTTTGTCTATTGTTATGAAATGAAACCAAAGACTAAACCTGCCAGCGCCTCCGGTGTGACGAGGGCACCAGCTACAACGATTGACTGTCATCATACTATTAAACGTGTTGGCGGTTGTTTTGGCGCACCCTCGGCTTTCATCCAAACCTTGGCCGCATCGATAGTACGAGTTTCGAAGTGGCGCGCGCAACCAGGCTCAAAGGCTTCACAATCCAGGAAATAGTAATGCCAGACTTTTTAATAACGTATCACGTGCCAGCGAACACGGGTTACGCGATCGAACCTCTTGAAATTACGTTTTTTGAGGTTGTTTCCCGCTTTCTCGAACGCAGTGGTTCAAATGGTAAAGTTCACCTGGGTTACAAAAATTACGACTTTGGCAAGCCCCGCTGGCTGGGAGATAAGGAGGTTCCGCTGCTCAAACTAAGCTATCGGACAATGTCCGAGCAGGAAAGCGCGAAGCTTGAGCAATACCTCAAGCGACACTCGATCAAGTATGTACTGGCCTTTGATCTATCGATCGGAACGAGGATTTGCGGCGCTTTTCGCCGCGGGGGGGTTCAGTCCATTTTTAGCTACAGAGGTGCGCCAGCAAGTGCAATCAATAGCGGAGTCAAGTTATTGCTGAGGCGAATCCAGGTAATGCTTATACGCAATAAACCCACCATGAATATTTTCGAATCCTATGGGATGCAGTACACCGGCACCCATGGCAGCGGAATACCAGCGAGCGCCGCGCGTGTCGTGCGGCCCGGAATAGAGCTTGAAGCATTTACCCGGGCCGGCGAGGAAGACCACGTATACCGACAGTTTGATATACCGCGCTCCCGAAAGATTTTTTTCTACGCGGGGCATATGGAAGAGCGCAAGGGCGTCCATGTCATCATCAAGGCGGCCGCAGAATTGATCAACAAGCGTGGCCGAGATGACCTGCATTTTTTATTGTGCGGTGACCGGCAGGATGAAAAATCGATATTTGACAGTCTTTACAAAGGTACCGCAGCAGAGGGACACATAAGCTTTGGCGGTTATCGAGGCGACATACCACAATTGCTCGCCGGCAGTTATGCCGGCATCATTGCCTCAACGGGTTGGGATTCCTTCACCTTCACCTCCATGGAAGTTGGTGCCTCCGGGCTTCCACTGATCGTGTCCGACCTCGTCGGGCTCAATGAGGCTGTGGTGGATCAAAAAACGGGCTTCCTTGTCAGGCCTGGGGATCACCTGCAACTTGCAGACAAGGTAGAATATCTTGCAGACAATGAAGCAGTCAGGGACCAAATGGGTCGATTCGCCTTCGAGCGAGTGCTTGAGGAGTTTACGGTGGAGGCTCAACGGGCGGCGTTGCTCGACGTAATTGAGAGCCATGTGGCCAGGCGAAGCGGTGGCTGCCGCTGAACGCGTCAAAGCGTTCTATCTGATCAGGATTGTTCAACCTGCACTCGCTTCACCCCTTTCTGTCGTTGGGCGCATCGCCCGGTACACCAGGCGTCAGTCTCCAATGTACGTCAAGGGATAAAGCCGAATATCTGCTCGATAGTAGTGGCCCAGATCTACCGGAGATCCAACGACGACCGCAGGGTTTTGCTGGATCGCAGCAAGCGAGGTCTGGTCATTCCATATGTCGCTGAACAGAAAGTAATCCGGTCTGATTTTCTCTATACCCTCGGCCCGGTTGATGGTCCAGTTGACATAGAGCGCGGGGATTCTCGACTCTGCGGCAAAAAACGGCGCCCAATCACCTGCCACTGATTTGCCCGCAGCAACATGTCGCTGCAGATTCGAGCGCACGGCCTGTGAGTCGAAGGAAGGCGCGGCGAACTGGGTGCCCGTTATTGCCACGCTCATCGCAAGATAGCCAATAAGCGAAGCTGCAATGCAGGTTCTTAGTCGGTTTTCGCGCAGATAACCACGGCTTCGATAGAGTAGTCCAAGCACCAGCAGGGACAGTGCCGGAAAAGCCCAAAGCAATGTCTCTTTGCTCAACGCCGCATCTTCTCCGAATACTGGAGCCAACAGGTAGCTGTTTCCCACGCTCAGCAGCGACTGAATGATCATCACCCCAAGCAGGCCTATGGCGATGTGCTCCACCCTGGATAGTTCAGCCCGGTGTCGAAGCGGTAAGGGGCTTGTCTGCTGTCGATAAAACCAGTCGGCGATGACCAGTATGGCAGCCGGCACGACAGGTACTGAATACCGGGGAGGGTTGTAGCCAAAAAGATTGAGCAAAACCGGTACCAGCACAACGGTGGCGACCAGGGCCAGCCTGAACAGATTGCGGCGCAGTATTTGGGAGTCCGTCGCAATGGTGTGAATGAGGCAGAGATATGCCGTTGTAATCAGCAGCGGTGATAGCTCGGCGACGTTGTTCCAGAGGATTACCTGGGGATGAGCAATGATTTCTGAGACTCCAGCGGCCACTCGCCGCATCCAGATTCCCCGGGCCAGAAAAAGGACGAAAAGTACCAGCAGTGCCAGAACGGCGACCAGAATCAGGTTCCTGCGCGTCCGGAACCTGGCGAAGCGTTCGTCAACGGCGAAAGCCAGGGCAATCATTGCGCACGCAGGGGCGACATAAACCAGACCGGACATTTTTATCGACAGCCCGGCTACCACGCCAACCCCAGCGAGAATGGCGATTGCCTGCACATGCTGGTGTGGCTTTACCAGTATCAGCAGGAACAGGCCTGCATAGGTGAACAGAATCAGGTTGATTTCGAACAGGGCCACGCGCGAAAAACTGAACAGGGCGGGATCGACCGCGAGCAGGGTAGCTGCCAGCAGGACCGCCCCGGGGCTTAGATGGCGACTCAACACCGCCACTGCCATTACCAGAAAGCAGGCAAAAACAAGCACACTAACCAGGCGGGCACTGGCAAGCTCCAACCCCCAGGCCTTGAAAGCCAGATAGTAGCTTTGCTGGGTGAGCGGACTTCCCTTGCTCCAGCCGGGATAGTTGTCGTGAGGGTTCCAGTGGGTGTCGCCAAACAGGATGCGATTTCTCGCGTCCAGGGTTTTATAGCCCTCATCGATTTGCAGGCCAACGTCCTTGGGGATATACCAGCCCGGTGGGTCTGCATCAAGGTTTAGTGTGCGGCTACCAACGGCAACCAGAACGATGAGTATCAGCGCCAGCCAGATGCTTGAGCTGCCAAGCCGTGTCAAGCGATGAGCTGTGCTTTGATCGAGCTTTTGCACGCTAGTGGTATTCATGTTGATTTCGCATGGGGGAGGAGATCCTGTAACGCCTACGTCCCAGTATAGGATGCTTGATGCAGGCCATCATGCCCAGGGTAGTCCCCGGTAAATGCCATCGATGCGCCTTGGCGGGTGTGCCTCGATCCAGGGTCCGGGGGCGGGAGTATAGCAAAACCTGTTGCGTCGAAAACCGGGTTTGCCGAGTGAACCTTTACCGCGGGTGGACGCTTGCCAGCGAGACTTTTTTACGGACATCGCTAGTTAATGATTTCCCGAATTTTATACTCTTTTACTTCCTTTGAGTGGGTAAAGATGATGGTTTCCCCTACCAGGCCGATCGCGATTAATTGAATTCCCAAAACGATGAATAGAGCACTTATCAATAACAGCGGGCGGTCTGCTGCACCGACACTGAAGAAAAACCGCTGAACAGTGACCAGCAGCAGGCCAAGGCTTCCAAAAAGGGCCGCACCGGTTCCTATCAGGCCGAAGAAGCGCAACGGCTTTTTGTTGAATTTTGTAAGGAAAACAATGGTTAGCAAGTCGAGCAAGCGCCGAATGTAGATGCCGGGCGAATAAATTCGGCTGTGGGCGTCTGCCTCGGCCTGGGGAATACTCACCTCGTGTACCCTGAAACCCTGACCGCTGGCAATGACGGGCAAAAAGCGGTGCTGGTCGCCGTAGATGTTGAGTTCGATCAGCACCTCCTTACGTACCAGTCGAACACCACACCCTAGATCGCCGAACTCGATGTCAGTCAGGAATCGGATGGTCGAGTTGAAGAGGCTGGCTTGCGCCTGGTTCAAGCCGGAGTCGATTCTGGGGTCTCTGTTGGCTACCACCATATCGTAATCGGCTATAGGGTCGAAAAGGCTGCCGAGACAGTCTGAGCGCACCTGTTCATAGGGGGGCAGTATTAATATCAGGTCTCCCCTGGCGGTGCTGGTGCCGACTTCTATGGCGGTTGCTTCGCCAAAGTCCTTGCTGAGCACGAGCATCGAGGTGTCCTGATCCTTGCTCACCAGTGGTCGCAACTGGGCGATGATGGGTTCTGAGCTCGGTACCAGGACAAAAATGTATTCGAATGTCCTGCCCGTCGCTTCCAGTGCGCGTCGGTACTTCTGGTAGGTATTGATAGTTTGCTCATGCCGTTCACAAATGGGTATGACAACGCTGACGTCGATGGCAGGGGTTTCGCTAGTCACTGGATGAATCCTTATTGGTAGCGGGTTGCTTTAAGCTTGCCTGGCCCCTGGGCGCTCCGGTGTCGCGGCGGTATAACGCCAGGCTGGATAATTGCAGGTCGCCTTTCTGGTAAGCGAATTCGCACAGCAGCCCCAGCCCCATCAGGAACAGGGCGAGTGACAAGAGAATAACGGACATACTGCTGAAAACGATCGACGGTTCCTGGAGCGCCAGGTTTCTCGAGGCTTTGTACAGGTAGAACATGGAAACAACAAAGGGGACCGCTGCCAATGACGCGAACCAGCGGGCTGGATGCTTCATGAGGGATAAAATCGTCTTTATCGTGAGCAGGTCGATCAGTACCTTGTAGACCCGGGAAAGACCGTATTTGGACTCACCGAACTGGCGTGCATGATGCTTGACCTTGACTTGCGCGACCCTGGCGCCGGACAACGACAGCAGGGCAGGAATAAATCGGTGCATCTCGTTGTAAAAAGGGGTGCTCTTCATGACGCTGGCTCGGTAGACCTTCAGCGAGCAGCCATTGTCTTTGATAGGAACGCCGGTGACCTTGCCAATCAGCCAGTTGGCTATTCGCGAGGGGATCTTGCGGGTGAGCAGTTTATCCTGCCTCTTGTGCCGCCAGCCCACCACGATGTCGTATCCTTCAGTGAGCTTGTCGAGCATCATGGGAATATCACTGGGGTCGTTTTGAAGGTCCCCATCCATGGTGATCAGGATGTCGCCCCGAGCGTTGTCGATACCCGCCGCCATCGCAGGCGTCTGGCCATAGTTGCGGCGAAAGTCGATGACCCGCAGGCGCAAATCAGTTTTCGCCAACTCCGCTGCGCGAGCGAACGTACTGTCTGAGCTGCCATCGTTGACGAATAACAGCTCATATTGGTAATCGCGACTGTTCATGGCCGCCGTGATTGCTTCATACAGCGGTTGTACACTGTCTTCCTCGTTGTAAAGCGGAACGATCACCGAGTGAAGTCTGGCTGGAGTTTGCATCGGGGCTGGGCTGCGACTAAGGCTGCGAATAGGGATTTGCGGTCAGGATAAAAAAATCATAGTTCATGGTACAGCCTTCTACAATGGGGCGTTGGATGGGTTGCATCACTCACGATAGGTTGTTGCCGATCACTGAGAAAAAAAGCGGCTGCGTCGGAAATTCGCGTCGATCATGTGCAGGTCGCCCACGTGATTGAAGGTATGTGTTCCAATGATTCTCGAGTCCCAGTGGGGTTCAATGCTGGAAACCGTCTCTTCCTGATAGTCGTCTGCTGTCAGTTGCTTGATTTCGCTGAGCATAAACCCATAGCCATAGCGGTACGAGGAATTTTGGCCCGGCCTGTAAAGCCCATCGCCGTGCCTGAATAGCTTGCCGGCCGGGCGTGCTTTTCGGCAGTCTGAAACGATCGGGTTTTTGGGGTGGGGCTGCCAGTCATTACTCAGCAAGCTTGCTGAGCTGAATATACAGAGCTCGTCCGCCAGGGAAGCTCCCCGGGTCACCGTCACGGTAGCAAACATCCACCAGCGGTCATTTTGGCGATAGAGCGTTGCGTCTCCGGCCCGAATATCTTCCATCAGGTTCATGGTGAACTCCCAACGGTGGGGGAAATCAACGCACTTATACAACTCAACCGTGCGATTGCTCTGGGTTTCAGGAATCATGTAGTAGTCGTCTTCATGCTTGAAAACGAACGGGTAGGACAAGTGGTAGGGGCGCTCCAGAACGGGCCTCGGGGCCTGGTAATTGCCGGTCTCATCCATTTCTATGACAGAAATGAATCCCCTGTCGGTGCCGAAAATAAACTCCTCGATAAAAATGTAGTACCGACCATCCTTCTGAATAATGTGGGGATCGGCGTAAAAACGGTCTTTCGGCGGGAAAATCTTCTTGTAGCGCCAAAGCGAAGACGAAAAGGAGTCCTTGATGTCATACATCAATATCCACTGGTTGACGTAAAAGTTGTTGTAGTAAAGCGCAACCGTTTTCTCGATGACTTTACTCCAGAGTAGCTTGGCCATTTCGTAATTGGTGGGTGCAACGTAGAGGCGCTCGGAGTAGATCTCGGGGTGACGGTTGTCGTGCTGGACCTGTTTGAAAAACGCGTCCGGGCCGACATCGTAAAGCTCCTTTAGCTTGCGGGTCATGAAAGACAGGGATTTCCACTTGTTACGGCTGCGGTTGTCCCTGACCGACATCGAGCTGGTGCTGGAGTAGGAGCGATACAGCACGGTGCCATTGTCCAGGTCTTCATTGAGGATCTGCAGGATGGAGCCATTGACTGGCCAGCTCTCCAGGCTCTCCCATAGCCCCGGAGGCCCGCCGCGGTTTATGCGGTTGTCGCCATGATGAAAAGACCACACCCCGTATCGGGCAATAGTCAGGATGTCTCCGCGCAGGATACGAAAACCGCAGCGAATGAGCACATCCAGTTTATGCGAATCAATCTGTTCGATATCGCTGCTCTGGAAGCGGTCAGACCACTTTGTCTTGATGGGTTGGCAGGGAATCGTCGGAATATCACCCAACAAGTCCCCTGCACCGACTTTCTCACTGGCATCGGGAACCGAATGCTTGCGATCGATGAGGAAAAAATACAACGTGTCCAACAGGCGTCCCATGGCGATGGAGGGCAGGCGCTTGTAGTTTCGCCTCAATTTTTCGGCAAAACTGCGTTCGACTGTTTTTTGCACCGAGTCGTTGACAATTACCAGCTTGACCTCGGCGTAGTCAGATTGCTGGATATTCTCGATCATTTTATGTTGCCATGCAGACACTTTCTCGTTGTCATCAAGCAACAGTCCGATCCGCAGTTTGGCATTAGTCATTGATATCGTCAGCCCAATGGCAGCGAATCGCCACCATTCGTGTATTGGAGTTTTTTGCGACCCGTAGGGTGTCGCGTCGTTGATCGGTAGCGGACAACAGCTTCCCTGAGAGCAACCAGCGTGTCTGAAAAGGCGTTAGCCTAACCGAATATTATAGACAAGATAAGCAGTCACCGGGAATCCCCTGCGGGGTTTGCCTGGCCGAAAGTACTCCCCCATGTGAGGTAGCTTGAATCAATGCGCTGCCAACGTTTGCCGATAGAGCTCCAGGTGCCCCCGCGCCATGGCACTGGATGAGAAGTGTTTCTGCAACTGGTGGCGGGCCAATTCGGCCTTGCGGGCGGCAGCCTCGGGCTGTCGGATGATGTCCTCAAGCGCTCCGGCAAATGATTCGATCTGCTGACGATCCAGCACGCAACCAAACTCACCGTCCCCGAGTAATTCGGGCAAGCCCCCAATTCGGTGCGTTACGATCAATGTCCGGTGCTTCATGGCTTCCAGCGCAACCATGGGCAGGCCTTCATGGTCTGAGCAGATGACCAGGATATCAAGGTCAGCGATGTGAGCCTCGGCATTGTCGACATGACCTTCGAACGTAAGCTGATCATCGATGCCAAGCTCTGTGGCGAGCTCCGTGAGTGCAGGGCGCAGCGGGCCGTCGCCTATTATCCTGAAACACGCTTTGCTGGCAGTATTCGGGCTGGATAGAACCCTCGCCGCTATGCGCAGGAACAGGTCGACGCGTTTCACCGGCGCCAGCCGGCCAACGATGCCAATGGCGAGGGGAGGTCGGAATTTATCTTCCTGATCCCATTCATCCGGGCCGGTATCGATACCGTTGGCAATGACGCAAACTTTTTTGGTGCCGAAACTTTTCCGCAGCTCGGCTGCCAGGGGCGCAGATACCGCGATAATGCTGCGCTGGAGCAGCCGCCCCGACAGGAAGTCGATATCGTGAATGGCTCGTTTCCGCAGGTTCAGGGCGCTGAAAGAATGCTCGCTGGCGCCATGCTGGGTTCGCACACTGGGTATCCGATGCCGTGTGCCAACCAGGCTGCCGATGATGTTTTCCTTCGAGCGGTGTGTATGAATGATGTCAGGCCGGGTTTTCTCGACCCACAGGCTAACAGAGTGCATTAGCTGCAAGGTGTTCTGGCGAGACTCGTCCAGCACGAGTAATTCGACGTCGGCGTCGCGGAGCTTCTCCGCCAGGGCCCCCGGATTCAGGATTACCGCCGCAATACGCACCTGAGAAGATTGCTGCAGCGCCAAAATCAGTGTGTAAAGCGCTTTCTCTGCGCCGGCCCATAGGTCTCCGGAGGCAATATGAAGTACTTTCATCGAGGCAGTAAGTTACCCATCAAGAAAATATAAGCTGCGGTGATACGTGCAACTGACCAGTTTAATGCCATAATTGGGGCTGTATTATAGCTGCTATCGGTTGCGCGTAGCGGGCTATCCCCAGTGAATCTTGTGCCGCGAGTTTCCCTATGAAACTGGTTTTCTGGCTGTTGGCAGTGGCGACAGCCTACAGTTACTTTCTCTATGCCGCATTGCTCCAACTGCTGCCCAAACGACGTGCCTACACGGAATTGGAGGGCAGTGGGGATCTGCCGAAGGTTAGCCTGATCATTACCGCGTACAATGAAGCGTCCCGGATTACTGAAAAACTCGAGAACTCCCTGGCCCTGGACTATCCCCTGGAGTTGCTTGAAATCATCGTCGCATCGGATTGTTCCGAGGATGAGACTGACGCCATCGGCGAGGACTTTGCGCCGGGACGGGTCAGACTGGTCCGCGCTGATGAGCGCAAGGGCAAGGAATACGCCCAATATTGCGCGATAAAGCAGGCGAAGGGCGAGATTCTGGTCTTTTCTGATGTCGCCACCAGCATTTCACCCGGGGCCATCCGCAGTCTGGTGGACTATTTCCGTGACCCTCGAATTGGAGCCGTGTCCAGCGAAGATCATTTCGTCAGTCAGGATGGCAAAGTGGTTGGAGAGGGTGCCTACGTGCGGTATGAAATGTGGTTACGCCGGCTGGAGTCCGACTGCGCCGGCCTGGTTGGTCTTAGCGGCTCCTTTTTTGCGGCTCGAGCCTCGGTCTGCCAGCAGTGGGACATTTACTCGCCCAGTGACTTCAATACCGCGTTGAACTGCGCCAGGCAGGACCTGATTGCCGTCACCGCGCCAGACGTTCAAGGGCATTACAAGGATATTGTCGAGGCCAAGCGAGAGTACCAGCGCAAGGTGAGAACGGTACTGCGGGGTATGACGGCGCTGCTGCGGCACCCTGAAGTCCTGAGCTATCCGCGCTTTGGCATGTTTTCGATGCAACTGTGGAGTCACAAGATCATGCGCTGGGCGGTGCCCTGGTTGCTGATAGCCCTGCTGGTGGTTTCGTTCCTGCTCTGGAATGACGGGGCGGTCTACCGGATTGCACTGCTTGCCCAGTTGGGATTCTATGGTGTGGGCCTGATAGGCTGGTTGATTCCATCCACTCGAGAGGTTGGCCTGGTGAGAATGGTGTATTTCTTTCTCCTGGTTAATGTTGCCCTGGCCGAGGCTTTTATCAAGTTGCTTAGGGGTGAGCGCATCTACGTCTGGAAGCCTTCCCAGCGGTGACTCATTCGCACCTGCTTACCCATTGGCTTGCGGGACGCTTGTCCCCCGTCGGCGAGCCCATTGAACTGCAAGCCGGAACGCCGCCGGCCGACAGCCTGTTTCCCGATGCCTATACCGCTGTGCTATTGAATAGCGGCACAGCGGCGCTGGCTCTGGCGATGGCAATCGCGGCCGAAGCGAAGGAGACTCCGTCACCCCGGGTGCTATTGCCCGCTTACGGTTGCCCGGATTTACTCGCAGCAGCCTACTATGCGGGTTTGCAGCCAGTGCTGGTGGATATTCACGCTGATAGCCCACGCTATCAGCAAGCGGCTTTGGAGGACGCAATTAATGCAGACACCGTGGCAATCGTCGCTGTCAATTTTGTCGGCATTGCCGAAGACCTGGCAAGAATGCGTGCCCTGTGCGATCGTCATGGATTGGTCCTGATCGAGGATGACGCCCAATACCTGCCGCTGGACAGTGCCGGGTCGAGCTACTCGGGTGACCTGGTCGTACATAGTTTTGGTCGGGGCAAGCCTGTCTCCCAGGTCGGTGGGGGCGCACTTTTGCAGCGCCAACCGCCAGGAGGCACCGCGTCTGCCAGGTTTGATCACTTGCCGCTGCAGCAACTCTCCGAGCGCAACTGGCGGCTCAAGGCGCGCCTTTTCAACCTGATCCTGCGTCCTCAGATCTATCAACTGCTTGCGCTGCTGCCGTTTTTACAGATCGGCGCCACGCGTTATCACGCGTTGGAGGGAATTGAGCGAATGGATGCCTGGCGTAACGCCTATCTGCATTGCAACGTCGAGCTCTATCGCAAGCGATTCCGGCAGTTGCAGCAGCGATTGGATGTGGCGCTGGAGGCATTGCCCGGGTCTACCTACACCAATTTGCCGCGTTCCCACCAATGTCTGGATCGACCCCTGTTGCGGTATCCGGTACTGTGTCGCAGTGAAGCTCAGTGCAATGCATTGTTTTCGGCGCTTGAGGGTGAGGGCCTGGGCGCCTCACGCATGTACCGACGGGCGTTGCCGCAGATAGACAATATTCCCCACCCCATTGTCGGCGAGTTCACCGGTGCTGAGGCATTCGCCAGTCGTCTGTTGACGTTGCCGCTGACCAGCTTTGTAAACCAGAAAAGGTTTGACAGACTGCTGGAGTTGTTGCACAACTACAGCGACTTCAGCTGATGCGTGGTTCGCCCAGTGGCCGGTCCCCAGGGATCGATTGGCAACATGCTGGCCGTGTTTCCCTCCCCAGGGTTTCGATCCAGATCCGGCACTTAGCGGTTTCGTGCCTGCTCCAGATGCCCTTGAATCACGGTTGACCCCGGCTCCAATTGCAACGCCCTGTCAAGCCAGTGAATTCCCTGTTCGACGTCCCCCCGGGCCAGGTAAGCCATCCCCAGCGTGTCCAGTACCGCGGAATTGTCAGGGCTCAATTGCTCGGCCATTTGCGCCAGCTCAAGTGCCCTGGCCGCCTTATCATCCGCGTCAAGGTACAGCCAGGCGAGATTATTGAGCGCCGTGACATTGTCGGGTTCAGCCTCCAGCACCTGCTGGTAGAGTGCGATCGCCGTGGTCGGGTCAGACGCATTCTGGGCCTCGATGGCTTTTACCAGAACAAGTGCGGTATCGCCGGGTAGCTGGGTGGACCAGTCCTTCGTGAAGGTATCTGCCCGCTCCGGGTCGGTAGCCTTTAGCAGTCGAAAAATCTTGTTTGCGAGGGGGGAGCTGGCCTGTACGTTCCAGGCATCGAAGTAAGCATTCAGGGCGGCACCGGAGTCACTTTCGCTGTAGATATCCCCCAACAACTCGTGTCCACTGGCGGGGGCAATTTGCAACAACAGCTCGGCCGCTTCATGGGCAGCAACGGGGTTGCCGTCTCGCATTTCGATTTCCGCCAGTAACTGCAGCAATGGCCTTGCATTGGGGAGCTGTGCCAGGCCCCGGGTGAGCTGTTTGCGGGCCAGCGTGAAATCGTTCGTCACCAGGGATGCCTCGGTCAGGTGCCGGTAGACTTCCAGGGCAACGCCCTCGATGTAAGCTTGCCCCGGCTGGCGTTGTATAGCCTCCTCGATCAGCGTGGCGGCGGCCTCTGCCTGTTGGTTGCGCAACCGGTATTGCGCCATGATCGACAGTGCCATCCCGCTTTGGGGGCGTTTTTCGCTTAAGGTTTGCAGCTTCTGCAGCCCCCGATCGACGTCGCCCTGTGCCTCTGTGCTACTGATGCTGCCTTTGAGGGCGTCGATGGAGTCCGGGACGATATCGAGGACACGTGAGAAATAGTCTTCGGCGCTGCGGTATGCACCCTCGCTGTAAGCCAGGCGCGCCATTGCCATCCACGCACTGGCATCATTCGGGGAGATCTTGATAGCGCGCTGCAAATGCTTGCGGGCATCGTCGGGGCTACCGGCCATGAGGCAAGCAAGTCCGGCGAGCGTCTGTGCATGACTCTCATCCGGGCTGGCCCTGGCTATTTCCTGAGCCAAAGTCAGAGTCTCTTCGATTTTGTTACTGCCAAGCAGGAGCTGGACAAGCGCCTCCTGAACGGCCGGGTCGAGGGGGTCAGTTTCATAAGCCAGCCTTGCCTGTTCAAGCGCCTGTGGCAGCAAACCCTGTCGCTGGTAGAAGGTTAGCATGGCCAGTCGCAGGCGGTTGTTGTTCGGGTCTATCTGCAGCGACTTTTCGATGAAACTGATACCGGCAAGGTCCTGGCGGGCAAGCTTGGCAAGGCCAAAGAGCCCCAGCAGCGTGGCGTTGTCCCGGCGGGTTTGAAGCTCAGGCTCGAGGATCTCCAGAACCTGGTCAATCTCATTGAGTTGAAACTTGGCGCTCAGCAGCAGCTCCAGCGCAGAGCTGTTGGCGGTTTCCGGATCGATGTGGGCCATGAGCAGAGCGGCGGCCTGGGACACATCGCCCTGCATGTAGCTAACGATACCCAGCAGGGTGCCGGCAAAACTATCGCCGCCATTTTCCAGCACCTGCTTGAGTACCTCGCTGGCCTCGTGCAGCCTGCCGTCCTCGATCAGTTGGATACTTCGCTCGATGAGGGTTTTATTGGCGGAATATTCCGGAAGCTGTTGAGCCAGGGTTCGCTGATAAGCGGCGGCTTCGTCAGTGCGTCCGTGCAGGGTCAAGGCTCGTGCCATTAGCTGCAGCGCCTCGATTCGCTCGGGCAACATAATATCGGTTTCGGGGAGCTGGCCAAGTAGCTCAGTCAGTGATCCCTCTGCCTGCTCGTATTTGCCCCGTTGGACGCCAATGCCTGCTGCCAGAAGCCGGGCTTCAGCATTGAGGGGGCCGGTTGGATCCAGCATTGGCTCAAGGGTTGCCAGGGCCGCCTGGGAATTGCCTTCCAACAAACTCACCCGCGCCAGTTCGACAATGACTCGGTCGCGGATCGGCCCGGCCGCCGCCTTTTGCAGAGCCGAGCGTGCGCCTTCCAGCTCACCCAGGCCCATCAGGGCTTGACCCAGGTAGAGCTGGTAGAGAAGACCTTGCTGGGGGCTGTTAGCGGCCGTGTCGCTGGCGAGCAGCAAATCCCGTGCCGAACGATACTTGCCCAGGCCATTGAGCGCCCGGGCTTGTTCCAGGGTTAGCGCGGGATGGTTTTTGTCCGGTGCCTTTGCCGCGGCCTCCACGGCACTGCGAAAGTACCCCAGCTGGTTGTAGAGGGAGACCATCAGGAGATGGGGAGCCATCTGCGATGGTGCGGCCCGGACCGCGTTTTGAGCCTGGATCAGTGCCGCCCTGAACTGTCCCTGCTCACGGTACTCCTGCGCGCTCTCCAGCTGTCGGGCAGCCTGCTCGGTGGCAGATTGACCGCATGCAGTCAGCAGTAATGCGACTGCAAGGGTAAGCAGAGCGATTGGGCTCGAATGGTTGCGCTGCTGCGGTAGTTGTTGCCTGGCAATGGACATTGGTCTCCCCGCTGGGCTTTAGCTCGCTGTCGCCGCAGGGTCTACTCGGCCTCGAGCTGAATTTCGTATTTCTTCACCAGGTCGTACAGGGTGGGTCGGGTAATGCCCAGCAGTTTTGCGGCGACCGTGATATTACCGCCGGCGAAGGCCAGGGCCTTGTTGATAGCGGCCTTCTCTGCATCGAAGCGCACCTGGCGCAGGTTGATCGATAGCCCGTCCGTTTGATCGAGGCCCAGATCTTCGGCACTTACCATTTTTTCGTTGCACATGATGACCGCGCGGCGGATTTTGTTTTCCATTTCGCGGATATTGCCCGGCCAGGGGTAAGACTCGAGGGCGGCTGCGGCTTCCGGCGTAAACCCTTTCAGTGACTTGGAGTGCTCGGCGCAGAATTTTTGCAGGAGATGGCGCGACAAAAGTGTGCGATCCCCCTGGCGCTCCCGAAGCGGCGGAATGTTTATGACGATTTCACTGATTCGATAGAACAGGTCCTCGCGGAAGGTTCCCTCTGCCACCATCTCCTCAAGGGGTTTATTGGTCGCGCACACAACCCTGACATCGACCGCAATCAGTTCCCGCCCGCCCAGTCGTTCTATTTCCCGCTCCTGCAGAAAGCGCAATAATTTTGCCTGCAGAGCCAGGGGCATATCGCCAATTTCATCGAGAAACAGCGTGCCGCCATCGGCGGATTCTACTTTGCCAATGGTTCGCTTGGTGGCACCGGTGAAGGCACCGCGCTCATATCCGAACAGCTCGCTCTCCATCAGGTTTTCCGGTACAGCGGCACAATTGATGGCGACGAAACGTTTTTCGGCGCGGGGGCTCAGGCGATGAATTGCCTTCGCGAGTACTTCCTTGCCGGTTCCGCTATCCCCGAGCAGCAGGCAACTGACGGTGGTAGGGGCGATTTTTTCAAGGGTGGCGCAAATCCGCAGCATCGCACCGTCTGATGCAATAATGCCCTCGAGGGGGGATTTGTGTTCAAGTTGCATGCGCCGATGCTGTTCTTCGAGTTCGTAGATTCGAAAGGCGCGTCTGACCAAGAGATCGAGGGTATCGGTGTTCACCGGTTTTTCATAAAAATCATAAGCGCCCATTGCGATGGCCCGGATCGCATTTTCGGTTTCATGGTGTCCGGTTACGACCACTATTTTTGTGGCGGGGGCTATTTCAAGGATCTCGCGGACTGTGGCAAAACCCTCTTCGACACCTTCCTCGTCGGGCGGTAGCCCGAGATCCTGTAACACAACGCAGGGTTCTTCCCGCCTTACCGCGGCTATGGCACTGTCCCGGTCCCCCGCCAGGGCGACATCATACTGGTCGAAATGCCAGCGCAATTGGCTTTGCAGGCCAATGTCATCCTCTACGATTAACAACTTGGGTTTGGCGTCGCTATTGCTAGTGGTCGTCATAAGAATTAGGCCGCTTCCTGCTTTGACGCGATCAGTGGGATGGTGATGCAGATCGTGGTGCCGATCCCGGGCTCGCTCGAGACTTGCATGTCCCCGCCAATGGCTAGAATGTATTCCCGGGCCTGATAGACACCGATGCCCATGCCCTTGCCCGACTTTGTAGTGTCGAAAGGCTTGAAGAGCCGCCCTTTGACGAATTCCGCGCTCATACCTTCACCGTTGTCTTCAACTTCAATCACGGCCAGATTCTGGCGCTGCTCAAGTCGCACATCGATGAAGCCGCCGTCCGAGGTGGCATCCTGGGCGTTTTTGATCAGGTGGGAAAGTATCATCACAAGATTGTCATGATCGGCCTTCGCTTTCAAGCCCCTGGCCTCTAGCCGCAGTATCGGGGCGGGTTTGAGATCACCGCATTTTTTGATGACTTCGATGAGTGCCTGTTCCAGGTTTGTGCTCTTTGGCGGGATAGGCTCCTTGCGCTGCATTTTGCCGAGCAGGTTGTTCATCCGCTTGACGGAGTTTTCGATGGTATTGATCATATCCTCTACAAACGCCGGGTTTTCCTTATGCTTGGCCGCATTTTCAACCACCAGCGCTTGTTGGGCGATGAGGTTTTTCAGGTCGTGCATAATGAAGGCCGTGAGTTTGTTGTAGGCTTCGAATTGGCGAGACTGGGCGAGTAATTCGGCCGCCTGGTGTCGAGCCAGGTAGCTGGCCAACTGGCGGCCAACCGTTTTTAGAAGGTCCAGATCTTCCCAGGTCAGGTCACCCGAGTCGCTGCCCCTGACAAGACCAATGAATCCGAGCAGGTACTCTTCGTTGAAGAGTGGCACGATGATCCAGAGATTGTCGATATTGCTTGCCCAGCCGGGTATAAGCTGGTCTTCCGCATAGTCGCCCCCCGATTCAAATATCCATTCACGTTCGATCATGGTTTTGATGAAGGCAGAATCCGCCGGCTCGCTCGCTCCGGCGGGAAGACCCATCGGGTAGGAAGCCTCCGCATCGAACTGATTCTCGTGGCGCAACCAGAGTATGCCGCCGGGGCTGTTGAAAACAGCACTCATCGCCTTGATCGCGCGTTGCTGCATATCATCTTCCCCGTAGGGTCGAGACAGCCGGTCAATCAACTTCAACCATTCCACGCGATAGTCGTATTTGTGACTGAAGAAGTTCTTGTTGATAAAAACCAGCGCCGAGGCCCGCAGACTTGGAACCGTGCTGATGATGACCAGGCCGATGATACCCGTGAAGGTGAGTACCTGTTGCAGTGCCGCGCCCCAGTTTTCACCGTACACCTTGATGTAGTAGCCCACGGTTGACATCAGGAACAACAGAACCCCGGCCCCAAGCAAACCGGTGGTGTAAAAGACCATGTTGCGGGAAAAGCTTACCTGGGGTGCGCTGTCAGTTTTCGCGAGGGTAACAATGAGAAACACACCCGCGATGCTGTAGATTGCGCCGCGAGCATTCCAGCTATCAGCGGGTGTTGTCTGGAATACCAGCATCTGCGAAAACAGGTACAAATCATAAATGAAGAGTGCCCCGAGCCCCAGGGCGAAGAACTTGATGGAGTGGCGGACCTTGACGCTCAGGTTCCGATACAACTGCTCCAGCAGTACCACTCCCAACACCGCCAGCAACAAGTTGGACCAGGTGATCATCGTACTGGCGTAGACCGCTGTCCTGGGCTGGTGCAATACCGTTTCCAGCACCGCAAACGCAATAATCGCCAAGATGAGGCCAGCACACAAAAATGCCATCCATTTGGGCAAATGGGTGCCAGTGAACGTGTGCACCATCCCGAAAATTGCCCAATACCAGAAGGTGTAGAACAGCAGATCGAAACAGAACAGTATCAGGGGAGAGGTGTTATAGTGGGCCTGGACCAGAACGGCCCCCATCCGTAGCGATGTGACGAGCGCAGCGATTGCCAGTGTGGCAGGATAATGGCGGCGGTAGCTCGGCGATGCCAGCTGCCAGAACAAGATGAAAAAAGCGATGGCACCGGCGAACGAATTCAGATAATTAACGCCGAAATCCCACATAAACTAACCGATGGTTGCCGCGCCAGGCTAGGTGGCGGTTGGACCCATTTCCTTTAGATTGCCGGCAATCTTGCTGAATGCCCGGTCAAAGAGCGGGCGATTGTCAAGAATGTAGGCGCGCTTGTTTTGCAGGTCCAGGGCCAAGTCCTTGCGTTTCTTCTCCAGTGTCTTAAAGCCGAAGCGATTGACGAAAACGTAGCTATCGTTCGCTTCCAGCTTGGCTGACAGTTTGCAGCGCAATCCCTTCCCCGACGCTTCATTGGTGAATACCAGCCACTGACCCGGTTGCAGGTTCTCGGCCTTGCGAATGAATTCGTAGGTAATGCGTTTAAGCTTAGCCTGCTGCCGCTCGACCGCAGACATTTCTTTCCAGCTTTTTTGCTCTTCCGCCTCGGTCAGGGCCGCTTTTTGCTCCGGCTTGAGGGGGTCGTAATGCACCTCCTCAATTCGTCCGCGTGTCAGCGAATCGTGGATCTGGTCGACAACCGTGATAATGGCCTCCATATCGGATTCATTGGCCACGGTTTTGCAAAGGCCCTTGCGCAGATTCTGGCGCAGGCCAGGGAGTAGCTTGATGCGGCGGTTTTTGGACTTCTCATCAGTATGGTTGCGAACGCTCCAGATGAGGTCGTCGATCAGTTGCAATACCTCCAGCCACTCGGCGCTGTTGTCACCATGTTTCAGGTAGGTGAGCAACATAACCTTTTGCCATTCCTGCACCAAGAACCTTGTGATCGGCTCCGGGAGCAGGGCGTCCTTCAGGCGTTTGCGTAACTCCAGTTGGACTTTGGAGCGCGCTGCCTGGGTCTTTGCCTGCCCGGAGGCCATTTCCTTGGCCCGCTTCTCGATACGCTGGGCTTTTTGGTGCTGCTTGCTGGCTACTTCCTGCAGCTTGACTCGCATGGATTCGAATAGTTCACGATCAGCATGGGGCTGATCGTGAACGGTTTGGATGATTTCCTCGATGGTCGCAACAATAGCGTCCTTGTGGTCGGGGTGGGTGTCATCGAAGCCCACGCCCAGCCGGGCAATCTCATTGATGAGCATCCGCGCCGGGTGACGCTGGGTGTTGAAAAAATCGGCGTCGCGCAGGGCCAGCTTCAGTATAGGAAGCTGGAGTTTGCCGATCAACGCCTGAAAAGACATCGGCATGTTGGGGTCGCTGAGCGCGAAGTCAAAAAACATGGCCACGAGGTTGATGACATCCTCGTCGGGTGTTTCCAGCGCGTGATCCGGAGTGCCCGATGCATCCATCGACGCCATGATGTTTTCAATCGCGCTGCGGATGTCCAGGGTTTGTTGGTGAAGGATCTCCTCGTAGCTGATCGATGCCTGCAACTCGGCCAGCAGGCGCACCAGCTCGTCCTGGCTGACGACGGGACCGGAGCGAGCGCTGTAGCGGGGGATGAACCCCTGTGGGCGGATATTTCTGCTTCGCAGACCACTGAGCAGCGAGCTCAAATCGGGCAGTCGATAGCTGGTGTCGCCGGCGGTGTTGTAGTCATCGAAGCCGGCGGGAATTTCCGGCCCGGACGGCTCCGGTTCACGATTCTCGGGCGGTGGTCGCCGGCTGGGCTTGTTGGGGCGCGGGGCCGATGCCTGTTTTTTTATCGTGCTTCGGATTTCTGGCAGTACGCCGTTCTTGATCAGCAGCTCGTTGATGCCGTCGTAGGTAGCGGGTAATTTGCCGACGACTTCGATGTCGAACGCTTTCAGGAGAACGATACGCGCCTTGATTTGCAGCTCAAGATGCAGCGTTGCCAGCTTGAATGCACTGCAGATCGCATCGGGGCTGAGGGGGTTGTTCTGGTCATTGATCAGGTGGCCGGGCAGCAGCTTTTCCAGCCGACACTTGAGGTGGTAGATCGCTTCCTGGTTGTGGGCCCGCGACTTGGTCACCATCGACGAGAGGGCGACGTCCTGTTCCACCTCATCGGTCTCGACCAGGCTGAAGTTTTCCCGTTTGAGCTTTTCGGGAGCGGGGGGGACGTCGGGCTGACGCGACAGGAGTTTATTGAACAGTTCGGTGATATTGGCACGGAAGCGGCTTTTGATTCCGCTGGCGCCGCTGCGGATCTCCCGCATGGAGTCAAAATAGATGGTTTGTTCGTTGTTGGAGCGCGCGCCGATGGAAAGGTCGTAGAGGGCGTCGTTGGCGTGCGTTAGCGTTCGTTCTATCTGCGAATCGAACTGGGAGAGGGCGTGGTCGCGTACCTGCTGCAATAAGACCGGCATCCCTCGATGGGTGGATTGCAGCTTTGCCGAGAGGTTGCCTTTTAAGTCACGACTCATGAGACCGGACCTGCGCTAGGTTTGGGTCCAACATCGATTTGTAGATTATTGATTTATATCAAGATATTAACCGACAGTCTACGCTGGACCAGTGCCGGCCATTCTAGCAAGTTTAACGGTTTAGTAAAATGTGAATTATGGTGCTCGAAAGCGGGGACGGCTGCTGCCGTGTACCCCGCAGGTGATGGCTCAGGACAGGGTGATGCCGACCCACTCGGAGGGATTGCTGGTGAGCCCCTGGGTGTCGACGGCGATGACCCGAAAACTGTAGTAGCCCGGCGGCAATTCCAGCGCCTTGCTTGCCTGCTGGCCACCTTCAACGTATTCCTGCTCAACCAGGCCCGGTTTGCCTTTCTGGGTGTATTCGATTATGAACCCGTCCAGCTCATTGGCCCCGAGAAGCTGGCCGTTTTCCCGCTGCATCGGTATGGTCCATTCAAGAGTTACCGACTGATAACGTACCGGGTCTGCCGGCTCGGGGCGGGATTCGGGCTGAGCCGTATACATGGGTTGCTCTTTGCTGGCGGGCTGCTTAACCGGCTGGGCAGGGGGCTGTTCCTGCACCACCTGCTGCTCGGCTGGCGGGCTGGCGACCACTTTTTTGGCGGACTCCTCCGGCTCTGGCAGCGCCTGGGCTTTTTTCTCCGGTATAGTCCAGCCGGCGAGGACATTCGCGGTGCTATCGGCAGGCGCGGTGCTTGCCGTATTGCTGCCCGAACGGCAGGCCGAAAGTGAAAATGCAATCGATAGAATGATGAGCGTTCGTAGCATGGCAGTTTTTCCCGGTATCAATATTATGCGGCATTGATCCAGAGTTTAGTTAAGCGCCGATACCCCTGGGCCGGGTTGGCAGATTGGGGTATGGATACTGTGACCAAAATCACCGCATATATGCAGGGTTGTGATCGGTTTCACAGCGAGGGGTTCGGCTCAGGTATCCCTGTCGACGGCCAGCTCGAGCAGGCGCAACAGCTCATTTTGCATTCCCGCGCACGGTAATCGTTGCAGTGCCTCCAGCGCCGCGTTGCTGTGGTGCAGCGCGGCGGCGCGGGTGTATTCAAGCGCGTCGGTCTGGTTTATCAGAGCCATGACCGCTGCGATACTCGCGGCACTTTTCCCGGCAATCGCCGTGCGCACAATGGCGGCGTCTGCGGAAGATGCGACTTGCATGACGCGAATCAGCGGCAGGGTTGGTTTGCCCTCGGCCAGGTCGTCGCCAACATGCTTGCCCATTTGCTCGGCTTTACCGCTGTAATCGAGCACATCGTCGATCAACTGAAATGCCATGCCCAGGTGGTAGCCGTATTGCTTGCAGGCTGTCACGCTATCGGGATCGAGGTCAGAAAGCAGGGCTGCGCCTTCGGTGGCCGCCTGGAAAAGCGCGGCCGTTTTGCGCTTGATGACTTCGAAGTAAGCCTCTTCCGTCGTGTCCGGTTCGCCAGCATTTTCGAGCTGCAGAACCTCACCCTCGGCGATCAGGTTGGTTGTGTCTGCCATCAGCCGCATGATATCCAGGTTGCCAATGCGGACCATGAGCTGGAATGCCCGGGAATAAATAAAGTCGCCCACCAGCACGCTGGGCGCATTTCCCCACTTGGCATTCGCAGTTTCCCGGCCCCGGCGAAGGGTCGAAACATCTACCACGTCATCATGAAGCAGGGTTGCGGTGTGAATAAACTCGATGACCGCGGAGAACTGGCGATGGCGCGGGCTAATTTTTCCGATCGCTCCGGCCATTAATAGCACCAGCAGTGGGCGGATGCGTTTGCCGCCGGCATCGACGATGTATTGGCCGATGCTTTCCACCAGCCCCACATCAGAGTGCAGCTCCTGTATGATGAGCGTGTTAACGGCTTCGAAGTCGTCAGCGACGGATTGGCGAATAGCTTGCATGGGTGAGTGCCGGGTATTGAAACAGCAGCGGGCATGCTAGGTGCCGTGCCGCACAGTGTCAAGGCTGCACAGGGGGGCGATAGCCCTAAAAATGGCTGTGCTGGCAGGCTTGCCCCGTCGTTTGTATTTCATTATAATTCGCGCCCCTGGAAGAGGCTCGGGATTTGTCCCACGGGCGCGGCTTGCGGGCTGTAAGAGACGAACTGTTACCAACGAACCAAACAAGCGAGCCGGGCTAGGCATCTGGAGAAACGTATGTACGCTGTAATTGAAAGTGGTGGTAAGCAACACCGGGTTCAGGAGGGCGAAATCCTGAAGCTGGAAAAGATTGAGCTGGGCACCGGTGAGAAAGTAGAATTCAACAAGGTCATGCTGGTGGGTGAAGGCGACAGCGTAAAAGTCGGCCAGCCCCTGGTAGAGGGTGCTGTCGTCACCGGCGAGGTGCTGTCGCAGGGGCGTCACGACAAGATTCACATCATCAAGTTCAAGCGCCGCAAGCACCATATGAAGCGCGCCGGGCACAGGCAATGGTATACCGAAGTGAAAATCACCGGTATCAGCGGTTAATAGCGGGGGAATAGGCAATGGCTCACAAGAAAGCAGGTGGTAGTACTCGCAACGGACGCGACTCGGAGTCCAAACGATTGGGCGTGAAGCGTTACGGTGGTCAGAAAGTGGCGGCGGGATCTATTATCGTGCGTCAGCGGGGTACTCATTTTCACCCGGGTGAGAACGTGGGTTGCGGCAAGGACCACACCCTGTTTGCGAAGGCGGACGGCGTGGTCGAATTCACCGTGAAAGGCCCCAAGCAGCGCAAGTTCGTCAATATCGTGGCAGCCTGAATTCCCGGCTATGCAACGCTGGCGCTGAGATATTAGCTGTCAGATTAAAAGCCCTGTCCTGCGACAGGGCTTTTTTAATTCGGCTGTATTAACTTTATGCGCGAAAAGACAGTTTAGTGCGTGAAACAACAGATTAGGACACAGCTTGTCTGTTAATACTTTAAGATACTTCCTCAACGTGCTGAATTAAAAGCATTTATGCTCGGCTGGAAATGATCGGTCCGAGTGTCACCAGCGCATGGCTGAGCCCGTTGTGGTGCGGGCGCGGCACGGCTAGATCGGAAACAGGCCAATGAAATTTGTAGACGAGGCATTGATCAAGGTTGAAGCGGGCAAGGGCGGTAACGGCTGCCTCAGCTTCCGGCGGGAAAAGTACATTCCCAGGGGCGGCCCCGATGGCGGCGATGGGGGCGACGGTGGCTCGGTATGGCTGGTCGCTGACAACGCCCTGAACACCATGATCGATTATCGCTACAAGCGCAATTTCCGCGCCGAATCCGGTGAGGGCGGCAGCGGCGCCAATTGCACCGGTCGCAGTGGCAAAGACCTGGAACTGCCGGTGCCGGTGGGCACCACCGTAATCGATGATGACAGCGGCGAGGTTATTGGCGATCTCACCCACGCAAACGACCGGCTGCTGGTGGCGCAGGGGGGCTTTCACGGCCTCGGCAATACCCGCTTCAAATCGAGCACCAACCGCGCACCGCGCCAGACCACCCCGGGCAAGCCCGGCGAGTCCCGCAGCCTGCGCCTTGAATTGAAAGTGCTGGCCGACGCCGGCTTGCTCGGCATGCCCAATGCTGGCAAGTCGACCCTGATTCGCGCCATTTCGGCGGCGAGGCCTCGGGTTGCGGATTACCCCTTCACCACACTCACGCCCAACCTGGGCGTGGTCACCGTGGGTAAATACCGCAGCTTCGTGGTGGCTGATGTGCCGGGCCTGATCGAGGGCGCTTCTGACGGCGCGGGGTTGGGAATCCGGTTTTTGAAACACCTCACTCGCACGCGCTTGCTATTGCACCTGGTGGACATCCAGCCCATCGATGGCAGCGACGCGGTTGAAAATGCCCACTCCATCATTCGCGAACTGGAGCGCTTCAGCCCCACATTGGCGGCCCGGCAGCGCTGGCTGGTCATCAACAAAATCGATTTGCTGGAGCCGGCAGAGCGGGCAGCAGAAATCGCCCGTATCGTCGATGGGCTCGACTGGAAAGGCCGGGTGTTTGCCGTCTCGGCGGTCAATGGCGAGGGTACCGGCGAGCTTTGCGAGGCGATTATGGAGCAACTTGAGCAGGTGCGGGAGGCCGAGGAAAACGACCCGGACCTGGGCCTGCAGGAACAGGCCGAGCAACAACGCATGCAGCGCGAGGCGCGGGAGCGCATCGCCGCCCTTCGTGAGCAAAAGCGCGGGGCGGCGGTTGATCATGAGGACGACGATGATGACGACGGCGTCGAAGTCGTCTATGTAAACGAGGACTAGGCAATGGACGCGGGCCGCGACTATTTGCAGAAAACCCGCCGCTGGGTCATCAAGATCGGCAGCGCCCTGCTCACCGCCGACGGCCAGGGTTTGGACAAGTCCGCCATCGACACCTGGGTGGCGCAAATAGCCAGCCTGCGGCAGCAGGGCATCGAGGTGGTGCTGGTATCATCGGGAGCCGTGGCCGCTGGCCTGTCGCGCCTCGGTTGGTCGCGGCGGCCCCAGGCGATTCACGACCTGCAGGCCGCCGCCGCGGTGGGGCAGATGGGCCTGATTCAAACCTGGGAAACGGCCTTTGCCCACCACCGGTTGCACACCGCGCAAATCCTGCTGGTACACGACGATTTGTCCAACCGCCAGCGCTACCTTAACGCCCGCCGCACCTTGCAAACGCTGTTGGGGCTGGGCGTCATTCCTGTGGTCAACGAAAACGATACGGTTGCCACTGACGAAATCCGTTTTGGCGACAACGATACCCTGGGTGGTGTGGTGGCCAACCTGATCGATGCCGATCTGCTGGTTATCCTTACCGACCAGCCCGGCCTGTTCGAGCAGGACCCCCGCCATTTTCCCGGGGCAACCCTGATCGCCCAGGCCAGGGCCGGCGATACCCGGCTGGATGCCTACGCCCGCGGGCCTGCGGGGTCGCTGGGGCGCGGCGGTATGCTCACCAAGCTGAGAGCGGCGCGGCTGGCAGCCCGTTCCGGTGCCCATACCGTTATCGCCGGTGGGCGCGAGCCCGGCGTGCTAGTGGATATTGCTGCCGGCAAAAGGGTGGGAACCTGGTTGCAGGCCGAGCAGCGGCCGGTTGCCGCGCGCAAGCGCTGGCTTGAGAGTCACCTGCAAATACGCGGTGTGTTGCACCTCGACGACGGTGCGGCCAGGGTGGTGACCCAGTCCGGCCGCAGTCTGTTACCTGTTGGTGTGGTCAAAGTCGAGGGCCGATTTGGCCGTGGCGAGATGGTGTCCTGTGTCGACCCCTCGGGGGTGGAAATAGCCCGGGGCCTTGTAAACTACGATGCCGACGAGGCGCGGCAGATAGCCGGGGTGGGGAGCGGGCTTATCGCCCAGGTGTTGGGTTATCACGATGATGATGAAATGATACACCGGGATAACCTGGTGCTGTTGTAGTTATAGTCAGGAACCGCAAGCGCGTAATGATCAAAAGGGCTTTAACGAAAAAGGGGAGGCCATAATCCTGGCCTCCCCTTTACAGGTTTGCTCGCTAAAGCTCAGCCCGAATTCAGCCTGCCTTGCAACGCCGCGCCAGGCCACCCAATCCCAGCAGGGCCGAGCCGAACAACCACACCGCGGCGGGCAGGGGAACTTCCGATACCGTCTGGGCAGAGAAGGTCAGGCCGGTTTCGTTAAATACGAAACTGCCCGGGGTGTCGTCAAAGCCAAGCAGGGTGAGGGTTCCCGTCGCTACAATCTCCAGCAGGCCGGCATCGGTTTGTGACGCGGTGCCACTGCCGAGGATAAAGCTGGCCAGCGGGGCACTGCTGACATTCCACAATGTCGCCCCGGAGGCCGGCGCTGTGATAGCTCCCGTGGCATCCCAGGATATCGGGTTGGCGAAGGTTGCTGCTGAACCAGTGGGGACAAGTCCGGCAAAGTCGTCTGTTGTCACGGCCACCTGGGCGAAGGTAATAGCCAGGTCGCCTGCTCCGCTGTCGGGCAGGTTGCCGCTGGTGGAACTTGTTCCAAAAAAGGCAATAGTGCTGCCTGCGCTGATCTGTGCCGCCGATGCCAGCGATGCACACAGCAACAGGCCGAGTCCAAAGGCGATCTGTTTTGCTTGTCGAATCCTTGTGTTGATCATGCTTTCACTCCCTGGTGATTATTGCCCCCGCGTTTTGACCGCGGAGTTTGTATTATTCCGTGTAGCGTCTAGCGTAAGTGCCTCACGCAGTTATCCCGCCG
This sequence comes from uncultured Gammaproteobacteria bacterium, assembly GCA_963751595.1. Taxonomy (GTDB): domain Bacteria; phylum Pseudomonadota; class Gammaproteobacteria; order Pseudomonadales; family JAHEGP01; genus JAHEGP01. The sequence continues at coordinate 115,755 of CAVVVC010000004.1, forward strand.
TCGTTCGTGCAGGTGCCCTGTGCGGTTGATGCTACAGGTGCAGCCTCACATATCATCGACTAGTTGTTGTTGCTACAGCCGCACAAACAGACAGCCTGGTTGGACGTCAGGCTCCTTACGCAGCAGCCTGGTTACGTCGACGGGCAACCCCGGCCAGACCCACCAACCCGGTGCCAAACAACCATACGGCGGCGGGTAAGGGCACTTCCTGCACGTCGAGGGTTGCGCCGGTGTAGCTAACATTGCCAACCTCTAAGCCGGCGCCATCAAACCAGGGGTCGGAAATTGCGTTGATCCCAAGAGTAAGAGGGGACGTTCCAAGGGCGGCGTCCGCCAGCACGCTAAACTGCAAGTCGTATACATCAAACAGGGTTCCCGCCGAGTCGCACCCAAAATTCAATGTACATGTGGTCCATGTAACGTTTAGCGACCCTGCAACTTCATCTATGTTTACGACGTTAAATCCAGCGTCACCGCTGTTGTTCAGGAATTGGTTCAGCTGAATAGTTCTTATGCCTATGGCGACATTGCTCGGTGGTGCGTTTAGCGCCAGCCGCGTGGGGTCCCAGGTCAATTCGAAGCCTCCCCCGGCGGAACCTCCCTCTGCCGTGAAGTTGGCCGAAACTGAAGCATTGATGGTTGACCCCGGCACGCCTACCAGCGGATCCGGGTTGACAAAAATGTCGGCGGCATTGACACCGGTCGCCATCAGGAAACCTGATACTCCGATCAATGTGCTTCTTATGCTGTTTTTCATCTTATTCACTCCTTGGTAATTCTCGAAAGAACCGTTGTGTTATGCCACTTACTTTTTTATTTGAGCGCGTCCTGCGCCCGAACCCTTTCTTTTTGCCGTAAGGCCATCATTGCTAACGGCGCCCCAAGCAAACTATCGCAAGACCCCCTTTCGAAATTGGGCGCTTACCGTAAAGTGAAGCAAGTACCGTGCCAGCATGCACTTTTACTCTGTTTCTCGGTCACTTAGCGATCGCTTTCAGGCCCTAAAACAGGGGGCTGTATAGAATCTCGACACCTTTACAATTCCAATTTTTTTGCTGGGTGTATTAAATGCGTATTTAAATCATAAGGTTATGTGGCGAGCGGGCTGTAATCATCACTGTAAAAAATTTCGACAATCCTGAGTGGGTGTGCTACCAACCTGCGTGTTCCCGCTCGTTGGGCATTCTAAAGTCAGGATTTATGTGTCTCGATTCTGCGTAGCCGACAACGCCATCAGCCCACAGCGTGCGGATTGGAAGTCAGGAATCAACCAAAAAGCAATGGACGCTGCCAAAGTGATGGAGAGCTGACCAACCGGGCTATGCCTGCAGAGGTCGGTGTCAAACGACCTTCATGGGGTATTGGCTGAAGACCGTTGTCGTGATCGTTGCGGGACAAGGAGTGGCCCCTGTGGTGCGTCAAATTCAAATCGATAAGCCGGGTACACGCGAATTATCTGGAGGGCGCCGAAACTGACAAGGAGGCATTAACGATCCCGTGAAGTGTGATCGGCACCAGGTTACCGGACGAGCGGTGTCCGGCATAGAGGCGGCGCGAGTTCGATTCAGGCGCTTTGGTGGAACTGGGTGAACTTGGGATCGTGATGTCAAGTGAGGCTGTCGAGTGAAGAAAAGCGGGCAGGAAGTACCGTGCACGACCCGCGGAGGGGCCGAGCTGTGCAAGCGATAAAGCATCTGTAATAGATGTGGAGCAAAGGGATCGGATTGTTTCAATCGCATCTATGGCCAAATCCGGTGGGGGTGAACGACTGATACTCGCGAAACCCCTTATTATTTGCAATCAGCTGGCAGGGGAGCCGTACCGGCGTGTTAAGGCCAATCGAGGAGCGGCAGGAATCGACGCGTCAACAGTCGAGAAATTCGACCCGGACCGCAATAGGCATCACCACCGGGTCTGGAGTCCTGGCCTTTGACTGCGGCCAAAATCTCCTGGCGGCTCTTCGGGCGTGAGCTAAATCCCGGCTCACGCCGCTTTTGCCCCCCCCCCTTTCTTTTTCAGCCGTCCATCGTTTCGATCAACGGGAGAGGTAAGCGGGGAGCTGCCCAAGAATAGCTATTCAAACCTGATAATCCAGCTAACTGTTTTTTTAAAGCTACGAGGGGGTGCCTGCTTCGGTAATCGAATCCGCTTTCAAGCAATCACTGAATTATCCCGCGCTGTGTCGGTATTTTTTACATATCACGAGGCCGTCAGGTAGTTGGGCTTGCTTGAGTCGGTGCTAAGTTGTTGTGCTACCAATTTTTTTATCACGCTGGCACGGCGCTTGCAGTTAAGCTCCATGTCAAGCAACTTGCTGCTCAGAATAAATTTCAATCATAAAGCGAGCGATCAATGATGCTTCTGTTGTGCGTTCAAATTATCCATCCAACCAGTAGGCATAGGCGTCTCTCCCCTTGGTGTGGCGATTGCAGTGTTGCTTTGACTGTTCGCTTTTGTCAGAGCTTGATTCAGGGGCGTTGTCGCTAGTCGGCTTCAGCAAGGTTTGCGATGCTGACTTCGATGGCAGACTCACCGAGACCTAGACGATTTCGGCCGAATCAGGAGCGTATTCGGTAGCCCGGTATCGGGTGGAATACCTTATGAAGATGCAGATCATGCCGATTTAGATGATGGCGGCGCGGTTGACCTCGACGACCACTTTTCGATATGTCAGGGCTCAACTTGGGTGTACACGGTCCCTCAGGGTTGAGACCGAAAAAGCGGATACACGGTCCGCTGTGGCGATAGCCAACACAAGTTGTAAGGCGAGGAACACGGCGGTGAGGAAGCTGAATCAGGAACACACAGGGAGAACATGACGGCGGAGGTGTCACCAATCGAAGCTCGGGTATTGTTACCCGTGGCAAGCGCACCGTGAATAACAACTATCGTTTTCGCAAACGATATAGAGACGACAAAGGTAACAGCACAAAACCCGGTCCAATTGAAATCTGACGTTAATGAGGTGGAAAATAAAATGAAAATACCATTCCCTAACACTTGGTCTTGCAAGCGTTTCACTCTTTGCAAGCGACAGGCTGTCTCGCTGCTTGCTATTCCCCTGTTATGCCACAGTGTCTATGGCCAGGCGGCCGTGTTACTGCTGGAGGGTCCCATTAGCGCTTTGACTGATGATGGTGACGGCACGGGGAGCATTACCGTAATGGGGGTCACTGTCGACATTCCTGTCGGGACGCCCATTACCACGCCGACAGCCTCGCTGGGTATCACGGCTGCCGCCAACCCTTCGGTTCTACCCGGTCGAACCCAGGCCGGCTTTGTTGGTGGTACGGCCATTATCGAGGGCAGCGGTGATCTTGCTGGCGGCTACAGCGCAGACTCGGTGTTTCTGGAGCCCGCCGAGAATATTCTGGGTGCCGCAACCACTTCACTGCCGGGTGAATCCCTGCAAGTAGCCGGTGTAGCACTGAGCCCCACCGGCGATGCGCGCATTCCGAATGGCCCCTTCACCAATGTTTTCGGCTTCGAAGTAGACCCCGACAGTGTGCCTCAGGGTTCTGGTGTTGTCTCTGAGGGCTATCTGTCCAATGATGGCAGCGGGGTGATGAATTACTTCGCGATTGAAGTCGATGGTGGCACTCTGGTCAATGCTGGCATCACCGAGGTCAGTATCTCCCGGGCGCAGTGCCAGGAAGATCCGGGGAACCCGATTGAGCTGCGAGTACAAGGAGCGGTCCATGATTTCGCCCCGAGCGATGTAAGCATTACCGATGGCGGGTCGCAGGTGCCCTTCGGCACCGTGACACCCGTCGCAGATGTTGCTCCCTTCGGCGTCTATTCCTTTGTTTTGAGGGGTGATGCCGCCTTTACAGTCTGTCCAACCAGTGTCTCGGCGACCTTTAATGGCGTAACCACTACCGCGGCGGTGAACTAACAAGGGCATAGACCCGGAGGTAATACGAATGAAACACCTGACATCAGTTTTTCTGGGAAAAAATCGTCTGCAGCTGGCAGCGGGGATCACATTTATGGTGCTGAGTTTTCCAGCTAGCGCCGTGCCTCTGTTGTTGGAGGGGCCGATCAGCGCCATATCGGCAAACCCCGATGGCTCTGGCAGCATTACCGTACTGGGGGTTGTCGTCGACATTCCGGCGGGAACCAGCATTACTACGCCGACTGCGACCCTTAGCATGAACCAGGCAGTCAACACCACCCCGCTACCCGGGCGTACACAGCCTGGGTTTATTGGTGGCACAGCCATTATTGCAGGCACCTCGGTGGCGAGCGTCAATACCGCAGATAGCCTGTTTATGGAACCCGCTGAAAATATCCTCGGGGCCGATGTGACTTCGACTCCCCCCGATGCCATTGCAATCGCCGGCGTCCCGATGGTGCCCATCTCTGATGTTCGCCTGCTCGCCGGCCCAGTGACCAATGACTTTGGCTTCGAGGTCGATCCTGCCACAGTGCCCAGCGGCGTTGACGCGGTCGCTGAGGGGTACTTTTCCAACGATGGCTCCGGTGCGTTCCAGTACTTCGCTCTAACAGCCTCGGGAGGCGATATCCTCAACCCAGGCGTTACCGAAGTAAGCGTTATCCGTGCCCAGTGCAGGGCAGGGGCCACGCCCGCCGATCCCATTGAACTGCGAGTGCTGGGCGGCGTGCATGACCCCGCCGGTGGCACGGTCACCATCAGGGACTGGGGACCAACCACATTCGGTACGGTGACGGCCGTCGCTGATGTGCCGCCCTTTGGAGTCTACGACTTTCGAGTGCGAACCGGCTTCACTGTGTGCCCGTCCAGTGTAACCGTGGAGTTCAGCGGTGCATCCACAGTGGCCGCGGTAGCGGGCGGTTCGCCCGATGTTGATGGCGATGGCGTGCGCGATGACGTGGACAATTGCGTCGATGTGGCCAATGGGCCGCTTATCCCCGATGCCGGTGGTTTTATCCAACGCGATACCGACGCGGATGGTTTTGGCAATATCTGCGATGCGGATCTCAGCCAGGACGGTACAACAGTAGTGAACCTCAGTGACTACGCCTTGTTCAGGAGCGCATTCGGCGATACCGCACCGGGCACGGAGCCTTATGGGCCAGTGGATCATGCAGATTTTACTGGAGACGGAGTGGTTAACCTCTCCGATTTTTCAATATTCCGGGCGCAATTTGGCGGTGAGCCTGGTCCCTCGGGGTTGAATCCGTAAGGTCAGGCAAGGCGATGCTGTGCAGTCAGGTATCTCAAGATGCACCGCACGAAGCAGCGGCGGAAGTGTCTTGAATCAGGGCCACGGTGAATACACCCTGTACCGCTTCAGCCCATGATGGGCTGGTAGCGAGATATCGTGGCACGGCGCCGGCAATCAGCCGTAGGAGAAAATCGATAAGAGCATTGAAAACAGAGGCAAACATAAAGGTGTGTCTGTATCGCCAATCCAGCGGGGGCTGCGTAGCCGCTAATTGTGACAGGTGGTCCCGCCTGACAATGCCTTCGCTGCTCTTGCCAGCTTTGGTTCCACAGGCTTTACAGGCGGGAGTCAGGGGAGAATAAATACGGGGCCTGGGTTTCTAACAGGTAAAAGCGCCACACTTTAATGAGCTCAAGGCGTTGGTGCATGCCACCAGGCATCATCCTGTAGTGTATTCCTGGTCCTCGAGCGCGATACCGACATAGCGCCCAGGCGCTGGAAATGGATAGCGACGATGTATTCGATTGCCTCCCGCAGCAGGGCTGAAAAGCCTTTGCATTACAGATCCTGCCCCCGATGAGGATAGTCTGGGTGGTCCTTCGTTGCTGGACTTCATCCCGCAGCTAGTAGCTAGCCGGCCGCGTTCCAAGCCAAGCCTAAATTTGACGCGCTTTCACGGGTTTTGCTCGGGGCGGCCTGTGCCGTCGAGGAAGCGGCTGGCTTTCTGTTGGCCGGCTGGGAGGAATTAGGCTGACAGCGTTGAAGCGCAGGGGAGGCCAGGAATCAGCGGCGAAATGGGCTGGAATTAGCGAGAGAAACTCAGCGATGGCGCGCAGTACTATGCCAGCATGCTTTTACAACGTTTACGGACGCATAAAGAATGCTAGGAGGCGCTTTAGTTGGAATGGCACTTACTTAAGGAGAAGGGCATAGGATTTTCGAAGCGCCGCTCCGAGTGTCTACCCCGTCAGAACACGCTGTAAACCCGCCCCTGGGGGCTCTGCGCCGACATCCCTGTCGGCGAAGGTCCTGCCGATAGACACCCGAATCGGCTTAAGTCAGTGCCATTCGCTTTCGTTGGTTACTGTATAAAATCTCCACACCCCTATAAATACAAGGGCTTTAATGACTTAATAAATTACTTCAATAAATCATCGGGTTATGTCAATAACAGGTGCCAATCATAACTGTAAAAAGTTTCGACAACACTCACTTAATGTGCTGACAACCTACCCCGTCCAGTCCGTGACCATTCTAAATCTGTGCTTACCCAATCGATTCCGCGCAGCTGAAAAAGGTATCAGCGTCCAAAGAACCGCCGATGTGTTGCCAGCGGGCGGTGGTAAAACCGGTGTCATTATTATTCACGGGGCGTGGCACAAGCAGCCTGACTGGCAGCGATATCATCCTTAAATTTCCGGCATTTTCGATCAGCAAAGCTGGAAATTACGATTCACTACAATCTTGATGCCGAGGGTCTTATCCAAAAATAGCTATACAGAATCTATGGAATGTAACTCGCTATTTTATAGGTGCGAGTGGGGTGCTTGCCTCGGCAAACCTATCCAGCTTTCGAAGAACCACTGAGACATTTCGTTGAGTGTCGGTATTTTTTACATATTACCGGGGGACAAGGTCGATGCGCTAGCAATGGCTTGCGCCAAGCTCTTGTTTTACTAACTTTTATGCCACCGATGGCATGCCCCTTGCAAGAGCACTAGCACCAGGCGTCTTGCTGCTCAATATATTAATCATAAAGTGAGCGACCCACGATGTACCGATACGTCGAAGATAGAAACCTAACCAGAAGGCACTGTTGCGCCTCGTCGCCGTGGCGCAATGCAAGCCGTGCCGCTTCGACGGCTCGTGTGTTTGAAGGCACCTCAAGTGCTGTGCTGCTTTTCAATGCGACTCCCCCAGCGAGGCCGCCAGTGCATTTGGCATAGTTAATCATCATCCAAAAAAACATGAGGACTCAGGGATGAAATTGAAAACCAGGCAGGGTCTACCCGGCCCAACGACGTTATTACACTGCAGCTATACGACTTTGTTGGTCAGTCTGCTTGGATACTCGCTTCCAAGCGTCGCCCAGGCACCACCGCCATTTCCGGCGCTTGCCACCATCGCCGTTCCCCAGCCCCTCGACCTCAACCAGTTTGTTAGCAATCAGTTCGCGGCGGAGGCACTGGGTAAGGCGCTGTTCTGGGATATGCAACTGGGAAGCGACGGGGTGCAGGCCTGTGCCAGTTGCCACTTTCATGCCGGGGCAGACAATCGCACGGTGAACCAGATCAACCCGGGAACCCTGGGCAATGACGACCAGTTTGGTAACAATCGGCTCGGGTTGTTGGAACCGGCCCCGGGTGCGGTGCGGCTGAACCAGGAACTCACCCCGGCGCATTTCCCTCTGCACAAACTGAGAAACCAGCATGCCGTCGGCGAGCCGGGGAACAATGAGAGCAATGTGGTGGTTGACAACAACGACGTAGTGTCTTCCCAGGGCGTTGTGCTCATGGACTTCGTCGATATTCAAATCGGTAATCCGGTTGATATCGGCGCTGCGGTGGTTGATCCGGTTTTCAATGTCAACGGCACTAACGTCCGCCGGGTCGAGCCTCGTAATACCCCGACGGTCATCAACGCGGTATTCAATTTCGAGAATTTCCACGACGGTCGCGCCAATAATATTTTCAATGGCAATAACCCGTTTGGACCCGCTGACCCCAGGCCCCACCTGCTGAATAATGAAACCGGTACGCTGGTTCCGGAGGAGCTGCGGCTGCGCCACTCCTCGCTGGCTTCCCAGGCAGTGGGACCACCGCTGAGCGATTTCGAAATGTCGTGGCGCGGTCGGACCTGGCCCAAGGTGGGCAAGAAAATGCTCAGCCTGGAGCCGCTGGCCCAGCAGGCGGTGTCTCCGGATGATAGTCGCCTGGGCAACGTGGCCGACACTTCCGATGGAGCAGGATTAATCCCCACAGTCTCCTATGCTTCCTTGATCCAGTCAGCCTTCCCGGCAAAATACTGGAATAATACCACCGAGAAGGTGGTCTACGATGCCAGTGGCGATCCCAGCTTTTTGCCTGGTCCCGCGGATCCTCTAAATACTAACGAATACACCCAAATGGAGGCCAACTTCTCCTTCTTCTTCGGTATCGCCCTGCAAATGTACCAGGCCACGCTCGTTGCCAGCGCTTCCAAGGTGGACAAGTTCATCGACGGCAGTGGCGCACTCACCAACGAAGAACAGCTGGGTATGGATGTGTTCGCCAACGACGGCAACTGTCTGGCCTGCCATGGCGGCGGCACCTTGATGGATGTTGATACCGCACTTATCCAGGGCGTCGACCCGACCGGTAACCCCGTCCTTTTCGATCAGAATCCCTTGTTCGCCAATGAGTTCATGCAGATCGCCACGGGTTTTGGCCTCTATGATAACGGCTTTCACAATACCGGGGTGCGCCCCACGGGTAACCCGGCAGCGCAGGCATTTGATTATCTGGCTGTCAATGAAGACGTGGGGCGGGGCGGTATGACAGGTCTCGGAGGAGGCCTCACTGAGGTTTCCCTGTCGAAGGGTATTCTGGGCTTGCAGAATACCGGCGGCCCTACACTGCAAATGCCCGGGCTGGCGCCATTGCCCGGCTATATGGCCGAATGGGTGCCGCCACTGCCACTGGGTTTCTTACCCAATGACACCAACCCAATACCGGGGAGGGTCACCAACTTCGGTGCCTTCAAAACGCCTGGCTTGCGCAATATCGCGCTGCAGGGTCCCTACATGCATAACGGTGGCCTGTCGACCCTGCGCCAGGTGGTCGACTTCTACGTGCGCGGTGGCGACTTCCCTTTGACCAATGCCCATAACTTCGATTCCGAGGGCATGACGGTACTGCCCTTGTTGCGCGACACCGGCGCGGTGCCCGGGCAGCCGACACCGGAACAACTGCGAGACGCACTGGTGCAGTTTATGGTGGCCTTGACCGACTCCCGGGTGGCCAACGAGGAGGCACCCTTCGATCATCCGGAGTTGTTCGTACCCATTACCGGCACTGCGCCAGTTACCCCCGGTACCCGCGCGCTGCTGCTGGCAGACACTACCAATTTCCGCCAGGTCCCGGCTGTAGGCAGTGACGGTCGCAATGCGCTGTTCCTGCCCCCGCTAGGTACCTTTCTGGGTCTGAACCCCCGTAGCGCCAGCATTGTTGCCGATGCTGACCTCGATTTGATTGCCGACAACCTCGACAACTGCGAGGACGATGCCAACCCCTTGCAGGAAGATGGCGAAGGGGATGGCGCGGGTGATGCCTGCGATAACTGTGTTGCCGTGGCCAATGCCGATCAGCGCGATACCGATGGCGATGGCTTCGGCAATATCTGCGATGCGGACCTGAACAACGACGGCAACACCAACCTGACCGACTTTGGCCTTTTTCGAACTTCTTTCGGTGCGAGCTCGCCGTTAAGTCCGGCAGAAGAAAATGCGGATTTGAACGGCGATGGCACGGTGAACCTGAGCGACTTTGGCTTATTTCGGAGTATGTTCGGCCAACCACCGGGGTAATAGCGCGCTGCTGTGAAGACAGAAAAACAAGGATAATAAAAATGAAACTTTCTGAAAACGCTGCGTCTCATTGTCCCCGAGCGGGGGGCGCAGCAAAGGCGGTGTTACTGGCTGTTCTTCTCGCTGCAGGCCCCGCCCAGGCGGTGCTGGTGGATTTCGGCCCCATTGATCCTTCGCACGGTTACCCTCTGTGGTACCGCGGCGCAGATGGTCTTGGCCTTGAATTGTGCCTCAGCGAGGCCGCCGCCAATGCTGCTATTCCGGGTAACCTGCTTTGTCTGCTGGATCCAGGTGAAAGGCAGGAGCCAGGCAATCCGTTCATATCCTACCCGGATAATTTCTGGCCGGAGGTGTTCTGGACCCGGGTAGATGCAGAAACGCCCACAGCTTTGGGTAGTGCATTGTTGGTAACGGCCTTGGAGGGGGCATTTTTCAATGAGGAACCGGTCGCCGGCGAAAATATCAGCTTTGCCCGCATTCGCGTTCGTATCGACAACCCGGTCGCGGGCGCAGACCTTAAGGTCACCCATCCTTATGGGGTATTGACCTTTGAGAATCAACCTGCGGGCCTGCGGGCCATCAATTTTACCAGCGATGTCGGAATACAGGCCACACCACCGCCGCCCAGCGACTATACCGGAGCACTGGGTGGCAGCATCGGACCTTTCCTGCGCTGGACCGCTCCGGACTTCCCGGTACTGGATCAGAATGGTGTCGCTTACATTGGCGATCCCAATATTCCCCATACCGTGACGGGCAGCCCGCTGGGCACCAACTTTTTCAGAGTTGAAGGGCCAGTGGGGTTAGGCAGCCCCGGCGCGCCCAACCTCTGTGCCGACCCGCTATTGGGTGACGATCCGACGGATTTCACCGATTGTATCGAGACCGACCTGTTTGTGGGTTCCGGGAAAATTGCTGATTCCGACGCCGATGGCAGCCAGGACCATGCCGACAATTGTCCCGCTGTAGCTAACCCGGGACAGCAAGATAACGACCGCGACGGGCTGGGCAATGCCTGCGATAACTGCATTGATGTAGCCAACGCCGACCAGCGCAATACTGGCGCCAACCCGGCTTTTGGCAACATGTGTGATGCCGATCTCGACAATAACGGTGTGGTAAATTTGGCCGATTATAGCCTGTTCAGGTCGGAGTTTGGGTCAGTAGAGCCTTTGAGCGCGGCGCAAGAGAACGCAGACTTCGACGGTGACGGCAATGTCAATCTCGGCGACTTCAACCGCCTGAGGACAATGTTCGGAAAGGCCCCGGGGCCATGAAGGACGCAGCACCGATACCAGCCAGACACATTGGGCCGTTTTGGTCTAGGAACAAAATATTTCAGGTTGCGGAGAATATAAGATGAAAACGTTCAGACTATGGCTAGTGTCAAGTACGCTGCTGATTGGCTTGGCACAGACCGGCTTGGCTGCCTGCCCCGCCGATGGCGCCAAGCCCATGAATATAGGGCCCCACTCCGCGCAGACCACGTTTCCGCTCTGGGTGCAGGACTCCGAGGGGTTGGCGCTGGAGATTTGCCCGGGAACTGATGCGGTTAACTGCATCTCGGTACCACCCTTCACCGCGGCCGATTTCCCCGGCGACCCGGATGCCGCCGCAAAAGCCGCGTTATCGCAACAGATAGGGTTTGGCGACGAGGGTTTCTGGGCCTCTGCGGAAACCAGCATTGCTTTACCCGGCGGTGGGCAGGCTTTGCTGGTGTCCGCGGTTGAAGCCGCCTTCCTGCCGGATTTTGCCCCCGGAAACCAGGTTCCTTTCACCCGACTGCGTCTTCGCATCGACATCCCGCAGGACGGCACCTATATCGTCACCCATCCCTGGGGCCAGATCACTTACGACATCGTCGGCGCCGCCAATAGCGGGGATATCAACGACTCCTTCGATATTCCCTTCGCGGCGGACCAGGTTGGCTACCAGGGTCGCATCGGCCCCGTCCTGACTTGGGACACTTTTCCCGACGATCCACTCCTCAGTGGTGGCGCTTACATCGGTACATTGGCCGTAGATCGCCCGGTGAAGGGTAGCCCCTGCGGCACCAATTATTTTCGTATCGAGGGCCCGAACATTGGTGGGAACGGCATCGATTTTATCCAAACCGACCTGTTTACAGTCACCGGTAAAGTGTACACCGGCGCGTTACCGACACCGCTGGAGGTCAGTCAGGTGAGCTACAGCCGCGCTGCCAGTGGCAGGGTCAATGTGTTCGCCGAGGCGCCCACTCAGGCAACCGTGAGTTTTAGTGGTGGAGGTGATCTGCCCGCCGGTCAACTGCCCATGACAGGAGACGGCAGCGGTCGCTTTTTTGGCAGTGTGGCGCTGGCACCGGGGGCGACACTACCGGCCGAGGTGACCGTCACGGCAAGCAATGCTGCGGTAGGCGCCCAACCGGCCGAGACCGTCAACCCCCTGGTTGACCTGGTTACCATTTCCCGGGCGGAATTTGATTACGCGACCGGTGATCTGACCATTGAGGCCCACTCCAGCGACGAGGTCGCGCCACCCGTGCTGTCCGCCCTGGGGCAAAACCTTAGCAACGGCGTGTTGAGCACCAATTTGATCGTTGCCCCGCCGACGGTGACCGTAAGTTCGTCTGCGGGCGGTTCCGCCACCATCCCAGTGACAGTGATTCACACCCCATAAGCGCAGCCGGAGACTGATAGAATGAACAATAAAATAGACAAAACCATGGTCCCGGTCTTGCTTGGTTTGCTCTTGAGCTCGACCACCAGCAATGCTGCGGATTTTTTTGCCGGCCCGCCGAACCCCAACAACGGTTTCTCGGAATACTTGACCGACGCCAATGGGCTTGAGTTAGAACTGTGCCTCGACCCCGCCTTCTGCCTTTTCGACCCTTTAGATCCGACCAACGATTTTTCAAATCAGATCGGCTTTGGTGCGGAAGGCTTCTGGTGGCTGGCCGAACCCGACACATCCGGCTTCCCGGGTACCATCGGGGCCACGCTGGTGCTTGCTGCCGAGGCCGCATTTGCCGCGGAAGTTCCCATTGATGGCGACCAGTTCCCCTTCACCCGGTTGCGCATTCGCCTGGATCTCCCGGTGCCAGGGATCTACCGCGTAACCGAGCCTTATGGGGTACACATTTACACCGTCACTGCCGTGGGTGCGGGCCTCGAGGTCAACGAAAGCTTCGACGTGCAGTTTAACCAGGGCACCATCGATGACCAGGGCAATGTGACGGAAGCCGTCAACACCTATGGCGGCCCCTGGCTAACCTGGGATACCTACCCCAATGATGCTGCACTGGAAAACACCGGTGACGGGGTCGCGGATTTCATTGGTGACGGTGCCACCCCGCATGCGGTTATCGGTAGCCCCGCTGGCAACAACTTCTTCAAAATCGAGGCGTTTTCGGACGCAGCCTTGACCGTCCCCTTGAACACCTTCGACCCAGGTGATGGCGATGACGATGGCAGTGCCAACAGTGTCACGGCCAGCCTGTTTACCGTGGTGGGTAAAGTCTACGACGGTCGACTCGCCACGGCAATGAGCGCCGAGCGCCTTACCTACTCGCGGGATGCCGGCGGTACCGGGCAGGTCGATGTATTCACCCGGGGCGCTGCGACCGCTAGCGTGACAGCTGCGGGCGGTCCCAATCTGGGCGGGCCTTTCAGCTTACTTGCGGATCAGGGCAACTTCTTTTTGAGCCAGCAGTTGACGCCCAACGCGGTGGCATTGCCCTCTTCGGTAAACATTGAGGCAACCGATACGACCGCTGATCCGACCCGCTTGATTCAATCGCTGTCGGATTTCGTGAGCATTACGCGTGCGGAATATGACCTGGGAGCTTCGCCTCCGGCCCTGACCATCGAGGCTGCATCGAGCGATGCCCTGACTCCGCCGGTGCTCACGATCGTCGAGCTGGATCAGCCGCTGACTGCGGGCAGTGCAGTTATCACTGAAACGGCGGCGGGCGACCCGATCGCACCGCCTGCCTTGGTTACGGTGAGCTCCTCCGCCGGCGGACTTGCGACCAGCCTGGTGGCGGTGGTTAATTCAGCTGATGAGGACGGCGACGGCGTGTCTGATGACCTGGACAATTGCCCGCAGACTCCCAACTCGGGGCAGGCGGATACCGACGCGGATAGTATTGGCAACGCCTGCGATAACTGCCTGCAAGTTGCCAACACCGACCAGCGTGATACCAATGATGATGGCTTCGGTAATGCCTGTGATGCAGACCTTGACAACAGCGGAGTCGTCAACTTGGCCGACTTTCAATTGTTTCGAGGCGTTTTTGGAGAGTCGCCATTGAGTCAACTTGGAGACGATGCCGATTTTGATGGCGACGGTAATGTTAATTTGGGAGATTACGGCAAGTTCAGAAGCGTGTTTGGGCAAAAACCCGGTCCATCATGCTGTGCGCCTTAACCCAAGGGCATGGGCAAGGATGCCCGTTGCGAAGAAAGGTGTCGGTCGGCAACAAATAATGGAATGAAAGGCCGAAAGGGATTGGTTGTTTCAGCAAGGCTGAGTACAAAGGCATGATCTGTAAAACAGATCGGGAGACAGGAAAATGAAATCCAGAAAAACAAGATCGATAACTAAGTCGGTGCGAACCGCAAAAATGGCGGGCCTATTGGGCTTGGCTGGCCTTTCGCAGACGGCCACAGCCGCCGTCAACATACCCTCGGACATGCCCGCCAGTCCACTATTTGGCGCGCAGTCCTTTGCCCAGCAAATGCTGCGTTTCGAAGAGTTCGAGGTGCGCTTGATGCCGGCGCCCGGAGCCGACCAGACGAGAACATTCGATCCGCCCAATACCTGTGACGGCAGGCCGAACCCCTCCGCTATGGAGAGCCTGCTCGACGCGCCCCTGTGGCCAGATCCAACCATAGAGGCCAATACCAGTCTGCCCAACCCCTGGGCCGGGGCTATCGATAGCTGTATCCCGGGGGTCATTCCCAGCGGGGGCGCGATAGAGGGCAGGCCGCCGGGCGTGAGTTTCTCCCACCAGCGTTATGATGAGTTCCCCCCCGCGGTATACGCCCAGAGCATGATGGGCGCTGCCCGCGCCGGCACCGGTCGCCTGGATGATGCACAAAGCCACGGCTACGCAGTGGGTGAGTTCGCACCTGGCGGGCTATACCACAACACCACGGGCGCCTTCGGTGGTACCTCCAATGGCACTACCGCCGGCATTGAAATCAAATTTCACCCCTCCATGCCGGCGCAGGATCCAAACCGGCTGTGGACCTTCGGCGATGGTACGCTGCCACCGAAACTACTGAGGGCCCGCTATGGCCAGCCGATTCTGTTTCGCCATTACAATGCCTTGCCCATCAACGTTGGCGCCAACGACGGCTTTGGCGAGCACACGATCACTACCCACCAGCACAATGGCCATAACCCCGGTGAGGTCGACGGCTTTGCCGGTGCCTACTTCTTCCCTGGACAGTTCTACGACTATCGCTGGCCCATGGTACTGGCGGGTTACGACAGCATCAACGCGGATGCGCGGGATCCCCGTGCCTCTACTCCGTGCTCAGCGGGCGAGGTGCTGATGATTGCCGACCCCAATACCGGCACAACCAAGCCCAAGACCTGCGACCCCGAAACGCTAACGGTCAATATTCCGGGCGACTGGCGCGAGACCATGAGTACGCTCTGGTTCCATGACCACATGATCGACCGCACCTCGGAGAACGTCTACAAGGGCAACGCGGCGATGATGAACTACTACAGTGGCATCGATCGCGGCAAGGAAGGCTTTCGCTGCGATTATGCTGACACCCCCGAGCAGGATAATGTCAATCTGTGCTTCCCCAGCGGAACCGCCCTGGACTGGGGGAACCGCGATTACGATATCCAGTTGCTGATTGCCGCCAAGGCCTGGAATCAAAGTGGTCAGTTAGACATGGCGCTGGGCCTCAATGAAGATGGTTTCCTGGGAGACAGAATGACGGTTAACTGGCTGTACGAGCCGTATCTCGAGGTGCGTCCCCGCCGCTACCGCTTCCGGGTGCTCAACGGTGCCGTGGCGCGCTTCTTCAAGTTCGCTATTGTCGAGCAGGTGCAGGGTGGTGGTGGAACGTTCCAGGGCCCTCCGGGCTCTGGCGTGTCCTACAATCGGGTGCCGTACTTCATGGTTGCCAACGACGGCAACATCATGGAATATGCTGTTCCCTTTGGCCCGGGCAACCCCAATGGGGTCGACCCGGATCTGCCGATTCAGTCAATTGCCGAAAGGTTCGATATTATCATTGACTTCGCCGGCAAGGCCGCGGGCACCAAGCTGTACATGGTAAACACCCTGGGGCATGACAATGGCCGTGGCCCCAAAGGTGTGGAGCCGCTCGCCAATATCCTCAATGGCACCTTCAGTCCAGAAATCCAACCCGGCTGCAATGACAACAACTGCTGGTCAGACGACCCCACGCTGAGGCCCTTCCTGGAATTCCGGGTAGGCGCCTCTAACGGAGAGCCGGATTTGAGCATGGACCCCAACCTGTACGTCGCGACGGAGTTTGGTGGAGGGGGTAAAACCATGATTCCCCTGGTGCAATTTACCCAGGCGGAGCTCGATGGGGCCATCCATCGTACCTTCGACTTCACCCGGGGAGGTAATCCTGGAGAAGCAACCGATGGTCGCCAGACGCCTTGGGGTATCGTTACCGACGACGAGCCAGAAACTGGTGCTTGTTTAGATGATCCAATCGCGAATCCGGGCACATGCTCCCGCACCGCCGACGTGAACCGGGTGTCGGCGGCCCCGGAAACCATCGGTGGCGGCGTCGAGATCTGGCACATCAGAAATGGTGGCGGCGGCTGGGGCCACCCGGTGCATATCCACTTTGAAGAGGGCCAGTACCTGAACCGCGACGGAGCCATCCCGCCCCCCTGGGAGGTCGGCGCGCGCAAGGATATGTATCGCGTATCGGGTCTTGACGATCCCGGTAGCAGCTCGAATATCTCAGTTGCAATTCGCTTTCGCGAGTTTGCCGGTACCTACGTGGAGCACTGCCACAATACTACCCACGAAGACAAAGCCATGCTGCTGCGCTGGGATAACGAAATGCCGGGGCAAACGGTGCGCATACCGACACCGTTGCCGACCTGGGACGGCGTGGGCTATATCAGTGCCCTCAACCCACAGCCGTTTACCGACGCTACAGCAGTGGTGGAGTTACCAACCATCAAGACCGGTAACGTGGCAATGGCGGCGGCTTCTGACCTGGACGGCGATGGCATTCTGGATAGCGTCGACAACTGTGTCATAGTCCCGAATCCGGGGCAGGAGGATGTGCTGGATATAGGTGGACCTGATGGCGTTGGCGATGCCTGCGATAATTGCCAACTGCTTGCCAACCCGGACCAGCTTGATACCAACGCCGACGGCTTTGGCAACGCCTGCGATGCGGATCTCAACGGCGACGGCCAGGTGAACTTGGCTGACTTTGCTGAGTTCAGGGCGTCGTTCGGCACGAGCGGGAAAGATGCAGACCTCAATGGCGATGGCTTTGTGAATCTCAGTGACTTTTCATTGTTCAGAGCCAGGTTTGGAAGCGTTCCGGGACCGTCGGCAGGCAACCCGTAGCGCCCCGCGGACCTGATGCACTGGCGCGGTTTCATAGCCTGAAGCCGCGCCAATGTTAGTGGTGCTAGCTATTGGCTGTAAACCAGGTTGCTGGAACTAACCCGCTAAATGAAATTCAAGTAAGGGGTTGTATATGCATTGTTCTCGAAATACCGCCGGATTACCTCGAGCTGCTGCTGTCATCCTCCTGTTGATCGCTGCGATGTATCTCGCAACGGTCAATTTGGCCTGGGCGAAACCGGAGTTCCCCAACGTGGTGCTGATCAACCAGGACGGAGAGCCCCTGCGCTTTTACGATGACGTCATCAAGGGAAAGGTGGTGTCGATCAACTTCATGTTTACCAGTTGTGGCGATGCTTGCCCCCTGGAGACAGCCAAGTTGCGCACGGTGCAAAAGATGCTGGGGGAGCACTCCGGCAAAGACGTGTACATGTACTCCATCACTGTGGATCCCGATCGCGATACACCCGAGGTGCTCAAGGCCTATATGCAGAAATTCGACGTTGCCCCTGGCTGGCAGTTTCTCACGGGAGACAAGGAAGACATCGACCGGGTTCGGGACGCACTGGGCATGTTGAGTGAAAACGAGCAGGAGCTTAGCGACCATGTCATCAATTTTGTGCTGGGTAATGAGGAGACGGGGCAATGGTTTCGACGCACACCCTTCGATATACCCGAGGCACTGGTTTCGGTGTTACTTGGTCGCCTCCAGCAGCACCGCCTGACGGCTTCTTCTGCCGCCGTGTTCCCGAGTTACGCCGAGAGCAAGCCTCTGCCGGCTGCCAGCCCGGGTGAGGACCTCTACAACACGCGCTGCACCGCTTGCCACAGCATCGGCGGAGGCGACAAATTGGGGCCCGATCTGTTGGGTGTTGTTGCCCGGCGTGATCACCAGTGGCTGGTTCGCTGGTTGCAGGAACCCGATGTCATGCTGGAGGAAAAAGATACCCTGGCGATGGAGCTATTCGCCCAGTACGGCAATGTGCCAATGCCTAATGTGCAACTCACTGAGCAACAGGCGCTTGACCTGATCCAGTACATGCAGACCGAAACCGAGAGGGTGGCCGCAGCCAACCGTGCCCGGGTTCCGGCAGACAGCCTTGATGGCATTGTAACGTCGCCCCGGGAGCAACCCGGCGCTCCACCAAGCTCCACCGCCGACGACGTAGTGCCGGATCAGGCGCGCCTGGAAACTTCACCGGCGGGAGACGCTCAATAGGTCAGTACGGAGGGCAAAACCGTGCCAACGAATATCAAGAACAGGAAACTTGCTGCCGCGTTTTTTACCGTGTTGTGTCTTTTGCCCCGCACTTTGGCCCAGGCGGCCAATATCGACCAGCTTGACGATTTTGAGGACAATACCCTGCAGGGCTGGGCGATGGGAGTCCCTACAGTTACAGAGAACTTCATGAGCATCGTCGCCGATGGCGGGCCTGATGGCGTCGGCGATTCCTATCTTGCGGTACGGTCTGACAGCTCGATTATCCGAGGAGGTGGTCAGCGGTTGACATTTTTTAACCGACAGCAGTGGGCCGGAAATTACACCGCCGCGGGCATTACTGCGATCGCCATGGATCTGAAGAATTTCAGCACCGACCAGGTTCTTAATATGCGCCTCGCCGTCAATGGCGGCTTCGGCAGCGCCTCAACGGGTGGTGTAACCGGTGGCGTTTTTATCAGCAACTCCATCAGCAGATTGGAGGTTGGTAGCGGCTGGACCCGGGCGGTGTTTTCGTTATTGCCCGACGACCTGATAGCCATCAGCGGCGGCATTGGCGGCAACACCACCGGCAACGATGTGGCGGCAACCCTGGCAAACGTTCAGGAGCTGCGCCTGCTGAATAGCGAGACAGATAGCTGGAGCGGTCTTACCGTTACCGCCAGCGTTGGTGTCGACAACGTCCATGTAGTGCCATTGCCGCCGGCTTTTGCTATGTTCGGTTCGGCCTTGATGGCGCTCGTGGCGTTCCTGCTGGGGCGGAAAAACTGGTTTTTTGGAAGGAACAGCGGTGATTAGACCACCCTGGTTCAGCAATTGGTCGCAAGAGGAAACAGCATAAAATGAAGTGTCGCTCCGTAGTATTGGTTTCTCTGTTAGCACTGTCACCCGTTGTCTTCGCGCACGAAAATGCCAGCGCATCGAAGGCGGCAGTCAGCGCACAGCCGATGCAGCCGGCGAGTGAATCCGGTGCTGAAAAAGCTGTCTCGAACATGCCCAAACCCAGTGAAGCCGAGGCGATAGAGGCCGCGGTAGCCTACCTGACCCGAGACGGAAGGTTGACCGTGGAGGAGACCGAGTTCCTCGCATGGGGCACCTACAGTGAACAATACGTTTACTGGCCGATGAAACTACGCATGCGTTATAAACGCGAGGGTGGAGAAAAGCTGAGGACGAACGACTACGCACTAAAAGTTTTCAAGGCAGCCAATGGTGATTGGCAAGCCGCACAATATTATGCCTGGCGTGCAGACTTCAAATAGCCTTCGGAGAAAGCCGAACAACCGGGTCGCGAACACGTCAGCGTGGGTAACAGGGCATTCACGTTGCCGCCGCCGATGCAGAGAACCTCAGGCTATACCTTCAAAGCCGCGGCGCGCGAGCCTCGGCCTTACTTCAGGGAAAGGATAATAAAGGGAAGGATAGGTGCAAGCGGTCGACAGGATCTTGTTTAATCCCTGTCGGGTCCGCAGCAGCCGGTAAGATCAGGCCATCGCTTTAACTTGCGCGTTCAATCGGCTCTTGTGCCGTGACGCCTTGTTTTTGTGCAAAATGCCCTTGTCGGCCATACGGTCGATAACCGGCACAGCCTCGGCATAGGCTTTCTGTGCTGCTGCCTTGTCGCCGCTGGCGGTGGCCGCATTCACTTTCTTGATGTAGGTACGCACCATGGAGCTCAAGCTCGCATTATGGCGGCGACGAGCTTCTGCCTGGCGTGCGCGCTTTTTTGCCTGGGGTGAGTTTGCCACGGGTATTCCTCGGTCAATAAATTGGAGGGCGGATTATTCCGATTTGCTCCCGGCTTGTCAATATCCCTGGAAGATTCCCTGCAATGACGGCCCAGCGATCCTGCGCCGGGGTCGCGGCGCGAGGGCCGGCGAGCGCCGAAGGGGCCTTGGCTGCGCTGGAGCAAGCAGCGGCGTCATTTCAGTACGAGATCCATCAATCGGCCACACCAAACCCGGGGCGACGTCGCGAATGGGCCTAGTGTCCCGATGCGGCTATCCCCACCACCGCTGCCAGGCAATCATGCCCCACACCAGCAGTACCGTCATATTACTGATAAACACCAGCGCAGAGCCGAGGTCTTTTGCCTGTCCCGAAAGCGGGTGTTGTTCGGGGCTGATCCTGTCGACGATGGACTCGATTGCCGTGTTTATGAGTTCTGCGAACACCACCATGATGCAACTGAGCAGTAGCAGCAGGATCTCCACGGTGGTCTGGCCCAGCCAAAAGGCTGCAGGAAAAAGCACCAGGGCCAGCAGCATTTCCTGACGAAAAGCCTCTTCCTGTTGCCACGCGGCGCGAAAACCCTGAAAGGAGAATACCGTGGCGGCAATTAGCCGCTTTACCCCCCGGTTGCCGGGTTTGCTCATGCAGGCTTTGTTGCCGGGCTTCTGATCGCGGCCGTTGCCGCCGCCGGCTTGGGTGGGGGAGAAGTTCATAGGCTCAGTTCCGTCAATGCAGTTTGCGTGGGTTGGATGCGCAGTTTAGCCTGCGGCACTGCCGGGCCGACAGGCATTTGCCTATTCTTTTTCGTTGCAGGCTTGCCTCGCCGCTGCGAGTTGCCGCGTGTGGCAACTGACCCGGGCGGTGTGGCTGACACACCAATCCCGGCGATTGTCCCACGCGG
Source organism: uncultured Gammaproteobacteria bacterium (assembly GCA_963751595.1). GTDB lineage: Bacteria > Pseudomonadota > Gammaproteobacteria > Pseudomonadales > JAHEGP01 > JAHEGP01. Next base: position 136,893 of record CAVVVC010000004.1, read on the forward strand.
TCAGGCTGCGAATCTGGCCGTTGGAACAGCGCACGGTGTAGATCGAGTATTGCTTACCCTCGCCGGAGTTGGCATCGCCCTCGAACTGTATTCGGGTTGGTGTCGCCGCGTACCCCGCCGGTGCCCAGGGCAAGAGCAGTGTGGCGGCCAGCCAGGGTAATGTCGCCCCAACAATCGAAAACCAGGGGCGCGATGGCACCCGGCTGTCCGCAGGGGCGCCGTGCCAGCGCATTGCCCCCCGCCTAGTCGTTGGCAACGGTCGGGGGAAAGTTTTCGAACATCTTGGTCAGCGCCTTGCGCAGGTCCTGCTCTTTATCCGCCGGGCTGGAGGATTCTTCCAGCCGACTGTCGAGGGTGCCACGCCAAACCAGCTTGTTGCTGAGTGCATCGACAACGTCGACCACGATATTGCCCTGGGTGTAGTAGCTGACCGAGGTCTGGGTAGTGCCCACGCCCCAGGGGCCGTAGCCCCAGCCGTAGTAGCCCCAGCCGTAGTAGCCCCAACCCGGCCCGTAGCCGCCGTACGTGTTGTAGGTGTTGATGGATACCCGATCTTCGGTGATCACCGAATAGTTGACATAGAAATCCGGGTTGTCATCCTGGTACAGGCCCTTGGCGGCCAGGGTCTCGTTGATTACTCGCTTGATGCGTGAAGCGAAGATGTCACCGCCCATCACGTCGAGGGCTGCATTTTTACTGACACCATCCGGGTGCCATTGGTAACTGCGATACTGGCTGAAGTCCTGCTCCAAAGCATAATCGGAGCTGACGTTGATGGTGCTGCAGCCACCCAGGACCAGCGCCAGCGACAGCAGAAGCGGCAATGCCAAAATTGACGGGCTGTTCATCGTGTCTCTCTCCGGTTTCCCCCTGGCTCATTGGGGCGTGGGGGGGAAATTCTCGAGGATTTTGGCGATCAGATCCCGGGTTCCCTGCTCCCTTTTCTCTGGCTTCTCGTTTTTCGGTACCCGGCCCTCGGCGGTGCCGCGCCACACCAGCGTGGCATCGGGCAGCAGCACATCGACAATCAACTGGCCCTGTTTGTAATTGACGACCTGGGTGGTCGTGGTACCCATGCCCCCGTAGCCGTAATAGCCGCGGTAACCGAAACCCGGTGCCATGCCGCCGTAGGTGTTGTAGGTATGGATATCCTGCCGGTCCTGGGTCAACACGTCGTAATTGACCTTGAAGTCTACCGGACCGTCGTTTTTCAGGATAAAACCCTTGGCCTGGAGCTGGGCGTCGATGTTGTAACGCACGCGCTTGTCGAAGATATCGCCCCCCAGGTAATCCAGTGAACGGGGGTCGCGCAGGGCAGTTTGGTACCAGCTGTAGGTCTTGAATGCGCTGAAGTCGATTTCAGGTGTGTAGTCAGACTCTACCTTCACCGGACTGGAGCATCCAGCCAGAATCAGCAACCCCAGCAAGGCAGGCAATACACGAGCAGTGATCATCAAACTCTCCATTAGTGTTCAGGTTAGCAATATGACAATCATACCCGCTAAGAAGTTGCCGCCCAAACAGTTTACACCTGCCAAAGGTCATCAAAGGCTTTTTGGCGGGCCCGGGAAGCGCTAAATGGATGACGCGAGAGCTGCTATCGGTTAAGGTTCGCCCCTTGCAGCCACTTTCCCCCCCGACGCAAAAAATGGACAAATACAGCGACATCCGACCCTACAACGACAGCGAAGTACGGCCGGTTATCGAGCGTTTGCTGGCACACCCGGAATTTCCCGCGGCGATCTGCAGACTCAAGTTTCCGCGCCTGGCCGGGCCCCTGGGCTGGCTGCTGGAGCCACTGGTGATCAAGTCCCTGCGCTGGCAGCTGCGGAGCGTTGACGATGTCCGCTCCATGCAGCTGGTCATCAAGCGCTACATGGATGCGATGATCCATCGCACCACCACCGGCTTTACGGTTTCGGGTATCGAGAGACTGTCCTCCGGGCAGGCGTACCTGTTCATGAGCAACCACCGGGATATTGCCCTGGACCCGGCCTTTATCAACTATTCCCTGTACCGCAACGGCCATGACACTGTGCGCATCGCGATTGGCGACAATCTGCTGACCAAGGATTATGCCTCGGACCTGATGCGGCTGAACAAGAGCTTTATCGTCAAGCGCTCGGCCCGGGGGGCGCGCCAGGTGCTGGCGGCGTACCGGGAGTTGTCCGGTTACGTCCGTATGTCGCTGACCGAGGAGCACAAGCCGGTCTGGATTGCCCAGCGCGAGGGCCGGGCCAAGGATGGTTTCGACGAAACCGAACCCGCCATCATCAAGATGCTGGCGATGAGTCAGAACAAGTCCGAGGAAAGCTTTGCCGACTTTATTCGCATGCTGCGGATTGTACCGGTGTCGATATCCTACGAATTCGACCCCCTGGACGAGGCGAAGGCCCTCGAGTTGCACACCCGGGACCAACAGGGCGACTACCAAAAGGGTGAGCAGGAAGACATTCACAATATTGCACGGGGTATCACCGGCATGAAGGGCGATGTCCACGTGGCCTATGGCACCCCCCTGGAGCACGACTGTGACGACCCCAATGCGGTGGCCGCCGCCATCGACCGCCAGGTGATTGGCAACTACGTGTTGCACCCCAGTAACTATTTTGCCTACCAGCGGCTGTTCGGCCACTATCCCGAGGGACTTTGCGGCGGCTCCCAGCGTCCGTTTGTGGCGGCGGATTATGCCACCGAGGAGGCGACCTTCGATGCCCGCGTTGGGGCCCTACCCCGAGCCCTGCGACCCTACGTGCTGAAAATGTATGCCAACTGCATCCTGCGCAAGCAGGAGCTGGGCATGATCTAGACTTCGGCCTCAACGCCATACGCAGGACAGCCCCCTTTGAACGACGACGATAACTGGCAGCAACAGGCAAGGGTACACTCCCACGGCGGAGGGGCCGTGCAGGCGGTGTGTTACTGCGACAGCACCCGGGAGCTGCGGGGCATGATCGAACAGTGCTGGGAGGAATTCGCAGCGGGCTTCGATGATGCCGCACTGGCGGATTCAACCCGGGCCTTGCCTTTTGGCAGGAGCACCACCGGGCTGCGCATCGACATCGACAATGGCCTCGAGGTTTCGCTCAAGCTGTACCCGGTCAGCAATGGAGAGGCCTCTGACGATTCGCCCCTGAGTGCGGCCCAGGTGCTTTTGCAGCTCCATGACGATGGCGGTGGCAGTCCCGACCCTGTCCACTTGCAGGCGTTACTGGAATGGCTGCTCGAGGACCTGCTGCCCCATGTCGGTCACGCTGAGCTGGATAGTGTTGCCGAGCGCTTCGCCGGCGGCGAGCGACCGGTATTGCTGACCGATATCACCGGCCAGCTGCTGGAAATGCCCCCGGGAATGACGGACTCCAGCTAGTGTTGGCAGACAGCGAGAAACAGCAGATTCAGCAGAGCTATCGCGACTGGCTGGCTGCAAAGCAACTCAATCCCCGCCATGGCCAGCGCCATATGATCGCGGAGGTGGCCAGGGTGCTGGCCAATGCCCGCTTCGGCAATGCCGACCGCGACCAGTTGATTGCCGCCATCGAGGCCGGCACCGGCACGGGCAAGACCCTGGCCTACCTGCTGCCTGCCCTGGTACTGACCCGGTCGCTGGAGCGCAAGCTGGTAATCGCCACGGCGACCGTTGCGCTGCAGGAACAGCTGATCAACAAGGATTTGCCGGATTTGCTGGCGAACACCGATCTCGACTTCGACTATGTTCTGGTCAAGGGGCGGGGGCGCTATGTCTGTCACGCCAAGCTGGTTACCCTGGTCGAGGACTTTGCCGAACCTTCCCTGAGCCTGGGACTGTACCCCGACGAGCAATTGCCGCTGCTCAGTGGCGATGCCCGGGGTTTGTACGACGCGATGATGCAGGCGCTTGAAACCCGGCAGTGGGACGGTGATCGCGACAGCTGGAGCTCGGTGATCGACAATCGCAACTGGTCGCCGTTGACCTCTGACCACATGCAATGCACCGGGCGCAAATGCGCCTACGTGAAGCAGTGCGCGTATTTTTCGGCCCGTGATCGCCTGGAGGGAGTTGACGTGATCGTCGCCAACCACGACCTGGTCCTGTCGGATCTCGGCCTCGGTGGCGGCGTGATCCTGCCGCCGCCGGAAGAAACCGTGTACATCTTCGACGAGGCCCATCAACTGGCGGACAAAGCCCAGCAGCATTTTGGCCATCGCCTGCGCCTCAACGCCACCCTGCGCTGGCTGGAGCAGGTCGAGAAAGGCTTGCCGGCGCTGGCCAGGGCGGTGGACGCAGACGGCCTCTGCGCCAGTACCCTCCAGCGCCTCGCCCCATTGCTGGCCCAATTGCAGGAACACATGCGCGATGCGCAGTCCCTGGGGCGTGATCTGGTGGGTGCCGTCAGGCCGGGGGAGCGCGAGGCGCTGCTGCGTTTTCCCATTGGCGATATACCGCCAGCGCTGGCAGAGCAGGCCGAGGCCATGGGTTTTTGCGCCCAGCGTATGGACCAGCTGATACTCACCCTGACGGCGCGGCTGGATGCGGCCATGAACGGTGAGGTGGAAGCGATTTCCCGGGACGACGCGGAACAGTGGTATGGGGCGCTGGGCCAGATGAAGGGTCGCCTGCGGCCGGTGAGTGGCATTGCAGAAGCCTTTGGTCCGGCGGGGGGCGATCCGGAGCTGCCCTACGCACGCTGGCTCAGTGGCCGGGAGTTTGCTACCGGCCTCGAAGTGGAGATGGCTGCCCTGCCGCTGTTGCCCCGGCGCCTGCTGCAGGAATTGCTCTGGCAGCGCTGTGCGGCGGCTGTACTGACTTCGGCGAGTATGACCGCGTTGGGCAGCTTCGACCGCTTGCTGCAGGAGACCGGCATTCCCGCTGACAGTCGCTGCCTACAACTGCCGAGCCCATTCAATCACCGCGAAGCCGCTGAACTGCGGGTGCCGGGCCAGGCCCTCGACCCTGCTGACAAGGAGCGTTACACCGCGATGCTGATCGAGCAGATCAGCAGCAGCGCGACCCCCGCCGAGGGAACCCTGGTGCTGTTTACCGCGCGCCGGCAGATGCAGTCGGTCTACGAGGGTCTCGATGAAGCCATGCAAAGTCTGGTTCTGAACCAGGATGCACTGGGTAAACAGGAAATCATGCGGCGCCATCGGGCGGCGGTGGATGCCGGCAGGGCCAGCGTCATTTTTGGCCTCGCCAGTTTTGCCGAGGGGATCGATCTGCCCGGCAAATACTGTACCCATGTGGTGATTACGCGCTTGCCGTTCGCGGTGCCGGACGACCCGGTCGAGGCGACCCTGGCCGAGTGGGTCCGCTCCCGGGGTGGCCAGCCGTTTCGCGATATTGCGTTGCCCGACGCCGCCCGCCGCCTGATGCAGGCCACCGGGCGCCTGTTGCGTACCGAGCAGGATCGCGGCAGGATTACGGTGTTGGACCGGCGCTTGCTGAGCAAACACTACGGCCGCGCGCTGCTGCAGTCGCTGCCGGACTATCGCCTGGTGACCCAATAAATCCAACCGGTCCTGTCCGGCTCTGCGGTGACCGAAATCGATTTCTCCCGCCGTGGGCGGGCAGCAGCGCTTGAAGCATGGCAACCGGGGCAAAGGCAGGAGGACAGGTGGCAGAAATTTATCGGCAACTGACGGCGAGGCTGGAACAGCTGGAGCGCGAAATGCTGCGCCTGGAGCTATGGAGCGATGAGCAGCCCTCGCCCCAGGCTCTGGCAAGCCGGCAGCCGTTCTGTATCGATACCCTGACTTTTGTGCAATGGTTGCAGCACGTCTTCGTGCCCACCTTGCGCAGCGGCATAGAACAGCGCCAACCACTGCCTGAAAAGTGCGCGATTGCGCCCATGGCCGAGATCTATTTTCAGCAATTGCAAACGCAACAGACAATCGACGTGGTGGTTTTGGTGGAAATGTTGCAGGGGATCGATGCTACCCTGAGTGCCCCCCGGGGGAGCCGGTAGCCCCGGGCTGAACCCGCCGGACGGGTTGAGGACCGCCAGCCGGTGTTCAGGCGTCCCTGGTGGCCAATACCATTCGCACCAGGTGGGCGAGGGAGTGGGTGTCCATCTTTTCCATCACCCGGGAGCGATGGATTTCGACGGTGCGCTGGCTGATACCCAGGTCGATCGCGATAACCTTGTTGGCGTTGCCATCGATCATCATATCCATCACCTCGCGTTCCCGGGGAGTGAGGGTTTCGATGCGCTTGATGATCTGCTGCTTCTCCCGCAGGCTGGCGCGTTGCTGTTGGTCGAGGTTGAGCGCCTGGTTGATCTTGTCGAGCAGGTCCTGCTCCCGGTAGGGCTTCTGGATGAAATCAACCGCGCCATGTTGCATGGCTTCTACCGCCATTGGCACGTCACCATGCCCGGTGACGAAAATGATCGGCAGGATGGAATTGACCTCGTTGAGCTTTTTCTGCAGCTCCATGCCATTCATCCCGGGCATGCGAATATCGAGCACGATACAACCCGCCATGTCGTCACTGTAGGCTTCGAGAAACTCGGTGCCCGAGGCAAAGACCTTCGACCCCTGGTCGACCGACTCCAGCAACAACCCGAGCGACTCGCGAACGGCTTCATCATCGTCAACAATAAAAACTGTGGGGGCCTGGTCTGCCATTGAGAATCCCTTGCTGATTGGCTGTAAAAAATCAAGCGGTAACTATACCGCAATTCAGGGTAATGTCATCATTCGCGAAGCCTGAGGCAGTCCACAGCAATAGTACAGCATGGTAGTATGGCGCCAGTGTTTGGGGGAGAAGCGATAACGCGTCGCTATGGCAGTCAAATCAGGTTATATGCGGTTTCGGCACCAGATCCTGTTGCTGCTGTTGTCGATTATTTTGATCATGATGGTGGCGGCGGTGCTGGTGGCGGTTCCGGCCGCCTTCACTGCCCAGCAGCGCATTACCTTCGATCGACTTAACTCGGTCAGCAATCTCAAGACCCTCTGGGTGATGCGTGAGTTCAACGAATTGCGTCGCGGCCTGGTGGCGCTGGCCGATAACGTCTCTGTGGTCGACGAGGTGCGCTTCATCAACAAGCTGCTGCCGCGGCCGGGGGCCGACCAGCACCTGATAGATCGGCTGCGGCGCATGGACCAGAATAGCGATGCCGCGGCGGGGAATCGGTTGAGCCTTTACTGGCAATCGTATCGCCGTCTCTACGCCAATTTCCGCTATATCGAAAACAGCTTCCCCGGCAGCGAGGTGCTACTGGTGCGACCGGATGATGCCCTGGTCATATTCAACCTGCTGGGTGGTGAGCGCTTCATGGATCGTCTCACCCCGCCGGACCGGGGCAGGCGCCCGCTTTACAGTTGTTATCTTCGCGCCCTGGAATTCCCGGACGATGTGGTGTTCGAGGATTTTGATATCGGTCCCGAGGCCACTCCCCGAAAGGCCTGTGCCGCTAAGGCTCTGCTGGTCGACGAGGATGTGATTGCGGTACTGATTCATGAATTCTCCGGCGACCTGATCAACAATATCATGGCGTTGCGGCCAGGCCTGGGCGAGACCGGGGAGACCTACCTGGTAGGCCCGGACAAACTGATGCGCACCGAGTCGCGTTTCGGGGGTTCGGCCAGTATCCTCAACCAGTTTGTCGACAGTCGCGCGGTGCGAGAGGGCTTGTCAGGCTTCGCCGGCAGCAGCATTACCACCAACTACCGGGGTTCCCAGGTTTTTTCGGTGTGGCAACCGATTGAGCTGGATGCGATTCGCTGGTCGCTGATTTCCGAAATCGAGGAAGACGAGTCCTATCGCGGCATGCGCACCACCATATCGCAATTGCTGCTGGTCTGGTGGGTTGGGTTCATGGTGCTGGTATTCATTGCCTATGCCTTTGCTCGCCGCACTGAAAAGCCCCTGCTGGCCCTGGTACGGAATGCTCGCCGCCTCGCCGCGGGCAATTTTTCCGGCAGCATTCGCGAGGGTGCCGGGTCGCGGGAGATTCGCGACCTGGTGCGTTCTTTCAACAATATGGCCGCCCAGATCAGGGAGCGCACCGGTGCTTTGGAATCCGCCCGCAATCGCGCCGAACAGGCCTCCTGGCAGGCCGACCAGGCAAGCCGCGCCAAGAGTGATTTCCTCTCCAAGATGAGCCATGAGCTGCGGACACCACTCAACGGTGTGCTGGGCTATGCCCAGATTCTCAAGCGCGATCACAATATCAACGAAAGCCAGCGCGATACCCTGGACGCGATTGAAAACTGCGGCCAGCACCTGCTGGAGCTGATCAACGACGTGCTCGATATTGCGCGCATCGAAAGCGGCAAACTGGACCTCAATATTCGCCCCGCCAATATGCATCAATTGGTACAGCGGGTGGTGGATGTGGTGAAACCCCGGGCCCTGGAAAAGGGCCTGGATTTCGAAGTCGACACCAGTGGTCTGCCCTACGCGATCTATACCGACGCGATGCGCCTGCGCCAGATCCTGATCAACCTGCTGGGCAACGCCATCAAGTTTACCGACGAGGGTTACGTCAAGCTGCGGGTCGAAAACGATCTCGACACCAGTGTCCTGACGATTTACGTGGAGGACAGTGGCGCCGGTATTCCCGAGCATCGACTGGACGAGATATTCGGGCCCTTCGCCCAGACGATTTCCGGCAAGCGAGCCGGGGGTGCCGGCCTGGGCCTGGCTATCTCCAAGCAGCTGGCCATTGCCCTGGGCGGTGAACTGCGCGCCCGGAGCAAGCCGGGGGAGGGCAGCGTGTTCTCCATCAACCTGCCCTACACCCTGGCGGAGGACCAGCTCTCCACGGCGCCACCGCCCTCCCGTGAGGTGCCCAGTCTCCCTGAGGGTTGCAGCTTTCGGGTCCTGGTGGCCGATGACAATGCGACCAACCGCGACATCATGGTGCAGTTGCTGAAGGACGCCGGCTTCGAAACTTTCCAGGCCGATGATGGCGAGGAGGTACTGGAGATCGTCCACTGCGAGCCCCTGGACCTGATCCTGATGGATATTCGCATGCCGGTGATTGACGGCTTGACCGCATCGAGCAAAATCCGCGAAAACGCCGCCTATGACGACATCCGTATCATCGCGGTCTCGGCCACGGTATTGCCCGAAATGCAGGAAGAGATCATGCGCTGCGGTTGCGATGCCTTTATCGCCAAGCCGGTGGACGCACGGGTGCTGTTCGAAGAAATAGAAACCCAGTTGGGGGTGGAAATGGTGGCCAGTGCCGGCGGCGAAAGCCCGGTGGCTGGCATTGCCGAGCGCGGCGCGGGTGCGGATCTGAACCTGGAGCCGGGCGAGGGCTCAGTTGAACTGCTGCAGCAGATAGGCGAGGCTGCGAGCCTTGGCGACATCGCCGCCGTCAGGCGCTACCTTGCCGAGTTGCAGCAGGTCCTTGGCGCCGAGCACAAACTGTTGCTGACGCTACAGCGCATGAGTGACTCCTTCGAAATGCAGGCGCTGGGTCGCGTGGTGCAGCAAACGCTGGAAAAAATAGCAGAGGGTCAGGCTTGAGCGACGCAGAAGATACCGTCTTACTGGTAGACGACAACCCGACCAATCTCGAGGTGTTGTACCAGACCCTGGACGGACAGGGCTATCGGCTGCTGGCGGCGCGGGGTGGCGAGGCAGCGCTGGCCATTATTCATGAAACCAAACCCACGCTTATTCTCCTCGATATCATGATGCCGGGAATGGACGGATTTCAGGTGTGCGAGCGCCTGAAGTCGAATCCGGCGACCGCCGATATTGCGGTTATATTTCTCTCGGCTCTGGGCGATACCGACACCAAGGTCAGGGGGTTCGAGCTGGGTGCGGTGGACTACATCTCGAAGCCGTTTCAGGCCGCGGAAATCGTCGCGCGGGTTGCCACCCACGTCAAGATACGCCGCCTTGAAAGAGAGTTATCCCACCGCAATATCGAGTTGGAGCGCGAGATTACGCGTATCCTGGCGACGATGCAGGAAGGCGTGTTCGGGGTTGATGTCAATGCCAACATAACTTACGCCAATCGTGCGGCCGCGTATCTCAGCGGTTGGGACCAGGACGAACTGGTGGGCCAGCCTGCGCTCACCAACCAACTGCGAGGGGCGGACGGCGCACCCCGGTCGACACAAACGCCCCCCTACAGCCGGGTCTTCAGCGAGGGGCACAGGATCGAGCTTGAGTGCGAAACCATCTGGCGGCGGGATCAGACCCACTTCCGCGCTTCCCTCAACTGTACTCCGGTACTGGAGAACGGCCAGGTTCGCGGTGCGGTCATCGTATTTCGCGACATCACCCAGCGCCTGCAGGCGGAGCTGGAGTTGCAGGAAACCCGGATGGAATTGCAAAAGCAGCGTCAGCGCCTGGCACATATCGAGCGCTTGAGCACCATGGGTGAAATGGCGGCGGGCTTTGCCCATGAAGTCAATCAGCCGTTAACCGCAATTGCCAACTATGCCAGCGTCAGCCGTCGGCTGGCAAATAAAGATCCGATCGACCGGGAAAAGCTCGATTCAGCGCTGGAAAAAATGCAGACTCAGGCCCTGCGTGCCAGCGAGGTAATTCAGCGCCTGCGTAGTTTCGTTAGGAAACCCAAGGCCGGCCGACAGATGCGTGACCCCAATGCCGTGGTCGAAGAGGTGATCGAACTGGCCGAGGTCGACAGCCGCTTCAACCGGGTGCCGATTCATTTCACGGTGGGCATCGAGGGCATGAAGGTTTGTATCGATGACGTCCAGATTCAGCAAGTATTGTTGAATCTGGTACGCAACGCGATGGAAGCGATGGCGTCAGCGCCCCACCGCGACGAGGGTGTCAACATTACCACCTGTTCTCCTGCAGCCGGGGTAGTCAGATTTAACGTGGTTGACCGTGGCGAAGGTTTGGCCGATGACGCCGAGGATCGCCTGTTTCACCCGTTTTACACCACCAAAGACGATGGCATGGGGATTGGTCTGTCGGTTTGTGCGACCATTATGCAGGACCACGGGGGTGAAATAGGCTTCCACAGAAACGAAAATGGCGGCGCGACCTTTTATATCGATCTCGCCGCCAAGCCTTGTCCTGACACCGACAGCGTGTTGCCGGGTCAGTAATGTGAGGTCACTGTGCTATGAAGCCTCGCTGACCTGCTCCTGCCGAATCTTCTCGTGGATTTCCTCGCGGTGCACACTGATTTCCCGGGGGGCTTCAATGCCGATTCTTACCTGGCCCCCGCTGATACCCAGTACCGTCAGTTTGATGTTGCCGCCAATAACGAGCGCTTCGCCCATACGTCTGGAAAGTACTAACATGCTGATAACTCCTGTATCGTCCTCGAATATGTCGGGAGCCAGTGTAGCGACAGTGGCACCCCTAGACGTATTCGGTTTTGTGCTTAAGTTTTTTTACTTATGATCGTTGCGGTTCATGGCCTCGTCTTGCAGTCGCCTGCGAGCCCGCACTGAATTTCTACAAATCTAACGTGATGGATAAGTGGTATGGGGAATAGAAAAACGAATCCTTTGCTAACACGCGTGCTAAGTCTCGTGGCGCTGGCCTGGTTGAGCCTGGTGTCAAGCTGGAGTCTGGCTGAAACCCTGGTGGTGGGATTGTCCGCCGATTACGAGCCACTGGTATTTCGCAGGGACGGCAAGATCGTTGGTATCGAGCCTGACAATGCCACTGAGGTGGCGTCACTGCTGGGCATGAAGCTGCGCCTGGTGGACATGCCCTTTGACCAGTTGCTGCCGGCCCTGGAGGCGGGGAAGGTCGACGTGTTGATGTCGGGCCTGAGCATTACCGAGCAGCGCCGGTCAAGGGTGGATTTTGTCACCCCGTTTATGCGGGTTGGGCAAATGGCGATTATTCGCAGCAGTGACGTCGCCCGCTTTGGCTATCCCCGAGCGATCTATGGGCCGGGGGTGAAAGTGGGCGTAGAGCCGCTGACCACTGGCGCGAAATTCGTCACCGATTCCATGCCCGAAGCCGTAGTGCTCGACTATACCCGTCCGGAGGATGCTTTTACCGCGCTGCGTGAAAGAAAGATTGACGTCTATATTCACGATGCGCCCACCAGTTGGAAGCTGGCCAACTCCAGAGAGTACAGCGATCTCTTCAGTCTTTACCGGCTGTTGACCCAGGAAGAGTTGGCCTGGGCGGTGGCAAAAAATAATGACGCCCTGCTCGCCAGACTGGAACGAGCACGAAATGAGCTGGAGCAAAGTGGTAAGCTAAGGGCAATTCAGGATTTCTGGATACCGGTTAAAATTGAGGTAAACTAGGCTCTGATAATAATTTGAAAGGTTCGGGGGAAGGGCGCTCTGAGCGAAGGTCAATGGATCGCATCGCTTTTCAGTGCCAGGTTCTTGTGAGCAGACGCCGTAGCGTTGTCGGAAGGAATCTGGTCGGACTGAGCACTGTCGTGCAGCGATGCATTCATGCGTAGCTTGAGACGATCGATAACAATAGTCATAACGTCGATAGTCTGGCTCACCTGATCCAGAGCGATCATAATGGTTTCGGCATCGTTCTGTGAGATTTTGGTTTTCTTCATTATGATGGCGTTCTCCGGTGCCCTTTTGGGGATTGCAAAAAGTATAGCAATGATAAAAATCGGGTAATCCGATAATTCGATACCGAATGCCGAAACTGTGAACTCGGCGCTGTCACTCTACCCGTTTTGCTGAGGGGAAAAACATGTACATACTTGCGATCGATCAGGGAACCACGTCATCCAGGGCAATCGTATTCAGTCCCAGTGCCGAGATTCTCGGTGTCGGGCAAAAGGAGTTTCGCCAGTACTATCCCCGGGACGGCTGGGTGGAGCACGATCCCGAGGAGATCTGGCAGACCACCCTCGACTCCATTGCCGCAGCAATCTCGAACGCCGCCATCGATGCGACCGATATCGTCTCGATCGGCATTACCAATCAGCGTGAAACCAGCCTGGTGTGGGATCGAGCCAACGGCAAGGCGGTGTACCCGGCAATTGTCTGGCAGGATCGCCGCACCGCTGAGTACTGCACACGGTTGCGCGACGATGGCGCCGAGGCTCAGGTACAGTCGATAACCGGCCTGCGTCTTGACCCCTATTTTTCAGCCACCAAGATCCATTGGATTCTGGAAAACGTCAGTGGCGCCCGGGCCCGGGCCGAGCGTGGTGAACTGGCCTTTGGCACGGTAGATACCTACCTGTTGTGGCGCTTGACCGGTGGTGCCGAACACAGCACCGATGCCAGCAATGCCAGCCGCACACTGCTGTTTGATCTCGAGCAACAGTGCTGGAGTGAGGATATGCTTCGCCTGTTCGATATTCCCGCCGCGCTGCTGCCGGAAGTCAAAGACAGCAGCGACGATTTCGGCACCGCTCGCGGCAACTCCCTGGGGTCCGCTATCGCTATCGGTGGCGTGGCAGGAGACCAGCATGCCGCGGTCGTGGGTGAAGCCTGCTTCGTTCCCGGCCAGGGTAAGAGTACCTACGGCACGGGCTGCTTTATCCTGATGAACACCGGGAGTGAGCGGGTTCTTTCCCAGAACCGCCTGCTGACCACAATGGCTTATCGGCTGAAGGGTGTGCCGACCTATGCACTGGAGGGGTCGATCTTTATCGCCGGTGCCGCCATTCAATGGCTGCGTGACGAGTTGGGTATCGTGTCGAGCTCCGCGGCGACTGAAGATATCGCGCGCCAGCGGCCCAGTTCCCGTGGCGTGTACATGGTGCCGGCTTTTACCGGCCTGGGGGCACCGCACTGGGATGCCGATGCCCGGGGCGCCTTGCTGGGCCTGACCCGGGACAGTGACGTGACGGATATCGTCATTGCCACCCTCGAGGCGGTCTGTTACCAGACGCGGGATTTGTTGGAGGCGATGAAGGCAGATCACTGTGAGCCGGCGGAGTTGCTGGTGGATGGCGGGATGGCGAAAAACGATGTTTTCGTCCAGCGCCTGGCCGACATTACCGGGCTCAACGCCCGTCGTCCCCGGGTCACGGAAACCACCGCCCTGGGGGCTGCCTTCCTGGCTGGTCTGCAGGCCGGTGTCTACGAGGATTTAGAACAGATAAGCGCGTTGTGGCAGGAAGAGGCGCGCTTTGCGCCGGCCATGCCCGAAGACCAGCGGGAGCAGCAATACCAGGGCTGGCTGCGGGCCCTGGAGCGGGTGAAGAGTTAGCGCGAGGGTTAGCTCACTCGCTGTGCTGGAGTAAAAACTCGATCAATGCCTTTTGGGCATGGAGTCGATTCTCGGCCTCGTCCCAGATCACACTGGTCGCGCTATCCATCAGGCCGGCAGATATTTCCTCCCCGCGATGGGCAGGTAAGCAATGCATGTAGAGGGCATCGGTGGCGGCGACCCCAAGCAATTCCTCGTTGACCTGGTAACCGGAGAGAGCCTCCAGCCGCTGTTTTGATTCCGCCTCCTGGCCCATGGAAGCCCAGACATCGGTCACCAGCAGATGTGCGCCCTTCGCGGCGTCGGCGGGGTCGCGCACCACACTGACTCTGCCCGCGTTTGCTCCAAGCAGGTCGTCACCGGGCTCATAACCTTCGGGACAGGCGATTTTCAGTTCGAAGTCGAACTGCCTGGCGGCGTTGATATAGGACTGGCACATGTTATTGCCATCGCCGATCCAGGCTACCGTCTTGCCCTGGATATCCCCGCGGTGCTCGACAAAGGTCTGGATATCGGCAAGCAGCTGGCAGGGATGGAAGCTGTCGGTCAGGGCGTTGATGACGGGTACGCTGGAGTACTGCGCAAAACGTTCGATCTGCTGGTGGCCGAAAGTGCGTACCATCAGGATGTCGACCATCGAGGACAACACCCTGGCACTGTCCTCTACGGGCTCGCCGCGACCGAGTTGGGTGTCCCGGGATGACAGGAACAATGCGTGACCACCGAGCTGCGCCATGCCCGTTTCGAAGGAGACCCGGGTACGGGTGGAGGACTTCTCGAACACCATTCCCATGACATAGCCGACAAAGGGCTGAAACAGCTCTCGGCGCCGCTGCATGGCCTTCAGCTCGATCCCCCGCTCGATCAGGGAGCGAAGTTCCTGCGGGCTGAAATCCATTAGCGTGAGGAAATGTCGGGGGTTCATATCGCTAGTACACCTGTCCTGAAAAAAGGAAAACCGCCACCAGGATGGCCTGGTGTCGGTGTTTCAGCCGGTACGGGCCTGCAAGCCGGTACTGTGATTGGCAATCGTGTTCGCTACCCGCTCGACGAGGGTGTCAGCTTCGGCATCGCTGAGAATCAGCGGAGGCAGCAGGCGCACGGTGTTGTTGCCGGTGACATTGATGACAACGCCCTCGGCCAGGGCGGCCTCGACCAGGCCGGTACAGTCGCAGGATAACTCGATACCCAGCATCAGGCCGGTGCCGCGGATCTGCCGCAGCCACGGTGTTGAGGCCAGGGCACGTTGCATACCCTGTGCGATGCGTTCGCCCAACTCAGCGGCGCGTGCCGCCAGTTGCTCCCCTTCGATGGTATCGATCACGGCAAGTGCCGTGCGGCATGCCAGCGGGTTGCCGCCAAAAGTGGAGCCGTGGTTGCCGGGCTGCAACACGTCGGCAGCGGCGCCCCTGGCCAGGCAGGCGCCGATGGGCATGCCGTTGCCCAGGCCCTTGGCGGTGGTGACCACATCCGGCACGATGTCTTCCAACTGGTAATTGAAGTAGCTGCCGGTGCGGCCGTTGCCGGTTTGCACCTCGTCGAGAATCAACAGCCAGCCCTGGGCATCGCACAGCGCACGCAGGGCGCGAACGAATCCCGGCGGCGGCACGATGACGCCGGCTTCGCCCTGAATTGGCTCCAGCATCAGCGCCACCACCTGATTATTATTGCCGGCGATGGTTTGCAGCGCGCCAAGATCGCCGTACGGGGCTCGAATAAAGCCCTTTAACAGCGGTTCGAATCCGGCCTGGATCTTGCGACTGCCGGACGCTGACAAGGTGGCCATGGTGCGACCGTGAAATGCCGATTCCATGACGATTACGGCGGGACTGGAGATGCCGCTGCGGTGTCCATGCAAGCGGGCAAGCTTGATTGCGGCTTCGTTGGCCTCAGCGCCCGAGTTGCAGAAAAAAGCCTTGTCCATCTGCGCCTGCCGGCACAACCTGTTCGCCAGCTCGGTTTGCAGGGAGGACTGGAAGAGGTTGGAGACATGGAGCAGTTTGCTCGCCTGGTCAGCGATCGCCGCTGTGACCGTGGGGTGAGCATGGCCGAGCCCACACACCGCGATCCCCGACAACCCATCCAGATAAGCCTTGCCCTCGCGATCGAAAAGCCAGGGCCCCTCACCGTGACTGAACTCGACATTCAGCCTGGCGTAGGTGTTCATCACTGCGGTGTTCATGTTAGTGCCTGTCCTATAAACGCAAAAAGGCAGCCGCTCGCTGCCCATGAAAAACCCGAAACTATAAAGCCATTGACTGCATTTGGCAAACCTTTAATGTAGTGCGCTGGCAGTTACTGCGGGAGCCGAAGATGCCCGCGCCGCAACAGCGAGGTGGTCACCGATCAACGCGATAGAACTGGGGATTTTTTCCAGCCGACTCGAGTCCGTCTGCGATGAGATGGGGGCCGTGCTGCGCCGGGCGGCTTTCTCTCCCAATATCAAGGACCGACTCGACTACTCCTGCGCCATCTTTGATGCCGCTGGTGAACTCTGCGCCCAGGCGGCACACATTCCAGTACACCTGGGCAGCATGGCCTATGCCATGGCCAGCATTGTCGGCCGCCTGCAATGGCGACCCGGAGACATGGTGGTACTCAACGATCCTTTTCTCGGCGGCACCCACCTGCCCGACGTGACCGTGGTGGCCCCGGTTTTCGTGTCCCAACGCCTGCTGGGTTTTGTGGCCAACCGGGCGCATCACGCCAACATCGGTGCAGATTCCCCGGGCTCGATGCCATTGTCGACCCATATTGAGCAGGAAGGGGTGCTGTTGTCGCCCTGTCATTTGCTGCGCGAAGGCGTTTATCAGGCTGACGTAGTTGCCCGCCTGGGGGCCATCGAAGCGGTTTCCGGGGGGCGACTGAGTGGGGATTTCGAGGCCCAGTTGAGCGCCAACCGCACGGGTGTCGAGCGCCTGGCGCAATTGGTCAGTGATACCGGTGAGGAGCCATTCTGTTCGTCTCTGGATGAGCTCAACGCCTATGCCGAGCGCCTGGCGCGCGCTGAGTATGCGCGTATTCCGGATGGCACCTGGACTTTCAGGGACCTGATGGATGACGATGGCGCCGGCAATCCGGACATCGTCATCGCCCTCTCGATTACCGTAGCCGGCAGTGATATCGAGGTCGATTTCGCGGGTACCGCGGCACAGGTGGCAGGGAATATAAATTGTCCCCTGGCGGTCGCGGCGGCGGCGGTGTTTTATGTGTTTCGCTGCCTGTTGCCCGACTATACACCCGGTAGCGCCGGCATTTTTCGCCCCATCAAACTGCGTGCCGCCCCCGGTAGCCTGGTCAATGCCGTCTATCCCGCCGCAGTCGCCGCCGGCAATGTCGAAACCTCGACGCGTATTGTCGATGCCGCACTGGGCGCCCTGGCGCCGGCCTTACCGGATCGTATCCCGGCAGCCAGCCATGGCAGCATGAACAACATTGCCATGGGCAGCCGGGGAGAGCGTAGCTGGGACTACTACGAGACGGTCGGCGGCGGGATGGGTGCCTCCAGCCGCGGCGGTGGGCCCAGTGCGGTGCAGACGCATATGACCAATACCTTCAATACACCGGTTGAAAGCCTCGAGACCCATTACCCGCTGCGGGTGCGGCGCTACGGCATCCGCCGGGGTTCAGGCGGCGCCGGTCGCCATCGTGGTGGCGACGGCCTGGAGCGCGAACTGGAATTTCTGTCGCCGGCCCGGGTCAGCCTGCTGACCGAGCGTCGGCAACATGCCCCCTGGGGTCTGGCGGGAGGCGAGGCTGCGCGGCGCGGCGAGAATCGCCTCAATGGCGCGCCGTTGCCGGCAAAATGCGCCTTTGACGTCGCTGCGGGTGATAGACTGTTGATTGCCAGTGCGGGCGGTGGGGGCTGGGGGACGGTGTCTCTGAAGCCTAAAGCTGAGTAAAATAGTCGGGAATGCAGGCCTTGTTTCTGGTAAAGTATCGGGCTTCTGAAACTGTCAGGGGTAGAGACAAGGCATCCTATGGAAATCGTTGACGTCATCAAAGAGCAGATTGAAAACAACCCGGTCATTCTCTACATGAAAGGGGCACCCAATGCGCCCCAGTGCGGCTTTTCGGCGCGCACTGTACAGGCGGTCATGGCCTGTGGCGAGCGTTTCGCCTATGTCGATATTCTGTCCCATCCGGAAATACGCGCGGCCTTGCCCGGCTATGCCAATTGGCCAACCTTTCCCCAGTTGTGGGTCAACGGCGAATTGATTGGCGGCTGCGACATCGTCACCGAGATGTACGACAGCGGTGAGTTGCAGCCCCTGATCAAGGAAGCGGCGGCTGCGGCCGAGACACCCGAGAGCGACACCCCGGCCGGTTAGTGTGCAGAAACAGGGCCTGGTCGCGCAGTGTCCTCGGGGCAAGGCACGGCCACTGTGGCGCCGCGACGAGGCCGCTGGGTCAAGCCCGTTCTGCTGAGCCTGCCCCATAGTTGAACCGGCTGGCGGGTTCCGGGCTGCTCGCCTGTACACCCGCCCTGTCACCCGATCAGGCAATAGCGCCACGCTTCCCCGAGGGACGCCTGCGACCTGCGGCCTCGTTTATATTCCAGCCTTACCCTGGCTCCCAAGCCCCGTTTTTGCCTCCCCGGCCGGGTTTCCCCTGCGCCAACGGTTGTCTCCCCTCTGGATCAGGTTTACAGTGTTCTCCAGCCGCAGCTGGCACAGCAACAATAAAGCAAGCCAGCAGGCGTCGACGGTGCAAGGCTCCCGGCGGGCAGCAACCGCCCCACCGGGGCGTGGCCATACCATCCCCGCTCACTGAGCCGGCATTACGGGCCAGGCCTGCAAGCCATGACCTTCCCGCACGCAGCGCGGCAGTTTTTGCGGTTCCGTGGGGCATGCGACTGGCGCCTGGTCGCCGACTGACGGACCGTGCGGCGTTTGCAAGCAACCTCACCCCTGCCAGGCACGGAGAGCGCAGCAATGACTGAGACTTATCGTATTCGGGGCAACGTCGAGGAACCCGGTCAGCCGCTGGAAATTGACGGCATCGCTATCACCGAACGGCGTTGCATCAGTCCCGGAACTTCCCGGGACGCCGGGATCACGGAAATAACCGCTCAAGCCGATGACGTGGTGCGGGTGGAAATGGTCAACGGCTTCGAGCAATACATTCGGGCCGATGATTTACTCCGTGAGCGCGGCCGCCAGTCCGCCAGCCGCGACGGTAACCCGGCCTGGGAGATACAGGCCATGCCCCGCATCCCCGGTAACTATGCCGCGGACCGGGGTCTGCTCTCCATCGGTATCAAGGTACTGGAGTTCTTCGGTGTCGACCTGAAAGGCAAGACCGCCGCGTTGCTGGGGGAGAAGCTCGAGCAAAAACTGCTCGCTGGCGATCCGGGATTGTACCGCCTGGACTTTGGCGATGCCCTCAAGCTCAGCCCTGTGCCCGGGGTGGAAAAACCCCAGGATGGTGCACCCGTCCTGGTGTTCCTGCACGGTACCGCCTCCAGTTTCCAGGGCAGTTTTGGCAAGCTCTGGAATCCACAGGAAGGAAGCGGTGGCCGGGATGCCCGGCAGAAATTACAGCGCCTGTATGGCGCCAACGTGTACGCCTGGGAGCATCGTTCCCTCACCGAAAGCCCGATAAAAAATGCCCTCGAACTGCTGGAACTGCTGCCCGCAAACTCGCGGATCGACCTGGTAAGCCATTCACGGGGCGGCCTGGTGGGAGAACTTCTGTGCCTGGGTCAGCGGGAGACCCACAAAGATCCGCTGCGCAGCGAATTCATCGATGATTTGTTTGCCGCCGACCGTACCCTCGATCTCAATCTCGATCCACTGGCCAAGGCTGCGGCCAAGGAGCGCGACCAGGCCTACGGGGCGGATCGGCAGCGACTGCTGGAGCTGAACACCCTGCTGCGCAGGAAAAATATCACCATCGGGCGATTTGTCCGGGTTGCCTGTCCGGCCAGGGGCACCACCCTGGCATCGGGCCGGCTGGACCGCTGGCTGTCAATTCTCAATTACCTGAGCGGCAGCGCCCTGGTGGGCGACGGCATCGGCTTTTTACTGGGCGTGGTCAAGGAGCGCACCGATCCCCGAACCCTGCCGGGGCTCGAGGCCATGATGCCCGGCTCCGCGCTGACGACCCTGCTGCATCACCCCGACCTGCTGACCCGCGCAGACCTCACGGTGATTGCCGGTGACCTCGAGGGCGGAAGTCTTTGGGGCAGGTTCAAACTGCTGGTGACCGACTGGTTTTATTCGAGCCAGCACGACCTGGTGGTCAACACCGGTTCGATGTTTGGCGGCATCCAGCGCCCCCCGGGCGGCGCCCGATTCCGCCAGGACCAGGGGGATAAGGTCAATCACTTCAACTATTTCGCCAATCCCCAGAGCATCGGCTGGCTGGTTTATGGCCTCACCCGGGCCGAGGGTGAGCAGGCTGGTTTCCTCGCCATCAGCGAGGCGGCCCATGCACAGCCTGCTCGTAGCAGTATCGAAACAGAGACGGAGGAGGGCGCCGGCCCGCCGGCGTCAGAGCCCGATTGGGTGGCGGCTGTCGCGCGCAGTCGCGAGGCACCCGGTGCACGCCCCCTGGCGGTGGTTCTGCCGGGTATCATGGGTAGTGAGCTGACTGCGGCCAATGCCAAGGTGTGGCTAAGCTACCTGGCCCTGCTCAGGGGCGGCCTCCGGGACCTGCGCATGGGTGCCGGGGAAATCGCCGTGGCGGGCCTGCTGGATGATTTCTACGGGCCGCTGCTGGAGGCCCTGGCGCGCCAGCACCGGGTTGAAATCTTTCCCTATGACTGGCGGCTGTCGGTGCGCGACGGGGCGCGCAAGCTGATGGACCAACTGGATGTGTGGCTGCCACTGGCGGAGCAAAGCGGCCAGCCGGTCTACCTGGTGGCGCATTCCATGGGTGGCCTGGTGGTGCGCGCAATGATCGCCGACCAGCCCCGCGGGGCGGCGATGTGGCAGCGAATCAAGGCCCTGCCCAACAGCAAACTACTGATGCTGGGAACCCCCAACCTGGGCTCATTTGAAGCCGTGCGCTGGTTGACCGCCAATAACCCGACGCAGAAAAAACTGGCGCTGCTGGACTTCACCCAGAATACGACCGACATCACCAACCTGGTGCGCCGATTCCCCGGTTTGCTGGAACTGTTGCCCTTTGATGACGAAGCGCTCCGCTTTGGCCACGCCGAGCTATGGAAGACGCTCAAAGCCCAGCTCGATGCCCCATGGCTGACTGCCACCGAGGCGAGCTTGCGCGAGGCCAGGGCCACCTGGCGCCTGCTCAGGGACAGTGAGCCCGACCCGGCACATATGATTTATGTCGCCGGTTGCCAGGATGTAACGGTCTCCGATTACCGGGTGCGGCCCCGCGGCGACGGGCAGACCCATAAGCTGGAATTCAGCGGTGTCAGGCAGGGGGACGGAACGGTCACCTGGCGCTCGGGCTTTCTGCCCGGTGTGCCGGTCTGGTATGCCGAGGATACCGCCCATGATGAGCTCTGCAGCAAGCGCCGGGCGATACCCGGCTACCTTGAGCTGTTGAAGACGGGGTCTACCAATCGACTGGCTGATAAGCCGGGGTTGCTGCAGCGGGCAGGGGAAGGCGGCCCCGAGACTTTCCCCATTCCCCAGTCACCGCCGGTGGATGACATACCCGGCCCCGGCAGGATGAACGACTTTGGTTTTGGCATAACCCGGCCCTTTGTTACCGACAGCGCGCGGGCACTGCCGACCATAGAGGTGGGGATTCGCCACGCCGACCTGGCCTATGCCAGGTACCCGGTTCTGGTGGGCCATTACAACGGTGACCTGATCATCAGTGCCGAGCAGGCCGTCAACCGGCAGCTCGATGGCGCGCTCGAGCAGCGCTTGCGCCTGGGTATCTACCCCGGTAGGTCGGGTACCCATGCCCTGTTCTTCAACCCGAAGCCCAACGGCTTTCCGGCGGGCGCGCTGGTCGTTGGCCTGGGTCAGGCCGGGGAGCTGTCGCCGGGAACCCTGGAAGCGGGTTTGCGCGGTGCGATGACGGAATATGCACTGCAGGTGGCGCGCTGGCCCGATAACCGGTTTGGCGAACCCGGCAGCAGCCGGGCGGCAAACCTGTCCTGTCTGCTTGTCGGCACCGGGCCGGGAGGCATCCAGGTTCACGAGTCCATCGCTGTCATCCTCCGTGCCGCGGTCGCGGTCAACGAAAAATTACTCGAAACCGAGTTCAATGAGCAGGTGTTGATCGAGAAAATCGAGCTGCTGGAATTGTACGAGGACGTCGCGCTCCAGGCCGCCGAAGCGCTGCAGCAGTTGGTGGAAGACAGCCGCCTGTGGGATGCCGTGCGTTGGCCCCGGCAGGTGGTTGAGCGAGGCCCGGGGGCACACACCCGGGTAATGGCCGAGGAAGCTCCGGGGTGGTGGCATCGCCTGGAGATTATCCAGGAGCGGGGCGGGCTGCGCTTCCATGCGGCCACCAATCGCGCCCGTATCGAAGTCGTACATGCGCGGGGTCAACTGCAAATGGCTGATCGGTTTATCAGTGAGGCGTCACAGTCGCCGAGCAGCAACACCGAAGTGGCGAAGACCCTGTTCGAAATGTTGTTACCCAATCGCCTGAAGCAGGTCGCACCGCAACTGCCGGACCGGATCCTGTTGCTGGATGAGGTGTCCGCCCGCTACCCCTGGGAATTGCTGGAAGATCGCTGGAGCCAGAATGGCGAGCCGATTGCCGTGAGCGCCGGCATGGTGCGCCAGCTCAAGGCGCCCGTGTTCCGCGATAACCCCGCCAGTGCCACCGATTCCACGGCTTTTGTGGTGGGCAACCCCGCGCTCAGCGGCTGGGACGCGTTTCCGGATCTGCCGGGTGCCCGCCAGGAAGCGCAGAAGGTCGCCCGGTTGTTGGCAGGCCACGGTTACAGCGTGACCGACTGTATCGACCAATCCGCCGACCGGATTCTCGATGGTCTGCACCAGAATGCCTGGCGGATTCTCCACCTGGCGGGCCACGGTGAACATGAATTCCTGTTGGAGGACGACACCCCAGCCGTCGCCGGTGACGACCAGGCCAGGTCAGAGCGCCGGGTTTCGGGCATGGTGATCGGCGACAATGCGTTTTTGACCCCGGGTGATGTCGAGCAGATGCGCTGGGTACCGGAAGTGGTCTTCATCAACTGCTGTCACCTCGGCAAAACCACCTCGGCTGCGCGCAGCAATTACAACAGCCTGGCGGCCAACCTGGGTGTGCAATTCATCAATATGGGGGTCAAGGCGGTGGTCGCGGCGGGTTGGGCCGTCAATGATGCGGCGGCGGCCCTGTTTGCCGAGACTTTCTACAGCCAACTATTGCGCGGCGAGCAATTTGGCGACGCGGTGCGCGCGGCACGGCATGCGACCTGGGTGCGCTACCGGGGCTTTAACACTTGGGGTGCTTACCAATGTTATGGCGATCCGGGCTATCGCCTGCGTAACCTCAAGTCGGGAACCAGTACGGCGCGCAAGTATCGCTACCATGCCCCCGTGCAACTGGTCATGGAATTGACCAACCTGCGCGAGCAGTTCCGGGTGCAGGGTGAGTCCGCAGACCCGCAGGCGCTGGCGCAACAGATCGAACAGCGGCTCACCGGCATACCCGAAGGGCAGCGAAAGGCCTGGCTGGCACGTGCTGATGTGGCGGCGGCATTGGGCTTCGCCTGGGGCGAGTTGGGTCTTTGGGACCCTGCCATAGAACAACTGGAGACGGCCCTGCAGGCCGATACCGGGGATTGCCCGCTGCGCGCCTCGGAACAGTGCGCAAACTTTCGGGCGCGTCGGGCGGCGGATCTGTGGCGTGACTTGCAAACCGGCCAGCGCCTGTCCAGGGCCCAGATCGAAACCCGGCGCAAGGAGCTGGTGCTCGAGGTCGAGCGCAGCCTCGAAGAGCTGGAGTGCCTGGCGCGCCTGGCTGCCACTGAAGAACGGCTCAACCTGCTGGGCTCGACCCACAAACGGTTGGCGCGGATGGCGGTGGGTTCGCGGGAGCGAAAAAGGCGGCTCGAAGCAATGGCTGCCCACTACCGTCAGGCCTTCGAGATGAGCGGCAAATCCAGTCACTACCCCTTTTGCAACTGGGGGCTGGCCTATTTGTTCGCGCAGGGCAGTAGTCGCAGAAAGAATCGCAGTTGGGAGAACCTGTTGCGCGATGAGTGCCAGCGAATGATCGATCTGTCGATGCAGCGCCACAGTGAAGCACCCAATTTCAGGGATGGGGCAGCCCAGGCGGATTGTCAGCTACTGTTGCTGCTGCTGGACATGTTGTCGGTGGGCACTCCGGACCAGGGCGCGCTGCACGCCAGGGCGTCTGACATCGCGGAACTGTACCTGGCTGCCCGCAAGCGCGGGGCCAGCGCGCGGGAGTTTGCCTCGGTGATAGATCATATCGATGTGGTCATCGAGCTGGGTCAGTTCGAGGCTCAGTCAGTGGCGGGTCAGGTGCTGACGACCCTGCGAGAAGCCCTCCATTGGGACGGCGCCTGACGCGCTGGATCCGGGTTCAGCTCTGCCAGCCACCGAGTTCGTGCCAGCGATTGACAATGTCGCAGAACAGCTCGGCGGTTCTGGCTGCGTCGTAATCCGCGGCGTGGGCCGATTGGGAGTCGAACTCGATGGATGCCGCCTCGCAAGCCTTGGCCAACACCGTCTGACCGAAGGCCAGCGCCGCCAGCGATACAGTGTCCAGGGTTGAAAAGGGGTGAAAGGGGTTGCGCTTGATGTCGCAGCGTTGCGCCGCTCGCATCAGGAAGCTGTGATCAAAATTGGCATTGTGGCCGACCAGAATTGCCCGGGTGCAGCCCTCCGCTTTCACGGCGCGGCGCACGTGTTTGAACAGGTCATGGAGTGCGTTGTCTTCCGTTACCGCCTGGCGTTCCTCGGCATAGGGGTCGATGCCGTTGAACTCCAGCGCTGCGAGTTCCAGGTTGGCGTCCTCGAAGGGCTTTACTTCGTAGAAGAGGCTCTTATAAGGTTGCAGGTAACCCTGCGAGTCCATCCCGATCAATACCGCGCCAATCTGGAGCACGGCATCGGTATCGGCGTTAAAGCCGGCGGTTTCTATATCGAGCACCACCGGTAGAAAGCCGCGAAAGCGCAGTGCCAGGGGCGAGCGCAGGGCTTTTTCGTCCGGGTCCAGATAAGCGTCCATGTCGAGAATATCCTTGTTCATGAGGCTAACTCCGCGCGCCATTGCAGGGTTTCGCCAGCGCGCAGGGGAACCATTGCATCCGATCCCAGTGGCAGACTCTGGGGTGCAGGCCAGGCCGCCGGATAAAGGCGCAGTGAGCGTTGATTGGTGGGCAGGCCGTAAAACGCCGGACCATGGCGGCTGGCGAAACCTTCGAGTCGATCCAGTGCCCCGGCCGCCGCAAAGGCTTCGGCGTAGAGCTCGATCGCGGCGTAGGCGGTGTAACAACCGGCGCAGCCGCAGGCGGCTTCTTTGGTGTCTCGAGCGTGGGGGGCGGAGTCAGTGCCGAGGAAAAACTTGCCTTTGCCGCTGGTGGCGGCGCTTAGCAATGCCTGCTGGTGGCGGCTGCGCTTGAGTATCGGCAGGCAGTAGTAATGGGGCCTGATACCGCCTGCGAGCATGTGATTGCGATTGTACAGCAGGTGGTGGGCGGTAATGGTCGCGGCGACATTGCTGCCGGCAGTGGTGACAAACTCGACCGCCTCGGCGGTGGTGATATGCTCCAGTACCACTTTCAGGTGAGGAAAACGCTGCAGCAGGGGGCGCAGGCGCTGCTCGATAAATTCGGCCTCGCGGTCAAAGATGTCGATAGCCGAATCGGTGACCTCGCCGTGCACCAGCAGGGGCAGGCCCAACTCCTGCAGGGCTTCAAATACCGGCGCCAGCGCCTCGAGGTCGGTGACGCCGCTGGCGGAATTGGTGGTGGCGCCGGCGGGGTAAAGCTTGACGGCATACACGTGATCGCAATGATGGGCATCGACAATATCCTGCCGGGAGGTGTTGTCGGTCAGGTACAGCGTCATCAGGGGATTCCAGGCGCGCCCCGCCGGTATCTGGTCGAGAATACGCTGGCGATAGGCCAGGGCCTGGCTGACATTCACCACCGGTGGCGTCAGGTTGGGCATGATAATGGCGCGGGCAAAATAACGGCTGGCGTCGGCCACGGTCTGCTTGAGGGCAACACCGTCGCGCAGGTGAATATGCCAGTCGTCGGGTTGAATGATGGTGATTTCCTGCATTGCGACCGGGGTCCGTTGAGTCAGGGGATGCATGCTACCTGATTATATCGCCGGTCGCAGCTATTGCATCGAGGGGCGGAGCTGCGAAGGACGGGTGGCGGCCCCGCAGTCGAACTGGCGGGGCCAGAAGGCGAATCAAAGGTGTCACGGGGGCCAAAGGCGTTTAGAATACGCGTTTTTCGCCAACCCGGTTGTCAAACGGGGGTCATTAGAGGGTGAACATGTCAGACATCAACAAAGTGGTTTTGGCCTATTCCGGCGGACTGGACACTTCGGTCATCGTGCGCTGGCTGCAGGATACCTACCAGGCCGAGGTGGTCACCTTTACCGCCGATATCGGTCAGGGAGAAGAAGTGGAGCCCGCGCGGGCCAAGGCCGAGGCACTGGGGGTCAAGGAAATCCATATCGAGGATCTGCGCGAGGAGTTCGTGCGCGACTATGTCTACCCCATGTTTCGGGCCAACACCGTCTACGAAGGCGAATACCTACTCGGCACCTCTATTGCGCGGCCACTGATTGCCAAACGGCTGGTCGAACTGGCGGCGCAGACCGGCGCCGACGCAATTTCCCATGGCGCCACCGGTAAGGGCAACGATCAGGTGCGCTTCGAGCTCGGAGCCTATGCCCTGGCTCCCGGCATCAAGGTGATTGCCCCCTGGCGTGAATGGGATCTCACCTCCCGGGAGACCCTGATGGCGTATTGCGCCGAGCGGGATATCCCGGTGGATTTCAGCAACGCGAAGAAGAAATCGCCGTATTCGATGGACGCCAACCTGCTGCACATTTCCTACGAGGGCGATATTCTCGAGGACCCCTGGGCCGAGCCGGAGGAGGCAATGTGGCGCTGGAGCGTGTCGCCGGAAAATGCGCCGGATACGCCGACCTACATTGAATTGAGTTACCTGGCAGGGGATATCGTCGCCATAGACGGTCGCACCATGGGCGCAGCCGAGGTGCTGGCCTACCTGAACAAGGTGGCCGGGGACAATGGTATAGGCCGACTCGACCTGGTGGAGAACCGCTACGTGGGGATGAAATCCCGCGGCTGCTACGAGACCCCGGGGGGCACCATCATGCTCAAGGCCCATCGGGCCATCGAGTCGATTACCCTGGACCGGGAGGTGGCCCACCTGAAGGACGAGCTGATGCCGCGCTATGCCAGTCTGGTGTACAACGGCTACTGGTGGAGCCCCGAGCGCAAGATCCTGCAAACCGCCATCGACGAGACCCAGCAGGTGGTCAATGGCGTGGTGCGCTTAAAGTTGTACAAGGGTAATGTGATCGTGGTGGGCCGCCAGTCAGCGGATTCGCTGTTTGATGAGAGTATCGCTACCTTCGAAGACGACGCCGGCGCCTACAACCAGCAGGACGCGGAGGGGTTTATCAAGCTCAATGCGCTGCGTATGCGGATTGCCGCCACCAAGGGGCGCAACCCGGTTTAGCGCAACCCGGTTTAGCGCAACCCGGTTTAACGCAACCCGGTTTAATTGCCACCACCAGCCAAAGGGCTGGGTGAAGGAGTTTGTAATTGATGGAATTTTCGCAAAAACCCGGGACTCACTCGCTGGTGATGGGGTACTTGCTGTGGATCTTCGGATTTATCGGCGCCCATCGGTTCTACTATGGCAAGCCGGTCACCGGGACCATCTGGTTTTTTACCCTGGGATTGCTTTTCGTCGGCTGGATTGTCGACCTGTTCCTGATTCCCTCGATGGCGGAAAAAGCCGACCTGCGCTTCGATTTCGGGCCGGTTAACTACTCGGTGGCCTGGCTGCTACTGACCTTTCTCGGCGTATTCGGGATCCACCGCCTGTATATGGGCAAGTGGGTGACGGCGATCCTGTACCTCTGCACCGGCGGTTTCCTCATGCTGGGAGTGCTTTACGATTTCCTCACTCTGAACGAGCAGATCAGCGAGCGCAATCGCCTGATGTAGCCGCCGGTTACCCGGCTTGGTTCGGTACATGGGCTATGCTAGTATCCGTGCCGCTGGCAGGGGCTTGCGGGGCCCCGCCCGGTGCTGTGCACAAAGCACCCAACGCAATAAAACGGCACATCTGAAAGATACCCACCTGGGAGACATCAATGAAGTTTCTGGTACTGCTCGTCGGCATTTTCATTATTGGTATTTGCATGACGTATTTTGTTTTCCCGCGGCTTGCCGAAGACCTTATCACCTGGGTGGGGGAGAAGCGTAACCTGATGTATATGGTGGCAACCCGGTTCGTGGTGGGGATCATCCTGCTGGCGGGTGCCGATACCACCCATTTTCCCACCGCCATCTGGTGGCTGGGCATTGTGTTCGTAGCCGCCGGGCTGCTGCTGCTGTTTTTCCCCGCCGAAAACATCAAACGCATTACCGCAGTATGGCTTGATCGCTCCAACGGGGTGATCAGGGCCTGGGTGGCGATTCCCCTCGCTGT
Source organism: uncultured Gammaproteobacteria bacterium (assembly GCA_963751595.1). Classification (GTDB taxonomy): domain Bacteria; phylum Pseudomonadota; class Gammaproteobacteria; order Pseudomonadales; family JAHEGP01; genus JAHEGP01. The sequence continues at coordinate 165,593 of CAVVVC010000004.1, forward strand.
CGGCATTTTTGTGGTCGCATCGGTACTGTAGGCTTATCCGGCAAACCTCCTGAAGCGGAAGTGCAGGCCTTTGCCGATGCCCGGTGCGGGCCAAAAACCCTACCCGCCGTTTGTCCATTTATTCTGTCCCACCCTCAGTGCTTGACCGGCCGCTTCTGCAGTTTGCGCTGCAGGGTTCTGCGGTGCATTCCCAGCGAACGGGCGGTCGCCGAAATGTTATTGTCGTTTTCCCGCAGTACCCGCTGGATGTGCTCCCATTCCATGCGCTCCACCGACGGCGGATTATCGGGTATCGCGATCCCGGGGTCGGCAACGGTGGATTCCAGCGCTGCTACCAGCTCTTCGGTTCCTGCGGGCTTGCAGAGGTAATTCTGCGCCCCCAGCTTGATCGCTTCCACGGCAGTAGCAATGCTGGAATACCCGGTCAGGATCAGGATGCGCATCTGCGGTCTCAGTGCCAGCAACTGGGGGATCAGTTGCAGGCCACTGCTGGCGCCCAGGTTCAGGTCGAGCACGGCGTGCTCTGGTCCCAGTGCGCGGGTTTGCTCCAGTGCCTGCTGCGGATCGGCGGCGCAGCACACGCTGTATCCCCGCCGGGTCAGGGCACGGGCCAGCACCGAGGAAAACAGCTCGTCGTCATCGACCAGAAGGATGCGGGTTGGACTAGTCTTGCTCATGGCTTGTGGTCCTGCTTGCCGGCAATGTCACCCGGGTGCGAATCCCCCCGGCGTCACGTTCGTACAGCGTCACCTTACCGCCGAACCGGGTAATGGTGGCGTGGGTGAGGAGCAGGCCGATGCCCAGTCCGTTTTCACTGTTGAAAATAATCGGCTTGCCGATCTGGTCGGCAATGTCGGTGGGGAGTCCCGGGCCGTCGTCGAGTATCTCCATCACAATGTGTTTCCCCGCACTGGTGATTGTGACGCTGATGGCCGTCGGGCTGGCGTTGCCGGCGTTGTCCAGCAGGTTGATCAGTGCCTGCTTGAGGGTGGCGTCACCGCTGACCTGAAGCGTATCCAACTGTGTGTCGATATCCAACTCCAGTGTCGTAGCCGGGTGCAGCAAGTGCCAATCCCGCATCAGCTCCCGAAAATAGTCGCCGGCGCGGTAATGGCTGGCTACGCCCTGGAGATTACAGTCGGCGGTCTCGACCAGCTTTTTCAGCGTGGCTCGGCAGCTATCGACCTGGCTTGCGAGAATTTCCAGGTCTTTGTGCATCTCCGGATTTGCCGCGCTCTCCTGCTGTAACTCCTCCAACAGGATCTTCATTGTCGACAGCGGTGTTCCCAGTTCGTGGGCGGTTCCCGCGGCGAGGGTCGCCACCGCCATGATCTGCTCATCCCGCAGATCTTCCTCACGCAACTGGTTCAACAGTTGCTCGCGCTCGCGCAGGGCCTGGGCCATGCCCACCACAAAGTAGGTGATCAGCAGCGCGCTGACGGTAAAGTTGGCCCACATACCGATAACATGGAGGCTGAGGCGGTTGCTGTCGTGATGGTGCGGCGCCAGCGCGGCCAGGGGTTGGTTGTAAACCAGCAACAGTGAGTACACCCCGATGCAGATCAGTGCCACCATCCAGGTATAGCGCCAGCGCAGGGTGGCTGCCGCAATCGACAGGGGCACCAGAAAGTAGGAAATGAACGGATTGGTGGCGCCGCCGCTGAAATACAGTATCAGGCTGAGCCCGAGGATATCGGCAAGGATCTGCAACAGGAACTCGAACTCTGTCACCGGCCATTGCTGGTGGCTGCGCAACCAGGACGCGACATTAAAGCCCACCAGCACCAGCAAAATCAGGCCCAATGCGGTATAGGACACATCAACCTGGTAGATATAGGCGAGACCAAGGGTGACGAGCATTGCGCCGAGTAACACCAGTCGAACCAGGCACAGACGCCGCAGGTTGTCGCTCATCGCTGTACGGTGAAAACGGTTCAAGTGGATGCTCCAGGAACGGGGACAGGCGCGATTATAGCCCAGGGCCGGATTGTTGGCCGTGGTCACGCCGACGCCGGTGATGCCTCCGCCTGCGGGCTCATCACCAGTTGCAGAGCCCGCAGCATGGTTTCGTAGACCACGGTGTGGTTGAAGCGCTCTGCAGAATCGAGAATGGCCAGGTACTCAAGGTGATGGATGGTCGCCATGACCACCGCTGCATCGGTGCTCGAGCACTGCGAGCCGATGGTCACCAGGGCCCTCTCGATCAGGCTGTGGACCTCGATGACGTTGTCGGCAATGAACTGCTTGAGCACCCGGTTGTGCATCGCATCATTGCGAAAGGCACTTTCCAGCTGGCGGGTGTCCGGGCAGGCAGCCCGGGATTCGATATGTTCGGTCAGCAGGCTGGCGAGCTCCCGGGAGAGCCCGGTGCGGGTTTCCATATCGGCCAGCCCCCGCTTGCTGAAGTCACTGATGACCCGAACGCAGGTTTCCCCGAGCAGCCTGTCCTCGGCGCGCATTCGCTCGGCAAACAGAACGAAAGCGTCGTTGATCAACTGGTCTATGTGTTCGAAGTAGTAGGTTGTCGCTGCCAGTGGCACGCCGGCCTCGGTGGCCACTGCCCGGTGGCGGATGCCCCGGGTACCCTCGCGGGCAATGATCCGCAATGCGGCTTCAAGTAGCTTTATGCGGCGCTCGGTGCTACCTTTGCGGCTGGTTTTTCTGCCCCGGTAGTTGCTGTCTTGTTCCGCCATCTTTGCTGGTTTCGACTGCTGCCTGTTGTGGGATAAGGGGTAACTTCAGGTCAACCCGGGCGCCGACAGATTCTCCGACCGCGCGATAGTAACCTATCCGCTGCCAGGATAAAAACGTCCGCGGGTTTGCAGATGACGGTCGCAAACCCCGGCTAGCGCGGTGCTCTCGAACAGTTGCGGGCGCGGGCAAATGCCGACCGTCGACGCAGGAGGATGGTGTAATGACGAACTTGCTATTGGTACTGGCGGTGCTGTTCGTGTCCCTGTTCGTGCTGGTCAAGGTGCTGGATGGACGGGCCAGTCCGCTGTCGCCAGAGCAACAGGCGCGGCTGTCTAAATGGCTGATGATCCTGGTCTTTATTTCCATTGTCCTGGCGCTGTTTCGAACCTGGATGTAGGCGGACGGGCGGTCATATTACACAGCGCCCCATTTTGTAAAAGCCCGGGCCGCGGTGTAGAATCGGCGCCCACGATCGAATACTCAACAGCATGCTCCACCGCGCCGTGGGGCTGTTGCCACTTCCATAAAAGAGACATTGATATGACCGAGCAAAAGGCAACCAACGTGCATTGGCACGAGGGTGACATTACCCGCGAAGACCGCCATAAACTGCTGAATCAAAAGGGCGCCACACTCTGGTTTACGGGTTTGTCCGGGAGCGGCAAAAGTACGGTTGCGGTGGCCCTCGAGGGCGCGCTGCTGGAGCGCGGCAACCTCAGTTACCGTCTCGACGGCGATAACGTGCGGCTTGGCATCAACAAGAATCTCGGCTTTAGTGCCGAGGATCGCACCGAAAATATTCGCCGCATTGGCGAGATCGCCAAACTGTTTGTCGATACCGGGGTTATCACCCTGTCCAGTTTTATCAGCCCCTACCGGGCCGACCGGGACGCCGTCAGGGCCTTGCATGACGCCGGTGATATGGACTTTATCGAGATCTACGTCGAATGCAGTCTCGATGAGGCAGAGAAGCGTGACCCCAAGGGCCTCTACAAGAAAGCAAGGGCCGGGGAGATCAAGAATTTTACCGGTATCGATGATCCTTACGAGGAGCCATTGGAGCCCGAAATCGTGCTCCACAGCGACAAAATGAGCCTGGAAGAGGAAGTCGGTCTGCTACTGCAATTGCTGGTCGATCGCGGCATCATCAACCCCTGAACCCCGACCAACACCGGAGATCCACCATGATAAAACCCCACGGAGCAGACCAGCTCAAGCCGCTGTTTGTGTACGACGAAGCCCGCCGCGAGTCGCTGTTGGCCGAAGCCGAGACCCTGCCATCAATTGTTATCAGCTCGGCCGCTGCGGCCAATGCCGTGATGTTGGGCGGCGGCTATTTCACGCCGCTCGAAGGCTACATGAATCTGGCTGACAGCCTCAGCGTGGCTGAAAACATGCAAACCACCGACGGCCTGTTCTGGCCTGTGCCCATCGTCAATATCGTGGATGATGTCAGCGCCATCGAAGGCGCTGGCCGCATTGCCCTGCGTGATCCCAACGTCGAAGGTAATCCGGTGTTGGCGATAATGGACGTCGAGGCCATCGAGCCGGTGTCAGCGGAGCAACTGCAGGCGATGTCGGAGCAGATCTTTGCCACCGCCGACCCTCAACACCCCGGCGTTGCAACCTTTACCGCACTGGGTCGCTACCTGTTGTCCGGCCCCATCGAGGTGCTCAATTTCAGCTACTTCCAGAGCGATTTCCCCGATACCTTCCGCACCGCGGTGGAAATCCGCAACGAAATCCAGGAGCGTGGCTGGGATAAAGTGGTCGCCTTCCAGACCCGTAACCCGATGCACCGCGCCCACGAGGAATTGTGTCGCATGGCAATGGAGGATCTCGGTACCGATGGCATCCTGATTCACATGCTGTTGGGCAAGCTGAAGCCAGGTGACATTCCCGCCGATGTGCGCGATGCTTCCATTCGCAAGATGGTCGAAGTCTACTTCGAGCCCAACACCGTGATGGTGACTGGCTACGGTTTCGACATGCTCTACGCCGGTCCCCGCGAAGCCGTGTTGCACGCGATATTCCGCCAGAATTGCGGTTGCAGCCACCTCATCGTGGGTCGCGATCACGCCGGTGTGGGGGACTACTACGGCGCCTTCGACGCGCAGACGATCTTTGAGGAAAAGGTACCCGAGGGAGCGCTGGAAATTGACATCTACAACGCTGACCACACCGCTTACTCCAAGAAGCTCAACAAAGTGGTGATGATGAAAGACGCCCCCGATCACAGCAAGGATGACTTTGTGCTGCTGTCGGGAACGAAAGTGCGTGAGATGCTGGGCCAGGGCATTGCGCCACCGGTCGAATTTTCACGCCCGGAAGTTGCCCAGATACTGATGGATTACTACCAGATCGTCGACAGTAAGTAACAAGGTCGATGCATTACGGGAAACACCGGGGGCCCTCTGCGAGAGGGCCTTTTATTGGGCGGCAATCAGGAGACAGTTGATGGATACACGGCAGCAACAGCAGATCGAGTCGCAGGTATTGAGGCGCTTGCTTGCACACCTCGATGAACGCAAGGATGTGCAAAACATCGAATTGATGAACCTGGCGGGCTTTTGTCGCAATTGCCTCGCCAAGTGGTATGCCGCGGCGGCCGACGAAGCTGGCGTGGGGCTTGACCTGGAGCAGGCCCGGGAAGTGGTGTACGGGATGCCCTACCGGGAATGGAAAGAAAAGTACCAGACCGAAGCAACGCCCGAACAGCAGGCGGCTTTTTCTGCGGCTCAGAAAGCCGACTGATCGATACCCCGGCACTTGCCCTGCTGTCCCGTTGGCGGTGACGCCGGAGAAAAACGGCGCTACAGCACCGGGCCGTTGGGTATAAACCGGTTGTCGCTGTGTTCCTTGATCCACGCGAGGTCGTCGTGACTCAGCTTCGCGCCCCGCTGCTTGAGTACCCTGTTCAGCGCGATGACCGGAGATTTCGCGCCAACCACGCACCCCGGAATTTGCATCTCGGCGATCACCAGCGCCCTGATCAGATGCACCAACTCAGCCTCGTCGCAGTTGCTTGCGGCCTGGGTCCAGGCATCATCGCCGCTGTGCATGGCGGTGCCGAGCCATTTCTGCTGGTCGGGATCGAGCCGCTCCGCCAGGCGCGCCAATTTTTCCTGCTGGCTGAGTGCCACCAGCATGGCCAGCTTCTGCGGTTCGATTGCCTGCGGGGGCTTCTCGCCCCCGGGTTGCCATTCCCCTATCCCCATTATCGCTCTCCCTTCAATTCTGATGCCGATTGTACGCCAAACCCGGGTGCAATGCCCCGGATGGCGGTGGGCTGACCGCGACGGCCTGGTCAGCGTGGGGGAGGGCCCTTGTATCGCAGACGCCGCTTCGGCATCATGACGCCTGCGTTAATTACCACCCAAACTTTCCCGGGAATACAAACCGTAATGTCTTTCTTGAAAAAGCTTTTACTGTCGCCCTGGCTCGCTTTTCTGGTGCTGGGGGGTATTGGCTACAGCCTGTTCCCCAACGCCGTCGAAAAGCCGCTGATTCACATCAGCACCAGTGATTTTGAGAACTACCGGGATGCCTGGGTGCGGCAGAACCGCATGATGACGACCCCGGAACTGGACCAGCGAATCCTCGAGCAAATGGTGGCGGAAGAAGCCCTGATGCAGCGCGCACTGGCGATGAACCTGCAGTCGCTGCCGGTTATCCAGGATCGCCTGAAGAAACTGGGTTCCTTCCTGGAGGAGGACAACCCGGAGCCCCCCAGCGACGAGGAACTGATCAAGCGCGCGATTGAGCTGGGCCTGTTGCAATCCGACCCCGTGATTCGTCGCTACCTGGTCAGTACCCTGAAGCGGGCCATGGTGGCCTCAGTACCCCTGGAGATCAGCGAACAGGAGCTGGCAGACTATTACCAGCAGAACCTGGATGAGTACACGCTGCCGGCAAGTCGGAATATCGTGCATGTGTATTTCAGTGTCGATGACGGCGCGACCGCTGACACCGCTGCCGCCGCACGGGACGGGCTCCCCAGCCCCTACCAGGTCGATGACCTGGATGCCATTTTCTCCCGCGGTGATGTCTTTTACAGCGGCCACGTGTTCACTGGTAAAAACCAGCAGCAGCTCGCCAATATTTTCGGTTTCGAGTTTGCCTCCGAGGTGGAGCAGCTGGAGCCTGGCACCTGGTCACAACCGGTGCGCTCGGCTTACGGCTGGCACCTGGTGTGGCCGGATAAGGTCGAGCCTGCGGTCACTCGGCCGCTGGCGGAGGTCAGGGACAAGGTAGTAGCCCGGGTAAAGCAGGCCAAGGAGAAAGTTTTGCTCGACGAACAGGTGGAGCAGTTGAAGAAGGAGTATGACATTGTGGTGGATATCAGCCAGCCGGCGGGGTCGGCATCATGACCCGGAGTGCTACCGTTGGTCCTGCCGGGGCCTGGGGTCGCCCGGTTTTGGTCAAAGCCTGCCTGCTGTTGCTGACGCTGCTGGCGGTATTTTACGCCGGCGGGGCCCAGGCCCATGCCCTGGCGCCCTCCCTGCTGCAACTCGAAGCCACCGGCGACGGCATCTTCGCCGTAAAATGGAAAACCCCGCTGAAGCGCGTCGAAGGCAGCACGCTGAGCCCGGTTTTGCCCCCCCATTGTCGCCAGCTTGAGGGGGGTTCGAGCAAGACGGAGGGCACCGCCCTGGTATCGCGCTGGCAGGTGGCTTGCGGCGATAAAGGCCTGGTGGGAAGCGCTGTCCAGATCAGCGGCATCGGCAGCAGCAGAGCCGATGCTCTGCTGCGGATCAAGCTCGAAGACGGCAGAACCCTGAACCAGGTGCTGCGGCCCGATCAGGAAACCTATCTGGTACCCGAAAGGCAGCCCTGGTACAAAGTGTTTGGCAGTTATATGGTGATGGGCTTCGAGCACCTGGTCGGGGGGCCGGACCATGTCCTGTTCGTTATCGCCCTGTTCATGCTGGTGGGTTTGCAGCGTTCCCTGATCTGGACGGTGACCATGTTCACCCTTGGTCACAGTGTCACCCTGAGTCTTGCGGTGCTGAATATCATCACCTTCTCCCAGGGCATCGCGGAAATATTCATTGCCCTCAGCATTATCGTGGCCTTCACCGAAGTACTCCGCCACCCCGACCAGGATCTGGGTAGCTGGAAGGTTTACCTGATGGCGGCGGGCTTCGGTCTGCTGCATGGGCTCGGGTTTGCCGGCGCGTTGCGTGAAGTGGGGCTGCCAGCGGATGATATTCCGCTGGCACTGTTGGGCTTCAATGTTGGTATCGAAGTGGGCCAACTGGCCCTGATCGGCGTGCTGTGCCTGTTGAGCCTGGCGCTATTGCGCCTCGGCGCCAGTTGGCGCGGCCTGTGGAAGCAGGTGCCGGTCTATGCTGCTGGCTCCATCGCCGGGTTCTGGTTCTGGCAGCGGGTGATGCTTTACATCTTCTAGCGCAAATGGCACTTACTTAAGTCGATTCGGGTGTCTACCTCGGCAGGACCTTCGCCGACAGGGATGTCGGCGCAGAGCCCCCAGGGACGGGTTTACGGCGTGTCCTGACGGGGTAGATGCCCGGAGCGGCGCTTTGAAAATCCTATGCATTTCTCCTTAAGCAAGTGCCATTCCTTCTAGCGCTTGAATGCGCTTGTTGGTGAGCCAGGGCAAGGATCGAGGCCGAATGACTGAATCGAAGAATGCTGCCGATGACCTGGCGGCCACCCTGGGTGAAGTTCGCCAGTGCACACTGTGTCGCGAACATCTGCCCCTGGGGCCAAGACCGGTGTTGGTCGCTGACCCGGCGGCGCGGCTGCTCATCGTCGGTCAGGCCCCGGGAACCCGGGTCCATGCCAGCGGCATCCCCTGGGACGACCCCTCCGGCGACCGCCTGCGTGACTGGCTGGGACTGACCGCCGACGAATTCTATAATGCGCGCAATATTGCGATTGTGCCCATGGGTCTTTGTTACCCCGGGCGCGGCAAATCCGGCGACCTGCCGCCGCGGCCTGAGTGTGCGCCCCGCTGGCATCCGCCGGTGCTGGCGCAGTTGCCGAATATCGAAACCACCCTGCTGATAGGCCAGTACGCCCAGCGTTACTACCTGGGGGTCCGGCAGCCGCACCACAGGAACCTCACCGAGCGGGTGAAAGCCTGGCGTGAGTTCGCACCGCGCTGGTTTCCCCTGGTCCACCCCTCGCCCCGCAATCAATACTGGCTGCAGAAAAATCCCTGGTTTGAGCAGGAGCTGATTCCCGCGTTGCGCCCGCGGGTGCGGCGGCTGCTGACCCGCTGACAGCGAGGCTCAGGGGTAGTGAATCGCAATAATTACCCACGCGCGTTCACCCGCCGGCGAGGCCACCATCACCTCATCATCGATGCGTTTGCCGAGCAAGGCCCGGGCGAGGGGAGAATCCATACTCAGCTTGCCCCGGCGCAGGTCGAACTCATCGGGTCCCACGATGCGGTATTCCCTGGCATTGCCTTCCTCATCTTCCACGCTGACACGGGCGCCGAAAAAAACCTTGCTGGTGTCGGCGGGCCGTTCCCGGACCACGGTGAGGTGCTCCAGGCGTCGGGTGAGAAAGCGCACCCGGCTGTCGATCTCTCGAAGTCTCCGCTTGCCATAGATATAATCGCCGTTTTCCGAACGGTCGCCATTTTTGGCGGCCTCGTGAACGCTTGCGGTGACCTGGGGACGCTCGACCTTCCATAGTTGATGCAGTTCATCCCGCAGCAGTTGCTCGCCCTCGGGGGTGATATAAGCGGAGCCCGCCGGGCGGGGTTTGCGGTAACGGCCCATAAAATAGTGTCTTGTCGAAAAGGTCTTTGCTTTATACTGACGTGTTGTCAGCGCTCGTGCCAGTCTTAACCGGGTAGCATGAACCAAAAGACGGCTTCGGAAAACCGCTTTCAAACACAGCGGGTCAGGGGGATAGGGTGAAACGTTGGGGCACAGTGAATTACCGGCGACGGGGACATGGCACGCGGGTCTTGTTGGCCTGGCTGCTGAGTATCGCCACGATTGCGACGGTCTCGGCTCAGGAGCCGGGCCTGATTCAACTGAAAGGGGATTTCGTCCAGGGTGGGCTGCTGTTTGGCAGCGCCCCGGCGGGGAGCAAGGTGGTCTGGGGGGGACGCGAGGTGCGGCTCACGCCGGAGGGCACCTACGTTATCGGGCTGGGGCGCGACAACCGCTCGCCGGTGATACTGCGGGTCGAAACCGCCGACGGCAAGTCGCAGCAGCAGGTCTTCGATATTGCCAGCCGCGAGTACCGGAAACAGGAAATTACCGGTATTTCGAAAAAAATCATGAGTCCCAGCGAGGAGGACCTGAAACGGATCCGCAGCGAAAATGCGCTGATCGGCGAGGCGCGCCGGGTCGACTCTGACCGCACCGACTTCCTGACCCCGTTCCAGTGGCCTTTGACCGGTCCTATCACAGGTGTATTTGGTTCCCAGCGTGTCTATAATGGCCGCCCCAGCCGGCCCCACTTCGGGGTTGATATCGCAGCCCCAACCGGAACCCCAGCGCGGGCACCGATCGGTGGCGTGGTGACCCTGGCCCATGACGATATGTTTTATTCCGGGGGCACACTGATGATCGACCACGGTTATGGTCTCAATTCCAGTTTTCTGCACCTCAGCCGCATCCTGGTCGAGGTGGGGGAACGTGTAGAGCAGGGCCAGGTGGTAGCGGAAGTGGGCGCCACGGGCCGCGTGACCGGTGCCCACCTGGACTGGCGCATGAACTGGTACGACCAGAGGATAGACCCCCAACTGCTGGTTCCGGCGATGCCGGCAGCGGCAAACGGTCACTGAGACCGGGTTGGGCAACACAAGGTAGAGACAAATGATTGATGAAAAGCTGCTGAGTATCCTGGTGTGCCCGGTGAGCAAGGCGCCGTTGGACTACGACAAGGAAAACCAGGAACTGGTCTGCAAGGCCAGTGGCCTGGCTTATCCCATACGCGACGGTATTCCGGTGATGCTCGAATCCGAGGCGCGGGTTCTGACCACCGACGAAAAACTGGCCAAATAGGGCCCTATGGCTCAGCATTACCGGGCCGATTCAAGAAGTTAGTGTCCCTGTTCGCTGCAGCGTTGTCGTGCCAGACTCGCTGCAGCTTGCGTTTCAAAGCCCGCTCCACGGCGGGACGACAGCAGACAAGTTATTGGGTCAAACAATGAAAAGTGCTGAATTACGCGAAGCTTTCCTGAAGTATTTCGAACAGCAGGGCCATCAACGGGTGGCCAGCAGTTCGCTGATTCCAGGCAACGACCCGACCCTGCTGTTCACCAATGCCGGAATGGTTCAGTTCAAGGATGTGTTCCTGGGTGACGACAAGCGCCCCTACAGCCGGGCTACCAGTTCCCAGCGCTGCGTCCGTGCCGGCGGCAAGCACAATGACCTGGAAAATGTCGGTTATACCGCCCGCCACCACACCTTTTTCGAGATGCTGGGCAACTTCAGCTTTGGCGACTACTTCAAGCACGACGCCATTCGCTATGCCTGGGAATTCCTCACCGAGGTTCTCGGCCTGCCCGAAGAAAAACTCTGGGTGACCGTGCACGTATCCGACGACGAGGCGGCGGCCATTTGGCTCGACGAAGTCGGGGTCAGCGCCGAACGCTTCTCGCGCCTCGACGAGGACAATTTCTGGCAGATGGGGGATACCGGACCCTGTGGCCCCAGTTCGGAGATTTTTTACGATCACGGCGAATCGGTATTCGGCGGCCCGCCGGGTAGCGAGAACGACGACGGCGACCGCTATATCGAAATCTGGAACCTGGTGTTCATGCAGTACCAGCGCGCCGCCGACGGCACCCTTACGCCATTGCCAAACCCCTCCATCGACACCGGCATGGGGCTGGAGCGTATTGCCGCGGTGATGCAGGGCGTGCACAGCAATTACCAGATCGACCTGTTTCAGAATTTGCTTGCAGCGGTGGTCGCTGTCACCGGTGCTACCGATACCAGCAGCCAGTCGCTGCGGGTCATCGCCGATCATATTCGCTCCTGTGCATTTCTGATCGTCGACGGGGTGATCCCGGGCAACGAGGGCCGCGACTACGTGTTGCGACGCATCCTCCGCCGGGCTATCCGCCACGGCCATCGCCTGGGTGTGGACGAACCGTTCTTCCATCGCCTGGTGGCACCGCTGGTGGCTGAAATGGGCGTTGCCTATCCCGAGTTGCGCGAGCAACAGCAGCGGGTGGAGCGGGTGATACTCGGGGAAGAGCAGCAATTTGCCGCCACGCTGGAGCATGGCATGGCGATTCTGAACGATGCCATCGCCTGTTTGGAGGGTAAGGAAATACCGGGTGACGTGGTCTTCAAGTTGTATGACACCTACGGCTTCCCGGTGGATTTGACCAACGATATCGCCCGGGAGCACCACCTCAGCCTCGACCTCGCCGGTTACGAAAGGGCCATGGCGGCCCAGCGGGAGCGCTCCCGGGAAGGTGGCCAGTTCCGGGTCGATTACGGACACAATCTCAATATCAGCAACCACACCGAATTCATCGGCTACCGCGAGGGAACCGCCCAGGCCCGGGTCGTCGCGTTGTTGCGGGGCGAGGAGAATGTCACATCGCTGGGTGCGGGTGAAGAAGGGGCGGTGGTATTGGACAGAACGCCTTTCTACGCCGAGTCCGGTGGCCAGGCGGGCGACAGCGGATACCTCCTCGATGATGCCAGTGGCCTGCGCTTTGAAGTCGTGGACACGACCAAGGCCGGCAGTGCCCATCTCCACCACGGCAAGGTGCTCGATGGCACCATCGAGGTGGGCGCCACGGTCGCCGCCACCATCGATGCCAATGTCCGCGATGCCACCGCTCTCAACCACTCGGCAACCCATTTGTTGCATGCGGCCCTGCGCCAGGTGCTGGGCAAGCATGTGACCCAGAAGGGCTCACTGGTCGACAGCCAGCGGTTGCGCTTTGATTTTTCCCACAACGAGCCAGTGACCGCAGACGAACTGCGCCGAATCGAAGACCTGGTCAACCAGCAGATTCGCGACAACACCCCGGTGCAGGTTGAGTTGACCGATATGGAAACCGCGAAGAAAAACGGGGCAATGGCGCTGTTCGGCGAAAAGTACGGCGACGAAGTGCGCGTGCTCAGCATGGGTAACGGCTTTTCGGTCGAGCTTTGCGGCGGCACCCATGTGGAGCGCAGTGGCGACATTGGCCTCATGCGGATCACATCGGAATCCGGCATTTCGTCGGGCGTTCGGCGCATCGAGGCGGTGACCGGCGCCGCAGCGCTGGCCCGCTTCGACCAGTTGGAACAACAGTTGACAGCCCTGGGCGCCATGCTCAAGACCGGCCGCGACAATGTGGTGGTAAAGGTAGAGCAATTGCTGGAGAGCCAGCGCAAGCGGGAAAAGGAACTGCAGAAACTCCAGGCCCGGCTGGCTGGCAGCACCGGCTCTGACCTGGCAGCGTCGGCCGAGGAAATTGGCGGCATCAAGGTGCTGGCGGCACGGCTTGACACCGCCGACGGCAAAACCCTGCGCACCACCATGGACCAACTCAAGAACAAGCTTGGCGCCGCGGCGATTATTCTCGCCGGTGTCGATGGTGACAAGGTCGCACTGGTTGCCGGGGTTACCAAGGCCGAATCCCAGCGGGTGAAAGCCGGCGATATGCTGTCGATGGTCGCCCGCCAGATCGGTGGCAAGGGTGGCGGTCGGGCGGATATGGCCCAGGGCGGCGGCGGCGACCCGGCCGGCGTGCCGGCGGCGCTGAAATCGGTTAACGCCTGGGTGGCGCAGCAACTGCAGGGCTGACAGTAAGCCGCCAATTAGGCTCTAAATTTCGGTTCTGGTAGTTCAATTGCATTGCGTTTGGTGGTAAAGTGCGCCGCCTTCAGGTCGGTGCACGGACGCCGCCGACAGCGCTTTAAACTCGAAAACCTCCACAGCATCTGACATGGCATTGATCGTCCAAAAATTTGGTGGCACCTCGGTGGCGAACGTCGAGCGCATAGAAGCGGTCGCCCAGCGCCTGCTCGCCTGTCGACAGCGGGGTGATCAACTGGTGGTAGTGGTGTCGGCGATGAGCGGCGAAACCAACCGCCTGATCGAGTTGGCCCACAGCATCCAGCCCACCCCGGACCCACGGGAATTCGACGTGCTGGTCTCGACCGGTGAGCAGGTTACTATTGCACTGCTGTGTATGGCGCTGATCAAGCGTGGCTGTCCCGCACGCTCCTATACCGGCGCCCAGGTGCGGATCTTGACCGACAATGCCTACAACAAGGCCCGCATTCAGGACATTGACGGCAGTGCCATGCGCAGCGATCTCGCCGCCGGCCGCGTCGTGGTGGTTGCCGGTTTCCAGGGAATGGACGCCGATGGCAACATCACCACCCTGGGGCGAGGTGGCTCCGATACCACAGCCGTGGCATTGGCAGCGGCGTTGGAAGCCGATGAATGTCAGATCTTCACCGACGTCGATGGCGTCTACACCACTGATCCGCGGGTGGTGAATGGTGCCAGGCGGCTCGATCGCATTACCTTTGAAGAAATGCTGGAAATGGCGAGCCTTGGCTCCAAGGTGCTGCAGATCCGGGCCGTGGAATTCGCCGGCAAGTACAATGTACCGCTGCGGGTCCTGTCCAGCTTCGAGGACGGCCCCGGCACCCTAATTACCCGGGAGGAACCGGAGCAGATGGAAGCACCCACTATTGCGGGCATCGCTTTTAATCGTGATGAGGCCAAACTCACCATCGTCGGCGTGCCCGATACCCCCGGCGTGGCCTACAAAATCCTCGGGCCTATTGGCGAGGCCAATGTTGAAGTCGACGTGATCGTACAGAATGTCGGCGCCGACGGCACCACCGATTTCACCTTTACCGTGCACCGCAACGAAATGGCCAAGGCTGAGGCGATACTTAACCGTGTCGCCGAGGAACTCGGTGCTCGGCAGGTGGTCAGTGACGACAAGATTTGCAAGGTGTCGATTGTCGGTGTGGGCATGCGCTCCCATGCCGGCGTCGCAGCGAAGATGTTCAAGGCCCTGGCCGAGAGCAATATCAATATCCTTATGATCACCACGTCTGAAATCAAGATTTCAGTCGTGATCGCCGAGAAATTTATCGAGCTCGCGGTCCGTACCCTGCACTCGGCCTTCGACCTCGACGAGCCGGAGTCCGGGGATAACGATTAGCGACCGATAGCGGATAAGCGCCCGGTAATTGCGACTCGCGCACATGCATTTTATCTCGAGGAGGCCTGGAAGCCCCTCGAATCAGGCCAGCCAGCACCACCGGTTGGTCGAACGAGAACTTCCGCGACAGACGGAATTCCACATATTAGTTCTTCCCCTGAGGAACACTGGGGCAGGAGGGATAGCCAGCAACAGGAGAATATCGATGCTAATTCTGACGCGTCGTATCGGTGAAACGCTGATGGTAGGGGATGAAGTGACAATCACAGTGCTTGGGGTCAAGGGCAACCAGGTGCGGTTAGGGGTCAATGCCCCCAGAGATGTCGCTGTGCACCGCGAAGAGATTTACCAGCGCATCCAGGACGAGAAGGGCGTGCCCCCGGATGAGAGCAGTTAGTATTGGAAATTCACGGAGAGCGCTTTAGTTAGCGGCTGGTTATGGTATTATCTCGCCCGCTCAAAATAGCTGGCCGGGCAGTACCCCTGCCCATTCGAAAGGCGTTGCCACGGAGTCTCGGGGAAAGCAGTGATCAACGAAGCGGGCCTGGCAACAGCGCTCCCTGGTGGATCCTGAAGGCTGAACACCTGAAGGATCGACAGTTAAAGAACACGTAGTGAAGGTGTAAAAGAGTAATACGGTGAGGTGGCCGAGTGGCTGAGCCGTAGCTTGCGCAGCAAGCGGAGACAACGCCCGCAGGGCGGCCCCGAAGGGGTGAGGAGCCTGCGACGAATCAGGCGCTCCCCGGTGGATCCTGAAGGCTCAATGCCTGAAGGATCGACTGGTAAAGAACACGAAGTGAAGGTGTAAAAGAGTAATACGGTGAGGTGGCCGAGTGGCTGAGCCGTAGCCTGCGCAGCAAGCGGAGACAACGCCCCCGCAGGGCGGCCCCGAAGGGGTGAGGAGCCTGCGACGAATCAGGCGCTCCCCGGTGGATCCTGAAGGCCCAATGCCTGACGGATCGACTGTTAAAGAACACGTAGTGAAGGTGTAAAAGAGTAATACGGTGAGGTGGCCGAGTGGCTGAGCCGTAGCTTGCGCAGCAAGCGGAGACAACGCCCGCAGGGCGGCCCCGAAGGGGTGAGGAGCCTGCGACGAATCAGGCGCTCCCCGGTGAATCCCGAAGGCCCAATGCCTGAAGGATCGACGGTTAAAGAACACGAAGTGAAGTGGTAAAGAGTAATACGGTGAGGTGGCCGAGCCGTAGCTTGCGCAGCAAGCGGAGACAACGCCCGCAGGGCGGCCCCGAAGGGGTGAGGAGCCTGCGACGAATCAGGCGCTCCCCGGTGGATCCTGAAGGGCCAATGCCTGAAGGATCGACTGTCAGAGAACACGTAGTGAAGGTGTAAAAGAGTAATACGGTGAGGTGGCTGAGCCGTAGCTTGCGCAGCAAGCGGAGACAACGCCCGCAGGGCGGCCCCGAAGGGGTGAGGAGCCTGCGACGAATCAGGCGCTCCCTGGTGGATTCTGAAGGCTCAATGCCTGAAGGATCGACTGTTAAAGAACACGTAGTGAAGGTTCAAAAGAGTAATACGGTGAGGTGGCCGAGTGGCTGAAGGCGCTCCCCTGCTAAGGGAGTATAGGCTAATCCCCTATCGAGGGTTCGAATCCCTCCCTCACCGCCATA
>CAVVVC010000005.1:0-159820 GCA_963751595.1 uncultured Gammaproteobacteria bacterium
CAAAAATTATCGACTGGGGGAGCAATGATTCGACTCAAACCACCGCCAGCTCAAGCAAATGATGGCTCTTCTTGCCCAGCTTCAATAAAAAGTACTTGTCGTGGAGCGCCTTGCCTGGGGCAAGCACCGAGGCCAGACGCATATTGTCTTCTGCAGTGAGGGCCACCCCGTTCACCGTAACGGCCGACCTGCCAAGCGCATCTTTCACCTGCTTCCCGGAAGCGGCCATGCCACAATCCACCAACAAACCGGTCAGGGATTGCCCCTCCAGCTGAGCCGGGTCAACAACCGAACTCGGCAAGCCATCAAGGCGCAGTTGCTCGAAATCGCTGCGCGACAGGTCCTCAAGCTTTCCGCTGAAAAGCGCTTCGGTGATTCGCCTGGCCGCATCGAGGCCCTCTTCGCCGTGAATCAGGCGACACACTTCTTCCGCCAGCACGCGCTGCGCCTCGGGGCGCCCTCCGCGCTGCTTATCATCCGCCTCAAGAGCATCGATGGCGGCCGGATCAAGAAAGGTAAAGTACTTCAAGAACCGGTATACATCGGCATCTGCGGTAGCCAGCCAAAACTGGTAAAAGGCATAGGGCGAGGTTCTTTCCGGGTCGAGCCATACGGTTCCGGACTCGGTTTTGCCAAACTTGGTTCCGTCGGCCTTGGTTACCAGCGGCAGAGTCAAACCAAACACCTGGTTGCCATACAGGCGCCGCGTGAGCTCCGTACCTCCCGTAATATTACCCCACTGATCTGAACCACCGATCTGAATACTGCAATCCAGGCGCTGATTGAGCTCAGCAAAGTCATAGGACTGCAGGATCATGTAGGTAAACTCCGTATAGGATATTCCCTCTCCCTCACGCTCGATGCGCTGGCGCACCGACTCCTTTTTAATCATCTGATTGACGGGGAAGTGCTTGCCGATATCGCGCAGAAAGTCGAGGACTTTCATGCCACCGACCCAATCGAGGTTATTGACGACCAGCGCCGAATTGTCTCCGCAGTCGAAGTCGATAAAACGACTCACCTGCCCCTGGATTTTTTCAACCCAGCCAGACACCACATCCGGCGTATTCAGGCGCCTCTCCTCAGACTTGAAACTGGGATCGCCGATGAGACCTGTGGCCCCGCCCACCAATGCGACCGGCCGATGGCCGGCAAGCTGAAACCGCCTGAGGGTCAACAACGGCACCAGACTGCCAATGTGGAGACTATCGGCGGTGGGGTCGAAGCCGCAGTAGACCGTCCTTGACCCTCCGTTCAGGTGATCGACCAATTCCTCTTCTGCGGTTATCTGGGCAATCAATTCGCGCTGACCAAGCTCTGCCAGCAACGGATTTTCACTCAAAGCCATTACTCAACAATCTCCCATCTACCATTGCCCGGGGCAACTCCCGAAAAAAAGACGGCAACATACAGTAAAACCGATCAAATACAAACCGGTCGAGATAAAAGCAGGGCTAAGCTGATGCCACGATATGATATCGTGTTATACTTTAACCAATAACGCTAACTTGAGATTCTATCTATCCTTTTATGGCTCACCGAGACCTCACCCACAGCCCTGAATCCGCGCCCGATGGCATCGTTTTCCCGCGCCGTCATGCCGCCGTCGCAGGAACACTTTGCGTTGCCCTCAGCGTGATTGCATTTTCCGTTACCGGGGAAGACTCGGTATCAAAACAGCGCTCCCAGGTGCTTGACCTATCCATTGAACCAGCACGTGATCGCATTGACGACGCGCTATCGACCGCCCTTGAACAGGAGGCAACGCAGGCCGAAAAAGCCGTGCCTACGCCAGCGCCTCCAGCCATTGAAGCGCCGCCTGCGGTCGCCGCATTGCCAGCCGCAACCAGCACGCAGAAACAGCCAGCCATTGCTGCCGCCGCTGCAAATACAGCCATTGTGGTTAAAGCGAAGCCGGAGCCCGAGTGGCAAACGATAACCGTGCAGCGAGGTGACAGTCTTTCCCGTATCTTTCAGCGCCAGGGCTTGGGCACGAAAAGTCTTGTCGACTTGCTCAGGCAGAGCGGCCAGAGCGCGGAATTGAAACGGCTTCACCCGGGAGAAAAACTGGGCTTCCAGATAGAAAACGGCAAATTGCATGCGCTTCGCTACAATAAATCGGCTCTGGTCTCGGTGTACATTGAACGCGAAGGTGACTCTGAACGCTACAGCAGTCGAGAATTGAAAGCGGCTCCGGAAGTGCGCTGGAGCTATCGCGAGGCCACCATCAGCGACAGCTTGTTTGTGACTGGCAAAAAGGCAGGCCTGCCGGATAAAGTGATCATGAACATGGCCAATATCTTTGGCGGCGTCATCGATTTCGTCTACGATACCCGCTCTGGCGATGCTTTCAGTGTTCTCTACGAAGAGCAGTATCTTGACGGTAAAAAAATTGGTGCCGGTAAGATTCTGGCGGCCGAATTCACCAACCGCGGCGTCCGCTATCCCGCTTTCTTTTATCGGGACGCTAATGGTGAAACCGGGTATTACAATGAGGACGGTGTCAGCATGCGCAAGGCCTTCCTTCGCTCCCCGGTTGACTTTACCCGCATCAGCTCACACTTCAATCCCAGCCGACTGCACCCGATATTCAAGACCCGGCGTCCACACAAAGGCATCGATTACGCCGCGGCGCGGGGCACGCCGGTCCATGCAACAGGAAAAGGCAGAGTCATCGAGGCCGGATACTCACGAGCCAACGGCAACTATGTCGTAATCAAACACGGCGAGTCCTTCGTTACCAAGTACCTGCACCTCCACAAAAAGCAGGTTGCCAAGGGACAGCGCGTACGCCAGGGCCAGATTATCGGCCAGGTGGGCTCTACCGGCTACGCCACTGGCCCCCACCTTCACTACGAATTCATGTTGAACGGGGTGCACCGCGACCCCCGCACCATCCTCGCGAAGCTTCCTAAAGCAAGGTCAATCGCGGCAGCTGAAATGCCGAGCTTTAAGGCTGCGCTGACCCCGTTGAAGCAACAATTCGCGGAATACGGTAACCAGGATAGCGACGCTCCACTCGTAGTAGCGTATCAGAATCAAAACGATTAAAGACCCGGGCATGGCTCCTGAGCTGTACATCGGGCTGCTTTCGGGCACCAGCATCGATTGCGTTGATGCCGCACTAGTGGACTGCAGCAATAATCAAGCAAGATTGCTGGAGACACATAGCGAACCCATTGCCGACGAGCTCAAGGTTCGGATCATTGAGCTCTGCAACCCCGGCGCCAACGAAATAGACCGACTCGGTAGCCTCGACAGACAACTGGGCTTCATATTCGCCAGGGCGGCCAATGGCTTGCTGAAAAAGGCCAGACTCAAGCCTGGGGCAATCACTGCAATTGGTAGCCATGGTCAAACTGTACGCCATCGCCCCGCTGGCCGAGGGCGCTCCGTTGATGACGCTTTCACCCTGCAGATTGGTGACCCCAACACCATCGCCGAAAACTGCGCAATCACGACCGTTGCCGACTTCAGGCGCCGGGACATAGCAGCCAATGGCCAGGGCGCACCGCTGGTCCCGGTATTCCATCGAGCAGCTTTTAGCGCCCCTGGCACAGCCCGTGCAATTATTAACATCGGCGGGATGTCGAATGTAAGCCTGATCGCGCTGGATGGCAGTGTGCTGGGCTTCGATACTGGCCCTGGCAACGTCCTCCTCGACAGTTGGATCAAGGTGCACAGGGGTCAGGACTATGACGCTGGTGGAGCATGGGCGGCATCGGGCCAAATTCTGGAGCCACTCCTCAACGCCATGCTGGCGCACCCCTTTTTGGCGCAGGATATTCCCAGGAGCACCGGCCGGGAAGACTTTAATCTGGAATGGCTACTGCGATTAGTTGAGCAGCACGAAACGAGGCCGCCTGTAGACGTCCAAGCCACCCTGTTGGAATATACTGCCAGAACTATCTGCGCCGCGCTTGCGCGCTATTTACGGCCCCCCTACGAAGCGTACGTGTGTGGCGGCGGCGCCTACAATACCCTGCTAATGCAGCGCTTGCAGGCGTTACTACAGCCAAACCCGGTTGCCACTACCGCTGTTTTGGGCCTTGCGCCCGAGTGGGTCGAAGCCAGTGCCTTCGCGTGGTTTGCACAACAGACCCTCGCTGGTCGCCCCACCACCGATTCTGCAGTGACCGGGGCATCTGGGCCCAGAATTCTTGGTGGGATATTTCAGGCCTGAGGGCTCCCCACTAAGCCCCTGAACATGCATGGCGCCGTAGTGCCAGTAACTGCCCACCAGAAAGAAACCCTTATCAAAAGTAGCTATAGTCGCCCTCGTTCAACAGCCTGAGGACTTCCTGAGGCCCGTTGGGTACTGTACTGACAAATGGCAGCAGTTGAGAGCGATCGATTTTTTCACCCCCCATCCAGGTCTCACAGACTTTGATGTCGACTACACCGAGCGCTGAAAGGCGTGCCGCCATGTCAACCAGGCTCTTGTTTTTCAGATAGCTCTGGCGAAGAAAGACCTTGCCCTCGGCGCCGTGTAACACGAATACCACGGGCTCATCCAGCCTGAATCCACTTTGGTTAAAAAGCGCGTCCGCTCGATTCAGAATCCCCGCCAACTCCTCGACACTGTGCAGCTGTACCCGGGCGAGGTAACGCTTATCGCTCCCCGGTGACAACAGTTCCTGGGCCGACAGGCCAGTGCCGATGCATAGCATTACCAGGGCGAACGCATACCACGCCCTCCAGCGATTACTGATCCAACGCCCCGTGGGTCTTGTCAGGCTGTCAGAGGGAAAAGGACGATCCACAACCGCAGGTCGCTGTGGCGTTAGGGTTGGAGACGACAAACCGCGAACCTTCAAGGCCTTCGACGTAATCGACGGCTGCCCCGACGAGGTATTGGTAACTGAGGGGGTCAATCAGCAGTTCAACGCCCTGGTTTTCCACCGCAGTGTCATCATCGGCCTGCAGTTCATCGAAGGTAAATCCGTATTGGAAGCCTGAGCAGCCACCACCGGTGACAAACACCCGCAACTTAAGCTGGGGATTGCCTTCCTCCTCGATGAGTGCTTTCACCTTCCCTGCAGCCCGGTCCGAGAAACCGAGCGACGGGGGACTGAACACCTCGGCCTGCGACATTACCCGTACCCTCTGAATTGCATGGTGGGGAGGAAGACGCTTTCCTCCCCGGAGGGAGATTATCAATTATCTTGACTAAATTAGTCAACTAAAGCACTGACAAGAAAGCGCTCCCGGCACTCCCGTCGAGGTCATGAGTTGCCATTTTGGGACCAGCTGAACTGTTTCTCGACACGGGTCGGGCGCTTTTCATTGGTCTCGGCAATTACCTCCACCAGGCCGGGTTCAAAGCCCTCTGGCAAGCGCAGAATGCCCTCGATTTTCTGAAAGTAGCGAAAACGAAACGCCGACTCGACACCCGGCTCCGCGATATCCCTCAGCGGCAGGGCCTGTTGACGGCCATTGAGGTCGCCGCGCAGAACAATCTGGTAGGTGCCGCGCAAAAGCCGGTGCTTGATGGCCAGTTGCTGCAACACGATCTGGTACCTGAAGCGGTTTGCACCACCGGCGGGCTGGAACGAAATGCTACGAATACTCAGGCCCTTTTCGGTGGCGGTGGGGGTCATCAAGCCCCTGTAGAATACCAACTCCGACTTCAGCGCCGCGATTTTCGATTCGCTGGCAACGACCGCCTCCCGTACCTGCTCTGCTGCTTGGCGGTCGATCTCGGCACCCTGCCGGGTGTTGATCAGTTCCTGCTCCAGGTCTGACAGCACTTCGGCGTGCCTCGCGCTGTCAGCGCGCAGCTGCGCCAATTCAGCGAGGGTTTTCTGCTGCAGACCCAGGCCCCGCTTGAAACCAAAGTCATAACTCAGGCCACATAACACCACCACGGCAGACAGACCAAGCACCAGCCACAGGGGCCAGTACGCCCGCACTTTGCGGCGCCGGGTGGCGCCCGCTGAATTAACCACCATTCGAAGGCTCCAGCATCATGGCAATAGGGCCGGTGCATCAAGGGCGGTGGACTCGTCGAAACCGAACATGATATTCATGTTCTGGATGGCCTGGGTGGATGCGCCTTTGGCCAGGTTATCAATCACCGATAGCACCACGACCAGGTCACTGCCCCTGGGGCGATGCAAGGCCAAGCGGCACATGTTGGACCCTCGTACCGAGCGGGTTTCTGGATGCGCTGCCGGCGCCAGCACGTCAACGAAGGCCTCATCGCGATAGCGCCGTTCGAATAGCGCCTGCAGGTCTTCGTCAGGGGACCGCAGCCGAGCATACAGTGTCGCGTGAATACCCCTGACCATGGGCGCCAGGTGCGGGACAAAAGTCAAACCGACCGTTGCGCCCGCCATGACCTCAAGCTCCTGCACGATTTCCGGTGCGTGGCGATGGCCGGATGCACTGTAGGCTTTAAAGCTCTCGCCCATTTCCGCAAACAGGTTGGGCAATTTAGCCTGCCGCCCGGCACCACTTACGCCCGAGACCGCATTAGCGATAAGGCCGTCGGGATGCACCACGCCTGCCTCCAGCAACGGCATGAAGCCCAGCTGAACCGCCGTCGGATAACAACCGGGGCAGGCGACCAGGCGTGCCGACCTTATCGCTTCCCGATTGTGTTCCGGCAGGCCATACACCGCCTCCGCCACCAATTCGGGACAGGCGTGCTGCTGGCCATACCAGTCTTCCCAGAGCCCAATGTCGCGTATCCGAAAATCCGCCGACAAATCGATTATCCGCGCTTTGGTATTCGACAGCGCCGCCATCATACTCTGGGCGACTCCATGGGGTGTAGCGAAAAACAGCAGCTCACAGGCGGCCAGTTGGTCCGCATCAGGCTCACTGAACTCGAGCTCGCAGAAACCGCGCAGGTTGGGGTATAGGCTATCGACCCGCTGGCCCGCCTCTGCCCGGGAGGTAATAACCTTGACATCGACTTCGGGGTGCACCAGCAGAACGCGCAGTAACTCGACCCCGGTATAACCTGTACCCCCGACAATACCTACCGTGATCACTGCCAACCTCCAGCCAATTGCTTTACCATAAGGAACATCAATGAACGCACCGATGGCCAGCTCTTACCCCAACCCGTCGACGCGCGCATGCTAAACCAAAGCCACGGATAAATCACCCTAATGAGCGCGCCACCGGGCCAGAACAGCAACATAGCAAGCCGCGCCGCAGCAAGGGGGATGCGTCACCTGCGGCAACAACTCGCCACTGGGCAAGCTCCTTTCGAACACGCTGTACTTGGGTTGCTGTCCGGCTTGATCACAGGGCTGGTTATCCTCCTGTTCCGCAAAATCTACGAAACGATTATCAGCCTTGCTGTCAATCAGAATAGTCCGGCAGACGCGGAACAGCTAGGCTTTGAAATCCTGCCAAGCTGGCTTTACTTCGTACTACCCGCTGCAGGTGGTTTATTGATTGGGCTGGCGCTTTGGCGCATCGGCAAACAGCACTGCCACGTCGGTGTCGCCCACGTCGTGTTTTATGTCAATAATCGCGACGCGCGGCTTCCATGGCAAAACGCGCTGGTGCAGTTTTTCGGGGGCATCGCCTGTCTTGTCACCGGGCAATCTGTTGGCCGGGAAGGCCCTGCTGTGCATCTGGGCGTCGCCTCCAACAGCCTGCTGGGCCAGGCTCTGCACCTTCCCAACAACAGCCTGCGTGTGCTGGCAGGTTGCGGCACCGCGGCTGCCATTGCCGCTTCTTTCAACACCCCGATAGCAGGCATTATCTTTGCAATGGAAGTAGTACTTGCGGAGTACACGATTACCGGTTTCATCCCGGTGATACTGGCCTCCGTCGCCGGCACGATTGTAGCGAGACTCGCCTATGGCAGTGAACCGTTGCTGTCCGTGCAACAGAGCTTCAGCATGGACCTCAGCGACCTGGGGCTGGTATTACTGCTGGCGCTGCTGGTATCGTCAGCCAGCGCATCTTTCGTGGCCATTCAGCGTTACTGCCTGCGCTTTACCGATCGCCCCATCTGGCTGCGACTGGGCGTTGCCGGAACCGTTACCGGCATTCTGGCGCTGGCCGCGCCCCAAATCATGGGGGCCGGCCATAGTACCCTGGTCAGCCTTATCGACACGCCACTGCCACTACTGATGATGATTACCGTAATCGTATGCAAGCTGATCGCCAGTGCATTCAGCGTAGGCCTGGGTATGCCAGGCGGGATGATCGGGCCCAACCTGTTCATCGGCGCCTGCATCGGCACGCTGCTGGGGCAATCCATGCAGTTGCTGGCACCGGGCGTGGTGGAATCCGTCACGCTATACGCCTTGCTAGGCATGGCAGCAATGATGAGCGCCGCACTCAATGCACCGCTGGCCGCCCTGATGTCACTGGTGGAAATGACGTACAACCCGCACATCATTTTCCCCGGACTACTGGCGATCACCGTAGCCAATATCTGTCACCGGGAGCTTTTCTCGCAGCCATCTGCGGTGGGCGCGGTATTGCAGCACCAGGGAATCGACTTGCAACGCGACCCTGTGAGCCAGGCACTGCAAAGAATCGGGGTTTCAAGCCTGATGAACACCAACGTTGCGGTAGTTCAGCAAACGATGTCGGTCCTGGACCTGAAAAAGATACTGGCGCGTAAACCTGACTGGCTGGTGGTGATCGCAAAGAATACCCACTATCTTGCCGACAGTAACCGCCTGGCGGCGTACCTTGACGCGCTGGATGAATCGGCCTCGGAAGAAGTCGATCTTCTGGCTGGCGAGCTGGCGGTGAAGATCGCCACAATTGATACCCAGGCCAATGTCAACGAAGCGTGGCAAATAATGCTGATGACCGGCAATGATGCCGTTTGTGTTGTCTCGAAACAGCGGTTTATACTCAATTCTGATTTCGGCATCATCACCCGCAAAGCCCTTGAAACCCATATTTACCGTCGCTATGGAGCCAGGAACTGATGCTGTGGCTAAAAGCATTTCATGTCATCTTTATGGTCTGCTGGTTCGCCGGCGTCTTCTACCTGCCGAGGCTGTTCGTTTATCACGCCATGAGTCGAGACCCGGCCGTACATGCGCAACTGGCCATCATGGAGCGCAAGCTCTACCGTTTCGTCAGCATTTTTGCGGTGCTCACCATCGTGTTCGGCCTGGCCCTGGCGCTGGGCAACACCGCCTATTACCTGAAGGCACCCTGGTTTCACGCCAAGCTGACGCTGGTCGTTCTGCTGGTGATTTACCATCTGGTTTGCGGCGCCATGGTTAAGAACCTGGCCGCCGGCAAAAACAGCCGATCACACGTGTTCTATCGCTGGTTCAATGAGCTGCCGGTTTTGTTTTTGTTCGGCATCGTCATCCTTGTCGTCGTCAAGCCTTTCTAAATCAAGGGGAGTTGCAATGAGTCGCAGTGAAGAGCTGTTCAAGCAGGCACAGCGCTATATTCCCGGCGGGGTCAATTCGCCGGTACGCGCGTTCAAGGCGGTGGGCGGAACGCCCCTGTTCATCGAACGCGCCAGGGGTGCGCATATTTTCGACGCCGACGGCAAGGAGTACATCGACTATGTATTGTCCTGGGGGCCCATGATCCTGGGACACGCCCACCCCGAGGTGCTTGCCGCAGTCAGCGACGCCGCCACCCGTGGCCTCAGTTTCGGAGCACCGACGGCGTCGGAAATCAGTCTTGCCCGGATGCTGTGCGAAATCATGCCGAATATGGACCTGGTGCGAATGGTCAACTCCGGCACCGAGGCCACCATGAGCGCGATCCGCCTGGCGCGCGGTTATACCGGTCGCGACAAGATCATCAAGTTCGAGGGCTGCTACCACGGTCACTCGGATTCATTGCTCATCAAAGCAGGCTCCGGCGCCCTCACCCTGGGAGTACCGAGTTCACCAGGTGTGCCTGCCTGCCTGGCCGATCACACAATTACCTTGCCGTACAATGACATCGCAGCCTTGCAACAAGCGTTTGGCCAGTGGGGCGAGCAAATCGCCTGCGTGATTGTGGAACCCGTCGTGGGCAATATGAATTGCGTGCCCCCGGTGGCAGGCTTTTTGCAGGCTATCCGCGAGCAGTGCGACAGCTACTGTGCAGTGTTTATTTTCGACGAGGTAATGACCGGATTTCGCATGGGCTTGCAGGGAGCTCAGGGCCACTACGGCGTTGAGGCAGATCTTACCACCCTTGGTAAGGTCATCGGCGGCGGCATGCCGGTGGGTGCCTTTGGCGGCAAGCGCCGCATCATGGAGCAAATAGCGCCCCTCGGGCCGGTTTACCAGGCGGGAACACTGTCCGGCAATCCGGTGGCCATGAGTGCCGGGCTAAAAACCCTGGAGCTCATCAGTGCGCCGGGCTTCTACGAGCAGCTTTTTGCAACTACTGAGCAGCTCATGGCGGGATTGCGCCAACTGGCAAACCAGGCCGGCATTCCATTTACTACCAACCATGTGGGCTCCATGTTCGGCTTTTTCTTCAGCGAAGAAGAAGTGGTGACTAACTATCAACAGGTCATGGCCTGCGACAACGACCGCTTTAATCGCTTCTTCCACGGGATGCTAGACCAGGGGGTTTACCTGGCACCGGCCTCCTACGAAGCCGGCTTCATGTCCATCGCTCATACGCCCGAGCTGATTGAACAGACATTGGATGCGGCGCAAAAGACATTTTCTCGCTTGTAGCCCGGCCTAAAACCCGGATTCAAAAAACAAGACGCGCGCGGAAGCCAAAAACCAGGATGTCATCCGTTTCCAGAGCGTCGGCCGGGTTGACGATATACTGAACGCTCGGCGTGACCTGCAAAAAGTCGAGCGGATCATATCGATAGAAGGCTTCCAAAGTGTATTGATTACGCGAGCTGCCGGGGGCGCGCCCCCAATTCAGCGCCAGTCCGGCCAGGTCTTTTCCTTCACGTGCGTCATACCCTGTGCCAACACTGACCGAGCGATCCAGGGCCGGGCCGCCGCCATCGCTGTACCCGGCGCGAAAGAACGGGCGCCATTTTCCGGCTCGTGCGCTGGTAACGAGGGCGACACCTTGCCCACCTTCGACTCCGGCTTCTACACGGTCATCGACCTGCCATACCGTAAGTTGGACAGCCCGATCGTAACGATTGTCCCAATCCGGCGACCAGCCAAGCGCGAGGTGTTTAAATGTCTCTCCACTTTCGAAAAGCGACCGTGCACTGTCAATAGGTTCAGCCGGGTTACCATTCGCGTTGGCGATACCACCGAGCACCCCCCATTGTTCGTTTAAACGCCACTGGATCGCGGCCCCCAAACCCTGGCCTGGAGCGGGAATAGTGGGTATTTCGAAAGCCAGATTGGCGAATGCAGTCCAGGGGCTGGCGAGACTGTTGACGTCAACATAGTCGGTGACGTCGACCTGGCCGATGACATAGCTCATGCGCCCCTCGAGGAGTCGTTGGCGCCAATAGAGATTGGTCAAAACCCAGCCGGCATCACTGTAGGTTGTAGAAAGCAAGCCTGCATAACCCAGAGACGGCCCCAGTGCCTGGGGCGCAATGTGGTCTCCGATAGCCGAGCGGTTCTCGACTTTAAAGATTAGGGCACCGCTGGTCGGCGTGCCCTGCCCAATCGCCGTCCAGGCTCCATAGAAACGCAGCACATTGCCCAAGGCATCCGCGGGTGACCGCTCTGAGTTCGTATCAAGGAACTGCACCTGGTCATCAATACCGAAGGAAAAACCGGTTCTGCTTTCAAGCTGTTCCTTCCAGGCATGAAAGCCCTCCAGTGCTCCTTCGTTCTGGCGATCTGCGGTGGCATCCAGGGTGCCTTCAACACTATTTGGCGTCGCAAAGGCAGCGCTGTCCATGTCCTGTGACCTGGCCTCATGCGGTAAAGCCCATAGCACAAGCACCGCCGATACCGTGCCGACTAATCGCCCGTGCATCGAGTACGGTCTAACTGTCGCCGCCCAGCAGCTTTGCCGCTGCCCGCAGGTACCCCGGCGAGTGGTCGGGTTCGCCGATGTTCGGTGCCAGCGCGAAGGTCATTCCACAAAAATCACGTGCCGGGTCGACATAGATACCCTGCCCCATGTTGCCATGCTTGAACATCGCGCCATCGGCAAAAACTGCATCCCACTGACAGCTGTTGCGCTCCCCCGGCGCGCCGAACCAGTCAGCGTGATAGCCTTCCTCGGTGCTGCCTTTGTAGGCCGCCGGACTGCCCATTTCGTGAATCCGCTGGTACAGTTTCGGCGTCACGATTCGCTCGTCCGAGACCGCGCTCCAGCTGGGTGTGTAGATCATCGCATAGCGCAGCAGATCCTCGGCTGTGGTGTTGTTGCCTCCTCCACCGATGGCGGTGCCATCGGGCGCCAGCGCTACCATGAACGGACTGGTCACTCCGATCCTGGACCAAACCCGCTGATTAAAAGCATCGGCATAACGAAGCCCCGTCACGTTCTCGATGGCGAGCGTCAATACCTGCGTGATAGCGGAGGAATAGCGGAAGTGCGTTCCTTGCGGCTCGCCTTCCAGCGGTTTGACTTCGCGCAACATCGTGATCCAGTCGTCGCCGCTGCCCTCGAACACCGTGGCGAAGAACTGGGAAATCCAGGTACCCGAATCACTGAGGTTCTCGAAAGACTCCTCCAGGTCGAGACCAACCGCCATATTGCAGGCGTTCTCCATTGTCACGCTGTCCCATTCCGAACCCTTCAATTGGGTAACGTAGGTCGACGCAGGCTGTGACAGGTCCAGCAATCCATCAGCCTCCAGAAGGGTAATCATGAGACCGACGGCTGTCTTGGAGGCTGACATCCAGATGTGGAAATCATCGGGATTCATGCCGGGGTAGGCCTCGAGCACGACCTTACCCTTATGCGCCATCATCATCGCCTGGACCCGTTTGGGCCCAACGATATACTCTTTGAGTGGCGCAGCCCGCGAGCCGTCCCGGGCAGTGAACGTAAGCTCATTCAGCTCAGGTTTAATATTGCGTTCAAGGGAGCGGACCGCCATCGTGGGAGGAATGGCGTCGCACTTCAGGAAAGCCGAAATATTCAGGTTGTAAAGGACCGAGTCATCACCACCTGCTTGCCAGTTCGGGGTACTCCAGCGCGCATGCGCACCGCGGATGAAGTCAATGGGGAACGGTTTTTTCGCCTTCGAGATCGGCGTCGTAATCTCGGTAATCGGGGTGATCACCGGTTTGGCTGGAGCAGCGCCACTCTGCTCTGCGTAAGCCGCTTTGAACGGTAGCGCTCCCGTCACGCTCGCAGTAGCGCCAAGCAACATACTCTGGTTGAGAAAGGATCGTCGGCTTACACCACCGGGGGCGCCCCCGGGTTGCCCATCGGCTTCTTGTTTCGTCAGTTCCTTATTGACTTTCATCGTTCAATCTCCCGCCAAAAACTTCGCTGCCCGACGGAGGTAGCCCGGCATCTTGTCCTCTCCGTAAGGCGGGACATAGCCATTGGAAGAGTAGTAAACACCAACAAAGTCGCGCGCCGGATCGATGTAAATACCCTGGCCAATATTGCCGTGCTTCCACAGCGCGCCATCTTCGAACACCGCGTCGAACTGCATCGAGTTCATCAGCGGTGCCTCACCGAAGTCTTCCTTAAGACCTTCATACTTGGCACCTGCCTGAAACGCTGCCACCTTGCCAGCGGTCTGCAGCCGCTGCAGAACTTCAGCAGAAACGATGGGCTCGACTGCGGTTTTGTCCCAACTGGGCGTGAAGATCATGCCGAAGCGCGCAAAGTCTTCAAGCGTGGTGGAAATAAGGCCATGCGACACAGCGGTGCCATCGGGCATCAGATGATGCAGAAAATCCATGCGGGCACCCACCTTGCCCCAGATCCGCTGCTGGAAAAGATCAGCCCAGGTCATGTTGTCGATCTGTTCTGCGAGCAACACATTAATCTGTGTCACAGCAGACGAGTAGCGAAATACCTCGCCTGGCTTTTCCCCCTCGATAACTTCAGCCTCGCGCAGAATATCCAACCAGTTTTCCATCTCGCCGGTCGCAGGGTTCGGCGCTCCGAACTCTGCAGAAAAGAAGCGCACGATGATGGAGTTCGGGTCGACAATGGAATCGAGCGTCTCTTCGAGCGCCAACCCGGTGGACATATTCGCGGCATCAATAAGCGATACATTATCCCAGTTGGTGCCGGCAAGCTGGGTCACATAGTCCGTAACCGGTCTTGACAAATCGACCTTACCCTCCGCTTCCAGCATGGCCAACACCAGGCCGACTGTAGCTTTGCCCGGAGACATCCAGACATGCCGGTCCATCGGATTCATGCCCGGGTACGTCTGATAAACAACCTTGCCTTTGTGAATCATCAGTACACCCTGCACACGATGATTCGGGTGGACCACATATTCATCCAGAGTCAGACCGCCCTCCTTCGTGGTGAAGCTGACCGCGCTGCCTATAGAGTCGTCCAGTGCCACTTCGAGCGGCATGTAAGTAGGATTTGGCGACGAATAGGCAGTCGGCAACATCTCGGCGAGGTTCTCGTTGTAATACAACGCATGATCGCCGCCGAGTTGGTAATGAAAATTATCAAAAGACTCACGCGCAGCATTCGCAAATTCGAGCGGCCAGGGCGATTTCGCCGCGTCGACCGACAGCGTGGTGGTTGCTCCGGGAACTTCCAGATAGGACTCCAAGGGGTTGCCGCCGCCGTCTGATGACGATTCGGCCGTGTCAGCGGCGGGCGCCGCCGATACCGAATCCATCTCAATAACTTCGGCTTCCGGCGCGGGCTCGCAGCCAAGAATCATGGCGCAAGCCATCGGTAACATCGTCGGAACTGCAAAGATTGAAATCGATGGTTTGTTAATCATTTCTATTGCTCCATTTTTCTAGTCGTCGCCGTGCAGCAGCGTTCCTGCACCGGTCTCATCATCAACCTGAATCTCAAGCAGATCCGGGTTCAGACCGATCGTGTGCTCGTTCAGCCACTTTTCTACCACTATCGGTTCGAACCGTCCTTCGGGTTCGATTGGGAAGCGGATTTCCTGACCCGGCTTAACGGGAAGAACTTCGCTGTCTTTGACCACAATCGTGCCGTTAACCACAACATAGGGAATGCCAGTGGTCGGCACACCGTGTTCGCCAACCTTGAAACCGGAATTTTCGGTTATCGTTTCGGGGTCAAAAATGGTGATGTCAGCAACCTTGCCTACCTGCAAACGGCCCCGCTCCTGCATCGCCTCGATCCCGGTATCGCCCAGGTGCTTGGCGACCCAGTAGCTGGCCTGTGAAATGGTAAACATCAGGGGCACACCCTGTTCGCGGGCCATGCGGAAAGTGCGACCGCGGGTGCCCGAGGTTCTCGGATGGCCACGGTATTCGGTCCAGTCAGCGTCCCAGGGCAACAACTCACCGTCATCACCCACGCCAGCCATGGCGTCGCTGGCTAAAGTCATATGGGGAATGGTCAACCAGTTGGGCATCCATTCATCACGATAGGGGAAGAATACAACGACAGCGCGTCCGGCATTGTTTTTTACCAGGTCGGCGTAAGTTTCGTCGGTCAGATAAGCATCTGCGACCGGATCGTAGAGCGTGTCCTCATACTTGTAACCGTATTTATCCTTCCAGGTCTCCGGACGCAGAAAAACCGCGCTGACAGGCGTGGAACCCGCTGCATAAGGATAATACTCGGACCACATGTTGAGCCCTTTCTCCCGGGCAAGCTGCAGCTTCTCCTCGATTTCCCACCAACCATAGTCGTTGTTATGTGCCATCAGCAGCGGCGCACCAAGCAGCATGGCATTGGCAAAGATCTCGTCAAATGCAATAGGGGCTTCGGTCGGGGTGTCCTGATTGAGGTGATACCGGGTGTGGACCGACGTAAGTCGATTGTAGTTTGCGGCCGCCTTTTGGGCTGCGAACAACTCGTAGCTGGTGTTGCCGGTGGCCATGTAGGCTACGCCCGCGCCAACGCCCAACGCACCCTGGCGCAAGTCCTCGTCCAGAATCCGCATGACCTGGTTCATCTGATCGATTGAAGATTTAGTCACCGACCAGCCGGCAACACCATCTTCCGCGGCTTTGGCGATGACCGGGGTAGCAACCGAAAAATCCTTTGGCTCAGTCATCCCAATTTCCGGATCGTGGACTGCTATGCGCGCCATGTTCAGGCCGGTCGTGGTGCCATAGTTTACCTGCCAACCGCTCTCTGCTTTCTGGTCGTACCACCCCTTGACGTTGAACGCCCCAAGCTCCAGATCCATCCCGGTGGTGACACCGTCCCTGAGAGCCATCTTGGTCGCAAAAACATCGACCGCATGATAGTGCGTATCAATAAAGCCGGGGGACACAACAAGTCCTGTGGCGTCAATCACCTGATCACCGGATATGGCCTTGCTGGTGATTGCAACGATGCGACCATCCTTGATGGCAACGTTGGCGATAGCGTCAAACTGCGACTCCGGGTCCATGACGCGGCCATTCAGAATGACAAGGTCATTTGCAACAGCGAATGTGCTGCTCAATAAAAGTGCAGCAACAGCAGCATAGACAATGCGCATTACTTTTCGATCTATCAGCCTCAAAAAAGTGCTGGCATATTTTGGCTTCATTTTTTTAAATCTCCCTATTTAACGTTATCAGAATCGCTACACTTTTGGCGCAGACAGGCTCCCTGCTCAACGGTCAGCAGGGGGTGCAAATTCATCGCCTTCGAGGTGCGGCGTCCCGGCCATATAGATGCCATCCCATGCCGCCACGGAGACCGGCTCGAAACGGGGCTTGCTCTCGGGTTCAAAGCGGATCGGCTGGCCCGGGAATCGGTCGAGCATAACTTTGTCATCGCGCAACACGACCGTACCGTTGACCAACACCGCCTTCATGCCCGTAGCAGGAAGCGATCCTTGCTCATAGGTCGAATTGTCGGTGAACTTGTCCGGGTGGAATACCACGATGTCGGCCACCATACCCTCCTGGATTCGACCCCGCTCCTGCATCGCCTTGAGCCCCGTATCGCCCAGATGTTTAGCTGCGTTATAGCTCAGGATCGACATAATCTGCATAAGAGGAATGTCGTTCTCACGAGCGAGGCGCACGCTGATGGCTCGCGCCCCAGCACCCCGTGGGTGCATGTTGCCAAGTTCATCCAGCGGTGTTTCCCACGCACCGTTAACCGGCTCAGCGGCCATGGCGTCACTTGCCATAGTGGTGCCTTTCAGGCGCAGCCAGCTGACGGCATCCTCTGCAGGCATCTTGTAGAGGATGATTTCCTTGGTAGGTTCTTTTGCCAAACCTGATTTGTAGGTTTCCAGGGTATAGAACGCGTTGTTTAACGGATCCTGCATGGTGTCCTCGTACCGGTGTCCGAGTTTTTCTACCCAATTCTCCGGCTTGAGGAAGACGGCGTTCAGGGTCGTGGATCCGGCGGCATAGGGATAGATTTCACCCCAGATATTGAAGCCCTGCTCCTGCAAACCGGATATCAGCTGATGTGCCAGTCTCCAGCCGGGGTTGTTGTAGTGATTGATGGTCGCAGGCGCGTCCAGCGACAGTGCATTCGCAATGATCTCCTGGGCGCCAAGGTTCTCGAAGGTGGCGCTATCGGGCGTGAAGCGGGTGTGCACGGCGGTATGGCGACCGTAGCGCGAGCCGACCTTCTGCACCTCGTACATCTCGCGAGATGTCACGCCGTCGCGCATGTAGCCCAGCGTACTGCCAATGCCAAGACCACCATCCTGCAAGCCTTTGTCGATGATACGAAGTATTTCGTTGCCTTGTTCCAGCGTGGGTACCGTCAGGCTCCAGCCTGAACTCTGCCGCGTCTCCAGTGCGCTCAGCGGCCCATTACTCACGCCTTCGTCCTTGACTCCGTCCAGTACCTGGGCCCTGGCGAGTTCGTGGCTGGAAGCACAGCCATAGTTCACCGCGGTTTTGCCCTGGCGCTCCTCGTACCACGCCCCAAGTGTGGTTCCGGCGCAACCTTCCTCAATGTCCATGCTGCTGGTCAGGCCGTCGCGCAATCCGATCTTATAGCCGAGAGGGGCTTGCCAGTGGTAGTGCGTATCGATAAAGCCTGGAGCGACAACATGGCCTTTGGCATCAAGAGTCTGCTCGCCGCGGATATCTCTCTTGGTGACTGCTGCGATCCTCCCATTCTTGATACCAACGTTTGCCACACTGTCATAAAGCGTTTCCGGGTCCATCACCCGACCGTTGAGGATAACCAGGTCGTAATCGGTGGCCTGGGCCATCGACGCTATGGAGACGAATCCACCCAGCAACAAACCGCGAATCAAGGGTTTCACTATAAAAGTTCCTTGCATTTCTCTCTCCTGTTCATTGCCTTGCAGATCTGCGGATTGCCCTGCCGGCGTCGGCATCGGTAATCAGCTTGCCATCATCGACGACGATCTCGCCGTTGACCAGCACCCAGTTCACGCCGACCGCTGGCTGGTTGGGCTCTTGGTAGGTTCCCATGTCACTAACCGTGTCTGGATCGAACACCACGATATCGGCGTCCATACCCTCTTGTAAGCGGCCCTTGGTCTTCATTTGCGGCACAAAATCTGCCAGCGTCTGGGCCGGCAGCAGGCTCA
The DNA here is from genome assembly GCA_963751595.1 of uncultured Gammaproteobacteria bacterium. Lineage (GTDB taxonomy): Bacteria > Pseudomonadota > Gammaproteobacteria > Pseudomonadales > JAHEGP01 > JAHEGP01. The sequence goes on from CAVVVC010000005.1 coordinate 18,497, forward strand.
TCTTGCGCAGCGCCTCATTCAGGCTCATAAGTTTTCGTTCCCGCACGTAGGATCGCAGGATCTTTACAAAAGTGCCGTTAGAACGGGGATGCGAAAAGGCGTTGTCGGGAAGCGGCCAGCTATCGCCCCCGTAATTCTCAATATTGCCGCCATCCATCAACATCCAGAACATCTCATCCGACTCAATAAGAACACGGGGATGAAGAATGGAGGCGTCCAGCAAGGCCAGGTCGTCGGGGTTGCTTTCATCGAGGAAGTGCCAGGTAATGAAAGTACCGGGTTTGTTTTGCTGGTAATCGGCAAGCTGTTCCTCGGTCATGCGATCCGTACCCAGCTGGAAGTTTTCCGCCGTAGAGCCCATACGTTCCCGCCAACCGTCTCCGCTGAACATGGCCGCGCCGACCACGGTGCTGGCAGCCCCCCAGGGATAGGCGCCCACGGTGATGTTAATATCCCTTGCGAAGGCCTCATCGATCAGCCCGAGGGTGGCATCTATATCCTTCAGCGAGGTGCTGTTAATGTGGCAGATATGCATATGCGCCCCGGTGATCGCCGCGTTGGCGATCAGCTCCTGCACGGCCTCGAATGAACTTTGGGGTTCCAGATTGCTGGCATAACGAACATGGGTAAACGTCGCCACCTCGCGCTCGGCCGCCAGACGCGCAAGTGCCGTATACTCCTTGGCGCCGTAGCCCGGCGCATAGCCGGCGTTAATGCCAATTCCCAGCGCGCCTTCATCCAGGCCCTGCTCGACCAACGCCAGGATCTGCGACTGCTGTTCGGATGTCGCGATGTCCATTTTCCAATCGTTTCGGCCCTGCGCATCCTGGAAGTATTCTGGAGAGGATTCCGGTTGCATGCCGGTGAAGGTTGCGATTCGGGCAAAGGTCCAGGCGGCAGCTGCGCCGTAATTAATGGGCAGCCGTTTCTCAGCCTGCTGCTTATACCAGTCGGCAATGGGCAGAACGCCTGATTCCAGCTCCAGCATGGTGGTGACCCCTTGCATCGCCTGCATACGGTAGTCACCAATGTTCTGCCCATGAGCGTGCAGGTCGATGAAGCCGGGAGCTACCACCTGGCCGCTGGCATCGATGGACGCATCTCCGGTTATAGTCTCGTTGGTGATGGCAACAATACGGCCGCCCTTGATTCCAACGTTTGCCACTTGGTCAAACAGCGTCTCAGGGTCCATAACCCGACCGTTGTTGATGACAAGGTCATAGTCCTGCGCATAGCCGGACGAAGCCGCCATGACTCCAACAATAAGGGTACCAGCCATTAGATGATGCTTGATCATTGTTGCGCTCCCTATTAGGCAAAAATATTCTACCTAGCCGACCCTACCAGAAAGCAATGGCGCCGGTTGCCTTTTCGACATCCGATTCTTACACTCACTGCATTGGGCGCGCAGGAACAAAGCTCGATTACCCAGTTTTTTTGGAATGTGAAAGCGAGGAGGCGCCACCGGTGAGTGATGCTCTGCCTGTCCGACAGCGCTTTTCGGACTTCATAACCGATTTGCCAATTCTGCAAGCTGAGTCGGCACAACTTGGCCGCGGCGTGGCGCGCTTTATGTCGGTACAAGCGTGTGGTCGCGACATGATATTGACTCACCTCCTGCTGGAACCACGGCTTGCGGGTCATGTGGTTCCGGACCCGCAATGGCTCTGCCTGATGGTTCCGCTTCGGTGGCGGGGCGATTATGTCTTTAACGGCATCACCGCGCGCCCCTGCGACATCTACCTCTCGGCCGGCCCCAACGGCTATGCTACGGTCGGGGAAGGTCGCGAAACCATCGCAGTCGGCATTCGACGATCTCGCCTGCAACAGACCATCATGTGGCTTGCTGGAAACTCAATCGAGCCCTTACAGCTCGTCGATCAGCGCCTGGCGTTAGGAGCCACTTATGGCCCTCACGTGCAGCGCAAGCTTCTCGCAGCGATTCGCGGCGCCATGCTGTCGCCAATTGCAGCCACACGCTTCGCTCTCTCCCGGACGGTGGAGAGCGATCTCTTCTCCCTGCTGGGGAGCATGTTGCTAGACCAAATGGGTTGCGAAAACGAGCGTGATGCTTGCAGGATGGACGCGCTGCGCGTTGTGAAGGCCGCTAAACAGGCACTGCAAGAACAGCGGGCGCAGACGGCAAGCCTGGCCGAGCTCTGTGCCGCAAGCGGGGTCGGCCAGACCTGGTTACACAAGTGCTTTGTAGATATCTACGGCACTGCACCCAACAGCTACCTTCGCTCCCGCCGCCTTACCGCTACGCGCGAGTGCCTGCTGGACCCACTCGGTGGACCGAGATCGGTCAAGGAAGTAGCTCTTTCTCACGGTTTCCAAAACTTCGGCCGGTTTGCAGCGGATTACCGCGCCCGCTTCGAAGAATACCCATCCGAGACTTTAGCGCGGCAAGCATTGCCAACATAAACCTTGCAGGGATAGACCTCGCCGATGAACTCGGGCAGATCATACAAAACCCCGGAATTGCCGAGCAACCCGGGGTTTGAGCCTTACAGACGACCTGGTCTGCCAGGCAATTTACCTACCGCAGTACCTTAAGAGCACTTGGAATCACCGCAATTGAGGCAGGTCATACAGCCGTCCAGCAGGATACTGGCCTTGGTATAACACTTGTTGCAGAGCTGTGCCGACTCGGGGAATTCGCTGCTGGCCACCTTGGGGGTATTGCCCCCGGTCTGGTTTTGCTTGGCCTCATACTCCGCCCGCTTCTGGTCCAGGATTTGTTGGCGGTGATCATCGAGAACCTCATCCTTGATCAGTCCGATCATCTTCATGTGGCTTTCGATGGCATCGCCGATCTCCGCCACCAGGGACGGCATGAAGCGACCGCCTTTCTTGAAGTATCCGCCCTGGGGATCGAAAACGGCCTTCATTTCCTCGACCAGGAAAGTGACATCACCCCCCTTGCGAAACACCGCTGAAATTACCCGGGTCAGGGCCACGACCCACTGAAAGTGGTCCATATTCTTGGAGTTGATAAAGACCTCGAAGGGCCGCCGCAGCTCGTGGTCCGTGCCCTGGTTGAGGATCATATCGTTGATCGTGATGTAGAGCGCATGCTCGGAGCCCGGGGTCTTTATCTTGTAAGTTGAGCCATGCAGCATCTCTGGCCGGTCGACCTTCTCGTGCATGTGAACAATATTGTTTGCCTGCTCCTGGGCTGCGGCCTGTTGCTGTGCCGCCTGCTCTTCCTTGTCGACTACCTTGTAGCCGACAATTTCCTTATCAATTTTAATCGCCATAGTTTCACCTTGTAGTATCTGCGATCGCCGGCGGGCTCAGCCCTGTGCCGGCAATATCGTCACTGCCACATTAACTGGGGGGGTGCGCCTCATCAAAGCCGGCCGTAGTAGCCTTCCTTGAGTGCATCGAACAGGTTGGCCGCGGAGTGAATCTCGCCGTCGTACTCAACTTCCTCGTTACCCTTCAACTCCAGCGTGGTGCCATCATCGAGTTTGAACTGATAGAGCGTGTTCTCCAGGTCTTTCTCCTTCACCAGCACCCCCTGGAACGCTTCGGGATTGAAGCGAAACGTCGTGCAACCCTTCAGCCCTTGCTCATAGGCATAGAGATAAATGCCCTTGAAATCCTCGTAGTCGTAATCAGTGGGCACGTTCGCGGTTTTGGAGATAGATGAGTCGATCCATTTTTGTGCCGCGGCTTGCACATCCACATGCTGGCGGGGAGAGATATCATCGGCACTGATAAAGTAATCAGGCAGGGCCTGGCCCGCGTCCTGCGCATCGGGCATCGCGTCAGGATTCACCAGTTCACGGTAAGCAAGCAGCTCGTAGGAGTAGACGTTGACCTTTTCCTTGCTCTTCTTGCCCTCGCGAATCACATTGCGCGAGTAATGATGGGCAAAGCTCGGCTCTATGCCGTTGCTCGCGTTGTTAGCCAACGACAGCGAAATAGTGCCTGTCGGCGCAATTGAACTGTGGTGGGTAAAGCGGCAGCCATACTGGGCCAATTCCTCCACCAGCGCGGGTTCGACCTCAGCCACCCGCTGCATGTAACGGCTGTAACGGGCATGGAGCACCTTCCCGGGCAGACGCTCACCAACCCGAATACCATCCCGCACCATTTCCGGTCGCTGGCGGAGCATTGCCGGGGTCACCTCGAATTCTTCTTCGAGGAGCGGAGCGGCGCCCTTTTCCTTGGCCAGCTCCAGTCCGGTGCGCCAGCCGGTGACGGCCATTTCACGGCTGACCTGCTCCGTAAACTCCAGGGATCGTGAGCTACCATAGCGCAGGCCCATCAGGGTCATGGTCGTGCCGAGGCCCAGAAAACCCATTCCATGGCGGCGCTTGCGGGTGATTTCATCACGCTGCTGTTCCAGCGGGAGACCGTTGATTTCCACCACGTTGTCGAGCATCCGAGTGAAAACCGCTACCACCTCGCGAAATTCATCCCAGTCGAACCAGGCGTTCGCGCTGAAAGGTTCACGCACAAACCGCGTCAGGTTGACAGAACCCAACAGGCAACTGCCGTAGGGCGGCAGCGGCTGCTCGCCGCAGGGATTGGTAGCGCGAATATTCTCGCAGAACCAGTTGTTGTTGAGATCGTTAACCTTATCGATCAGGATGAAACCCGGTTCTGCGTAATCATAGGTAGACGCCATGATCACGTTCCAGAGCTTACTGGCACGAATGACCCTGGCGACTTTGCAGGCAATCAAGCCGGCTTCATTTTTCAGGTAGTTGCCGTTGTCCATATGGTCACAGACCCGCCAGACCACCTGTGCCGGATCATTGATGTCAACGCCCCGACTCTCCTCCTGGCTCATGGGGTAAGCGAGTTGCCAGTCGGCGTCGTCCTTCACGGCCTGCATAAACTCATCGGTGATGAGCAGTGACAGATTAAACTGGCGCAGGCGGCCGTCCTCGCGCTTGGCCCGAATAAACTCGATGACGTCGGGGTGGCCAATATCGAAGGTGGCCATTTGTGCTCCACGCCGGCCCCCGGCGGAGGACACCGTGAAACACATCTTGTCGTAGATATCCATGAATGACAGCGGGCCGGAGGTATAGGCACCAGCACCAGAAACGTAGGCACCCCGGGGGCGCAGGGTAGAAAACTCGTAGCCAATGCCGCAGCCGGCTTTAAGGGTCAAACCGGCTTCGAGGTTCTTGCTTAGAATACCTTCCATCGAGTCCGGGATGGTACCTGAGACCGTACAATTGATGGTCGAGGTTGCAGGCTTGTGTTCCTGGGCACCAGCATTGGAGGTGATCCGCCCGGCCGGTATGGCGCCATGGCGCAATGCCCACAGGAAGCGGCCGAACCATTCTTCACGCTGCTGGGGTGTGGCCTCAACATCGGCCAGGGCACGCGCCACGCGCTGGTAGGTGGCGTCGATGTCGGTATCGACAGCAACCCCCTGCTTGTCTTTCAAACGGTATTTCTTGTCCCAAATATCCAGTGACGCTTCCTGCAGCGGAATCTCACTGGTAGGGTCTGCTTTCTTAACCAAATCTAGATGTGCCATTAATCATCTGTCCTGCTAGGGTCACAACCTTGTGATCGAATTAGTGTTACGCCCGGCTTGTTCGCCGGACACGCTCTACTGACCGCGCGCATCAACGACGCGCGGCTGGCCCCTCGGGGCAATTTCAGGGTTAATGTGTTGCGGAGCCGGCCTTTATACCTTGCGTTGGCTCTTCTTAATCGGGTTTCGTCGAGCGGACGCTCTACTTAACGCCGGTGGAGACACCGGCGCCAAGGCCATCGTTACCCGTTTGTGGCGCTGTCACCTCGCCCTCGACACAAAAAAGTTTAGCACAATATATAGTAGCTAAAAGGGCATTTTTTAAAAAAAAGACACTACATGTAGATAAAAAACTGTTGACAACCGTACTCGCCGTGGAATGCCGGGGCCAGCAGGTTAGTGGCCACTTGCAAAAAAAATGGGCCCTGCCGCAAGCCCAATCGGTCGGCTCGCAGCCCGCGGAAAATACCCTAAGTTACCGCCCTGGTAGCCCCTCGCGGCCCGTGCTTTCTAGGCTCTCAGGGAACCGATGCGGCGGGATTCGAATCGAGCCATGCCGGCGACCCCCAGAAACTCATCCAGCATCGCCAGGCTCAAACCCCAGATGCATCGCCCCTCGTAGTAGTAGCAGGGCAGTTGCAGATCTGTGCCATCGTATTGCCAATCCATTTGCTGGCGATTGGCGGTTTCGGCGAGAAAACCCAGCGGCACCCAAAGAATATCGGCGACCTCGTAATTGGCCCGCAGGGCGGGCTCCCCGGCAACGGAGAACACGTAGGGCGTTACCAGCATGGCGCTTCTACCCGATCGAATGTGGGTGGACATATCGGACAGGCGCCCGAGCAGCCGCCCGTGCCGCTCTACATCCAGGCCGATCTCCTCGTGAGTCTCGCGGGTGGCGGCAGCGAAACTGTGGCGATCCCCGGGATCCATACGGCCACCGGGAAAGCCCATGTGTCCAGACCAGGGGTCGCCCTCGCGATGGGCTCGCTCGATCATCAGAACCTCGGCCCCGGATGCCGGTTGGTCACGCAGCAGCAAAGTGACGGCGGAGCGGCGGCTAGTGTGCCGCTCAGGGGAGCGCGTGGGCTGAAAGCCAGCCAGCTGTTGGGCGATGTCCTGCACAGAATTCATGGCCGGCATTGTAACCCATGCCAGGCCGCCGAGGTTATACTGCGGTCGATTTCAAAGCACCGAGCGCCAATGCCCAATCCGCTGATCAGCCTGACCGACATCCGCTGCAATCTCGATCGCGACCACCGCTTCGAAGGACTGAACTGGCAGCTGGGTCAAGGCGAACAGTGGGCAATCGTCGGCTGCAATGGCGCCGGCAAAACCGCGTTTTCCGCCCTGCTAGGCCGCCGGCTTGCCATTGCTTCGGGGCTACGCCGTTACGCCCAGGGTTTCGACCCCTCCCGCGATATCGCCTTTGTGAGCTTCGAACTGCAGCAACAGCTGTGCGACCGCGACCAACGGCTGGACATGAGCGAGCTCAGCGCCGCCGCCTTTGACCCCGGAACCACTGCCAGACAAGCCATTTTGCAGGGGCGACAGGCGCCGCCGGACATGGAACACCGGTGCCGACAATACGGGCTCGAAGACCTGCTGGAAACCGGCATTCGCTATCTGTCATCGGGGGAGATGCGCAAGGTGCTTTTGATGCGAGGCTTGCTCCAGCGCCCCCAACTGCTGATCCTGGACGATCCGCTGGAAGGCCTCGACCGGGTTGCGAGACCGGCGCTGGCGCAAATGTTGCAGGAAGCCATGGAAGAAGGGCAACAGGTCTTGTTGTTGACCCGGCGCCAGCGGGACCTGCCCCGGGCCATTAGTCACCTGCTGCTACTGCGGGATATGCAAGTTATTGCCAGTGGCGGTCGCCGCGAGGTCATGGCGAGCCGGGAGTGGGCCGAATTGTTCCCACCGCCTCCGCCGCTTCCACAGGCCCTGCCGCCTGTCGCCGCCGGGCATACCGTACTGCACCCCGAGCCGGGGCCAGCACCCATCGCCGGCTATCAATTGACCGCAAGCTTCCAGGGAAAAACAGTATTGCGGGGCATAGACCTGGTCATTGACCCCAACGATCACACAGCAATTCGGGGTCCCAATGGCTGCGGCAAATCAACGCTGCTCAACATGATATGCGGCGAGAACCACAAAGCCTACGGCCAGCAGTTGTATCTGTATGGCCGACTGCGCGGCAGCGGCGAAACCCTGTGGCAGGTGAAAGCCCTCTTTGGCGTGGTATCGAACCAGGTGCAGGCCAAATACGTGCGCGGCTGGACTGCTCAGGAAGTGGTTGTCAGCGGTTTTTACCATTCCGTCGGCCTCTACCGGAATGCCGGCGCCAGCGAACGCAACGCCGCCCTGGCCTGGTTACAGGCACTGCAGCTGGATGGCCTCGCCGGGCAGGGTTTCAGCACCCTGTCCTATGGCCAGCAACGCCTGATTCTGGTGGCCAGGGCGATGGTGACTCGACCGCCGATCCTGGTGCTCGATGAGCCCTGCACCGGACTGGATGATTACAACCGGGACCGACTGTTGCAGCTAGTTGAGTTCATCGCCGCCAGCAGCAGCACCCAGATCCTTTACGTCAGCCACCTCGCCGATGAAATCCCCTCGTGCATCAACCGCGTGCTGGAGTTTCAACCTCACCGCGACGGACTTTACCGGCTGCTGGATGCCAACAAATCGGCTTGGTGAATCCAGCCTGCGACAGGCCCGGGCCAGGAAACCCACTACCAGTCTGCATCACCCGCCGCCAGCTCACACTGGGCGAGCAATCGGTCAATCGCATCCTGGTAGTAGTTGCCGGTGTCCAGGGCACTGGCCTTGCGCGCCAACTGGCTTGCGCTCGCGACTTCGCCCTTGTCGAACTGCAGTACACCCAACACATAATAAACGCGGGGACTGCGCGGATCGATGCGCAAGGCACGCTCCGCCAGACTAATCGCGCCTTCGATATCGCCTTCGTCACGCCGTTGCATGGCCTCGGCCAGGAGCTGCTCCACAGCGCTGGAGGTGGGCGCCGGGGCAATCACCGCCGGGGTAACTACTTCAGGGGCTGGCAAACCGGCGCCTGGCGCAGGGGTCACGGTGGCCGAAGGGGCTGGCTCGGTGACCGGCGGCACCACTGGCTCAACCGGCTGGTCATCGCCTTCCCAGCCAACCGGCAAGCCGGCACATGCGGTCAGCAGTAACGCCCCGCCAACAATCAGGAGATGCCGGTAAATCATGGTTCGGTCCTCATCAGAGATTAGTCATGCCGGAACAGCTGCGTATGGTAGCGCATTTTGTTTTCACAGCGCAGCAGCTAATTGCCGAACAGACGGCGCAACCAGCCGGGCGCTTCGGGCTCCGGGTCGGTCTCGGGCACGGCGGGAACTTCAAGTCGCTGCTGGAGGCCACAGTCGGTATAGTCTGTCGGGCCAGAGCCGACGATGAAAGGCAACGAGAGGGCATCGGCACAGCTTTCTGCGCTCAACATGCCACTGGGCCCATCGACCCACAGGTATTCGACGTTGGCGGGTGGCTGACGCAGCAGCGGCTGATGGGAGTAGCGCTTGAAAATATCGCCCCATACCCTCAATGCGCCGCTGCTACCGGTGATCGGAGTGCGACTGTTGTCATCATTGCCGAGCCAGCTGACCCCAAGTAGATCGCCGCTATAACCCGCGAACCAGCTATCGCGCTGGCCATCTGAGGTGCCGGTTTTCACCGCCACGGAAAACCCCGGCGACAAGTAGCGCCGCAGCCCCCTGCCAGTGCCCCACAATGCGGCCTGCTCCATAGCAGCCTGAAGCAAAAACAGCGCGCTGCCGTCCACCCGCTGCTCCACTTCGATATCGTAACGCGACAGCCGCTCTCCGACACCACTGGTCACCGCTCGAATGGCCTGCAGGGGCGTGTAAAAACCATCACTGGCGATCGTCTGGTAGTACTGAGCGACTTCCATCACGCTGAGGCCACCAGCACCCAGAAGCAGTGATGGCACCTCGGGCAGCTCGCGTTCCACACCAAGCCTCGCCAGCGTATCGATTACTGAATTGACGCCGACATCCATCCCCAGGCGAGTAGTCGCCTGATTATAGGACCTTGCCAGCGCCACAAACAGCGGCACCTGGCCGTGGCTTTTCTTGTCGAAATTTTGCGGCGACCAACTGTTGCCATTGGGTAGTTTCACCGTGATCGGTTCATCGTCCAGGGGAGTCGCCAGCGTGTAGCGCCCCGAAGCGAGCGCGGTGAGATAGACGGCCGGCTTGACCAGGGACCCTATCGGCCGCTGGGCATCCAGCGCCCGGTTAAACCCGGCGAAACGACCGTCGCGACCGCCGACCACTGCCAGCACTGCCCCGGTCTCGGGCTGCCCCAGAACGACGGCGCCCTGCAAGTCCTCCAGGCCCTGATGGTTACCCTGTAACTCCTTTATCACCCGCGCCAGGGATTCTTCGGCACCCTGCTGGATAATGGGATCCAGGTTGGTAAAGATCACCAGGCCCTCCGAGGTCAAATCCTCGGAGCGATAATCCTCCTGCAATTGCCGGCGCACCAGATCCAGGTAGGCGGGGTACCGACGCCGATTTCCGGCATAGCGTTTACCGACCCCCAGGGGCTCCAGCTGCGCCAGGCGCGCGTCTTCAGAGTCGACAAAACCCTGGGCTTCCAGCGTAGCCAGCACCAGGTTGCGACGATCTATCGCCCGCTGGGGATGGCGCCAGGGATCGTAATAACTGGGCCCCCGCACCAGGGCCACCAGTGTAGCAAGCTGGGGAAGTTCGAGGTTTTTCAGCGGTTGGTTGAAATAGTACTGGCTCGCGAGACCAAAGCCGTGGATCGCTCGGGGGCCGTCCTGGCCGAGGAATATCTCGTTGATGTAGCCCTCGAGTATCTCATCTTTGCTGTAGTGAAAATCGAGGGAAACCGCCATCACCGCTTCAACCAGCTTGCGGCCGAGGCTGCGCTCGGGTGTCAGGTAAAAGTTCTTGACCAGTTGCTGGGTCAGCGTACTGCCGCCCTGCTGGTATTCTCCGGCTCGCAGGTTAACCCATGCCGCGCGCAGGATGGCAAGAGGGGCCACGCCGAAGTGGTGGTAAAAATTGCGATCTTCCATCGCCACCAGCATATCCACCAGTGGCTGGGGAATATCATCCCGCTGCACCAGTATACGGTCCTCATTGTGCGCCGGATAAATACTACCGATCTGCAGCGGTTCCAGTCGCATCAGGGCGCTGCCCGAGCGCGATTCGAAAGCCGCAACCTGCTGGCCACTGATTCGCAGTCGGGCGGCATCGGCCTGTTCTTCACTATCCCAAAAGTGAAAACCCCGGGTATAGATGCGATAGTTGCCGCCACTGACAGAATATTCACCGGGCTGGCCAGCCCTGGATACCCCGCTATAGCCCAGCTGCTCGAGCTCTGCGTTCAGCTCATCAGCGCTCAGGGGCTTACCCTGGTAGAGCTCCAGTGGGCGCGCATAGACCCGGGCCGGCACCGCCCACTTGCGCTCGGCAAAGGTATAGCGCACTTTGGCGTCAAGGTAGAACACAGCACAGAGCATTAACAGGCCGAATACCACCGCCAATTTCAGCAGTAGGCTACGCCATCTTATCCCCTTGGTTTTTGCCGATGTGCGACGTTGCGCCCGTTTCGATTTCCTGCCAGCCATGCTAATGCCGCGCCCGAATTAAACCGCGCAGTATACCCAACTTTTGCCATTTTCCTCAGTCGTGCTTTTAATCGGCGCTGCAATACGGATAATGGCGACACCTTTCCCAAAGAAGCATGACATTATGACCAAGCAGTACCATATCTATGGCCTGGGCGCCGCCCTGGTGGACACCGAGATCGAAGTGAGTGACCAGTTCCTGCAGCAGGCTGGCATCGAAAAGGGCCATATGACCCTGGTGGACGAAGAACGACAGCAGCAACTGCTGGAACTGCTGGAAGGCCACCTGGTGGGCAGCAAGCGCGCCAGCGGTGGCTCGGCAGCCAACAGCGTTATCGCCGCAAGCTATTTCGGATCCCGGGCTTTTTACTCCTGTAAAGTGGCCGATGATGATAACGGTCACTTTTATCTGCGTGACCTCGCCGATGCGGGTGTTGCCTCCAATCCCCACGGCGGCGACAGCGGCATCACCGGCAAGTGCCTGGTGATGATTACACCCGATGCCGAGCGCACCATGAATACCTTTCTCGGCGTCAGTGAGAGCCTATCCCGGCATGAGCTTAACGAGGCCGCCCTGCTGGCATCGGAGTACCTTTACATCGAAGGTTACCTGGTTACCTCCGACTCGGCGCGGGAAGCCGCTATCAGGGCGCGCCGGCTGGCGCAGGACAACGGCGTCAAGATAGCGATTAGCCTCTCCGATCCGGGCATGGTCGAGTTTTTTGAACAGGGCCTGAGGGAAATGATTGGCACCCAGGTCGACATGCTGTTCTGCAATCGCGAGGAAGCCCTGCAATGGACCCGGACCGAATCCGTGGCCGCGGCAGCCGAACAGCTCAAGCGGGATGCAAACACTTTTGCCATCACCCTGGGAGGCGATGGCGCACTGGTCTTTGACGGTCAGCAGCTATTGCAGATACCCCCTTACCCGGTCAAGGCCATTGACACCAATGGTGCCGGTGACATGTTCGCAGGTGCATTCCTGTATGCCGTTACCCAGGGCCACGACTTTGCGACTGCCGGTCGGCTGGCCTGTCGCAGCGCCGCCGAGTTGGTCTGCCAGTACGGGCCGAGGCTGCCCGCGGCCACTCATACCCGCTTGCTCGCTGAAATCCTCCCCGCCCAGGACAAGCAGAGCGCCGGCTAAAAAAGTGCGATCTGGTCATCGGTGATGACACTGAAGCGGGTGCCGAGGAACCCCAGAATCCCGTCGGCGACCGGCGCTAACTGGCGTTCTTTGTAATGCTGGTAGTCCAGCGGGTTTTGCACGTACCCCAGAGCCTCGGGCCCCGCACTCGTCACCACGTATGCCACCGCCCTGCCCCGCTTGAATGAAGCGCTGCGGGCACCCGCTGCCAGCGCCTTGCGCGCGGCCTGCACATGGGGTGGTATATTTTTCCGGTACGCCTCCAGTGGCTGGCGCAAACGTTTTCGATAAGTCAGCTCTTGATCGAGGCTACCCGCAAGCAGGGCGTCCACCGTTGAACACACAAAGTCCTCTGCGGGTTCACCATCAAAAATGCGTCGATACAGCTCACGCTGGAAGCGCCGGGCCAATGGGGTCCAGTCGCTGCGCACCGACTCCAGGCCCTTGAATACTATATCGAAAGATTCCGCGCTGCTTCCCGGCGCAACTCGCACCATTCCCGCGTAACGCTTCTTGCTGCCTTGTTGAGTGCCCCTTGTGGTGGGCATCAAAAACCGCAGGAAGTGGGTTGCAAACTGTACTTCCAACAGGCTTTCCAAGCCCATTTCATGGCGCAGGCGCTGCTTCCACCAACAGTTGATGTCCGCCGCCAGCCGCCTACCGAGTTCAGCAGCAGCCCGCTCATCAACTGGCTGCTGTAACCACACAAACAGTGAGTCGGTATCGCCGTAAATCACCCGGTAGCCACACTGCTCGATAAACGCCTTGCTCTGGCGAATAATCTGGTGGCCGCGCAGGGTGATAGAAGAGGCCAGGCGCGGATCGAAAAACCGGCATCCCGGGGACCCAAGCACTCCATAACAGGAGTTCATCAGAATTTTGATCGCTTGCCCGAGTGCGGTATCGCCATCCCGCCGAGCGGCATCCCGGGCCTGCCACCATTCGGCCAACAATCCCGGCAGCAGGTGTTCGCTGCGGGAGAAACTGGCACCCTTAAAACCCTCTACCCGTGCCGTGGAGCCGGATTCACCCGAACCCAGTGCCATGCCCAGCGGGTCAATGAAGAATGTGCGGATAATACTCGGATAAAGGCTTTTAAAGTCAAACACCAGCACGTTGTCGTAGATACCGGGCTCGGAGTCGAGCACGTAACCGCCGGGCGATTGCTGCGCCTGAGCCGGGTTGCTGCATAGTGGTGGCGCCACATAACCGCGGCGGTGCAAGAGGGGCAAATAGCGAAAATCGAAGGCGGCTACTGAGCCACCGGTGCGGCCCAGCGTGAGCCCGGTCAACTGGCTGCGGGCGAGGCAGAAAGCCACCAGCCCACGCTGGGCAAAAATATCCCAAACCAGGCGACAGTCCTCGAGGTTGTAGGCGGCCAGCGCCGTCTTGTCGTGGTGGAAGAGCTGCTCAATATCCCGGCCTCTATCAGCCCCTTGCAATAATTTGCTGCGGCCCAGAAGCTGCTCTGAAACCGACTGCAGCGAGTAGCTGTCGAAACGGTACTGGGCGGCCTTGATCACTTCGATACCGTCCAGCACCACCCTGCCCGGAACTTCGCACTGACGGCGCCCACCCGCTGCCGCCTGCCCTCGCCAGCGCAGGCTCTGACCGTCGCGCCCCAGGGTGAGCCGAATACCGTGGCGGTCACATACACGCTGCAGATACCAGAGGTCAAACCCCACCACGTTCCAGCCGATAATGGCATCTGGATCGCAGTGATTCAGCCAGCGCAAGAACCGTTGTAAGAGGTGGCGCTCGTCGACACAGTAGCGGATGTTGGCGGTGTCCTCGCCACTGCCAACCATGAATACCCGCTCCTCATTGGCGGTCACCGCACCGATCGAGAACAGTTCCAGGCGATCGACAGCGGTTTCTATATCCAGCGACAGCACCGACAGGCCCGGCTGCCAATCGCCCGGGCGGATAGCGGGATTGCGAAAGTACAGAAAATTGCCACGACGCTGGTGCGGCCCGGCGATCTCGAGGCCACCGGTTACGAAACGTTCCATCAAAAAACGGTCAACCGGCCATAGGTCCCCCTCGTGCACGGTGACCCCCAGTTGATCCAGGCGCAGTCGGCACGCTTGCAGGGCGTTTTGACTGAAAAAGTAGCACGCCACCACCCGCTCGCCGGCGAAGGTTTCCAGGGTAAGTTCACGGGTTTCACAGGCTTGCTGGTCGAGGACAGGTTGCGCCCGCTGGTAGTCAGCGAGGGCGATGAAAAACACCGCCTTCTCGCCATCGAAGACCAGCAGGGCCGGGCCCTCCGCAGTGGTCGCCCAAAGCTGCAGCTCAATACCCTCCGGGCGATCGCGCCAGTGCCGGGACAATAAAAAGCCGGGTATTGCCCCCGGCTTTACTGTAGCGCCAGCCGCGGCCCCCGAGGCGCTGCAGTTCGCTGCCGGCCGGGGACCTTCGCTCACATCCGCGATGACTGCCTCGCCCGACTAGCCACGGGACAGCAATTCCTGGAGGTCGATCAAACCGGCATTGGCACGGGAAATATAAGACGCCATGGCCAGGGAGTGATTCGCCACCAGGCCAAAACCGGTGCCGTTGAGGATGATCGGCGAAAACACCGGCTCCTGGCTCTGCTCGAGTTCCCGTACGATCTGTTGCAGGCTCACCAGCGCATTCTTCTTTTGCAAAACGTCGGCAAAATCCACCTGCATCGCCCGCAGGTAATGTATCAGTGCCCAGGTGGCACCCCGCGCCTCGTAAAATACGTTGTCGATTTCAAGCCAGGGAGTCTTGACCTGCAATTCGGAGCCCCTCTCCGTCGACTGGCTGGCCTCTGCGTCTCCGGCAAGATCGGTGTTGAGGCGAACCTGGCCGACGCTGGCGCTGAGGCGCTGGGACAAGGAACCCATGCGGGTCGAGACCACTTCGAGCCAGATCCGCAGGTTGTCAGCACGGGAATAAAACTGTGCATCAGGATTGGCCGGGTCAATCAGTCTGGAAAGATAAGACTCCAGCCGCTCGATGCCCTCCCGATACATGCTTTCGGAAGACGGCAGCATCCAGCTATCGGCGGTGAAGCTGAAGCGCGGATCGGCCAGCGCCAGGTCCGGGTCTTCGGTAGACTGGGACTGGGAGCGGCTGAAACTGTCACGCAGGGTGCGCACGAGATCTCGCTGCTGGGTGAGAACGCCATATTCCCAGCTGGGAATATTGTCCAGCAGTACACCGGGGGGCATGATGTCATTGCTGAGATAGCCGCCGGGCTTGTCGAGTAGCACCCTGGCAACCTTGATCGCGGTGGCGGTGGTGACGGCCCCGGTTATCGGCCGTTGCGCCAGGTCCGGCACCATAACCTGGGCATTTTCCTCGACCGGAAACATGTCCGGCTCCCGGCTCCAGTACCAGCCCAAAACCATGCAAATCAACGCATAGATACCAAAGGCGAGCACCAGGACTTTGCCGATGGTTGCGCCCGAGCCACTCCCTAACCCTCGACCCAGTCCCTTGAACCAGCCCCATAGCGACTCCAATGACATGCGTTTCTCCTGCTAGTGTAAAAAAGTGCCAGCCTTGATTCGACTGGCTATTCGTTGAGCACGCTGATAACAGGCAGCTCAGTGGCGGTACATTTGTCGGCTGCTGCGCATAACTCGATGGTCACTGTATCACCCTCTTGCAAAACTTGCTGCAGACCGATCAGCATTAGATGCAGGCCTCCGGGTGCCAGCGCCAGCTCCCCGCCGGCCGGTACCGTCAGCGTGGGCACCTGACGCATACGCATCATGCCGTCGGCGTGGCTATGCTGATGGAACTCGACTTTAGCGGCAACCGCGGAGCGCCCGGAGGTAAGCACAAGATCTTCTGTACCCGGATTTTCAAGCCGCATGAAAGCGGCAGTCACCTGCTGACCCGGCGGCAGGCCACGCACATAGCCGTCCTTCACCAACAGTTCGGCCTGCGCCCCACCCGACATCAGGAAAAAGCCTGCCAACAACGTTGTGTATGTGCTCCTGAGCACGCCCGCCTTTATCACCCGGTCTCCCCCTGCCATCTGCCTCTGGCATCCCTGTCGACCCGGCCTTTGCGCGGAGTCACGCCACGGCGATAAACTTCAACACCGCGCCCAGGGATCCCTATACTATTCCCATCAATCCGCAATTGTATTAGGTTACACGGCCAAACACAGCCCCGAGTGAATGAATCCGCGGATAACCTGTCCAAGGGGCCATTGACTCTCCAGGCGGAGCCCTATGCGATACGTTTTCTTCAGCTTCCTGTTACTGGCTACGCAGGCTTTTGGCCAGGGGCAATCCGATGCCTTCGGGGCGCCGGGTGGCCTGTTCCCCGCTCAGGAACGCCCCGACTTTCTCCCGGTTGAACAGGCTTACAAGGTCAATGTCAGTCACATCCCGGGACAGCTTGTCCTGCAGTGGCAAATCACCGAAGGCTATTTCCTCTATCGCCATGGTTTCAGGGCGGCCATCAACGGTGAGGACGTCAGCGCCTCCGCGCAGCTGCCCGTCGGCATCGCAAAAACCGACGACCTGTTCGGCGATGTCGAGATCTATTACCGCGAAAAAGTGGTCGAGCTGCCATTTGCGGGGGAACCCCCACTGGTCCTCGACATACAGTCACAGGGCTGCTCTGACGAGGGGCTCTGTTACCCACCCTACAAACAGCGCTTCGAGCTCGACAGCGCCGATGGCACCTTTCGCGAGGTCGGCCTCAGCGGCGGTGCCACGGGCCGGACAGTCGCCGTCGCGGACCCGGTTTCGGGGGCTGGTGATGCCGCAATCACACTTGGGCTGGCCGCCCTGTTTGCTTTCCTGGGGGGGTTGATTCTCAACCTGATGCCCTGCGTGTTGCCGGTGCTATCGCTGAAGGCTCTGGGGCTGGCTTCTTCCCACGAGAGTTACGCCCAGCGTATCGCCCATGGCTGGTGGTATACAGCGGGTATCGTGCTGAGCTTTTGTGCCATTGCCGCCCTGCTGATCGGGCTGAAGGCTGCCGGCAGCGCAGTAGGCTGGGGATTCCAGTTACAAAGCAGCTGGTTTGTCGGGGCACTGGTATATCTGTTTTTCCTGATGGCATTTTTGCTGGCCGGAGCCGCCGACTTCAGCGGGCAGTGGATGGGCTTCGGCCAGGCGCTGGCGAGCGGCGGCGGCTACCGTGGTTCATTTTTTACCGGCACCCTCGCCGTGCTGGTCGCCAGCCCTTGCACCGCGCCCTTCATGGGAACCGCCATGGGCTTTGCCCTCACCCAGGGCAATCTGGTCGCATTGATGGTGTTTATCTGCCTCGGCCTGGGTATGGCCGCGCCCTTTTTGGTGCTGAGCTACCTGCCCCGGCTTGGTCGATGGCTGCCCAAACCCGGTGCGTGGATGGAGCGCTTTCGGGAATTCCTCGCCTTCCCTTTACTCGCTACCGCGATTTGGTTGCTCTGGGTCATCGGCCGCCAGAACGGTACCGACGCCGTGGCGCTGGTGTTGTGCGGCTGCCTGCTGATTGCAGTGGCGCTGTGGCTGAACGGCGCTGGCCAAGCCGTGAGACTGGCTCGCCTGGGGCTGTTTACGGGCGCCCTGCTGCTTTTGAGCAACCCGCTGTTGCGTGCCGCCAGCAACGCCGAGCGCGACTTCGAAACCTTCAGTGAGGCAAGGGTTGAGCAATTGAGGGCGGAGGGTATGCCGGTTTTCGTCAACTTTACCGCCGACTGGTGCATCACTTGTCTGGCTAATGAAAAATGGGTCCTGAGCACCGATACGGTAACCGAGGCGTTCAATCGACAGAACGTCGCCTATCTCAAAGCTGACTGGACCAATTACGACCCGGTCATCGCCGCCACGCTGGAGCGCTGGGGTCGTTCCGGCATACCGCTCTATCTTTTCTACCCTGCCGACCGCAGCCTTCCTGCGCAGATCCTGCCACAAATCCTGTCCGTGGAGCTGGTGTTGAGCACGATTGAACCCCGGAGCGCCGGCGGGCCCGGATAAGTAAAGCGCCTGATAGCGACGTAAAACAAACTTGTAGCAAACGCGCCAGAACTTTACCGCCATCTCCCGCGAATCCACAAAAAGTTGGACTAGAATCGGCATTTGATGCACAATTGCCGCCCACAGCTTTACTGATCGATAACTGGCGCGCGCCCTGCACCGGCCGCTGCTGCCAAGACACGGTCATCATCCCTGGACATCCGAACGGCGAGCTCGAGGCAAAATGGCCACTTTTTTGGTGCTGCACGGCCCCAACCTGAACATGTTGGGCAGCCGCGAACCCGATATCTACGGCAGCGAATCGCTGGAGTCTATCAATCGACGGCTGAGCGAAGAAGCCCTCGCCAACGGCCACCACCTGCTGCACTTGCAGAGCAACGCTGAGTACGAACTGATAGAACGCATCCACGATGCCAGCCGCGAGGGGGTCAATTTCATTATCTTCAACCCGGCGGCTTTCACTCACACCAGCATTGCCCTCAGGGACGCTCTGGCTGCGGTCGAGATCCCCTTTATCGAGGTGCACCTGTCCAATGTGCACGCACGGGAAGCATTTCGGCGGCAGTCCTATTTCTCAGAGCTGGCGGTGGGCGTCATCTGCGGGCTTGGCGGGCTCGGCTACGAGCTGGCGCTGCAGGGCGCCATGCAATTTGTCAACCGCAATCAACAATAAAGGTATTACACGGGGAGAACCTGATCACCATGGATATTCGAAAGGTCAAAAAGCTCATCGAGTTGCTGGAAGAGTCCGACATCGATGAACTGGAAATCAAGGAGGGCGAAGAGTCCGTCCGGATCAGCCGCCATGCCAACAAAGGCCAGCCGCTCTATGCGCCACCCGGGTACGCACCGGCTGCTACAGCCCCCGCAACCGCGGTAAGTGCCGCCACAACAGCGGAGCCGGAAGTTGAAAAGCTCACGGGCCACGTGGTGACCTCACCCATGGTGGGAACCTTCTATCGTTCGCCCTCCCCCGGCTCACCGGTGTTCGTGGAAGTGGGCCAGAACGTCAAGGTTGGCGATGTCGTCTGTATTGTCGAAGCGATGAAAATGATGAACCAGATCGAAGCCGACAAGGCCGGAACGGTCGAGGCCATTCTGGTGGAGGATGGAGAGCCTGTAGAATTCGACCAGCCATTGATAACAATCGTCTAACCGGCTGACTCCTGCAGTAAACCCGGTTTAAAAGAGGCTCCCATGCTGGATAAAGTTGTTATTGCCAATCGCGGCGAGATCGCGCTTCGAATTCTTCGCGCATGCAAGGAACTGGGAATCCGCACTGTGGCGGTCCACTCGACGGTCGATAAAGACCTCATGCATGTGCGCCTGGCGGATGAGTCGGTGTGTATCGGCCCACCCCCCTCCGTGCACAGCTACCTCAACCCACCCGCTATTATCAGTGCCGCCGAGGTAACCGACGCGGTGGCGATTCATCCGGGTTATGGTTTTCTCTCGGAAAATGCCGATTTCGCCGAACAGCTGGAGAAAAGCGGCTTCCTGTTCGTCGGCCCCAGCGCCGATGTCATCCGCCTGATGGGCGACAAGGTGTCCGCCATCGAAGCCATGCGCAAGGCCGGGGTGCCCACCGTGCCGGGCTCTGATGGGGCCCTCGGGCAGGATGGTGACGCGATTATCGCAACCGCAAAGCGGATCGGGTATCCGGTGATAATCAAGGCCGCAGCGGGCGGCGGTGGCCGGGGGATGCGTACCGTCAAAAGTGAGGCTGCGCTGTTGAACGCGGTGTATGTCACCCGTACCGAGGCCAAGGCCGCCTTTGGCGACGATACGGTCTACATGGAGAAATTCCTCGAAAACCCGCGCCACGTCGAAATTCAGGTACTGGCTGACGGCAAGGGCAACGCGATCCACCTGGGGGACCGCGACTGCTCGCTGCAACGCCGCCACCAGAAGGTCATAGAAGAGGCGCCCGCCCCCAATATTCCCGAGGATGTGCGCCGCGACGTGGCCAAATCCTGCGTCGATGCGTGCCTCGAAATCGGCTACCGGGGCGCTGGAACTTTCGAGTTTCTCTACGAAAACAATTGTTTCTACTTCATCGAGATGAACACCCGGGTCCAGGTCGAACACCCGGTGACCGAGATGATTACCGGGGTCGATATCGTCAAGTGGCAACTGCGGATTGCAGGGGGTGAACCCTTGTCCCTGAAGCAGGAAGACATCGTCATGCGCGGCCACGCCATGGAGTGTCGCCTCAATGCTGAAGACCCCAAGACGTTCCTGCCCTATCCCGGCACCATCAAACGCTTCCACCCCCCCGGCGGCAACGGCATTCGAGTCGACTCCCACGTCTACAGTGGGTACACAGTGCCCCCCTACTACGATTCCCTGATCGGCAAGATCATCAGTTATGGCGCCGACCGGAGCGAATGTATGGGCAGGATGCGCAACGCCCTGGATGAACTTCTGGTGGAAGGCATCCGAACCAACCAGCCGCTGCATCAGGACTTGCTGCGGGATGCCGCTTTTTCCCGGGGCGGCGTCAATATTCATTACCTCGAGAAGAAGCTGGGCCTCTAGCCGAACAGGTGCCGACCGATGCCCTGGGTAATGCTTCATATTGAAACCGACGAACACCACTGCGATGGCATCGAGGCGGCACTGCTCCAGTGCGGCGCGGCCACCGTATCGCTGCAGGACTGCGCCGACCAGCCTCTGTTCGACGAACCCGGGGAGTCTACCCGCCTGTGGCGGCGGGTGAAAATCAGCGGTATGTTTGACGCGGCAGCCGACGTTGACGCGATTGCACAGCGACTCGCCAGCCAGGGCGATCTGGGCATTGCCAATCACTCCCAGGAAATACTGGAGGACAAAGATTGGGTCAGAGCCTGGATGGACAGCTACCAGCCGATGGCCATGGGTGAACGCCTGTGGATTTGCCCGAGCTGGTTGGCTGCACCCGACCCCGCCGCGGTCAACCTGGTACTGGATCCGGGAATGGCATTTGGCACCGGTACTCACCCCACCACTGCCATGTGCCTGCGCTGGCTTGACAGTGCCGAGCTGCGCGGCAAGACGATTGTCGACTATGGCTGTGGGTCGGGCATTCTCGCAATCGCAGCATTACTCCTGGGAGCGCAATCAGCCATTGCCACCGACATCGACGGCCAGGCCATCACCGCTACCCGCGACAACGCTCGCCGCAATGGACTATCCGAGCAGCAGCTCAAGCTGTGTTACCCGGGGGCGCTAGGCAGCGAAGAGCCCGCCGATCTGCTGCTGGCCAATATCCTGGCAGGCCCTCTGGCACAACTGGCGCCGCAAATCAGCAGCCTGGTCAAGGCCGGTGGCGATCTGGTTCTATCCGGCATTCTTGCCCAGCAGGCCGAAGCGCTGATGACGGCGTATCCCGAGTTCGATTTTGTTCAACCCTGGCACCAGGACGGCTGGGTAATGCTACATGGGCGCCGTCGCCTGAGTCCGCGATAACGCCGACAGTGACCCGAAGCCGCGACCGGCTTGGCAAAAGCGCGCCATTGTCATGAAATTTTTTACCGAAACGCTAGACTTGCAACATCTGTAATCCACTTTGTCCCGGCAAAAGAACGGCCCGAAGCGCCAAGAGCGAAACCCCGTATGTCCAACCAGACCGCTTCAACCATCGCCAGCCCTGCGGCGCCCACAAGGCAGTTCACCGAGTGCCCCAATTGCGAGACGGTCTTCCGGGTTACCGCTGAGCAGCTCCAAATAGCAGGGGGTCAGGTTCGCTGCGGATCTTGCCTCCACGTCTTCGTTGCCGCCGAGCATTGGGCAAATTCAGAAGCGCCCGGCGGTAAGCCTGCCAATCCCCCGTCTGTTTTGGTGGCGTCAGAACGAGGGTCCAGACCTGATGACCCGGCGGGATCGGCCAGCGAGGCGGAACCGACCCTGCCCGCGACAGCCCTGAAACAGCGGGCGACCATTGAATTCAGTGAGGCCTTTATGGCCCTGGAAACCCCCGACTCGCCAGCCTGCCCGCTGGAGGATTCAGGCAGCGACGACACCGATCCGGAGGATGAGGAGGACTGGGCATTACAAATGCTGGAGGCCGAAGCGGCCGCCGAACCTGCACCCGGCAAACGCACGCTGCAGGCCATACGGGAACAGCCCGAGCCCCCCTCACCCCGCCCCGATAAGGTTGCGCAAACCCCTGCCCCGGACAACGACGGTAGTAGAAAGTACGAGACCGGGGAATTCGAGGCCACCGAATCCTGGATGCAGGAACTGCTGGACACCAAAGAGCCGGAAGATTGCGCATTTGACGCACCGCTGCAACCTGCCGCAGCAACGGCTGCCGCAGCACTTGTTCCGGGTGCCGAGCCCGACGAGGAGTATGTGCCGGAGATCTTCCGCGCAAACAGCGCTCTGCTTGAGGGTATACCGGCAGAACCCGTGGAAATGCACTGGCGCCGCCATATCAGCCCGGGGGTGCGCCACGGCCTGATCCTTGTGGGTATCACAGTCGCAGCGCTCCTGCTGGTTGCCCAGTACCTGTGGTTCAATGCCGGGCACCTGGCCGCCAATCCGAAGTACCGGCCTCTCGTTGCGCATTTCTGCCAGATCAGCGGCTGCACCATGCCTTCCCGAATCGACATCTCCCGCATCAAAAACAGCAACCTTGTGGTGCTGCAGCACCCCAGGGTCGAGGGCGCCTTGTTGCTGGACACCATCCTCACCAATCATGCGGGCTATGAGCAACCTTTTCCGGTGCTCTACGTGCGCTTCAGCAACTTGCAGGATCAAACCGTCGCCGCCCGGGCGTTCACCCCCGCCGAGTACCTCGGTGGCGATATGGTCGGCGCGAGCATGATGCCGGTGCGCCAGCCCATCCATCTGTCACTGGAATTGCGTGATCCCGGCGAAGAGGCCAGCAATTATCGCGTCCAGCTGCTTCCAGCCGACCGGCAGTACCCCTCCCTCTAGACATGATGTTTTGACCTGCCCAACCTCAACGCTCGTGGATTACCATTGGCGTTGAACAAACAACCGGTGGCAGAGCCACATTGAGGAGGGCAGGCATGAAAGAGTTTACCGCAGATCACACCGCGATCACGAGCCATTCGGCAGTCGAGGCATTGAACGGCAAGAAAGACCCAAACCCGGTTAAACACTATGGGGCGTTTATCGGTCTGGATGTGCACAAGGAGACGATTGCTATCGCGGTTGCTCTCCCAGGTCGAGAGAGCCCGGGCTATCGCGGTGAGATCGCGAATACGCCGAAGGCTCTGCGGCGCTGGCTGGAGCGTTTGAACCACGAGTTCGGTGGCGCCGTTCTGCTGTTCTGCTACGAGGCCGGGCCCTGCGGATACGGACTCTACCGACAGCTGATCGCCGCTGGCCACGACTGTGATGTGGTGGCGCCCTCGATGATTCCCAGGAAGGCGGGCGAGCGAATCAAGACCGACCGGCGCGATGCCACCAAGCTGGCGACGTTCCTACGCTCCGGGGAGCTGACACCGGTCTGGGTGCCGGACGTGGAGCAGGAAGCGATGCGCGATTTGACGCGCGCCCGCGACGACATGAAGAGCCAGGAACGCAAGGCGCGACAGCAGCTCAATGCCTTCGTGTTACGCCACGGTCACCACTGGCCGCGGGGGAAGTCACGCTGGACGAAGACTCACTACAACTGGCTGGAGTCGATCGCGTTTGAACAGCCGTACCTGCAAATCGTATTACAGGAATACATCAATGCGGCCAGGGCGGCCACCCAGCGGGTTGACGACCTGACCGAGCAGATACACCGCGTGCTGCCGAGCTGGTCGATGGCGCCGGTGGTGGACGCACTGGTGGCGCTGCGGGGGATTGATGTGCTGGCTGCGACGGTGCTGCTGGCGGAATTGGGAGACATCAGCCGCTTTGATTCACCGAAGCAGTTGATGGCGTACCTGGGCCTGGTGCCGAGTGAGCACAGCAGTGGGGGCCGACGGCGCCAGGGCGCGATCACCCGAACCGGCAATGGGCATGCACGCCGAATGCTGGTGGAGTGTGCCTGGAGCTACCGCTTTCCGGCTCGCCAGACCATGCACCTGAAGCGCAAAGCCCAGCGCGCCTCTGAGCCGGCGAAGGCGATCGCCTGGCGAGCACAGAAGCGCCTTTGCGGCCGCTACAGGCAGCTGACCCAGGCAGGCAAGAATGTGAAGCTGGTGTGTGTGGCGATCGCAAGAGAGCTGGTGGGCTTTATCTGGGACATCGTACGCCAGGAAATGCCGCGCCTGAGGCAACCGGCGGCGATCCGGTGATCGGCACCGGGTCGAGGCCATAGAATATCCAGGACCAGGGGAGGTACGACACAGGCATCTTGGGTCAGGGTCTATTCAGCCGGTGTGGAGAACCCTTGTGGCGGCTACATCGGCATCGACCACCACGGGACAATCTCGAACGAGCGTCCCCGGTCGATGATCCCTGACACTAGAAAAAGGCCAGCTCCGCGACGCAGTGAAGTCAGGTGGTAACCAATCCACGTATATCAGCATGATCCACCGTCGCAGTCTGCTGGATAGGTCCTGAGCCAAGGTGCTTGACGCAAATACTATGTGAGTCCGACTATTGACAGGTCAAAACATATCAGCCTCCATATCTCACCGATTCGGCCATCGCTTTTTCCGTGTCTGTTATTGTTGCGTAGGGCGCCTATTGGGTTTCTCGCCGGATCTTGCACCCGGTACGACACCTTCCTCCTGCGGCCATAGCTACGGCTATGCCCTTAGTCGGAAAATCCCGCACCGCGCACAATCTCTCGCCGAGAATTCCAAATATCGGTGAGATATGGCGGCTGGCAACTTTTCCGGCGATAGCGCTTTAATGCTTCGCCGCCAAAAGGTATCATACCCGTCCTTTTTTCCCGCCAAATAGACGACCAGTACCTGCAGGGGAAATCGTGTTTGCTATCGGTCCCTATAGAATTCCCAATCCCGTAATTCTGGCTCCCATGGCCGGGGTCACAGATCTGCCCTTCCGTAAAATCTGCCGCCGTATGGGCGCCGGACTGGCGGTATCAGAAATGGTTATCAGTAACCCTGACCAGCGCAACAGCCGCAAAACCCGCCAGCGCATCGACCACACCGGCGAAAACGTCCCCCGGGTCGTGCAGATCGTCGGCGCAGACCCGCTAACCATGGCGGCGGCGGCGCGCTTCAACGTCGAACGGGGTGCCGATATTATCGACATCAACATGGGGTGCCCGGCCAAGAAAGTGCTCAACCGTGCCGCCGGCTCGGCGTTGCTCAGGGATGAGCCTCTGGTTACGGCCATCCTGCGCGCTGTGCTGGCTGCGGTCGAGGTGCCGGTGACGCTTAAAATTCGTACCGGGTGGGACCCGCAGCAGATCAACGCTACCGCTATCGGCACCATTGCCCAGGACTGCGGCATCAGCGCCCTGACCATCCACGGCCGCACCCGCCAGTGCCGCTTCGCCGGCAGGGCCGAATACGATACTATCGCCAGGGTGGTGGATGCGTTGACTATCCCGGTGATCGCCAATGGCGATATCGAATCCCCCAAGCAAGCACGCAGGGTTCTAGCCTATACCGGCGCAGCCGGCGTGATGATCGGGCGAGCTGCCCAGGGTAATCCCTGGATTTTTGCCCGCACCGCCCACTTGCTGCAACACGGC
Source organism: uncultured Gammaproteobacteria bacterium (assembly GCA_963751595.1). GTDB lineage: Bacteria > Pseudomonadota > Gammaproteobacteria > Pseudomonadales > JAHEGP01 > JAHEGP01. Next base: position 44,375 of record CAVVVC010000005.1, read on the forward strand.
GAGGCGCTGGCCCCACCGGACGTCGCTGAAGTCGTCATGATGATGAGCCAACACCTTAAGGCCCTGCACCAATTCTATGGCCCCGAGCAAGGATTGCGGATTGCGCGCAAGCACATGGGCTGGTATTCGCGGTGGCTCGATACGCCAGGGTGGCGTCGGGACTTCAATACACTCGACAGCGCCACCGCCCAGCTGGACGCCATTGCGCTGTTGGCTGAAGCAATGCTTCAGAAGGATATTGCAGCATGAAAAACGATGAAGACAGTAGCGCTGATCTACCCGGCGGAAGTGCCGAGAGCGGGCAGGAGGCTTTCGGCCAGTCGATGGTGGGAGAAAACCAGACGCTCCGTGACAGTATCGAAGCCGCCCTGGACAACTACTTCACCCACCTCGATGGGCAAATGGCCAGTGACCTCTACAACATGGTACTGGCAGAGGTTGAGCAACCGCTGCTGGAGGCGGTGCTGCGCTATACACGCAATAACCAGACCCGCGCTTCCACCATACTCGGGCTGAACCGGGGAACACTGCGCAAAAAGTTGAAACAGTACGATCTACTCTGACGATCCATCATTCACCAGCTACGCAGGAAAAGCTCCCTATGTCCAATCCCGTCGTCGTTCGCCGCGCGCTGATTAGCGTTTCAAACAAAACCGGCATCGTTGATTTTTGCCGCGCCCTGACCGAACTCGGCGTCGAATTGCTGTCCACCGGCGGAACCTTTCGCCAACTTCAGGAGAACGGTATTCCAGTGCTCGAAGTTTCCGATTACACCGGCTTCGAAGAGATGATGGATGGGCGGGTCAAGACCCTGCATCCCAAGGTACACGGCGGCATCCTGGGTCGCCGCGGCACCGACGACGCGGTGATGGCCAGGCATGGCATCAACCCGATCGACATGGTGGTTGTCAACCTCTACCCGTTTGAGCAGACCGTGGCAGACCCCGATTGCGACCTCGCCACGGCCATCGAAAATATCGATATCGGGGGGCCCACCATGGTTAGGGCCGCGGCCAAAAATCACCAGGACGTTGCGATCGTGGTCAATGTCGACAGTTATGATGGCATTGTCGAGCAATTGCGGAAGCATTCCTGCCAGCTGGATGCGCAAACGCGCTTCGAACTGGCCGTGAGGGCATTCGAACACACCGCTGCCTATGATGGGGCGATTGCCAATTACCTGGGGCAGCTCAGCGCCAAAGGCGGTGAAGGCCTGCCGGCGACGATCAACCTGCAATTCAGCAAGAAGCAAGCGCTGCGCTACGGCGAAAACCCGCACCAAAATTCCGCGTTTTACGTCGAGTCGAAGGTTCAGGATGCCTGTATCGCCAGCGCGATCCAGCTCCAGGGTAAGGCGCTCTCGTATAACAATATTGCCGATACTGACGCCGCGCTGGAGTGCGTCAAACAGTTTGAGCAGCCAGCCTGTGTTATCGTCAAGCACGCCAACCCCTGCGGTGTCGCGCTGGGAGACAGCATCGAGGAGGCCTACCAGACAGCCTTCGAAACCGATACGGAATCAGCTTTCGGGGGAATTATTGCCTTCAACCGCGAACTCGACGCGGCCACCGCAAAGGCGATAGTTGCCCGGCAGTTTGTCGAGGTCATTATTGCGCCATCGGTCCACCAGGATGCCCTTGCCGTGACGGCAGCGAAACAGAACGTCAGGGTACTCAGCACCGGGAACTGGAAAGCTTCGAACCCCGCACTGGATTACAAACGCGTCAACGGCGGCTTATTGGTACAGGACAGGGATCTGGGCATGGTGAGTGCCAGCGATTTGCGAGTCGTCACCGAGCGCGCGCCCACCGAGGCCGAAATCCGCGACCTGCTGTTTGCCTGGAAAGTCGCCAAAATGGTCAAGTCGAACGCCATCGTCTATGCCAGCTCCCAGCGCACCATCGGCGTAGGAGCCGGCCAGATGAGCCGGGTCAACTCAGCCAGGATCGCAGCTATCAAAGCGGAGCATGCGGGACTCGAGATCAGGGGTTCGGTCATGGCCTCCGATGCTTTTTTTCCCTTTCGCGATGGCATCGACAATGCCGCCAACGTTGGCATTCGCGCGGTGATTGAGCCCGGTGGCTCAATGCGTGATGACGAGGTGATTGCCGCCGCCAACGAACACCAAATGGCGATGGTGTTTACCGGCATGCGCCATTTCAGGCATTGACGAGCCGCCACCGCAACGGAACGATTCGAGATCTCACCTGATACGGGACCCAAGGCATGAATGTATTGATAATCGGTAGCGGCGGCAGGGAACATGCACTTGCCTGGAAGGCAGCCCAGTCCAGGGATGTGGCAACGGTTTTTGTTGCTCCGGGCAATGCCGGCACAGCCCTCGCCGAAGGCGTTGAAAACGTAGACATCGACGCGATGGACTTCGCCGCGCTGACCGCGTTCGCCAGCCGCAACGACGTCGGCCTGACGATAGTCGGCCCCGAGGCGCCGCTGGTTGCCGGGGTGGTTGATTATTTCAGGGCTCACGATCTACGCTGTTTTGGCCCCAGCCAGGGTGCTGCGCAGCTCGAGGGCTCCAAGGCATTCACCAAGGATTTTCTCGCACGCCATGCCATACCCAGCGCGGCTTACCAGACATTTACCGAGATTCCCCCCGCCCTCGCGTATATCGATACAGTGGGCGCACCTATTGTCGTCAAAGCCGATGGGCTGGCAGCCGGCAAGGGCGTCATCCTGGCGCAAACCATTGCTGAAGCGAAAGCCGCGGTCGAGGACATGCTGGCTGGCAATGCCTTTGGTGAAGCCGGCCACCGGGTGGTGATCGAAGAGTTCCTGGTGGGGGAAGAGGCCAGCTTTATCGTAATGGTGGATGGCGAGCACGTGTTGCCAATGGCCTCGAGCCAGGATCACAAGGCGCGGGATGATGGTGACCGTGGGCCCAACACGGGTGGCATGGGCGCCTACTCCCCCGCTCCGGTGGTGACAACCGAAATTGCCGAGCGGGTCATGCAGGAAGTCATCCTGCCGACGGTACGGGGGATGGCCGCGGAGGGGAACACCTACACCGGTTTTCTCTATGCGGGGCTGATGATCGATGGGGCCGGCAATGCCAAGGTGCTGGAGTACAACTGCCGCTTCGGTGACCCGGAAACGCAACCTATTATGCTGCGCTTGCAGTCAGATCTCGTGGGCCTGTGCCAGGCGGCCGTCGACGGTGAACTTGACAAGGTAACAGCAGAATGGGACTCACGCGCCGCAGTCGGCGTGGTGATGGCGGCGGGGGGCTACCCCAATTTCTACCACAAGGGTCAGGTTATCACCGGATTGCCGCCGGGCCCGGAGTCAGATGCTGTCGTTTTCCATGCCGGAACCCGAATGCAGGGGGACCAGGTACTGACCAATGGTGGGCGGGTGCTGTGCGCTACCGCGCTGGGGGAAACCGTGCACGCAGCCCAACAAAAGGCCTACCAACTGGTTAAACGAATTCACTGGGACGCTGTCTATTACCGCAATGACATCGGCTACCGGGCGATTGCCCGGGAGCAGCAAGCGTAAATCCGGAAACTTCGAGTACGCGTAATCAGTTCACCCTCAGCATCACTGGAGTCAAGCATGGCGGCAGCATCCCTCGGCGACAAGCTGGTTATCAGCCTCGATCGTGCATTGAAAACACTGTCGCCAGGCAGCGCCCGGGCTCAGCGCAGCAACCCGGCGGAAGTGGATAGGGAAGGTGCCCTCGACGCCAGCCAGAAAAAGCACGCGGCGGGATTGATGCGCGTCAACCACACGGGTGAAGTGTGCGCCCAGGCTCTTTACCAAGGCCAGGCTCTCACTGCGCGCCGGCCAGACATAAAGGAAAGCATGGCAAAGGCCGCCGACGAGGAAATCGACCACCTGGCGTGGTGCGAAGACCGATTGCGCGAACTCCAGAGCCGCCCCAGCGCACTCAACCCGGCCTTCTATGCCCTATCATTTGGGATAGGCGCGTTGGCGGGGATTGCCGGAGACAAGTGGAGCCTGGGTTTTGTCGCCGCGACCGAACAACAGGTCTGCAAACATCTGCTGTCGCACCTCGATCAATTGCCCGAAGACGATTCGAAAAGCCGCTCGATTCTTCAGCAAATGCTGCGGGACGAGGAGGCGCATGCTACCCAGGCGATCGAGGCGGGCGGGGCCCAGTTCAATGAGCAGGCCAAACGCGCCATGACCCTGCTGTCGCGGGTCATGACAGAGACGACCTATCGCCTTTAAAGCGCTTGCTCAGGAGCCAGCACCTCGTAACTATGGCTCACCTGGGCCCCGGCGCGTGCCATCATGATGGACGCGGAACAGTATTTTTCGGCAGACAACTCAACCGCCCGCTTGACCTGGGCTTCCTTGAGCCGATCCCCCACCACCTTGAAATGAATATGGATGCTGGTGAAGACGGCGGGTGCTTCGGGCGCTCGCTCGGCGCTGAGCTCTGCAGTGCAGTGTTGCACGTTCTGCCGCGACTTGCGCAGGATGCTCATCACATCGAAAGACGCGCAACCTCCCATCCCGACTAACAGCGTCTCCATGGGGCGAATCCCCGCGTTGCGACCGCCGTGCTCCGGCGCCCCGTCCATGACTACCGTGTGGCCACTACCGGACTCACCCAGAAACATGGCACCGTCGACCCACTTTACCGTTGCTTTCATGAGTGAACTCCCCTGGAATGTTCAATTCACATTTGGTACCGCCATCGCACACAAGGTCCGCTGACACGCGACCTCCCGTTTCGCGGCGGCCATTATACCCAATCACCCGGCGACGGCCAGCACGGCCCGTCAAGCTAAAACAGAACTCACGTCACAATAAGGCTCGCAAAAGCCCCAGGGGAATTGGCAGATCTGCCCAGTACGTACCATACTGGGAAATACCCAACGAGACGCGAATAACAAACGGAGTGAGAGTTTGGTTACCTTACAACTGACACCCAAGATTGAGCACCTGGACGAATTCCTGGGCTATTGTCATCGGCGCAAGTATCCCGCGAAGAGCACCATCATCTACGCCGGCGATAACTGCGAGTCGCTTTACTACATCATCAAGGGATCGGTGACGGTTGCCATCGAGGATGACGACGGCAAGGAAATGATCGTTGCCTACCTCAACGACGGCGACTTCTTCGGTGAGATGGGCCTTTTCGACAACGAGGATTCCCGCAGCGCCTGGGTACGCGCCAAGGGGAGCTGCGAAGTTGCCGAGATCAGCTATTCGCGTTTTGCCGAGATCTCGCAACGCTTTCCGCAGATCCACATGACCCTGGGCCGGCAAATGGCCGCGCGTTTGCGTAAGACGACCCGAAAAGTGGGAGACCTGGCTTTTCTCGATGTGACCGGACGCGTTGCCCGCACTCTGCTCGACCTGAGCAAGGAACCCGACGCAATGACCCACCCCGATGGTATGCAAATCAAGATAACCCGTCAGGAAATAGGCCGTATCGTTGGCTGTTCACGGGAGATGGTCGGCCGGGTACTGAAGAACCTTGAAGAGCGGGCACTGGTTTCTGTGAAGGGAAAAACCATGGTGGTCTACGGCACTCGCTAAAACCACCAGTATCGCCCTCCCCGCCTCCGCACTCTAAAAAAACAAATTACGCAATTCCAGCCCCGGTTCCGGGGCTCGCATAAAGGCCTCACCCACCAGGAACGCATTGACCCCGGCAGCACGCATTTTTTCTACATCCTGCCGGGTATGGATACCACTCTCCGTGACCAGCAGGCTGTTATCGGGTACCCGGGGCAGCAATCCGATTGTGGTATCCAGAGAGGTGTTAAAGCTGTGCAGGTCACGATTGTTTATCCCTAGCAGCGACGTTTCCAGTGCCAGCGCCAGTTCCAGTTCGGCGCCGGTATGCACCTCCACCAGTACATCCATTCCCAGCTCGTGGGCCAACTGCTCCAGCTCCGATAGCTTCTCCGGCCTTTCCGCCAGGGCTGCCACAATCAGCAGCACACAATCCGCGCCCAGGGCTCGGGCCTCGTATACCTGGTAGGCATCGACCATGAAGTCCTTGCGCAGAACCGGCAGCGCGCTGACACCGCGCGCCTGGCCCAGAAAGCTGTCCGAACCTTGAAAGAAGTCGATGTCCGTTAGCACCGAAAGGCACGTTGCACCCCCGGCCTCGTAACTCCGGGCGATAGCGGCGGGATCAAAGTCAGGCCGGATAATGCCCTTGCTGGGTGAAGCCTTTTTTATTTCCGCAATAATCGCTGGGTCGCCAGACTGGACAACACGCCGCAGCGCCGCTTCGAAACCCCTGCAATCCGCCTGCTGCGCGGCGCGGGTCCGTAGGTCCGCAACGGACACGCGAGCCCGACGCTCAGCAACTTCCTCGAACTTGCGTTCAATGATCTTTTTCAGAATGGTAGGAGTACTCATATCAGCCGTCACCATTGGCTGCAGCGAGCAGCTCAGTGAAAGCCGCAAATTCCTGCAACTTTTCCCAGGCTTGTCCGGATGCCATAACGTCATCAGCCAGCTGCACGCCCCGGGCTATATCGGGGCTCACCCCGGCCGCGTAGAGCGCCGCGCCGGCATTCAGCGCCAGCATATTGCGCGCCACTTCCGCCTCGCCACTATAGGCACGTTTGATTAGTGCCAGGCTGTCGGCGGCATTGGCGACCACCAGGCTATCCAACGGCCCCCGATTCAGGCCATAGTCTTCCGGTGCAATGCTGTACTCGCTGATTTTGCCGTCTTTCAGCTCTACTACCCGAGTGGGAGCCGCAATGCTGATCTCGTCGAGACCATCGTTGGAGTGCACCACCAGTACGTGGCGCGCACCCAGTTTATTGAGAACCTCGGCAAAGGGTCGCTGCCATTGCCCGCTGAACACACCCAGCAACATATTGGGTATCGCCGCCGGATTGGTCAACGGACCCAGAAGGTTGAACACCGTGCGCACGGCGAGTTCCCGGCGCGGCCCGATGGCGTGTTTCATCGCCTTATGGTGTTGCACCGCAAACATATAACCGACACCGACCTCAGCGATACAGCGCGCAATCTGCTGCGGATCCAGGTCCAGGTAAACGCCGGCGGCTTCCAGCAGATCAGTGCTGCCCGAGCTCGAGGTGATCGAGCGATTGCCATGCTTGGCTACCTTTGCTCCGGCCGCCGCCGCGACAAAACTGGCGGCGGTTGACACGTTGAACAGTCCGGCCGAATCACCGCCGGTGCCAACGATATCGACCAGGTGATCGCCATCCACTTCCACCGCGCTGGACAGCTCGCGCATGACCTTTGCGGCCGCCGTGATCTCGTCTATGGTTTCGCCCTTCATCCGCAGCGCCACCAGAAACCCACCGATCTGGGCCTCCGTGGCCTGGCCAGTCATAATCTGGCGCATGACGCTGGTCATGCTGGCGGTGTCGAGATCGCGATGTTCGATCAGTTGGGCTATCGCCTCTTGTATAGTCATCGGTTGCATGGGCCTTGTCGTTACAGTTTCAGGAAATTGGCCAGCAAGTCGTGGCCACAGCGGGTAAGGATGGACTCGGGGTGAAATTGCACACCTTCGAGCTTGTAGTCACGGTGGCGCAACCCCATGATTTCGTCGATATCACCACCTGGCTTCTCGGTCCAGGCTGTAATCTCAAGGCAGTCGGGCAGTGACTCTCGCTCGACCACCAGGGAATGGTAGCGAGTCGCTTCAAACGGCTGGGGCAGGCCTGCGAAGACACCGACATCGCGATGATGGATCATCGACGTTTTTCCGTGCATGACCCCGCGGGCACGCACCACCCTGCCGCCGAACACCTGGCCAATACTCTGATGCCCGAGACAGATTCCCAGCAGCGGCAGCTCCCCGGCGAAGGCCTCGATTACCGCCATTGAAATTCCGGCTTCGTTGGGCGTGCAGGGCCCCGGTGAAATGACGATTCGCTCAGGCTGCAGCCGACGTATTTCATCAACGCTGATCTCGTCGTTGCGATGCACCACTACCTCGGCACCGAGCTCTCCCAGGTATTGCACCACGTTATAAGTAAACGAGTCATAGTTATCGATCATCAGAAGCATATATCGAGCAACCCACTGATAGTTGAATGCCTTAATACTACGAGGAAGCAGTACTCACTTTCATACTGACAAAACGAGCTCCACCCCAGGCGAGGGGCACAATTTTGACCTGATTTGCTGACAAACGAAAGCTGAATTCACAATCGGCAGGATAAGCTGCTGGGCCCGCTCTTCGATGGCACCGAAAGGACAACGCCAGACTCCGAGCGGATAACCGACAGTACCTTCAACTGCCGTTGGGTACCACCCCCGACGATTATCAGCTGTTGACCATGACCCCGGGGGCGGAGTCATTCCTCAAGGCTATTGGCCTGATCGGCCAATAGTTCCAGCCAGTGTCGCACCGGGATTGCCGAGTCGCCTTCCAGATGCATATGACAGCCAACGTTAGCCGTGGCGATCAGATCCGGGGCGCCACTGCCAAGTGCCGACAGTTTGTTCATTAGCAGTTGTTGGGACAAAGCTGGCTGCAGCAGGGAGTAGGTTCCGGCAGAGCCACAGCAAAGATGGCCGTCGGGGACTTCAGTGAGGACGTAGCCGGCACGGCGCAGAAGGGTTTCGACGCTGCCGGTAATCTTCTGCCCGTGTTGCAGTGAACAGGGGGACTGGAAGGCCACCTTCGGCTTTTGCGACCCGTTGCTGGCGTGCAGAGAAGACAGATCCTCAAGCAGCATGGCTTCGCTGGGGTCCCTGGCCAGGCTGGAAACACGGGCAGCTTTTGCAGCATAGGAGGGGTCGTCTTTCAACAACAGACCGTATTCCTTTACCGCACTACCGCAACCACTGGCGGCAATCAGCAAAGCTTCGCAGCCAGATTCGATATAGGGCCACCAGGCGTCGATATTGCGGCGCATGAAGTTGAGACCGGGCTCCCGGTCGCCGAGATGGTAGCTGGCGGCGCCGCAGCAGCCCTCTTCCGCTGCCGTCACGAGCTCGATGCCCAGTTTCGCAAAAACAGCAACGGCGGCACTGTTAGTGTTGGGTTTGATAGCCGATTGGGCGCAGCCCGACAACAACAGCATTTTCCGCGAAGTAGCTTGCAGGGCTCGAGGCTGAGCGGCGTTACGCTCAATAGACGGAATGCTGCTCTTCAGTGTGGCGGTCAGAAGCGGGCTGAAAAGTTGGCCCATCCGAACCAGCAAGCGCAGTCGCCGCGGGTAGGGAATAATCGCCAGCAGCAATCTGCGTTTGACGCGCTGCAGCAGCGGCCGTTCCAGCTTCTGCTCCAAAACCTGCTGGCCAATATCCAGCAATCGACTGTAGTGTACGCCCGAGGGGCAGGTGGTTTCGCAAGCGCGACAGTTGAGACAGCGGTCCAGGTGCTGCCCGGTTCTTTCGCTGACAGGGTTATCTTCCAGCAGACTTTTGATCAGGTAAATGCGCCCACGCGGGCCGTCCAGCTCGTCGCCCAATTGCTGGTAGGTGGGACAAGTGGCATTGCAAAACCCGCAGTGCACGCAGCTGCGCAAAATGGCATCTGCTTCCCTGCCCAGCGGAGAGGATTTAATCTCATCGCTCAGGTGAGTCTGCATAGCGGTTACCTGACCTTCAGGTCGGCATGAAGGCGACCGGGGTTAAAAAGTCCATGGGGATCGAACGCCTGTTTCAGCTTGCGGTGCAGGGCCAGCAGCTCTGGAGCCAGCGGATGGAAGGCAGGGCAGGATTTTTGGCCAGCACGGAACAAGGTGGCGTGGCCACCGATGGCATCTACAGCCCGGCGAATATCACCTGCATCAGCGTCACTTTTCAGCCAGCGCTGCGCGCCACCCCAGTCGATCAACTGATCGCCTGGTAGTGTCAAAATTGCACTGCTGACGGGCACCGAGAGCCGCCACAACGGTCTGGAATCATTGAAAAAGGCCAGCCGCTGCTCCCGCAATTGTTGCCAGAACAAGCCGCTATCGACGACCGTATAGCCCACTAACTTTTTCGCCGCCGCCGCGACTGCGTCATTGGTACTGCTAAGACGCAGGTAAACGGCCGAGCCATCGTAGCAGGCGGCGGTCAGTGGCAGGGGCAAAGCTGCCGATTGCAGCATCTGCTGCAGCGCTCCCTCGGCGCTCATTTCGCGGCGCAGGGTAATTTCTGCGCCCGCCGCAGGCACCACTTTAAGGCTGACTTCCAACAGCAGGCCAAGGGTTCCCATAGCTCCACACATCAGCCGCGAGACATCGTACCCGGCGACGTTTTTCATCACCTGGCCGCCAAATTTAAGTAGCTCGCCGCGACCGTTGATCAGCTTTACGCCCAGCACCTGATCGCGGGCCGCTCCAGCAAAGGGGCGCGCGGGCCCGGACAGGCCACAGGCGATGGTGCCCCCCAGAGTAGCTCTGTCGCCAAAGTGGGGCGGTTCAAAAGACAGCTTCTGGCCGCGCTCGGCGAGGGCGGACTCAACGTCTGCCAGGGGCGTGCCGCTGCGGGCCGTGATTACCAGTTCAGCTGGGTCGTAGCTGACAATGCCGCGGTGTTCAGCGGTTGAAATCGGCTCGCCGATAGCCCTGTTGCCGAGGAAAGACTTGCTCAGGCCAGCGCAGATTTGCAAGCTTGTGCGCGCCGCGACGGCACGCTTGATTTGCTGTTGCAGCTCTTCGCTCAGGTCATGGTTCGGCCCCTGGATCACGGCACATCGCCCTCCCCGGCCGCATGCTGGCTGGGCAATGTCCGGTATTCCGCGCAGTGCTTGGGCATCGGCACAGCTTTACCAGGATTGAGTAGGCCGTCGGGGTCGAAGGCCCGCTTGATGGCGTGGAACTGCTCCAGCTCGGGGTCTGAAAACTGAAAGCGCATTTGTTTGAGCTTTTCGATACCGACGCCGTGCTCACCGGTGATGGTGCCGCCAGCCTCAACACAGAGCTCGAGAATTCTGCCACCAAAAGCTTCGGTGCGCTCCAGTTCGCCGGGCATGTTGGCATCGTAAAGAATCAGCGGGTGCAGGTTGCCGTCGCCTGCGTGAAATACATTGGCCACCTCCAGGCCATATTCCCTGGACAGTGTTCTCATTTTGCGAAATAGCTCAGGCAGGTGTTTACGCGGGAGGGTGCCATCCATACAGTAGTAATCCGGCGCCAGCCGCCCAACCGCGGGGAATGCCGATTTGCGCCCCTTCCAAAACAGCGCGCGCTCGGCTTCATTGCGGGCGACGCGCACCTCGCTGGCGCCGCAGCTTTGCATCAGCAAGTGCACGGCAGTTATCTGGTCTGCCACTTCCTCCGCAGAGCCATCCAGTTCGCAGAGCAATATGGCACCGGCATCGGTCGGGTAACCTGCATGGGCGAAGGCCTCGGCGGCCTTAATCGCAAGGCTGTCCATCATTTCCAGACCGGCGGGGATAATGCCCGCGGCAATGATCTCGCCCACGGCGGCAGCGGCTTTCTCGACCTCGTCAAAGGCGATCAGCATCGCTTTTGTGTGTTCTGGTACGGGCGTCAATTTGACTGTAACCTCGATCACCACACCGAGCATACCCTCAGAACCGGTCAGCAGCGCCAGCAGGTCGTAGCCGGCAGTGTCCAACGCGTCCGAGCCAACGGTGAGTAGCTCACCGCTTACCGTGACCAGTTTCAACTTGAGAATGTTGTGGACCGTGAGCCCGTATTTAAGGCAGTGCACACCGCCGGAGTTTTCCGCCACGTTACCACCGATAGTGCAGGCAATCTGCGAGGAAGGGTCCGGCGCATAGTAGAGACCATAGGGCGCCACCGCTGCGGAGATGGCCAGATTGCGAACGCCGGGTTGAACTACCGCGCTGCGCGCCAGCGGGTCTATGTGGAGGATCGACATAAATCTGGCGAGGCTCAGCACGATACCGTTGTCCACCGCCAGCGCGCCGCCACAGAGTCCGGTTCCGGCACCGCGGGCAACCACCGCCACTCCGTGCCGATGGCAAAGGCGCATAATCGCCTGCACCTGGGCAACCGTTGACGGCAGCACCACGATGTCGGGCAACTTGCGGTAGGCGGACAGTGCATCACACTCGTAGGGTCGTGTGGTTTCTGCTTCGCACAGCAGCGCGGCGTCGCCAACAATAGCACGTAGTTTTTCGATCAGTTGCGCGGGCATCAGCCTCATCAGCACTTTATTTGACCGCCTGCTGGATCGCCCTGAAGGCCGGGTGGTCGGCGGTGCGCATCAGTTCAAAAAGCGCGCCCTCGGTGCAGCCAATTGCGACCCCGGCAGCGCGCATTTTCTGCAGGCCGATATCGCGGTTTTCAGCAATTCGCGAACCGACCGCATCGGCTATCACTTCCACCCCAAAGCCCTGCTTCACCATGTCGACAGCGGTTTGGTATACGCAGATATGGGTTTCGATGCCGGTCAATAAGATCTGTTTGCGCCCGGTGGCTTTGATTGCCGCCATCAGTTCATCATTGCCGACACAGCTGAATGTGCACTTCGGGATCGGCCGATGCTCGGGCAGCAGGGCGGCGATTTCAGGGATGGTGGGACCGAGTTTGTCGGGCAGCTGTTCGGCCCAGACGATGGGTAGGCCAAGTGCCAACGCGCCCTTGACCATGCGCTGCAGGTTAGCGAACAGAGATTCGCGATTGGCCATCATCTGGGCCAGTTTGCCCTGTACATCAACGATCAGCACCAGGGAGCCGTCTGTTGTCAGCATGGTTAGTCCTCTGCAGGCAGTAAATGATACCGGTAAAACCGACTTTTTTCTCCTGCAGGTCAATCAACGCACAGCATGCAGCCCTCAACCACCCACACGCTCGGCTGTCATCGACCTCAGGGCAAAGGGCCTCCCGCGGTGTAGCCCTGGTATTTCTCCTCAGCTTTCAGCACATCCAGGTTGCGGTCCTCACCATCGATCTTCAACAACGCATCCGCCCTGCGATAGCGAAAGTAAAAAACCCCCTGACGACGGCTGTCGCCAAAAACACCACGAGCGCCAGCCTCTATCTGATCGCTGCCAATAGCCGCGGAGGGGATTAGCAATGTATTGTCGAACATCTTCAGACTGGCATGACCCTCGATATCTTCTACCGTCAGCGCCTTCGTTAGAAACCCGGGCCGCCAACCACCGTTCTCGAAGACCGCGACAAAGGGTCGCGAATCGCTGACCCGCAACGCCAGCTCCGCATCCAGTTCCAGTGGCGCTCGCCAGCGCGCCTTCCCCCGCTCCAGATCCACCACGGCAGCCCAGGATTCACTGTCAAATTTCCTGTTTTTACCGAGCACGTGCACCTGGTCCAGGCGCACACTGGAACCGCCGATATCAAAGCGCATCTCGCGCGGCACGCCGCCCAGAACGCGTATGTCGGCTCGCAGATCACCCTGCAATTGCTGCTCATCCAGACTCGCCTGCACCTCGCGCGCATCCAGCGTGAGCCACCCCTTCACATCATCGCGCCAGAGACGGATGTCTGCCGCCAGGTCGGCACTGCCATCGATGAACCGCAAGGGGGTCTGTTTGGGGAAATACCTGTTGAATACTGTCATTTCCTCCACCTGTGCCGAGTTGATCTGCAGTTGCAGCTCAACATCCGTCGTTCCCCCCTGCAACGTTACGTTCTCTGCCAGCGCATACGCCGCCAGCTCCGCACCGGTGACCGTATCAAAATCGTCGCCCTGGCGACGCACACGCCCCTGCTGCAGTTGCACCGCAAATTCCCAGTCAGGTGCTGCGCCGCCCTCCTTCACCTGCAGCGTTACGTCACCGTCTCCCTGCGCCATAAAATCCAGAAACTGAAACCCCAACTCTTGCGACAGCACCTCTATTTTCGTCCCCGGCGCTGGCATGCCCGCCTCCAGGAGCAACACACCTTCAAGCGTACCCTCGCCAGTGAACGTGGCCTTGTGTACATCGCCTACAAAAAGTCCGAGCCACCCGAGATCGTTGATGCCCGCTTCGAAATGGAACTTCCCCTTTGACTCACCAAGCAACTGTCGCGCCTCCGTATCGGCGAGCACATCGAGCAGATCCATGGCAACGCCTCGCTTTGCACGCTCGCTGGCCAACAGCCCAAACTCACCCTCCAGCACTTTCAGGTAGGCCTCCCAACGCGGCGCAGCTTCTCTGCCGGCGCGCTGCAAGCGGGCACCTTCCAGCCGAATAAAGCTACCGCCTACCCGGGTCGGTTGCTCCGCGAGCGAGGGGTTGTCGAGTTTGAGCGAAGCATCAATGTTGGTATCAAAAACGTAGTCCCTTAATGCCGCGGTAGCATTGCTGGAAACCAGCTGGAGATCAACATTAAGAGCCGTTGCTGCAAGCCATGCCTCGCCGGAAAGGCGACCGTCCCCGCCTTTTAGCTCCAGCGGCCACTTGCGCGGAAGATAGCGCTGCAAAACGTGCAGATCGGGCACTGCTGCATTCTCCAGCTGCACGCCGATGCTGACACTACGGTTGAGCTGTTCGTCTTGCGGCAGGACACGGCCATCCGCCCCAAGGCTCAGCACCAGGCCCGACCCCACCAGAAGCGGGCTGGACTCATCCCGATGCTTGATTGCCACTTCGTCGAAGCGAAAGTTGAGGTCAAGTTGATCATCCGTTTCCGGGCCCAGCCGCAGGCCAACAGCCCCGTGGCCCTGGATATCGTGATCCATAACACCGACCTGCATTTGCTTCGCCGCTACCGTGAAATCGGTGCCCGGCAAAACCTGACCATGCTGATAGCGTAGCAAGCCCTGCACCGCACCCTCTCCGTTCACCCTGACACCTTTCATATTCAAGGTAAACAGATTGAGAAACGCCAGGGTTACAGGTTCGATATCGACCTGAAGATCGGCACTGAGGTGCTGCAGCATCTGCATGCCCCGATTATCTCGCCGCACGAAAGGCTCGAATGCCAGCGAACCGCTGATTTTGCCTCGCTCAAACACCGGGTAGGCGTCGCCGAGTCGAATCTGGCGTAAGCCCAGTTCCAGCTGCTGCACAGCCAGAGAAAACTTTCCGCCGCGGCTCTCTACCGCCAGCTCCCCGGACGCACTGCCGTGAACCTCACCCCGTGCCTGGTATATCCACAGCTGATGGACGCCTTCGACGCTGATATCCCTTATCGACACTTGCCAGGGCTGCTTGGATTTCCGCGGTCCCGTTTCAGCGGGAATGATTTCACGCCCCTCAATCGGTGGAAAATGGTCCAGTGTGCCGCTGTAGTCTTTGTCCGGCTTGAGCCGCGGACGCTGCCGGTAATTGACATTCTCAGCGCTGACCCCCCGCAGCCAGACCCGTTTGATCACCAAAGGCACTAGCGAGATAGACGCCGAGGCGCGGTCTGCACTGAACTGCCACTGCTGGTTACGCGACTGGCCATTACCGGAGGCACCCACCACATGTACACGAAAAGGGTACCAGGTCCATGCGCGCTGCCAAGCAACGTGGAACTTCTCCGGCCGAATCGAATTCACAAGATCCTGAGTAAGCGGCAGGTATAGCGCGCCATTCGCCACCACGAGGTAACAAAGCTCGAACAGCACCAGATATTTGAGCAAGCGTTTCAATTTACGATCCTCCGGGTTTGCCGCCAGCCCTGGACATTAGCGCGACATTGAGTGCAATCTGAGCAGCACTCAATTGCGAGGTGTTCAGTGGTGGTGCGCTGTCGAACCTGGTCCGGATAGGGCTGCAGAGTCGGCACGTTGCGCGCTAAGAATAAAACAACCCGGCTTCCCTGGGCGCTAACAGCTGAAAAATTTGGCGACGCCATGACCGGTCGAACTCGGTCACCGAACGCAGCGCAACCGGGCTCGCCCCGTCATCCAGGCTAAAGGCTGTGGACCTTTTGAGCCTGCCCGCCAGGCCCTGATGTTGCCCGGATTTAGACATAGTTCACAGCATTTTCGAGCACAAGTCCTGCATACACAGCGGGGCAATCCCGCTAAGTTGTAGTCATGAGCTTACCGCCAGATGATAGCTACAAATTGATGCAATACACCTCCGCTCCCAACTCGCAGCAACCTTCAAACGCTGGGAAACAGTCCCGGGGCAATACGGTCAACTGGCTTGCCGACGCTGGCCTGCTGCTGGCTACTATCAGCTATCTGGCACTGGCGTATTACACCTTCGCAGTGGTCGGCGAGAGAAAGACCGAAGCACCCACCGCAAATGCAAATAGCAGACCTTCGTTTAACCAGCTCGTCCTTGAAAGTGCGCCCTTGTCCATCCCGGAGGACCTCCATGCCCAGCGCCCTGCAGCAACTGCCCGATAAAATCCAACGCAAACTAGCCAGCGGGCTGCTAACATTGCTCGGCTTTGGTCTCGCTGTCGCACTGATACTGCTCGCCAGCGCCATGCTCTCGTATAACGCGGTCAGCTCGCTGGCAGGCGCTGAGACCAACCACAAGGGCGTCAGCTTGTAATCCGGGGCCGCTCTAATCAGGTTTGTTCTGCACCATTGCCACGGCCCTGAACATTGCCCTGGCCTTGCTCATCGTCTCTTCCCATTCTAAACGCGGCACTGAATCGGCCACGATACCGGCACCCGCCTGGATATGCAGCTGTCCATCTTTGATGACCGCTGTGCGAATGGCAATGGCCGTATCCATATTACCGTTCCATGCGAGATATCCGACTGCGCCCCCATACACACCGCGCTTTACGGGCTCGACCTCATCGATAATCTCCATCGCACGGATTTTTGGAGCGCCGCTGAGGGTACCAGCGGGTAGTGACGCCCGCAGAACATCCATCGCAGTCATTCCCTCGCGCAGCTTGCCGCTGACATTGGAGACGATATGCATGACGTGGGAATAGCGTTCCACAGCCATTTGATCGGTGACTTCAACCGAGCCGACCTCGGCCACCCGGCCGACGTCGTTTCGGCCAAGATCGATCAGCATCAAGTGCTCGGCAATTTCTTTGGGGTCAGCTAGCAACTCCCGCTCCAGCGCCTGATCCTCCTCGCTGGTACGCCCACGCCTGCGGGTTCCTGCGAGGGGGCGCACGGCAACGCTGCCTTCTTCCAGCCGGGCAAGTATCTCGGGTGATGAACCGACGATATGGAAATCGTCCAGGTCCAGATAGTACATATACGGCGACGGATTAAAGCGCCGCAGGGCGCGGTAGAGGTTCAGCGGCTGGGCGTCGAAGTCGATGGTGAGGCGCTGGGATGGCACGACCTGCATCACGTCACCGGCTAAAACGTATTCCTTGATCAAGTCGACAGCCGCTTCGAACTTCTCCTGGGTGAAACCGGAGCTGAAATCCTGCTCACCGACGGCGTCATCGGAGCGCGCTTGCTCCGGTGCAAGAATGACCGGCATGCTCGGTGCCGTCATAGGCAGTTTCTGTTCCAACTGCAATAGTCGCGCCTTTGCATCAGCCAGGGCATTGGGCTGACCCGGGTCAGCCAGTGTAACCAGGGTCAGGATGCCGGACAGGTTATCAAAAACCAGCACATCCTCCGACACCATCAGCAGTATATCCGGCGTACCCAGGGTATCTGGAGGGCAAGTTCCGGCGAGGCGCTTCTCGACATAGCGCACGGTATCGTAGGAGAAATATCCCACCAGCCCGCCATTGAAAAGCGGCAGTTTCGGCGTCGAAGCCACTTTGAAACGCGCCTGGAATTCTTCGATGAAAGCCAGTGGGTCATCACTTCGCAGTGATTCCACCACCTCACCATTGGTGCGCACGCTGATGTCCCGGCCCCGCACCTGCAGCACCGTACGACACGGCAGCCCAATTATCGAATAGCGCCCCCACTTCTCGCCCTGCTCCACCGACTCCAACAGATAGGAGTAAGGCCCCCGAGCCAGTTTGAGGTAACTGCTGACCGGAGTGTCGAGATCAGCCAGAACTTCCAGAGTGACGGGGATGCGGTTATAGCCCTGCGCGGTGAGGGCTGCAAATTGTTCAGGTGTCATAAGCGATCCTTGGAAAACCAGTGGCGGTGTCAATCAGTTTGCGGCAGCGGGCTTCACCAGCCCCCAACCGGCTGACCAAAGTCCACCAACCGCGCGGGCAGACACCCTGCTGTAGTGCACAAACTCTGGCCACTCCAGAGCAAAGCGAAACGAGGACGGATTGTAACTGTGGTGGCGAAAAGGAGCCAGAGCCACCGGGATCACGCCAGCAGTTCGAGCAGGCTGTCGACGACGGCGTCCGCACCGAGTTGGGCGGCCTCAACGCCGCGGGAATAGCCGTAGCTGACGGCAATGACCCCGATGCCGGCATTGCGAGCGGCACTCACATCGGTAGCGGAATCCCCCACCATAAGGCATGCACCGAGCGGTAAACCGAGACGCTCTGCCGCTACCCGCAGGGGCGCGGGGTCGGGCTTTTTCTGTGCCAGCGAATCACCACCGAGAACTACCGAAAAAAAATCTTCCAGTTCGAGGTAACGCAGCAGCGGCGTGGTAAAGCGGATCGGCTTATTGGTTACGCAGGCCATGCCAATACCCCGCGCCTGCAGCCCTTGCAGCGCTGGCGCCACCCCCGGATAGGCAGCCGTTGCGCCACAACAACCCGCCTGGTAGTGATCGAAAAATGCATCCAAACCGGCCTGAAACAGTGCCGCGGGCACTAGCTCGGGAGTGCAGCCGGTGGCGTTTGCCAGGGCGCGTCGCAGTAGCATGGCGGCGCCGCTGCCAATCCACATTCTCACCGCGGGCTCTCCTGCCGGCGGCAGCTGCAGTTGCAGCAGGGTAGCGTCCAGCGCCGTTGCGATATCCGGCGCGCTATCCACCAGCGTGCCGTCGAGGTCGAATAACAGGGCCTTTGGTGCCGCCGCACCTGCTGGGTAGGGCCCCGGCACTAAACCTTGCCCAACTCAGTGCGCATGGCATCGATTGCCTCGCGATAGCTGGAGGCGCCAAATATCGCGGAACCGGCTACGAAAGTATCGGCACCGGCGCGCGCAATCTCTGCGATGTTAGCAGGGCCCACACCACCGTCGATCTCAAGGCGAATATCACATCCGGACTGGTCGATCAGGGCCCGTGCCTCGCGCAGCTTGGACAGGGAAGATGGAATAAACTTCTGGCCACCAAACCCCGGGTTCACTGACATCAGCAGAATCATGTCGAGCCTGTCAATCACATAGGGCACACAATCCAGCGGTGTTGCCGGATTGAACACCAGGCCGGCATTGCAACCGCGATCATGAATCAGTTGCAGGGAACGATCGATGTGCTGGCTGGCCTCGGGATGAAAAGTGATCCAGGACGCACCAGCATCAGCAAACTGCTCTATCAAGCTATCCACAGGGCTCACCATCAAGTGCACGTCGATGGGAGCCTCGATTCCGTAATCGCGCAGCGCCCTGCACACCATGGGTCCAATCGTGAGATTGGGTACATAGTGATTATCCATGACGTCGAAGTGAACGACGTCAGCTCCCGCCTCCAGAACCTGTTCGACGGCCTCTCCCAGGCGCGCGAAATCCGCTGACAATATCGACGGTGCAATAAGGTATTCCATGGTTGGTATCTCCGGGGAGTTGATCAGTGAGTGACGCGAAGCTCGGCATCGAGCTCAGCCAGGCGCGCAGGCGTACCCACATCGTACCAGCGCCCGTGATAGCATTCTCCGGTGACCGCACCGGTGGGCTGCGACCGCAGCAGCGGCGCCAATGGTGACGGCCCGTCAGGAAGCGATGCGAACATCGCCGCAGACAGCACGCTGATCCCGGAAAAGGTGTAACACGGACCCTCGCCGGGCTTGATGACACCA
Organism: uncultured Gammaproteobacteria bacterium; assembly: GCA_963751595.1. Classification (GTDB taxonomy): domain Bacteria; phylum Pseudomonadota; class Gammaproteobacteria; order Pseudomonadales; family JAHEGP01; genus JAHEGP01. The sequence goes on from CAVVVC010000005.1 coordinate 63,997, forward strand.
TCCGGATTCAGGCAAAAATCCCCCAGCGGATGTTGAGGCGGATTGGGCACCAGCACCAGGTGCGCAGCAACTCCCGGATCGATACCCCGTAGCGCGGCAAACGGATAGTCGGTCCAGGTATCGCCGTTCACCACCACGAAGCGACGGGCGTTCAACAGCGGCAGCGCTCGCCTGATACCACCGGCGGTTTCCAGCGGTTCACCTTCGGGAGACAAGATAATGCGGGCGCCAAAGCGTGAGCCATCACCCACGAACGCTGCAACCTGCTCGCCCAGCCAGGCCGTGTTGATGACAATATCGGCCATGCCCGCCGCAACCAGCGCTTCAATATGGTATTGAAGCAGGGGTTTACCGCCGACTTTCAGCAAGGGTTTGGGGGTGGTCGCCGTCAATGGACGCATGCGTTTGCCGTGCCCCGCAGCCAGGATCATCGCCTTCACAACGCGGGTTCCATGCGGCCCAGCAACCGCCGCAGCGGCCCCAGCTCCGGGTTGCGGTCGGCAGCCCCCCGCAGGTAAGCCAGGAAGCGGGGGACGTCTTGCAGATAGGCCGGTTTGCGGTCTCGGTGGCAGATACGGGCAAAGATGCCGATCACCTTGAGATGACGCTGGGCCCCCATAAAATCGCAGTCCCGATAGAAAGCGTCGAAATCGGCGGGCACGGGCAATCCCGCCTCCCGGGCGCCCAGCCAATACTGTTCCAGCCAGACCATCAACCGAGGCTCCGGCCAACTGATAAAGGCATCTTTGAAAAGGCAAATGGGGTCGTAGCTGATCGGCCCGTAAACAGCATCCTGAAAGTCGATAACCCCCGGGTTCGGCTTGCTGATCATCAGATTGCGCGGCATATAGTCGCGGTGCACATAGACCCGCTCCTGGGACAGCGCCCGGCTCACCAGCAACTCGAACAGCGCATCGAGCTCGGTGCGCAACTCGTCATCCAGGGTCCAACCCAGCTCCCGCCCCAGGTACCACTCGGGGAAGAGCTCCAACTCACGCCGCAGTAGGCCGGCATCGTATGCCGGCAATATCCCCGGGCGACTCCCCTGCTGGATCTTGATCAATGCACTGATGGCATCCGCAAACAGGGCATCGGCGTTATCGTTGTCGAGCACATCGAGGTAGGTCTGCGAACCGAGATCTTCAAGCAGCAGAAAACCGCGCTCGATATCGCTGGCGAGGATCGTCGGCACATGCACGCCGGCGCGGCCAAACAATGCAGCCACGGCGACGAAGGTCTGGCAGTCTTCCTGCTCCGGGGGCGCATCCATAACCATCAGGGTCTTGCCCTCGCTGTCGACGCGAAAATAGCGACGAAAGCTGGCATCGCTGGACGCGGGCTCCATCACTACATGGGTCTCGCCCAGTTGCACGGCAACCCACGCCTCCAGCTCCTGACGACGCCGGTCCGGCTTCGCCGTCTCGACTTTATGCAACGAAAAATCCCCCGATTCCCCGCCACCGCTGGGCAGCGGCTGGCTAATGTTTTATTATCGCCGTTCTTTCAGGACAATGAAAACAACACGTCGAAAAAACAGCGGCTCATCGATCACCCCCCCGACCCCGGAGAAACCAGCTTGGCGGAACCAAAGCCTGTCAATCGACTGTCGCCAAGGGCTTTCCGTGGCCTGCTGCTGGCGCTTACCGTCGGTATCGGGGCACCCTATTCCGCCAGCGCGGGTGAGGCAGAGCGCGCCTACAATCGCTCCCTCGATTGGGTTCTGGTCGACGAGTTGAGCCCGGAGCAACTCGAGATTACCCACGCTTCCTGCGAGGGCGCCTACGTCGAGCCGGTCAACACCAATCCGGAAGCCGGGCAGGATTCGGCTACCTCTCCGCTCAGGGGGTCCGCCGACACCTCGGAACTGACAAAAAACCAGCGCGCAACCCTGTCCGGCAACGTCAGTCTCGCCAAGGGGGATCTGCTGCTGAGAGCCGATGAAGCAACTTACGATTCCGAAACCGGCCAGCTCCACGCCGAGGGCAATATTGAACTGCGTGACAAGGGTTTACTGGTGCGGGGGAACACGGCACAGGTCGACGTCGAGGCCGGGACCGGAACCCTGGATGGCGCCCAGTATGTGTTCCATCAGGCCCATGCCCGGGGCTCAGCGGATCAGGTTGAGCGCGAATCCAAGGACATCGTCAAGCTCAGGAACGGCGTCTATACCCATTGCGCACCCACCAGCAAGGCCTGGCGGCTGACGGCCGATGAAATTGAGCTGGATCAGGGAACCGGCTACGGCACCGCCCGGCACGCCAAACTTCGGGTCGCTGACGTGCCCATCTTCTACTGGCCCTATTTTACCTTCCCCATCGACAATCGACGTCGCAGCGGGCTGCTGTTTCCGTCCGTGAGTGCGTCTTCAAGCGCTGGCGGCCTGGATTTGTCGGTACCCTTTTACTGGAATATTGCACCCAACTGGGACGCGACCCTTGCAGCGCGCTATATCGCCTCGCGGGGGGTCGCCGCCGAAGTCGAGGCGCGGCATCTGAATCGTTACAGTAGCTGGGTGGTCGCCGGCTCCTGGATCGACGACAAGGAGTTCGGCGACTCGCGCTGGTTCTATGCCGTCAACGAAAACGGCATCTTGCCGGGTGGCTGGTTTCATCGCATCAACTACACCGAGGTGAGCGACCGGGACTATCTCACCGATCTCAGCGGCGCCACCAGCCTGGAGATCAAGCGCAGCACCAGCCTGGAGCAAAGTGCCCTGATTGCAAAGGCCGGGCGTTATTTCAATTTCTCGGCCCAGTTCGTGCAGTACCAGGTAATCGACCAGTTTGTGGCCGAGCAGTACCGCCGCCTGCCTCAGTTGTTCCTCAACGTAAGCACCGACAACGAGTCATTTCGCCCCACCTGGTTACTCAAGGCCCAGATCACCCAGTTTGACATCGACAACACCAACCGCGCCATCGGTTCTCGGGTTTACCTCGAACCGGGCATCAGTTATCCGATGTACCGTCCCTGGGGTTACATTACACCGACTTTCAAGGTGAAGTCGGTGCACTACGACCTCAATGACGATCACGACCTTATTCCCGGGCAGCCCGTCGTAGACGAGCGGCCGGCGGCAACCCTGCCCATGGCAAGCCTGGATGCCGGCCTGTATTTCGAGCGCCCCGCCCGGTGGTTTGACCAGTCGTTTACCAACACCCTTGAGCCAAGAATCTACTACCTCTACAACCAGTTTGAAGACCAGACCGACCAACCACTGTTCGATACCGGCTTCACGACCTTCGATTACAATCAGCTGTTTCGGGAGAGCCGCTTTACCGGCTATGACCGCATTCCCGATGCCAACCAGTTGTCCATCGGTGTCACTTCGCGCCTGATCCAGAACAGCAGCGGAACTGAAACTCTTTGGGCGAGCCTTGGTCAGATCTTTTACTTCAGGGATCGCAAGGTCAATATCCTGGAAGGAGACAATATCATCGACACCAGCGACAATTCCCAGCTCGCTGGTGAGATGGGATACCAGTGGACTCGCAACCTGCGCAGCTATGTCTCGGCGCTCTACCAAACCGGCGACAACCAGCTCAACCAGGCGGGGGCGCGTTTTCGCTACAATAGCGATCGCGGCATGGTGCTCAACCTCGGGTACAACTACCGTCGCCAGGGGGAAATCAGTATCAACGGCGTCACCATCGACAACACGATCCGCCAGACCGATATCTCGGCTATCGTGCCCCTGCGTCGTCACTGGGCGCTGCTGGGAAGGTACAATTACGACCACACCAATACCCGAACCCTGGGGCAGGTTTTCGGTATCGAATACAACTCCTGCTGCTGGAAGGCGCGGCTGGCTTACCAGAAGGGGCTGGATTCGTCACTGGAAACCGATCGGGGTATTTACTTCCAGATCGAGATGAAAGGCCTGGGTGGTACCGATACCGGTGTCAGCTCCGTGCTTGAAGACTCCATCGTAGGTTTTGAGGAATATGAAGAACGTGATCACTTTTAAGACCCATTGGCAACAATGCTGCAGGCTATGCCTGTTCGTGTCGGCCCTGTTTTTTACTGCCAGCAATACCAGTCTTGCCGTCGAACTCCTCGACCAGGTGGCGGCCATCGTCGACGATGACGTGGTCATGGAGAGCGAACTGGATGAGCGCGTCGACCAGATCAGGAGCCAGCTCAGTTCCCAGGGCCGACCGCTGCCGCCGGAAGCCGAGATGCGCCAGCAGATTCTCAACCAGATGATCGTCGAAAACCTGCAGCTGCAGATGGCGCGGCGGGCGGGCGTGCGCATCAGCGACGCCCAGCTCAACGACGCCATGACCCGGGTCGCGGCCCAGAACAACCTCGGTCTCGACGATTTTCGAGCCATGCTCAAACAGCAGGGCATCTCCTACACCGCGACCCGGGAACAGGTTCGCAATGAAATGATTATCCAGCAGGTGCAGGCGGGCAACATCAACAACCGGGTGGAGATTACCGACCAGGAGATCGATAACTTCCTGAAATCCACCGAAGGCAAGACCCGCACCGCCGCTCAGTACCACATTGCCCATTTGTTGCTGGGCATCGATGCGGTCAACATGCAGGCGGACGAAGCGCCCCAGCGTGGCGAGTTCGAGCGTGCCCGACGCGAGATTGAAAGCGGAACCCCGCTGCTGGCATGGTTGGAGCAGTATCGCCAGGGTGGTGGTCGGGAGATCCAGGGGGGCGACCTGGGCTGGCGCAAGGAAAGCGACTTACCTGCGGTGTTCGCCGAATTCGTCCCTTCCCTGGAACCCGGGCAGGTTGCCGGTCCCATTCGCAGCGGCGCAGGCATGCACCTGGTACAACTGATCGAGCGGCGCGGCGGCCCGCAGATCATCGACCAGACGCTGGCCCGCCATATTCTCGTCAAGCCCTCGGAAATTCGCACCGACGAGCAAAGCCAACAGTTATTGGAAGATCTCCGGCGGCAAGTGCTGGCAGGGGAGGACTTTGCCGATCTCGCCCGCCAGTACAGCGAGGATTACGGCTCCGCGCAGGAGGGTGGCGAGTTAGGCTGGTCGCGCCCCGGGCAGTTCGTGCCCGAGTTCGAGGAGACCATGGACAGTCTCGCTATCGGCGAGGTATCCCAACCCTTTCGCAGCCAGTTCGGCTGGCATATCCTGCAGGTGGAAGAGCGCCGCAAGTACGATATCAGCGCGGAAAATTCGCGGGAACAAGCCCGGCGCTACCTCTATCAACGCAAGTTCCAGGATGAGCTGGATGCCTGGCTGCAAAAAATCCGTGACGAAGCTTACGTAGATATCAAGAACGTATGACGCCCTGTCTTGCCATCACGCCCGGGGAGCCCGCGGGCATCGGGCCCGACATCGTGCTCCAGAGTGCGATGCGAACCCACGCGGTGCGCACCATTGCCATAGCCGATCCAACCCTGCTGCGCGAGCGCGCCAGGCAGTTGGGCCTGGCCCTGCGGATTGTCGAGATCGAAGGCGAGATTCCTACCCGGCCCGCGCCGGCCGGTGAGCTCTGGGTTCGCCCGGTTTCGCTCAGTGCGAGCTGCCAGCCCGGACAACTCAACCCGGCCAATAGTCGCTACGTACTCCAGACCCTGGACCTGGCCATCAGCGGTTGCCAGGCCGGAATCTACCAGGGCATGGTCACCGCACCGGTCAACAAGGCCGTGATTAACGACGCGGGCATCCCGTTTACCGGCCATACCGAATACCTCGCGGCCAGAACGGATACCCCAAAGGTGGTGATGATGCTCGCCAGCGAGCAACTGCGGGTGGCTCTGGTCACCACGCACCTGCCGTTGCGCGCGGTCAGCGATTCCATTAATGCCACCCTGCTGCGCCAGACCATCGAAATCCTGCGACACGATCTGCAGCACTATTTCGCCATCAGCCAACCCCACATTGCGGTACTGGGGCTGAACCCCCATGCCGGTGAGGGCGGGCATATGGGGCGAGAGGAAATCGAAATCATCGGACCAGTGCTGGACGCCTGTCGGGAACGGGGCATGCGACTCACCGGGCCGCTGCCCGCCGACACCGCGTTTTCACCCCAGAACCTGGAGCGGGTCGATGCCTTCCTGGCGATGTATCATGACCAGGGCCTGCCGGTGCTGAAGTCGAAGAGCTTTGGCGGCGGTGTCAACATCACCCTGGGCCTGCCCATCGTGCGCACCTCCGTGGACCATGGCACGGCGCTGGTACTGGCAGGCAGGGGGCGGGCCAGCAACGGCAGCTTACTCCAGGCCATTGATATGGCAGCCTTTATGGCCGCAAGTCAGGTGAGTGGCTCCCCGTCCCCTTAAAAGGTGGATTCGTCATGACGGTCACCGCTCAGCTACAACCCCCAGAGGCCAACCCGCCGGTGAGCGGGGCCTGACAACCCACTTCCATTGAGAACAGGTTTATCCCATGTCGAATCCGGTTATTGCCGACAACAAGCCCGTCAAGGTCTCATTGTCCAAGGGCGAGGAATACCAGTTTTGCGCCTGTGGACGCTCGAACAGCCAGCCTTTTTGCGATGGCTCCCACGCGGGCACCGGATTCACGCCCAAGGCCTTTGTCGCAGACGAGGACCAGGAAGCCTATCTCTGCGCCTGCAAGCACACGGCCAATGCACCCTTCTGCGATGGTACCCATGCCAGGTTCGCGGCTGAACAGATTGGTTCCGAGGGTCCCGGGGTAGACGCCGCCGCCAAAGACCGGCCACCCTCGGCGAAAGCAACGCCGGAAGAGCCCAGTGTCGAGCTGATTCATGCCTTGGCGCGGGATGGCCTGTCGAAGTTTGGTCATCATGGGCCGATGGCTGCGATGGGCGTGCCCCGGGACCAACTACCCCACTGGGATGCCATCCAGATTATGGTCGCCCAATTGGCGCGCAAGCCGCTGATGGACGATGTCGAGGTTGGCAGCGAGCTGATTGTCGGCCCGAAAGCGCGTAAACCCCTGCAACTCGATATTCCGCTGTTGGTATCCGACATGAGCTTCGGCGCGCTGTCCGAGGAAGCCAAGGTCGCCCTGGCCACCGGCGCCGAGCGGGCCGGCACCGGCATCTGCTCCGGCGAGGGAGGCATGCTGCCGGAAGAGCAAGCGGCCAACAGTCGCTACTTCTACGAACTGGCCAGCGCGCAGTTCGGTTACCATGAACAACTGCTACAAGACGTTCAGGCTTTTCATTTCAAAGGTGGCCAGGGAGCGAAAACCGGCACCGGCGGCCACCTGCCGGCGGCCAAGAACATTGGCAAGATCGCCCAGGTACGCGGCATTCCCGAGGGCGAGCCCGCGATTTCACCCCCCACCTTCGCAAACCTCGACACACCGGCGGATTTCAAGCACTTCGCCGACCGGGTCAGGGAAATCACCGGCGGCATTCCCATCGGCTTCAAACTGAGCGCCAACCATATCGAGAAAGACATCGATTTTGCGCTGGAGGCGAGTGCCGACTACATCATCCTCGATGGCCGCGGTGGGGGGACCGGTGCCGCGCCGCTTCTGTTCCGGGATCATATTAGCGTGCCGACCATTCCCGCCCTTGCCCGGGCAAGGCGACACCTCGATGCCTGCGGCGTTGGCCGCGACGTCACCCTGATCATTACCGGTGGCCTGCGGGTTCCCAACGACTTCGTCAAGGCGATGGCGCTAGGCGCCGATGGTATCGCCCTGGCAAACAGTGCGATGCAGTCCATCGGTTGCATTGCCGCTCGCATCTGTAACACGAACAATTGTCCCGCCGGCATCGCAACCCAGAAAAAGGAGTTGCGGGCACGCCTGGACATCGAGCGCTCGGCAGGCCAGTTGCACAACTTCCTCGAGGCTTCGGCGACGCTGATGAAGGTAATGGCCCGCGCCTGCGGCCACTCCCACCTCAAGCAATTCAACCGGAACGACCTCGCCACTCTCGACTGGTCCATGGCCCGCCTCGCGGGAATTCCGTTCTCGGGACTGGGTCAACCACAATAACAAGTGCCGGCTCCGGTCCTTGCCAGTCTCCGCTTGTGACCAGGGAGCTTGCAGCCTATCTGACTCGCTTGTGCTGCCCAATGTCCGCGGCAAGGGGCCGCGCGCTGGTATCAGCGACCCCGTGACTTGCCGTGCCGAGTTAACGTGCCGCGCGTTTTTTCGCCTTTAGTTTCCGCTCCAGCGCATCGCAGACCGTTTGCAGCACGTAGATCCTCGCTGTGCGTTTGTCGTTGGCGGCAACCAGGTGCCAGGGGGCCTGCGGGGTATTGGTCCTGGCGACCATTTCATTTACCGCCAGCACATAGTCATCCCACTTGCCGCGATTGCGGTAATCCTCCTCGGTGATCTTGTACTTTTTGTATTCAGTCAGCTCCCGGGCCTTGAAGCGAGCGAGCTGTTCTTCCGGGGAGATATGCATCCAGAATTTGAGCACCAGCATCCCGTGATCGACAAGCTGCTGTTCAAAGTCGTTGATTTCGTCATAGGCTCGCTGCCATTGCGCTGCGGATGCAAAACCCTCGATGCGCTCGACCGTGACGCGGCCATACCAGGTGCGGTCGAATATGACGGTGCTGCCGGCCCGCGGCAGGCGGCGCCAGAAGCGCCAGAGATAGTGACGGGATTTTTCTTCGGAGCTGGGAGCCGCAATCGGGATAACCTTGTAACTGCGAGCAGGCACAGCAGTGGTCAGGCGCCGGATGGTCCCGCCCTTGCCGCCGGCATCCCAACCCTCAAAAGCCAGAACCGTGGAGACACCCTGGTCGTAGGCCCGGCGCATCAGCAGGTGGTAACGGCGCTGATATTTTTCCAGCAATTTCTTGTACTGCGCCTTCCCCAGTTTCTGGCTGAGGTCGACCTCGGCCAGCGCATCTTCATAGGCCACATCGTCGCGGGGCTCGGGGGTGTTCTCCAGCGGAGGATTATCGAGTCTTGCTTGCACCGAAGCTCGAATAATACTGGCGACGGTCAGGTCGCGAAAATTGTCGTTGCTGCTGTCGATGACATGCCAGGGCGCCTTCGTCGTATGGGTTTTTTCCAGAATCCTGTTCACCGGGGCTTCAATTTCGTCAAAGCGTTTAAACACTTCCCAGTCCTTTTCCTGAACCCACCAGCCGCCGTCCGGGTCTTTCTCGGCTTGCTTCAAACGCTTTTTCAGCGCCGGTCGCGGTAGATGCAGCCAGAACTTCAATACCAGGGTGCCGTCGTCTGCCAGCTCACCCTCGAAGGTATTGATTTGCCGCAGGCGCTTTTCAAATTGCTTTTTGTTGAGGCCACTGCTGTCGAGCCGCTCGGCCAGTGCGGCAAGGGGCCAGGCACCCCCGTAAAGCGCCATGCGACCCGCCGCGGGCAAGGCATTCCAGTAGCGCCAGAAGCGCGGCCGCTCACGTTCTTCCGCTGTCCTTTCGGTAAAGACCTCGGTGTCTATAAACCGCGCATCCATCCACTCATTGAGCCGGTCTGCAAGGGCGTTGGCTCCTATCCGGTCATTACCGCAGATTACTACCAGTACCGAAAAGTCAGCCTTGTCGAGATCGAACTGGGCGTTGATCAAATCAACCCTGAGCTGGGATAGCTGTTGCTCAAATTCTTTCTTGGTTACCCGACCCGAAATAAGATTGTCGTCTTGAAACATGCCTACCACTCCTGATTATTGTTTTTCCGGCCGCGGCTACCAGAGACAAGGGGCCCGCTCCGCGCCGGAATCCAAGCTCTGAAGGTTCTTTGGCGGTCACCATCACCAGATCACCGGGCGCGTAGCCAGGCTTTTATCCCCCGGCTTGAGGTAACGGTATATCCAGCTCGATCCCAAAGTGGTCGGAAGGATGGGTCAACTTCGGTGAATCTTCCGGTTGCAGCTCGGAAGGCGGAACCAGTGCTTCTATTGCCACAGTGTCCTGGAACACGCGCTCTATCCGTATTTCATCGGCTGTTGCCAGATTCTTGACAAACACATGGTCAAGCAGGAGATCAGGGCTATTGGCGCTGGCGTTCTCCTCGATAAGTACCAGGTTCTCGGTAACGCAGTAGGTGCAAGGTAGACGTTCGCTGGAGGGATCAACAAAGCCATCGTCCAGCCACAATTGACAATTGGGTTCAAATTCCGCGGCTATACCCCTGTTGGCATTGGCGAAGCTGCAATTGAAATCGCCGGCGAAAAAGATGGGATTGCTACCAGCTCGCGCATTGGCACGAGCGATCATTTGCTGATGCTGGTAGCGGCTCTCCCCTTCCCACGAGCCATGGTTACCGCTGGTGGGATAGGGAACCGTCGGCTGGTTGGCAGTGGGGTGAGTACAACCGACAAGATGGGTTTGATCGTTGAGGACGATGTCAGCGTACAGCGCGCCGCGATGATTACCGCTGGAGTCATCGATAAAATCCTGAAACTCACGGTTTTCCAGCGGGTATTTCGAGGCCAGCATCAGCCCGAGTGAACCGTCAAAAGCAAACAGCCCCGCCGGTTGGGTAACCGTTTCCACCAGGCTGTCGACGGTAATATTCGGCAAGCCCACATTGCCGATCACGGCGCTGAAGCACCCGGGTGCCTGCACAGACAGTTGCCCCAGCTCAGCGGCACACTGCACCGGCGCGCAGGCAACCAGGTCGCTACCGGTGAGGCCGTCACACTGCGCCCGGGTGCAGCTTTCGAACTCGGCGATTTCATCCTCGGTACAAGCCGCGGTTTCGGAAAAAACCTGCTCGGGGGGCACCGTGAAGATATGGGGGTAGTTGTCGCCCAGGGCCTGTTTGATGGCGTCGACCTGGTCATCCAGCCAGACCTCCTGAAAACAAATCACATCGCTGTCGTGATCGGCAACGAGCGCCTCGTTGGCGACCAGCCGCTCGTTGGTGTAGATCACAAAATTCAAAGCCAGGCCCATATTGTAGGATGTGACCGACAGTGATTCTGCCGAGGGCGATTGGGGGGCTTCACTTTCCAGATCTGAACAGGCGGCTATCAGCAGTGTTGCGGCAATAAGAACGAGTATTCGCTGTGCCATGACGCACTCCTTGGTTTCTGATTGGGTTCGGGCAGGCCACGTTTGGTTTGATTATTTCAGTGCCTGCAGCCGACGGGCGACTGCAGGCACTGGCGGTCAAAAGCTGTAGCGCACACCCAGGCTGTAGATAGAGGCGCCGGAGTCGTTGTAATTTCCGTTTATCGTATTCCCGACGCCCTCCAGCAGGGAGGCGTCAGCGCCGGGCAGTTGCCCAGCCAGTATCGCCCCTGCCTGCTCGGTGAATATCTCCTTCTCGGTTATTTCAAGCTTATCCACCATGACCCGGCTGTAGGAAAAGTCGACCGCCAGCCCGAAGCTGGAGGTGTAGGTAAAGCCCAGCGCCAGAAATTGTTTGTCAGCATCAGGTGTGCGCGCGGTATCGTCTTGCGCACTCACCGGGGAGTAGTCCAATTCATACCCTGCCCGCAGCGTCCACTGGGGCGAAATGTTGTACTCTGCCCCCAACTGAAAGGCCCAGGAATCATCCCAGTTTTCCGGCTGCACGATTTGCTCCCCGGTATCGAGGTCCAGCTCAACCTTGGCGAAGGTACTCTTCCAATGGGTCCAAACAGCACCCGCCAGCACAGTCCATTGCGCGTTGAAATCATGGTTAAAGCCAAGCACTACCGTGGCCGGGATATCGATTGTGGTCTCACCCTTGGCCTTCTGGCTGATTGCGGGCGCGGAAACCGGAATCGAGCCCAACTGAAATTCGAAAGCAGGGGTGGAAGTTGCCAGGGTCACGTCCATGGTTGTCTCAATCAGGGAACGATAGGCAATGCCAAAGCGGGTACGCTCGTCATTGAAGCTAAATAACGCGCCGATATTCCAGCCAAAACCCCAGTTATCGCCGGTCACGTCCGAAAAGCCGTCCGTCGCCGGGTTGGATACTGCCGGCAGACCCGTCGCCGTGCTGCCACCGCCACCGTAGGCATAGTTGACAATAGAGCCCACATCCAGGGCATTGCTCAGCTCAACTTCAATATGCATGAAGTTCAGCCCGGCACCGATGGAAAACCAATCGTTCACCTTGTAGGCAAACGAGGGATTGATATTGGCCGTGGTGATCTCTGAACGCAGGGCGTTGTATCGTCCCACCCAGTCATCGTCGTATTCAGTAACGGTACCGAAAGGCGCGTTGATGCCCAGGCCAATCGCCCAACGCTCATCGATACGCCAGGTCGCATAGAAATTGGGGACCACAGCTCTGCCCGCACCTTCTGAACTGGTGCGCCCCACCGCCGGATCTCCGTTGGTGTTGACGCTGTTGATATTGTCAAATTCTGCCGTAGCGTCAATAAAATGCAGGCTGCCATCCAGTTGCACGCCGTCCAGCCTGGTCATGCCCGCGGGGTTGAACCAGACGGTGGCCGGGCCGAATACCTGCGCAGCCTGCCCGGCATTGCGTGAGCCCGAACAGCCGCCACATAATTCGTTCACCTGGAACCCACCGGCGTTGGAAAAACTCGAAAATTGAAAGCCGGCGAGGGACATCGCCGCACAAACTGATAAGGATGTTTTTTTCATAGCTACTTTCCCGGCACTGTTATTATGAACCGTCGAGTACATCGCCCGACTATGCAAGTTACGTAACCAGGCGCAATGCCGGATCTTAATGGAGCGAAATTTTTCTCGTCCCTGACAAACATGTCAACAGCACGCTTGCTGACGCGCCGCTCTGGTCCTGTGCCGCTCTCGGTTTCGCCGGCGTCACAACCGCACAATGCTTGCTGATGGAGGTGGGGCTGCGCAAGGGGCCTGTCCCGGGCTCGAGCAGCCGGAGTCGCGCCCAATAATTCACTGATCCAAGCGGGGTCCGCCTGGGAGCGAGCCCTGTCACCCTATCCGCCAGAAGGAACTATCCTTGCACAGGCGGCGCGTCCCTGCCTGCTGGCAGGCTCCTGCCCCTGGTTACAGAAAGCAACCCTCTGCAGAGCCCCATTCGGTTGTACAATACTTGGGCCAACGGCCATCGATCGGCCCCGGGTTAGCCAGCGAATTCGCAACTGAAAAATCCGATTGGGCCTTAACTGCAAAAATTCTCCGGACCTATATGACGCGACACAAGACATGCCCTGAAATCCAGGCCACGGTATGCGCGGTGGGTTGCTCCCCAGCGGCGGTACCTCGACGGCTCCACATGTTACTGGCCCTGTAGCGTGACTGGCCAGCAAGGGGCCGCTGGGCATACCAAGGTGGATAATGAAAAACCATCAACGGTAGCGCGCTGGTCGCGCATGGGCCTGTCCGGGCGCATACTGATTGGCCTCGGTCTGGGCTTGTTCACCGGTCTCTTTTTTGGAGAACCGGCTATCGTGCTGCAGCCGGTGGCGGATATCTATATTCGCCTTATGCAGATGCCGGTGCTGCCCTATTTGATCACCTCCCTGATGATTGCCCTGGGACAACTGGAGGTAGCCGACGCGAAACAGCTGGCACGGCGCGGAGGCGCACTGCTGCTTGTCACCTGGGTAACGGCCAGCATCGTTATTGCCGTGCTTCCGCTGGCTTTTCCTCCGTACGACAGCGCCTCTTTTTATAGCGACTCCTTGATCCAGCCGGCGACACCCTTCTCGCTCATCGATCTCTATTTTCCGAGCAATGCCTTCGACTCCCTCGCGCGCAATGTGGTGCCCGCGGTCGTGCTGTTCAGCTGCCTTATGGGTATCGGGCTGATCGGGCTCAAGGACAAGGAGGCGCTGCTTGCTCCCCTGCGGACATTGAATGCCGCCATCGTGCGCATCGCCGGTTTCGTCATTGAACTCACGCCTATCGGGGTATTTGCGATTGGGGCGGTTGCGGCGGGCACCTTGCAACCCGAGACGCTGGGCAAGCTGGAGGTGTATTTACTGGTGTTCGCCGCTGGATCTCTGCTGCTCGCTTTTTGGATCCTGCCTTTGCTGGTGACCGCGGTCACTCCCTTCCGCTACCGCGAAGTGTCGGGGATCGCCCGGGATGCGCTGCTCACCGCTTTTGTCACCAACAGCGCGTTCATCGTGCTGCCACTACTCATCGAACGCTGCAAGCTGCTGCTGGCTCGTCACAATCTGCTGGACAAGAGAACCGATTCCGCCACCGAAGTCCTGATCCCGCTGATGTTTAACTTCCCCAACGCCGGTAAACTCCTGACCCTGCTGTTCGTTCCCTTTGCGGCCTGGTTCAGCGGCGCACCCCTCGCTGGAACCGATTTCGCCCAGCTCTTTACCGTGGGCATACCCAGTTACTTTGCCAAGGCCCAGGTGGCCCTGCCGTTCCTGTTAGATCTGATGGGCCTGCCACATGACCTTTTCGAGCTTTATATCCCTACCACCATTATCACCGGAAAATTCGACTCACTGGTAACAGCAGTGAACCTTGTCGTGATTGCACTGCTGGGGGCAGCAGCCACTGGCGGCTTCCTGGTTTTCAAGCGGGGCAGATTGTTGCGGGCATTGCTGGCGATAGTCGGCGGCATTGTGTTGCTCATGCTTGTTTTGCGCGTGTCGCTGGTCGTACTCGTAGACACCAGCTACACCATGGACCAGACCGTCAGGCACATGCACAAAACGACACTCTCGGCCGATACGATCGTTCATCATCAGCTCCCCGCCTCGAATGTTGAAACTGCTGAGGGGCTTTCCACCTGGGAGCGAATTGGCCGTCGAGGTTCGCTGCGGATAGGCTTCGACCCGGACAACCTCCCGATGAGCTTTTTTAACTATGAGGGCGAGCTCGTCGGATTCGATATCGAGCTTGGTGAACAGCTGGCACGGGCACTGCAACTGAAGGCGGAGTTTGTACCGGTTCGCTGGTCCGAGGTTCCCAGCCTGCTCAGTGACGGCGTAATCGATGTCATGCCTGGCGTCTGGTACCGCCCCTATTGGTTCTCCAGGCTGCAACTGTCGGCACCCTACCTGACTGGCACCGTCGGGCTGGCCGTGCGAGACGGTCGCCGTCATGAGTTTACCAGCCTGTCGGTGCTGCGCGAGAGCCAGGGGCTCAAGATCGGTATACCGCTGGATTCCGGCCAGATCCAGACTGCCATGGAGCGATATTTCGCTGGAACTGACGCCGAGTTTGTCGTTATCGAGGCATGGAAGCCGTTCTTCGAAGGGCGCCTTCCCGAGGTCGATGCCTTCCTGATGCCAGCGGAGAATGCCTCGGGCTGGTCATTACTGCACCCGGAATATACGGTCGTGGCCCCCCAACCCGACCCCGTAACAATTCCATCGGCTTTTGGTATGGCCCGCGATGCAGGGGAGTTGGTCAACCGGGTGAACGAGTGGGTAGTTTTTGCCGACAGTGCAGGCCTGATCCGGGAACCCTACAATTATTGGGTGCTGGGCGAGGGTGTGAGCGAATCAGGGCCGCGCTGGTCCATCATCCGCAATGTGCTGGGCTGGGTAGACTGAGCCGGGCTTGATGTTGGGTTTCTGTTCCGCGAAACCGGGTTATGCATCGAGCGATGTTCAGTATATTCCGGCCTTTCCTTGGAGGCTTTCGAAACCCCGGCCCAAGGCGAATCGACATGCTCCCCGCTACCCCTGGGCCTGGTCTATCTACTCTGTCTCGGTGCCCTCGGGCTGGGGCATTGTCATTGGCCGCAGGTCTTCGCGAATCAGCGTGCCATAAGAAGACACAATGGTCGCCGGCAGGGTGGTAATGTCGATCGGCTGGTCAAGCGCAGGGCCGGTGAAAGCAGTCACTTCAATGCCTTCATCATCAATCTCCAGCCAGGTGACGGCCCTCTTCGCCTGCTGTGAAGTGCCGATCAGTCGACGCGGTCCGGCACCCAGGCAGGCCTGGCCAACGTGCCGGATCCCGGCACGGTAGCCCGGATAAAAGGCATGGTGGTGACCGCTGAGATAAAGCTCTACCCGGTGCTGCCGCAACAGCCGCTCAAGTTCGAGGTCTGCCGTTACCTCGTTTTCGCGGCCGACAGAAAACGGGTATATCGGCAGATGACTGAAGGCAACCCGGTAGCGAAACTCGGCCCCCTTCTGCTGCAGCAAGGTGTCCAGCCAGCTGCGCTGCTCATCATCGAGCACCCCGACGCGGGTGGCATCGAGTGAAATAAACAGTACATCGCCCAGCGCAAAAGCATAATCGAAGGGATAGTTTCGCCGATCAATGAAGTGCAAACCGTCGGTTCGCTCCTGCCACTGCTGGCGATAGATCGCACGCTCCAGGGCAAACGCCGGGTAGGCCGAGGCATCGTGGTTTCCCGGCGTCACCGCAAAGGGGATATTGGCTGCCCGGATTGGGTCGCTGACCTGAGCGTGAAACCCAGACCACATTGCCTCCACCGTGTCTCGCTCAAGAGGCGGGTGGCGGCGCTGGCCTGCGACCATATCGCCAGTGCTGATCACGAGGTCCGGGCGCAGCCGAACCAGGCCCGCAATATGCCGAGCAACGACCGGCGAATAAACCATGCTGCCATAGGAGCCATTGAGGTCGGAAATGACCGCAACCCGCAGTGTATCCGCAATGGCCGGCGGCACCAGCGACACGACCAGCAGAGCCAAGGCTGCTCGCAGACCAAATAGTCCCGCAACCGCGTGCTTCAAGGCAGCTCACACCCAACAGACCGGGGTTCAACTGTGCCGGTCAGGAGAAATTCCTCCGACTCCAGATCGAAGCGCAGGCGGCCCGCCTTGCAGCTTTGCCGGAGGATGTTCGCAGCCTCAGCGGTATTGGCCACCACGCGCCTGAACTCCTTGTCGCTGAGGCCGAAGGTTGTGCGAACGTACTCGTACAACGGGCCCGAAGATTTGAAATCGCGGTCCAAGCGCATGAGCTGCAGATAGGTGACACCACGGTAGTGCCGCAATTTCTCCAGCATAGCAGTGCGCTTGGTGTAATTCACATACGACAGCCGAACCCCGGCATCGTTGTCTCCCAGTTCCGTCTGCTTGATATAAAAAGGCTTATGGCTCGCCAAATCCGCGGGTACCTTGCGGCTGTGCGCGGGTCGTGAACCGACCGTGTCACCACTGGGCCAACGCCAGTAGGATATGTAATCGATGTTGCCGATGCGGTCCTGTTGGCTAAAGATGAAGTCGAGCAGGGTGATGTTAATGAGGTCACTCATCCAGTAGATCATCTGTTGCGCGGACGCATCATCGCCTGTAGCCGCCGCCAACCTGGGGTTCTGCAGGGCGATTCGCTTGCCCTCCCTGATAGCCTCGAGCAGCGGCTTGTCACTGCGCAAAGCGCGAAAAGGTGCCGTTTCCTGGAAATCGAGACTTTGGCCCTTGCCCCAGCCGGACACTCGGGTACCGTTGATTTCCTCGCCGTAGCGCTTGCCGGCCGGATGCAGCATCACCCCGTAAAGCAGGCCCTCTGGCGTAAACAGCTCAGAGGTGGGTTGATAGCTTGAGGGGTCCTGTTCAGCAGCTTGCAGGGCTTCCCATGCTGCATGGTTCATCTTGAGCGCGGCGCGCCCCGCCGACAGCCTAACCCCGCGCGCGCTCACCCGCTCGCGGTGCACCCTGCGATCGATACTGCGAAAGACCGCTACAGGCACATGCACAGTGGCGCGAAAATAGCGAGAGAAGTGATAGTAAATCAACGAGGAATTGGCGAAGGTTGCACTCGACTCGCGGGTATTTACCGACATCTTGTAGGCGATGGGCTCGCCTACGGCGGCCTTCTTGTTGATACCGCGACCACAGGCTTTGCGCTCGAAATCCTCCACCCCGATGGCGCCGGGACCGGCATCAACCTCGTAGATGAGTGTTCCGGGGCTGGTGCTGAACACCTTCGGGCAAAGTGCGTGGGTTTTACCGTAGAAGTCAATGGCGCAGAATGCGGCTTCCCTGGCGATATCCACATCGGTGTAGTGGCCACCGGGCATATGATCCAAGACGACACAGCGCTCCGTGGCACCATTGGGGGAGGTGAATTCAGTGGAGGAACCACGTACATCTGATGAAGCCCAGGCAGGGCAGGTAGCGTTCAGCCCAATGGCTACCAGAAGAGACAGCGGCCAGCGCCGATGTGATTTCAGCCTTGTCAGCAACAGATGCTCCGTTGGGTTTTCCATTCGCCGCGTATCACGGCATCGACACAGCGTTACCGGGCAGGTCCGCAAACGCCGACTGACCAGGGATTTTTGCCTTCGCCAGGGTGAAGCACGTTGCCACCGGTGCGAGTGATCTTCCCTTCGGAAACGCTCCGTGCCCGGACAGTACTTCACCCGGAGAAGTTACCATTGCTATCCAGAACCGGGAACCGCCATCAGCTTCAGGCCCTTGCGTTGTTGCATAGTAACGCCTCCACCCGTTTTTTCCGAGTGCAGAAGCTAGCCTTTCCGAAAGCCATATGCCTCGACATCAACCCCTATTTTTGCAATCGTGATCGCTGGGATCAACCCCGCTCCAATAGCCCCTCGGCCGCCTTCAGCATCGGCCGTTTTGCCACCGTGCACATTCGCCAACACAAGCCCTCTGTGGGGGTATGATTTTCCCGGCAGCCACTGACAACGCACTGCCCCAGAGCAGCGCCAGGTTCAGTAGCAACCCACTGGTGATTACTGATCAGCCGCTCTCCGGGCGTCCTCTTGTTGTTATACTACCACCTCATTCGCTATCCAGGTCAGGTCACCCGTATGCCGCGGTTTTTTTCAAGCCTCTTGCTAAATTCGCTATCCCTTCTTGCGCTGCTCACTGCAGCGCCACTGCAAGCGGCAGAGGTGTCACCGTCATCCGCTGGTGTGGCCCAATACCGGCAGTGGATAACCGACATGAAGGCTGCGGAGCGAGGGCCATTCGAGCGACTGCGCTGGTTCTGTAATGATGGCCAGGTGCTCCCGCCCAAGCCCTATGCCTGTGGAGCGGTCGGTGGCTACCAGCACGGCGAGTGGACTGCCAAGACGCTGGAGCTTCGTCAGCAGGGCTACCAGATCGCCAACCTGCTGGCGGGTGTCGATGCCCAGGCGTTGATGGCGCAAGCTGACTTCAATGACAGCTTCAACCAGATCCTGATTGAGAAGTTTCTGGTAGCCGAGGACGACGGCTGGATTCTGCGCCGCGCCCGCTTCTACCGCGGTGCTATCCAGCAGGAGGACGAGGCCGCCGGGGGGAGCGCGCTGCTGACGGCCATGGCCGCAGATCCCCAGTGGGCCGGTCATCGCTACCCTGCCCTGCGCATCGGGGCTCGCCTGCTACCCCACGGGAAAGGCGGCAGCTCGGCGCAACTGGTTCGCGAAGAGTCCGCATCACTGTCTGAGCTGGACCCGGGTTTCAGGGCCTTGAGAGGAAAAATCCACGGCACTCCCGATGCCGGCGATTCCATGCGGGTGCGCGAATACGCCCAATCGGTGACTGATTCGGCACTGCAGGCGCAATATGAACGGATGGCTGACGACATTGATGCGCTGTATCAGGCGCAGCCATTGCCTGAGTTGCTGGAAGCTCACGCCAGCCGCTATACCGCAGCACCCTGGTTGCAGAAACTGCTGCGCGAGGCCGCAACCCGGTATGCGGCTGGTGGCGCGGCTGGCCGTTACAGTTCCAGCGCCGAGCTGCTTGCGGGGCTTCGTGATGCCTTACCGAAGGTCAGAAGCGCTTCGGTGCGACTTGAGCTGCTCGACCTCAGCCTGACGACCGAGGCAGAGAACTTCAAGGCCGGTATTGTACTGCGACAACAGCTAACGCAAGCGTCCAGGCGACAGCGGCTACAGTGGATCGAATCGGCAATCGATGCAGCTTACGGTACCGGTATGATAAACCAGCGCGGACGGCTCGAGCAGAAGAAGTCGCTGCAGTCACTGCACAGGGATAGCGTGACACTGGATGTCTACCTGGATGCTCTGGCTTACCTCGGCAGAGTTCCCGATTGGGGAGCGCAGGGGCTTCGCTACCAGTTCTATGAGTCGATGCAGACACTATCTGAGATCGAACCATTGGCGCTGCTCTTTATTCAGGATCAACTGCGCGCATCGCCGCTGCTGTTTTTTTCCCAGCTGCTCGACAGCCTGCAGCGTGACGCCAACACGCTTACCGGCGTGCGCCACAAGTTGTTTGGCAAGGAAATCGGGGTAGGCTTCAGGGCGCTGAACCCGGGGCTTGCACGGGGTGTGCTGCGTACCCCCGCCAACCTTCAGGGGCTGGCCAGCTTTTCGCCTGATGGCATCTACCTGTTACCAGAGACGGTTTCCGATCTGCCACCCATCGCAGGCATCATGACTGCCGGCGCAGGCAATCCCCTGTCACATGTGCAGTTGTTGGCCCGTAACCTCGGCATTCCCAATACGGGCGTCGATATCGACCTGTTGCCAACTATCCGCCAGCATGACGGTGAGGCCGTGGTAATGGCGGTCAGTCCCGGGGGACTGGTCGAACTGGTTGCGGACAGCGATAAATGGGACCCCCTGTTTGGTGGTGGCCAGGCAAGCCAGGCGGTGGTCATTCGCCCCGATCTGGGCAAGCTTGATCTTGGGGTACAGCGCTTCCTCGACCTGAATGAGCTCGGGGCGGAGGATTCCGGACGCACCGTGGGCCCGAAGGCGGCGAAGCTGGGCGAACTGCACCAGCATTTTCCCGAAGCTGTCTCAGCGGGAGTCGCCATACCCTTCGGCGTATTCCGCCAGGCGGTGCTCGATCAACCCTACCGGGACACCGGCCAGTCCGTGTTCGAATGGATGGTGGCCGGTTACCGTCATATCGAAAGCCTGCCCGAGGGCTCGGCCGAGCGGGCAGAAACCACCGAGAATTTTCGTGCCGAGCTTTACCAGCTGGTGCTGGCTGCCAGGCTGGATGAATCCATGCAGCAGCAGCTGCGCAGCGCGATGGAAAAGGCTTTCGGCTCACTGGATGGACTCGGCGTGTTCGTGCGCTCTGATACCAATGTCGAGGACCTGGCCGGTTTTACCGGCGCCGGACTCAATCTCACACTGCCCAATGTTGTCGGTTTTGACAATGTGCTGCGGGCTATCCCCCGGGTCTGGGCCTCACCCTTTACTGCCCGCGCTTTTGCCTGGCGACAGTCCCATATGGATTCGCCGGAAAACGTTTACCCGGCGGTGCTCCTGTTAAAGTCTGTAGCCAACGACAAATCGGGTGTGATGGTCACGCGGGATATCGATAACGGTGATCCAGCGGTGCTATCGGTGGCGGTCAACGAGGGGGTCGGCGGCGCCGTCGATGGGCAATCCGCCGAATCGCTTCGCATCGACACCCGTGATGGTTCGGTGCGCGTGCTGGCGATGGCGACCGCGCCCTGGCGACGCAATCCATCGCCCGACGGGGGGATTGACAAGCTACCGTCCAGTGGCAGTGACAGCGTCCTGCAGCCGGGTGAGATAGAGCAGTTGATCAAGTTTGCCAAAGAGCTGCCCCGGCGTTTTCCACCCATTACCGACGATCAGGGCAATCCCGCACCAGCGGATATCGAATTCGGCTTTCTCGATGGCCAGCTACACCTGTTCCAGTTACGGCCTTTTCTGGAGAGTCGCACGGCACGGGGTAGCAGTTACCTGAACAAGATGGATGAGGCATTGAGCGACAGCCATAAAAAAACGGTGGATATGCAGGGCCTTCCGGCGAAAGACGCCAGGCTATGATGCGCCGCTTGCTGCTGTGCTTGCTGATCCTGGGAACAAGCGTTGCCCTGGCCGATGGCGAGCACTATCCGTCACTCTGGGATTGCGTTGACCAGGACCTGCAGCAGCGGCTCGATACCATCATTACCGACCTCGACTATGGTGAAGCGGTCGACAGGGGAACGCTGTCCGTTGCCCTGGTGGATATCAGAGATCTTCGCCAACCCCGGGTGGCCGCCGTTAATGGCGACACTATGGTCTATGCTGCCAGCCTTCCCAAACTGGCGATCCTGCTCGGTGCATTCGTCGAGATCAGGGAGGGCCATATGACCCTGGACGAAGTAACACGCGAGTCGCTAACCGGGATGATTCGCTTTTCTTCCAATGTGCAGGCCACACAGATGCTGAATCGTGTGGGTGAAACTCGCCTGCTCGACATTCTGCAGTCTGATGAATTCAAGCTGTATGACCCTGAGCATGGCGGCGGGCTCTGGGTGGGCAAGGCGTATGGAAAATCCCAGGCGTACCAGCGTGATCCCCTGCATAACCTCTCACATGGCGCCACGGCCATGCAGACTGCCAGGTTTTACTACCTGTTGGAAACCGACCGGCTCGGGGATGAAGCGCTGACTGATGAGATGAAAACGATGCTGGGGGACCCCGGGATCAATCACAAATTTGTCGCGGGACTCGAATCCTTTCCCGAGACGAAGATCTATCGCAAATCGGGTTCCTGGAAACAGTGGCATGCCGATAGCGCCCTCATCGAAGCAGGCGATACCGCTTACATCCTGGTCGCGCTGGCGGAAGATATAAACGGTGGAGAATGGCTTCGACAGCTCATCGAACCCATTCACACCATGATGATCACCACGCCTTAATCAGACTGCAGGGACTTGTCGTCCATTGTTGATGCGTCAGCCGCCGCTTGCGTTGCGCGCGTATGCTCCCGCACCAGCAACACCCCGGCTACCAGCCAGCACAGCACCAGAAACACGTTGAACGCGAAGAAGCCGGCCGTGGGTAGCGCCAGCACGTGTACGCCTAACAAAACCGTCAGTGCCGCGAGCCCATCGCCAAGGCGAACGTAAAGCGTATCAATCGCCGGCTTGCCGCGATACTTCATGGCCGAGGAGACTGGCAGCCAGAGAACGTGTCGGGAAGTGTTATTGAGCGAGTAATCCGTCGCGTTCTCCGCAATTTTCATCACCTTGACAACCGCCAGTACCGGTAGCAGCGCCATCACGGTGTAGGAGGTCAGGGCGATCACCGGCAGGATCAATAATATCGCGGCGAATCCACCGTATTTCATCAGCCGCGAGGCGACAACCGCCTGCAAAACCAGGGCAACCGTATTGACCCAGAAATAGAAATTGCCATAAAAAGCGGTGGTGCCATCGCGAACAAAATCCAGCATGGCGAGATGGTCGGTAATCCCCTGAGCAGCGGCCTGCTGGGTCAGGGATTCTTCTATCACCCGAAACAACAGGTTTTCTCCATTGGTGTTCACCCAGTTGGTCAGCAATGTCACCAGAGCGGCCAGCAGCAGGAATTTGCTCACCAGCACCAATTTGGCACCACTCCAGATGCTGGCCTCTTCCACTGGCGGCTCAGTACCGCTGTCCTGCGGCGCTGCCCGAACAGCAGCTGGTGCCAGCCGTCGCTGCCTTTGCTCGACTTGTCTGACCAGGTATATGGATGCCAGTAGCGGCGCGATGGCCGCCAGCAGTAACACCTCGGTCGGCAACAGTCCGGACTCGACCAGCACGTCGACGATCCAGGAGCCTGCCGCCGCGCCGGCTGTAGCGCCGATGGCAATAAAGGGCAGCATGCGCCTGCCCTGCTCGTCGGTGTACACATCCGCACAAAAGGTCCAGAACTGGGCGACGACAAATACCCCAAACATGCCCACCCACAGGTAATACACAACGCCAACCAGCGGCAATTCCCCAATAAAAAAGTTGGGTTGCAGGAACCAGAACAGGATCATATTGGAGATACAGAACAAGGTCGCACGGCTGAACAGGGTAACCCGATCCCAGCGGTCAGCCAGGCGCGCGTACCAGCCGACGACAAACAACAACAGGATACTCTGGGCAAAGCTGGAGTAGGCCTTCACCTCCATTTTTGACAGGCCTTCGATAGCCGATACCGCGATCCAGCCCTCCCTGACGGGTTTGATAAAATAGTAGGCTAGCAGTATCAGAAAGACGTTGGCAAACAGCAGGATGGCGGTCTTACCTTCACCGGGCTCCACGTCGGTGAAGATGCGCAGAAATCGCTCTGTTGCAGAAAGCTGGGGCACTGGGCAAGGGGCCTGTGATGGATAAGTTTGTCGGGGTATACCTGGCCGAAAAACCCCGCGATAGTTTATAGCGGCGGTGGCGCCGGGGTGTCGGTCTTAATCCGATAACACCCCGTTCTGGTACTTTATCAAGCGGTGAATATCGGTGCCCAGGGTTTGATGATCCAGCGCTGAATTTTGCCTCAGCACATTGGATATCACCACCACCATGTAGCGTAGCTGTATGTCGCCAATCTGCTGCTCCACGATCGCCACGGAGTTCATGTAATTCATCACGTTGCCATGGTAGGCCGTGCACTTGAAGCCCGCTTCCTGCTGGCACTTGTACAACGAGCCCGACTTGAAATAGACACCGGCGTCACGCAGCTCCGGGGAAGACGCGTAACGGATCCGTCGATCGGTCATGTATAGCAAACGTTTCAACTGGCGACTGCTCCACGGGTCGACGAGCTCCCCCTTCTCCATTTTCAGCAATAGCTCCATCAAGGACCTGGCGGTCGCATAACTGGTGCCGCCACCGTTAACATTCAGCTTACCCTGGTGAGTGAAAAAGCTGCCCTGGCGAATCTGGTCCAGCGACAGGCCATTGCGTATAACCGGCTCCCAGAAAGTTCGCTGAAACAGCGCGGTCAGCTCCCTGGCGGGCGTGGTCGAAAAGAAATCGCTGATCTCCGGTTCTGCAATCGGGTAGCCCTTGCCAAATTGTCGCAATAACATGGCATCGCGCATGACCATAGCCGCGGCTGAGTTCGAGCTGACCGACAGCATCCAGTCGAGATACTCCCAGAGTGAACCCTGATCGCCAATCGCAATCTGGCGGCGGGCCAACTCTCTGGTGTCAACATCGAAAAAATGCACCGTGTGGTGATCTCTAACCGAGAAACTGTCTGCGGTGATAACCGTGTCGCGCAGCAGCCGCGTCCTGCGCTCTGTGTCATTGGGCCAGGCGTCGCTCAGTGCCTGGAAAAAGCCCAAAGCACCAATCAGCTTGCCGACACTGCCGACGTTCTGGCGGTAATCGCCGCGATACTCGGCGTAGCGCACATTCTCCGTGTCACTCAAATCGAGCACCGCAATACCATAGCGGCTCGCATTTTCGCCGAGCATGGCGACAATCTGGGCGGTAAAAGCCGCATCCGGCGGCGGCAGCTCAATTTCCTCGCCCATCAGTCTCAGGTCGACCTGGTCAGTGGTTAGCAAGGCTCCAGGTAGCTGCCTCGGGCCCTTGATGACGCCCTCGTGCGCCAGTCGCGCGCCTTCCAGGCGGCGGATGCCGGTTTCTTCATAACCGTCCAGGGGATAGGCTTCGAGCATACCGGACAGGGAAACCAGGGCCAGGCCGGTTATTACCGTGATCAATCGCCGCGTTGCTTGCATCTGTGATGGTGTCCATTGTCTGTTTCAGGACCCGCCTCGTCCCATTCGAAGACCTGCTGAGGCTGGCGGCCAAGTATGCAGCAACCAGCGAATGAAACCGGTTCTGCCCGGAGCTTACATGAGTGCTGCTGCAAGGCAGAGCCCCAGGGTAGCGCACCCTGTCAGGGGCAGCTGGCGCTTCCGGTCTTTTTCTTGCGCGCCTCGCGCAGCTCGGCAACGAAGTCCTGTATCGACTTTTCGATTTCTGCGTCGCTTGACGAGTCGGCTTCCGGCATGGCTTTGTAGGCTTTCAGCGCCTCGGCAGCTTCGGCAGTACGCCCCGCATCACGCAGTATGCCAACCAGTTCCAACCCCGCGATATATTGACTGAGCCCGCCGCCCTCTTCTGCGGTTTTCAGGGCGTCGATTGCCGCGTCGGTCTGACAATTGACAGCCAGCTCAGATGCTGCCTTGACTGAACCGGTATCGCCCATCCAGCCGCAGGATGTGACCAGTACAGTAGATGATAAGATTGTAGCGGCTACTCCGTGACTCCACGCGATCCTGCTTGCTTTCATAGTGATTGCATTCCTGTTGAGTGATGGCCCCGTTGGCGGATTACTGGCGGTTGATTGAGCGGCACATGGTAGCAAACTCAACGCTAAAAAATAGCTCGGCATTGGGATTACCCGACACCACGCCTTGGTCGTTCAGTTTGCTGGACGCTGAAGCATGCCTTTTTCTACCATCGTTTCGAGGTTGAGCAATCAAGTGCATTGCCAAAAAAACGGGCCGTAGTATACGATGAACAAAAACCGAGGACACTGCTATGAGAACGTACTTTATATTGCCGTGGACGATTGCTCTCGCTCTCTGGTCTGGATTCGTATTGGCAGACTCAAGCGATGCGGCCTGCGAAGTCTATCCTCGGGGCGAGGATCATACCGATGTGCTGATTCCCTGCAGCTTCAGTCAGCGCCAGGGCTTTATTACCCTTGCCCGTGGCGATGGCGTTACCCACGAATTGTCACCGGTCGGAGATGCGCCGGGCAATTTCAAAGATCAGTTCGGCCACACTGTTATCCGCCAGAGTGGCCTCGGCGATCAGGGGCAGATTTTCCGTTTGCCGAATGAAAGCGTTTACGTGTATTGGGACACGAGCAGGCTGAATCCTGTGAACACAGCAAGTGGGTCGTCACCTTTCACCACCAAGGACTACGACGCCACCACCAGACTGCGCTGCAAGGCGCCTGGAGATTCTGATTTTGGCCGCTGCCCGGCCGGCATCCTGCGCATGGAGGATGGCCAGGCATCTATCGTGGTGCAGAACCCACTCGGCGAACAGTTTACGATCAACTTCATGTCGGACTATGTCAATGCTTCCAATCGCGAGGTGAAGGCGCGCATGGAGGGTGACACCTGGATTCTGGACTTCGCTGACGGCGAGGTCTGGGAAGTGCCGCTGGCTGCCATCGAGGGCGGATGAGCCATGGCCTTGCGAACCACGTTAGCGGCCTTCGGCCTATTGCTTGCTACGAGTCTTGCCTCCCTGGCCGTGGCCAGCGAACTGCAGGGTAGTGCCTGGCGGTTACTGAATATTACTTCGATGGACGATTCGGTCCTGCGGCCCAATGATCCAAACCACTACACGCTGCGCTTTGACGCCGAGGGCCGGGTGGCGATAAAAGCCGACTGCAACAGCGCAAGCGGTAGCTGGTCTTCCAGCGCTGAGGGCCAATTGAAGTTTGGAGCGATCGCAGCAACCCGGGCGCGTTGTCAGCCAGAATCGCTGTCACAAAACTACCTTGCCCAATTTGATTGGGTGCGCAGCTATGTCATGCGGGACGGTCACTTGTTCCTGGCCACGATGGCGGATGGTTCGATTGTCGAATTCGAGCCCCTGCCACCGGTCGCGGCCACCGCCTTCGGGGAGAACATCCACGCGGCGGATGCCCAGGAACTGCGAGCGCTGCTGGTTCCGCGACTACTGGACCAATATGCCATGGAGCAAGGTATCGAGGTGGAAGACGCGGAGCTCAAAGCCTGGCTGGAAGCGATGCGCCTTGGTATGGCAAAAGAAGGCCTGACGGCTGAAGAGGACCTGTCCCCCGAAGAGGTCCTGCAAGTTGACCGGATGCGAAGGCAGATGGGGTATGCCATGATCCGGCAGTGGAAAATCAACAGGTCGCTCTACCAGACCTACGGCGGGCGAATTATCTACCAGCAGCTGGGTCCGGAGCCCCTGGACGCCTACCGGCAGTATTTCGAGGAGCGGCAGACCGCGGGCGATTTCACGATCTTGAGTCCGGCCATGGTCGAAGGTTTTTGGGACTACTTTACCGACGAGTCGCGACACGATTTTATGCCACCGGGTACAGAGGACGAGGCCGGCGCGTTCAGCCAACCACCCTGGCGGTGACCTGCGACAGGAAGCGTTTCATGAAACAATTATTGTATTCAACAGGCAAACCGAAAAGGTGGCGAAGGATGCCGGTTACATTAACCGCCGCACTATTTCTGAGTGCACCGCTGCCGGGCCTGGCTGGCAGCGAGCCTTTGCTGTCGATGGACTTTTCGGCGGAACCTGGCACCAAGACCTACCAGTGGCTGGAAAAGAACAGTTACGTGCTGAAACGCGACACCAGGGACGCGGACAAGATTGAGCTTTTTCATGCCCAGGGGGCGCTCCATTTCAGAGCCAAAAAGCCAGCCTTTGGCATGGTAATTCACGAAGCTGATGTGGTCGGCGCCAGGCGCATGCGGGTTCAATGGGGGGTTGCAGACTATCCCGACGGCGCATCCTATCAGGCAGGGGTCGACAATGAGGCCATCATGATTTACGTGTTTTTTGGTCAGGAGCGCCAACCCAGTGGCGAGCTTTTGGTGCCGGATAGCCCCTACTTTATCGGTTTTTATTTGTGCAGGGCCGGTACCGATGAACTGGAGCAGCCCTACGTTGGGCATCACTTCAAAAAAACCGGTCGTTTCATTTGCCTGGATCATCCCCCCGAGGGAGAGATCGCGGTTGATGAGATTGATCTTGAGGCCGAGTTTCTCAACAGCTTTGATTTGGATCGTGTCCCCGATGTTTCAGGCATCAGCATCGAGATTGATACGACCGAAGCTGACAACGATGGCCATGCAGCGGCTTTTTTGCAGCGAATCGAGTTTCTTAATTAGAAAGATACGGTATATAGCATTCCGTTGTAGCAGCTATCCGGGTGGCGCTTGCCCGATCGACTCCGTTCCCGCGATGTCGGGGCAAGCCGGTGCACGAACACACTTACCATCAACGGTCACCAGAGCGTGCCAGCCCTTCAAAAGCCGGGAGTCAGCGAAGCCCGTTCTTTCAGCTGGCTGCACGAACCCGATCTTGACACCAGCTTGGTACCCTCTTCTCATCGCCATTTAAATGACCTGCATCAAGAAAGTCTATTGCGGTTTTAACTAATCTCGAAGGTGAATGGTTTTGATTCGGCGGGAGTACCCCGTGTTTGCCAAAGATTTCGCGGCGTACCCAAGAGGGAATCGTTGGCAGCGACACGATACGCTTAAATGGGTTTTTATTGGCGTTGGAGTCGCGCTTCTGGGGTTCTTCCTCGAACAGGTTCTGGATTGGGGGGTTGGTGGCGACCCGGTAGTGCTGGCAATTTTCGCAGTCATAGGCTTGTCGATTGCCGGCGTGATCAATTCCTTCAATCACTTGAGCGGTCGATACGCGGCATCCACCGTCTGATTGAGCAGGCTGATGCAGGCACAGCGGTCGAATTGACACGCTCAGTGAGATCAGGCCTGAACTGGTCGCCGCCAACTCTGGACAGGACGCTCGCATTTCATCGGCAGCAGTTCAAAAACTGGGGGGGATTCTTGCTACCTGATCAACCAGGTTTTCAGTCGGAAAAGTCAGATACAGGATCAATCTGCGGCCGATCTGCAACGTGCCACCCAGACACACATTGCATTTGCGATAAACCGGCGGATTTGCTGCAGCCGCCGACAGGGCCAGGAAACCAAGCCAATGAAATGCAGTAATTGCCAACAAGATACCCTTGATGCGAGTGCAAAGCTGCCGCTACTGGTGGGGTTGCCATTTAGTTGCAGAAACTGTGGTGCCCGATACTTTACCGATCCGGGGGATATTGGCCCCCGCCACTTTACGATGCACGCTTTTGTAGGCGGCTTGATGTATGTGTTCACTGCTTGGAGTCCTTTTTTGGGCGCGGTATGGCCACTGGCGGGCGCAATCCCCGCGGCGCTGATCGTGCTCAATCGCCTTCCGGTATCGCTGTACAAGGGCGGCAAGCCCGGCACGCGAAAAGAGCGGGCCGACGCCCCAAACATGGCAACCTTGTCGCCCCTATTGATCTCATGATTTTGAATTTGCCGCGTCTTCTGCCGCTTGAAGACGGTGATAGGATTGGCTGTCATCAGGGGGTATAGCCCCGGGAGTGCCCATGTACCAAAATTACGCGATCCTCGCCGTCGTTGTCTTCGTTTACAGCACACTGGCCCGGGGCATTGAACGCACACCGTTTGGCGGCGCGCTGATGTTCGTTACCCTTGGATTCATCCTCGGGCCAAGCGTCCTGGGCCTGGTGCAGATTGATGTCGATAGACATGGCTTGCGAACCATCGCGGAGTTCACGTTGGCGCTGCTGCTTTTCACCGATGCGGCCAAGGCTGACCTGCGTTTGCTTGAGAGGAGTTACGACATTCCATGGCATATGCTTGTCATCGGCCTGCCGTTAACAATTTTAGTGGGGTTTATCTGTGCCGATTGGCTGCTGCCGGAGCTGGGCGCCTTTGAGATGGCGCTGCTGGCAACCATGTTGGCGCCGACAGATGCGGCTTTGGGCAAGGCGGTAATAAGCAACAAACGTGTTCCAGCGCGATTGCGCGAGTCGCTCAATGTAGAAAGCGGCCTCAATGACGGTGTCTGCGTGCCGATTCTGTTTCTCTTTTTGGCACTGGCTGTGGATGCCAACAGCAGTCACATTAGCACCAGATTCGCACTGAGTCTTTTGGTCAAGGAAATTGGTATCGGCGTACTGGTGGGTGTCCTGCTGACCCTCGCCATGAGCTGGCTGTTGCGTCTCAGTGCCAGGCAGGGCTGGATTGGTGGTCATTGGCGACCGATTCACATGGTCGCCATGGCTCTCGCCTGCTTTTCCCTGGCACAAGCAGCCGGTGGCAGCGGCTTTATTGCCGCATTTGTCGGTGGCCTGTTGTTCGGCGCCCTGGTCACCCGGCACAAGGCGGACCTGCTGCGCGCGGCCGAGGGAACCGGAGAGACATTTTCACTGCTGACCTGGGTGCTGTTTGGAGGTGGGGTTATCGGCACCTTCCTACCGCAGGTCACCTGGCCCATTCTACTCTATTCACTGCTGAGCCTGACCGTCATTCGTATGCTACCGATCTTGCTGTCCCTGATTGGCAGCGGTTTGGATATGCCTGAAAAGCTCTTTCTTGGCTGGTTCGGCCCCCGCGGCCTGGCGAGCGTGGTATTTGTCATTATTGTTATCGATGCGCAGTTGCCCGGGGAGCAAACCCTGGTATTGACCGTAGTCTGTACCGTGACGCTCAGCGTTTTTTTTCACGGCTTGTCGTCCATCCCCCTCGCCAATTTATTGGCCGCTTACGAACAACGCCGGGGCCAGTCGCCCCAGGGCGATAGTGCTGATCGCTGAAAATCTTTCGAGGGCAGGCCCGCCCGGGGTGGCGGCGGCAGGCGCCTCGAACACCGCCGATTGGCCGCTCGGCTGGTGCTGCCGATCATCAATCGACACGACGCCTGCCTCGGATAGAGCTATCATCGAGCGAGCGCTTTCAGGAAGGTCACCGATGCGACCAGGGAAGGAGGTTAATAGCCGATCCCATCGCTGGCGCAGCTTGACTGCGCCGATGCGCACTTGGGAGGGTGAATGCTGCTTTCCTGAGCAAACGGGAGCTGGCGAGCGTCGGCCCTCCCCGGGCTGTTATTCCTTGAGCCGTGGGCCAGGATCGAAATTGAATCGGTAGATCCGCTCCGGCTCTTTTTCCCAGTCACCGGCTTCCCCCCAGCGTGCCAGAACGCCGTCGCTGAAATACAGCCAATAGGTTCGCTCTTGCGGAGCAAAAGTGGCAGCACCCATGCCAAGTGAGAGTACTGTTGCCGCCGATTTACCCGCGATTTCGGCGCTGCTGTCTTCGATCGGCAGGGCAAGCTGGTACTCCCAGTACCTCGATAATCTGATCGAACCGGTTGCGTATCGAGCCTCGCACGGAACGCGGTTCACCCATGACTGCCAGCACGGTTGCTTCGGACATGCCAATGTACACCTGGCGTAAATTTGAGCTGGGTGCGGGAGGCGTGGCGTTGCACCCCGTGTACTGCCCTCCGCCCATTCCCGCTTTTGACCCAGTCGATACTCTGTTAGCTGCATTCTCCTGCCAACAAGACCGGTAAGGAGCCTGCGAATCAGCCAAACAGGCGCAACGGCGGCGACGCTCGTCTGGCGGGCAGCGGGAGCGAGGCTGGTCCTGTCGCTGCGATTCGACATCCAAGCCGGATTGCCTTTTTCGATAAGCAGAGGGCCCATGACACTTTAACCCGCTACGCTTTTGTCGATTTTCGATCAAGGCCTTTTACCCACTACAAATAATGAAATCTGATAAACTGCGTTTCGTGGTCGGTTGCTGCCCCCTGTTCACCGCTTCTCTGGACATGCATCCCCTGCGCCCTATCGCAGAGTCATCGCCGATAAGGCCTGAATTTGCAGCTGATGCCGCCTGATGGATTCTGGTTTCGTCACTTGTCCCACTCATAGGATTACAGTCATGGCCCAGCAACAGAACCGGTTCAACGTCAAGGCAGCCTGGTGCGTTGCCCTGATTGCGCTGACGGGCTGTTCGCCGTCTGTTGACGTAGCACCCGTCGCCGCCAAGCCAGAAGTGACGGTGGTCAAGGTCGAGGCGGTCGATGTACCTGTTGTGTACGAAATTGTCGGTAAAACCAGCAGCTCCCGGCGCGTGGAGATACGCTCCCGGGTAGAGGGTTTTCTTGAGCGACGCATCTATAGAGAGGGCAGCAGGGTGGAGGAAGGAGAGGTGCTGTTCCAAATGGATCGCAAACCCTTCCAGGCACAATTGGACGCGGCCAGGGCGGAGCTGGAGCAGCAGCAGGCGCGTCTGAATAACGCCACCGCCAACCTGAAGCGAGTTAAGCCACTCGCCAGGCAAAATGCCGTGGCTCAAAAAGAGCTGGACGATGCGCTGGGAGTTTTCCGCTCCTCGGCGGCATCGGTCGAGGCCGCCAAGGCCAAGGTTGTGCAGGCCGAGTTAAACCTGGGCTATACGGAAATCAAATCACCGGTTACCGGGGTGTCCAGCTTTGCCGTCAAGCAGGAGGGCTCTTACATCAGTAACAGCGACAGTCTGCTCACCTATGTCGCCCAGATCGAACCGATATGGGTTGAATTCAGCCTGTCCGAGAACCAGACTTTTCGGTTCAGGCGGCAGCTACGGGAAGGTACGGTATTAGCGCCGGTAGATGACAATTTTGAGGTCGAAATCGTCCTGGCCGATGGCACGATATTCCCCGAGAAGGGAAGGATAACCTTCTCCGATGCCTCGATCAGTGAAAAGACCGGCACCTTTTTATTGCGGGCAGAGATTGCCAATCCGAACGGGCAGCTGCGTCCCGGGCAATTCGTGCGCACGCGATTGCTGGGTGCGATACGACCCAGTGCCATATTGGTGCCCCAACGCGCGGTACAGCAGGGGGCGCAGGGCAGTTTTGTCTGGTTGGTGGACGACAGCGGTAACAGTCGATTTCAGCCGGTAGAAGTGGGTGAGTGGCAGGGGGACAAGTGGTTTATTACCAAGGGCTTGCGCGGCGGTGAAACCGTTGTTGTCGATGGCGCCCTGAAAGTCCGGGCCGGGATTGCCCTGCAAACCACTCCCTACGCCGAGGCAGCATCTGCTGCTGTCAACTAGGGAGGGCTGACGCCAATGATTTCGGCAATTTTTATCCAGCGCCCCGTACTCTCAACCGTGCTCTCGATCATCGTCGTGATTCTCGGTTTCGTTTCCATGTATGGCCTTCCGATTACCCAATACCCGGATATAGCACCGGTGCAGGTGACGGTAAGCACCGGTTACCCCGGCGCTGATGCCGAGACCGTGGCGAACTCAGTAGCTGCGCCGATCGAAAAGCAAATCAACGGCGTCGACAACATGATCTACATGCAGTCGACCAGCTCTGCCACCGGCGAAATGGGCCTGACCGTTTATTTTACTATGGATACCGACCCGGATACCGCCGAGGTCAAAGTCAATAATCGGGTGGGTTTGGCGCTCGCGGAATTACCCGATGTCGTGCGCAATGCGGGAGTCAATGTCGAGAAACGTTCTTCCAGCTTTCTGATGCTGATCGGTATTTACTCGCCGGACGGTCGCTACGACGAACAGTATGTAGGCAACTATGCCAACCTGTATGTGCTGGACGCCCTGAAGCGGGTA
Source organism: uncultured Gammaproteobacteria bacterium (assembly GCA_963751595.1). Lineage (GTDB taxonomy): Bacteria > Pseudomonadota > Gammaproteobacteria > Pseudomonadales > JAHEGP01 > JAHEGP01. Next base: position 97,594 of record CAVVVC010000005.1, read on the forward strand.
CCGGGGGCCAACCAGGCGAGTATTATGGGACTGCCCGACCTGGCGATGCGACTATGGCTGCAACCCGACCGCATGGCCGGTTTGAAAGTGACAACCACCGATGTGCAAAAGGCAGTCAGCGAGCAGAACAAGCAGTTTGGCGCCGGCCGCCTGGGCCAGGCACCCACCGAGGGCGCGGTTGAAATGACCTTCCCGGTGGTCACCGAGGGCCGCTTTACCGAAGCCCATGAGTTTGACGATGTCATACTGCGCGCTGACCCGGAGGGTGCCGCCATCGTCCGCATGAAAGATGTGGGTTATGCCGAGGAGGGCCTGAAGCAGTACCTGTTGCGCTCCAGCCTGAATGGCAGCCCGGCCACCTTTATTGCGGTCTATCAGCAGCCCGGCTCTAACGCGATGGAAGTTGCGGCCAATGTGCGGGCGGAACTGGAACGGCTGAGTGCGAGTTTCCCCGACGGCATTGACTATACAGTGTCGCTTGACACCACCAAGGTGGTCCAGGCATCCATTGACGAGGTGGTTGAAACCCTGTTGATTGCGGTAGCGCTGGTGGTGCTGGTGACCTACCTCTTCCTGCAGAACATCAATGCCACCCTGATTCCCACTGTGGCCATTTTTATCTCCCTGGTAGGCACCTTCATCGGTATGGCCGCACTGGGCTTCTCCATCAACCTGTTGACCTTGTTCGGCCTGATCCTGGCCATTGGCATTGTCTGCGATGATGCGATCGTGGTGGTGGAAAACGTTGAACGCAACATGAACCAGCTGGGTATGCAGCCCAGGGAGGCTACTTTCAGGGCGATGGAAGAGGTGACCGGGCCCGTAATCGCCACCACGCTGGTATTGATTGCGGTTTTTGTACCAGTGGCCTTTCTGTCCGGCACTACCGGAGTGCTGTTTCAGCAGTTTGCCATTACCATCGCCATATCGGTGTCGATCTCCAGCTTTATCGCGCTGACCCTGACCCCGGCGCTGGCCGCTATTTTGCTCAAACCAGGGGTGGCGCCCAATCGATTTTTCAGCCAATTCAACCAATGGCTGGATGCATTGACTGAGCGCTATGCCGCCGGAGCCGAGCTGACAATCAAGCGCAGCGGTCTTGCCCTGATGATTCTCGCGGCGATGCTGTTCGCCACCTTTACCTTGTTTAAATCGGTCCCGGGCAGTTTCGTGCCACCCGAGGACCAGGGCTTTCTGTTTGCCGCCATTATGCTGCCGGATGGCGCGAGTATTGATCGCAGCGAGAAGATGACCCAGGACGTCGCAGACATCTTTTCGCAACACCCTGCGGTGCAGGATTACTCCGCCTTGGCCGGTTTCAGCCTGCTGGACGGGCAGTTCAAGACCAATTCAGGGACAGTCTTTGTGTCGCTTAAGGATTTTGCACAGCGGACTGATCCCGAGCTGACCGTGGACGCCCTGTTGGCGTGGGTCACTCCCCGGCTCAATGCCCTGAACGAAGGTGTTGCCTTTGCCATTAATCCGCCGCCAATTCCCGGCCTGGGCAGCCAGGGAGGCTTCGAGTTCTGGCTGCAGAATCGCGGCCAGGGCGATGTCGCGCAGCTGGAGGAAACCACCCGGGGGCTGGTCGCAGAGGCTGAAGCGCGGGCCGAGTTGACGCGACTCAATACCACCATCAACGCGGCGTCACGCCAGTTGCGCACCGAGGTTGATCGCTCCAAAGCGGAGATGCTCGGTGTGCCGGTACAGGATATCTACAATACCCTGCAAACCCTTTTTGGCTCGCTCTACGTCAGTCAGTACAACAAGTTTGGCCGGGTCTGGCAGGTCATTATGCAGGCCGAGCCGGAATACCGCGAAAGGCCCGAGGACATCAACAATATCTTTGTCCGCCAGAAAGACGGCGAGATGGTGCCGATTTCCGCCGTTGTAGAGACGGCCTATGACGTCGGGCCCGATTTGGTGTCGCGCTTTAACGGCTTTATGGCGGCTAAAATCACCGGTGACGCAGCGGCGGGGTTCAGTTCCGGGCAGTCTATCGGCGCCATGGAGGCCATCTCAGCCCAGCACCTGCCCGATGGCTATACCTACGCCTGGTCGGGTCAGGCATTTGAGGAGAAGCAGTCAAGTGGCGCTTCCGCCATCGTGTTTGGCTTTGCCCTGGTGATGGTGTTCCTGATTCTGGCGGCACAATACGAGCAATGGTCGCTGCCCATTGCAGTGCTTACCGCTGTGCCCTTTGGCATCTTTGGCGCCCTGGTTGCTGTGTGGATGCGAGGCATGGAAAATGACGTCTATTTTCAGATCGGGCTGGTCACCCTGATTGGCCTGTCGGCCAAGAATGCTATCCTCATTATCGAGTTCGCCGAGCTCAAGTACAGCGAAGGCATGAGTGCAAGGGATGCAGCCATCGAGGCCGCCCGCTTGCGCCTGCGACCCATACTGATGACATCGCTGTCGTTTATTTTTGGCGCGATGCCGCTGGTATTGGCTTCCGGAGCGGGAGCGGCGGCCCGGCATTCTATTGGTACCGGGATTATCGGAGGTATGATCGGCGCCACCAGCCTGGCGTTGTTCTTTGTGCCGCTTTTCTATTTTCTGGTTATCAGCGCCAAGGAAAAGCTGCAGGGCGGTCGCAAGTCGGATGGCGCCTTGAGCAAGAACCCCGGGGAGGCTTGATATGAGGCGCTTGCTGTTACCTGCCCTGGCGCTGGCGCTTGGCGCCTGTGCGGTTGGCCCCGACTACCAGCCGCCCAATATTGAAACGCCGGCGAATTGGCAGGTCAGCCTGGCGGAAGCAACCGCAACCGCTAATACCGCCTGGTGGTCAGAGTTCCAGGATCCGGCGCTGGATGAACTCGTAGAGCAAGCTTTGCAAAACAACCTCGATGTGCGCATTGCCGCGGCCCGTATCGAACAGTTTGCCGCGCGCCTCAATATCACCCGCTCCCAGTATTTCCCGCAAATTGGCTATGGCGCCGCCGCTGACCGACAGGGAATAGACCCCTCAAGGGCCATACCCGGTTTCAGTGAAGGCCTGACGGACTCCTACCAGGCAACACTGAACGTGGGCTGGGAACTGGACGTCTGGGGCAGGGTGCGCCGGGCCAGCGAGGCGGCCAGGGCAGAGTTACTGGCTTCGGAGGAGGTACGACGCGCGACGATTCTCAGCCTGGTTTCCTCGGTTGCGGTCAGTTATGTCAACCTCAGGCGGCTGGACCGGCAACTGGAAATTGCCATCCAGACCCGGGAGAGCCGGCGTCAGGCGCTGGCCCTGTTTGAACTGCAGTTCGCCGGCGGTGTGATCGGTGCCTTGCAGCTGGCGCAGGTGCGTTCAGAATACGAAAGTGCAGCGGCGGCCGTGCCTGCCCTGGAGCTCGATATTGCGCAGTTGGAAAATGCCATCTCGGTTCTGCTTGGACGCAACCCCGGACCTATTCCCAGGGGCCTGAGTATTGAACAGTTCCAGCTCAGCGAGATTCCCGCCGATATTCCATCCGAGGTGCTATTGCGACGACCTGATATCCGTGCTGCGGAGCAACAGCTGATAGCCGCTAACGCCCGGATTGGAGTGGCGCGCGCCGCCTATTTTCCGAGGATTTCCCTCACCGGGTTGGCGGGTTTTGTCAGTGGCGACCTGTCCACCTGGTTCGACCAGGAATCCCGCACCTGGGGGGTGGGTGGCGATCTGCTGGGGCCGATTTTTGCCGGAGGCCGCATTAAATCGGGCGTGGAGCAATCCGAGGCCGTGCGCAGGGAGTTTCTTTTCAACTATCAGCAGGCCATCCTGCAGGCGTTGCGAGAGGTGGAAGACGCGTTGGTGCAAACGCAGAAATCCCGGGAGCAACTGATTTTGGAGCAGCGCCGGGTGGTTGCTCTCAAGGACTACGCCAGACTCGCCAGGCTGCGCTACGACAACGGCTACACCAGCTACATCGAAGTGCTGGATTCCGAGCGCAGCCTGTTTAGTGCCCAACTTAATGTGGTGCAGTTGGAAAACAGTGTTTACAGTGGGATCATCAATACCTACAAGGCCATGGGTGGCGGCTGGGTGGATCTGGCACAGCAGTCGGCGGACATGATCGATTTCCCTCCGGCTCCCGAGGCCCCGACGAGTCAATAGCCGGTGCTTGGCCGACTGTAGAAACAATTCACCGAGACGGCCAAATCACTCTCTGAGCTGGAGTCCGGCGCCACCACAGAAACCCTGCGCGATGGCTGGCTCCATTCCGGTGATGTCGCGACGATGGATGCAGATGGCTACATCACCATCTGCGACCGGATAAAGGGCATGATCATCTCCGGCGGAGAAAACATCTACCCGGCCGAAGTCGAGAACGCGATTCTGTCTCACGACAAGGTAGTGGAAGTTGCGGTAATCGGGCAACAGAACGAGCAGTGGGGCGAAATCCCATTGGCCGTGGTGGTGGTGAAGGGTGCAATCGATGCTCAGCAATTACTGGATTACTGCGAGGGTAAGCTGGCGCACTTCAAAATTTCCAAGCGCGTTGAATTCATCGATGAGATTCACCGCAATCCAACGGGCAAAGCACTCAAAGCCCGGTTGCGTGAGCAGTTTGCGGCGCCTGCCAGCTCGGACTGGCGCACCGGCGACACATAGAAACGATGAAATCAGAGATCACCAGCTCCCTCCGATCATGGTGAGGTTGACGTTAAAAGAAAATTTTTCCAGCCCGCCGAGTTACGCCAGTCTCACCCATATACCGACCCCCACTCGATTACCCTTTGGTGGTACCGATGCGAATAACAGTAACGGTTGAAATCGCACCCGCTATGGTTCCAAATGGGCGGCTCTCGCGAGTCAATCCATCGCAAGGTTTGAGTACCGAGTCTTGACAATGGCCAATACAGGAACAAGCCCTTGAATCACCGCCCACGGAAAAGGTTCGGCCAGAATTTTCTGCGCGATAACAACGTTATCGACAAGATTGTTGCTGCGGTCGCGCCCCGACCCGGGCAGCACATCGTGGAGATAGGGCCGGGCGAAGGCGCCCTCAGCGAAGCACTGATCGCGAGCGGGACACAGGTCACTGCACTGGAAATCGACAGGGACCTGGTGCCGCATCTGCTGCTTCGCTTCGGCCTTGCTGCCAATTTCACGGTGATTCAGGCCGATGCCCTGCTCCACGATTTCAGCCAAATGTGTAGCGATGATCAAAAATTTCGCATCGTGGGCAACCTGCCCTACAACATCTCTACCCCGCTGCTGTTTCACTTGCTGGAATTTGCGACAGATATCGCCGATATGCACTTTATGCTGCAAAAGGAAGTGGTGCAGCGCATGGCCGCGGCTCCCGGAAGCAAGCACTACGGCAGGTTGAGCATCATGGTGCAATACGCCTGTCGGGTCGACCCGCTGTTTGAAGTGCCGCCGGGCGCTTTTTACCCGGCCCCGAAGGTAGACTCGGCGGTGTTACGACTCACCCCGTGGCAGCAGCCGCCCCATCCGGCCGCGGATCCGCGCCAGCTTGCCCACCTCGTCAATGTCGCCTTTCAGCAACGCCGTAAAACCCTGCGCAACGCGCTCAAGGGATTAATCAGTGAGGAAGCCCTCACTTTATTGCAAATTGATAGTAAAATGCGTCCGGAGAATTTATCACTGGCTGACTACGTCGCCATCAGCAACGCACTATCAGGCCCTCGCACGGAGTCTCATGCCCCAGAGTTCCCAAAACGAAAACATTGAAATCCGCGTCAACACGCGCTTTTTGCCGGAGCAGTCCGACCCGGAACATGGCCGTTTCGCTTTCGCCTATACCATCGCGATCACCAACGGTGGTACCGAGCCCGTGCGCCTGCTCAGTCGCTACTGGTTGATTACCGACGGCAACAACGATAAAAAGGAAGTCCACGGCGAAGGGGTGGTTGGTGAGCAGCCCTATATCCCCGCCGGGGATACCTTTGAATACACCAGTGGCGCGATGCTCAAAACGGCGGTCGGCACGATGGAAGGAAGCTATCAAATGGTGACCGACTCCGGGGACTACTTCGACGCTGTCATCCCCCGCTTCAGTTTGAAAGATCCCAGGGCCCTGCATTGATTGTCCGCTCACGGAATCATGGCCTGAACACCGGCGAGGGCGCTGTCGACCGACCCTGCTGCAGGGTCGATCCATAGGCTATGGCTACTTATGCGGTCGGGGACGTCCAGGGTTGCTACAGGCCCCTGATGTGCCTGTTGAAGCGGATAAAGTTCGACGAAGGCACAGACCAATTGTGGTTTGTCGGTGATCTGATCAACCGCGGACCCCAGTCGCTGGAAGTGCTGCAACTGGCGCGCTCCCTGGGCGATCAGGCCAAAATTGTGCTCGGCAATCACGACCTGCATTTCCTGGCGGTTGCCACCGGCATGCGCCCTCCCCGCAACAAGGATACCCTCGACCCGGTATTGCAGTCACCCGAATGCGATTCCCTGGTTGACTGGCTGCGACAGCAACCGCTGTTCTATACCGATGCAGCACTGGGTTATTCGATGGTCCACGCCGGTATTCCCCCCGGCTGGAGCCTCGCCAGAGCCCAGAAGCGTGCCCACGAAGTCGAACAGATGCTGCGCTCCTCCCGCTACCTGGATTTTCTCGACGCCATGTACGGCGATGAACCGCTGGGCTGGAGCGCGGACCTGCGGGGCATGGAGCGCTTGCGCGTGATCACCAACTACCTCACGAGAATGCGCTTCTGTGCCGCCGACGGCACTTTGGACCTGATGGACAAAACCCACACAGAATCGGCGCGTCTGGGTTTCCTCCCCTGGTATCGTTTCCCCAACCCGAGCCTGGAGAGTCACAAACTGCTGTTCGGTCACTGGGCTGCGCTGGATGGCAAGGTCGACGTAAAAAATGTGTTTGCCCTCGACACGGGCTGTGCCTGGGGCGGCAGGCTGACCATGATGCGGCTGGAAGATGGGCGCTTTTTCCGCTGCAGGTGCCGCTGAGGGCAAGCTATCCGGGGAATTAAGCCGGGCCTAAATCATTTCTGACAGGCGGTTATTCAGTATGGAGATCTACCTGGTCGGCGGCGCCGTCAGAGACGAACTGCTCGGGCTCGAGGTGCACGAGCGCGACTGGGTCGTTACCGGTGCAACCCCTGCCGGGATGGCCGAGGCTGATTATCGCCCGGTGGGCAAGGATTTTCCGGTGTTTCTGCACCCCCGTACCCAGGAGGAATACGCCCTCGCCCGCACCGAGCGTAAAAGCGGCCATGGCTATGGGGGTTTCGAGTTCTTCACCTCCCCCGAGGTCACCCTCGAACAGGACCTGCAGCGGCGGGACCTGACCATCAACGCCATGGCCCGGGCTGACGACGGCACACTGATCGATCCTTTCAACGGCCAGCGGGATTTGCAACAGCGCCTGTTGCGCCATGTCAGCGACGCCTTTGTCGAAGACCCCTTGCGGGTGCTGCGGGTCGCCCGCTTTGCCGCCCGCTTTGCCGGGCTGGGCTTTCGGGTGGCTGCCGAGACCCTGGAGCTGATGGGGCAAATCGCCGCCAGCGGCGAGCTCGACTATCTCGTACCCGAGCGGGTCTGGCAGGAAACCCGCAAGGCGCTGGCAACAAACCACCCCGAAGTCTACTTTCAGGTACTGCACGACTGCAGTGCGCTCGCCAGCATCCTGCCGGAGCTGGAGCGGCTGTTTGGCGTGCCGCAGCCGGCACAACACCACCCTGAAGTCGACACCGGCGTTCACACCCTGATGGTGCTGCAGCAGGCGACCCGAATCAGCGACCAGACCCGGGTGAGGTTTGCCGCACTGGTGCATGACCTGGGCAAGGGCACGACCCCTGCCGCCACCCTGCCCCGTCATATCGCCCATGAGCACCGCGGCATCGACATCATCAGGGATTTATGCCAACGGCTGCGGGTGCCCAACGACCATCGCGACCTGGCGCTGATTTGTTGTCGCTACCACGGCCTGGCGCACCGAATCCTCGAGGTCCGGGACAGCACCGTGTTGAAATTGCTCACCGCCACTGATGCCCTCCGTCGCCCCGAGCGTTTCACCGAGTTTTTACAGTGCTGCGAGGCCGACAGTCGCGGTCGGTTGGGTTTTGAGGAGCGGCCCTACCCCCAGGCTGACTTTTTGCTGGCTGCCCTGGAGGCGGCTGCCGCCGTCGACCACCAGCAGCTGATCAGCGCGGGCTACAGCGGCAAGCGCCTGGGTGAACAGATTGCCCGGGAGCGCATCCAGGCGATCCGCTTGCTGCCAAGACCGGCACTGGCAAACCCGTGACGAGGAAACCTGCATGAAAGCAGAAGCCGCCAAAGTCCTGCTGATCACCGGCGCCGCGCACCGACTGGGCGCGGCCACCGCGCGTTACTTTCACCAGCGCGGCTTCCGGGTGGCCATCCACTACCACCAGTCCGGCGCCAGCGCTCGGGCGCTGGCCACTGAACTGAACCAGCTTCGTGTTAATAGCGCCATAGCCCTGGGCGCGGCGCTCGGAGACATCGCGGCGCTGGCGGTCATGGCCCGGCAACTGCTGGATCACTGGGGACGCCTGGACGTACTGATCAACAACGCCTCCCGGTTTTATCCGACCCCGGTTGGCCAGGTCGACGAGACCCAGTGGAATGCGCTGATGGACAGCAACCTGAAGGGACCGTTCTTTCTCAGCCAGGCCTGCCTGGGGGCCCTGCAAGTACAGCACGGCTGCATCATCAACCTGGTGGATATCCACGCCCAGCGCCCCCTCCCCGGTCACAGCATCTACTGTGCGGCAAAGGCCGGACTGGCCATGCTGACCCAGGCACTGGCCCTGGAAGCCGGCCCCGGGGTCAGGGTGAACGGCATTGCCCCGGGAGCGATTCTCTGGCCCGAGGGCGAATCCGCCCCCGGGACAAGCGCGAAACAGGACATCCTCGCGCGGATTCCCCTTGGCCGCTGCGGCGAGCCGGAGGATATCGCCCGCACCGCCTGGTTTCTCGCCACCGAGGCTCCCTATATCAACGGCCAGATTATTGCGGTGGACGGCGGGCGTTCAGTGGTGGGCTGAGGGGCAGAACGCGTCCTGCGCTCACGGCCCCGGAGCTCGACCCCCCGCCGCGGCGTCCAGCGCCACATCCACCTGCCACAGGGTGTCATCGTCGTCCGTCAGGCGCCGGGATATCTCGGCATAGCGCTCCCCTGTCACCGGATAGACCAGGTCGCCGGCAATGTCAGCCAGGGGCTTGATGACGAAACCGTAGCGTTCGATCTCATCCCGGGGCAGGGCCACCCCGTCCACAACGCCCACGGTATCGCCGTAGGTCAGGATATCGATGTCCAGGGTTCGCGAGGCAAATTTCTCAGTGTCCCGACGGCGGCCGTTACTCGCCTCGATTTCACGCAGCAAGGCGCTCAGGGTGCCCACCGGCAAATCGGTATCCAGCGCTACCACAAGATTGAGAAAGTTATCGCCCTTGAAGCCCACCGCCACACTCTCGTAGACCGGCGACATTGCCAGCTCGCCAAAATGGGCGCGCAACGCCGCTATTGCCTGCCGCAGGTGGCTCTGAGGCTCGATGTTGCTGCCGAGCGACAGGAATACCTGGGTCATCTCATGCTTGCCCGGAGCGTTCGATGATAATGCCGACATCCCGCGAGCCCCGCACTGCCCCCGGCTTGCTCAGGCGCAGGCGCAGCCAGGGCACATCGAACTCGTCCAGCACCAGAGCCGCGCAGCGCTCGGCCAGGGTTTCCACCAGCTGGAAATCACTACTGCCTATGAACTGTATCAGTCGCTTGGCGACGGCCTTGTAATTGAGGGTATCCTCGATGCTGTCAGAACTGGCCGCGCGCCGAATATCGGTCGCCATTTCCAGGTCGATACTCACCGTTTGGCGAACCTCTCGCTCCCAGTCGTAGATGCCAATGACCGTATCGACGCGTAAATCCCGAATGTAAACCTTGTCCATGCATACTCCAATGCTTGTGCTTTTTGGCTGCGACCCCGGGGCAAGTGGTTGGAGGGCTGCCCCGGTTGCTGGCAGCGCCCTGCCGCCAGGCGCTCAACAGTCATCGACTGCGCGCTGCGGCGACGCTCCCCACCGGGCCGATGCCGGTATCCAGTGGGTTCAGCTCTTCCAACGGCCACCGCCCCCTGACGGCTATCGTCAGGTCCTGCTGCTCACCCGCCAGCAAGCGCTGGCACCCGGCATAGGCGATCATGGCACCGTTGTCGGTACAGAATTGCGGGCGGGCATAAAACACCCGACTGTCGAGCTGCTCACACATCGCCTCCAGCTTCCGGCGCAACTGCACGTTGGCACTGACCCCGCCGGCAATCACCAGTTGATTGAGGCCGGTCTGCTGCAGCGCGCGGCGACATTTCAGCGCCAGGGTATCGACCACCGCCTCCTCGAAAGCGGCAGCGATATCGGCGCGGGTCTGGGGGTCAAGGGGAGCGCCATCCGGCGTTTCAGCGGCAATCGTATTCAGGGTGAAGGTTTTCAGTCCGCTGAAGCTGAAGTCCAGGCCCGGTCGGTTGGTCATGGGGCGGGGAAACTTGTAGCGTCCCGCATTACCCTGGCTTGCCAGGCGAGCCACATGGGGGCCGCCCGGGTAGGGCAGGCCGAGCATTTTTGCGGTTTTATCAAAGGCTTCACCCGCCGCATCGTCGAGGGATTCGCCCAGCAGCCGGTAGCGGCCTATTCCCTCGACCTCGACCAACTGGGTATGGCCCCCCGAAACCAGCAGCGCCACCAGGGGAAACTTCGGGGGCTCGGCTTCCAGCATCGGCGCCAGCAGGTGCCCTTCCATGTGGTGCACCGCCACCGCCGGCACCGACCAGGCATAAGCCAGGGAGCGAGCTATGGCCGCCCCTACCATCAGCGCCCCCACCAGGCCCGGCCCGGCGGTGTAGGCGACACCGTCGATATCGGTGCCCTCGAGCCCGGCCATCTCCAGGGTTTGGGTGATCATCGGCAGGGTTTTGCGAATATGATCCCGCGACGCCAGTTCGGGAACCACGCCCCCGTACTCAGCGTGCAGGGCCACCTGGCTGTAGAGGCGGTCTGCGAGCAGGCCACGTTCACTGTCGTAAATCGCCACGCCGGTTTCGTCGCAGGATGTTTCAATACCCAGAATTCGCATGTCTTTGCACTGCCTACCCTGCCGAACGCGCATTCTAAAGCATGGTGCCAGCAGCGAAAAGAGCGCTTTGCAATTTCTGATTCAGAAGTATATCATTCCGCCCCCTTAAACCAGCGTGATGCCTGCTGGTATTATCGAATCTGTGAATCAGCAATAGCGGAAAGACAACTAGATGCCAGAAGTCAGAGTTAGAGAAAACGAGCCCTTCGATATCGCCCTGCGTCGCTTCAAACGCTCCTGCGAAAAAGCCGGCATTATGGCCGAAGTGCGGCGCCGTGAGTTTTACGAAAAGCCCACCACCGTGCGCAAGCGCAACAAGGCCGCAGCGGTGAAGCGTCACCTGAAGAAACTGCAGCGCGAAAATCGCCGGATGCAGCGTCTCTACTAAACGTCGTCACCCGCCGTTCCGACTCCAGCTCTGGCGGTTTCCGCCAGGGCTTTTTGCGCTATAGGCAGACCGGACCATGACCCAGGAAAACTTGCAAGCAACCATCAAAGGCGCGATGAAAACCGCCCTCAAAGCCGGTGACAAACCCCGGCTGGGCGCGATTCGCCTGATGATGGCGGAAATGAAGCGCGTGGAGGTCGACGAGCGTATTGAGCTCGACGACAAGCGCGTGTTAGCCATACTCGACAAAATGCTCAAGCAGCGACGGGATTCCCTCAGCCAGTATCAGTCTGCGGGTCGCGACGACCTGGCCGACCAGGAAGCCTTCGAGATCGGTGTCATCGAGGCGTTCATGCCGGCCAAACTGGAGGCTGCGGAACTGGACGCCCTGGTACGCGGGGCAATTGCCGACAGCGGCGCCAGCTCGATGCAGGACATGGGCAAGGTCATGGCGCTGGTCAAACCCCAGGCCCAGGGCCGTGCCGACATGGGCGCAGTCAGCAAGCTGGTCAAATCCCTGCTGCAATAGGTCCAGGCGCAGGCCAGCACGTTCGCCTTTGGTGGCGCCACCAAGCGGCCGGCATTCGCGCCGGCTTCCGCCCCTGATATGATTAAGCCCATGCGCGGCAAAATCCCACAGTCTTTCATCGATGAACTCCTCAACCGGGTCGATATCGTTGAAGTCGTTGATACCCGGGTCGAGCTGAAGCGAACCGGGCGCAATTACAAGGGGCTTTGCCCTTTCCACAAGGAAAAAACGCCCTCCTTCTCGGTCAACGGCGACAAGCAGTTTTACTATTGCTTCGGTTGTGGCGCCGGGGGCAATGCCATCGGCTTCCTGATGGAGCACGACCGCCTCGAGTTTCCCGCTGCCGTCGAGCAACTCGCCCGCGGCGCCGGCCTCGAAGTCCCCCGGGAAGACGGCGGGCGCGATCAGCAGCGGCGAGAGCGCAGCGAGCCGATCTACAGGGTACTGCAGGAGTGCAGCGGCTGGTTCCAGCAACAATTGCGTCAACACAGCCAGGCCCACCGCGCCGTGGAATATCTCAAACGCCGGGGCCTCAGCGGCCAGATCGCCAGGCAATTCGCCATTGGCTATGCGCCGCCGGGCTGGGACAACCTGCTCAAGGCCCGGGCCGGGAGCGACCTGCAAAAACAACTGCTCAACGACGCCGGCATGCTGGTGGAGCGCGACAACAAGGGCTACTACGACCGTTTTCGCGACCGCATCATGTTTCCCATCCGCGATATTCGCGGCCGCGTTATCGCCTTCGGCGGGCGCGTGCTCGGCGACGACACGCCCAAGTATCTCAACTCGCCGGAAACACCGGTCTTCAATAAGGGCCGCGAGTTATACGGCCTCTACGAGGCGCGGCAGGCCAATCGCCAGCTGGCAAGGCTGGTCATTGTCGAAGGCTATATGGATGTGGTGGCACTGGCCCAGCACGGCATCGACTATGCCGCCGCGACCCTCGGTACCGCCGTCGGCAAGGCCCATCTTGAGCGCGTGTTTCGCCACACGCCCCGGGTGATCTTTTGCTTCGACGGCGACCCGGCGGGACGCAGCGCCGCCAGGCGGGCCCTGGAAGCCACCATGCCGCTGATGAGCGATGGCCGCCAGGCGAGCTTCCTCTTTCTCGAAGAGGGTGAAGACCCTGACAGCATGGTTCGCAAAATCGGTCGCGGGGCACTTGAGCAGCAATTCGACACCTGCCAGCCCATCGCCGACTTCCTGTTCGAGAGCCTTCGCGAGGGCATCGATCTTGGCAGGAGCGACGGTCGCAGCCGATTCAGCAATCTGTGCCTGCCGCTGATCAGGCAGACCCCTGACGGCGTGTTCCGGGAATTACTGATGCAGGAACTGGCACGCCTGACCGGACTCGACAGCCAGACCCTGGCGGGGATTGCCCGGCGCAGGGAACCCCTGCCCGAAGAACCCCCGACGCCCGTCGCAGCGCCGGAGCCTGGCCCGCCACCGGAAGCCCGGCGCCCTGACTCCGCGGGCCCGGTGTCGCGCCGACCCCAGCGCCAGCTGGTTGAAAAGACACCCCTGCGGGCGGCACTGGCCACCCTGCTACTGTATCCCCGGCTCGCCCCACTGGCACCCGAGCCCGATGAATTGCGGGGGCTGGATTCCATCGAGGCCCAATTGCTGGTGGAAATGCTGGACTTACTGCGGCGCGAGCCAGACACACGCACCCACACCCTGGTGGGCTCCTGGCTCAACACCGATAAACACGACTTCGCCACGGCACTGCTGGGCTTCGAAGACCTGCTGGAAGATGAAACCAAGGCCCGGGAAGAATTCACCGGGGCGTTCAAGCGCATTCGCCGTGACATCGAGCGCCGGGCGCTGGAAGAAGAATGGTTGGAGCTTTGCCAGTGTGATTCGCTGTCGGTGGAGCAGAAACGGCGTTACAAGGAGGTGCTGGTCGCGCTGCAGGCGACCAATTAGCAGCCACAGCTGAGCGGCACCCTTTAAATATTTGCTTATGGCAGCATATAGATGAAGTACGCTATACTATCGGGCTGATTTTTTTCCACCGGACTGAGTGTTGCACCGCACTGCACTTTTTATCACTCTCATACCACTCTTACCGCACTGAACAAGGGCCACCATGACAGACACCTCACCCCAGTCGCGAATCAAAGACCTCATCGCAAAAGGCAAGGAGCAGGGATACCTGACATACGCCGAGGTCAACGACCACCTGCCCGATGATATTTCCGACCCGGACCAGGTCGAAGACATCATTCAAATGATCAACGATCTGGGCATCCAGGTGTTCGAGTCCGCCCCCGATGCCGATACACTGATGTTGTCCGACAACCAGTCGGCTGATGAAGTCGCCGCCGAGGAAGCCGCCGCCGCGCTGGCTGCAGTCGAAACCGAGGCCGGACGCACGACTGACCCGGTGCGCATGTATATGCGGGAAATGGGCACGGTAGAACTGCTCACCCGTGAAGGCGAGATAATCATCGCCAAGCGTATCGAGGAGGGCACGCGCGAGCTGATGGCCGCCCTGTCGAGTTTCCCGGGCACGGTGCAAACCATCCTCGATGAGTATGAACTGGTCACAACCGAGGAGCGTCGCCTCGCCGACATACTCACCGGTTACCTCAACCCCCTCGACACTGCCACGCCCGTCGCCCCGCCCCCCGCCGCCGCCGCCAAAGACAGCAGCGACAGTGACGATGACGACAGCGAAGACTCCGGCCCCGATCCGGTGGAAGCCAAGGAACGCTTCGACGCCCTGCGCAAGCAGTATGCCAAAACCGAACGCGCCCTGAAAAAACACGGGCGCCAGCATAAAACCTCCCTGAAAGAGCTGGAAGCGCTGGGCGAGGTGTTCAAGTATTTCAAGCTCACGCCCCGCACCCTCGATCCGTTGATCGATATGCCCCGCAAGGCCCAGGCTCAGCTGCGCGGCCAGGAGCGGATCATCATGAAAATCTGTGTGCGCGAGTGCCGGATGAGCCGCCAGGACTTCATCGAGTCCTGGCTCGGTAACGAGGCCAACCCGCGCTGGCTGAGCAATATGCTCAAGCGCAAGCAGCCCTACGCCGAGAAGATGGCCGGGTACAAGGAAGAAATCCAGCGCGCGTTGCGCAAGATCACCGAGGTGGAAGAAGAAACCGGCCTCACCTTCGCCGAGATCCGCGACATCAATCGCCGTATGTCGCTGGGGGAAGCCCGCATGCGTCGGGCAAAGAAGGAAATGGTCGAGGCAAACCTGCGCCTGGTCATCTCGATCGCGAAGAAATACACCAACCGCGGATTGCAGTTTCTCGACCTGATCCAGGAAGGCAACATCGGCCTGATGAAAGCGGTCGACAAGTTCGAATACCGCCGTGGTTACAAGTTCTCGACCTACGCAACCTGGTGGATCCGCCAGGCGATCACCCGCTCCATCGCCGACCAGGCTCGCACCATCCGCATTCCGGTGCACATGATAGAAACCATCAACAAGCTCAATCGCATTTCCCGCCAGATGCTGCAGGAAATGGGGCGCGAGCCGACGCCGGAAGAGCTGGGCGATCGCATGGATATCCCGGAGGACAAGGTCCGCAAAGTGCTCAAGATCGCGAAAGAGCCGATTTCAATGGAAACACCCATTGGCGATGACGACGATTCCCACCTGGGCGACTTCATTGAAGATGGCGCGGTCGATTCACCCATCGACTCCGCCACCAACACCGGTTTGTCGGAAGCCACCAAGGAAGTCCTGGCGGGTCTCACCGCGCGGGAGGCCAAGGTGCTGCGGATGCGCTTTGGTATCGATATGAATACCGATCACACCCTGGAAGAGGTCGGCAAGCAGTTCGACGTGACCCGGGAGCGGATTCGCCAGATCGAAGCCAAGGCACTGCGCAAATTGCGCCACCCCAGCCGTTCGGATCACCTGCGCACCTTTCTCGACGAATAGGCCTGGATCCGCTGCAAAGCGCCGACCTCGAGTCGGCGTTTTCAGTTCTGGACATGGCAATTATTTGCTAATAGGCTAGGCGGTCAGCTAACAATAATCAGGAATTTGTCGACCATGCCCCTTTTCAACGACAACAGCGAATCTATCGGCAACACCCCGCTTATCAAACTCAATCGCATCAGCGATGGCAACATCTACGCCAAAATCGAGGGCCGCAACCCGGCCTACTCGGTCAAGTGCCGAATCGGCGCCAGTATGGTCTGGGCGGCGGAAAAAAGCGGTGAGCTCAAGCCCGGCATGGAAATACTGGAAGCCACCAGCGGCAACACCGGTATCGCCCTGGCCTTCGTCGCCGCGGCCCGCGGCTATCCGATCACCCTCACCATGCCCAGCACGATGAGCCTTGAACGGCGCAAGCTGTTAAAAGCGCTGGGCGCCAAGCTGGTACTCACGGAAGGCCCCAAGGGGATGCCAGGGGCACTCGCCAGGATGAACGAAATCGCCGCTAGCGACCCGGATAAATACTACCTGCCGCGACAATTCTCCAATCCCGCCAATCCACAGATTCACGAGCAGACTACCGGGCCGGAAATCTGGCGCGATACCGAAGGCAACATTGATGTACTGGTCAGCGGCGTTGGTACCGGTGGCACCCTGACCGGGATCTGCCGCTATATCAAGGGCACCCAGGGCAAGGCGATCACCGCGGTTGCCGTTGAGCCCGACTCCACGACGGTAATCACCGCGGCCAAGGCCGGAGAGGAGCCCACCCATGGCCCGCACAAGATACAGGGTATCGGTGCCGGCTTCGTACCCGATAACCTGGATCTGGGCATGGTCGACCAGGTTGAGCGGGTCAGTAACGAAGACGCCATGGAGTGGACCCATCGCCTGATGCGAGAGGAAGGTATTCTCGCGGGTATTTCCTGCGGTGCGGCGATGGCTGTGGCCCATCGGGTGTCACAGCAGGAACAGCACAAGGGAAAGCACATCGTAGTGATCCTGCCGGATCTCACGGAACGGTACCTGTCCTCTGCGCTGTTCGAAGGCATGTGGGGCGAGTCGGAAACTGTGCAATAGTGCGCGGGAGTCCCCTCTTCTCCTGAGCTTGCAAACACTTTGCCACGCACTGCAAACGCTTTGCAAAATCGATTCCGGCCAGTCGAGCGCCCGTCATTTCGGCCGGCGCCCTGGCCCACAGTTTAACCAAGCGAGTATGGGACCATGGCCGATAGCCTGTTAGTTCTCAACGCTGGATCATCCAGCATCAAGTTCGCCGTGTACCGGGTTGCGGGATCGGATCTGACCCTGAAAACCAAGGGGCAGATCGAGAATATCGGTGGCCAGGGACGCTTTCATGCCGGAGAATTGTCCCGGGAGATTCCCGCCGCTAATCATGCCGAAGCCCTCGCCCATCTGAAGAGTTGGCTGCAGGAACAGGACGACCTGGGCGAACTGCTCGGCGTTGGCCATCGGGTAACCCATGGCGGCGCCGACTTCAGCAAGCCGGTACTGATAGACGACCAGGTGCTGTCCCAACTGCGCGCACTCAACCCCCTCGCTCCCCTGCACCAACCCCATAACCTGAGCGGTATCGACGCCGTTCGCGCTGCCAATGACCTGCCCTCGGTCGCGTGTTTCGACACCGCCTTTCACGCCACCCAGCCAGAGCTGGTAAAGCGCTTCGCCCTGCCCGAGAACCTCTACCAACAGGGCATCAGGCGTTACGGCTTCCACGGCCTGTCCTACGCCTACATCGCCCATTACCTGGCCCGTGAATTGCCCGAGGTACTCAGCGGCAAGGTACTGGTAGCGCATCTGGGCAACGGTGCCAGCCTCTGCGCCATGGTCAACGGCCGCTCGCTGGAAACGTCGATGGGCTTTTCCGCATTGGACGGCCTCTGCATGGGCACCCGCTGTGGACGCATCGACCCCGGGGTTTTGCTGTACCTGATGCAGTCCGAACAGATGGATGCTCAGGAACTCGAAGACCTGCTATACCGGCAAAGCGGCCTGCTGGGCCTGTCCGGCGTCAGCTCGGATATGCGCCAGCTGCTGAAATCCCCCGAGCCCGGCGCTCGACTCGCCTTCGACTATTTTGTGCATCAACTGAATCGTGAGGTTGGTGCCCTGGCGGCTACGATGGGTGGTATCGATACCCTGGTGTTCACCGGCGGCATCGGCGAAAACCAGCGCCCGGTTCGCGCTGGCTTTGCCGAAAAAGCGCAATGGTTAGGCATCGAATTCGATAGTGCCGCCAACGACAACAATGCGGCTGTGATTTCAGCGCCGGGCTCCAAAGTAGAACTGCGGGTGATTCCCACCGACGAGGAACTGATGATTGCGCACCAGACCCTGGCCATACTGCAGGATCGCTAGCCGAAGGAATCCCGCGACTGACGCCAGGGGAGCCTAACAGGCTGCTGCTGAAATCCACACTTTCCAGGTACGACACTATGACCAGAGCCCTGATGCTGATTCCCCTGGAGCCCCGCGCCGGCGTCACCTGTGTCAGCCTCGGTATTTGCCTGGCGGTGCAGCGCACCGGTGTCGCCGTCAACTTTTTTAAACCCATAGCCCAACCCGACCCGGGCTATGAAGGCCCGGAGCGCTCCACCGAGATTATTCGCCACGCGACGACGTTGGTGCCACCCGCGCCGTTCAGCCTCGATGCGGCGGAAGATTTTATATCGCGACAGCGCCTTCCAGACCTGCTGGAGCAGATCGTCGAGCGCTGCAAACGCGGCACCATCGGCGCTGAACTGGTAGTCATAGAAGGCATGGCACCCAGACCTGAGCAGCCGTTCGCCACGCGGGTGAACTACCAGATTGCCAGGGCTCTTGGGGCAGATATCGTGTTTGTGTCATACCCGGACCCAAAAGCCAAGCATCGAATACGCGATCGGGTGGAACTGGCGCAGAGCGAATATGGCGGCACCAGCGGCGAGAACATCAAGGGTTACATCATTAACAAGGTGAACGCCCCGGTCTACCGCGGCAGCAGCGCGCCGAAGGCATTGCAGGAAATTGACGCTGCTCCGACCTCCCAGAAAACCGCTCTTGACCTGGAAGCCATGGACGACAGCCCCCTGCCCCAGTTGGGAGCCATACCCTGGAATCCTGCGCTGGTAGCCCCCCGCGTCGCGGATCTGCGTGATCACCTGGGCGCAAAGGTTCTCTACGAGGGCGACATCAACAGCCGACGCATCAGCAATGTGGCGTTCTGCGCACGCTCTGTTCCCACCATGATCCACCTGATGCTGCCGGAATCCTTGCTGGTCACCTCCGGCGACAGACCGGACGTACTGACGGCCATCTGCCTCGCCGCGCTGAATGGCACCGCCATCGGCTGCGTGTTACTGACCGGCGGCATTGCTATCGAGCCTTCCATCGCCGATCTGTGCAGAAACGCGATGATCACCAGCCGAGTGCCTATTCTGCTGAGCGCCAGCGACACCTGGGAGACCGCCCAACGCTTGCAGGACTTCAACAGCGATATTCCCCCGGACGATAGGGAACGCATCGACCTGGTTGGTGAATTCTTTGCCAACCACATGGATCAAAGCTGGATCGAGAGCCTGACCAGGGGTTCCGCCAGAACCCTGAAATTGTCCCCCCCTGCGTTTCGCTACCAGTTGGTCGAGTTGGCCCGTGCGGTGGAGCGGCGCGTTGTCTTGCCCGAGGGGCTGGAGCCACGCACAGTGAAAGCCGCGGCAATATGCGCGGAGCGCGGTATCGCGGTACCGGTTCTGCTGGGGAATCCCGAGGATGTCCATCGGGTTGCCCGCCAGCAGGGCGTGGAGTTAGGCGAACGGGTAGAGATTATCGACCCCAAGGCCGTGCGCGAACGCTATGTCGAACCCATGGTCGAGTTGCGCAAGCACAAAGGCCTGGAG
This sequence comes from uncultured Gammaproteobacteria bacterium, assembly GCA_963751595.1. Lineage (GTDB taxonomy): Bacteria > Pseudomonadota > Gammaproteobacteria > Pseudomonadales > JAHEGP01 > JAHEGP01. Next base: position 117,356 of record CAVVVC010000005.1, read on the forward strand.
GCGGTTATGGCGCGGGAACAACTGCGGGACAACGTGGTACTGGGCACTATGATGCTGGCGCTGGACGAGGTAGATGGCCTGGTTTCAGGCGCCGTGCACACCACCGCCAACACCATTCGCCCCGCCCTGCAGCTTATCAAGACAGCGCCCGGCGCCAACCTGGTGTCGTCAATTTTCTTCATGTTGCTTCCGGATCAGGTGCTGGTGTATGGCGATTGCGCGATCAATCCCGACCCGGACGCCGGCCAACTGGCAGACATTGCCATTCAGTCCGCCAACTCCGCCGCCGCCTTCGGCATTGAGCCCCGGGTGGCGATGATAAGCTATTCAACCGGGGCGTCCGGCACCGGCTCCGACGTCGAAAAAGTGCGCGAAGCCACCCGAATCGCCAAGCAACGGCGGCCCGACCTGAGCATAGACGGCCCCCTGCAATACGATGCCGCCGTCATAGAGAGCGTCGCCAAGAGCAAGGCGCCCGACAGCCCGGTTGCGGGCCAGGCCACCGTGTTTATCTTTCCCGATCTCAACACCGGCAACACCACCTACAAGGCCGTGCAACGCAGTGCCAACCTGGTCAGCATCGGCCCCATGCTCCAGGGCATGCGCAAGCCGGTAAACGACCTTTCCCGCGGCGCCCTGGTCGATGATATCGTCTACACCATTGCACTCACCGCGATCCAGGCGAACCAGGCGGCCTCGCACCATCCGTAGATGGTGCATCCATCGCAGCCTGCAACACTTCAATGCAATCTGCTACAGCCATGCAGACCCGCGCCACGCTGCCGCATCCCTGCCATTAAGCTGATCCGGAGGAGTTGTCATAGCCGCTGCCGGACGGCCACAATTGGCTTACATTTTTTAAGATAATATGATAGTGTCGTTTTAGGGATAATGTCACACACAAAACGTTGGAGATAATCAGCCATGGAATGGTTATCGTGCAGCAGTACTCGCACGCCCCATGGCGCCCTGTTACTGACGCTGCTGACCGTGTTATTGAACACCCCGTTACCCGGCATCGCCGCCCAACCCGCCTCTCCGATAGCGACTTGGGACTGCAACCCGCTAGACCCATTGGATGCTCTACCAACGGCTATCCCATGTTTCCGAGCATGGCTCTCGGGCACGAATCGCGTGACCCTGGAGTGGCGGGTCGCAAACACCGCAGGTCCCATCGTGTTTGTCTACGATACTGTGGCAGCGCCCTATGAAGACCCTGGCTTCAAGCCCGCGAGATGCGCCAGCGGCCCACTGGACGGCTGCGCGATTTCACTTGAAGTTGAACAGGGTGGCTATTACCGCTGGGTGCTCAGCATAGCCTCGACTACCGGCGCGCCTATTTATGTAGCCACCGACCTGATGGTGCCTTCGCTGTACGCACCCGACGTGAGCCCCCGGCTCACCAAAGTCGATATGCTCAACCCGACCGATGTCTACTTTAGCTGGACCCCCGACCCCCGTAACGGCATAGCTGCCAGCGACACAGATACCGCCTGGATAGAGCTGCGAAGACCCGGATCGCTGCTTTGGGATAGCGGCCACTACCCTCGCTATAACGGCGGCTATTCAGTGCCGGCGTCGGCATTGGCGCAGGCAGGTACCCGGGTTTTTGGTGCTCGGGAATGTTACCTGCCACCCGGGGCACAAACCAAACTCTGCAGCCGGGAGACAAGCTTCGGCGTGGCCGTTGGCTACGATCGATTTCTCGGCTCAAACCACCGCCACGTTGCTGCCGGCGAAGATGTGGAAGTTGAGTTCTCCACCGATTCCGGCGATGTCCATCTGCTGGCATCCCGCAGCCTGGTGCCCTTAAACAACGGTCTGCGGCTGACCGCCACACTGGATAATCGTTACACCATTGACGGGGCACGCCTGACTCCGGGTGTACACACGCTAGACCTGATTTCCTGCGCATGGGCAGAGGGCAGATGTTCGAACAGGGAGGATTTCATCGCCCCAGTGAATGGCCAAATCACACTTCAACATGCCACCGGTGCGGTAGCGCAAGGGGAAGCGCTTTATCTATTTTTCAGCACCGACGGGATCGAGCAAATACTGGCTCCCTATACCGGCATTTTTTTTCTGACGATAGAAGATGTGCAATTCCCGTTTCACCCTGTGGCCGCCGGCGGGACAATCGGGTTCTTGGTGACCACCAACCGGGATACCCTTCACCTGGTTGTCGACAGCCCGATGGAATGGAATATCGGACGCGACTACACCCACGATTTTAGCCTCGGCTCGGCCCATACTGTGCTCGGTCCCGGAGGCGCCCTGGATGTTACTTTTGACGACAAAGAGGGAGTCTGGTTGCTCAACGAATTTGCCAACAATATCGAGCACCTATCCTCTGCCGGTAAAATGGAGACCATCAATATGCCGCTGCTGCGCGACCCCCTGTCGGCACCAACCGCCTTTGCCCCGATTACGCCCTTTTGGTTCTGGGGGCCTGATCCACTCAGTGCCGGGCTTGAAGTTTCCATCAGTGTTCTCGGCGAGCGGGTTTTGCAGAATGGGGCTTTAATCTGGTTTACCCAGGGCGGGGGCTTCGACCCGACAACCTCATCCCGCACTAACAACAGTTCACGTATCGTATCCATCGATCCCTCAGTGGAGGACTCACCGACCACCGTTTATGATGACCGCGTGTGCGCTTACAATCTCCCCAACAGCAGTCCTTCCGAAATGGATTCAGAGCCGTTGGCGCCGGGTCAACAACTTGTCGGCCTGGCAGCAGCCCGCGGCAAAATCTGGGTCGCTGAAAGCCACGGGCTCTTTTCCGACAAGCCCTCCGCTATTTCATCTTTCATCCCCGGGCAAACAGCGTGCGGAAACCTGCTGAACTTTGGTGATCAATCCATACTGGATAGTGAGCATCTACAGTATTGCCTTGACGGTCAAACAGCGGAGCAGGACGGCTGCATGGAAAGGTTGTTGCTTCCTTCCGGCGACGAATATGACCACCCCCGCAACGTAAAGGTGGCCCATTTGATGGCAGACCCAGTCGACGACTCGATCTGGTTTACCGATGCCTGGGGCCAGTACCTCGGCAATGTCAACCCGGACAGGGAAGACAGCCTCACCCTGCATGCCATGGACAAAATCCACAGCGACATCCTGCCGTTCGGTGGCTTTCCCTGGAGCCTTCAGGTGGATGCGAACGCCGTATACTTCGTCGAATACATGACGCGCCACATCGTTCGATTCGACAAGGCCACGCAGACTTTCCATGAAATTTTCGTGCCCTACGCCAGTGAAGAGGTCAACCTGCATTCCCTGGCGCTGGACACCATGCGCAATCGGCTCTGGTTCACCCTTACCAACGAAGGCCAAGTACCCACCGACACGGCAGCCTCTACCATTGGCTTCGTGGATTTGAGTGATTGGCAGCGGTATATCGAAAACCCTGACAGCGGCGAGCGCATAGCGGGCACTATTTATCGAGGCTTGGATAGCATTCCGGCAGCCGATGGCGCCCCGGGTGAACACCAGAATTTTCGCGGCATAGCGTTTGACCCCGCCACCGGCCGCATTGCACTCGCCACGGGACGCCGCGAGCAGATAACGGTGCTGGACCCCCTTCCCGGGTTCTGGCCATAGGCTTTGTAACGCCGTGGGGCGATCCGGGTTGGCGCTGCGATGGGCAGTATTCCAGCTCACAGGTGTGGGTGACACAGGCTTTGCTTGGCACCCGCCGTTGCGCTCGCTATAATGCCGCCGCTTGATCCGGGTGACAGGGCTTCCGCCTACTACCATCACCCCCTCTCCCGACAGCCCTTGCTCCTCTCGCTGTCATACGGGCCCATAGCTCAGTTGGTTAGAGCATCCGACTCATAATCGGCAGGTCGCAAGTTCAAGTCTTGCTGGGCCCACCATTTCAACAAAATCAATACCACCTCGGACGGTTTTGACAAGTTAACCTTGCCACACCTGCCCATCACGCCTCGCCTGTAGATATACATCAACGACCTCACCATCCCGATCCGAGGCTCGCCCCAGGTAATGCTGCTTGCCATTGAGCTTTACGAAGATCTCGTCGATGAAAAAGGTATTGCCATATACCGAAATGCTTCCGTTTCAATCTTCGAGCGTACAGCGCGCCGAATTTTATGCACCAGAGGCGGATGGCTTCTCGGCTGACGATCATGCCGCGTTCAGTATCCAGCCAGCCGATGGACCCGAACAGCCCGACATCGACGACGACCCCGGGCAACTCCTCAGGAATCCACCAGCCCATGCCGTAGCGCCAGCCACTCAATATTCCGGCTATCACCCCACTGCGGTCAGCCTCTAACAGCTCTACCGATGCCTCGGACAGCACCCGGTTTTCACCGCATTTACCGCCGATCAAATGCTGAGTCGGTTTTTTGGCTAAGGCTACTGATCGCTGTAGACCTTTCAGCATCGTCGAAGAAAGTAGTCGAGAGCACTCTCGACATCGCCAGGTCCTTCAAAGGCAAAGTGTCGCTGCTGCATGTAGCAGTGCCTGAGCCAGATTTCGTTGGCTATGATGTTGGACCCCCAGTCAGTACGCGACTCGGTTGCCAAGGATTTCCATCACGAGCACGCTGAACTGCAGAGCATCGCAAATCGAATGCCTACAAATTTTTCCAGGCGTCATCTGAACACATTCCAATCTTGGGTGCCTGCGACCGCTTTGTATCTCAGGCCAATACAGACCAGAGGATTCCGGCGGCGATGGCTGAGCCGATCACGCCTGCGACGTTGGGGGCCATAGCATGCATGAGGAGGAAATTATCCGGATCCGACTCTCGGCCAATCAGCTGGACGACGCGCGCAGAGTCCGGCACGGCCGAGACCCCGGCGGCACCGACCAGGGGGTTGATTTTTTCCTTCAGGAAGAGATTCATAAACTTGGCAAAGAGCACGCCCCCCATGGTCGCCATGCAGAAGGAAAGCGCGCCGAGGCCGAAGATGAGTAATGAATCCCCGGACAGAAAGCCCTGGTTGACCATTACGCCGTCGACCTCGACCATGCGCACGGCTTGGGTGCTGGCACCGACCGAGAAGCCGAGCAGGATCGTAACGATATCGATCATGGCATTGCGCGCCGAGTTGGCGAGGCGGTCAGTGACCCCGGATTCCTTGAGCAGGTTACCAAAGAAGAGCATGCCGAGGAGTACCATGGAGCCCGGCGCGATCATGGCGCAGATGAGGAAGGCGGCGATCGGGAAAATGATGCGCACCCGTTGCGGCACCGGCTTGGGCGCCTTCATGTGAATCCTGCGCTCGGACTCGGTTGTCAGTAGCCTCATGATCGGCGGCTGGATGACGGGAACCAGGGCCATGTAGGAATAGGCGGCAATGGCGATCGACCCGAGCAAGTGCGGCGCAAGCTTGGCGGAGAGAAAAATCGCGGTGGGCCCGTCGGCGCCACCGATAATACCGATCGCCCCGGCCTCCTGTGCGCTGAAGCCGAGGGCCAATGCCCCGAGAAAAGTCAGAAAGATGCCCACTTGTGCGGCCGCACCCAGCAACACCAGCTTCGGGTTGGACAGCATGGTGGAAAAGTCGGTCATTGCGCCGATCCCGAGGAAGATAAGCGGCGGAAAGATGCCTTCCTTCACCCCGAAATAGAGATAGCTGAGGACACTGCCCTCATCGTAGACGCCGAGGGGCATCCCGCTCAGGTGGGGGATGTTGCCGACGATAATGCCGAACCCGATCGGCAGCAGCAGCAGGGGCTCGTACTCTTTAAGGATGGCAAGCGTCACGAACACCAGTCCGATCAGGATCATCAACGCATGGCTCCAGGTCAAGCCTGCGAGCCCGGTCGATTCAAGAAACTGGAGGAACTGGCTCATCATGCCAGTTCGACGAGCACTTGCCCTTGCCTCACGGGATCACCGGTTTTGACATAGAGCTTGGCGACTTTTCCCGCACGCGGCGCAGTGATTCGATTCTCCATTTTCATGGCTTCCATTTTCAAAAGATCCTGCCCCGCCGTCACGGCGTCCCCTTCTTTGACGTAGACTTCCAACACCGCACCGGGGATCGGTGCCGTCACGGAACCGGTGGATTCGCTACCAGCCATGGTCGGTGTCACCGGCGGGTGCGCGACAGGCTCCGTGGTGCCGCGTTGCACACTGGTCGAAGGCCGGCGCTGCTCGCTCCCCTTCTGTCGAATACTGTGGATCTCGACCGAGTAAGCCTTGCCGTCAATATCCACCTCGGCGCGCTCGCCGGACAGGGATTTGAGGGTCAGCACGAAATCATGGCCGTCAACGTTGAGATGGTATTCTTTCATCGGGGGCCCTTGCGCATAGACTGGCGGCTGGATAGCGAGCGCATCTGCCCGGCCTGCCGCCAGATGGATTCCGACCCGCTGCGGCGTATGGTGATGCGCTGTACCGCGCTGCCATCTTCGGGTCGCATCGCGTGTTCCAGCACCATGGCGATCGCGGCAACGATTGCTTTCTCACGCGCGTCCTCCTCCGAAACCCGGGCCTTGTCCGGCACTTCGGCCGTTCTGCGGTTGCGGCGTCGAGTCGTATCCAGCCATTCCAGCACCCTTGGAAGCGCGAAGATCATCAGGCTGACCAGCACCAGCCCCAGAAAGACGATGGCCATGCCGGTGATCGAAATCGCCAGTCCCTCGTTGTCCATAATGTTTTGCAGATCGAACTGGAATTGCATAAGAATAATAAGTTCTAAAGTGTATGGCACTGTCTTAAGCCGATTCGGGTGTCCATCGGCAGGACCTTCGCCGACAGCGATGTCGGCGCAGAGCCCCCGGGGACGGGTTTACGGCGTGTGCTGACGGGGTAGATGCCCGGAGCGGCGCTTTGAAAATCCTGTGCTTTTCTCCTTAAGTAAGTGCCATTCGTTCTAAAGTGGCATATTGGCGTGTTTGCGCACCGGTTCAGGCACTTGCTTGTTTTCCAACATGATCAGCGCCTTGATGATCCGGAAGCGGGTATTGCGCGGACGAATGATATCGTCGACATAACCGCGACGGGCCGCCACATAGGGGTTGGTGAAATTATCGGCGTACTCGCGTTTGTACTGCTCAAGTTTTTCCCCGGCTTCTTCGGCGGATTGGGCGGCGCGAAGCTCTTGGGAGTAGAGGATCTCAGCCGCGCCGCCGGCACCCATCACCGCAATCTCGGCTGTTGGCCAGGCATAGTTGATGTCACCACCGAGGTGTTTGGAGTTCATCACGCAATAGGCACCGCCGTAGGCTTTTCGGGTGATGATGGTGATCTTCGGCACCGTAGCTTCGGCAAAGGCAAACAGCAGTTTGGCTCCGTTGCGGATGATGCCACCATATTCCTGAACCGTGCCGGGCAGAAAACCGGGCACGTCCTCAAAGACCACCAGTGGGATGTTGAAAGCATCGCAAAAACGCACGAAGCGCGCGCCCTTGACCGATGAATCATTGTCGAGGGTGCCGGCGAGGTGCACGGGATTGTTCGCCACTATGCCGACCGAACGGCCGCCATAGCGGGCGAAGCCAATGACAAGGTTAGGCGCGTAAGCGGGCTGAATTTCGAAGAAAATCGTATCGTCGACGGTTTCGCGGATGACCTCTTTGATATCGTAGGCTTCGCTCGCGTTTTCCGGGATCAGCTGATCCAGAGAGTCCGACATCCGCTCCGACGGATCGCCGGTCGCGACGGGATCCGGCGGCTGCATATTGTTTTGCGGCAGGAAGCTGATCAACTCGCGGATGCTACTCAGGGCGTCCTCTTCAGATTCGCAGGCCAAGTGGGCCACGCCGCTTCGCGTGGCATGGATTTGCGCGCCACCGAGCGTTTCCGTATCGACGTCCTCGTGGGTCACGGCCTTAACCACCTTCGGCCCTGTCAGGAACATGTAGCTGGAGTTTTCCACCATGAAGACGAAGTCCGTCAGCGCAGGGGAATAGACCGCCCCTCCGGCGCAGGGTCCCATGATGCAGGAGATCTGCGGAATCACACCGGAGGCGTCGACATTGCGCTGAAAGATTTCGGTATAACCGGCCAGGCTCTCGATACCTTCCTGAATGCGCGCTCCGCCCGAATCATTGAGGCCGATGACGGGAGCCCCGTTACGCAGCGCCATATCCATTACCTTGCAGATCTTCTCGGCAAAGGTCTCCGAGAGCGATCCACCCAACACAGTAAAGTCCTGGGAAAAGACAAACACCAGCCGCCCGTCGATCGTGCCGTAACCGGTGACCACACCGTCACCGGGAAAGACCTTTTCCTGCATCCCGAAATCGGTGCAACGGTGCGTTTTGAACATGTCGAACTCCTCAAAGCTATCCGCATCGAGAAGGTATTCGAGGCGCTCGCGCGCGGTCATCCGCCCCGCCGCATGATGCTTATCGATGCGAGCCTGCCCGCCGCCCATACGCGCTTGTTCACGCAAGTCCGCCAGGTGGCGGTTGCGATCGAGACGCGAAGCGTCAGACGTTGAAGTGGGTTCCTGACCGCTCATGGGAGCACCTAGCTTTGATAGTAAACTTGATAGAGGGTTTCTTCTCCGAGGCAGTCATCCACCCGCGCCTGGATTTCGGCTCGCGCAGGGTTCTGGAGCCATTGATTCCAATGTTCCAGCGAATCCCAGGTGCTGATGACGAGATGCTCACTGGGTTCATCGACCCGGATGAGTGTTTCACCAGAGATGTATCCGGGCTGTGTTAAGGCGCGGTTGCGTAGCTCAATCAGGAGCGGCGTCAGTTGCTCGATTATTTCAACCGGGACATGGCGGAGTATGATCACTTTGACAGACATGAGTCCCCTCTGGTGGAGCGACTAGACTGCGGCTTTCCTGTCACGCCTAGTGTAACCAAGTTCCCCTCAATGATTCAAAGCAAAAGTCATTACTAGGGTAAATAGTTTTTCGCACTTTCCCGAGGACTCCCTGGTCCATGGTTACGCAATCGAGTAAATGGCCGCCTGCTTCAGCTCTTTGAGGAAGCCCAGACCCAATGCGCGGCCCCGGAGGGTTCCGATGAAACCAGGGCAGGGACCCCAGGAATCTACACCAATCCTTTTGGTGATCTGGTCTCCAGCCGGCCATCGGCGGCCGCTGCCAACTTATTCCATCACCGGCACTCGCGCCCTTCACGTTCGATATGCTATACCCCCGGTTGCGCCTGCGGACAGGCGCCACAACCATTGCACTTTTCTTTTTTGCGCGACAAAAGGAGTTGTTTGCCATGAAGTCCCCCCTCGGATTAGCCCCCTTACATTTTCTGTTACTGTGCCTGCTGATAGCGCCGCTTGGCGGCGAAGCCACCGCCGGCGAGCCCAGACTGATGCTGGCAACAAAGTGGCAACCGGACGATGACCCCACTGGCTGGTGGGTCAGCGAAAAATATGACGGCGTGCGCGGCTACTGGAACGGCAAGCAAATGTTGAGCCGTGGTGGCGAGATTATCGAGCTGCCCGCAAGTCTGCGCAGCGCCCTGCCGCCCTTTGCCCTGGACGGTGAGCTTTGGGCCGGTCGCGGGCGCTTTGAAGCAACGCTGGCGACCGTTCGCGACCGGCAACCGGGCGAGGGCTGGGAAGATATTCAGTTCCAGGTTTTCGATGCGCCCCTTCAGGCGGGTCCGTTCGAACTGCGGATTGACACGATTGCGCGCTGGCTGGCACAGCGGCCCCCCTCTCCTGTAAGGCTTGCTGTTCAGACCCGCTGCAAAGGCCGGGAGCATCTGCAACAAATCCTGAATGCACTGGAAGCAAGGGATGGCGAGGGGGTGATGTTGCGCGCTGCCCACTCACCCTACCAGGCGGGGCGCAGCCAGTATCTGCGCAAGCACAAGCGCTTCGACGATACCGAGGCGCGGGTGGTCGGCTACAACCCCGGCAAGGGCAAATACACGGGCAAAGTGGGTTCGCTCCAGGTGGAACTACCCGATGGCAGGCGTTTTGCGGTGGGCTCAGGCCTGAGCGATGCACAGCGCAGCGAGCCGCCCCCGCTTGGCAGCATCATCACCTTCAAACACCACGGCTGGACCCGCCACCGGAAGCCGCGCTTTCCGGTTTTTTGGCGGGTTCGCGATCAGTAGCTGAACTTGTTATCGGGACTGCTTGCTGGTGACCGTCCCAGGACCTCGATTACCGAGCTCAACCCCGCACGAAGTCAACCATGCGGTCGGCCACTTGCTTCGCCGTGTCGCCAAACAGACAGGTAATGTGATTGCCCGCGAATTCTGCATACTCACCGCGCTTGAGCACCGACAGGGTCAGCCGGGCTTTGTCGGCGGGCACCAGCGGTGGATAGCCGGCCGGCCCGAAGGGGTCAACGGCGCGAATGAAGAGCAGCGGTTGCTCGATGCGACTGACGGTGTCAGGCCAGTCAACATCGAGGGTACCCGCGAGCGCCTGTCGGATATGGTCAGGGTGGCAAACGGATCGCAGCGTGCCGTCGGCTGCTTCCTTTAGGTCGGAGCGGTAAAACAGTTCCAGGCTAGGGTCCCACTCCCAGTTGGCGTAATACGGCATCGATTTCACCCGGGACAGGTATTCCTCCCAGGAGGGAAAGGTCATTTCAAGCCGGTCGAGGGTTGGCTTGATCTGCTCCATCACGTCGGCACTCACGGCAATGGGGGCATCGATGGCCACGGCTCTGCATACCCTCTCGGGGTGGTGGGCTGCCATCACGTAGGCAAGCAGGCCACCGAAGGAATGACCGCCAAACACCACCTGTTCCAGGCCGAGGGCATCCATCGCGCCAATCATATCGGCGGCGTGATCCGCCATGGTGTAGCCTAACGACGGCTTACTGCTCGCACCTCGACCCCGCAGGTCGAATGCGAATACGTGGAGTCGCGGTGACAGGTGCTCCATCAGGGCGGAAAAAAAATGCGCGTTCGCGGCCAGACCGGGGGCCAGCAGCAAAGTCGGCCCCTCCCCCCGGCGCTCCAGGTAATGGAGTTTAACGCCATTGGTATCAACGTAACTGCCCATGAGCGCTCCCCTTTGCCACTGCAGTACCCTGCCCCGTCCGCTGCTGGGGCAGCCCTGGCAGCCGCTCGAGCAAGGCTTCGGTGGGTGCCAGCTGTCAGCTCCCCCACGCCACCGGAACATCTGCGCGGTGCAAAACTACCCCTCGCGACTTACTGTAAACGATTTCAATGCACGGCGCAGTCCCGGCGATCAGGAAGCAGGCATCAGGGGAAGTTGACCACACTGTCCTGATCCGCCACTACGGCGATCGGGCTGCCCTCGCTCTCGATAAACTCAATGCCGTTGGCCGGATCTTCAGCGCTGTCATCGCCTGCCTGACAGGTAAATGCCACGGTATACTCGCCCGGCGCGAGAAAACCCACCGTGTAGCGCCATTGATTGGCGTCGGCCTCCCAGTTTACGCTCGCGCTTGTCAGCGGCGCGTGGACTGACCCTTCCTCACCAATCACTGTGCCGGCCCCACCCTGGTAAACGTAGACGGCAAATCCATCACCGGTATTCACAGCTCCGGAGCAAGCATTTGCCGTCAGGAGAGCTGCGTCTACGGCACCAACAATATTGCCGCTTTCAGCAAGATCCATTAAGCGCAGGGAGGGTATCAACCGATAATCCTCAAACCCTTTCGGGTTGTTGACCGATTTCCTCAGGTCAAAATCGATAACGAAGTTATGGCTACCACCGGCCAGTACAGTAAATCCGCTGTTGAGTTTAAGGCCGGACTGGCCCCCGCTGGGAACATACAGCGAGTACAACTCACCGGTATTGACTTCGATAAGAGAGTCCATAGCGCCCCTTTCAGCATCTACATCGAGGCGCATCCAATTGTACTTCCCCGCAGTCAGCGTTACATCATCCAGGAGATTGGCGGTTTCGGTGCCCTGAAGTGCCTTCAGCTCGATGCAGCGAATCGTAGGCTCGCCGGGTGCCGTCGGGCTGGTTTCACCTTCCAGGTATTGCTGACAGGTTTGACTGTCACCACTCAGAGCAATGGCCTGCGCCTCTCCCTCACTGGGCTTGACGGTAATCCCTGTGAATTGGACCAGTACTTTTTCGGCGCTGTCCACTGCGGCATCGGTAATGCTGACATTGACCGTGCCCGTGCCAATACCTCCGTCATCACTCCCACCGCCACCGCCACAGGCGGCCAAACCCAGTGCCAGTGGTACTAAAACCAAGCTGTGGCGAAAATTCTCAAATTGCATGCTTGCCTCCGATGAGCTGGACCCCTCTTACCTTTAGCAAGGTGCGGGGGTTTATCCACCCAAGTGTAGAGGCGGCACAAACGCGCAAACAATCTACAGGCCGTTTTTCCCGGAAATTGTGAGCCATGTCCGGTGTCGACAATAAGGGGTCGCAGGTTCCCGGGTGAACCGCTCGCGCCCGGTGAGGCCTGCTCCGCCGACAGGCAATTTTCCAGAGCGACAAAAACGCGGTCAGTTGAACCGACCACCGCACGCGCAGGTGACAATCTTCCCTCAGCTCTTTTGGTTGTAACAGGAATCATTATCAGAGCGTATTGGTACATCACCTGTGGTTGGAATTCGTTAAAGTAAAGCTATCGCCGGGGGTGGAGGTTTTTCCTGGCAATGTGCGCAGGGAAAGCCTCCGACCAAACCGGCTTCAAGTCTGGTGGAGGGAGAAGTTCCATGCGAAAACTACTAGTGACACTGGCCCTGTTGACAGCGGCTGCGAATGGCCAGGCAGCACAGAGCAACGCCGACAAGATAGCGCGCGCGCAAAGCGCGGCGCCGGCTGCAGTCAGCAAGGATGCCACCGTGGTCGACCTTGACGGCACCGTACTGAAAGAAGGCTCCAACGGCTGGGTTTGTATGCCAGGTGTTCGCCCCGGAGACGACCACCCCATGTGTAACGATGCCGTCTGGAGTAAATTAATGCAGGCGGCCGGGGCCGGCAAGGACTTCAGCACTGACCGAATAGGCATCTCCTACATGCTGCAGGGCGACATGAATGTAAGCAATTCCAACCCTGCTGCAACCGACCCAGACAACGGCGATGTCTGGGTACAGGAGGGTCCGCACATCATGGTGGTAGTGCCCAGGGCAATGCTGCAAGGGATGTCTGACGATCCCTACAACGGTGGCCCCTACGTGATGTGGAAAGACACCCCCTATGCCCATATCATGGTGCCGGTACCGGGCACACAGTAGCTGGGATGTTCTTAGTGCAGCACGGATCGGGAAGCCTGGCAGCTAATCCACTGTGGTAGCCAATCAAGCCCGGCTATGCTGCAAACTTAAAAAGGGCGGCCGCCTTGCGCTAAGCGCGGTGCGGTGCGGTGGTTCAGCTTGGGAACTGTCATGCGCAACGCAGGTGTAAATCCCGCTGCTATTCGCCCGGACTATTTCCCGGTTGCGTGCTGTGCACGGGATGAAGCTGATACGCTGTGGCAGACCCCAGCTTGCACGCGCCTACGCAGGCTTGATCAGGTTGGTTATCACTTCGGCCTGCGCCATCGATGGGACTGCCAGAAAGTCTAATGCTTCGTAGGCCGGATCTGGATATTTGTAGAACCCCTCCCCGCCCAGGGCACCCTGCAGGCCCTTATCCAGAAATCGGGTTTTCAGGTATTCCGCGCCCCTGAACCATTGCTCATCCTGCAGTTGCTCGCCCCAGTACATAGCCACATCGTAGGCCGTTTTCATGCCAATCATATCGACCATGCCCAGCGGCCCCCGGGGCGCTCCCGGATTAGCGATCATGTAGGTTCTGTCAACGTCCTCGGCAGTTGCTACCCCTTCGGCGACGAGTAACAGCGAAGCTCGCAACAATTGAACCAACCAGGTATTCAGCACATAGCCATTCTGCTCCTTGCGCACCGGAATCGGCACCATGCCGATTTCAATCGAAAATTGCACCAGGCGTTTTATGGTGTCCCGGGCCGTCGTGTCGTGACCCATAATCTCGGCCAAATTCGACAACCAGATTTGGTTGGCAAAGTGTAGCGAACAGAACTTTTCCGGCCTGCCGGTGGCTTCGGCGAACATACTGGGCAGCAGTGTCGAGGTATTGGTCGCAAGCAGGGTATGGGTCGGCAACAGGCTGGCCATTTTCGTATAAAGGTCGGTTTTTATTTCAGGTATTTCTGGCACCGCCTCGATCACAAGGTCTGCCTCGGCGACGGCCGCCGCAAGCTCGGTTGTAAACACCAGTCGTTCGCAGGTAGCGCTGATATCATCGGCGCTGGCGCCGACATCGTTCTGGTAAATCGTGGCGTAGTCCCGCTGACGCGCCCGGCATACATCCAGGGATTGCCGGTCGATATCAAACACCACAACCTGTTTGCCCTTGAATGCGCTGTGCCAGCCAATTTGGCCCCCCAAGACACCTGCACCAATAACGACTACCTGACTTATCCCGGATTCTGCACTCATGGATTTATACCCCTATAACATTGCGAAGAAGAAGCCGTCGGGACAGGGGCCTGGAGCCAGTCGCCCGAGCCGACAATTGGCGCACTCCCCGACAGGGTAAACGGCATTCCCGGGGAAGTCACGGCAGGCGGGGGAGCTGATCGCCGGCCTGCCGCACAGGGGTACCTACGCTGGAGCCAGCGCCCTAGTCGATCAACCCCAACTCGGCGGCAAACTTGAAAATCGCCACGGCCGCAGCTTTCCGGGGGAAGGGGTGGTCCAGGTTCGGCGAAGTCATGCGCACCGCGCGGGGAAACGGCGGATAGGAAATGTCCCAATGGTGACCATGCAGCATCGCCAAATGGGTAGACATGGGCAATTCAAGGGTGGCCTGCGCCTGGGTCAGCTGCATGTCGTTGTTGCCATCGTATTTGTTCAAACTCAGGTTATCGGCCATCTGGAAGGTCGGCACCTCTAACACGGTAGTCGCCGCCGATATGCTGAAAAACGGTATATTCAGGGCATCCAGCATTTCCTTGTGCTGCTTGTTGAAGGCTTCACGGGTATAGGTGCCCAGGTCGAACAGCGCGCCTTTGATGTCGTATTCATCCATGCGACGCAGGGGACCCTGGCGCAGGGCTCCGGCAGAGATCATGGCAAGAAAGTCATGCAGCCGCGCGGTCACCGCTTCTGTGGGCAAGTCCCTGAGCAGTTGATACAGATTATCGGCGGTGTAGGAACCCCCGACAGCACCCGCCCAGGTGAAAACACAACGAATACGGTCTTTAAGCTCCGGGTGATTCACCAGCAGAGACAAGATGTCCGGGGCGCCCTTGCTATAACCCATCAGGAAAACATCCCTGGGCGGTGGCCCGTTGCGCCTGTTTTCTTCTGCGCCTCGCCCCGCATCGGCTTTGAATCCCGCGCCCTCGTTGATGGCTTTCAACAGGTCCGCGTTATTGGCATCGCAGCCCCGCATGGGATGCGAATCGGCGCGAATAATTTGCCACCCCTGGGCGTCATATTCCTGTTCGATTTCGGGAAACTCGGTGGCGAAAGCCCGGTCGGGCAATAACCCATTCAACAGGCCCGGGCAGAAAACCAGGGAGGTGTTTTCCAGCTTGCCTGTCTGCGCCTCGGGCATGTCCCCCTGCCACTCATCGGCGTGAACATTCTTGAGAAATCGCTCCGAGATTCTCTGTGCCTCCGGACGTTTGTCGCCTGGCAACAGCTTTTTTGCCTCCTTGAGCGCCGCTTTGTCTTTCACACCCTCCTGCAGGAACAGGTTACGCCAGCGTCGCCCGCACCATTGTTTGACATAGTCGTTGGTGAAAGCCCGCTTGTCCTCAGCCACCAATGTTCTCATGCCGGCAATAAGGCCCAGGTAATCGCCGCTTTTTTCCAGCGCTTCCAGCGCTGCGGCACTTTCCGCTAATTGTTGACTGCCCATCGTAAGCGTCCTCCGTCATCGCCAAGCTCTCTCGGCTCATTGTTTTTCTGTCTTTTCCGCGCCTCTCCGGCTTCCCCTGGCACTACCCGAATTCAGGGCCCCCGAGTCAACACCGGCATTTTTGAAGTACGTCAGCAACGCCCAAGAAGACTACCAAGCAGCGATACCAGTGCCTGATTTGCGCCGGACAGCACCGTCTCAAGCCAGGTGCCGGCGCGCCTCAACCAACAGCTGGCTGCGTTATGCGCCGGTCTGTATGTTAGCTGTCGATTTTACCGTGCCGGTACCTGAGATTTTTGAATCTTCCCTCGATCGACAAAGACGCCTTTTGCATAACAGCGTAATGCGAGTAGGCGCCAATCCATAACTCCCGCTTCATCGCTGACTATTTTCAGCACACTGTTCATGCGCGGGGAAATACCCTTCCCCTTCAGGCCCGAAACAATTTACGAAGCCTTGTAAACGCCTTGTATATTTCCAATTGGTCTAAAAACCATTTTGCAATTTCAAAGCCTGAAGTAGTAATGTTGTCTGCGCAAACGCCGGCAGACGAGCATAATTAAAAAACTGTTCGCCGTAGCTGCTTCAACTGCCGACTTGTCACTTTCAATTGCAGACCCCGTGTTGCTCAAAAAGGGGTTGCCAACACTTCAAAAAAGTCCAAAAAGGCGAGGTACTGCTAATGAAGCGTCCAATGATGCCAGGATTACTGCTGGCGATATTCCTCGGTACATCACTTTCTGCTCCTTCGGCAATGGCCGATAAGCGCGACTTCAAACCCTCGCCGCATTATTCCAACTGGGGGCTGCATCATTGGTTGATTCAGCGGTGGCTGCATGATCATAAACCGCCGCAATATCACAAGCCCCCGCATCATAAACCTCCGCAGCATAAGCCGGAGGCCAGGTTTAGCTGGCGCATGACCAAGCGAACCAAAAGCATTTACAACACAGAATTCAAGCCCGAGCTTGAGAACGGCGAGCGTCACTGGATGATCAAGGGGCCCGACGGAAAACCGGGCCTTTACGGCGGTGTGTCAAGCGTTCCACTGGACCAGATCAATCCGCCGAAGGGTTACAAGGTCGTGTTCAATGGCTGCCAATCGAAGGGTAAGATCCAGCAATATGAGTGGCGTATTGACGGCAAACGCGTCGCCAAGTCCAAAGATTGCAAGTTCAAGACGCGACTGCACGAGGGGACTTACACTGTCGAACTCGTGGTCAAGGGCGGCGGTCGCAAGAGTTCGGTTACCCGGGAAGTCAGCCCAAGGGATTTATTGATCGTGATCATGGGTGACTCTTACTCCTCGGGAGAGGGTAACGGCCTCAGGATGTGGCCCAACGAAGGCGGCATAGAGGATACAAGCCTGGCCGATGCCGCTGCCAACAATGGCAAAGGCTGGAGTGAGAACGCCTTCTGGGACTATGCCAATTGCCATCGCAGCACCCGCTCCGGGCAGGCCAATGCCGCGATAGACCTGGAAAATGCAGATCCCCACACCTCGGTCACCACGCTATACCTGGCTTGCTCAGGCGCCCAAATCGACAGTGGCATTCTGGGCATCAAGGACGGCTACCTCGGCGGACCCGAAAAGCCGCAGACTTTCCAAGCCTACGAACTGGCGATTTTAAACGGGCGTGATATCGATGCAATCACGCTGGGTATCGGGGGCAATGACATTGGCTTTGTGCCCATCGTCAGTGAGGCACTCTTTCAACCCGACGCATTTCTGTCCACCCAGTTGTCCCCGTTGATTCCCGTGGACCCCAAGCTTCCGCTGGCATCGGAACTGCCGCCGGTTGTTGAAAGCGCGCTTCCATTTCTGTTACTGGCTCCGGATGAAGACTATAACGACATCCGGCCTCCTGAAACTCCACAACCACCGTTGAAGGTGCTTGAACCCAACGCCCTGCACGCCTGTGACTCCCAGTTTCAGAAGGCCGCTTTCGGGGCGGGGGGTATCGGGCCCGACGACAGCTGCCGTGAAGCCATCGGCACAACCGAATTCGGGCTTGCCCAGGTCCAGGCCTGTTTTACCGGAACCGGGCCCAACGACTGCGAGTTTGCACGCAGCTATTTCGTCTACTCCGATTTCGACGCTGAACCCAAAGCGGGGGACTGGATTCACCCCGATGGCGACAGTATCGGTGTGCCGGCAAGCTGGCCCGGGCTAGGTGTGCCCGAGGACAGGATTTTTTATACCGAGTACCCTGACCTCACAACCACCTTTGTGGACTTTCCGGAAGATACATCGTTGGAATTCTGCAGCATATCGCTTGGAAAAACACAGATGCTGCTGCTGCTCAGGGCGCTTCAGCAGCTTGCAGACAACCCGGCATTGATCCAGGTACTCATCGACTTCGTCAATAACAACGTGGGCCCCACCGACGAGTTTGGCCTGGCCCAGAACGAGTTCCAGTGGGCCTCTGAAGCGGTGCTAAACGGGCCCCTACTCCCCGAACTTAAAGCCCTGATGCTGGATTTGACAGCCGTCTGGCGGGCCAGGACCGGGCCAGGTTTGACTGACTACACGCTTATCGGTGGTCGCGAACCCGTTGACTTTGTCAACCTCGGTAATGACGCGCCAGCACTGAACGAGATGACAGCGCTGGCCGGTGCCGTGTATGGCTGGAACTCCGTAATCGGCACCCATGACCTGGCCTCCGGACATGGCCTCTGCACGCCACAACCCGACGGCAGCAACGATGCGACTGCCGCATATGCCTACCTGATAGGAACAGGCGCCCCTGGCGGCACCAATGTTTCCGGTTCGGCGCACCCCAATTTGCTGGGCCAGCAGGCCTACCGCGGCCCCCTCGCATTCCACCTGGAGGATAGCTTGCTCGACTGACCGTTTCGCCTCAACAGCGAGTGCTCCGCGGGCAGGGTGCCGTCGCTTCATCACTGCCTTGGCTGGTAGGCGCGGGCAAAGGCAGTAATTCACCCAGCTCCCCGAAGCCAGTCGAGGATTTTTGCAATTACGGTGGGCTTTGCCGCTGCCAGGGATGCAGACAGGCTTGCCCCCGCATGGAAGCATTCACCCTCGACGCCGATAAACAGGATTTGCGCCGGCAGCCTGCCCAGCGCGCGGGCCAGCTCGATGGCTTCGGCCACACCAAAGGCATGGCTGGAGTAGATCCTGCATGCCTCGGGCAGGGGTTTGAGTCCCAGATCGAAACGGAAGATTTCCCCTGGCTCACCACCCGAGGATACCGCGTCTACAAGCAGCACTTTGTCAGCTCCCTGCAAGCAGTCGATCAGCGCCGCGGGTTCACCGTCATGCTCGATACATTTCAGCCCCGGTATCGCCAGTTGCGCCAGTTCCGCGGCGACAAGACAGCCGAAGGCGTCATCGCTCCGATAGCGATTACCGATGCCTACAACGAGGTCAAACGACGGCTTCATCCACGGTCGATCTCGAGCTTGAGGAAGTGGGTTGCACAGGAAATGCAGGGGTCGTAATTGCGAATCGCCTGCTCACACAGGTACTGGATTTCAGCATCCGGCCGGTCGAGGCAGGTGGGCGCAAACCGGCGCAGGTCATCTTCGATCATCTTCTGGTTCTGGGAAGTGGGCGGGACGATATTCGCGTGTTCAATGCTGCCCTCCTCGCTGATCGTGTAGCGGTGATACAGCAGCCCCCGGGGCGCCTCGGTCGCACCGTGGCCGGTGCCGGCCCTTGGATCCACGGTGATCGACGACGGCTGCCGGGGATCATAGCCGTCGATGATGCGAAGCGCCTCGTCCACGGCATACAGTACCTCGATAGCGCGCACCGAAATGCTCCGGAAGGGGTTGTGGCAGGTGGCGCCGAGCCCGATAGCCTTGGCTGCTGCCCGGATATCGCCGGGCAAACGGTCGTAGTTGAGGGCATAGCGCGCCATCGGCCCGACATGGTAGCAGTCACCCCCCGGCTTCAGCACGCAGTGCAATGCATTGCTGTACTCGACGTGGCGTTCCTCGAAATGATCATCGAATTGCGAGACCGGAACGTCGAGGCCCCGGTTGGATGCCAGCCGCCCCTCATTCATCGGGTATTCATCGGGGTGGCGTAGTGCGACAAAGGTGTAATCCTGTTCAAAATCCGGAAAATCCAGAGTGCCGCTCCAGTGCACCGTTTCCAGCGCAAGCTCCCGGGCTCGCAACAGGGTTTCGCGCAGGGCCAGTAGCGCCGCCTGTTCAGGCAGGCGATAGAAACCACCCACGCAGACGTTGACCGGATGAATTTCACGACCGCCGATCAGTTGCATGATGGCGTTGCCTGCTTTCTTGAGTTGCAGCCCGCCCTCGACCACTGCGGGGTAATCCCGGGCCATTTCGATGGCATTGGCATAACCCAGGAAATCGGGTGCGTGCAAAAGGTAGATATGCAGCGTGTGGCTGGAGATCCACTCGCCGCAGTACAGCAAGCGACGCAGCTCACGCAGCAGGCCTCCCACCGTTACGCCGCAGGCATCTTCCATCGCATGCACAGCGCTCATTTGATAGGCCACCGGGCAGATGCCGCAAATACGCGCGGTGATATCAGAAGCTTCCCGGAAGTCGCGCCCCCGTAGCAATCCCTCGAAAAAACGCGGTGGCTCGAATATCCTCAGCTTGACGTCCTCGAGCTTACCCCCGCGAATCTTGAGGTACATCGCACCCTCGCCCTCTACCCGGGTGAGATAGTCGACCTTGATCGTGCGCTCACCATCGGGGCGCTCAGGCATGCCGTTTCCCCTCTTCACTAAAGCCAGGCGCCGCCGCGTTGTAGGTTTTGAACATGCGCGCCAGTTCCGCCTGACTGGCGCCCAGCTCCAGCAAGGCTGCGGCCAGCGCCGCGGTGTTGGCCGATTCCATCGGCCCATAGCAACCGTAACAGCCGCGGTTGTACGCCGGGCAGATGGCACCGCAACCCGCATGCGTGACCGGCCCCATGCAGGGCGTCCCCTGAATCACGCTGATACAGGGTGTACCGCGCTGCTTGCACTCGATGCACACGCTGTGGGACGCAATATTGGGACGGCGATGATTCAGAAACGCGTTGATAACTTCCAGCAACTGCTGCTTGCTGATCGGGCAGCCGTGCAGCTGGTAATCCACCGCCACATGCTGGGCAATCGGGGTCGAGGTGGCCAGCGTGCTGATGTAGTGCGGCGAGGGATAGACAAGCTCCAGATATTCCTCGACATCGGTAAAGTTACGCAGTGCCTGAATACCCCCCGCGGTGGCACAGGCGCCAATCGTCACCAGATATCTTGATTCCTCGCGCACCCTTTGCAGGCGCGCCAGGTCTTCAACTGTGGTTACCGAGCCTTCAACTAACGATAGGTCGTAGGGGCCGTCGAGCACCGCGCGGCTGGCCTCGGGAAAATTGGCGATGGTCAGATGCTCTGCCACCGCGAGTAATTCGTCCTCGCAATCCAGCAGGCTGAGCTGGCAACCATCGCAGGAGGCAAATTTCCACACCGCTAGTTTGGGGTTCTGCTCCATCACACCTCCCGTATCATGAACAGTCGCTCAATCCGATCGAAGGAAAATACCGGGCCATCCGCGCAGACAAAAAACGGTCCGTACTGGCAGCGACCGCAGCTTTTCACCGCGCACTGCATATTGCGCTCCAGCGAAAGGTAAATATCACCGGCCCCAAGCCCGAGGTCGAGCAGTGCATAGGCACTGAAGCGCATCATAAGCTCGGGGCCACAAATCAAGGCTGAAGTTTTCACCGGATCGATCCTGCGGTTTTGTAGCAGCGTGGTGACGAAGCCCACCTTGCCCAGCCAGTCGCGTCCGGCGTTATCGACAGTGACATCGACCTCCAGCGCGGATTGCTCGCGCCAGGCTTGCAGTTCCCGATGGTAGAGAATATTGCCAGGCTCACGGGCACCGTAAAGCACTGCAATCTCACCATAAGCCTCGCGTCTGGCCAACAGGCGGTATACAGCCGGGCGCAGCGGGGCCAGCCCGAGCCCACCGGCCATAACGATCAGGTTTCGTCCCGCCCTGTCATCGACCGGCCAGGCACTGCCAAAGGGCCCCCGCAGGCCAATGGTGTCACCGGCTGTTACCGCCGTGAGCGCCCTGGTAACGGAACCCACCGCCATCACGGTAAAGGTCAGCTCCCCCGCTGTCGCCGGATCACCGCTGACCGATATCGGGACCTCGCCATGCCCGAAAACATAGAGCATATAAAATTGCCCGGGGGCGAATTCACAATTGCCGGCGCTCCCCGCGGGCTCCACGCGCAGGGTGATGCAGCCGGGCATTTCCTCGCGGGTATCCAGCACACGGAAAGGAGTCGGCAACATTGGTGCCGCTGCTTTAGTTTGGCCCTGCATCCACGCCCCCCGCGTTGGCATAGATATCCAGCATCTGCACCCGGGCGGCCTGCAGCCGTTCCAGCATCAATTGTGCGAAGCGCCTCATCAACTGGTAGCCCAGTTCATGGTCTGCCTCGGCCTTGCCGCGCAGGCATTCGCCGTCGAGGGCGATCGCAGCGCCATCGGACAAAGCCAGGGAATCGAAATTGTTGCGGTGGGGTGCAAACAGCCAGGAGAAACCCGTTACCCCGCCGGCGTCCACCCGGGCCACAGCGACGGACCCCGCCGCCGGCACGTGGCTTTCGATGGAGACGATGCCCTCCCGGATCAGGTAAAAGGCGTCAGCTTTCTCCCCCCCGCGCAGGAGGAAGTCGCCGGCCTTGAAGCGAACGAGTCCGCCGCAACCCGCGAGAGTGTCCAGGTGGGCGGCCGACATGCCGGCGAAGAAAGGGCTTTCGCCCAGTAGTTGACGGATGCGCTTTATTTCAACCATCAGCGATTTCCTTCTGTAAGTCACTGGCCCGCAGCACGGCGACCTCTTCGGTCAGGTCGATGCCCACCGGGCACCAGGTGATACAGCGCCCACAGCCGACACAACCGGAGGTGCCGAACTGATCCAGCCAGGTGGCAAGCTTATGCACCAACCACTGCCGGTAACGAGAGCGAATAGTGGGGCGCACACTGCCACCGTGAATGTAGGAGAAGTCCATGGTGTAACAGGAATCCCATTCCCGCCAGCGTTCAGCGTGGTCTCCACTGAGGTCGGTGACATCTTCGACTTTCGAGCAAAAGCAGGTGGGGCATGCCATGGTGCAGTTGCCACAGGCCAGGCAGCGCTCCTGGAGCGCACTCCAGTGTGGGTTGTCGTAGTTGCGATAAAGCAGCGCCTGGATATCGGTGAGGTCGAGCTTGCGCCCGACTTGTTCCCGGGTGCGTTGGCTCACCTCCCTGGCGGCGCCGATCGCGTCGCTACCGGCGACTGAATGCGGTATTGCCGCCAACAGTTGCTCTCCCCGCAAACTGCCCGATTCGACGACGAAGAAATGGGTGTCATCGTCCAGGACCTCGGTGAGGGCAAGATCGAAGCCGCCGCTGGCGACCGGGCCGCTATCCATCGAGGTGCAAAAGCAGGTTTTTGCCGCCTGGGAACAGTTGACCACGACAATCACCGCCTTGTTGCGGCGGTCGGTATACAGCGGGTCGGGATGTTGGGGATGGCTAAAAACCCGGCCCTGAACCTGAATCGCCTGGAGGTCGCAGGGGCGCACACCGATGAAGGCGTAGGGCTTTTCCCGGTCTTCCACCCCGTGCACACTGAAGCCGCCGTCGGCGGCCCTGTCCCCCTGCCAGAGCTTTGTTCGTGGCGGGAACAGGTACTTTTTCCAGGAATGCGGCCCATTGTTGAATCCGAACAACGCGTCATCGTCGCGCCGTTCGAGACGGTAGCTGGCCGCATCCTGTCGTTCAGTCCAGCCGACTGGCAGATCCTCTACGCTGCCCACGACATCGCAGACGATGGCGCCATTACGCCGGGTTGGGCCCACTGGCTGATAGCCCTGCTCAAGTAGCAGGTCTAACAAACACTGCAACTGATTGACTGCTATCACCGCTTTGGAAGTACTGGCCATACCCTCCCCGCCAAGCCGCCCATATCCACCACGATCGCACTTTCCGCGGCTGGGCGCCATGCTGTGGATCAAACAAAACCACTGCCGGCGCAGGGTTCTCGGCTGCAGCCATATTGGCCCAGCTGGCCACCCCGACTGTTGCCCCGGGGGCCGGGCCTGAAACACGAGGGAGGGGGGGAATCGATCCCGGTAAACAGCGGGAGTGATTCCGTGTGCCCAACGTCAGGGGGACGAGGACATACTCTCGGCCTGGGTGGCCACTATCCGCAGCAGGTCACCCAGGGCAAAATTCACATCGGCAATATGCAGGGTACTGCTGGCGAGGAATATCTGCAGCGCCTGGGGGCTCAGGGGTGGTTTTCGCTCTTCTTCCACGGTATCGACCAGCAGAAACCCGTCGGCGGCACACCCCGCCGTGTGCATGCCCGGGTAGGCCACCCAGGGCGTGTCTATGGATTCCGGAAAGGGCATGCCGTTATCAGCGCCCCAGATGGTGTTTTCCAGCATTCCCGGATTGCCGCCAAGCCGCGTCGGGTCGACGCAGGGTATCGGCGTGTCCACCGGTTCGCGTTCGCGGTCACCGGCGGCGACACTGTCGTAAGCAATGATGCAGGCCGTATCCGTGGCCCGGGAGCAGAGGGGAATATTGGCGAAGCTGCCGGGCGCTAAACGGGGAGGTGCCGGATCAGCCCGGCAACTCAGCCAAATGCGCCTTCGCTTTTTGGTAGTCAAGGCGCTGCATGGCATCCTGCGGCGTTTCACCCCCCGGAAACGGCTCCCGGTTACCCGCCTGCATTTTGCCCCGGTGTTCTTTGAGCTTGTTAGCGGACAAATCGAGACCGCTGGTGTCAACAGGGCATTTCTTCCATTCGCTTGTCAGGGCATTCAACTTATTCTAATTGTTAGCGTGGCCGGTCCCCGCGGTGGCCAGTCGATCCCGTAACGTTGCGTTTATTACCGCCGAGAGGGTCCCCACCAGCTCCCTGGAGTCGACACCGCTCTCCCCGGATAAGCTGGCGTTGTAGCCCGCCAGGTAATCTGCGTTGTCCGGCCCTCCAGTAACAACCGACGCCAGTAACGCCCAGTTGGGGGAATCCAGGTAAACCCCTGACGTCAGCACGGTACAGTAGCGGTTGCGAATCTGGGCAAGACCCAGCAGCTTGCGCCCGTCGGCGGTAACCAGTTCGCCGTGGGATACCGAGCTGTAGCAAGCCCATTCAGCACCGACATCCCGGGCATTCTGTTGCGACCGGCGGGCCTCGTCGATATCACAGATGCGACTGCCCACACCTGCCGCGGCCAGCGCCTCCCGCCATGAATCACCCAGCCAGTTATAGGCCGCCACCGCTCTCCCACACGTGATCGCATGTTGCGCGGGCAAAAACACGGTCAGACTGAGCATCTGTGGCCCGGCCATCACGGCGCCACCCCCCGACCGACGGTGTACCAGCGGAAGGTCGTGCCGGTCTGCCCGGGCCAATTGCCCGGCGCCGGGCCGTTGTGACCTGCCCATGATAATGGCAGGCCTGGTGTAACGATAAAGCAGCCATCGCGGTGCCGACGGCTCGGCGCGACTTTGCTCGGCTATGCGCTGTTGCTCTGCCGCGGCTGTGCCCCCTGCGGGGACTGCATCGTCAGTGGATTCCTGGACGACATTACCCAACATCTCCGACACTAGAAATCGGCGTCTTCATGGCGCATTTTCAACTCCTTCAGGAAGAGCCCGGCTGCATAGCAGTCAGGGGCCCGGTGCGCAAACACCTGTCAACCCGATAACAGGCGCGGGGTTCAGTATATCCTCGCTGGCGGCACTAGCCCTAGCTTATTTCAAACAGCGGTGCGCCCCTAGTTTCAAACAGCGGTGCGCCCCTGGGCAAATTGTCCTCGCCGGCGAACATTGGCTTATTCAGCGTCCCATCGACCGGGAAAACCCATTCATGGCTGGCTTTGATCAACGCCACGTTCGCCAGCACCAGGCCGGGCACCGTGTCACCTTGTTTTACCAACCATTCGTCATGCAGGCCCCCGGCGTCTTCTGCAGGGCCTTCCCAGGCTTCCCCGTCCAGTGTTACTGTCGCTGCCATGCTCCACACACGCAATCGGACATAACGTGGCTTGATGAGCTCTGGGCGGCTTCGGCCCGGAATCTTATTCAGCCGAGGCAACATGAGCAACATGCTTTAAATCAAGGGCATTAACTTTTTGATCCCTCAGCCGACGGGACCCCGGGTAAGCCGCGAGCGTTTACTTTCCTCTCAGGCTGGCAAATAATCGCGCCTCACAGGACGTTGCTTGAACACGGCTTTGCACGAGGCACCCCATGAAGAACTCTTCCCACCCGCTGCTATTGATCGGCCTGACTACCCTGCTCGCTGCCTGCGGTGGCGGTGGCGGCGGCTCCGACTCCGAACCCTTGCTTCGCCCCGCCAATAGCAGTTGCATCGCTCCTGCGCTGTCCATGGAGGGCACCGACCCCATCACCCTGGTGGCGGCCTATCCATCGCTGCCGGCCATCGAGCGCATGGTAGGCCTCTACCAGGCGCCGGGGGACAGCGACCGCTGGTATGCCGTGAGCCAGGACGGCTGGATCTATCAATTCGCCAATCGCCGCGACGTCAATCGCTACCGCACGTTTCTCAACCTTGAATCGGAAACCTATTCCGCAAGCAATGAGGCGGGCCTGCTGGGCATGGCTTTCCATCCCCAGTACGCCAGTAATGGCTGGGTCTACCTTTACTACATGCCAGCACCGGACAGGGCTCGCCTGTCTCGTTTCCGCCTGGACAGTGCCACCGACAGCCTCGACAAAAGCAGTGAGAAGATCGTTCTCGAGTTGGACCAACCCGCCGAGAACCACAACGGTGGCGGCCTCGGTTTCGGCCCCGACGGCTATCTTTACCTCGCCCTGGGCGATGGCGGCGGCGCCAACGACCCCTTTGCCAACGGTCAGAATACCAATACTTTGCTGGGCGCTCTGTTACGCCTGGATGTCGACGTCGCCAATGACCAGTCCCCCTACGAGATTCCCCCCGACAACCCGTTCGTCAACGGAGGGGGACGGGCCGAAATCTACGCCTACGGGCTGCGCAATCCCTGGCGCTGGAGCTTCGATCGGCTGACGGGAGAGCTGTGGCTGGGTGATGTGGGCCAGAACGCGCGGGAGGAAATCGACCGGATTGTCGCCGGCAACAACTACGGCTGGCCGATTATGGAGGGCGGTGAATGCCTCGACGGCAATGCCTGTGATCGCACCGGGCTGACGCTACCGGTGGCAGATTACGGTCACAATGCGACCGGCGGCTGCTCGGTGACCGGCGGCTACGTCTACCGTGGCGGGAGCGCTGGCGCTCTCAACGGGTATTACCTGTTCGGTGATTTCTGCAACGGCATCATCTATGGCCTCGACCCCAGCGCTCCGACGGACCCCAGGCCACTGCTCGACTCCGCGCTGGCGCTGAGCGCCTTCGCCGAGGATCACAACGGCGAACTCTACGCCATCAACCTCAACGGTGACCGGGGACGCAGCATTTACCGGGTCGCTGTCAGCGCCAACACCAGCACAGCCACGGTTGCCAACAAACTATCCGCCACCGGCTGTTTCAGCGACACCAGCAGCCAGACGGTAGCTTCCGGGGTAGTGGGCTATACCGTGAACAGCCCGCTATGGAGCGACGGCGCAAGCAAGCAGCGCTACTTCGGCATCCCTGACGGTAGCCGCATCAGTTTCAACGCGGCGGGTGAGTTCAGCTTTCCCGAGCGCAGCGTGCTGATCAAGAACTTCTTGCACCGGGGTGAAATCGTCGAGACCCGCCTGTTGATGAAACACCTCGATGGCTGGGCTGGATACAGCTACCAGTGGAATCGCGACAAAACCGACGCCGACCTGCTCGACCGCCATACAGAAACCGTTTTGGACGCCAACTACAGCCACATTTTCCCCAGCCCCGGGGAATGCCTGCAATGCCATACCGCAGCGGCGGGCTGGTCACTGGGGGCCGAGACACTGCAACTCAACAACACCTCTACCGACGCCCAGGGCAACCCTGTCAATGCCCTGGAACAACTGCACCAAAGCGGTTATCTCGACCGGCCGGTGCCGGCCGCGCTGCTGCAATCAAGGCTGTACCCACTGGACGACGAAAACGCCGCCCTTGAGCAGCGGGCGCGCAGCTACCTGCATAGCAACTGCGCCAACTGCCACCGACCAGGGGGGCCCATAGCCGGGATCGATCTGCGCTTTCAAACAGACTTCGCCGACACCGGGCTTTGCGAGACCGTGCCCTTGTACGGCAATCTCGGCCAGGACGGCGCCAGGCTGATCGCGCCGGGCGACGCCGCGCGCTCGGTGCTTTCACTGCGCATGCAGGCCCTCGACAGTCAGCGCATGCCTCCCATTGCCAGCAAGCGGGTGGACGCCGCCGCGGTGGCCATCATCGATGCCTGGATCAACGGCTTGAGCGGTTGCAACTAACCCGGCGAGCCGCACAGGGTCGCAGCCGTGCCGACCTCCATCAGGCCTTGAAACCGATCTTCGTATGGCTGCCATCGCAGTAGGGCTTGTTGGCCGAGGCACCGCAGCGACACAGGAAGGCGTCGGTCTTCTTATCCACCGTGCGACCACTTGCTGCGATAATCTCCATATTACCGGACAGGCGCAGGGGGCCATCGGGTCGCAGGTCGACCGTCACGGTACCATCCCTTTGCTCCAGGGCTTCGAATTCCAGCGAAGCAGGCTCACCGGTGGCAACAAACCCGGCAGCGGTGTGGCTACCGTCACAGAAGGGCTTGTTGGCCGAGGCGCCGCAGCGACAGAGTGTCGCCCTGAGCTGAACATCACCCGAGCCGAACGCCAGCGGGGCATTGACCGCATAGGGGCCATTTTCCAGAATCCTAACCGTGTTGACAGACGGCGCCGGCTCATCCGCCTGCCCTTCCACCCGATAGGTCAGGGCACCCGATGGGCAGTTGCGAATGACGCGCTTCAGCTCCTCGACGTCGGTATTGTCGGGCTGGATCCAGGGGCCTTCGGCATTGGCGATAAAAACCTGGGGTAAATTCAACACACAGTGGCGCGAATGAATGCATTTACCACCATCGAACGAGACGCTGATTTTTTTACCCTTATAAGTATCCGCCATAGCTCACCTCCAAGCGTTGCTGGTTAGCCGATCATAACCGAATCGTTGCCGCAAACAAGTGCCCTCCCCCGGGGTCCTGCCACGGTTGACGATGGGGCGGATAGCGGCGGATGAATTCGTGATCGACGTGGCGGACAGCCTGCTTCAGGCCCGCCCACCCAGCGTGATCCGGGGCGGCACCCACAGCGTCAAACTCCCCCTGCTCAAGCGTTGGTTGCCAACGGCAGCATTTGACCAGCTCATGGCAAAAAACTTCGGGCTGGACAGGTTTAAGCCGGGTTGATCGTCGCTAGCGCGGGGCCCGCTAGATCACCAGGGTTTTCAGGCAGGACATTTCCCGCATCGCGTACTTCACCCCTTCCCTGCCGATGCCGCTGGCCTTCATGCCGCCGAACGGAAAGTGCTCGGCACGAAAGCCCGGACCATCGTTAGTGATCAGGGTACCCACCTCCAGCTCCTCGAACAGGGTGCGAATGGTTTTAAGATCCCGTGTAAATACCCCTGCCTGCAGGCCATAACCCGAACGGTTGACGGCCTCGATAAGCTCCCGCAGGCGGCCAAAGCGCTGCAGGGGTAGCACCGGGCCAAAGGTCTCACAGCGAATCAGTCGCGCATCCGGGGGCACATCTTCCAGAATACAGGGGTAGATGATATTGCCCTCGCGCCGGTTCCCCAACAGCACCCTCGCGCCCGATTCCACAGCGTCAACAATGCGCGACTCCACTTCATCGGCGGCAGCGCTGTTGATCAGGGGCCCGACGAAAGTGGCCTCGTCGGTGGGGTCCCCCACCACCAGCTTCCTGCTCTGGACCACCAGCTCGTCCCTGAAGGCCTGATAGACGTCGGCGTGCACGTAAACGCGCTTGCAGGCCGTGCAGCGCTGCCCCGCAGTGGCGAAGCGCTGGTTGATTGCAACGCGCACCGCCGCGTCGAGGTCGGCGTCGGCCATCACGATCAGCGGATCGTTTCCGCCGAGTTCCAGCAGCAGCTTCTTGTAGCCGCTCGCGGCGGCGATGCGATCCGCGGCAACATTGCCCCCGGTAAAATTGATGCAATTGATATCGGGGTGGGCAACCAGGGCCCCCATCGCGCCGAGCTCGGGCACGCACATTTGCAGCACATCGTCGCTGATGCCAGCCATTCGACAGAGTTGGGTCAGCTCTATCGCAGAGGCTGCATTCTGTGGATTGGGCTTGAACAAAATGCAGTTGCCTGCCGCGTAGGCGGGGCCGATCTTGTGCATCGCGATATTCAGCGGAAAATTATACGGCGTGATGCACAGCACCGAGCCCAGCGGTCTGAAGCACACCACCCCCATTCTGGAGCGGGTCGGTGGATAGGCGTCAGAATCCAGCGCCTCACCCACTATCTGCCGCGCCTCTTCACTACTGGCCACGGTCGTGTTGACCGCCCGTGCGAGTTCGACCCGACTGTCGGCGATGGTCTTGCCGGTTTCGGCGGTCACCAACTGTGCCAGTCGCTCGCTGTTTTGCTGCAGCAAATGGGCCAGTCGGCGCAACACCTCGGAGCGCTGGTAAGCGGGCGTTGCGCGCTGCACCGCTCGTCCGGCCTTCAGCCGATCGACGATTTCCGCGACTTCGGCGCCCGCGGTGTATCGATACTCGCCCAGCAGCTCGCCGCTGTAGGGGTTCACGACCCGGTACGACTTTTCCATGGTTCCTCCTCAACCCGTCCACATCGGGCTGCACAATTGATAGGCAATACGGGCAGCGGCAAGCGCCAGTGCAAGGCATGGCGCAGTAACCAGGCGCGCGCCGCATTGCCGAAAACCTGTACCGTGCCATGCACCGCGATCAAGGGCTGCAGCGGGATGAAAATCCCCATGCCACTGA
Source organism: uncultured Gammaproteobacteria bacterium (assembly GCA_963751595.1). Lineage (GTDB taxonomy): Bacteria > Pseudomonadota > Gammaproteobacteria > Pseudomonadales > JAHEGP01 > JAHEGP01. Next base: position 148,014 of record CAVVVC010000005.1, read on the forward strand.
ACATGAGCAGGCCACCCGCCATGCCGGTCACACTGGTGATGGCCGAAGCAGCAACGATAATCAGCACGACCACCACGCAGGCGCCGAAAGTAAGTTGTGCAAACGCCATACCCTGCTTATCGCCTCGGCATTAACGCACCGCGCCTTCGTCTTTGAGCCGTCGCACCATGGCGCGCCGGTACCAGCCCGGGGCCAGTCGCGACAGGTAGTAGGACAGCACCCCCAATCGGCTTAACACCAGCAGCTCCTTGCCCCGGTTGGCGGCTGCGACAACAGCATCGGCGACGGCCTCCGGTTCGGCAAGGCTGCCGGTCATGGAGCGATGGGTGCCGGCGGCAGTGCCATCGGCACCCATCGCTCGCTGCTCGAAACCGCTGCGGGTAAAACCGGGGCACACCATCAGTACGTCGACGCCGTCCGCTTCCAATTCGCTGCGAGCCGATTCGAACAGGCCATGCAGGGCATGTTTACTGGCCGCGTAGCCGCTGCGACCGTACAGAGGCGCGACCCCGGCGACACTGCTGATCACCACGATCTTTCCCTGACTGGCCAGAAGCTGGGGCATCGCAGCCAGGGTAAGCTGCAGGCTGCCGAAGTAATTGACCTCCAGAACCCGGCGAAACACGTCGATAGCGGTATCCTTGAAGGCACTGCGGTGCACCGTGCCGGCATTGTTGACCACGATATCGATGCGGCCGAAACGCTCTACCACATCTGCAATGGCGCGCTGACAGGCGTCATGATCGGCCACGTCCGCTACTACCGCGAGCAGCTCCCCGCCGAGTGCCGTCAGTTCGGCCTCGGCCCTGGCCAGGGTCTCAGGCTCGAAATCGACCAACGCCACACGGGCACCCGTAATCATCCAGCGCCGCGCCATGGCCTTGCCGATAGCCCCCGCGCCACCGGAGATCACCACGACCTGGCGATAATCTGCATCGCCCGCTGCCGTCGGGTCAACCGGCATATCGGTATCGTCAAGCCAGGTCTGGAAGGCCGCCGCCGATGATATCGGTCGATAGCCGAATTCTGCCTTGAGTCTGTGGTTGGCCAGCACCGGACGGTAGCGCAGAAAATCCACGGTCTCGGGGCCATGGGCACTTTTGCCCATGCGTTTCAGCAATCCCAGGCAGGTGCCCAGCAAACTCGCCGGCAGTGGCAGGTAAGGCTTGCCCATTCGGCGCGCGATTTCCCGCGCGGTAAGTGCCCCGTCGCCGGCAAGGTTATAGATGCCCCGACGCTTTTCCAGCGCGCCTTGCAACACGATCTCGGCCAGGTCACGATCCCAGATAAACACAAAGGGCGCAGCACTGCCGCGCACGCCAACCACCACCGGTCCCTCAAAAATTTCGGTCACCGGGCTATGGGTTCCCTTGCCGATCACCGTACCCGGGCGCAGCACCAACTGGCCCAGCTGGGGATGGCTCTGGCGATAAGCCGCCAGCAGCTCCTCCACCTGGCGCTTGTTTCGACTGTAGTCGAAGGCGTCGTGGCCGCGAATCGGCGCATCCTCATGCAACCACATCGGGTTGTCGGCATGGTAGCCATAGGCCGCGCCGCTGGTCGTAACGACCAGGTGCTGAACACTGCTGGCGATACAAGCCTCGAGCAGGCGCCGGGTGCCCTCGACATCCACCCGCCAGGCCAGGTCTGGTGGCGCTCCGACGGGGGGCTTGAGAATACTGGCGAGGTGAACCACGGTATCGATGGCATACTCTCGCAGAATCCCGTTCAGGTCAGCCCGGGTGATGTCAGCGCCTATCGGCACCACCGGCGCAGTGACCTGTGGCTCGCGCAAATCGAGGGCCACCAGGGTGCCCACCCGGGCGTCCCTGGCAAGGGCGGCAACCGCAAGGCCGCCGATATAGCCCGCAGCGCCGGTCACCAGGATATTTCTCAGCATAATCAAGCTCCTGTTTTATCCCGGGGCGCATCGGACTCGCCCGGCTCAGGCTGCCCGATACCAACCCGGGACCACACAGTCGCCGCGAGGAAGCCGCCCACCAGGTGCCAGGTGCCCCACCAGGCAGCGACCATGGCAACGCCTCCCAGCCCGGCAAAGAAATTGAACACCAAAGCCAGCCCTAGTCCGCTGTTCTGCACCCCCACCTCGATGGTCACCGCGCGCCGGTCCCGGGAGGAAAGCTGCATCAACCTGGCCACCGTGTAGCCCAGTCCGAGGGCCATCGCATTGTGAACGATCACGATGCCCAGCACCGGCAGTATATCCGGGGTCAGGAAGGCCCGAGCCCTGTAGAAGGCGAGCACGATAAAACCCAGGAAAATCCCTCCCCCAACCACTCGAATGGGCCGCTGTATGCGCGCGCTGATAGCCCCGAACCGGGATCGCACCCACATGCCGGCCGCCAGCGGTAGGGCGAGGATCAAAAATATCGTGGTAAACATCTGCCAGGGGTCGATCGCGATGGCTGATAACAACGCCCGGGTATCCGGGTCCAGCGACGCCCAGAAAGTCAGATTGAGCGGGGTCATGAACACCGCAGCGGAGCTGGTTATGGCGGTCATACCCACCGACAGGGCGGTATTCCCCCGGGCGAGCCAGACCAGGAAATTGGACACGTTGCCACCCGGACAGGCCGCCACCAGCATCATGCCCAGTTTGACGCTGGGAATCGGGTCGATGAGCTGAACCAGTAAAAAAGTGGCGGCGGGGAGGATCACCAACTGGGTGGCGATGCCCACCAGCGGCCCCTTCGGTTGCCGCGCCACGGCGCGAAAATCCGCCGGCCGAAGATCCAGGGCCACGGCAAACATCAGTAAAGCGAGAATAGCGTTCAGCGCCAACAGGTTACCAGGCTCGAAGTCCAGCTGGATTGCGTCGATGGGGTATTGCACGCTGGCGTGTCGCTCAGCCTACCGGTTCGCCGTGCATCTCCTTGAACGCCAGCAGATTTGGGGCCCACAGGTGCGCCTGGGGATCGACATCGATGTGCACCACCGCCGGCTTGCCGCTGGCGATGGCCTGTTCCAGCACCCCGGACAACTGTGCCGGGTCACCCACACGGGCGCCGTGGGCGCCCATCGCCCTGGCCACCTCATCGAAGCGAATCTCCTCGAAGTCGGTGTTGATGGTGCCCTCGGCCTCGATACCCATGCTACTGCGCAGTTCGCCGATGCCAAACTGTTGTGTCAGTTTGACCATACCCCACTGACGGTCACACAGCACCAGGTAAACCACCGGTAGCCCTTCCCGAACCGCCGTCTCGACTTCCTGCAAGTGCATACCCATCGCACCGTCACCGATGATACACACCACCGGGCGTTCCGGGTGCGCCACCTTAAGCCCCAGCGCCTGGCCCACGCCGGCTCCCAGCATGCCAAACTTGAAGGTCGAGTGAATCGCATCGGGTCGCGCGTTGCGGTAGTAATGGGCACACCAGACCGCGGTATTACCGCCGTCGATAACCAACATCGCGTCGTCACCGAACACCTTCCTGGCCGTGCTTGGCACGTGGGCAGGATGCATCGGTGTGGTTTCGATGGCCAGGGCAGCATCCAGCTCGGACCGGGTCTTCGCCTTCTCCTCCAACAGTTGGGCAACGATCTCGTGGCGCGATGCCAATACCGGGGGGGCCACCGCTTGGCGTTGCAGCTGCTGCAATAGCAGGGTCAGAAAAACCTTCACGTCTCCCAGGATTGCGAGGTCCACCGGGCGATTATGGCCGATGATGGCACCATCGATATCAACCTGGATAGTGCGTTTACCAAGCTCGGGAGCGGAGCCTCCCCAATGATGACCCCTGCCCCACCAGTCGGTTTCACCCACCCGGGAACCGAGAATCAGGAACAGGTCGCTGCGGCTGCGGGTGCTCTCAACGGTACTCAGGGTGCTATTGGGGATGGCTAGCGGGTTTTCCTCATCCAGTACCCCCCGTGCTCCCCAGCTAGCGGTGATGGGAGCCGCCAGCGCGTCAGCCACGGCATGCAGTTCGGCCGCGGCCTGGGCGTGCACGATACCACTGCCGGCGTGGATGACCGGGAAGTCAGCTTCACGCAACAGGGTTGCTGCGGCCGCAACCTGGGCGGGGTCGACCGCCATCGGTGCGGTGGGGCGATAACAGCCAGGAGCGGCCCCGGGATCGGCGGGAAAAGCATGCGCGCCATTGAGGATATTTTCGGGGACATCCAGATGCACCACCGCGGGACGACCGCTCCAACACATTCGAAACGCCTGCCGGGTGAGTTCCAGCAGGCGCCCGGGTTCGCTCACCGTGGCGCTCCATTTGCTCATCGGGGCGGTGACGCCGACCTGATCGAAATACTGAAAGGTACCACCACGGTCGGGATAGGCAATACCGGTGCGCCGACAACTGGTAATCAGCAACACCCGATTGCCCTCGCCGCTCTCTACGGCCACGCCGGGCAAGATATTGGCCACTCCGGGCCCGTTGCTGGCCATACACACACCGAGTTTGCCGGTGGAGCGGGCATAAGCGCCAGCCATATGGGCCGCACTGGTTTCGTGACGCGGTGACACCAGGGTGATGCCATATTTGGCGAATGCAGCATAAAACCCGAGGTAGGTGCCGTCGACAATGCCGAAGACCCGGTTAACACCTTCCGCGGCCAACATGGCAGCCAGTACCTCGCCCCCGATTCGGGGTGTACCCTGTGATTCCTCCGTCGGTGCCATCGCGCGCAATCTCCTTACTGGAAGTCAGGGCATCCAATCTAAGACCCACGGCGGATAGTTACTTTGATCCAATCGAAGTTTGCTCACAATCAATGGCACGTTCATTTGCGAGCAAGCGATCTCGGCAGGATCCAAAATCATCCTGCCGCTGCTCAGGATAGCCCGGCGACCCACTGTGCCAGGCTGTCGTAAACCCGGGCGTCAGTACCCGAGAGCTGCGCTTCGTCCTCCGGCCGGTACTTGCCGGTTCTCACCAGGCAGGCGTGCAGCCCCGCGTCGAGTGCACCCAGCACATCGGCCCTGACGTCATCACCCACCATAACAACCTCACCGGGCAGGCAATCCATATCGGCAACCGCCGCCTGAAAAAATCCCGGCGCGGGTTTGCCAAGAATCTCGGCCTCAACCCCGGCGGCGTATTCCAACGCCCGCACGAAGGGGCCGGCGTCCAGCATGAATTCCTGTCGGGCACGGTAGTAGCGGTTATCGCCCACGGCCAGCAGCGGAGCGCCCGCCAACAGTGCCTGGAAAGCGCGGTTCATTCCGGCGTAGGTAAAGCCGTCGGCGGCATCACAGACCACGACCGCCTGACCCCTGCCCCCTTCGAGCCCGGTAAAATCCTCTGCCAGCGCAGGGTCGATCAACAGCAGGGGATCCTGATGCAATTGCTCAAGGCGCCGACGAATCGCCATGGGCGCGGTGAAAACCTCGGGCGCCGCCGCCGGGAAACCAAGGCGCTGCAGATCCTGGCAGAGCACCCTGCGACTGCGGCGCGAGGTATTGGTGATATAGCGCAGTGCACAGCCCCGGGCCTTGAGCTCGTCCACGGCATCACGGGAGCCCGCCAGCGCCGCGCCGTCCTGCTCCAGCACCCCGGCAATGTCCAGCAGTACACCCTTGATCATCAGTACCTCCACGGGCAGACCTGTTGGTGTTCAATTGCGAAGTTCCATTGGGAACCGCCATTGCCCAGGCATCGGGCTGGCAAAACCCGGCGCTGCTCAGCCCGGCGACGTCATCCGAAGCGCCACCGAACGGCAATCTCCCGCTGCCGGGGGACCGCCGAAATGGCCAGCCGGCGCCGTACCGCAGGCCGCACAGTTACCCTCCGCATCCAGGCCCCAATACCCCAGCCGATACCAGTCGCGTTCCACCAGCAGCGCATCGCAGTGGTGACACCAGGTGCTGGCCCCCTGTTTGTCGTGCACATTACCCACGTAGGCATAGCGCACACCATTGGCGCGGGCGATGCTACGGGCCCGGCTGAGAGTCGCCCCGGGGGTAGCTGAATGCCCGCGCATTTTCCAGTCCGGGTGAAACGCCGTGAAGTGCATGGGCACATCGGCACCGAGATGATCCACGACCCAGCGCGTCATCTGCTCCAGCTCGGCGTCAGTGTCGTTTTCTCCGGGTATCAGCAGCGTCGTCAGCTCCAGCCAGGTGTCGGTCTGGTGGACGATGTACTGCAGGGTATCCAGCACGGGCGCCAGCCTACCGCCGCAGATCTTGTGGTAGAAACGGTCCGTGAACGCCTTTAGGTCGACATTGGCCGCGTCCATCGCCTGAAAAAATTCCCCCCGGGGTTCGGGGTCGATGTAGCCGGCGGTAACAGCCACGCTATTGATACCCCGCGCCCGACAGGCAGCGGCGACATCGACCGCGTACTCGAGAAAAATAACCGGGTCATTGTAAGTGAAGGCAACACTGCGACAGTTCATGTCGGCCGCTGTCCGGGCCAGTTGCCCGGGGCTGGCGGCATCGGCCAGGGTGTCCATTTCCCGGGATTTGCTCATATCCCAGTTCTGGCAGAACTTGCAGGCCAGGTTGCAGCCGGCGGTGCCGAAGGACAGCACCCGGCTCCCGGGATAGAAATGGTTGAGGGGCTTTTTCTCGATGGGGTCGACACAAAAACCGCTGGAGCGGCCGTAGCTCACCAGCTTGACTTCGTTATCCAGGCGCTGGCGCACATAGCACAAACCCCGCTGGCCCTCGCGTAAGTGACAATGGCGGGGGCAAAGGTCGCACTGCAACTGGCCATTGGCCATTGGGTGCCAGTAACGGGTCGATACGACGGTCGGTTTCATGTATTGTAATTTGACATTCTCTTACCCATGTATCAAGCATGGTTAAACAGGTAGACCTGCAGAAATGGTATGAGTTCAATGACAACACGACAAGCTGCCGTGGCCGGCCTGTTTTATGACGCCGATGCCCGGCATTTACAACACCACATTGCCGCACTGATGAGCGCCGCCAGCTCGCCCAGCCTGGACCCACCGCGGGTGCTGATCGTACCCCATGCCGGCTATGTGTACTCGGGGCCCATCGCAGCCGCGGCCTATAGTTGCCTGAAAGCGTTTCGCCACCAATTCAGTCGAGTCGCGCTATTCGGACCAGCCCACCGGGTCTACCTGCCGGGCATGGCGGTACCGTCGGTGGCCGCCTTTGAAACACCGCTGGGGAAGGTAGAACTGGATCGAGCCGCCATTGCGGCGCTCACGGGTTTGCCCGGTATGGTGGTCTGGGATGCGGCCCACCGCGAGGAACACAGCCTGGAAGTTCAACTGCCGTTTCTGCAGGCCACCCTCGACGCATTCACCCTGGTGCCGGTGGTGGTGGGTGACTGCGACCGGCGACAGGTCGCCCGTGCGATGGATATGCTGTGCGCCGATCGGGGCACCCTGCTGGTGGTCAGTAGCGACCTGTCCCACTTTCATCACTATGAGCGCGCGAATACCATCGACCAGCGTACCTGCGAGCGCCTGCTGGCCAAGAGCGACAACCTCGACGGCGAGGAGGCCTGCGGCGCCCGCGCCCTCAATGGCCTGATGGCGAGCCAGACGGCCAAGGATCTGCGGGTGGAATTGTTGGAACGTTGCAACTCCGGCGATACTGCGGGCGACCGCGAGAGCGTGGTGGGCTATGGCGCCTTTATCCTCCATTGAACTGGGCCGGGATGTGCGCAGCCAGTTGCTGGCAATCGCGCGCCAGGCGATCGAGTATGGCCTGCGGGGTGACGAGCGCACGCTGCCCCTGCTGGACCAGCTACCAGTTAACCTGCAAACCCCGGCGGCGGTCTTCGTGACCCTGACCAGAAACCAGCAGTTGCGCGGCTGCATCGGCTCCCTCAAGGCCGTCGATGCACTCGCCGTCGCCGTCGCCAGGGCCGCGGTCGGCGCGGCGATTCGCGACCCCAGATTTCCGCCGCTCGGGGCCGATGAACTCGAGGACACAGGAATCGAGGTGTCCGTGTTGTCGCCACTGAAACCCCTGCCGATTGCCAATCGCGCTGAACTGCTGCGCCAGTTGCGCCCGGGACTGGACGGCCTGCTAGTGGAAGATAAAGACGGCCACAGCGCGACGTTTCTACCCAAAGTCTGGCAGCAACTTCCCACCCCGGGGCTGTTTTTCGAGCAGCTACTGACAAAGGCCGGGCTACCGGCGGATTACTGGTCCAACGAGCTGCGTTTCTACCGCTACCAAACCCTATGCTTCGATGAGTTGGGGTAGTATGCTCTGGATTCCTGCGGCCCGATTCGCGAAGCGCAGCGCCAGGGCACGCGGGTTTTCAGTCTGGAGGAAGAAGTACTATGAGCGAACTCAGCGACCGTTTTGAAGCCACTGTAAAATACGTGCAAACCGCCGAAGGTGACTTTAAACCGTCAAACGATCTGCAGTTGGAGATGTACGGCCTTTTCAAGCAAGCGACCCAGGGCGATGTTTCCGGCAGGAAGCCGGGCTTCACCAACCTTGTCGGTCGGGCCAAGTACTCAGCCTGGGAAGCGGTAAGGGGGATGTCAGCCGAAGACGCGATGCAAGCCTATATCGACGCCGTCGAAACGCTTAAATCGAAGCACGGCGGCTAGCCGCGACTCAGCTGGCAGCGGCCGAAGGGGCTCCCTCAACTGATCGGCTCGCCGCTGAGCAATTCCTCCAGCCGATCCATTACCCAGTTCAGCGCCACCGCCAGGGAAGCGGCAATCACTGCGGCTTCCAGCCTGAACACTGCTGAATCAATCGTTGGGGTAATGACAAAGATGACGCCGGCCGATATCAGCATCGCGGTCAGCGGGCTTGCCGTCGGCAACAGGCGCATACCCATCACCAGGGAGACAATTCCCATTGACTGGAAGGCCAGCGAAGGCAGGGGCAGGCCAAGCAGGGCACCAGCCGCGGTTGCACCCAGCACCGTACCCACGGCAAAGCGCAGGGCTCCATCAACATGGGTGCCCGGGGCTGCGAAATAGCGCATCGCAAACATCAGCGACATCCAGTAGACGTAAGCCCCGTCGAAAAAACTGCTGATCAACATGATGACAACCAGCCCAAACCACAGCGACACGAACACGGAGAACCCGTAGAACTGCCCCCCCGGCGTCGGGGGCCTGATCGACTCCTTACCCGACAGCAGCGCCACCGCGATACCCAGAGCCGAAGAGAGCAGGAAAGTCAGGGCCAGGGAGCCATCGCCCGGGGGCTGGGCGCGGGCGTCCAGCATAATCCAGGCGAACATGGCGAAGACGAAACAGCGCGAGCCGACCTTACCGGCCTCCCAGCCAACCAATGCCGACATCACCGGTATGATCACGACCGGGTTCACCCAGGGCGGAGTCGCAAAATCGAGATAGGTCGCCACGCCTACCGCGACCACAGCGCCCATGGCCAGGTAGCGGTTAGCCATCATGGAGCCCATGTAGCCGATGATGACCCCCGCTATGGCACCGGGCACCGCAGCCGGACCAAATACCCAGAAGCTGCATAGCATAGCCACACCGAGGGTCGCGAAAATCGTCGCGACCAGATGCCAGGGTAAGACTCTGCCTGCTGCCTGATTCATGTCACCGCCTGTTTCCGCATGTCCGCCGCCAACGCCCATGACGAGGATAGGTTTTCACGACCCCGATGTCCATCCGCCACGTGTCAGCCCGCAGCCTGCGCTTCAAACGTCGCCGGCTTCAGCACGGGACGCGGAGGGCTTGATTGCCAGCTTGACCCCCACTTTCACCAGTCCCGCAGTTTGCTGCAATGCTTTTTTCACAATGTTGCCAGTGCTGTCACCATCCAGCCTCTGGCGATTTAACTGAGCGGAACGGGCGTCGCTGCTGGCGCGTTGCATCAGCTGTTCCAGCACGTCGATATTCCACGCGTCCGAATCCGGTGACAGCGCAACCGGGACTGCCATAGACTGCTCCGAAAGGCCAATCGCCTGATGGCTGTATTCACCAGCTGCAGTATCGGAAGCATCGAAAGCAAAATTACGGAAGACGCTGATGGCTTCTTGTGGGTTAGGTGCGGCACCGGTGTGGACAGGCGCATTATCGTAGTTCGCATAGAAGTTCAGTTGTCGTTGCCGGCACCGTCATTGGCCAATGCAGTAATCTGTGGTCCACTGGTTGATGGAGCAAAACCGTAACCACCAGGAAAACCGCCATTGTCAGAGAAACCATCCCAGGGTGTGAAGAAGGGGGCAGCACCGTAGCCCTGAAAGTCATCAGTAAATCCAGTGATCACTGCATTTGAAGCTGATGAGAACGCTATAGCAGATGTTAATGCTAGTGCTGTCAGACCGGCTTTAGTTAATTTTTCTGTAACATTTGGTTGTACCTCTTTGTAAGGTTGTCTTAATTAATTTACGAACAACGCATCGTTACGTGGTTCGTTGTAAAACTGCCAGAATCCGACAAAACACAGCAAAACGTCATTGTTATTGCAACAGTCTGATATGACATGGCTATATAGTAAAACTATGCCTGCTATATAGCAAGCAAAATTGATGCCAATTTATTAACTTGTTGTATTTATGAGATATTATGAAAACTTAGTACATTAATGGTTTCTAATGTGTAAGTAAAAGCGACAGAAATATACATTATTTTCAAGTGGAACTACAATAAAAAGATATATAAAAAATATATATTACAATAGGTTATGGTTATTATTATGGTTGATCTCCAGGTAAGTATGAGATGTCATATAAAGTTACAGCTGTCGATGGTATTTACATATTGCTATATAGAGTATGCGGTCTGGATATCGTTGATTGCACGTTAATTTGAGGTCATGAGGTGTTTCGGCGGTTTATTACGTTAAGATTTTCATTATTTTTCTGTTCATGATAATCAACCGTTGTAGTTGATTGGCTTAGGATTAGTGTTTTCAATTTTGCACCGATGGGCGTAAACCTGTTTGTTATTCCTGGCATAATTGCAAAAACGGCTACAGCAATTCCGCTAGCTTTTATTCATCGGGTTTTATCTTCATCTGTGATTTATTTTTTCTTATGAAAAAAACCACGCCCTCTCACAAGTTAAAGAAGAGGGGTGGCCGAAAGATCCGTATTTTGTCTGCTACGGGATGGAGCTAGGCAGTCCTTTTAGTTTGCGCCCCTCAAAGGCTGAGGTAGGAGGCGTGTATGAAAACGCTGCGCGGTGTATTTATTTGTGTAGACGGGTGTTATTTCTGTCCGGGAGAATTTTTTTTAGGAGAACATGCTTCCGTTTAACCGGTTGATCTACAATATCAGAGCTAGTAAGGTCTGATCAGACGCAATCTGTTAGATGGTTGCTTGAATAAAATCCCTTGATAACGCTGAATCCATAAGCGGTTCTGTAATCATCTATCGTATCGCTATAACAGATACGGCCCAATACTTTCTGGGTGTGTTCATCGGGGAATCGCAACTTTACTTCGATCCTGTCTTCAAGTTCGAATTTCTCTTCGCTTAAAAAACGAAACCCGCCTTTACAGATATGTTCGATATGGAAAGACTGTTCGGCAAGGTGATTCTGTGCTTCACCATTCTTATTCAATACTTGTATAAAACATTGTTGTGTCATGCGGTTTTCTATTGTTGCCTCATTTTCCAGTAAAATTATTGGTTTATGTAAAAAGGTGGCGCGAGTTACTGAAACAAAGCTTCAGGAGAACCTGTGCCACCTTTTATTGTTACAGAGTACTGGCGCTCAAGTTGGATCAGATCGGATCCACCGGATAAGCGCTGAACTTATTATGCAGCTAGTGCTTTCTTTCTACGTGCAACGCCGACCAGACCTAACAGACCTGAACCGAATAACCATACTGCTGCAGGAACAGGTACTGCAGGAGCGGCTAGATCTGCAGTAATGCTAACGTTGTCAATGAAATAATCTGCAACACA
>CAVVVC010000006.1:0-310494 GCA_963751595.1 uncultured Gammaproteobacteria bacterium
TTGCAGGGCAGCCATCATCGATGCGGCTTTTTTGTCGCCGCTGTCTTCAAGATTATAGGGAGGACTCCAACTGCCCGTCGGCGGCAGGCGATCGTTGTGGGTCGTCACCAGCACGATGGGCGGTTTCCTGCGCGCGAGCTTGGCGGCGAAGTAGTCGTTCCATTGCGTCAGAAACTGCTGGTCCAGCGCCTTGGCTGGCTGGTTAGCCTGGCTGACCCAGAGCAGTAGGTCTGCCTTGACTGCCTCCTGCAGCAGCCGTTTCGAGGTTGCCGGGTCGCCATCCAGACCCGGGGAGTCGATCAGGTGAACGTCGAGCTCATTGGCCAGGGTCATGGCGTAATAATGAAAACCGTCGGTGGCGGGTAGCGGATCCACCCCGGCGACACACTGTTGCTTGAGCGCATTCACCAGGGACGACTTACCGGCATTCACCTGGCCCAGCACCATGATGGCGAGGGGCTTGATGGTCACCTCCTCCGGCTCGCCCTCGGCCCTGCGCCGCGCCGCCAGTTCCTCCTCGGAGAACCTGAGCCGGCCACTGTAAAGATCGATACCGACCTGGGTGACCTGCTCGAACAGCACCACCTTCATATTGCCCTGCATGTGCTGGCCCAGCTCGCCGATGTAGCGATTACCAAGCATCGAGCTGATCTCGCTGGCAACCCCGGTAACCGGGTTTACACCAATTTTTATCGCCCTGATCAGGGGCGACACGTAACCATAGAGTTTTACCGCTGTCCCCGTATTGCGAGACAGCGTTCGCAGGGTCGATATCTTGAGATTGTGTGCCAGCGGCATATGCTCAACCACTTCTGCGCGGTATTCCCTGCTCCAGGTTTCGAGCATCAGCAGCAGCTCGGGAACACTGAAAGCATACTCGGCGTCTTTTTCACCACCGTGGTAGACCCTGGCCACATAGGTAAGATGATCGAGCATGGCACGGGGGATCGCGTCCCAGGGCAAGGTCGCCAGTTGGGCTTCGCCAATCTGATCCACGCAGGTGCGCCAGACTGCCCTGTCGTGCTCCGACCACTCGGGCTGTGGCTGCAAATGCTGCACCGGCTCCTCGGACTGGGCACCCGGCTGGGCGAGCAACCGGCGGACAGCCCAGGACAGCAGCGCCAGCACCAGCAGGCCACCGCTGAACCACCAGAACCAGCCCGCCTGCCACAGGTAGGCGAGGCCCAGCAGCATCAGCGCCAGGCCCGGTAACAACCACAGCAACAGGCCGGCCAGATAAAACTCGGTGGAGCGCTCCCGCAACAGCTTGCGCAGCATCGTCCGCAGCGAGCCGATCATGGCGCGCCTCCGGGGGGCGGCCCCTCACCACCATTCTGCTCCCTGGCGTTGACCACATCCTTGCCGACTTCGCGACCCTGGGCCATGGCCTCCTGGTAAACTGTCTGCAAGCTGCCGTCGTCCAGCGGGGTGTCGGTTTTCTTGTGGTACAGGTACTTGCAGGCGGCGCGCCCCAGGGCATAGGTAGTGGCATAACTCACCGTCACTGCGAAGGCGCCCCCCAACACCTGGCCAAAACCCGGCACCATCTTCGCCAACTGACGCGCACCCAGACTGGTCGCGTAGCGCAGCGCAAAACTGGTACCCATGGCAGCCGTGAATTCAGAGAAATTGCGGCGACTCCACTCGATATCGTATTTCTGCGCCAGGCTGTGCAACATTTTGCCCTGGATGGCCGGCACGCTCACCAACCCGACCAAAGGGATGGCGTCACTTGCCGCCGCACTGCCGGCGTACCAAAGCACCTCGGTTTTCAGATGTTCGAAATTGCTTTGCTCGGCATCCTGATGGACGCTCTTCTGCAACCAGAGGCTGAGTTCAGGCACCTTGCCGCTAATCAGCTCCCGCAATTCCGTGGCACCGGCGTCGCGCAGGCCATAGCCATCGTCGCGCTCGCCGAAGTCGACCAGACAGGCATCGACAGGATCACCCCAGATTTTCTCGAGGGCGGCTTGCTGTGCCTGCATGGCGCGCTCACGATCGTGTTGGTCGCTGATTTCATCGGCACCGGTATGAACCACGATAATTGCGCGGCTGTGGATGTGGCGCGACGACTTGCGTATCTTTTTCAATGCGCTGTGCACGGCACTTTGCTCCGCGTCGCGCAACCGCACCACGACCAGCAGGGCGTGGCTTCGATGGCCAAGACTTTCGAGGTCCTCATCGGCGTTGTAATCCACCTCGCCGAGTCCCCGGGTATCAAGGAAGCGCAGAATAGGCTGCTGCGCCGGATAGTCGAAGTAGCTGGAGTTCTGGGTGCAGGGCATAAAGCCATTGCCGACCTCGGCCAGGCTATGGCCCGTCAATTGCTGCACAATCGAGGATTTACCCGCGCCGGTTTTCCCCAGTAACCAGATAACCGGCAGCTCCAGATTGGATTGCTGCCACGCCCGCTTCAGCTCCTCGTCTGAGGGAGGGTTGATGACATGCCGATAGAACCTGGATGCGAGTTTTTTCATCGCATTATTGTACCCCGGGGTGAGACGGGAACGGAGGGCTAATTTTGCCGCCATCGCTCGGCTTTTATGAGGCTATGGCCGCCAGCGGCTGCACAGACGGCAATACCGGTCGCCACACCCTAACGGCAATCTATTCCGCCCCCGAGGCTTCTGTTACCCTTGATTCCAACGCCAGCTTCCTTGCCACACGCGAAGAAGAGATAAGCCATGGGTAGAATTCCCCTGCACTACCGCTCCCTCGCTGGGACCGTTGCAGATAGCGCTGTCGGCGCCGGTACATCAGTGCAGCTAACCTGCCCCGCCCTGGCGCGTATTGCAGCGCTGGAGCCGACATTGCATTCCCTGGCCGAGCCCCAGCCTGACCTTGCCAACCGGGCGGCACAACGACACCATACCCCTGGGGATGTAACTTGTCGGGGACGAATAATACCCTTGACCATGGAGAACCAAAATGCCGGTCAACCAGCGTAACAACCGGATCTACCTCGCCATCGTTATCGCTTTCAGCGCGCTGGTCTACCTGCTGTCACCGATACTGGCGCCGTTTCTGATTGCCGCCTTCCTGTCCTACCTGGGTGATCCGCTGGTGGATCGGCTGCACCGGCGGGGCCTGAGTCGCACCCTTGGCGTCATCATCGTATTCCTGGGAATGACCTTGCTGGGCCTGCTCTGTCTGCTGGTGGCAGCGCCCCTGATCGAAGGCCAGATCCGCATCGTGATCCGCTCCATCCCCCAACTCGGCGACTGGATCAACACCGCAATGGTGCCCTTCCTGGAGTCGATATCGGGGCTGACAATCCCCACCGTCAATGTCGGCACGCTCACCGCGGCGGCGGCCAAGCACTGGAATCAGCTGGGGGGCGTGGTCGGGGTGCTGGCCGGCTGGCTGGGCAGTTCCACCCAGGTGATGCTGAGCTGGATCGCCTTTGCCACTATTGTACCGGTGGTTACATTCTACCTGCTGCGCGACTGGGATGTGTTGCTGGCCAAAATCAATCAACTGATCCCGCGCCAGTTCGAGCCCAAAATCACCGCCCTTGCCCGAGAGGTTGACGAGGTACTGGCACAGTTCCTTCGCGGGCAGCTACTGGTGATGCTGGCCCAGATGGTGTACTTCAGCGTGGCGCTGAGCCTGGTAGGGCTGGACCTGGCGCTGTTGATCGGCATCTCGGCGGGGGCGGTGAGTTTCGTCCCCTACCTCGGCGCGGTTATCGGCATCGGCTCGGGGGTACTGGCGGCATTGATGCAATATCACGAACTGATGCCCGTGGTGTGGGTGCTGGTGGTCTTCGGTATTGGCCAGGCGCTGGAATCAATGGTGTTGACACCGCTGCTGGTGGGAGACCGCATCGGCCTGCACCCGGTGGCAGTGATTTTTGCGGTGATGGCTGGGGGGCAGCTATTCGGCCTGGTCGGGGTACTGATCGCCCTTCCCGTGGCAGCGGTTATCACGGTGCTGCTGCGCCACGCCCACGAGTTCTACCTCGGCAGCACCCTTTACAGCCAGGACGCCGGAGCGGATAGCACCGCGGCGCTATCCAATACCGGGCAGAAGGGGGACGATGCGCCGTTGGCCTAGACGCCATATCTCACCGCCTAGGCAATCGCTTTTTCGGCGTGCCTGTTATTGTAGCGTAGGGCGCCTATTGGGTTTCTCGCCGGATCTTGCGCGCTGTACGAAATCTTCCTCCTGCGGCCATAGTTACGGCTATTCCCTTGGTCGGAAAATCCCGCACCGCGCACAATCGCTCGCCGAGAATTCCAGATATCAGTGAGATATGGCGGCTGTCTAGCGGTTTTTGAGGCGCTGCTTGGCCCGGCTCCAGTTGGTGGCAAATTCGTTTTGCACGTCGAAGATGGCGACTATTTTACGCCACATCCAGGCACCATTCTGGCGTACGTACTCCTCCTCGTAGCGACCAATCATGAACCCGGCTCCCAGCGATGACATCGGGTTACCCTCCCGGAACACAACCGGGCAATCCAGGTACCACAGGGCCCTGGCAGTGTCTCCATCGATGTCGATCACCTCGTTCGTTACCCGGTGCTGGCTCCAGCTGATGAAAGCGGGCAAGCCATCGGCCAGAAACATTGACACCTCGGACTTGCCCTGCGCCAGCGGCAGGCCGGTAAAGTCGGCGACGATATCGTCGGTGCAGCGACTGATGGTCTCGTCGATTGCCGCGCTGTCGCCGGCGACCGTTCGATCGAGGCAATGACAGTAGTAATAGTGTTTGAGATGGCGAATCGCTTCCAGGTCTTCCAGGTATTGAATCCTGTTTTCCAGCGTGCTCATGGTTTGCTCCCGGTTGTGCCATGCCAAGGCGTGGTCGGCATCATCAATGGGCCTGCCCGGCGCGATCGCCCCCCGGCAGACCGGCCCGGGGGAAGGCAGGCGACAGGCGTCCGCCCCGTGGTGAGGGTGACATGGTATCCTGAATCCTGCGGCCCGACAGACGCTGAAGCTTACCGACAATCCGGGGCTCTTGACAAGGGGCGGCGGCCCGGTGGGCCTTTGCGGCTCGAACCCCATTGCCGGCGCCAAGCAAGTCTCCTCCGATAGCAACAGGTTTACCAACATCATGACCGCGAATAAACGACAGGCCGCCCTGGCGGCCGCCACGTTTGCCGCCGCCAGGGGAGTCACCACGGCGTATCACCGCCTCGGTTTGCCCATCATCAGCACTGGCCGCTCCTTCGCCTATTATCGCAAACTGCTTTTCGACGGGCGATCCGAAGCCACGGTGCTGCGCCAGCTTGAGGGCAAGCGTATCGTCGATGTCGGCTGCGGGTTGACGCCCTACGTCGAAAATTCCCTATTCCAAAGCTGCTACCGAGCCGGCATCGAGTGCTATGGCATCGATCCCAAACTGCGCGAGGGTTTCAGCCTTGGTGCGTTCGACCGCGCAAAAATACTCGCCACCGGCGGCGGGAAGGTGAACCCAAGTCCTCCGGGTATGGAGCGCGCCATCGGCACGATGGCCCACGACTTGCCCTTCGACGATGCCTCCGTCGATATGATAGTTTCCTGCTATCTGCTCTTTGTCTGGATTGAAGACGAGTCTGCGCTGAAGGCCATTTTTCGGGAATTCGAGCGAGTGCTCAAGCCCGGCGGCGAGATCAGGGTGTTCCCGGCTCCCTGCATCAGTCCAGCCGCAGGGCGACACGAAGGCCTCGCGCAATCTCTGCAAGCTTTTACAATCGAGCAGCGCTTCTTCTCCGGGCTGGTTCCGGCCACGGGATTTGCACCGGCTTACCGGCTGATTCTTCGCAAAGACGGATCATGAATAGGCCCGGATTAGTGCCGTTTGCAGTTAGCGATCATGCAGCCTCACCGGCAGCGCGGTGTAGCCGTGGACAAAGTTGGACAGCACCCGTTCTGGCGCGCCCACGACTTCGATTCGGTTGCAGCGCTGCATGATTTCCTCCCACAGCACCCGCAACTGCATTTCTGCCAGCCGGTTACCCATGCAGCGATGAACACCAAAGCCAAAAGCAATATGGTGCCGCGGATTGGCGCGGTCGATAATAAACTCATCGGCTCTATCGATGACGGATTCGTCCCGATTTCCGGAGATATACCACATCACCACCTTGTCACCCTTGCGAATCTGCTTGCCGTTCAACACGGTGTCCCGTGAGGCGGTGCGACGCATGTGAGCAAGGGGCGTCTGCCAGCGAATGATTTCCGCGACCATCCCTGGAATCAACGAGTGATCCCCGCGCAACTTGTCGTACTCCCCCGGGTTCTGGTCAAGAGCCAGCACCCCGGCAGTAATGGAGTTGCGCGTGGTGTCATTGCCGCCGACGATCAGCAGGCAGATATTGCCGAGAAATTCCATCGGCCTATCCACCATATCCGCAGTGTTGGGGTCGCGCTGTAGCAGCGAAATAAGGTCGAAGCTGTCGTCCATGCCCTTGCGTTCATGCCAGATCCGGGTAAAGGTCTGCAGACACTCCCGCAGACCCGCGACGCGCTCTGCATGGCTCACATCACCACCGGCGATTTCCGGTGAACCAGCGGCAATATCCGACCAGTAGGTGAGTTTGTGACGCTCATCGAAGGGAAAAGCAAACAGGATCGCCAATACCTGGGTGGTCAGGTTAACCGACACCCGCTCGACCCAGTCGAAGGTCTCCCCCCTGGGCAAATTATCGAGTATCTCCACTACGCGTTTGCGAATCAGGTCTTCCATCGCTTTCAGGTTGGCGGGCGCGACCACAGGCTGGACAGCACGGCGCTGCAGGTCGTGTTTGGGCGGGTCCATGGCAATGAACATCTCGAACGGGATTTCGTCAACCAGATCGCCGATGACGATCGTGGGCTCTGACGAGAACACCTCGTGATTGCGATCCACCGCCACGATATCGTCAAACCGGGTCACCGACCAGAACGGGCCAAATGGGCTATCGGCGAGGTAGTGCACCGGCTCCTCGGCGCGCAGGCGAGCAAAAAAGGGCCGCCAGGCGTCCTGCTGGTACAAGCGTGGATCACTGACGTCGATCCGGTCGAGGGGAATGCTATGCGGGTCGGGTAGTACAGTTGCATTCACGGGTCGGGCCTCCTACATCTGAAATTCCGGCAGGCGCACGACCATACCGTCCATTGCGTCACTGACTTCGATCTGGCAGCTCAGCCGGGAAGCGTCCCCTCGGTCGGGCCGCATACCCAGCATCGCCTCTTCCATGGCGTCCGCCGCACCACTCACCTCGGCCCACTGGGGGTCGATGAAACAATGGCACGTGCCGCAGGCGCAGGCACCGCCGCAGTCAGCATCGATCCCCGGCACACCATTGTCGACGGCGTTTTGCATCAGCGACATACCCACTGTTGCGTCAATGCTGTGTTTTTCACCACCAAATTCAATCAGAGTTATTGTCGGCACGGCTTCAATGTCCTCCACGGGCTGAACGCTTCTGCAAAGTCTATCCAGACCCGGGTAATTTGAGAGGTCATTTTTTGACAGCAGGGGGTCATTAATTGACAATGTTGCGACCAAGCCCGCCGATCCAGCAATGCAACACCATGACGTCTGAATTCCACATACCCAGTAGCTACTCCCGTATCGTGGCCCGGGAACTGCAACTGCCGGAGCGTGAGTTAGCGTGCTTGCTGCGGGGCACCGGGTTGCCAGTCTCGATACTACTGCCCGGTGACGAGACCGCTCTCAGCGGGCAGGAGCAACTGCAAATCCTGAATAATGCCCAGCTACTGAGTGGCGCAGCGGATTTCGGACTCCGCCTGGGACGCCGGCTGGCCCCCACTACCCATGGCCCCATGGGCTACCTGGCGCTCAGCAGCCCGGACCTGTCGAGCGCGCTTTGCGCACTGCGAGATTTTTTGCCGGTGCGCATTCCTTTCGCCCAACTTGACCTCAAGACCGATGCCCGCTGGCTACGTTGCTGTTTGAGCATCAAGCTCCCGGCTTCGCAGGAGCAGCGACGCCTGCTGTTGGAGTGTTTCGCATCGGTAATCCAGTCGCTGGTGGAGGCGGTGCTCGGGCGCACCCTGCAAGAAGCCAGATTCCAGTTCGACTTTCAACGCCCTGACTACCATCCTGCCTACCGCCGATACCTGCACTCGAAGGTCAGCTTCTCCCGTGCCGAAAACGTGATCCTGCTGCCGGCAAAGCTGGCTCAGGTTGCCAATGCCTGCGGTGATACTAGGTTTCATGCCATCGCCCAGGCCATGTGCCAGAAATTACTGGAGCAGGGGCCGGTTTCACCGGTGTCCATGGCGGGACAGGTGCGACGATTGATACTGTCGCAGCCTTTGGGAGCGGTGTCGGAACAGGATGTCGCGCGTTCGCTGTACGTATCCAAGCGCACACTGGCCAGGCGCCTGCAACAGGAGGGCACGGCTTACCGTCAGATCCGCGACCAGCTACTGGCCGAGTTGGCGGTTCGGCACCTGCGCGACTCGGGGCTCAGCGTCGAGGCCACGGCGGCCTTGCTGGGTTACCACGATGCCGCCAATTTTCGCCGTGCTTTCAAGCGCTGGCTCGGGCAAACGCCGCGGGACTTCCGGAGAAAGGCTTACTGAAGAGGCTTCCCGGGGCAGAACCCGCGCCAGCCTGCCCGCTGCGAGGTGTAACAGATGAGCGAGCTGTAGGCCCGCCCAAGGATGCTGACCGGCGCGCCCTCCGGCAACTCAACTCCGAAAATCTTGCGGTCAAAGGTAGCCCAGCGGGGCGTGGGTATTTCCAGTACCCGCACGCAGTAAAACGCCCGCTGTTTGGGATCGAAGTCGGGGTCGGTCCAGAACGCGTTCAGGTACGGTTCACCCATAGAGTTGGTGTAGCTAGCGTAAACGGTGTCACCCACCGCCGGCGAAAAACTGTTTAGGGTCGTTCAGTCCCTGAAAGCCTACCCGCCCCGGCAGATAAAGCTTCAACATCGAAATCGAAATCGACGAGTTGATGGGGTCTCCCTACGACAATCCCGCGAACCAGGACCCACCTGCTGGCACACAGGCCGACCTATGCGTCGGCCTCCTGTCGCCTGGCACAGGCATCCACTGCGGCTCTTATGAAACGATCCAGTCAAGCACCCCTGCGACCACCTTGGCTGTCGAGTCCTTTTGGAATGATAGTTCGTCACCATTGACAGCGGGACGCCGACCGATCAATATCTCCCCCAGCCTATTCGCTGCTCGGTCCAAGGATCAGGGTGGCAACACTTACAAATAAAAAGGCCTAGGCGTGCCCCAGTTAGCGAAGCAGTCCGTGAAGGCGAAAACCCCTTGGGTACAAAGGGGCTTCCGTGATTTGTGCTGGCGGGGCAGGATTATCAACACCCAAATTCTAATGATTCAGGAGCAAAGCTATGACCGAAGCCGTGAAATCCCCACTGGAAATGTTCTACCGCTGGGAACAGGAAACACCCGACCAAGTCTACCTGCGGCAACCCAAGCAGTTGGAATGGACTGAATACACCTGGGCTCAGGCGGGGGACCAGATTCGTCGCATAGCCAGTTTTCTGAAGAGCAAGAACTACGAGCCCGGCAGCCGCATAGCCATCTGGTCAAGCAACAGCAAGGACTGGCCCATCTGTGACCTCGCCATCATGCTGGCCGGCCACATCTCGGTGCCGATTTACCCGGGGCAGGACGCCAGCTCTGCCAACTACATCTTCAATCACTCAGAGGTCAAGCTGGTTTTCACCGGATCCTTCGACCAGGCTGCCCACGTTAAAGATGCGCTCACCGATGGCATGGAAACCGTTGCTATCACCGGTTGCACCATCGATACGGATTACAAGCTCGAGGATATCCTCCGCGACTACGAACCCTACACAGAATCCCCTGTTCCCGACCCCGAAGACGTATTTACACTGATCTACACGTCGGGCACCACCGGCAATCCCAAGGGTGTCATGCACATGCACCAGACGCCCGGACACGTGGTACCAGGTTTGCTCAAGGCGTTCAGGCTGGATAGCGGCGACAATCGCCTGTTTTCGTTTCTGCCCATGTCCCATGCAGCGGAGCGCATCATTGTCGAAATGGTGTCGATCTATGGCAACATCCCGATTTCATTCTCCGAGGGACTGGCAACCTTTGCCGACGAGATCCGTTCCGTGCAGCCGACATTTTTCTTTGCCGTACCGCGCCTGTGGGTAAAGTTCAAGGAAGGCATAGACGCCGCCGTACCACCAGCCGCGCAAGCAGAAATGAACGAAGAGCAGCGGGCCGGCATCGCCAAGAAGCTTGGCCTGGGCTCTGCCAAGATGGTTCTGACCGGCTCTGCACCCTGCCCCAAGGATGTTCAGGACTGGTTCCTCAATATGGGCATCGCGCTGCGGGACGCCTACGGCATGACCGAGAACTTTGTCCACGGTGTGGGCTGGATGAAAAATGACCAACCTCTGCCCGGCTGCGTTGGCCAGCCCATGGATGACTCCGTCGAGGTACGTATCTCCGATGCCGGGGAAATCCAGTTCAGGAGCAAGGGCCTGATGAAGGGTTATTACCTGAATCCGGAAAAAACCGCCGAGGTACTGGTCGATGGCTGGTACTGCACCGGGGATGCGGGCAAGTTCGATGAAGACGGCAATCTCTGGATTACCGGCCGGATCAGCGAAGTGTTCAAAACCTCCAAGGGCAAGTTTATCGTCCCGACCAAGTTGGAAAACCTCTTCGGCCGCAGCGACAAGCTCGCCCAGTACTGTGTCGTGGGCCACGGCTTCGATCAACCCATGCTGCTGGCGACCCTGAGCGAAGCGGGACATAAAATGGACGAGGCCGCTCTCAAGGAGGAACTGGGAGCCCTGCTGGATGACGTCAACCAGGAAGTCCCATCCTATGAGCGAGTGGGCAAGATGTTTGTGGTGCCGGAATGGACCATCGAGAACGCCCTGCTGACGCCGACCATGAAATTGAAGCGCAATATGATTGAGGACACCTATCGCGATCTGCTCCACCACGCCCTGACTGACGACAAGGTCATCATTGCGGAGTAGCGTTTAGGCGCCGCGGCACTGCAATCGTTGAACGACGACTGCAGCCACTGCCGGCCGTTACCCGGGCTATGTGCCCGGGTAATGGTTAGCTTGGCGGCACCGGTTAAATAATAAAACAACGTTCAGTTCAAGCCTTTCGTAGACGCGGCTCATGCCACGCAGGCCGAATTTCAACCACCCCCCAGGACTGTGAAGCACCCCGTGTCTGTTCTCACCTGAATGCGCTACCGCGCAGGGGAGTTTGCATGTCTGTAAAACTAATGAAATACACGCCCCGCCACGCCCTGCTCGCCTGGCTGTTGCTGGCGGTCGCCATCGGCTGGATCATCGCAATGCCTGCGCTGGCGGCAAGCGAGGGCGGTAGTGATATCGACTGGCTGCAATTGGGTATGGGCCTGTTTGGCGGGCTCGCCCTGTTTCTGTTCGGCATGGACCAGATGTCGGACGGCCTCAAGGCGGCGGCCGGGGATAGCCTCAAGAACGTACTGGCCAAGCTCACCAACAATCGCTTCAGCGGCGCTCTCACCGGTGCCTTCGTCACTGCGATACTCAATTCCTCCTCGGTCACCACCGTGCTGGTGGTCGGTTTTATTACCGCTGGCATCATGAGTCTTTCGCAGTCCATCGGCGTGATCATGGGGGCGAATATCGGCAGCACTTTCACCGCCCAGATCGTCGCCTTCAACATCACCCAATATGCCCTGCTGCCAGTCGCCATTGGCTTCCTCATGCTGTTCACCGCCAAGCAGGAGAAGATTCGCTACTACGGCATGATGGTGATGGGACTCGGCCTGGTGTTCTTCGGCATGGGCGTAATGAGTGAAGCCATGAACCCGCTGCGCAGCTATCAGCCGTTCCTGGATCTGATGCAGCGGATGGAAAACCCCCTGCTCGGCATCGTGGTGGGGGCGGTGTTCACCGCGCTGGTGCAGTCTTCTGCTGCCACCACCGGGATCGCGATCGTCATGGCCAGCGAGGGTCTGCTCAGCTTGCCCGCCGGGATTGCCCTGGCACTTGGCTCCAACGTCGGCACCTGCGCCACCGCCCTGCTGGCATCCATTGGCAAACCCACCGAGGCCGTGCGGGCTGCGGTAGCTCATGTCGTGTTCAATATTGCCGGGGTCTTGCTATGGGTCGGCCTGATCCACTACCTGGCCGACCTGGTGACCTGGATGTCGCCATCGTATCCCGAACTTGAAGGCGCCGCCCGGTCTGCGAAGGAGGTGCCGCGCCAGATAGCCAACGCCCACACTTCATTCAATGTCATCAACACGCTGCTTTTCATCGGCTTCACCACCCAGCTCGCCAAACTGGTCGAGCGATTGGTTCCCGAAAAGCCGCCAAAAACCGGGGTCATCATCGAGCCAAAGTTTCTCGACCCTGCCGCCACTTCGGTGCCTGCGTTAGCGCTGGAGCAGGTGCGGCTGGAATTCGGCCATATGGGTGAAATCGCCCAGTCCATGTTTGACGGCCTGGGGCCGGCCCTGCAGAAGCGGGACGCCTCACTGCTGAACGAGATTGTGCTGCGGGATGACAAGGTCGATATTCTCCACCAGGACATCATGGAGTACATGCAATCCCTGCGCAGCGAAGAACTCACCCAGGAGCAGAACCGAGAGTTCGCCCTGTTGCTGAGCGCCCTGGATAACCTTGAAAGCGTCGCCGACACGGTGGAGATTGAACTGGCACAGGTCGCGCACACGTTTATCGAAAGCGATATGCATGTCAGCCAACAGTCGAAAGACCTGTTTGATGAATTCCTGGCCGTTGTAAGCACGGCGCTTGCTGATGCAGTGCAGGCCGTGCGCTCCAACGATGAGGAAGCGGCCCAACGGGTCATGGCAGTGAAGGGCGAGGTAAGGCGCCTCTCGGACAGCTTCCTCCAGCACAAGGCCCAGCGCCTGGCCAGCGAGTCACCGGACTATCTGCAGCGGCTGCGCGTCGAAATGACCGCCGCCGACCAGATAAGGCGGATCTACACCCTCGCCAAGCGTATCGCCAAGACGGCCTTGCCCGAAGAGATCGCAGACCGGGAATAACGCCGACGTTGCCGCAGCTCTGCTGCGGCCGGGACAGTATCGCTTTCGCCCTCGACGGCCTTTACCGAAGGCGCTGGATTCAGCCCATCGGGTAGGGAATATCCCGTGAAACCGCGTCAATCCCGGCCAGCAACTCCGGTTCGAGGGTCAGGTCGGCGGCGGCAAGAATAGCGGGCATTTGCCCGGAGCTGGCGGCACCCACGATCGTCGAGGCGACGAAGTCGTGTTGCTTGCTCCAGGCGATCGCCATGGTCACCACCGGGAGTCCGGCGGTCGCCGCCAGAGCCTGAAAGCGAGCAGTCGCCGCCAGGCTTTTTTCGTTGACGAAACGCTTTGCCATGCGCTGCTGCCGTTTGCCGCCCTGGAGATAGGCGCTGAACCGGGCGTCTGCTGGCATAGCGCCGTCATTGTATTTGCCCGACAGTACCCCCCCGGCCAGTGGTGAGTAGGGGATCAGGCTCACCTGTTCCCGGCGACAGGCTTCGGCAAGTTCATCTTCAAAACGGCGATTGTTCAGGCTGAAATTATTCTGGATCGTTTCGTAGCGCGCCAGTCCATGGGTTTCAGCGGCCCACAGACTCCGCATCAGGCCCCAGGTGGTTTCGTTGCTGCAGCCGAGAATCCGCACCTTGCCAGCCTGCACCAGGTCATCGAGTGCCCGCAGGGTTTCTTCGTAGGGAAAATCATGATCAGGCCAATGGGTCTGGTAGAGGTCGATGTAATCGGTCCCCAGCCGGGTCAGGCTGGATTCCACCGCGCGCATGATGTGATGTCGGTCGAGGCCGGTCTTGCCACCCCTGATAGGAGGCGTTAGCCAACCATGCCCCGGGCCCGCAACCTTACTGGCCAGGATTACCGCATCACGGGGCCTGTTCTTCAGCCAACGGCCCACGATTTCCTCGGTCGCGCCCACGTATTTTTCATCCGGCGGCACCGGGTACATCTCGGCGGTATCGAAAAAATCGATACCCGCGTCGAAGGCCATATCCATGATGCGAAAGGCCTCTTTCTCGTTGCACTGGCTGCCAAAGGTCATCGTACCCATGCAGATATCGGACACGACAATACCGCTTCTACCCAATCGTTTACGCTGCATGTGCTCTTTCCCCCTGCCGGCATCCCGCAGTCAATCATACAACAGCTTTGGCAGACAGCTAACCGCCAACTCTCACCGATACTTGGAATTCCCGGCGAGCGATTGTGCGCGGTGCGGGATTTTCCGACTAAGGGCATAGCCGTAGCTATGGCCGCAGGAAGAATGCGTACAGCGTGCAAAATCCGGCGAGAAACCCAACAGGCGTGCTACGCTTCAATAACAGACACGCCGAAAAAGCGATTGCCGCTCTGAGCTATGGCGGCTAAGCACTCCCCCCTATGCCTGCCCCATGGACTGCCCGATTTTGAGCGCCCTGCCTCATCATGGTGCAGAATCCATGACAGAGTAGCGCCGTATCCACCCCCAACCCAGGCCTAAATCTGGCATGAATTTTGCTGATCGTTAAGGGGTTGGAAGGCAAAACCTCTGGTGAATCGCGAATCAGTAAGCGGCAGATGCAAAGTCGCTGCGCCCGGTTTAACCTGGGCAGCGGTAATGCGACCTGTTCGCTGGGAGGCAACCTGGTCTATGTTGCACGCCAATCATAACTCCGGATTGTATCGACCGGCTTTCGAGCACGATAGCTGCGGCTTCGGTATGATCTGCCAAATGGACGGCGAGGCCAGCCACGAACTGGTGCAAAGTGCTATCAAGGCGCTGTCGAGACTCAGTCATCGCGGCGCGGTCGCGGCTGACGGCAAGAGCGGCGATGGCTGCGGCTTGCTGATGAAAATCCCCACCGGGTTTTTCCGCGCGATCGCCGCCGAGCACGATATCGCGCTGGCACCGCTATTTGCCGTGGGTATGGTTTTTCTCAGTCGCGCTGCCGAGAGCGCCGATATGGAGCGCCAACGACTCCAGAGGGAGTTGGAAAAACAGGGCCTGGGTGTCGCCGGTTGGCGGGTGGTGCCGGTAAACACCGATGCACTGGGCGACAGCGCCATCGAGACCCTGCCGCGCATCGAGCAGATCTTTGTCAACATCCCGTTTAACGACGATATCGAGCTTGGCGAGCGAAAACTGTTTCTGGCCAAGCGCAAAGCGCGAAAATTTATCAAGACCTCGGATGCGGCCTTTCATATCGTCAGCCTCTCGACACGCGTGACCTGCTACAAGGGGTTGGTGATGCCCCACAAGCTGCCTCTGCTCTATCCCGACCTGGATGATCCACGCCTGCACTCAGCGTTGTGCATTTTTCACCAGCGCTTTTCCACTAACACGTGGCCAGAGTGGCGGCTGGCGCAACCATTTCGCTATCTGGCGCACAACGGCGAAATCAATACCATCCAGGGCAATCGCAACTGGGCCCAGGCTCGCAGCCGTGCATTTGAGTCACCACTGATCCCGGGCATGAAAGATATCAGGCCGTGGTTGTCACTGGCCGGATCAGACTCCTACAGCCTCGACAACATGCTGGAGACCCTGGTGGCCGGCGGCATGGACCTGCTCAAGGCGATGCGCCTGCTGATACCCCGCGCCTGGCAGAACGACGCCACTATGGATCCCGAGCTGCGCGCTTTCTACGAATACCATGCCATGCATGCCGAGGCATGGGATGGACCTGCTGGCATCGTACTCACCGACGGTCGCTATGCCGCGTGTACCATGGATCGCAACGGGCTCCGTCCGGCCCGCTATGTCATAACCCGCGATCGGCTCCTGATTCTCGCCTCAGAAATGGGTGTCAGCGACATCGATCCGCAAAGGGTGTTGCGAAAAGGCAGGCTGTCACCGGGGGATATGCTGGCGGTGGATACCAGCAACGGAGAACTGCTTGCGCCAGCGGCAATCGAGAACAGACTGAAGCGCGAACACCCCTATCGCGAGTGGCTGCGGCGCCGAGCCGTCTACCTGGCACCCGGCGACAGCCTCGGGGGTGAGCTGATGAGTTTGCCCCCCGCCCGATGCAAGCACTACCAAAAAATGTTCCAGCTTAGCCGCGAAGAGCTGGACGAGGTCATCCGGGTCGTGATGGAGAGTGGCCAGGAAGCCAGTGCCTCGATGGGCGACGATACTCCCTTGCCGGTTTTTTCCAGCCGGGTTCGCTCCCTCTACGATTATTTTCGCCAGCAGTTTGCCCAGGTCACCAACCCGCCCATCGATTCGCTGCGCGAACAATCGGTTATGTCATTGCAAACCTGCTTCGGTCCGCAGCAGAATATTTTCACTCCTGCCGAAGCTCACGCGGCGCGGGTGGTTACCCCCAGTCCGGTATTGAGTAGCGACGAATACAGCCAATTGTTGGCCCAGGCGCAGTATGCCCACCAGCGGATTGACCTCAACTACACAGACGCCATGGACCTGGAAACCGCCATCCGCAATATTTGCTACCAGGCGGAGAAAGCGGTCTGGTCGGGGGCGACTATCCTGGTATTGTCTGACCGGGCCCTGGCGCCAGGCAAGCTTCCCCTGCATGCCACGCTGGCAACCGGGGCGGTGCATCATCACCTGATCAATATTGGGCTACGCTGCCGGGCCAACCTGGTGGTGGAAACCGCCACCACGCGCAATCCCCATGAGTTCGCCGTATTGGTCGGCCTCGGCGCAACCGCGATATTTCCGTACTTCGCCTACCAATGCATCCTGCAACTGGCCGGCTCCCCGGCAGGCCCCGAGGGTGCGCTGGACGAGATGGCGCGTTATCGACGCGGAATCAATAAAGGCCTTTACAAAATTCTGTCGAAAATGGGTATCTCAACCATCAGCAGCTATCGGGGCGCACAACTGTTTGAGGCGTTGGGGCTGGCCAGCGAAGTTGCGGAGTTGTGTTTCAAGGGCATCCAATGCCGAATCGAGGGCACCGGCTTTGCCGAACTGGAGTCGGCCCAGCGCCAGTTGGCAGACCAGGCCTTCAAGCCGCGGGTTGCGATGGAGCACGGGGGCTACAACAAATATGTGCACGGGGGTGAATACCACGCCTTTAACC
Source organism: uncultured Gammaproteobacteria bacterium (assembly GCA_963751595.1). GTDB lineage: Bacteria > Pseudomonadota > Gammaproteobacteria > Pseudomonadales > JAHEGP01 > JAHEGP01. Next base: position 16,999 of record CAVVVC010000006.1, read on the forward strand.
CCGGGGTAGTGCAGGCACTGGGCAGGTTTAGCCGGAGCAAACTACCGACGGATTACCGTAACTACGCCGACCTGGTCAACCGTCGACCTGCCATGGCACCCCGCGACCTGATGACACTGAAACCTGGCGGCAAACCCCTTGCACTCGACCAGGTTGAACCGGTAACCGCCATTCTCAAGCGGTTTGAAAGCGGTGCCATGTCACTCGGCGCCCTGTCGCCCGAGGCCCATGAATCACTGGCCATGGCCATGAACCGGCTTGGCGGTCTCTCCAACTCCGGTGAGGGTGGCGAGGACCCCAAACGTTATGGCACCGAAACCGAATCCCGTATCAAGCAAATTGCCTCCGGCCGCTTTGGCGTCACCCCCCACTATCTGGTCAACGCCCGGGTACTGCAAATAAAGATCGCCCAGGGCGCCAAACCGGGTGAAGGCGGGCAACTGGCGGGTCAGAAGGTCAACCGCATGATCGCCAAACTGCGCTACGCAATCCCGGGCACTACCCTGATCTCGCCACCGCCGCACCACGATATCTACTCCATCGAGGATCTCGCACAGCTAATCTTCGACCTCAAGCAGGTCAATCCGGATGCGCTGGTATCCGTGAAGCTGGTATCTGAAGCCGGTGTCGGCACGATTGCGGTCGGTGTAGCAAAGGCTTATGCCGACTTGATTACTATTGCCGGGCACGACGGCGGTACCGGCGCCAGCCCGCTGAGTTCAGTAAAATACGCGGGCACACCGTGGGAACTGGGGCTGCGCGAAACCCATCAGGCACTGCGCGGCAACCAGCTGCGCGAGCGCATCGGTCTGCAGGTTGACGGCGGTCTGAAGACGGGTCTCGACGTGGTCAAGGCTGCCATCCTCGGTGCCGAGAGCTTTGGCTTCGGCACGCTGGCGCTGCTTGCCCTTGGCTGCAAGTACCTGCGTATCTGCCATCTCAACAATTGCGCCACCGGTATCGCAACCCAGGATGAACGCCTGCGGCGGGACCACTATGCCGGCCGCCCGCAAATGGTAATGGCGGTGTTGACCGCGATCGCAGAGGAGGTACGACAACTACTGGCCAGTCTCGGGGCGCGGAGTCTCGACGAAATCATCGGCCGAACTGAACTCCTGCAATTGCTGCCGGGAACCACACCCCAACAACGCCGCCTCGACCTGGCACCCCTGCTGTCGAACGCGGGAGTCGATGACGACAGGCCCCATCGCCGCCTGCTCGAGCGCAACCCCTCGTTCGACAAGGGCGAACTGGCCGAGCAAATGCTGGCGGATATGCAGCCATCGATAATGGCCCGCAGGCGCTCGCAGCATCACTATACACTGGCCAACTTCAACCGCTCTGTCGGCGCCCGGGTCGCCGGCGAGATCGCGCGCCACTGGGGTAACAACGGCATGGCCGCGACACCCATCGAGGTCAAACTTACCGGTACCGCCGGCCAGAGCTTTGGCGTGTGGAATGCCGGCGGCTTGAACATGACCCTGGAAGGCGACGCCAACGACTATGTTGGCAAAGGTATGGCCGGCGGGCGTCTGGTGATCTTCCCACCCGCTGTTCGCGGATTCGAGAGCCAACACAATGTGATCATCGGCAATACCTGTCTTTACGGTGCCACCGGCGGCACCCTGTATGCGGCGGGCATTGCCGGCGAGCGCTTTGCCGTGCGCAATTCCGGCGCCATTGCCGTGGTCGAGGGAGCAGGCGACCATTGCTGTGAATACATGACTGGCGGCCTGGTGATCGTGCTGGGCGATACCGGGGTCAATTTTGGCGCCGGTATGACCGGCGGTTTCGCCTTTGTCCTCGACCCTAACGCCAGCCTGGCGCAACGCTGCAATACCGAATTTGTCGACGTCCATACGCTGGAAACAGAGGCCGCGGCGGGGCATCGCAGCTTACTGCTGGCAACCCTCAACGACTATGTTGCAGCAACACGCAGTCGCTGGGCACAATCAATCATCGATGATTTTCCACGGCATATCGGCAGCTTCCGCCTGGTCAAACCTACCAGAATGGCCATGGATGAACTCTTGCATGCTGTCTCCGCGGCGGCATAAAACCGGGTACCTCAGCCGCCCGGTCGATACCAGATTGGCGAAGAATAGGCCCGCTCCTGGATAGTATCGGGGTGCCCCGGCGCGGACTCCAGGCCCAGCGCTACAGCATCGAGCAGCGAGTGACGCGCCGTGGGGATCTGCAGTACCCGCACATAGTAAAACGCCGACTGGCTGGGATCGAACCGGGGATCGCGCCAGAACGCGGCCAGTTGGGTTGCGCCGATGGTATTGGCTACTTTTCCGGTTCGGCGATCGACCGCATCTCCCACCGGTGGCAGGCGGCCGTCAGGGTCCAGCACCCGAGACCCCGACCAGGCAATATCGTAGACTTGCTCCCTGTTCTGGCCGCTGGCGTCCAGCCAACCCTTGACGATCTGGATGCGATCGAGGTTGGCCTCCACCGGGTCCTTGCTCGCGGCAACCACAAAGGCGGGTGCAGCATCCAGGGCGCGGAGCTCGCCGCCCATGGGCACCGCCCCGCGGGCAAGCAGATCCTGTAAACCAGGGTGCAAATCATCTTCGCTCAGGTCACCGGCGCCATAAAACTGCAGGGTGATACGCGGGCCGGTGGTGGCGTAGACCTCGCGCCGCTGGATGGCGGCCAGTATGGCGGCGCGGGTATTGTCCGCGGCCCAGACCGCGGCAAGCCCGGCAGCCGACATCGACCAACCGTCCGCCGCCGGGCCGTCGCTGATCACCCGGGCTCGCTTGTTGGCCGGGATCGAGTCTGTCGCCATCTTGCCGTGAAAATTATTCTCCTCGAAGGAGGAAAGGCCGGTATGCGAATCGCTCGATCCAATCACACCAAACTGAAAGGGATTTTGACCCTGCCGTTTTTCCACCTGCAAACCCAGGCCCAGGGCCGGACGAATAAAGTCCCCTGGCCGGGGTTGGTATTCAGTCCACCTGCGCTGGATATAGAAGGGGTAATTTTCGAAGTCGGCAAACGGGTCGCCCGGAGAAAACAGGGGGTGGGTTTCCGAGTCGCCCTTGATCTGGGTAATTTCCACCACCCGCTCCCACTTCCCCCGTTGTGCGATCGTGTTAGCGTCCAGCCCTTCGCCGCGCAAGCTGGTCTCGGCAAACATCATGCCCTTGGAGATATTGGAGTTGTGGGGAATTGCGGTGAATCCGGCGCCGGTTGCAGCGCTGGTCGCCTCCAGCCAGGCCCATAAATCCTCGGGAAATGCGCCGTCGTCAAAGCCAAAGGGCCTGAACTGGCTTGCGGTTTCGGCGTTGCTGTCAGTAATGACGACCCGGTGCAAGTTGGCACCACCGGGGGTAGCGCTCCACTCCCAGCCGATGAGGGCACTGAAAACGCCGGGCTCGTTATAAGCATCCGCCGCTTCGGTAATGTCGCGCCAGGCGTCGGCTTCCACCTGGTCGGGCATCGGCAACAGTCGAATACTATCGTCCCCGAGGGTCGCCGCGGTTGCCTCCTCCAGGGGCGTCAGGTCGGGATCCGGCAATCGCTCGATGAATACCGACGAGCCCTCGCCCCTGTCAATCGCACGATTGAGGAAGTAAGCCGCTAGCCATGCCTTAAGGCTTGCCAACGGCCCGAGCCCGCCGGTGTCGACACCATTGCGGTGCACGTTGCGAATCTGGCCGAGGAACTCCGCATGGTCCGAAACCACGAGGAAGTCCAGGGGCGCAGTCATCTGCACCCGTGCTTTGTGGTAGGGATGCTCCACCGGCAAGCCCCTGGCGTAGCGGTATGCCGTATCCGGGCCAGCCGAAGTGTTGTTGAAGACGTAGGCATCGAAGGAATAGCTGGTATGCAGGTGGGTGTCTCCCCAAAGCAGTTGGCGCTCGGCAGCAGCGGCCATTGGCAGACCACCCAGAAACAGCAAAACCCCGACGCGGCGCCCCCTGGCCATTTGCCGTATCATGCCCCTACAGTAACCCCGCAGCATCCTGCCCAAGGCACCCTTCGATGAGTTTCTTGTATCATTCGGCACTGCGTTGCCCCCACGATAAGCTGCCCCTGCAACAGATCGGCACCGCCCTGCACTGCAGCGCCGGCCACCACTTCGATATTGCCCGCCAGGGTTACGTCAATCTACTTGGCCCTAATGATAAGCGCTCCCGTGACCCGGGCGATAGCAAAGCGATGGTGGCGGCGCGGCGGGCTTTTCTGCAGGCAGGGTACTACCGGCCCCTGACCGAAAGCCTGGCCAGTATGCTGCAGGCGAAACTCGAGGAAGGTACGGTAATGGTGGATGCGGGTTGTGGCGATGGCTATTACGCCGATCAACTGTATCGACAAGCGGACACGGCGGGATGTGCCAAACCCACCATCATTGGCTTCGACATCTCTAAGTGGGCCATGCAACTGGCGGCGCGCTCGCAGGCGGCGACCTGGATGGTAGCCAGCAACCGCAAGATTCCCCTGGCCGACCAAAGCGCCGATATCGTAATGAGCGTATTTGGATTTCCGCACTATTCTGAGTTTGCACGCATCCTCAAACCCGGTGGCCTGTTACTGTTGGTGGAGCCCGGCCCAGACCATCTGCTCGAGTTGCGCACACTGCTCTACGAATCGTTGAAGGCATACCGGGGAAACAGCCTGCAGGCTGCCAGCGCCAGCGGCTTCAAAGCCGTCAGCCGTCGCGAAACGCGTTTTGAGACTAAGGAGCTTCGACAGGAAGCGATTGCAAACCTGCTCGCGATGACGCCCCACCTCTACCGGGCTGGACACGCCGGCAGGCAGCGCGTGAGCGCATTGCAATCGTTGGCACTGACGGTGGATGTGAAATTCAGCCTGTTGCAAACCCCGGCATTGCCCTGGGGCGCCTGAGCGTCCGGGGAGGCCGCAGCGCTGGCGCGCAACGGCCTCCCGGCACTTGGGCTTGGTACCTATTTACCGAGCATGCCGTCCTTGAGGGGTTTTTGCACCGGGTCTTCACCCAGCCAGATTGCGAACACCGCTTTTTTGAAATCCATGCCGCCATCAATGGTCTTTTTCAAGCTGCCGTTCTTGAAGATTTCCATGCCCTTGCCGGGCACGTTGGCGATATCGAAGGTGTCGCCTTCCTTGATTTCTTCGCGGAACACATTGATGAACGCATCAACTGAATCCTGGATCGGCTCCATGTTTCCACCGGTGGCTTTCTCCAGTCCCTCCAGCGTCGCGTCTTCCATCTTTTCGCTGGTGATCAAGCCGGAAACCATTTCCAGTCGAATCGCCATGGGCTCGTCTGCGGCAATAATGGCAGCAGCGTCGGAGCTCTTCGCGGGGAGATAGAGGGCGCCCTTGTAGATTTTCATCATCATCATCTTGCGCAAACCCTCGCCGTTGAGCACGAGTGCATTGCCGTCAACATCCAGGGTCTCGGGAATATCAGCCTGCAGTGGCAGCGCGATGCCCACCGTGACCACCAATCCGACGAGCCAACGAATCACAGCCTTCTTCATTATTTAAGTCCTCTTGCTTTTTGTTGTTAGATTCAGAGTTGCGCTTTGCTTATGTTATGTCCACTTTCGGAGGCGCACCCCCTAGGTAACAGCTTGAGGTTACCACATCCTGTCCGTGTTGTGGTACCTTGTAAAAGCGTTACCAATCAGGGGCTAGTGCTCGTTTTTTGGTGCCAAAAGCATGGGCCCCGCCGGGATCAAACCACGGCAAATGCGCTGCGAAAACCGCGCGAAGCAGGATTGCAGAACAGTCGGAAAATAAAAAACGATACCCCGGTCTCTCCTCGAAGATAACGAGTTCAGACTTCTGCCAAACCACATGGAGGCTATCCAATGAACCCAGCTCGTAAGCTCTTTACGGCCTGTCTTTTCGCTACAGTAATTATCGGCTGTGGCAAGCAAGAGCCGGCGGCTCCGGACGCCTCTGCCGAACCGGTCGCGAGGCCGGTTGCGGCCAGCTCCGTGGTCGAGGCCCAGCGGCGCACACTGCGGCCCGGCTTCAGGCTTCCCGGGGTTATCGAGGCGGTGCAAAGTGCTTCCATCCGCCCGGAGATCTCCGCAACCCTGAGAGCCACTCACTTCGCGCCCGGGGACCTGGTGGAAAAGGGCCAGCTGCTGGTCGAACTCGATGACGCCAAATACGTTGCCGCTGTCAATGCCGCCAGGGCGCAGTTGCAGTCGGCCCAAGCCAGCGCGACACAGGCACGGTCCAACTGGGAGCGCGCCAAAAAGCTGCGACCCCAGGGTTACATCTCCGAGTTGGACTTTGACAAGGCCAAGGCCTCCCTCGACACCAGCTCCGCGGCGATTGCCTCCGCTGAAGCGAAACTGGAACAGGCTGAGCTGGACCTCAAGCACACCAAAATCTATGCGCCCTACAGCGGTCGGATCAGTAAGAGCAATTATGCCATGGGTGACCTGATCGTCCCGTCTGGACCGAATTCGCCGCCAATCTTCGAGCTGGTACAACTGGATCCCATCTACGCCTCCGCCAGTGTCGAACAGAGCACCTATAACAACTTCACCCTGTTTCGGCAGAAGCTGACCGATGAGGGCCTGGAGATTCCCGAAGTCACGGTGCAGCTCGAGCTTGCCGGTGACAACATCTACAACCACCAGGGCACCTTCGAGAACTGGTCGCACAGCAGCCGGGGCTCCAGTGGCACGGTCACTGGCCGTGTGCTGTTCCCCAATCCCAATGGCCTGCTGTTGCCCGGCACCAATGTCACCATAGTCGGTAAGGCCCAACAGGCGATGGAAAGGGTGGTGGTGCCCCAGCGAGCCGTCAGCCAGGACCAGCAGGGGCACTACGTGATGGTGATCGACGACGACAACACCGTGCAGCGCAGGAATATCAAGGTGGGTGCCCGCGAAGGCAAGGACTGGGCGGTGCGCACCGGGGTCGAAGATGGCGACAGGGTGATTGCAGAGGGCGCCAACACCTTCAAGCCGGGGACCAAGGTCGAAATCAAGTAAGCGCACCGAGCGGCAGCCAATAACAACACGTCACGGAGGCACCATGAGCCCGCAGTTCTTTATCCGCCGTCCGCGCTTTGCGCTGGTAGTTTCAATCCTGATCACCATTTTCGGCATCATCGCCACACTCGTCATGCCGGTGGATCAGTACCCGGATATATCGGCCCCCAAAATCGTGGTCAGAGCCAACTATCCCGGCGCCAGCGCAGAGACGGTCAAGGAAGCGCTCGCCAGCCCGATTGAAGATCAGGTCAACGGCGCCGAGGGCATGGTCTACATGTCGTCGAAGTCGGCCAGCGACGGTAGCTACACCCTCACCGTCACCTTCGACATCAGCGTCGATGCCTCGCTGGCACAGGTGGATGTGCAGAACCGGGTTGCCCTCGCCGAGCCCCAACTGCCGGCTGAAGTCCGACAGCGTGGGGTCAGCGTCAAGAAGCGCTCATCCGATATGCTGATGGTGGTCAGTCTCTTCTCCCCCGATGACAGCCTCGACGGCATATTCCTCTCCAATTACACCAGCCTGAACATTGCTTCGGAGCTTGGTCGCGTGGAGGGCGTGGGTGAGGCCTCCATCATCGGCGCACTCGACTACGGCATGCGGGTGTGGCTGGACCCGATAAAACTGGCGGCCAATAAAATCAGCGTGAGCCAGGTGCTCGGCGCGATCAAGGAACAAAATGTGCAGGCGGCAGTGGGCCAGCTCGGCGGCCCCCCGAACCCCGATACTACCCAGTTTCAGTATGTGCTGAAGACCAAGGGGCGCCTGCAATCCGCCGAGGAGTTCGGCGAAATCATACTCCGTGCCGACGAGCGGGGCTCAATACTGCGCCTTAGGGATGTTGGCAGGCTGGAGCTCGGCTCCCAGGTCTACAAAGGCTACGGCGAATACAACAACAAGCCCGGCGTGTTACTCGCGATCTACAAACTGTCCGACGCTAACTCCCTTGCGGTCGCCGAGTCTGTCCGAGAAAAAATGGAGGAGCTTTCAACCTATTTCCCGGCCGGTATCGAATACATTGTCGGCCACGACACGACGGAGTTTATCGAGGCTTCGCTGGACGAGACGGTCGAAACACTGATCTTCACCATTCTCCTGGTTATCTTCGTCACCTATCTGTTTCTCGGCAACGTTCGGGCAACGCTCATTCCCACGATCGCGGTACCGGTGTCGATTATCGGCACCCTGGCGGTCCTGTATTTCCTCGGCATGACCATAAATACCGTGACCCTGTTTGCATTGATTCTGGCCATTGGGGTGGTGGTGGACGACGCCATCATTGTGGTGGAGAACGTCGAGCGCATCATGCATGACGAAGGGCTGGCGGCAAGACCCGCCACCGAGCAGGCAATGCGGGAAGTCGCCGGGCCCATCTTCGCAACCTCCATGGTGCTGGCGGCGGTATTTGGACCCACCATGCTGTTACCGGGTATTACCGGGCAGATGTTCGCCCAGTTCGGTGCCACCCTGGTCATTTCGGTGCTGATTTCCATGATCAACGCGCTGAGCCTCAGCCCCGCCCTCTGCTCACTGCTTCTCAAATCGGAGCACGGCGAACCCAATTTCCTGATCCGCGGCTTCAACAAGGGCTTTTCCGCCGTCACCGACGCCTATGTGGCGATTGTCCGCTGGATGGCAAACAACGTGGTGGCAAGCCTCGGCGTGATCGGCGCCCTGTTCGGCTTGCTCTTCTACCTTTTTACCCTGCTCCCGACCAGCTTCATTCCCAATGAAGACAAGGGCTTTTTTATGGTCGATGTGCAACTCCCCGCCGCAGCTTCCCTCAACCGGACGGGCGAGTTTATGAACCAGGTCACCCAGACACTGCTGGCGGATGAAGCCATCGAAACCGTGCTGTCGGTGAATGGCTACAGTATTCTCAACACGGCCCTGCAATCCAACGCCGGGATGGTCATCGCCAAGCTCAAACCCTGGGACGAGCGCAAGGAGCCGGAGCAACACCAGTTCGCACTGCAGCAAAAGTACCAGGCCATGTTCGCACAGATGGCCGGCGCCAATGCGCTGGTCTTCGGCGCGCCTGCGATTCCGGGCCTCGGCGCTGTGGCCGGATTCTCCTACGTGGTTCAGGATACCCAGAGCCAGGGCGCGCAGAAGCTTTCCGAGGCTACCAACGCCCAGGTCATGGAAGCCATGCAACAACCCGAAATCGTCCGTGCCTTTACCACCTTCCGGGCTGATTACCCACAAATATGGCTGGAAATAGACCGGGTCAGGGCGAAGACTCTCGGGGTGTCTATCTCCGATATTTTCCTGACCCTGCAGACCCAGATGGGCGGGTTTTACATCAACGACTTCAACCTGTTTGGTAAAACCTATCGGGTGATGGTGCAAGCGGAAGCCGAGTTCCGGCAGGAGGAAGGGGACCTCGGCAACCTCTACGTCACCAACGATAAGGGCGAGCAGATTGCGGTGACGACCTTTGTGAAGACCATGCCGGAGCAGGGGGCAGACGTGTTGTATCGCTACAACACCTACGACTCCGCGACCATTAACGGTGTGCCCAATGCCGCCGGTGGATTCAGCTCCGGTGATGCGATGAACGCCATGGCCGAGCTATCAAAAAACCTGCCCACCGGCTACAAGTACGACTGGACAGATTCGAGCTACGAGGAGCGCAAGTCGGGTAACATGGCGCCCATCGCCCTGGGCATGTCGCTGCTGTTTACCTTCCTGTTTTTGGCAGCGCTGTACGAATCCTTCCTCACCCCGGTTGCCATTATCTTCTCGGTTCCCATCGCCATGATCGGAGCGCTGATCGGCCTGCTGCTGTACCAGCAGCCCCTCAGTCTCTATGGCCAGATTGGCATGGTACTACTGGTGGGGATGGCCTCGAAGACTGCGATCCTGATCGTGGAGTTCGGCAAGTCCCTGCGCGAAAGGGAGAAAATGGACCTGATCGAGGCGACCGTCGAAGCCGCCCGCTTGCGTTTTCGCCCGGTGATGATGACGGGCCTGGCTTTTGTCGCCGGTGTTTTCCCGTTGATCATCGCCAGCGGCGCCGGCGCGGCCAGTCGGGTATCACTGGGGCTGTCGGTGTTCGGCGGTACCATCATGGCAGCCATCGGCGGCACCTTGCTGGTACCGATCTTCTTCCGGCTGGTGCAGGGCCTGCGCGAAAAGGTACACCGCGGGCCAACACCGCCACCCGAGTGAGAGCGCTACCGCGGATAGACAAGCCGGGCTATTGCGAATGGCACTTAGTTAAGGAGAAATGCATAGGGTTTTCAAAGCGCCGCTCCGGGCATCTACCCCGTCAGGACACGCCGTAAACCCGTCCCTGGGGGCTCTGCGCCGACATCCCTGTCGGCGAAGGTCCTGCCGAGGTAGACACCCGAATCGGCTAAGGTAAGTGCCATTCGGGCTATTGCCCGGTTTTTTATGCCTCAAAGCCAGCGCTTCTTCCTGAACAGCAGCAGTAGTGCAATCACCATAACGGCCATGACACCCAGCACCACGAAATAGGCGTTGGGCGAGTGTAACTCGGGCATGTTGTCGAAGTTCATGCCATAGATGCCGGCCAGAAAAGTCAGCGGAATAAAGATAGACGCGACGATGGTGAGAACTTTCATGATCTGGTTGAGTCGATGCGCCGACACCGAGAGATACCCATCGACCAGGTCGGAGGCCAATTCGTAGTACAGCCCGGTCAGGCTGTTGGCCCGCTCCTGCTGCTCGTAGACGTCATTCAACTCATGGGTGCACTCGCGGAACACCGGGAATTCCCCGTGATTTTGCAGTTGGCGGAATATTTGCTGATGGTAGAGGAATACCCGGCGCAGCTTTTTCAGCTCGGTTTTCTTACCAATCAATTCGGCCAGTATGTCATCGTCGGCATCGAGCAGGATCTCGTCCTCCAACTGCTCCAGGCGCGGTTCCAGACCGAGCAACAGCTTCAGGTAGCGACCACTCAGAATTTTACACAGGCGCAGGGCGATGCCCTCCACCCCCAGGGACAGCGGCGCCGGGTTGGTACTCAACTCCCGCTTCAGGGTCGCCACGCTCACCGAAGGCCCTGAATGGCGAGTCAGCAGGAACCTTGGGCCGATAAACATCGCCAACTGGATGGTCGAATATTCCAGCTCGTCGACATCCGCCGAAAGCCCCTTCAGCAGCAGAAACGTCGTCTCTTCGAATGCTTCCAGCTTGGGCGGGTGACGATCCCGGAAAGCGTCCTGCACCGCGAGTGGGTGCAAACCGAATTCTGCCACGATAGCGTCGACGTCCTGCAGCGCTGAACCGTGGTCGATATTAATCCAGATCAAACCGTCAGCAGATTCGCGCCACTGGGCCATCAGGTCGGCGCCGCCGGTAACAAAGGTTTTTTCCCCCGGGGTCCAGAATACTGCCTCGATCATCTTGCTACCTGCCTTGAGTTGAGAACGGCCAGACTGCCACCCGGGGAGGCCCCGGCGTTAGCCACCATACCTCACCGATTCAGCAATCGCTTTTGCGGCGTGCCTGTTATTGTAGCTTAGGGCCATTGGCACTTATTTAAGGAGAAATGCATAGGCTTTTCAAAGCGCCGCTCCGGGCATCTACCCCGTCAGGACACGCCGTAAACCCGTCCCTGGGGGCTCTGCGCCGACATCCCTGTCGGCGAAGGTCCTGCCGAGGTAGACACCCGAATCGGCTTAAGTAAGTGCCATTCAGCTTAGGGCGCCTATTGGGTTTCTCGCCGGATCTTGCACGCTGTACGAAATCTTCCTCCTGCGGCCATAGCTAAGGCTATGCCCCTAGTCGGAAAATCCCGCACCGCGCACAATCTCTCGCCGGGAATTCCAAATATCAGTGAGGTATGGCCGCTAGCTGATAAACCCGTCGCCCCGCAGGGCTGCGATTTCCTCGGTACTGAAGCCCATGGTTCGCAACACCCGGCGGGTATCCTCCCCCGGACCATGAGCGCCATGGCGCACCGACGAGGGGGTACGGCTGAAGCGCGGAGCGGGCGCCGGCTGCACGACATCGTCGACTTCAATATAGGTTTGACGGGCGACGTTGTGGGGATGACCCGGAGCCTCGTCGAGACTCAAAACCGGCGCAAAGCAAACATCACTGCCCTCGAGCAGGGCACACCATTGATCCCGGGTTCTGCTGCTGAAAAGCGCAGCGAGGCGCGCCTTCAGCGCGGGCCACTGACTCTGGTCCATTTGAGCGCCAAAGGCGTCGCTGTCCAGTTCGCACAGTTCCAGCAGCAGCTTATAGAACTGGGACTCGATAGCGCCGATCGCAATGTATTTGTCATCGGCTGTTCGGTAGGTGTCATAAAAGTGCGCCCCGCCGTCGAGGAAATTCACACCGCGATGCTCGACGTCCCAGTCGCCGGCCGCGGCAAATCCGTGGATCATCCACATGGACTGCGCCGTTCCATCGACCATGGCCGCATCGATGACCTGGCCTTCCCCGGACTGGTGTCGCTCCAGTAACGCCGCCAGAATGCCCTGCACCAGCAACATGCCGCCGGCGCCCATGTCACCCACCAGATTCAGGGGCACCACGGGTTTGCTATCGCGGCTACCAATGGCATGGAGGGCGCCGGTCAGGGCAATGTAGTTGATATCGTGGCCAGCCACCTGCGCCAATGGCCCCTCCTGTCCCCAGCCCGTCATGCGCCCGTACACCAGCCGCGGATTGCGCTTGAAGCAGGTGTCGGGCCCCACCCCGAGTTTCTCCGTCACCCCCGGTCGAAAAGGGTCTATCAGCACGTCGGCGTGCTCTACCATGCGCAGCAACACCGCCACACCGGCAGCGCTTTTCAGATCGATGACGACCGATTGCTTGCCGCGAAAACTGACAGCGCCGCGGGTTCTGGGGTCGCTTGCGCCGCCGCGCTCAACCCGGATCACATCGGCGCCCATATCCGCCAGCAGCATACCGGCCATGGGTGCGGGGCCGATGCCCGCGAGTTCTATTACTGTGATGCCCGTCAGTGCGCCCACCGCGCTTTTCCTGTTCATCGGTAAAGACGCCGGAATATGCATGTTTTTCGCAGCGCGGTCAAACCCGCGAGGTGAGCCTTGACTGACTGGCGTAGGGCGGACGCCATTCTCTGAACAACGGTTGACACAGCATTATTATGTCCATTAATCTGGACATATGGAAATAAACAAGGCCACTGCCGTGTTTGACGCCCTGTCCCAGGAAACCCGGCTGCGGGCCTTCCGTCTGTTGGTACAGGCTGGCCCCGGTGGCCTGGCTGCCGGAGCCATCAGCGAGCGGCTGAACACACCCCACAACACCCTGTCCTTTCATCTGAACCATCTATCCAATGCGGGGATCGTGTCTTCCCGCAGGCAGGGCCGCTCGGTGATCTACTCCGCCAACTTCGACACCATCCGCGACCTGATCGGCTTCATGATCAGGGATTGCTGCAGCGCCGGGTTTGCCACTATCCAGGAGGACAGCCGCGGCGGATGCTCGATTATCGAGCTCGCCAGCGGTTGCGGCTCCCGCAGCCAACCCGACCACTGATTCAAGGTACCCGCTATGAAACGCATACATATTCATGTAGGAGTAGAAGACCTGGAGCAAAGCATCTCCTTCTACAGCGCGCTGTTTGGCGCCGACCCGGTCAGGAGCGAGGCAGACTATGCCAGGTGGGTGCTGGACGACCCACGGGTCAACTTCGCCATCTCCCGTGGTGACGCCAATACCGGCGTCGATCACCTGGGCTTGCAGGTGGATGATGACCACGAACTGGAGGCATTGCGGAGTCGCTTGCATGGCACCGGCCTGGCGGTTTTCGATGAGGGCGAGACCGTATGCTGTTACGCGCGCTCGAACAAATCCTGGGTCGAAGATCCCGCGGGGGTTGCCTGGGAGGCTTTCCGTACCCTGGACGAAGAGCCGGTATTCTCCCCCACCGCGCCGCGGGATAACGACGCCGCCAACCCGCAGCCTGTGCCGCCAACGGCGACCAAAAGCTGCTGCGTGATAGGGTTACCATGAGCGAGTCCGCAGCATCACCCATGGGGTTGTTCGAGCGCTATTTGTCGCTGTGGGTCAGCCTCTGCATCCTCGCCGGAGTGGCACTGGGAGTGGTATTGCCCGGGATGTTCGAGACCATCGCCGCACTCGAATACGCCAGCGTCAACCTGGTGGTCGCGGTCTTCATCTGGATCATGATTTACCCGATGATGGTCAATGTCGACTTTTCATCGTTGCGCGATGTGGGCAAGAAACCCAGGGGGCTGTGCATCACCCTGGTGGTGAACTGGCTGATCAAGCCGTTTACCATGGCGGCACTGGGCATCTTGTTCTTCGAACATATTTTCGCGCCCTTCGTCGACCCCCAGAGCGCCAGGGAATATATCGCGGGCATGATACTGCTGGGGGTCGCGCCCTGCACCGCCATGGTGTTCGTGTGGAGCCAGTTGGTCCGCGGCGACGCCAATTACACTCTGGTGCAGGTCTCGATCAACGACATTATCATGGTGTTCGCATTCGCCCCGATCGCAGCGTTTCTGCTGGGTGTGACCAATATCGTCGTACCCTGGCAAACCCTGCTGCTGTCGGTGGTGCTCTATGTCATCATTCCCCTCGGTGCGGGCTACCTGACCCGCAGAATGCTGGACAGGGGTGGTGACCACAATCGCATCAGCGAGTTTACTGCCCGGGTAAAGCCCTATTCGGTCATGGGATTGCTGGCGACGGTGGTACTGCTGTTCGGGTTCCAGGCACAAACCATCGTCGCCAAACCCATGGTGATCGTGCTCATCGCCATTCCCCTGCTGATTCAGAGCTACGGTATTTTTGCCATCGCCTACGCCTGGGCTTACCTCTGGCGCGTGCCCTTTACCACGGCAGCGCCCGCCGCCCTGATAGGCACCTCCAATTTCTTTGAACTGGCGGTTGCCGTGGCCATCAGCCTGTTCGGTTTGAACTCGGGAGCCGCCCTGGCCACGGTTGTGGGCGTACTGGTAGAGGTGCCGGTGATGCTGTCGCTGGTGGCGTTCGCCAATCGCACCCGCCGGCATTTTCCTGAGTCGACTCAGCCCCCGGCCCGACGGTCTAGTTACCGGTAATCTTGTTCTTGAGTTTGGTGATGCCCATCATATTCATCACCGCTTTCTCGTAAAACGGCTCCGACGTTCCTTTCTTCATCTTGCGCAGAAAGTACTTCTCGAAACCGATTTTGGCGAAATGTACCCACTTGCCCTCACCAAACCAGCTTACATTGCGCGGTGGTATTTGCGGCAGAGCGACGAAGGCAGCACCGGTGTCGCCGAAGTCTGCCAGGCACAAAGTATTCCAGGTCGCCTTGTGACTGGGCTCCTTGCCGTCGAGAATCTCGCGAATATTGTGGGCGGTGGCGGTGACCATGGATTCGATCATGTAGCCTGTCTTGGGCGTGCCCACCGGCAGCGGCGTCTCCTCGACCGGCGGGATCGCGACGCACACGCCGACGCTGAAAATATTCCTGTAGGTGGGGTTACGCTGGTGCTCGTCGATGATGATAAACCCCCGGGGATTGGTCAGACCCTCTATGCCAAACACCGCGTCCACACCCTTGAACGCCGGTAGCATCATACTGTGCTTGAACGGCAGAACATGGTCCTTTTTGGGCTCACCGTCTTCGTTATACTCGGTAACATACATCTTGCCGTCTTCAATTTTGGTGGTCTTGGCGTTGCAGATCCACTTGATATGACGGTCGCGCATTACTGACTCGAGCATGCCCTTGGAATCACCCACCCCGCCGAGGCCAAGATGCCCGATGTAGGGCTCCGGCGTCACGTAGGTCATGGGTACCTGATCACGGATCTTGCGCTTGCGCAGGTCGGTATCCATGATCATCGCAAACTCGTAGGCCGGGCCGAAACAGGATGCGCCCTGCACCGCCCCCACCACCACCGGGCCGGGGTCGACAACGAACTTGTCCCAGTTGATTTTCGCCTGCTCGGCGTGGGATACGTGGCACACCGATTGGGAAAAGCCGTCAGGACCCAGCCCCTCGACCTCATCGAAGGCCAGCTTGGGGCCGGTCGCTATAACCAGAAAATCGTAGCCTACCCGCGTGCCGTCCAGCAGCTCCACCTGGTTGTCCTCGGCGTGCACCCGCTTCGCGGCCTGGGTGATTGCCTGAATCCCTTTGCGCGCCAGCGGCTCGGTGATATCCATCTCGATATCCTGACGCTTGCGCCAGTCCACTGCCACCCAGGGATTTGATGGAACGAAGTGAAAGGCCGCAGAATCGCTGATTACCGTTACCTGGTCTTCAGGGCGTGCCAGTGCTTTCATTTCGTAGGCCAGGGGCATGCCGCCGATACCGGCCCCTAGAATGACTATGTTTGCCATGAGCAACTCCTGATTTTTGCTGTTTTTTACCCACCGGGGCAAATGACCCATCGTGGGAGTCTCCCTGAGAATCCTTATCACCCGGATACAGTATCTTGCATGCCCGGGGCAAAGATGCCTTGCCTTATATCAATATTTACTAATATTTAGTCCTTGAAACGCGTGTATATTTTTCCTGGCGAATATTTCGACAATACTGGTGGGCATTCGCAAGAATCTATATGGTGAGGCCAACGACTGTTCACCGACCTGAGCTGACACGGGGGTTCTTTTTGCCGAACGACCCAAATGACGCTATCAGCCGCCCGGGGCTGTCCACCGGCATCATCATACTCGGCTGTTTTATCGCGCCCTTGCTGGTACATTCTTCTACCCTGGCCATCCCGGCGATTGCCCGCGACCTGGCGCTGGATGCCCGTACCATCAGCTGGTTTACCATGACCCTGGTGATCGGCAACGTCAGCTTTATGTTGCCCGCCG
Source organism: uncultured Gammaproteobacteria bacterium (assembly GCA_963751595.1). Classification (GTDB taxonomy): domain Bacteria; phylum Pseudomonadota; class Gammaproteobacteria; order Pseudomonadales; family JAHEGP01; genus JAHEGP01. The sequence goes on from CAVVVC010000006.1 coordinate 33,745, forward strand.
CCCGACTTGGCGATCGCTATGGCCGCAAACGCCTTTTTGTGCTCGGAATGCTGCTGGCCGCGCTGGCCTCATTGCTGGGTGCCGTGGCGCAGGACAGCCTCACCCTGATGGCCTGCCGTTTTTTCCAGGGCATGGGCAATGCGATCATTTTTGGCAACGGTCTGGCGCTGATCAATGGCATTACACCGGTGGAAAAGCGCGGGCGCGTTACCGGTATCTACGCCGCATTTTGTTACCTCGGCATTGTCAGCGGCCCGTTGATGGGTGGTTATGTCATCGACCATTTCAACTGGCGCATGGTGTTTTTCATACCGGTACCGATTTTGCTGCTGGCGTCACTGGTGGGCGCCGTGAGCCTCAAATGGGAGCGATTCGGCAATCGCGACTCCCGCTTCGATATCAGCGGCAGCATCATATACACCCTCGCCATTCTGTTGCTGGCGCCCGGCGTGCAGAATATCAACACCCTCACCGGACAGCTTACGATCGCCCTGGGCCTTACCTTGCTGGCCGGTTTCTGCTGGCAGCAGATGGTTAAATCCGACCCGCTGATCGAGTTGGGCCTGTTCGTGCGCAATCGCCTGTTTGGCTTCAGCTGCCTGGCCACCCTGTTCATCTACGTGGGCCTGTTCTCGCTGCCGTTTATCATCACCCTGTACCTGCAATACATCAAAGCCATCAGTGCCCAGGCCGCTGGCCTGATACTGATCTCCCAGGCCATTTTTACCGCGCTGGTGGCGCCATTCAGTGGCTTGCTGTCGGAGCGCTATTCCAGCCACTACATCGCCATCAGCGGCGTGTTTATCGTCGCCTGCGGACTCCTGCTCTTGTGCCGCATCGACGCCGGCTCCAGCCTGCTGGAAGTCATCGCAGCACTGTGCCTGATTGGTGTCGGGGCGGGCCTGATCGATACGCCGATCATCCATGCGGCCCTGGGGACAGTCACCGTGGAGCATCTGGGCAGCGCCTCAGCCGCCATCAACACCATGCGCATGATGGGCGGTTTTATCAGCATCGGGATTCTGTCGGCGCTGCTCAATATCCAGATCGGGGACGCGCTCATTACCCCCGCCGTTTATGACGAATTACTCGTCGTGGTGCACTGGTACTTTGTCCTTTCCATCGGCTTTGCCCTGTGCGCGGCGGCCTGCCTCTACTGGGGTTTTCAGAATCGGCGCACGGTGACCCCATGATGTCATGACAAGCCGTCAGGCCACAGGTATAGTCTTGCTAAACAAATGACCCAGACAGCGGCGGCATGCCTTATGGACAAAACAAAAGCACAACCGAAAACCAAGGCCCGGGCACGAACAAAAGTAAAAGCAAAGAAAGCTGAAAAAGCCCCGGTTACAGCCAACGAGCCCGAAGCAGATCCGCGGATCGAGCGTCATATCGAAAAGGCCCTGGTAGCAGAACCGCCATCGGGGCTGGAGTTTGCGCTCCAATACCGCATTATTCAGCAACTGTTCAGGCCCCGGGTCTTCGGCGCCGAAAACATTCCAGAGAAGCCCTGCCTGTTTGTCGGTAACCATTCGCTGTTGGCGCTAGACGGCATGGTGCTGACCCCGGTAGTGCTTAAGCAGCTGGGCCGTTTCCTGCGCCCGATGGGGGATCGCTTCACCTTCAGCCTGCCGGGGAGCGAGGATTTCTTCCTCAAGCGCGGCGCCGTGTTGGGGCATCCCCGGGTCTGTTCGGCATTGATGGAGGCCGGCGAGGATTTGCTGGTGTTTCCCGGCGGCGCCCACGAAGCGGTCAAGCCCAAGCGCGACCTCTATACCCTGCAGTGGAAACAGCGTTACGGCTTCGTCAGGCTGGCTGCCGAGCACGGTTATACCATCATGCCCTTTGGCATGGTTGGGCCGGACGACTTTTACGATCACCTGATGGAAGGGGAAGATCTGCCGAATTCAGCGCTGGGGCAAGTGTTGCGGCGGCTTGGCATAATCTCCGAAAATACCCGCCCCGACCTGATGCCACCCATCCCTGTTGGCGCCCTTGGCTCCTGGTTTCCCAAGCTCCAGCGCTGTTATATCGGCTTTGGCAAGCCGGTGGATCTGTCGGAATTCAAGGGCCAAGCGTTAAGCCCCGCCAAACTGCGTTCCCTGCGTAACAAGGTAGCGAGGGAGATAGAGCTGCAGTTGGAAGCGATGCTGGCGGAGCGGGAATCGGGGCGGGAGCAGGACGGACCGCTGCGACGATTGCTGACCCTGTAAGGCCACTGGCCGGCCCCTCGCAGTCCGGGGCAAGCTGGGCTCACTGCGTCTTCGCCCCGCAGTGAATCTGCCTCGGCTACAACTGCCCGCGCACCAGGTTAGAGATAAATTCCTTGCCGCGAGCCAGCCAACCGCGGCTCTGCCAGGCTTCGTAACTGAGGCGTCGGCAACGTTGCCTGTCTGCTTCAAAAATCGTCCGGTGCTTGAGAGCTATGCTTTCACTAATGACATTCATTACGATCTCGTCATTGAGGGAAAACGAGCGATTGTCGAAATTTGCAGAACCGACGATCAGCCAATGCGCATCCACCACGGTGACCTTCGCGTGCAGCATGGTGGGTTGGTAGATGTAGATGCAAGCACCTGCGGCGAGCAACTCGCCCCAGCTTGAACGGGCAGTATGCCGCACGACGGTAAAATCGATGTGTGGTCCCGGCACCATGATGCGCAGAGATACACCGCGGCGCAGGGCGGCGACAAGCGCCGATATACTATCCTGATCGGGGACAAAATAAGCGGTGACGATGTCGATCGACTCGGCCGCGGATTCGATCGCATGGCGAAACAATCGATAGGTGGCCTCGCTGCCGCGACGTGGTGAACTGGTGAGCACCTGACAGGGAAAGCCGCTTTGCTGCGGAACATCTGGGTGCCGACAGGGGATTGTAGCGGGCAGGTTGTGGCCTGTTTGTTCAGACCAAAGTCGCCGAAAGGCCTCGTGTATTTCCGCTACAATCGGTCCAAACAGGCGATAGTGCAGGTCATGCCATTCCTGGGGCGACCCCGCGTCTCCGCACCATTCTTCAGCAATGCCAACGCCGCCGATGAAAGCCACCGACCTGTCGACCACCAGTATCTTCCTATGGGTACGATAGTTCGAGCGGCGTAGCTGCCACCAGCGCAGTGGGTTGAAGAAACACACGCAAACCCCGGCATTGCGCATCTGCTCGAGCAGGGATTGGGCCATCGGTTTGGCGCCCCACCAGTCCAGCACGACCTTGACCGACACACCGCGCCCGGCAGCCGAGCTTAGCGCAGCGGCAAAATGCTCCGTGATGTCGCCTTGCCAGTAGGCATAGGTTTCAAAACAGATCTCGTCGACCGCCGTAGCGATGGCTTGCAGCATGGCCGGAAAAATGCGGTCGCCGTTGACCAGAACATCCAGTCGGGTGCAGGGTTTAACGGGATTGTCGAACCGTGCCTCAAGCCACGCTCCGTCATTGCTTTTCGATGGCCAGTCGTCCCCCACGTAACCTCCCCGCCGCGCTCGAATTGCAGAATACATCAGGGGCGAATAGAAGCGAAGCAGCACTGGGGAACTTGCGCCGGAAACGGCAAACACTACCGACGTCGCACTGTTGTCAGCTGCCGATCATGGGGTGATAGAATCGAAGGATGGCGACACAACACGAGATCATCGGCGAGGAATGGGCAGAGCGTGCGGGGGAGCTGGCCCAGTGGGCAATGGCAAACCTGGTCAACCGCAAGGATGTGTGGGGGCAGTATTCAGTGCTGACGCCCTCCGAGCGGCGGCGCCAGGGCCGCAGCTACAAAGCCATGACCCTGCCAATGAAAGACAAGCGCGGCCGGGATATGGTTACCATCGACAAGTTGACCCGACATTTCGCCAGCCGCCACGCCCGCAAGCCCCAGATCATAGGCCTGCATGCAAAATCCGTCGAATCCACCTCGAACTGGTTCGGAATTGATATCGACCTGCACGATCCAGAGGAAATCGCTGCCGAGGACCATGCCCGACGCAACCTCAATGCCGCACTGACCTGGGTCAGAATGCTGCAGGATCGGGGCTATGACCCAATGCTGTTCGACTCCAATGGCCTAGGCGGTTATCACATCTGGGTATTGTTTGACCGGCCCGCTCCCACCGCCGATGTCTTTGCAATGGTGAAATCCATCGTCACCGACTGGGAGCCATCGGGTCTTGACGAAGAGCCCGAAACATTTCCCAAGCGGGTGCGCAGGGGCAGCCTCGGTTCCTGGTTTCGGCTACCGGGATTGCACCATACCCGGCATCACTACTCACGGCTCTGGAGCGGGGATGAATGGCTTGAGGATCCCTGGTTAACCGGCCATGCGGCTATAGACGTGATGCTCGATAGCCATGGCGGCCCTCCGCCGCCGAGTGTCACCGCCAATCCAGCCGGAATATCAAAGGAGCCCCGCCGGGCCAGGGCAACGGCCCGCAACCGTTTTCCCCGTAAAAGCAAGGCCCATGTCTGTGTCGACCTCGACGGCGTCCTGGCCCGGCGCATGACCGGAACACTATCCGAGATTGGCCCTCCGATCGACGGTGCCGTCGAGTTCATGGGGGCGCTATCGGCGTTGGCTGAAGTCACCATTTTCAGTTCACGCCTCGCGGGCAAGACTGGTGCCAAACGCGATCAGGTGGAGAGTCAGATAGCCAACTGGCTGGAGGCAAACATGATACCCTTCGACACTATCCACACCGGCCCGGGCAAGCCCATGGCCCAGGCCTATGTCGATGATCGCGCCGTCAGTTGCCGCCCGGAAGTCAATGGACTGGCGGCGTTCAGTTCCGCTATGATCGATCTCAAGCAGTTGCTTTGACCAGAGGGCAAACGGAATGGCGCGGACTCTTACCTTTGCGGCCGGCAAGGCCCATTTCAGCGGCGAATTGATCAAGGTCGATCGTTCCAAACTCTATGGCTCGGTCAGCGTTGAAACTCTCGACCCAGAGGGCAGGCGCTGTGACCTGACGACCCTGGCCCGGGATGGTCGCACCCTGATTCCCTATGGTGGCACCGCCGCGGGCTACCTCAATCGAGACGGCAGGTGGGTGGAGGGCAACGAACGCCGGGCGGTGGACGTCGATGGCGAGCCGCTGGACGAGGTGGCCTCGAGTTTCGCTGCCCCGATAACCCTCAGGGAGACCGCAACGGTCGAAGAGTTGCTCGACACGCCGGTGCGGCTGGCCTACCGGCTGGGGGACACAACCCTGCCGCCGTCGGTAGCAAAAAAATTGGGCGCCGGCACCATATACAGTTTCGGCTTTTCCTACCGGGGCGGCCACGCTGCCGATCCGGCCTTCATGCTCGCCGACGAGGATAACGACCTGTGGCTGCTGGTCGGGGAGCCTTCCGACGTCGACTTCCTGACCTACGAGCAAGCCGCTCTGTGCGCGTCCTGTGACGAGGAAGACAGCGAAGATGATAACGACGAGTTCGATTTCGATATGCTCTGACGGAGGGGTGGGGCTATGCCCAATATCAATATCAGCGACCCGCGAGGTCGCGATGCAGTGGTCAAGGTCGAGAGCATCCGCCGGCGCGAAGTGGTGCGCTACCAGGGCCCCTGGGGCCAACCCGTGTATTCCCGGCGACTGCTCAAGGCCGCGGTCGAGCAAAGCTACGAAGCGCTGATAGAGGCCCACGAAGATGATGAAACCCTGGCCCAGGCCATGGTCGATGGCGATCCAGAAGTCGATATCGAAAAGTCCGGGATGTTTCTCTGGGGCCTGAGCCGGGTTTATGTCAATCCCGAGCAGGAACTGGTTTACCGAATTGAACAGAACGAGATCGTGCGCAACCCAGACGGCAGCGTTCGGGAAACCCGTCCGCGCCGGCGCCTCGACCCCAACGTTGATACCGAGATTCCCCTGGCATGGACCGGCAAGATGATCCCCAAGGCGGTGGCGGTGCGCCGTTTCGTGTTCGGCACCAAGCTGCAGATACTCCATGTCAACGGACTCACCTATGACTTCCTCCACGAGATGGCGAAGCAGCTCCACGATGAACAGTCGCTGATGGTGATGGGGGCCGGGCCCAGAGGTCGCCGACCCCTCGTATTCCGTCGCGGCTCGACCCCCTACCGAGGCTTTCTCGAGGGCAGGGTCAAGGGCAAGGGCTACATCCTCCTCCTGCACCTTTCGAACCTCGAGATGCGCTCGCCCGAAGACGGGGAAGCAGCACCGTGATCAACCGCGATCAGTTGAAGTCCTACCCCGGCGGGTATATGACCGGGACCGCCGACGCCCTGACTGACGACGGTGTATTGCACGAGGTCCGCCGCCGGCGCCGGCAACATGGTCAGATGGCCGTGCCGCTGGATATCGAATCGGCCCGGCACCGGATTCCCGACGCCCGCTACCAGATCAGCCGCAAAATCGATGGCGAGTTCAGTTGCCTGGTGTACCGCAATGAAGAAGCCTTTACGCTCAATCCCGGGGGCACCCTGCGCCTGGGCGCGCCCTTCATGGCCGAAGCCTCCGCATTGCTGAAGGCGGCCGGGATAAAGACAGCCTTGATCGGCGGTGAGCTCTATGTGCAGCGCACAGATGGCGAGCGACCGCGGGTTCACGATGTCGTGCGAGTGGCTCGCAACCCCGCCGATGAAGCGGACATTGCGCTGCTTGCGTTTGCCGCATTCGATATTTACGAACTGGATGGTGAGGACCTGTCGCTGAATCACGATGTCGGCCTGGCCCGGCTGCAGGAGCTTTTCGCCGACGGCAAGGCCGTTCACCCGGTCGAAACCATCGAGGGCGACAATGCCGCGGCGGTGCTCAAGCAGTTCAAGGCGTGGGTCATCGATGAGGATGCCGAGGGCGTCATCGCGCGATCAGCCAGGGCCGGGGTTTTCAAGGTCAAGCCGCGCCATTCCCTGGATCTGGCTGTCGTTGGATTTAGCGAGGGCCTGGACGACCGGGCCGGACTGCTGCATGACATACTGTTGGCGGTGCTACGCCCGTCCGGCCGCTTCCAGCTTACCTGTCGCGTGGGCGGCGGCCTCAGTGACGAAGATCGCGCGAAGCTGTTGCAGCAACTGTCGAAACGGGTCGTAGAAAGCGATTTTCGCGAGGTCAACACCGAGCATGTGGCCTATCAGATGATCGAACCGGGGCTGGTGGTCGAGATTGAATGCCTCGACATTATTTCCCGCACTTCCCGGGGAAACCCGATCGACAAGATGGTGCTGGCCTGGAACGGGGACGATAAACGCTGGGAGGGAGTGCGCCGCCTGCCCCTCTGCTCGATCCTGTCACCCCAGTTCGTGCGTTTGCGCGATGACAAAAACGCCACCCCGGAAGAGGTTCGCCTGGACCAGCTCTCCAGCATCCGCGACATTCCCGATATCGACCGGATCGCGGCAGAGCAGGAACTGCCCGGGGCCGAGATTCTGCACCGATGGGTGGCCACCAAAACCATGCGCGACAAGCTGATGATTCGCAAGATCCTCGCGATCCGCACCAACAAGGCCGAAGCCTCAAGGGATTTCCCCGCCTTCGTGCTCCATGTGACCGACTTCTCCCCCAATCGCCGGGAGAAGCTGCAGATCGACCTCAAGGTCACCGATGATGCCGGGCAGCTTGAATTACTTCTCGAGACTGCGAAAGCGGAATATTTCAAGCAGGGCTGGGTAGTGCAGCCGTGACAATCCGGCTGCTGAGCTGGAACATTCTCCAGGGTGGCGGCCGCCGCACCGAGGCCATCGTCGACTATCTCCAGGCCAGCCGCGCGGATATCGTGACGCTGCAGGAGTTTCGCCAGGGCCCGGCCGGCGAGCGCATCTGCCTCACCCTGAAGCGCATGGGCCTGGGGTGGCAATGGGTCGCAAAGCCACCCTCTGCAGCGGCCAATACATTGCTACTCGCGGCCCGAGCGCCCTTTGATGCCGGCGACTTTATGCCCCATCCCAGCGGAACCTGCCATATTATGGAGGCAATGTTTAGCGGCGGCTCGACAGCGGGGCTCACCCTTTTGCCAGTGCACTTTCCGCAAAAGGCAGCCCAGGTGCCGCTGTTTCGCGCCCTGGCTGAGGACAGCCCATCCCTGCTTGCGGGGCCGGCGCTCCTGGTCGGCGACCTCAACTGCGGCATTCCCTTCCAGGATTCCGACAGCAAAACCTTTATCAACACTGCCGAGTTTTCCCGTTTGCTCGACCTTGGCTGGCGCGATGTGTTTCGCAGCCGCCACCCCTCGGCGCAAACATTCAGCTGGGTCAGCCCCCGCACCGGCAACCGGTTTCGCTATGACCATTGCCTGGCCAGCCCCGCAGCCGACAGCCTGGTAACATCGGTACGCTATGATCAGGAGCCGCGCCTGTCGGGTTTCTCGGACCACGCCGCGCTGTTGGTCGAGCTGCAGCCGCCCCGCACCACATCGTCGCGGTGAAGGGGCGGCAAGTTCCAGGTAACTCACTACCGGCTATTCGCCGCCGCAACCTTGAATCTGTTATCACACGATAAAACAACTGAGGCGGCTCCATGGAATTACTTCCCGTCCTCTCGCTGGCGATGGCAAACGTGTTCGCAGGGCAGAGTCTTAGCTGCCATATCTCTCCGATATTTCGAATTCACGGCGAGATATTGTACGCGGTGCGGGATTTTCCGACTAAGGGCATAGCCGTAGCTATGGCCGCAGGAGGAAGATTTCGTACAGAGTGCAAGAACCGGCGAGAAACCCAATAGGCGCCCTAAGCTGAATGGCACTTAGTTAAGGAGAAATGCATAGGATTTTCAAAGCGCCGCTCTGGGCATCTACCCCGTCAGGACACTCCGTAAATCCGTCCCAGGGGGCTCTGGGCCGACATCCCTGTCGGCGAAGGTCCTGCCGAGGTAGACACCCGAATCGGCTTAAGTCAGTGTCATTCGCCCTAAGCTACAATAACAGCGCGCCGCAAAAGCGATTGCCGAATCGGTGAGATATGGCGGTTAGAAGGGCGCGGAGCTGCCAGGCAGGCTTACGCCCCTGCATGCCGAACCAGCGCGTTGCGCCACTGGCTAGGACTCATTTTCGCCCAGTTACTGAAAGCGCGGGAAAAGATGTTGGGATCGGCATAGTGCAGTATTGAAGCAATCTCGGCTACGGGGAGATCCGTGCCGGCAAGGAGTTGCCTTGCCAACTGGAATTTGGTTTGGTTGACAAGCTGACGCAGGCTCATGCCCTCTCTTGCCAGCCGCCGACGCAGTGTTCGTTCCTTCACCCCCACCAGGTGCGCTACCGCATCGGCGGTGGCAGTGCTGGTGAGCACCAGTTGATAGAGCGAAAGCTGTACTTGCTCGGCAAAGCTCATTGGACTCACTGTCTCTGCTCCCTGCATCGCCCTTAACAACAATCCATACAGCACCGGATCGGCGCCTGGGATCGGTTTATCCAGCCAGGACGAAGCAAATACAACGCCCGAAGCGCCGGCGTCGAAACTCAACCTGGAACTGAAAACCTTTTTATAGGGCCTGGTGTTGGCAGGTGCCCGGTAGCAAAAATTCACCTGTAGCGGAGCCCAGGATGGACCGCATAATGCGCGTAGTATTTTAAAAATTATGCCATTTACCGCATCGTAGACCTGATCGATAGCCGGGGTGGCGTGTTGGTAGATCGAATACCCAAGGATCACCTTGCCCGGGGAAAACGTGACCAATAACGGCGCTGCGCCCCTGTCGTATAGGTGAAGGTGCAAGATCAAACTTCGCAGTGCGTCACCGACAGTGGCTGAATTTTTCATCAGGTAACCCAGTGAACCAAGCTTCTGTATCTCGAAGCGCTCTCCCACCAACAGGCCGAAGTGGCGACACCCGGTCAGGTCTGCACCGGTTTCGAGTAAAAGTCCCAGTCGGTTCAGGGAAACGCGACTCTCGGGATCTGCGAAAAGCGACGGATCTACGCCGGCCGTTACGCATGCCCGCTGTGGACTCACCCCTAATTCGCTCAGTAGGTCCCAAATACTGAGGACGGGACCGATACGAACATCGCCGGTCTCACTGAATGCCATCGGCGGTGACAAGTCATCGGAGAATTCAGTCCCTTTCATCTTGATCAAGATCAATTCCATTACGATTTTCAGGCAATTAGATTACGCAGTGTCCGAAATTGCAAGGTCATGGAAAACGGATAGTGTTAATTTGGCCTCCAAGTAAAGCACTGAAATCGAACGAACCAAAGTGCTTGCAAGCATCCATTGCCCCCTTTGGAGAACAAGCTCATGAAGCTCTCGCGTTTTGCTACCGTTTGCTTGATAACGACCCTTGTCAATGTGACCGCTCACAATACGGGCCTCGCCCGGGAGGCCACTGCCGGGCCCGGCTCGCCAGGCGCGACAGCCAGCATCGATGGCAATCAGCTACCGCCCCCACCCCCGGATTTCGGCGGCACAATCAAGCGTGAGGCCCTGCAGTCCAGGCCCTGGTGGGCGCCGCGCGTGGTGCCCCCCAAAGGAGCACCCAACGTCCTGCTGATCATCACCGATGACGCGGGTTTCGGCGTCCCCAGCACCTTTGGCGGGGTAATTCCAACGCCTTCGCTGGACCGTGTCGCTAATGAGGGCCTGCGCTATAACAATATCCATTCCACGGCGCTCTGTTCGCCAACGCGCGCCGCGCTGATCACAGGGCGCAACCACCACTCGGTGGGCTTCGGCGTGATCTCGGAGCAGTCGACCGGTTTTCCCGGCTACAACAGCATCATCGAGAAGGACAAGGCCACTGTCGGCCGGATTCTGCTGGACAACGGCTATGCCACCTCATGGTTTGGCAAGAATCACAATACGCCGGCTTTCGCCGCCAGCCAGGTTGGCCCCTTCGACCAGTGGCCCATCGGCATGGGCTTCGAATACTTTTACGGATTTGTGGGCGGCGATGCCAACCAGTGGGAACCCAACTTGTATCGCAATACCACCCAGATCTACCCCTTCGCAGGAAAACCCGATTGGAATATGATTACGGGTATGGCTGATGACGCCATCGCGTACCTCAACCGGATTAACCAGATCGATCCCGAAAAACCGTTCTTCCTCAAGTATGCGCCCGGGGCCACCCACGCGCCGCATCATCCCACAAAAGAATGGGTCGAAAAGATCAGCGCGATGCGCCTGTTCGACGACGGCTACGAAAAACTGCGCGAGCGTATCTTCGAGAACCAGAAACGTCTTGGTGTTATCCCCGCGGACACCCAGCTGGAGCCCTGGCCCAGGGACGTCCTCAAGCCCTGGGACGCACTCAGCGAAGAGGAGAAGAAGCTGTTCATCAGGCAGGTGGAGGTGTTCGCCGCCTATGCCGCTTACAGCGACCACGAGATAGGCCGCGTTATCCAGGCCGTCGAGGATATGGGCAGGCTCGATAACACGCTGGTCATCTACATCAATGGCGACAATGGCACCAGCGCCGAGGGCGGCCCCCTGGGCACTCCCAACGAAGTGGCGTTCTTCAACGGCATCAACAAGATGCCCGCAAAAACCCAGCTGAAATGGTACGACGTGTGGGGCACCGAGCAGACCTACAACCATATGTCGGCCGGCTGGTCCTGGGCTTTCGATACCCCCTTCACCTGGTTCAAGCAGAATGCCTCGAAGCTGGGCGGCATTCGGCAGAACATGGCGGTGATGTGGCCAGAGGGAATCAAGGACAAAGGCGGCCTGCGAGAGCAATTCATGCACGTCATCGACGTGGTTGCCACGATTCTCGAGGTCACTGGCATCAACCCCCCGGAGGAGGTTGACGGTATCAAGCAGGCGCCCATCGAGGGCACCAGCTTCGCCTATACCTTTGCCGAAGAAAACGCCGCGACGCCTTCGCGCCACAAGACCCAGTACTTCGAGATGATGGGCCAGTGGGCGCTCTATCACGAGGGCTGGCTTCTCAGTACCAAGGTCAACCGTGCACCCTGGGACGCCTACGGCGCCGCCAACCCCGACCCCCTCAACAACCAGGTACTGGAACTCTACGACCTGAGCACCGACTTCAGCCAGTCGCAGGACGTCGCTGATCAGCACCCGGACAAAGTGAAGCGGATGAAGGCGATGTTCATCGAGGAAGCCGAGAAATACCAGGTCTTCCCCATGGATGCCTCGGTAGCGGCCCGCGTGATCGCGCCCCGGCCCAACATCACCGCAGGCCGTTCCGAGTTTGTCTACACCACTCCCATGGTCGGACTGCCCCAGGGGGACTCGCCCTTGCTGCTTAACACCTCCTATACCATCAGCGCCGACATCGAAGTGCCGCAAGAGGGTGCCGAGGGCATGATCCTCACCTCGGGGGGCCGTTTCGGCGGTTACGGCTTCTACCTGCTCGAGGGCAAGCCCGTGTTTGTCTGGAACATGCTGGATCTGGAGCGAATCAAGTGGGAAGGCGATGCGCCACTCAAGCCGGGCAAGCATACCGTGGTCTTCGACTTCAAATATGACGGGCTGGGCGTCGGCACCCTGGCCTACAACAATATGAGCGGTCTCGGCCGGTCAGGCACGGGTACGCTCAAGGTGGACGGCAAGGCTGTGGACAGCAGGAAGATGGAAAAAACGCTGCCGATGATCCTGCAGTGGGACGAAAGTTTCGATGTCGGTTCCGATACCCTGACCGGGGTCAACGATGCCGATTACAGACCGCCGTTCCCCTTGACGGCCCAACTCAACAAGCTGACCCTCACTTTGGACAGGCCACAGTTGTCGCCGGCAGATATCAAAAAACTCGAGACGGCGATGCGCAACAATAGCTCGAGTGAATAAAGGGCGGACTGACAGGCGGGCGCAACGCCCGCTCTCTGCGCCGGGCCCGGGAGCACTCGCGAAAAAGTTGGCTGGTCACAGCAGGCATGAAATAGCGATACGGGAGCCTGTTACTTTGCAACCGCTGTCTTGACGATCGACACACCGCTACAAGGCGGTTGGTCGCCCTGCCCTGCGGAAAAATCGAAACAGGTGATTTTCTGGGAAATCACGTCACCCTCCTGCAGGGTACCGGTGATATAGGATTCGTAAACATCGTTTCCTACCCGCACCGGCTTGGTGATCGACAAATCCCCGTAAAAAGTGAACGGCGAAGCTTTGCCAAACGCATTGTAGTTGTAGCGAAACTCCGACTTGAAATCGCCACCCGTAATTGCAATCGAAGAGTCGCTCAGGTAGTCGTCGTACACTCTACCGCGGAAAACACCCCCGCTTATTTCCAGGCTACCCGCTATTGCAGCAACATCCTGGGAGAAGGTACCACCTGTTATCGTGACCTGTCCGGTTTCCTGGAACAGCCTGCCGATCTCTCCACCGCTGATCTTCGCCACCGAGCCGGTTTCCGACGTTATGGAGCCAATCTTGCCCCCGGAAACCACCAGCGAGCTCGTCACCCCGGAGCTAATCCGGGAAATGTCGCCGCCCGCGACATTGACCGAGGCATTGCCCTGGCTGAAGATGCCATCGACACGACCGCCAAAGACATTGCTCTTGCCACCATCCGTGACAAAAGCGCCCTTCGCAATGTTGGTTCCCGGGCGGAGGTTCACAATGGTGCCATCACCCGATACCCGCAATGCCTGGGCCAGGGTATAGTCGATAAAATGCTGCTTGCCATCGTTGAAAACGACGATGCCCTCGGGCGGGGGAGCCAGGGTCCAAAGCGTGCTGTATCCCTTGTAGCTGCCGTCGCCGGCAAAAATGTCGGCGTACAGCTCACGTGACAGGCCCTGGTCCTCGGGAAGCGCGCCCAGGTCGACCCTTAGCACAAACGGGGCATCCTTGTCATCGACCCGGGGCATGTGAGGCTCTACGCCCAGGGGCAACTTGCAGCACCAGAAACTGATACGCGACGGCGTCTCGCCGGTAAACCCGAAATAGACCGTCCTGCGTTCGAGTCGAGCGTCCTTGAGTGGCAAGGGTGACACCAGATTGCCCCGGGGGTCGATCCCATAACTGTAGACGGCAACCGGCGGCGGCGGCGGCGCATTCGTTTTGGTAAAAACAGCGATCAGCGGCGCAGCCTTAGCGCCCCAGTTCTTCTTAACGGCATCGGCGGGAACATCGAAGCGGCACTCGTTGGCGGTGCCATCCATGCAGTTTTCCCAGTGCGAAAACTCCCAGCCGTCATCCTCCCGGGGAACACCGTAGTAGGTCTCCTGGTAGGCGTGCACGACCATATTTTTCCTGCAACTATCGGCCCCCGCCTGGTAATCCTCGAGAAAGCAATTGCGATCCCCCGATGCAGACAGGACATCCCCCTCGCCGACAATTTCAATTGGATGATTGCAGGCGAGCAGTAATAGTGCCATCACCGCTACCGTCGTCGTTCTAATTGCGCCCATCGTAAACCTCCATACCAGGACCGCGTACCCCATTGTACCCGTGCCGCGTCAAGTTCGAATCGGCCGCCGTTTTCCCGGCGGGAGTACAGGGCCATTCAGGGGGCTAGGATATCAATCACGGTGGTTAACTGAAATACGCGTAAGCCGATGAAGGCGCTAAAAAGACACCGTTTACGACAGAAAAGGACCCAGAAGCCGGTTTCCGGGTGCAGTCCGCCGAATGCGCAGCCTGGCGTAGCCAGCTGGCCAACCTTGGACATGCCTACCCACGGCCTCTATATTTGATTTATCCCGAGGCCAGAAGACCCATCAAGCCAATGAATCCAACTAAAGAACGTATCAAGCGACTTGAGAAGCACCTCAAGCAGGAAAACCCGATTTTGTCCGGCTGCGTGGATAGCTTCCGTAGACTGGATCGGATTGCCTGCGGTCTGGGATTGGCAACGGCAGACGAATCCTATGCCAATCAGGTATCCTGGTGGCCGGTGATTTCGGTACTGGGAACCTTTTCTGCAGGTAAGTCGACGTTTTTGAACCAATACGTTGGTCAGGACTTACAACGCACGGGCAACCAGGCCGTGGATGACAAGTTTACGGTGATTTGCTATGGCACCGATGCGGCGGGTGCCGCCCTCCCCGGCCTCGCATTGGACAGCGACCCGCGGTTTCCGTTCTACCAGATCAGCCGTAACATCGATCAGGTCGCCGAGGGTGAAGGCAGGCGCATCGATTCCTATCTCCAGCTCAAGACGGCGAAGGCGGAGCCGTTGCGTGGCAAGATAGTCATCGACTCCCCGGGCTTCGACGCCGACCGCCAGCGCACATCGACCCTGGCGATTACCGAACACATCATTGATCTGTCTGACCTGGTGCTGGTATTTTTCGATGCCCGCCACCCCGAACCGGGGGCCATGGGAGATACCCTGGAGCACCTGGTCGCTCGCACCGTAAATCGGCCGGACGCCAGCAAATTCCTCTACATACTCAACCAGATCGACTCGGCGGCCCGGGAGGACAACCCGGAGGATGTGGTCGCGGCCTGGCAGCGGGCGCTGGCGCAACAGGGCCTGACCGCCGGTCGCTTCTACCGCATCTACTCCCGCAGTGCCGAACTCCCTTCGACGGACGAGAATTTGCGCCAGCGCATGGAAAGGAAGCGCGACGAGGACATCGCAGAAATCGAAAATCGCATTCGCCAGGTCGAGGTCGAGCGCTCCTACCGGGTCGTTGGTGTGCTGGAGAAAACCGCAAAACACATTCGCGACACGCTGGTGCCCCAACTGGCGGCTGCGCGCAGAACCTGGCGGCGTCGAACCCTATGGCTCAGTATTGCCGTGTTCGGCGCAATCGGCGCGGGCTTTGCCTGGTGGAGTTGGCAGGGCGGCCACTGGCAGGGCCTGCGATTCGAGCCTTTCGCCAGCCTGGGGCCGGAGTTCCAGATTGGTATCGCCGCTGCAGTGCTGGGCGCATCCTGGCTGGTTTTCTCCCAGCTTCGTCACTGGGCCGGTCAATCGGTATTAAGGCGCATCAGGCGTTCCGAGTCGCTGGAGCCGGACCGGGAAAAACTCGCCAGTGCATTTGCCTGGGACCTCAAAGCCTGGTGGGACGTGCTGGCATCCGCCAACCCCAGAGGCTGGAACTGGCGACGCAAGCGGCAGTTGGAACGGGTATTGGCCGATGCCGACGGTTTCGTACAATCGCTCAACGATCAATACGCAAGGCCGTCCGGCCGGGAGGGCTGAGCGCCGCCGAACAACAGGCCGGACGGCCCGCCCAGCCCAAAACGAGAAACTGTTTCAGGTCAGGCATTTGTTCTTGCACGACGACGGCGCGGTAGCACGCGACTGCTGCTCCGGAGGGGGCGGCACTATGCCCCCATCACGCTTGGCGATCGGTATATCGGGCCAGCCACTACTGCGCCGCACCCAGCGCCCGCGCCCTCTGCAGCACCTGCTCCGGCTCCCCTGAAGACGTACCCCAGCCCTGGGTATGCTGGGCCACCAGATCCGCCAGCATCGCTGTATGCGCCGGTTTGTCGTTGAGACAGGGAATGTACTCGTAGCGCTCCCCACCCGCCTCGATAAACACCTCACGATTCTCCATCGCGATCTCCTCCAGTGTCTCCAGGCAATCTGCGGAGAAGCCTGGGCAGATCACCTGTACCGACTTGGTGCCATCGGCCGCCAGTGCCTCCAGCGTGTGATCGGTATAGGGCTGCAACCATTGCTTTGGCCCGAGCCGTGACTGAAAGCTCAACTGCCATTGTTCAGGCGCGAGGCCCAGCGCCTCCGCCAGCAAGCGACCGGTTTTCTGACATTCACAAAAGTAGGGATCGCCCTTGTGAAAGTACTCCTGGGGAATTCCGTGGAATGACAACAGCAGCTTGTCGGCCACGCCATGACTGGCCTGGTGCTCGCGCACGGCATCGGCCAGGGCCTCGATATAAGCTGGGCGGTCGTGATAATGGTTAACGAATCGCAATTCCGGCAACCAGCGCCAGTTCCGCAGTTGTTCGGTAACGGCGTCGAAAATCGACGCCGTCGTGGTAGCCGAGTATTGGGGATAGAGGGGCAGCACCAGCAGGCGGCGCACCCCGGAGGCCCGCAATTCCTCCAACCCGGCGGCGATCGAAGGGTTGCCGTAGCGCATCGCGAGCACCACCGGCATGTCGCGGTCTGCCAGCGCCCGGGCCAGGGCATCGCGCTGGGCTTGGGAAATCACCATCAGGGGTGAGCCCTGATCGGTCCAGACCTTCTGGTAGGCAGCCGCCGACCGACCCGGGCGCGTGTTGAGGATGATCAGGTTGAGCACCAGCCACCAGATCGGGCGCGCCAGTTCAACCACGCGGCGGTCCCAGAGGAATTCCTTGAGATAACGCCTCACCGAGCGTCGATCCGGGGCATCCGGGGTACCCAGATTCACCAGGAGAACCCCGGTTTTACCGGGCTGGCTGTGACTAAACGTGTTCAGTTCTGGCTGACTCAAGAAGGTTTTCCTCCGTAGCTGGATCGTGAAGTGTACCAGCATGCCCATCCAGCGAAAAATCACCAACGGCAGCGGCAGGGGGTGTTACGCACCGGTCAGCCAATCGGCCTGCCGATTTCCACAACGCATGCCTCGAACGGGCTCACTACCCTTGACTCACCGGTGAAGCATGGCATGCTGCAACAACCGCTCAGGAACCGGAACGGATTTACCGGCAGTCGATCGAGCAGGGGCAAGCGGAGACCGCCCCGGTCACGAAACCAGCCGGGGTTATTGCAGTAAAACGGAAGCGAGCCGATTGGATATTAATTCGCTTAACCTGGACGGATACTGGCTGTGGGCACACTTTGTCTACTGGCCGGCGCTGGCACTGGCCCTTTACCGGGCTCCCTGGCATATTTTGCGCCAGCGCGATTCCAGCAACGTGTTTTTCGGCGCCGCTGTCGTCCTGCTGATGGCATGGCAGCTACGCGTGGCAATTGCCCCCGGGCTGAGCCTGCACCTGCTGGGAACAACCCTCCTTACCCTGATGTTCAGCTGGCCGGCGGCACTGCTGGCCCACGCGCTGATTCTGTGCGGTGCCACCCTCACCACCGACGCCGACCTGCCGGCTTTCGCCGTGAATGGCCTGTTCACGGGAGTATTGCCGATCTCCATCAGTTATGCGCTCTGGCGGCTCAACGAGCGCTACCTGCCCGCGAATTTTTTTATCTATGTTTTTTTGCCGGCCTTCTTTGGATCCGCACTGGCCATCCTTAGCTGCGGCCTGGCCAGTTACGCCCTGCTGATGGCCGCAAATAGCCCGCTGTCGGAGGAAACCCTGCACCAGTACCTGCTGCTCTATGTGCCACTGAGCTATCCCGAGGCCTTTCTTACCGGCGGCATCATTTCGATTCTGGTGATCTACCGACCACAATGGGTGGCCACCTTCGATGACAACCGCTACCTCAAGGACAAGTAGCCCCCCGGCGGCTTTGGGTTGGGACGCTGACGCCGAGTGCCTTAACCCGCCAGCAAGTTATGCTGCCGTGCATAGTCCAGCGTCTGGTCCAGTGCCGGTGTCAGCTTGTCGATGATCTCGTCCACCTGAGTGTGGGTGAGAATCAGGGGAGGACAGAGGGCCAGGCTTGAGCCCGCCACCGGACGCACAATCAGGCCATTATCCTGACAGCATTGGGCGGCAAAAGCGCCCACCGCGCCCCCCGCAAATGCCCTGCCCGTGGCTTTGTCGGCAACCAGCTCCACCGCTCCTATCATGCCAACACCGCGCACTTCTCCCACCAGGGGATGGTCTTTCAATGCCTGCAGCCGTTGCTGCAGATAGGCGCCAACATCCGCGGCGTGGGCAAACACCTTATCCCGCTGGTAGATCTCCAACACCTTTAGCGCAATGGCGCAGCCCACCGGGTGGCCGGAGTAGGTATAACCGTGCCCGAAAACCCCCACCTCGGCACTGGGTTCCACCATCGCCTGGTAGATATCCCCCCGCACCACCGAAGCGCTGATCGGAAAATAGGCCGACGACATTTGCTTGGCAAAGGTCATCAGGTCGGGTTGGCGAATGTTCATGGTGGTGCAGCCAAAATCATTGCCGGTGCGTCCAAACCCTGTGATCACTTCGTCAGCCCAGAACAAAATATCGTATTGGGCCAGGATCGCCTGCACCTTCTGGTAGTAACCCGGAGGGGGCACGATGACCCCGCTGGCCCCGGTCACCGGTTCCGCGATGAACGCGGCGATGGTAGCCGGCCCCTGCTCGATAATCAGTCGCTCCAGGTTGGCGGTAATACGATCAACAAATTCAGCCTCGGTCTCGTCACCGTGGCGTCCGCGGTAGTAATGGGGGTGGTCCGTGCGCAGGATACCCAGGGCGTCCAGAGGGAGGATCAAAATGAGCGAGGTTGACCGGCAAACTGGTCAGGGAGCCGGCGGCCACCGTCACCCCGTGGTAGGCCCGCTCCCGGGTAATGATCTTGCGTTTCTCAGGGCGGCCGATTGCATTGAAGTAGTAGCGTAACAGCTTGATATGGGTATCGTTGGCATCGGAGCCGGAATTGCCGAAGAACACCATGGCATTTTCGACCGGCACCATATCGGCCAGCCGGGCGGCGAGATCCATACCCGGTTGGTGGGTCTTGCCACCGAACATATGACTGAAAGTCAGCTTTTGCATCTGTTCGGCAGCAGTGGCGATCAATTCCCGGTTGCCATAGCCCAGCGCGGTGCACCACAGCCCCGACATGCCCTCGAGATATTGCTTGCCATGACTATCGTAGACATAAACCCCCTCGCCGCGATCGATGGTCAGTTGCTCAACGGCCTTGAGGTTGGTTGTCGGGTAGATGACTGCACTCATTTTTTCGCCCCACTTGTCTCCATCGCCGCACCGCTCAGCGATCGATGCCACCCATGCACAGGTACTTGATTTCGGTGTAATCCTCGAGCCCGTACTTGGAGCCTTCGCGGCCGTTGCCGGACTCCTTGACGCCGCCAAAGGGCGCCACCTCGGTTGAGATGATGCCCTCGTTGATGCCGACGATGCCGTATTCGATGCCTTCGCTGACCCGCCAGATGCGGCCGATATCCCGGGAATAGAAATAGGCGGCGAGGCCAAACTCGGTGTCGTTGGCCATGGCGATCGCCTGCTCCTCGGTGCTGAACTTGAACAGGGGCGCAACCGGGCCGAAGATTTCCTCCCTGAACACCCGCATCTGCTCCGATACGTCAGTGAGGATCGTGGGTTCGACAAAATTGCCACCGAGGGGTGAGCGTCCGCCGCCGGCCAACACCCTTGCCCCCCTGGAAACCGCATCATCGATAAAGTCGATCACATCGTCGGCGGCGCCGGCGTTGATCAGGGGACCCATATTGACGCCATCCGCAGTGCCATCGCCCAGCTTGAATTGCGTTACTGCAGCCGCCAGCTTTGCCGCAAACTCCTCGTAGACACCTTCCTGCACCAGCAGGCGATTGGCGCAGACGCAGGTCTGGCCGGCGTTGCGATACTTCGAGGCAATGGCACCGGCTACCGCGGCATCGAGATCGGCATCGTCGAACACGATAAAAGGCGCGTTACCCCCCAGTTCCATGGAGGTTCGCTTTACGGTTTGAGCACACTGGGTCATGAGTTGTTTACCCACCGCAGTGGAGCCGGTGAAGGTCAGCTTGCGAACCAGAGGGTTGCTGGTCAATTCATCGCCGATCTCACCGGTGATACCGGTCACGATGTTGATCACCCCCGGGGGAATTCCCACCCGCTGGGCCAGCACCCCGATCGCATAGGCCGATAGCGGTGTGGCATTGGCCGGTTTACAGACCACGGTACAGCCCGCCGCCAGCGCCGGCCCCAGTTTGCGGCCGAGCATGGCGCTGGGAAAGTTCCACGGAGTAATGCAGGCTACCACGCCGATGCCCTGCTTGATCACGACGATGCGCTTGTCGGGTCCCGGCGCCGGAATGGTATCACCGTAAAGGCGCTTGCCTTCCTCGGCAAACCATTCAATGAAGCTTGCGCTGTAGGCGATTTCGCCCCGGGCCTCGGCCAGTGGCTTGCCCTGTTCCGCCGTCAGTATCCGCGCCAGATCCTCTTGATTGGCAAGCATTGCATCAAACAACTGGCGCAGCAGAGAGGCGCGTTCTTTGGCAGTTTTTGCCCGCCATGCGGGCAGGGCCGCCGCTGCGGCTTCGACCGCCCGGCGCGTTTCGGCGCCACCGCACTTCGCCGTCTCGGCGAGCACCGCCCCGGTGGCGGGATTGGTCACCGCCAGGGTGGCGCCGTCATCGGCTCCAAGCCACTCGCCATTGATGAGGGCATTCCCCTGTAGCAGGCTGCTATCCGTTAATTCCAGGCCCATGGTACTTGTCTCCTCGATAGTGGTGTCCGCAGCTACCCGTGCACTGGCTGGCATGCGCCATCCGCCGACGCTGGACAGTACAGTGTGAGTTCGGCATCATCCTGATGCAAGTAGCATAAAAGAGAAGCAGCACTTTCAGCAATCATGGCCAATATCAATTCACTGTGCCTCGATGACAAGCGTATTCGCCGGGCCGACTGCGCCCACTGTGCGATCCGCAAGAAAATGCTGTTTGCCGACCTGGACCTGGAGAGTGTCGGCAGCCTGTTGGAAACAGTAACCAACAGCACCCTGGCACCGGGTGCCTCGATTTACCACCAGGGCCAATCCGCAACGGCCGTCTATTCGCTTCGGGACGGCATTGTCAAACTGTCCAAGGTCTCACGCGACGGTGACCTCAGAATCGTTCGCCTGCTCGGCCCGGGAGCCGCCATTGGCCTTGAGTCCCTCGTCGAGCAGCAGTATGAACACACCGCAGAGGCTATCGCCCGGGTCGACCTGTGCCGGATTCCGGTGGCAAGCCTGCATCCCATTGCCCAGCAACAGCCGCAGCTTCACCAACGGTTGATGCAACAGTGGTCCATGCATGCCGATATCGCCGACAGACACCTGTTAGATCTTTCAACCGGCCCGGTACGGGACCGAGTGTTTCGCCTGCTGGCAATGCTCCAGGACCTCAGCACCAAACCGGACTCATTGCTATTGCCCAGCAACCAGGATTGCGCTGCCCTGCTCGGGGCCCGCATCGAATCGGTCAGTCGCTGCATGGCCGAGCTCAAACGCGAGCAAACCCTCGTGCGCGATGGCAAAAAAGGCTGGCACTTCCGACCACCCGGAGCCGCGCTACCCTGAATCGGGGTTTTCAATGTCTGGCGGATGGGTGGTCATCAGGGCCGCAGAGCCAATGCTTGTTCATCCAGCAACTCCGGCAATGGTGGCTGTTCACGATACATCCGTCGCATCCGGTCAGACTTGCCTCCCGGGTGGGCAAGCGCGGCTACAAAGGCCGGGCGTATGCTCTGGTACCAGAGTTTTGCGTGCACCGAAACCGGGCCCGCTTCTGCTGGAAGCGCAATGCGGTAGTGCACCGTATCACTACCGCTGCCCTCCTCGCCGAGCAGCAGGTTGAAGTCCCCGTCTTCCGCCACACCGACACTCGCCGTCGCGGGATCGTATTCGGGGCTGGTACTGCTAAACCCTGCGGGGGGAATCCGGTTGTCCTTGAGGTATCCGGCGCCATAGAGCAAGCTGTAGACGATGTGCCGGTTGCTATCAGCCATCACAGCCTCGTAAATAGCCACCTGCCCGGGCCTGGTTATGATCTGCCGATGCGGCTCGAAACAATTCGCATTGTCGAACCCTGCGGGCTTGGCAAGCGCCAGGCAGTGCGGTGCCAGGTCGCGGCCATCAACGGTCAGGTAGCCCCGCTCATCCGGGGCACCGGAATCGAATAGTACTTCGCCAGCCGCATCGTGAACTGTCAACTGTAACCACATCCTCCGGCTGGGGAAGGCACTGGGCAGCTTGTGGCCGGTGTGGTTGACGATCTGCACATCCAGATCGAGCTGTTGGCGACCCATCACCGCCCGGGTAAACGACACCGTGGCAGCCCGCCCCAGCATATCGCGAGTGGCGTCGATAGCCTTTTGGAAGCCCTCGACGGTCGTGCTGTTGGCAATACCTAATTCCTCGCGCCAGGCTTGCATCAAACCCAGGACGTAGGTATTGCCGCCGGCAGGGTCATGGCGGGAAAACGGCGCCCGGGTCGGCCAGTTCGGATGGACCGACCCGGAGCGGGTGACAGCTATCGGCGTACTGTAATTCTCAGGTTGCGGCATGTGGCAATCCTGGCAGCTGCGACCATCGTTACCAACGCCGGTATAGCTGCTGTTGCGCCATTCACTGTAGGTCGCTTGCTCGCGAAACAGTTTGACAGGCTGCTGCGGGTGGCCCGTGTTCACGTCAAAACTGGGCGTCTCCAGTTCGTGGCAACTGCCGCAATGCTCCGAGCTGCTGATGTAGTCGGAGTATCTGACACGGTAGCGTGTATTGTTCAGCATCGGACGGGTCAACGGCTCGGGGTAAGGGCCAAAGATCGTCAAAGCGCCCGGTTCGCCGACATTGGCCACAGTGTAATTGCCCGACCCCGGCTCGGCTTCGCCCGCCACCATTTGGTGGCAAAGGGTACAACTGACACCCTCTCGCGCATGGGCCTGCCGGCTTGCGGTCTCGATGCGATAGCACTCGCCGCCGATCGAACAATCATTGCTGGTCAGATCCTGGTTCAGGGCGTGCGCTGTCGTGTGCGCCATGGGTGCATGGCAGCTCAGGCATTTATCTTCTATATCGCCGGCATAGTCTGCAAACTCCTTGGCCTGGTCTTCAACCAAGGCTTGAAAATACGGATCATTCCAGGCGTGAGCCATCATCGAATGACCCCAGCCAGACGCCGGGCTGATATCGACGCCCTCTGCGGAGGGCGGCAGGCGCATTACGCTGCCGTCGGAAGAAGCCCGGTGACACTCGCTACAACCCGCGCCACTGCTGAACACACCGGTATCACCCCAATGCGGATCGAAAGCGGTCTCGACGATCATCTGCAGCGGCTCATCAGCGACGCTATCCCCGTTTGCGGGGCCCTCGTCTTCCAGTCCCGTGGTCGGCTCCGGCGTTGGCGCTGGCGCCGGTACCGGGACAACACCGTTGCCGACCTCTGTCGCTGGCACAGGGTTGCTGCCAACCGGCGGGGCGTTATCATCACCGCCGCCGGCACCACCTCCGCAGGCGACCAGAGTCAGAACCAGGAAAAAATAGGATGCTCGGGAAACGAACTGAATCTTCATATAGATTAGGACCGTCTTATATAAAACCGCTAGCCTACCTCTTTGGCGAACCGCACCCCTTGACAATTCTCAAGCCGAGGCCCTGAAAGCCTCAAACTGTGATGCACCTCGCATGGCCTTGCTCCCCCGCCCGCGGATATTTTCATCTGCCCGCTGTAAACCCGAACCCAACAGGGGTTATACTGCCCGGTCAAGCCAGAAATTAAGCCCGGCAAACAAGCCCTGACCGGAATCATGAAAAAACCCCCCAGCAAAGCCGAGATTCGACGGCAACTCGAGCAACAGGTCGGTGCGTATGTCGACCAGGGGGGCGAGGTCAAGCAGATTCAGCGCGGAATCAGTGGGCGCAGCGACACGTCGGTGCCGCTTTCCAGCAATACCGCATTCACGGAGCCACGCAAAGAGCGTACCCCTGTGCACGATGTGGTAGCGACTCTGGAAGCCCGCCGGCGTCCCGCCGCCAAAGCCAAAACCGGACAGCGGCAAGACCGCCAGCCGCAAAAGGTAGCGATTTACGATGAATTCGGTGAAATCGTTCGCTGGGTATGGAGCGACCACTAACAGGCTGCTGAAAAACGTATTCGAGGCAGCGAGCGCAAGGCGAGAACCGGCGAGGGGCAACAAATGACCGAGTTGAGCCGGTTTTTAACGCTGCGATCGCCACGCAGATAGTTTTTCAGCAGCCTGCTGATATGTTGTGACCTGTCAATCGATAACATTATTCTTGCATGTTTTTCCTCTCAGCAAGCACTTGAGACAGATCAGGGATAGCGTTTAACGACGGTTGATCAGTCTGATATTCGCGGGTCGGTGCCGCCTGACAAATCTTCGTCGTGGAGCTACCTCTATCTAGGGTCGAGGGTCCTGCCGGTTGCCCGGCGGCCTCTTAGCAGGCCCGAGGATTCTCCTACCTGGCGACCCCTGACCTGACCCAAGTGCTCATTGTTTCTAACCTGTTTAAGCGCTCTTTCCCCTGGACTATGCATTCACCGCAGCTGTGGGCTTTGGCATCAACTCGCAGGCTATCGCCCAAATAAATCCGCTCAGTTCCCGAGCAATAGCCGTGCAGGTCTTCTGCGGCAGCAACCCTCGCTGACTTAACGCCTGGTATCGACCACACAGGCGCTTCTGTGCCTTCCACGCGATCGCTTGTACTTCTTCAGAGCAGCGTTCAGCCCGTCGCTGTAGCGGTGCGGTTTTACGCGCTGGAAACCGATAGCACCACGCGGCCTCCACCAGCACCCGCCGGACATGACCATTGCCCGTTTTGGTAATGCCCCCTCGACGAACCTTTGGCCCACTCGAGGATTCGCTGGGCACCAAACCCAGATACTTCATCAACTGCCGTGGCGAATCAAAACGCGTGATATCACCCAGTTCCGCCATGATGGTCATCGCAGTGACCAGGCGACAACCTCGCAGTGCCATCAAGCCTTCCACCACCGGGGCCAGACTCCAATCCGCCAGCGCCTCATGCATGGCCTGCTCAAGATCAGCCACGCGCTGTTGCTGCTGCTTCACACTATCGATGTATTCCTGGAACACCACTTGTTGCACAGCGTGGGAGAACTTGATGCGCTCCAGCCAACGCCAGTAAGCCTGGGTCCATTTGCTTTTGCCGCTGTCATAGCGCTGGTTGTGGCGCAATAAAAAGGCACTTAAGCGCTGCCGAGCCTGGCGCTCAAGATGCTTCATATCCTCCCGCGCACGCGTCAGATCGCGAATGGCTTCCTGCTCCTGGTCAGGCACCCAGACCGGCGTTAACTCACCCGCTCGATGCAGGCGTGCCAGGTTCTCACTGTCACGCCGATCTGTTTTCACCCGATCGCCTGGCTTGGTCGGTATCAGCGAGGGCGCCACAACACTGCAATCATGTCCAGAATTACGGATCTGACGATAGATACCATACCCGCATGGGCCCGCTTCATAGCAATAGGAAACCACTTCCCCGTGGGGGCTGATGTCCTTCATCAGTTTCGCCAGCGCCATGGGCGTATTCACAATCTCACCGTAGTAACGTGGTCGCCCACCGGATCTATCCGCAATGGCAACTGCAACCGTTTCCTTGTGTGTATCCAAGCCCACATACTTGATAAACTCGTGCATGATCTACCCTCCTCAATTATGGCTCTGAGCCGAAGATGTTCCGTCCCAAGCTTAATCCACGGCATTGAGGACGGGTAGGTCACTACATAATGTCTAAGCAGTCGTCGGAGCGCTTGCCCGTTACATTTGACCCCGGACGCCTCCCTGTGGTATTCCACATTCATGGAACCAGCTATCAGCAGAATCCAGCGTCAGCGTTCTAATCCCGCGCTGTCCCCCCATTACGCGAAGTGAGGTAACTTCTATGAACGCTCAATCCAATGCCGCCGTGGCCAGCCCGGTGGCACCCGTTCCTGCACAAGAAACCGATGCCGATAGCATTCGGCAGATGCTCCAGGACGCCTTGCAGGTGCAGCGTGAAAGTTTTCTCAAGGGGCCAACACCCGATCACAAACAGCGGGTTCACGACCTGCTCACGCTCAAGCGCATGATCAACGAAAATCGCGATGCCATCATCGAGGCCATAAACCAGGACTACGGCAATCGCTCACGCCACGAAACTTTGTTCGCCGAGATCATCACCGTCACTGACGGCATCAACAGCACCATCAAAGACCTGAAAAAATGGATGAAGGTGCAGCGTCGACACGTGGACAAATCGATGTTTTTTGGCGCTAAAAACCGGCTCATTCCCCAGCCGCTGGGTGTCGTGGGCCTGATCATTCCCTGGAACTTCCCGGTCAACCTGACCTTTAGCCAGCTCACCGCGGTGTTTGCCGCCGGTAACCGCGCGCTGGTCAAGATGTCGGAAAACTCCATCCACCTGACCCGTCTGCTGATCACTATTTCTGCCAAGTACTTCGGCCCTGAAAAGCTCCAGTTTTTTGAGGAGACCGGTCGGGTCGGCATCGAATTTTCCCAGCTACCCCTGGATTATTTGATATTTACCGGGTCTGGCCAGACCGGGCGCGCGGTGATGGCATCCGCCGCGAAGAATCTGGTGCCGGTCGTGCTGGAACTGGGTGGCAAGGCGCCGGCCATCATCGACCCTGAATTCCCCCTCGACAAGGCGGTTGAGCGGATCATGTACGTCAAGCAGTTCAACGCCGGCCAGATTTGCACCAATGTCGACTACGTGTTCGTTCACGAGAGCCAGCGCAATGAGTTTATAGCCAAGGCAACCGCGTACGTGCAGCAACACTGCCCCGATATCAACAGCGAGGACTACACGGCCATCATCGACGACCGCTCAGTCAAGCGCCTCCTGGACACCCTGGACGATGCCCGCGCCAAGGGCGCCACGGTCATCAACCTCAACGGCGACCAGGAAGTCAATCTCGAGCAGCGGAAATTCCCGCTCCACCTGGTTTTGGATACTACTTCGGACATGACCATTCGCCAGCGCGAAACCTTCGGTCCGCTGCTGATGGTATTGACTTACCATGAGCCCGAGGAGGCGATCGACTACATCAACCAGCACGACAGGCCGCTTGCGCTCTACCCGTTCACCAATAACAAGCAGCTTGCAGATCGCTACATCGACCGCATCATGTCAGGAGGGGTCAGCGTCAATGACGCCCTGTTCCATGTCGCCCAGCACGATCTACCCTTCGGCGGGGTAGGTCCCAGTGGGATGGGCCACTACCACGGATACGAGGGCTTCGCGACGTTCTCCAAGTTGCGGCCGGTTTTTTACCAGGCGAAGACCTCTTTCACCAAATACCTGGCCCCCCCCTATGGCAAATTTGCCACCCGGGTGCTGGAGTTCATGGTAAAACGAAAAAGCTAGGTTTCGGCAGGGGTTGAGGCTGGGCCCGACAGCCGCAGCGCAAAGCCGTCGCTACGCATTTCGTTGCGTTAGATACCACCCCCATGCCGAGGGTGTTTCAGCAACCGCCTAGTCGGCCTGCTTGTCGCAGCGCAAGGAAATGTTGACCGCAGTGACTGCGCGCTTCAATGGCGCGGTCATGGTGGCTGTCTTTCCGCTCGCTACCTTGACCCGCCTCTGCACCGCAGTCTGGGGACCGTTGTTGAAAACCGCCTGGCAGTGGACAGCAAAACCTTCCTTATTCGCGACACTCAGTACCACCTGATTGCCAATATTGGAGCTGGCCACCTTCAGGTCGAGATCATTCAACTCACTGCTGACTTCAATAGGGAAAATACTCTGCGCGAGCAACGGCGTGCCTGCCAGCAACAGGGCGTAGATTGCTGTTCTCGGCTGGCGTAACAGATGCGTGGCGGTCATGTTTCCTCCTTTGGCTTAGCACGTTAATTCGAAGGACCAGCGATGCCATCCTGACACACGGTTAGTCCGCTGGCAAAGCCGCCCGGTGCGCCCATCGACCACGACGCAAATTAAAGCCCTCAATGCCCGCGCAAGCTGCATTATTGCACTGCGCCTTCACGCCGGCGTTGCGTACGTTGGCTTTTTCCTTCAATTCGACTTAAGGTACCTCTGCAACGTGAGCTGAGGGCGAATGGCACTGACTTGAGCCGATTCGGGTTTCCATCGGCAGGACCTTCGCCGACAGGGATGTCGGCGCAGAGCCCCCGGGGACGGGTTTGCGGCGTGTCCTGACGGGGTAGACACCCGGAGCGGCGCTTTGACAAGCCCATGCTTTTCTCTTTACGTAAGTGCCATTCAGCTTTGGGCGGCTCTGATCACACGGTACAAGCTCAGCGGTGCCTTAGCTCGATGGTAAATAAGAAGCCAGGACCATAACAGCATGCGCGATCTCGTGGGTAATCTGAGCGTAATCTGGAGAACTATCCGGGCCAATTGGGGCAACGCCCTGACCACCCACATACTGGGTACCTTGATTGCGTATGTCATACTCGCTCCACTGGCGAGCCTGCTGCTCAATATCGCCGTCTCCCATTCCGGCCAGACAGCACTGTCGGACCAGGAAATCCTGCTGTTTGCGCTCACGCCTTTCGGGCTGGCGAGCCTTGTGGTCCTCGGTGCGATCGGCATTACTGTGGTGGCCTTCAAGCATGCCGCCCTGATGACACTCCTCGAGGCGAGCTATCGGCAGCAGCGCATCAGCTACCTTGACGCACTGCTGTTCGTTTCCCGGCGCAGCCTGCAAATCCTGCGCCTGGGCATGATGATGATCGCCAGGGTGTTGCTGTACCTGCTTCCCCTCCTCGGCATCAGCTGGCTGCTATTCAAGTTTTTTATGGGTGAGAGCGACATCAATTACTATCTCGCCGCCAAACCCGCCGAGTACTGGTATACCGCCGTACTGGTGGGGTGCCTCGCACTGGTGACGGCGTTTTTCCTGCTGCGAATGGCAGCAGGCTGGGTCTACAGCCTACCCCTCATACTGTTCAACCGATACGCAGCCAAACAGGCGCTGGAGCTGAGCCAGCAAACCGCGGTGGGCTACAAACGCACCATTATCGGCTGGATGTCCATCTGGATACTGCTGGACGCCCTGCTTTTCGCAGCAGCCGTGGGGACCATGGTCTGGCTGGGCCGGCAAATCCTGCCCGGCCTGGCCGAGTCGATCCAATGGATGGCACTGGGGCTCGGCGCCGTGCTACTGAGCGGCGCTGCCCTCGCCCTGATGGCAACCTTTATCTCCGCGGTATTATTCAGTGCGATCGTCCTGCTGCTCTACCGGGATGCCGGCCTGCATAGCGAGCTCAGCGGGGGAGTCGATGCGATAGAGCCTGCTGAACGGGCTGCACCATCGAAGCGATGGCTGGTGCTTGCCGGGGTCGCGGCCCTGCTGGTGGCGGTTGTGTCCAGCCATCTACTTCTCGAACGCCTGGCGGTGGACGATATCAGCGAGGTCATTGCCCATCGCGGAGCCTCCAAATTCGCGCCCGAGAATACCATGGCCGCAATCGAGGAAGCGCTGGCCCAAGGCACCGACTGGGTCGAAATAGACGTGCAGGAAAGCGCCGATGGCGTTGTCGTGGTCATTCATGATCGCGACCTGAAGAAAGTGGCCGGAGTCGATCTTGCCGTGCACAGTTCCACCCTGCCACAATTACAGGCGGTGGACATTGGCTCCTGGTTTTCGCCGGAATTCAGCGCCCAGCGCATACCCACGCTAGAGCAGGTACTAGTGGCCTGCAAGGGCAAGGCACGGGTGATTATTGAACTGAAATACTACGGTCATCAACAGCAACTGGAACAACGGGTGGCGGAAGTGGTGGAGGCCACCGGCATGAGCCAGGACATCGTGGCCATGTCACTCAGCTACGAGGGCATCAGCCGAATGCGAGAGCTGCGGCCGGACTGGAAAGTGGGCCTGCTGACCTCGGTGAGCGCTGGCGACCTGGGCGGGCTGGATCTGGATTTTTATGCGATCAACGCCAGTTTCGCCAATCGCCGGCTGATACGCGCTGCCCACAGCGCAGACCGCGAGGTAATGGTATGGACCATCAATGACGCGGTCGGCATGTCGAAGATGATGAGCCGCCAGGTCGACGGCATCATCACCGATAATCCGGGACTGGCTCGCTCGGTGTTGGACCAGCGCGCCAGGCTGGGTGGCGGCGAAAGAATGCTGCTGCAACTGGCCAGTTTATTCGGCCACCAGCCCCGCGATCTGCAACAGTGATTGACCCCTGGAGCCGACCATGTGGTGCCGCCTGCTACTGATCACATTCGCCGCCCTCTACCTGCTGGCGCTCGGGCTATTCGCCATTGGCACGTTGGGTTTATTCGGCAATGAGCGCGACCCATTGGCGGCTGTCTTTCTGCTACCCCTGGGCCTGCCCTGGCAGTTGTGGGTCGATCATGCACCGGAATCCCTATGGCCCTGGCTGGCGGCACTGGCGCCCCTGCTGAACCTGCTGTTGCTGGCGGCCCTCTGCCTTGGACTCGGGCGCTATCGAAGACACCGCCTGGGAGCAGTGGAGTCGGATTGAATAACACAGCGCCGGGCCGCGGTGACTCTGCCTTAGCAATAAAAAAGGCGGGACCAGCCCGCCTTGTCAACTGACAGCACAGATCTCGACTAGTTGAGCCGCTCCACAACCGTGGTGATGCCCTGGCCCATCCCGATGCACATGGTGGAGACGCCGAGGGTCATATCGTTTTCCTGCATGACATTAAGCAGTGACCCGGTAATGCGGGTGCCCGAGCAACCGAAGGGGTGGCCGAGGGCAATCGCACCGCCGTGCAGGTTCACTTTCTGGTCCATGTCCTCAAGCAGGTTCAGGTCCTTCAGCACCGGCAGCGCCTGGGCGGCGAATGCTTCGTTAAGCTCGACGCAGTCGATATCCTTCATACTCAGGCCAAGCTGCTCGAGGGCACGATTGGTCGATGGCACGGGTCCATAACCCATGATCGACGGGTCGACCCCCGCCACGGTCATGGCGCGAATCTTTGCCAGGGGTGTGAGCCCCAATTGCTGTGCCTTTTCCGCTGACATGACCAGCATCACCGAAGCACCGTCTGAAAGCTGCGAAGAGCCGCCAGCGGTCACGGTACCGCCCCTGGGGTTGAACACCGGTTTCAACTGGGCCAGTCCCTCGACAGTCGTCTCGGGACGAATCGTCTCGTCGTAATCCACCGCCCACACCGCGCCGGCTTCATCGTGGCCCTCGACGGGAATGATTTCCCGGGCGAACTTGCCACTGACGGTCGCTTCGTGAGCCAGGCGATGGGAGCGCGCCGACAGCTCGTCCATCTGCTCACGCTGGATGCCATGCATCATCGCCAGGTACTCGGCGGTCATGCCCATCATGCCGGCGGCCTTGGCGACGTTCAAACCCAGCTTGGGGTTGGGATCAACCGAATCCATCATCGGCAGGTGACCCAGATGCTCGACTCCGCCAACTACGTAGACATCGCCCAGACCTGCCATGATATTGGCGCTGGCGGTGTGCAGGGCCGACATCGACGAGCCGCAAAGGCGGTTGACCGTCTGTGCGGGAATGGTGAAGGGCAATTGCGCCCGCAACAGAATATTCCGCGCGATGTTGAAGCCCTGCTCTTCCCGTTGCAGCACACAACCCCAGATCAGGTCGTCTATTTCTGCCGGGTCCAGTGCTTCATTACGCGCCAGCATGGCCTTGATGATAACCGCGGACATTTCGTCACTGCGGGTGTGCCGGAAACAACCGTTTTTGGATCGTCCCATCGCGGTGCGGCCGTAATCTACAATCACTGCGTCTCTTGGATTCAAACTCACAGAGTATCTCCTCTAGTTATGCCGACAGCCTCAGCCGTAATAGGTTTCGTTGTTAGCCAGTTTTGCCCGCAGGCCTTCGGTGGGTTCGTAGCTCTTACCCAGATCCTTGTAAGTATCCGCCATGGCCACGAATTGCTGCAGGCCAATGGTGTCGAGCCAGCGCATGATCCCGCCGCGGAAGGGAGGAAAGCCCAAGCCATACAGCAGGGCCAGATCGGCCTCCGCCGGGGTCTCGACGATACCCTCTTCCAGGCATCGAGTCATTTCGTTAGCCATTGGCACCATAATGCGGGCGACAATTTCCTCTTCACTGAATTCCCTGCGCTCGGCAACGTGGGGTGCCAGCAATTGATAAGCTACATCACTGGCTGCCTTGCTCGGCTTGCCACGTTTGTCGGTCGAATAATCGTACATGCCCTTGCCATTCTTCTGGCCAAGGCGGCCGGCCTCGAGCATGATTTCCGGTGCCGTGGTGAAGTTCGGGGTCATGCGATCGGGAAAACCTTCCGCCATAATGCCAGCGGCATGGACCGCTGTGTCGATACCGACCACATCAAGCAGGTAAGCCGGCCCCATGGGCCAGCCCCATTTCTGCATCACCTTGTCGACAACCTGGAAGTCGGCGCCGTCACGCAGCAATCGTGAAAACCCGTCCCAGAAAGGAAACAATACCCGGTTGACCAGGAAACCGGGACAATCCTTGACCACCACGGCCTTCTTACCCATGGCATTGGCATAGGCCACGGTGAGGGCGATGGCCGCATCAGAGGATTTTTCGCCGCGAATGACCTCTACCAGGGGCATGGCGTGAACCGGGTTAAAAAAGTGCATGCCGCAGAAGTTTTCAGGCCGCTGCAGGGCCTCTGCCAGGTAGGTAATGGAGATGGTAGAGGTATTCGACGTAAGGATAGTGTCTTCACGCACCTGCTTTTCAACCTCGGCAAGCACCGCATGTTTGACCTTGGGGTTTTCCACCACGGCTTCCACCACGATATCGACATCGTCAAAGTTGTCGTAGCCCAGTGTACCGTCGATGTTATTCAACACGGCACCCATCTTGGCGGGGGTCATGCGGCCGCGATCAACCCGTTTCGACAGCAGCTTGGTGGCCTCGCTCAGGCCGAGGTCGATACCCTCCTGGGCAATGTCTTTCATCCGGATCGGTGTACCGGTCACCGCGGACTGGTATGCGATACCACCACCCATGATTCCGGCACCCAGCACGGCCGCTTTCTTGACCTTGTGCTCGGCCTGCTTTTCCCAGGCCTTGGCTTTTCTGCCCAGAAGCTGGTCAGCCAGGAACACCCCGACCAATGCCCGGGCTACTGGCCCCTGCGCCAGCTTGGCGAAAGTTGCGGCCTCGACTTCCAGCGCCCCTTCCAGGTCCATCTTGCGGGCTGTCTCGATAGCGGTCGCGGCAGCAACCGGCGCCGGATAGTTCTTGCCAGCCTGCTGGCCAATCATTGCCTTGCCGGTGAAAAAGGCCATGGTCGCCTCGACATCGTTGATGACCATCGGGCCGCGTTTCGCTTCTCGCCGGCCCTGGTAATCCAGTTTGCCATCGATGGCGCGCTGCAGGGTTGCCAGTGCCGCAGCACGCAGGTGATCGGGCTCAACCACTGAATCCACCGCGCCGGCCTTGAGGGCGGCATCCGGGCGCTGGTCCTTACCCGCGGCAATCCACATCAGTGATTCGTCGACACCGATAATGCGTGGCAGGCGAACGGTGCCACCCCAACTGGGGATGATACCCAGCTTGGTCTCGGGCAGGCCGACCCGGGCCGCCGAGCTCATCACCCGATAATCGCAGGCCAGGCAACACTCGAAACCGCCGCCCAGGGCGTAGCCGTTGATCGCCACCACAGTGGGGAAAGGCAGACTTTCGAGTCGATTGAAATTGCCGTTGTTGATAGCTGCAAACTGCTTGATGGTGTCCTCACCGGCACCAAACAAACCGGTAAACTCGGTGATGTCGGCACCCACGATGAATACCGGCTTGGCGCTGGACACCAGCAAACCCTTGATGCCCGACTCAGCTTCAAGGGCATCCAGAGCAGCGGCGAGGTCATCCACCGTCGCCTGATTGAATTTGTTAACCGATTCTCCCTGCAAATCGAATACCAGCTCGGCGATACCGTTTTCAAGCCAGTCCACCTTGAGCGAGTTGCTTTGATAGATCATGTCGATTTCCTGTGTAGTTACTTGTTTTCCTGATACCAACGAACGCCAGTATGATCCGGAGCCAGGGGCGCATTAAAGCCCGAGCCACAGCACGGGTCAATTATCTATGACGTAAGTAGTTTGACTCTTTACTTGCGGCATCAACGCCGGCCGGCGCTGTAAGGTGGCTGCCGGCGGCGCTTTGTGGTGGCGGCGGGCTTGCGACTTCTCCCCGGACGCTGCTGGTTGCCCCTGCGCCCCGCGCCGTCCGCCGGAACCAGGCAATCGTCACCACTGCCGATCAAATCCTCCCGCCCCATTGCCGTTAGCGCCTGGCGAATCTGCGGCCAGTTGGCACTATCGTGATAGCGCAACAGGGCTTTTTGCAGCCGCCGCTGTTCAGGTTTGCGAGGGATGTAAACACGCTTGCTCTTGTAGCCCAGTTTATGAAGGGGGTCGCGCCCGGAATGGTACATGGCGGTTGCCAGTGACATCGGCGACGGGTAAAAGGTCTGCACCTGGTCCAGGCGGTAGCGGTTGCGCTTCAACCAAAGTGCGAGATTGATCATGTCGTCGTCTTCGCAGCCCGGGTGAGCGGCAATAAAGTAGGGAATCAGATACTGTTTCTTGCCGGCCTGTTTCGAGTACAGCTCGAACATCTCCTTGAACTCGCGGTAGCTGTCCATGCCGGGCTTCATCATTTTATTGAGCGGACCCGGCTCGGTATGCTCGGGCGCGATCTTCAGGTACCCGCCGACGTGGTGGGTAACCAGTTCCTTCACGTACTCCGGATCCCGAACCGCCAGGTCGTAGCGCAGCCCCGAGGCAATGGCAACCCGCTTGATGCCGGGCACCGCGCGCGCTTTCCGATACAGCTCCGTGGTCTGCCGGTGGCTGGTTTCAAGGTTTTTGCAGATCGTCGGGAACACACAGGACAGGCGGCGGCAACTGGCCTCGATGTTTTTGTCCTTGCAGCCAAGGTGATACATGTTGGCAGTGGGCCCACCGAGGTCGGATATGGTACCGGTGAAGCCCGGCACCTGATCGCGAATGGCCTCGATCTCGCGCAGTACCGATTCCTGGGAGCGGCTTTGGATAATGCGCCCTTCGTGCTCGGTAATAGAGCAAAAGGTGCAACCGCCAAAACAGCCCCGCATGATATTCACCGAGGTACTGATCATGTCGTAGGCAGGAATTTTTTCGTCGCCGTAGGCGGGATGCGGCCGCCGCTGGTAGGGCAAGTCGAACACCCCGTCCATCTCAGGGGTAGTGAGGGGGATGGGCGGCGGGTTGACCCAGACGTCCCGAAGCCCGTGTTTTTGCACCAGGGCCCGGGCATTGTGGGGGTTGGACTCCTGGTGCAGCACCCGGGACGCATGAGCGTACAGGGCCGAGTCATTGCGCACTTTCTCGTAGGACGGCAAGCGCACGTAGCTGGTCGCCGGGTCCGGAGCCTGCTTGCTCTGCAGGGGCATCGGCACGATGCGAAGCGCCTGGACACCGTCGTCAGACTCGCTCTGCCCGGCTTTCGACGCAGCACAACTGGTGGTATCGGTGCCATGGTCGTATTCGTAGGGGCTGGCTATTTTAGCGATATCGCCGGGCCAGTCGATCCGCGTGGAATCGACTTCCGTCCAACCACTGGGCGGCGTTTTCCCCAGTATGGCGGTGCCCCGGATATTGTCCAGTTCAGCGATCGACCGGCCAATGGCCAGCTGGTGGGCCAGCTCGGTTATCGCCCGCTCGGCATTACCGTAGAGCAGGATATCGGCATTGGCGTCGACCAGCACCGAACGGCGCACCTGATCACTCCAGTAGTCGTACTGGGCAATTCGACGCAGGCTGGCCTCGATACCCCCAATTACCAGCGGCGTTTCCCGGTAGGCTTCTCGACAGCGTTGGCTGTAGACAATCACCGCCCGCTCGGGGCGCTTGCCGGCAGCGCCACCGGGCGTGTAGGCGTCGTCACTGCGCAGGCGCAGGTCAGCGGTATAGCGGTTGATCAGCGAATCCATATTACCGGCCGTGACCCCGAAAAACAGATTGGGCTTGCCCAGTGCGGTGAACGCCTCGCAACTGCGCCAGTCGGGCTGGGCAATAATGCCGACCCTGAAGCCCTGGGCCTCCAGCAGGCGCCCCATCACCGCCATGCCAAAGCTGGGGTGGTCGATGTAGGCGTCACCGGTAACGATAATGATGTCGCAGCTATCCCAACCCAGTTGGTCCATCTCGGCGCGGGACATCGGCAGGTAAGGAGCAGGACCGAGGCATTCGGCCCAGTATTTTGGCAGTGAGAAGAGATCGCGTGCAGGATTCATGGCAGGGCCAGCGGTGGGTGTCGCAATGAGAACAGTTCCCATCTTGCCAGAATTCACGAATTTTTGACAGCGCGGCTCAGGGTGATGGTGGCGATAGGACGCTGTTGACAGCGATTAGCGGTTTTGGGTCGGTGACCGTGTGTGACGCCCACTCTGACCTGATTGACAACCCGATCAAGCGCTATAGCCGGGGTGACCGCCCAGAGGGCCTGGTGTGCGGCCAGGACGGCGGAGTGACGCTCTACCTCCAGAGCGCGGACCCGGGAGGCGATAAAAGTCATAATTGGCTGCCAATACCCGCCGCTTGGCCGCTGTTCCTTGGGATGCGGGTATAGATTCCCGGAATGGAGGCGATCAACGGCGATTGGACGCCACCAAAGGTAGAGCAAATCAAGGCGCGTTGATTTTCTCAATCGCGGCGGCAAGCGCCAACTGGCGCTTCGCCTCCTCGTAGTGGAGGATTTCAACCAGTTTGCCATCGACTACGACCACGCCCTTGCCCTCGCTCTCGGCCTGCTGCCAACCCGCGATAAGCTTGTGTGCCGCCGCAAGCTCCTGTTCAGAAATACCGAAGGCCGCGTTGGCTGCCGCGATTTGCTTGGGGTGGATCAGGCTTTTGCCGTCAAAGCCCAGGTCGCGGCCCTGTTCGCAGGCCGCCTCGTAGCCGGGGGCATCATCCAGGTCGAGGTGCACACCGTCAATGATCTCAAGCCCGTTGGCCCGTGCAGCCAGCACGCAGAGGTTAAGCGCGCCGATAAAGCCCAGTCGCTCCGGGGTATGCCGCACCCGGGTTTCCTTGGCGAGGTCTGAAGTCCCCATGACGATGCCCCGCAGCCGCGGGTGGGCCGCGGCAATCTCGCGAATGTTGAGAATACACAGGGGCGTTTCCGCCATAATCCAGAACTCAACGGAGTCGGGACAGCCGGCGTCCTCGAACGCATCAATGGCCTCCACCACATCCGCCACCGTTGACACTTTCGGAATCAGCACGGCATCGGGGGGGGTGGGAGCGGCACTGACAGCGGCCACATCATCTGCCCCCCAGGGCGTATCCAGCCCGTTGATGCGCACCATCAGCTCGCGCCCGCCATAGCCGCCCCCGGCAACCGCGGCCACTATCTGCTCCCGCGCCACAGACTTTGCATCCGGCGAGACCGCATCTTCCATATCGAGGATCAAGCCGTCCGCAGGCAAGGACTTTGCCTTCTCCAGGGCTCTCGGGTTGGAACCGGGCATATAAAGGACTGAGCGTCGGGGTCGAATGGTCATAACGTTATCCTGCTAAGTTCGAGTCCGCGGCATTATACAGAAGTCACGAGACTCCGGGTAAGTCCGCCGAGTCCGGTAATTCGCAACTATCGCCAGTGTGAAAGATCGTTTTTCGCCCTCGGCTCGTAAGACACTGTCGGAAAAAAGAAACGAAAAACACGCGATGCACCGGCGGTCTCGAACCATTATAATGCTGTGGCAACGGCCCAGAGTCGATGGTAGCCTGCCTCCCCAACGCGACTTCCCGCCCGAAATCAGCCAACAACCAGGAGCGAACATGACTGGAACCGTGATCGATAATGATCAACTACTTAAACAGGCCGAAGCTGCACTGGAGCAGGCCCAGGCGCTTGTAGAGGCGTCGCTGTCCGACCTGCGCGCACGCAGCCTCGACGGAGAGAAGGTCTCGCCGGCAAAACTCGACCAGCACCAGCTGGTTTCCTACGAGCTGGCACTGTGCGCTTCCGAAGCCGCGGCTGCACGGTTTATGCTCGATTACGCCCGGGAGTTACACAGCACGGCCGGTAGCGCCAGCGGATCGGTGCGATTTGAGGATCGCCTGGCTGCCCTGTTCTGCGCCGAGGCGGTCAACTCGATTGCCGCCAGACTGCGGGCCCGGCCCGCCGATTTCGGGCTTGGTGACGCCGCCATCACCACCGCGCTGGGTGAAACAGCCGTGGTCAACTTCCTCGCCCAGCAACTCAACGCCGGCAATATCGCCACAGTGGGCCAGCAGGCCTGCGAGCGAGGCGGCGATCTTGGCGCCGACCTGCTGGACGACGACCACCTGATGATGCGCGACAGCTTCCGTCGTTTCGCCGATGACGTGGTGATGCCGCTAGCCGAGGAGGTCCACCGGGAAGACCTGATCATCCCCGCGGAAATCCTCGATGCACTGCGCGAAATGGGTTGTTTCGGCCTGTCGATACCCGCCGCTTACGGTGGTATCCAGGACGACGAGCACGAAGACAACATGGGTATGATCATCGTCACCGAGGAGCTTTCCAGAGGCTCCCTGGGCGCTGCCGGCAGCCTGATTACCCGGCCGGAGATACTCGCACGAGCCCTGAAGAAAGGTGGCACCGAAGAGCAAAAGCAGTACTGGCTTCCAAAACTGGCGGCGGGTGATCCGCTTTGCGCGGTTGCCGTCACCGAACCCAACTACGGCTCAGACGTCGCCGGGGTCAGACTGAAAGCGACTCGCACCGAAGGGGGCTGGCTGCTCAACGGCGCCAAGACCTGGTGCACCTTCGGCGGCAAGGCCGGGGTGCTGTTGGTGCTGGCGCGCACCAACCCCGATCTCGCCGCCAAGCACAAGGGCCTGTCCACCTTCCTGCTGGAAAAACCCGTCTACGAGGGCCACGATTTCGAATTTGAGCAGGAGGGGGGCGGCAAGCTGACCGGGCGGGCCATCGCCACTATCGGCTACCGTGGAATGCACTCGTTCGACCTGTTCTTCGATAACGTCTTCGTGCCCGAGGGCAACATGCTCGGTGGCCCCGAGGGCGAGGGCAAGGGTTTCTACTACACCATGGCCGGTTTCGCCGGCGGCAGGATCCAGACCGCTGCCCGGGCCGTGGGCGTCATGCAGGCAGCTTTCGAACGCTCGATTACCTACGCCAAGGACCGCGTGGTATTCCAGCACCCCATCGCGGATTACCAGCTCACCCAGGTGAAACTGGCTCGCATGGCTGCCCATCTCGCCGCCTGTCGCCAGTTCACCTTTGGGGTGGCCAAGCTGATGGACCAGGGTGAAGGCGATATGGAGGCCAGCATGGTGAAACTACTGGCGAGCAAAACCGCCGAATGGGTTACCCGTGAGGCGCTGCAAATCCATGGTGGTATGGGCTATGCAGAGGAAACGCCCACCAGCCGCTACTTCGTCGACGCCCGGGTGCTCTCCATATTCGAGGGTGCCGAGGAGACCCTGGCGCTCAAGGTCATCATCAAAACGTTGCTGGATAATCTGCCCAGCCAGGCCTGAGGAGTCATTGCCATGCCCATATCCCTGCAACTGGCACCCCAGCCCGAACTGGCCGTTGATATCGAGGTCGACCTGGGCCGGGTACGTCAACCCCAGTACGGCCGCTACCTGGACGAGTGCAACCCCGGCCAGGTTTTTGTTCATCCCCGGGGTTACAGCTTCGAGGCCGGCAATATGTCGGCCTTTGCCCGCACTTATATGCAGGCCAACCCGCTCTACCTCAATGCCGACTACGCCCGCGCCCATGGCTTTGCCGATCTGTTAGCCAGCCCACAAATGGTGTTTAACGTCACCCTGTCCCTGGGCGTGCAGAACGACTCGGAAAAAGCCATCGCTAACCTGGGTTACTACGACGTCCAGTTTTTGCAACCGGTCTACCCCGGCGATACCCTGCACGCCTTCACCCGGGTGCTGGAGCGCAAGGAGCGTGGCGGCGACAAACCCGGGATCGTCAGGATCCGCACGGTGGGTGTCAACCAGCGGGGGGTGATCGTGCTGCAGTACGAACGCAAGATTATGGTGGGCGTACGCGGCGACCGCTTGCCGACCACCCCCGCACCCGAGAACCCGGTGGAATTTCCCTGGCTGGATGCTCCGACCCTCGAACTCCCCGTCACCGCAGCGCACGAGCTTGCCAGTCTGACCGGGCCAAACACCTACTGGGAAGATTTCCAGCCGGGTGATGTGATCGTGCACGCCAACGGACGTACCATTACCGAAGAGCACATGGCCCTGACCTATGCGGTGGGTAATAGCCACCCGTTACATTTCGACCGGGTCTTCAGCAGCGGCCTGGCGGGCAAGATGAGCGGCGAACCGATCGTCTACGGTGGTCTGGTCTTTGCGTGGCTGGATGGTCTGGCCAGTCGTGACGTCAGCGAAAACGCCGTCTGGGAACTGGGATTCACCGAGGGTTACCATACCCAGCCCGCAGTAGCAGGGGACACAGTCGGCGCTCTCTCGCGGGTGCTGGCCAGCGAACCCCTGCCTGGCTCTGATGAACTGGGTATCGTCACGCTGCAGTTGATCGGTGTGAAAAACGTGGCGGCAGCGGCTGCCCTGAAGACCCATGGCGCCGACCTGTTCCTCAAGGAGGACAGCAAACGCGGCTTGGGCAAAGAAAAAATTAGCGATAAAATATTCGAAATCGAGCGCCGCCTGCTGATTAAGCGGCGCCCCTCATAAAGGAACCCCGAGATGGCGACCAAGCCCGCTACCGCGGATCGACCGTGGTTGATGCGTACCTATTCCGGCCACAGCTCCGCCCGCGCATCCAACGAGCTCTACCGGATGAACCTGTCCAAGGGCCAGACCGGCCTCTCAGTGGCCTTCGATCTGCCCACCCAGACCGGTTATGACTCCGACCACCCATTGGCCCGGGGAGAAGTCGGCAAGGTAGGCGTACCGATCTGCCACATCGGCGATATGGAAGCCCTGTTCGACCGCATTCCGCTGGACCAGATGAACACCTCGATGACGATCAACGCTACGGCGCCGTGGCTGCTGGCACTGTACGTGGCGACAGCCGAACGCCAGGGGGTCGATCCTGCGCAGCTCCAGGGCACCACCCAGAACGACATCCTCAAGGAATACCTTTCCCGCGGAACCTATATTTTCCCGCCCCAGCCCTCGGTGCGTCTGGTGACCGACGTGATCTCCTACACCGTGCAGAATATTCCCAAGTGGAACCCGACCAACGTCTGCAGTTACCACCTGCAGGAGGCCGGTGCGACGCCGATGCAGGAGCTGGCCTATGCCCTGTGCACCGCCACCACCATTCTCGATGCGGTGCGGGACTCCGGACAAATGGACGCCGATAGCTTTGAACGCGTGGTGGGCCGAATTTCATTCTTCGTCAATGCCGGCATTCGCTTTGTCGAGGAAACCTGCAAGATGCGCGCGTTCTGCTCGATGTGGGAAAAGCTGGTGGCCGAGCGCTACGGCGTCACCGATCCCAAGCTCAAACGCTTTCGCTACGGGGTGCAGGTCAATTCGCTGGGACTCACCGAGTCCCAGCCAGAGAATAACGTCCAGCGCATCGTGCTCGAAATGTTAGCTGTCACGCTGTCGAAAAACGCCCGCGCCCGGGCTATTCAGCTGCCGGCCTGGAATGAAGCCCTGGGCTTGCCGCGCCCCTGGGACCAGCAGTGGGCGCTGCGAATGCAACAGGTTCTGGCCTTCGAGACCGACCTGCTGGAATACGGCGATATCCTCGACGGATCGCCGGTGATCGAAGCCAAGGTCGCTGCACTGATGGAAGGCGCTGCGGCTGAAATGGAACAGGTCGCCACCCAGGGCGGCATGGTGCCCGCCATCGAAAACGGCTACGTCAAGCGCGAGCTGGTCAAGAGCCACACCGAGCGCCTGCGTGCCATAGAAAGCGGCGATCTGAAAATTATCGGCGTCAACTGCTTTCAGCAAACCGCTGAATCGCCCCTGACCACCGGCACGGACAGCGGCATCATGAAGGTCGACAGCCAGGCCGAGCAGGACCAGATCCGTGCGCTGCAGGCTTTTCGCGCCAAGCGCGACCAGGGCGAGGTGGAACGCACCCTGGCAGCACTGCGCGCAGCGGCCAGTAGCGATGCCAATATCATGCCGGCGTCCATCGACTGCGCCCGCGCGGGGGTGACAACCGGCGAATGGAGTCAGGTGCTGCGGGATGTGTTCGGTGAATACCGTGCCCCCACTGGCATCGACATCTCCGGCAGCGTCCAGGGCCAGTCGGCGGCAGCCTCCGCGGTGCGTGAGCGGGTCAAGGAAACCGGCAGCGAGCTCGGTCGCCCGCTACGCCTGTTGATCGGCAAGCCCGGCCTCGATGGTCACAGTAACGGCGCCGAACAGATTGCGGTCAAGGGACGCGATGTCGGTTATGAAATCGTCTACGAAGGGATTCGCCTGACGCCGGGCCAGATTGCCCGGGCGGCCCAGGAGGAAGGTGTCCATCTGATCGGGCTGTCGGTGCTCAGTGGCAGTCATATCGAACTGGCTGCCGATATCGCCAGGGAACTGCAGCAACTCGGACTGGAAGACCTGCCGATCATCATCGGCGGCATCATCCCCGAAGAAGATGCCGAGAAACTCAAGCAGCAGGGCATCGCCGCCATCTACACACCAAAGGATGTCGATATGAACGCCATCATGGCGGACATCCTCAATATCATCCGCCAGCGCAATGGGCTGGAAATCTACAACGAGGCCGTTTGAGGCCGTGAGCCCCAAGCTACCCGAGCCAGAGCACCTTGCGGCACAGGTGGCCGCCGGAGACCGCCCTGCCCTGGCGACGGCACTCAATCTACTGGATGATAAGCGCCCGGCGGCGCGGCGGGTAGCCTCCCGGGTGCTGGGTCTGTTGCCCAGTTACGGTGCAGCGGAAGAGTCACAGTTGATTGGCATCACCGGGCCGCCGGGGGCGGGCAAGTCGTCCCTCACTTCTGCTTTGATCGGGGTCTGGCGCCAGCGCGGCCAACGCGTTGGCGTGTTGGCGGTAGACCCATCGAGTCCGATAAGCGGCGGCGCCCTGCTTGGCGACCGCCTGCGCATGAAAACCGGGATCGACGACGATGGCGTCTTTATCCGCTCGCTGGCCTGTCGTGGCGAACACGGCGGGCTCAGCGCCGAAGTCTGGCCCATGTGCCTGGCCATGCTTGCCAGTTGCGACATCACCGTGATCGAAACGGTCGGGGTTGGCCAGAGCGAAATCGATATCGCACGAATGAGTGACACCACCTGCTTCGTGGCCCAGCCGGGCTCGGGTGACAGCATCCAGTATCTCAAGGCCGGGATCATGGAAATTCCCCATGTGCTGGTGGTTAACAAGGAAGATATGGGCGCTGCTGCGCGCAGGACGCTCGCCGACCTGAAAGCCGCCGCCAGCCGCGAACATGACCCCGAGGACTGGTCAGCCCCGATCCTGTCGGTCAGCGCCACCCAGGGCACCGGCATCGTCAGGCTGGTGGAAACCCTCGACGCCCATCATGCCTGGCTGGCTCAGCGCAATCTGGTCGCGGCGCGCCGCCACCAATTCCAGGTTGAATGGGTGATCAAGCGCCTGCAGCAGGAATTCGGCAGCACCGGGATCGCGCTGCTGCGGGGCGACAAGCCAAACTATGACCACCTGCTCAAACCGGGGGATTCGGCCTTCGAGCAATACGAGCGTTTACGACAGCAACTGGCAGCGCGCTGGGATGCTGCCTGAGCCACTTTTTCGCGGCGCCCGGCATGTCGCCGGCGCCACCCTATCCTGCTAAACGGGAGACCAAAATGCGCAGCCCACGTGATTTTTTCAGACCCCTTGCCATCGGGGCGCCGGCCCCACTCAGGGAGATACCGGTG
This sequence comes from uncultured Gammaproteobacteria bacterium, assembly GCA_963751595.1. Lineage (GTDB taxonomy): Bacteria > Pseudomonadota > Gammaproteobacteria > Pseudomonadales > JAHEGP01 > JAHEGP01. The sequence continues at coordinate 77,945 of CAVVVC010000006.1, forward strand.
CGGCCTTCCCGCATGATCCACTTTTTCGACCCCAGCAATCCACGCATGGCGGACAAAGCGCCGGGCATTGCCGCCAAGGTCGATATTCTGCTGGGCAATCTCGAAGATGCGGTGCCCATCGATCGCAAGGAGGCCGCACGGGAGGGCCTGGTGCAGATCGCCCGGGACAACGATTTCGGCGATACCCAGCTCTGGACCCGGGTCAACAGCCTCGACAGCCCCTGGTTCCTGGACGATGTCACGCGCCTGGTCAGTGAAGTCGGCGCCAAGATCGACGTGATTATGCTGCCAAAGGTAGAGGGCCCCTGGGATATCCACTATGTCGACCAGTTGCTGGCGCAGCTCGAAGCGAAAGCCGGTCTGCAGCGCCCCATTCTTTTGCATTGCATCCTTGAAACCGCGTTGGGGGTTGCCAATGTCGAGGAGATCGCCAATGCCAGCCCCCGAATCCAGGGCATGAGCCTGGGACCGGCGGATCTGGCCGCGTCCCGACGCATGAAAACCACCCGTGTCGGGGGCGGCCATCCTAGCTATCTGGTCCGCAACGACCCGGACCCGGACAATCCCGAAGCCAGCCGGGCAACCTACCAGCAGGACCTGTGGCACTACACGATTGGGCGTATGGTCGATGCCTGTGCAGGGGTAGGCGCCCTTGCCTTCTATGGCCCGTTTGGGGCTATTGACGACCCGGTGGCCTGCGAGGATCAATTCCGCAATGCCTTCCTCATGGGCTGTGTGGGCACCTGGTCACTCCATCCCAGCCAGATCGAAATCGCCAAGCGCGTGTTCAGCCCGCCCCCCGATGAAGTGGCCTGGGCGAAGCGTGTCCTTGAAGCCATGCCCGACGGTAGCGGCGCGGTAATGCTCGATGGCAAGATGCAGGACGATGCCACCTGGAAGCAGTGCAAGGTGATGGTCGACCTGGCGCGCCTGATCGCGGAGAAAGACCCCGATTTGCGCGAACTCTACGGGTTCTGAAAAGCCAAAGGGGCAAATTGATGCGCTACGTTGACCTTCCCGAGTTTGGTGATGCAGACCTGATGCGGCTGGCAGAATCCGAGCGCCCGGCACCCGCGGCCCACGAGGTGCTGATTCGTGTGATTGCAGCCGGGGTCAATCGGCCGGATGTCATCCAGCGCCAGGGTTTCTACCCCGCGCCCCCGGATGCGTCGCCGGTACTCGGGCTTGAGGTGGCCGGCGAGATTGCCGCAGTCGGAGCCGACGTCAGTGAATGGCAAGTCGGAGACAGGGTTTGCGCCCTGGTCAACGGTGGCGGCTACGCCGAATATGCCCTGGCCCCGGCGGCGCAATGCCTGCCAGTACCACCTGGCCTGGACATGGTGCAAGCGGCGGCGCTGCCCGAAACCTTTTTCACCGTCTGGAGCAATGTATTCCAGCGCTGCAACTTGCAGGCAGGCGAAACCCTGCTGGTGCATGGGGGGGCCAGCGGCATTGGCACCACCGCTATCCAGTTGGCCCGCGCCTTCGGTGCCCGGGTGTTCGCCACCGTGGGCAGCGACGAAAAGAAGGCCGCCTGCGAACAACTGGGAGCCGAGCTCGCCATCAACTACCGCTGTGACGATTTCTACAGCGTTCTCAAGGAGCGGCTGGGCAAACGCGGAGTCGACGTAACCCTGGATATCGTCGGTGGCGAGTACATTGAAAAAAATATCAAGCTGGCCGCGGTCGAGGGTCGCATCGTGAATATCGCGTTTTTGCAGGGCTCCGTGGCAGAAGTGAACTTTATGCCAATGATGCTCAAGCGCCTGACCCTTACTGGATCGACGCTGCGCCCCCAATCCGAGTCAGAGAAAGCGGCGATCGCGAAGCTGTTGCTCGAAAAGGTCTGGCCACTGCTCGAAGCGGGCAAGATTGCCCCGGTGATCGCCGCGACGTTCGGGCTTGAACAGGTAGCCGACGCGCACCGCCTGATGGAGAGCAACCAGGTGATTGGCAAGATCGTGCTGCGGGTCGGCGATGCCGCATAGCCCGGCAGGATGACTGGCAACGAAATCGCTTCGCCCTGGCAATGGAAAATTCCAGAGCATTTCAATATCGGTGAGGCCTGCACCCGCCCCGGCCTGAGCCCCGAGCATGTCGACACCACGGCCCTGATCGTCGATCACGGCGACGGCCGGGCAGACCAACTCAGCTACGGCCAGTTGGCCTCAGAGGCCCGGCGTTTTGCCGGGGCTCTGACCGACCTCGGGATAGCACCGGGCCAGCGCCTTCTGATACGCCTGCCCAATGCTCTCCACTACCCGGTCGCATTTTTCGGCAGCCTGCTGGCCGGCGTTATTGCCGTACCGGCCTCGACCCAGTTGACCACCGAGGAGGTGGCGTATCTCGCCACCGATGCCGGGGTGAGCGCTGTGCTGACCACTTCCCGGGATCTGCCCGTTATTGAGCCCATCGTTCCCGGCCTGGCGCTGCTTCAGCACATTGTCCTCACCGATAGTGGGCCCGGGATCGGACCCGCGACGGCGCTGAAAAACCAGCGCGGCGAACCGGTATCGTTACATAACTGGGAGTCGTTACTGGCATCCGCCCGCCGCTTGCAACGCCACCACCCCAGCCGTGCCGCAGACCCGGCCTACCTGGTCTATACCTCCGGCACAACCGGTTACCCGAAAGGGGTTCTGCACGCCCATCGGGCCCTGTTGGGACGCCAGCCTGCCAGCGAGTACTGGTTCGACTTTGCAGGCGAGGACCGCATTTTGCATTCCGGACAACTGAACTGGACCTATGCCCTGGGCACCGCCATGATGGACCCGTTCTACCGCGCCATGACGGTGGTGCTAAACGCCGGCGGCACCAGCCCCGAGCGCTGGGGACGGTTGATCGCCAGGCACCGCTGCACCATTTTTATCGGCGTGCCAACAGTGTATCGGCAGATACTGCAAAAGACCCCGTGCTGCGCCGACGACGTGCCCAGCCTGCGCTACTGTATGAGCGCTGGCGAGCACCTGTCCGATGAGCTCCTCGCCCAGTGGCGCCAGCGCTTTGACCAGAATATCTACGAGGCGGTGGGGATGTCCGAGTTCAGCTATTACCTGTCGCACCATCCGTCGCGACCACTACGCGCCGGCTCCGCAGGCAAGCCACAACCGGGCCACCGGGTAGCACTGCTTGATCCGAACATGGTCCCGGTTGCCGACGGCGTCGAGGGTATGCTGTGTGTACCCGAAGACGACCCGGGTCTATTTATCGAGTACTGGGGCCTACCGGGGGAAACCGCCGCATTGCGCCGGGATGGATACTTCCTCACCGGCGACTATGCGGTGCGGGACAGCGACGGCTACATCTGGTTTCGGGGCCGTAAAGACGACATCATCAACAGCCTGGGTTATCGCATTTCGCCCTTTGAAGTCGAGCGAGTGCTCAAGGCAATACCGGGTGTGGCCGACTGTGTCGCCATCGACGAGGCCGTTTCCCGCGACACCGTCATCGTCACCGCCTGCATCATTCCCGAGGCAAATACTCACTTGCAGGCTGAAGACATCATCGCCTTCGCCAGTGTCCACCTGGCCGCCTACAAGGTACCCAAAAAGGTCCGTTTTTTGACGGACTTCCCGCGCACATCCAATGGCAAGGTCTTGCGCAAGGCCCTGCGTAGTGCGCTTGCTGCGGATACCAAGGCCTCGTAGCCCGAATGGCACTTGCTTAAGGAGAAATGCATAGGCTTTTCAAAGCGCCGCTCCGGGCATCTACCCCGTCAGGACACGCCGTAAACCCGTCCCTGGGGGCTCTGCGCCGACATCCCTGTCGGCGACGGTCCTGCCGAGGTAGACACCCGAATCGGCTTAAGTCAGTGCCATTCCTCCTAACCCGGGTTTGTTGCCACGGGAACAGTGGGGCTCTAACATGTAGCCTCCCCAAACCAGACGGATTGAATAGCAATGCCCCAAAACACGATGCTGGCTGAGCTGATCGGCAACACCCCGCTGGTCTACCTGCGCCAGGCTTCCGAGCTGACCGGCTGCAACATCTACGGCAAGGCCGAGTTTATGAACCCGGGGGGCTCGGTCAAGGATCGCACGGCGCTGGGCATCATCCGCGACGCCGAGCGCCGCGGTACGCTGCAACCCGGTGGCATTATTGTCGAAGGCACCGCGGGTAATACCGGCATCGGTCTGACCCTCCTCGCCAATGCGCTGGGGTATCGCTGCGTGGTGGTTATTCCTGAAACCCAGAGCAAGGAAAAGCAGGATTTACTCGATCTCTACGGCGCCGACCTGCGAGTGGTACCAGCCACCAGTTACGACGACCCCAAACACTATATTCACGCCGCCAAAGCGCTGGCGGAAAAACTCAACCAGAGCAATCCCAGTGGCGCGATCTGGGCCCAGCAGTTCGACAACATCGCCAATTGCGACATGCACCGCAGGACCACCGGCGAGGAAATCTGGCGCCAAACCGAGGGTAAGGTCGATGGCTTTATCTGTTCGGCCGGTACCGGTGGCACCCTCGCGGGGGTGAGTCAGGCGCTGAAGGCCCACAATAGTGACGTTACAATTGGCCTCGCCGATCCCATGGGCTCTGGCTTGTACAGCTTCATAAAGACCGGCGAGTTGCACGCTGACGGCAACTCGATCACCGAGGGTATCGGGGTTAACTTTTTGACCAATAACATGAAGCAGGCGATCGTCGACAACGCCTACAAAATTAGCGACAAGGCGGCACTGCCTTATATCTTTGACCTGCTAAAACACGAGGGGATCTGCCTTGGCGGATCGGCCGCTATCAATATCGCCGGGGCGGTTGAAATGGCCCGGGAGATGGGCCCCGGGCACACCATTGTTACGATCCTGTGTGACTATGGCGATCGCTACCTGAGCAAGGTCTACAACCCGACGTTTCTGCGGCGTCAGGGCCTGCCGACGCCGGAGTGGATTATCTAGGGCACCTCTGATCAATTCGGTATTGCCTCAGCGGAGCCCCTGGTGACTGCTGGCAAGGCGTGGCGCGAAGGTCAATGGTGGTGCTCATTGACGAGCGTCGCAACGCTGCCCAGCGGTCACCAGGGGCACGCCCTGCGGGGCTTAGCGCCGCATCGCCCTGCAGCGTTGTGATCGCTGGAAAGGCAACCAGCCTTCCTGCGCGACCACGCCTCGCAGGACAATGCGGCGCTAAGCCTGAGGCAACACCCAATTAATCAGAGGAGCCCTAGGGGATCTGATTAATTCAGCCCGACTGCAATGATACTGCGGGTCAGCGCTTGTTCTTTCCTGTGCCGGGGTATACCGGCGCTCGCTGCCAGCGCACCGGCAATTGCACCGCCACGTCAGCCACAGGACAGGGCTCGGGAGACTCCCCCATAAACGCCCGGTAACTGGCCGCAATCATGGTCGCCAGTTGCCGCGGCTCCACCAACTGCAGCGCCAGGCCCGCCTCGAGAAAACCTTCCAGGCGGAATCGAACCCCGGGCGCCACCTCTCCGGTCAGCGCCAACTGAGCATAGAAATCGTCCAGACGCTGTTGAGCGAGGGTGACGAACTGCGCTTCGCTTACCATGATTCAGGGCCCCGCAAAACTGACACCAAACACCATAACATTATTGCGGGTAGGCGGCCTTGGCCGCCGCCAAGGCGACCCCGGGCTTGATATCCGCGCCCAGTGCCGCGAGACTCTGCTCCAGGGCAGTGAGGCAAAGCAGAACGTTCTGGCGGTTGGCTGCCGCTCCCATCAGCCCGATGCGCCAGACCTTGCCGGCCAACGCACCAAGGCCGGCGCCAATCTCTAGATTGAAGTCACGCAGCAACATGCCCCGCAGTTCAGCCTCGTCGATCCCCTCGGGAACGGTGACGCTGTTCAATTGGGGTAGCCGCCACTCGCGCGCCACAACCAGGCCGAGCCCCATGGCCTCAAGCCCGGCAAGCAAGGCCTGATGGTGCAGGCGATGTCGCCGCCAGGCGTTTTCCAAGCCCTCCTCCTGCAACATGACCAGGGACTCATGCAGCGCATAAAGTGCGTTGACCGGCGCGGTGTGATGATAGGCCCGTTTGCTGTTTTTTCCCCAGTATCCCATCACCAGTTGCATGTCGAGGAACCAGCTTTGCACCCGGTTACTGCGGGAGCGGATGCGCTCGACCGCGCGCTCGCTGAATGTCACCGGTGAAATTCCCGGCACACAGGACAGGCACTTCTGGGTACCGGAGTAAACGGCATCGGCGCCCCACTCATCAACCCTGAGTTCGATGCCCCCAAGCGAGGTCACGGTATCGACGATTGATAACATACCGTGGTCGGCAGCCATTTTGCATATCCCGGCAGCATCGGAAAAAGCTCCCGTGGAGGTTTCCGCGTGCACAAAAGCCACCAGCCTGGCGTCGCTGTTCTGGGCAATCGCCTGTTCCAGTTTTTCCAGCGAGACGGTATCGCCCCACTCGTCTTCAACCATAACTGCGGTGGCCCCGCAGCGTTCGACATTCTCCTTCATACGACCGCCAAAAACGCCGTTCTGGCACACGATTGCGGTGTCGCCGGGTTCCAACAGATTCGTGAAGCAGGCCTCCATGCCTGCGGAGCCGGGGGCCGAAATTGGCAGGGTCAGGGCGTTGTCAGTTTGGAAGGCATACTGCAGTAACTGCTTGATATCGTCCATCAGGTCGACGAACCGGGGGTCCAGGTGCCCGATGGTTGGCCTGGCCAGAGCGCCGAGAACCCGTGGACTGACATCGGAGGGTCCTGGACCCATCAAAACCCTGCGTGGGGGATAAAAACTCTGGCTCATATCGATCTCCTCCGTTGGCGAGGGCGCAACATACCATCGACCGCATCCCAGGCCAATTATCCGTGGTAAATAGCGCAGATAAGCATGCCTTATGCGGGAAACGCCGGTAAAAGTCCGCAATTTTGCGATCATCGGGCGGCGTAATTGCGGTAGGATTTTAAGCAATAAACCCCTATAGTTAGCCCTCTGCACCTAGACTCAACTGTCAGCGAGGGTTTCGCCATGACGACTGAAAAGAAATCAGCACCGGTCAAAAAGCGTCCGCCCAAAGCGAAGACGCCAGCCAAGTCAGAGCCCGAGCCCAAAGCCAAACCCAAACCCAAGCCGAAACCCAAGCCGAAACCCAAACCCAAACCCAAACCCAAACCCAAACCCAAACCCAAGCCGAAACCCAAAGAAGAGCCGAAGTCCGAGCCCCGGAGTGTCGCCAAAGAGCCCGAGGAAAAGGAACCGAAGGCCAAAAAGGAGGGTCCCTCCCTTGTCAACCAGTTGCTCGGCCTGACAAGCCAGGTTGCCAGTGGCGCGGTGGACATCGCTCGCACCAGCAAGGCGATCCCGCTGATGTTCACCGACAACTGGGTGAAGGATGTTTACATGAAGACATTGGATGTGGATCGACTTCAGGCGATGGTAGACGCCGGCAGTTTTTTGAAAGATGCCCGGGAAGTTGCCGGTCTTAACATCCAGGAGTTGGCGGAGGCGGTGGGCCTTTCCGACAGTGAATTACTGGAGGAGGTCGAAAGCGGCCGCGCAATTCTGCCGATCGATACCATCCTCAGGATTGCTTCGCTTACGGCCCGGCATGACCCCATTCCATTCATTCTCAAATTCCTGCGCACCTACAACCCGAATCTGGAGCAGACCCTCGAGCAATGGGGCATCCTCCGATTGCCAAAGCAATACGAGCGGGAGCGACGTTTTATTAATGTCTATCGTCGCCATGACAGCCTGCGCGACCTGAACGATGACGAGTTTGAGCGCTTCATCGGCTACATGAATTCGGCCACCGAGTTCACCCTGAATATCATGATGGCCGAAAAAGGCTACGACGCGGAAGGGCGCAAGGCCAAGGGCAAAACAAAGGGCAAGAAAAAAGGCGAGTGAGGCCGATCCAGGGCGGCACCGGAGCCGACCTAAAGCAGTTAGCGGAGTATCCCAATGCAAGTGACATGGCAGGCCCAGCGCCTGATCAACAATACACCCGCGGTGCGCCAGGTGTTGCGCACCATACCACTGCCCCGATCCCTGGACTCCGTAATCAGTATCGATCGCGACAGCGAAATCGCCGCTGACGCTACGGGCCTGGGGGCTAAGGCCCGGGACAGGGTATTCCAGGCGCTATGTGGACTGTATGCCACGGGCTACTACCCCGCCCTATCCCTGTGCCTGCGCCATCGCGGTGAAATTTTGATCAACCGCTCCATTGGCCACACGGCGGGCAACCACCATGACAGCACCCAGTCCCAGCAAAAAGTAACCGCCACCCCCGACACACCGATCTGCCTGTACAGTGCAAGTAAAGCAATCACTGCGACGGTGATTCACAAACTGGCTGAGGAGAACGAGCTCAATTTGCTCGACCCCATCAGCCACTATATTCCCGAATTTGCCCAGAACGGGAAAGAGCGCACCACCATCTACCAGCTACTCAGCCACCGCGCGGGTATTCCCGGAATCCCGCCAGACCAGCCCTTTGATACGGTATACGACCACGACGCCAGCTTGCAGCTGTTGTGCGCTGCCGAACCGCTCGACGAGTACGGCCGCACCCAGGCCTATCACGCGGTAACCGGCGGAGTCATTCTGCAGGAGTTGGTGGCGCGGGTCACCGGCGCCGATATCCAGCAGTACTGGCGCAAGCACTTCAAGCAGCCGATGGGCTTCAAGGTGTTCGACTACGGTGCCGACCGCAAGACCATGAGCAGGATGGCCGAGGACAGCGTGACCGGTATTAAATTGCGCTGGCCCCTGAGCCGGGTGGTAGAAGGCGTTCTGGGTACCAACCTTGACGAGGCCATGGAGGTGGTCAATGACCCACGCTTCTTTGCCCAGCCGATTAGCGCTGCCAACATGGTGGCGACCGCAGAGGAAGTGTCGAGGTTCTACCAGATGTTACTGGAGGACGGGAGCTACCAGGGCAGGCAAATACTGAGCCCGCTGACGGTGCATCGCCTGACCTGGGAAACCGGCCCCCACCGCTTCGATGGGCTGCTCAAACTGCCACTGCGGTTCACTCCCGGAATGATGCTGGGGGGCAAGCCATTCGGGCTGTTCGGCTGGAATACGGGAAATGCCTTTGGCCACCCCGGCCTGGTGAACACACTGACCTGGGCCGATCCCGACCGCGACATTTCAGTTGCGCTGTTGACCACGGGCAAGCCGGTACTGGCTGGCAATATTCCCGCCCTGCTCAAACTGCTGCTGTCTATCAGCCACTATATTCCCAGCAAAAAGCATTGAGACAGCTAACCAGACCGGAGTCAATCGACGATGAGATTATTATACCGGGTAAGCTGCCCACTGCTATTGGCCATCTCTTGCGCCAATGCGCAGACACCGGACGAAACCGGGACCGATCAGCAGCGCAGTAAAGTGCTGGCGATGGAGTGCACAGATTTCAATTTTGTAGCGGAGATCCTCGACCAGGAGGCCAGGCTGGAGTTACCGGAATTCAGCGGCGTGATCCCGCAAGTAGCCGCAGCATCAGGCACCAAGTACCAGGGCAATAACATAACCTTCTGGTTGAAGGGCCAGGAAGCTACCCTCCAGTATGGCAACAACAGCCACAAGGACTGCCGAAACAATAGCCGACGGGCTGTTTGGGAAAAGGCCAGATTACGTGGCATAGACTTCATGGCAATGGGCAACGAGCCGGGCTGGACGCTTGAGATTACCAGCAACTCGCTGCTGTTGGTGAGTGACTACGGCAATAGCCGCTACTACATCGCCAACGCTGAGCGAGAAGCCGATGCGCAGACACAATCAACCGTCTACCGTGGCACCGACCAGGGTACGGCCATCCAGGTGACGCTGAAAACAGAAACATGCAATGACACCATGGCGGATGCCAGTTACCAAACCAGCGTGAAGATTAAGCTTGGGGAACAGACCCTGCAGGGCTGTGGCGAAACGCTGAGCCAGGGCACCCCCGATTGATCCGCCACTACAGCAATCCTGACCGGCACAGGGCGGGGCCTAGCATATCCAGTCCCTTGTAACGCCTTTGCTCCGCGGATAGCTGCCCCATAGCCTCAACCAGACCAGCGCGCAGCGCCGGCTCCTCCAGGATTGGAGCCAGGGGATGGACATACACCCTGATAGTGAAAACCACGGCCCGGGTTCGGGGGAGGCGACGCAGGGTCTGTCGCTCAGCGCGCAAATACAGAGCTGCGTCAGCCTCCACCGGCACCCGGCGTTCATCGCGCTGATTGAGTTCCGGGCCCGCCACCAGGGACCAGTTGGTGCGCCATACCGGGTGGCTGGGATCAAGCCGCTGAAAAAAACGATTGAGCTGTGGCGCTAAAGCCTGATGATAACCCGGGACAGGAGCGTGCACCTGATCTATGGGCAGGCCGATCTTGTCTTCCAATCGCCAGAAGCTCGCCGCACAGAGGCTGGCCGCGGTCAGGCGATATCCCCCCGCCGACTCCTGTAGCAGGCAGATATCGTCCTGTACCCAAAGGCTGGCCTGCCATAGGAGCTCCTCGGGATCGAGGTCCCAGTGCAACTGCCATGGCGATGCGCTCAGCACCGCACCCCCGCGCTGATAGACTGCGGCATGATCCTGCAACAGGTGCGCCAGCAGGGCGTCATGCAACTCCCTTTGCGCTGGCCGCGATTCAGGCAACGCTGCATAGACAGCCTCACCCAGCTTCGCTCGCTGCTGTAACTTGTTGCGCAAATAGCCAGGCAGGTCTTCATCCGGCTCGATCCAAAGCCCGGGCTCCAGCCGCGACAGGCCCATGGCCAACCAACGGGAATTTTGCTGAAAGGGAAAATAGCGGGGGCGCTTATTTGCAGCCAACATGGTACTTTACCCAGCCTGTTCGAGACACCAATCCCGCAAGCTTAACACAGTGAAACGGCGGGGAGTGGGCACTTGCAAGCCTCGGGCGGACAGGGCTCTTCCAAACGACTCGCTGTATCGCAAACGACACCCATTACAGACCAAACCCGGAGTAACGCGGTATACCCCCAGATGAAGATAAAGTCCGTTAACAGCCTGCTCGTCCCCGTATTGATCCTGCTAGCCGGTGCGGTGGCCATGAACCGCCTGGGTGACATGCGCAAGGAGGTTCCCGCCCGCCCGGTCACCCCCAAAACCCGCGTGGTCAATGTGGAGCCCATCGAACCGGCAACGATCAACGCCCGTGTTACCGGCTGGGGTCGCCTCAACTCAGCGCGACCGCTGGTGTTGCTGAGCGAGGCCGAGGGTACGCTGCTGGCAGGCGATGTGCCTTTCCAGCAGGGCCAGGGTTTCGCTGAAGGCGCGTTGCTCTTGCGCGTCGACGACCGCCAGAAGCGACTGGAGTTAAGCCGCAGCAAAAGCGACTTCATCAACGCCATGGCCACCATGATGCCGGATATCCAGCAACAGCACCCGAAGGAATGGAAAACCTGGGATGCCTATTTCAAGCGACTGCGGGTAGACCGACCCGTGCCCACCATGCCAGTGGCAACCGTCGACCGGATCAAGCGCCTGCTGGCGAGGTATAACGTCTACCAGCTCTACTACACCATGCGCAACCAGGAGATCGCGTTGGAAAAGTACCGTATCCGCGCGCCCTTCAAGGGCACGGTTGTGAGCGCCGACATGCGCGTGGGTGCGAACGTCAGAAGCGGTACCCGGCTGGGGGAAATACTCAGCCTGCAACAGCTCGACCTTGAGCTCCAGTTACCCGCCTCCGATCTTCCCTGGGTCAATCGCGACGGCGCAGTCACCCTGCGTTCCAGCCAGTTCCCCGGCCAGTGGCAGGGGCGCATAGACCGAATCGGCAGCACCGTCGACCAGGCCACCCAGACCGTCACGGTTTACATCCGGCTGGACGAGGGAGAGGCGCCCTTCCCCTTGCTTGCCGGCCTGCTTTTTGAGGCCGACCTTACGGGCATAGCGCTGGAGAATGCGATCAGCATCGACACCCGCAACCTGTATGGCGACGACATGGTATACCTGTTAGAAGACGGCAAGTTGGCCAAGCGCGAAGTGACCGTGGCCCGGCGGGAGATCGATCGGGTACTGGTGACCGCGGGCCTTGAGCCAGGCGAGCAACTGGTCATCGACCTCCTGGAAGGGGTCGCTGAGGGCATGAAAGCGATGTCAGTGGATCAATTCGCAGAGCAAGCGGAACAACCCTGATGCGCCGGGTCATCGCCTATTTCGTCCACAATCCCATCCTCACCAACGTCCTCATTCTGGTGTTGATCGGTGCCGGGGGCCTTAGCCTCAGCAATATGCGCGCCTCTTTTTTCCCGGAGCTGGACTCCGACTCGGTCAATATCGAAGTCAGCTATCCCGGGGCCGGCCCGGAAGAAATTGAAGAAGGTGTGGTACTCAAGATCGAGGAGGAGCTGGAGGGGATCGATGGCATTGAGCGCATCACCTCCGAGTCGCTGGAAAATTTCGCCAGCATTCGGGTGGAGGCTCTGAAAGGGACCGACATGGCGGAGCTGACCCAGGACGTCAAGAATGCCGTCGACCGCATCAACTCGCTGCCACAGGACGCGGAGCGACCGGTGGTGTACTACCGCAAATCACGGGGGACTGTTTTCGATATCGCACTGTTCGGCACCACCGATCTGTACAATCTCAAGAGCATGGCCGAAACCATGCGCGATGAACTGCTGGTATCCCCTGCCATCAGCCAGGTAACCATCGAAGGCATGCCGGACCTGGAGCTATCCATCGATGTCGCGGAAGAGGCCCTGCGGCGCCACGGCCTGCAGTTCGTCGATATCAGCCGCGCCGTGGCAGCGGCCAATATCAACCTGACCGGCGGCAAACTGGAGACGCGGCAGGAAGAGATGCTGATCCGCGCCTGGGGTCGACGCTACCGGGCGGACGCCTTTGAGGACATTGTCGTCGGCTCCGACCCCGACGGTTCGATGGTGCGCCTGGGCGATATCGCCGAGCTCGTCGAGCGCTGGGCCGACACGCCGGACCGCAGCTACTACAACGGTCAACCGGCGCTGATCCTGCGCCTGCAGAAAACCATCAGCGAGGATATCCTCGAGGTTGCCGAGGTGGGCAAGGCCATAGTCGAGCAATTCAATAACGACCATCAACGGGTCGAAGCGGTTATTCTTGGGGACTTTACCATTCCCCTCAAGCAGCGCCTGGGGATTCTCTACAAAAACGGTCTGATCGGACTGGGCCTGGTAGTGCTGCTGCTGGGCCTGTTCATGAATTTTCGCCTGGCGGCCTGGGTTTCACTGGGCATTCCGCTTTCCCTCGCGGGTATGTTTATCGTTATTGCCGCCGCCGGCATTACCATCAACGTGATCTCGCTGTTCGGCATGATCGTGGTGATCGGCATCCTGGTGGATGATGCCATCGTCGTGGGTGAAAACATTTACTCCCGCTATGAGGCTGGTGATCCACCGGCCGACGCCGCGATCAACGGCACCATGGAGGTCATCAAGCCCGTTACCACATCGGTATTGACCACCGTAGTCGCGTTTACGCCGTTCTTTTTCCTCGACGGCTTCATCGGCAAGTTTATCTGGCACATGGCGCTGGTAGTCATCGCGGCACTGCTTTTTTCGCTGATAGAGGCCTACTTCATTTTGCCCGCCCACCTGGCGCACTCGCGGGGATTACACCCCCATAGCCAGGACAGCGGTTTCAGGCGCCGCCTCGATGGCGGCGTTCAGTTCCTGATTCAGCGTATGTACGCGCCCCTGCTGCGCACCGCGATCCGCTACAAGGCCATCACCCTGAGCATCCCGATAGCCCTGTTATTGGTCACCGTAGGGCTGATACGGGGCGGCCTGATTGGTGTGACACCCTTCCCCTTCATCGATGGCGACGAGATTCCCGTTAATCTCACCCTCGTGGCTGGCACCCAGGAGCAGGAAACCGATGCAATACTCCAGCGCATCGAACGTGCCGCGGTAGCGCTCAACCTGGAGCTGCGCGATGAACGCAGCGACCGGCTTGACGTCATTATCGGTATCAAGCGGGACATCGGCCGCAACGATTTCGGTGACAGCGGCAGTCATGCAGGCAAGCTGACACTGTTCCTGCTGGATGGTGAAACCCGCGACATGAGCAGTTTCCTCGTAGGCAACCGTCTGCGGGAACTGGTGGGCCCTATCCACAATGCCCGCAATCTCACCTATGGCAGAACCGGATTTTTCGGTAAGCCGGTGGCGGTGAGCCTGCTGGGCGACGACATGCAGCAACTGGAGCGCGCCCGATCCCTACTGATCGACGAACTTGAAGCAATCAGCGCATTGCGCGATGTGACCGACTCCAACCAGCAGGGTCGACGGGAGATCAGCCTGCAACTGAAGCCCCTGGCCCATGCCCTGGGCCTCAGCCTCCAGGATATCGCCGGGCAGGTGCGCCAGGGTTTTTTCGGACTGGAAATACAGCGTATCCAGCGCGGTAGCGACGAGCTGCGGGTCTGGGTGCGCTACCGACCTGAAGATCGACTGGCCCTTGGGCAGCTTGACCGCATGCGCATCCGTACTCCGGAAGGTGCCTCCTTTCCGCTGCAGGAATTGGCCAGCTACGAGATTGAACGCGGCATCACCAAGATCAATCACCTCGATAAAAAACGGGAAATCCGGATAGAGGCCGACCTGGTGGACGTCACCCAGGACCTGCCACCCATCCTCGACAAGATTCGCCAGGAAGTCATGCCCCGTGTCCTGGCCCAGGTCAATGGCGTCCGCGTGTCCTACGAGGGACAGTCCCGGGACCAACAGAAAACCAATAGCTCGATGCAAAGGACCTTTCCGCTGGCGCTGCTGGCGATGTTCATCCTGCTGGTTCTGGTGTTTCGCTCATGGGGGCAGGCACTGCAGATATTCAGCCTCATCCCGCTGGCGATCGTGGGCGCCGTGTTCGGCCACGGTGTTCACGGACTGCAGCTCAACACCCTGTCGATTTACGGCATCATCGCGCTGTCCGGCATTATCGTGAATGACAGCGTGGTACTGATCGACAAGATCAACAGCAACCTGCGCAAGGGTTTGGATGTGCACGCGTCGGTCTACCAGGCCGCCCTGGCGCGCTTTCGACCGATCATCCTGACCACCCTGACCACGGTGGTCGGTCTCGCTCCGTTAATTCTTGAAACCAGCCGCCAGGCCCAGTTTCTGATCCCCATGGCGGTCTCCGTCGCCTACGGGCTGCTGTTCGGCACTTTCCTGTTGCTGTTGGTACTGCCTGCACAGTACCTGTTGGCCAACCGGTTACGGGTTTTCCTGAACAGTGCACCCTGGCGCAGGGAATATCCTGAGCCCGAGTCCGTCGAACCGGCGGTGAGACAAGCCCGCGCCGAGCGGCAACTATGATGCCCAAGCCCCTAAACCACGTATTCAGTTACGCCTTCCGACCCCTGTTCTTTCTGGCCATCGTGCACGGCCTGCTCGCGGTGGGCTGGTGGGGTGCAGGCTGGGCCGGCGCCCTGCCCCTCCCAGGCGCCGGACTTGACCCGATAGTCTGGCATGCCCACGAAATGATCTTCGGCTTCGCCGGCGCGGCAATCGCCGGCTTCGCGCTGACCGCGGTGGCCAACTGGACCGGCCGTCCCCCCGTGGCGGGCCTGCCGCTTATCGTTTTGTGCGGGCTGTGGTTGTGCGCCCGGCTGCTGGCGGCGACCGGCTCCGCATCCATGCTGGCACTCACTGCCGGCGCAGACCTTGGCTTCAACGCTTTGCTCCTCGCCCTGATGTCCCGGGAGGTGATAGCCGGTGGCAGCCGGCGCAACTATAAACTGTTGGTGTTGCTGGCCCTGCTGGGAATGAGCAATGCCGTGTTCTATGCAGCGCTATGGCTGGGCAAACCCGGGCAACAGACGGCGCTGTGGGCCGGCTTGTGGGTGCTGGTGCTCACGGTCAACCTGATTGCCGGCCGCGTGATTCCCGCATTCACGGCCAACTGGCTGGTAAAGCGGGGTAAATTACCGGCGAGCGGCGCACGGCCGCCGCCGTTTGGCCCATTGGATCGGGCTGCGACCCTCGCCACCCTGCTGTTCGCCGCCCTGTTCCTTTGGATGCCCTTATCAATGGTCAGTGCGGGCGCCGGTTTTCTGGCAACGCTGCTGCAACTGCTGCGCTGGAGTCGCTGGCAGGCCCTGCGCACCCTTGGCAGCCCCATCGTCTGGGTGTTGCACCTGGGCTTCCTCTGGCTGGTGCTGGGTCTGGGGCTGCTGGCACTGGGTGCCGGCGGGCTGCTACCCCTCAGCACCGCTGTCCATGCGCTCATGGTCGGCGGGGTCACCACCATGATCCTGGCAGTCGCCAGCCGCGCAGCGCTGGGCCACAGCAATCGCCCATTGGAGGACAATCCGCTGACCACCGCCAGCTACATTGGCGTCAGCGTCGCGGCACTGCTGCGCATCGTCGCCAGCGTCAGCGATCAGCCCGGCCACTGGATAGTGCTGGCCACGATTGCCTGGGTGGTCGCCCTGGGCTTGTTTGCCTGGCGCTATACCACTATCCTGCTCGGACCGCCGGCGCCCTGATTCCAGGCTGAGCGAATACCGGGGCCGGCAACAACCAGCGAGTTGGATCCGCGCAGCAGCTCGTGGCGATTCCCCGCGTCAATCACCCATATAAGGAAGATCCATGAAACCAGAAACCATCGCCCTGCACGCCGGCTACGACGGCGATCCGGCCACCCATGCGGCCACCACCCCGATTTACCAGACCACGTCCTATACCTTTGACAACACCCAGCACGGTGCTGACCTGTTCGACCTCAAGGTCCCGGGGAACATCTATTCGCGCATTATGAACCCCACCAACGCGGTACTCGAAGCACGCCTGACAGCCCTGGAGGGCGGCGTGGGCGCACTGGCAATGGCCTCGGGCATGGCCGCAATCACGGCGGCAATCCAGACCATCTGCCGCAGCGGGGACAACATCGTCAGCACCAGCCAGCTCTATGGCGGCACTTACAACCTGTTTGCGCACACCCTGCCCACACTGGGAATTGACGTGCGCTTTGCCTCGTTCGACGATTATGCCGGCCTGGAAGCACACATAGACGACAACACCAAAGCGCTGTTTTGTGAGTCCATCGGCAACCCGGCAGGCAACGTCGTCGATCTGGAAAAGCTGGCAGATATCGCCCACCGTAACGGCATTCCCCTGATCGTCGACAACACCGTCGCCACGCCCTATCTGTGCCGGGCATTCGACTTCGGCGCGGACATCGCGATTCATTCCCTCACCAAGTACATCGGTGGCCACGGTACATCCATCGGCGGGATCGTGGTGGACTCCGGAAAATTCGACTGGGCAGCCCAGGCAGAGCGGTTCCCCATGTTCAGTCAGCCGGATCCGTCCTACCACGGCGTCGTTTTCAATGAAGCCATGGGACCCGCGGCCTTTATCGGCCGTTGCCGTGTGGTGCCCCTGCGCAACTGCGGCGGAGCACTGTCTCCCATGAACGCTTTCCAGATCATGCAGGGCCTTGAAACCCTGGCCCTGCGCATGGACAGGCACTGCGAAAATGCCCAAAAGGTGGCTGAATACCTGCAGCAACACCCCCGGGTAAGCTGGGTAAAATACGCCGGCCTGGCGGACAGCGAATACCAGCCTCTGTGCCAGAAAATGCTGGGTGGCCGCGCTTCGGGCATACTCAGTTTCGGCATCGTCGGCGGTCAGGAAGCCGGCGCGAAGTTTATCGACGCACTGCAACTTATTTTGCGGCTGGTCAACATCGGGGACGCAAAATCCCTGGCCTGTCACCCGGCCTCTACCACCCACCGCCAGCTCGGCCCAGATGAGCTGGCTTCGGCGGGTGTATCGGAGGATCTGGTGCGCATTTCGGTGGGTATCGAGCACGTTGACGACATCATCGCCGATATTGCCCAGGCGCTGGAAGCCGCCGCCAGTTAGGGAAATGGGCTGACCGGCGCACCTCGGGATTCACGGATTGCCAGGGTCGAACGAGCCTTCCCGGCAGTCCGAGCCTGAGCCAGGCGGTTTATGTATCGGCCTGGTACACGAGCAGTGATTGTCGAATACAGCCGCGCTAAGAGTCGGACGCGGGGGCTGCCGTTGGCTCCAGGCGGTTGCAACTGGAGCCAATCAGCACCAGCTTTTGCCGCCGCGTCAAGCGTTTGATCTCGGCTTCACGCCGGCTGGCGCTGCTGCGGTCTGCGCTGGGCTCGAGATAGGCAAGCCGCTGTGGGCTGCGACCACGAAAATACCTTGCACCCCGTCGTCCCGCACAATGCTCTCGCCAGCGCCGATCGATGTCGGTGGTGATACCCGTGTAAAAGCTGCCGTCGCTGGCTGCAATGATGTAGACCATCCAGTCCAAAGAAGTAATCCACCCTTTCTGAGTATGCTTCGGTCGGCTATGTGGCGGGCCGCTGGAGCGGCGACTGCCATTACCCCTGGAAACAGGGTATACTACGCGACCCTATTTTGCCGCTACTACCTGTCCTTGCCTGGCTCACCTCTAGCCCACCGCGTCAGATCGTAGCGCCCCACGAGGCGCAAGCATGCCCACCACCACCGATAACGGACCTTTCGCCGCGCTGGGTGTAACGCACACCCTGGCGAAGACGCTGGCCAAGCTTGGCTACGAAACCCCCTCGCCAATTCAGGCGCAGAGCATTCCCATTCTCCTCCAGGGGCGCGACCTGATTGGCCAGGCCCAAACCGGGACCGGAAAAACCGCGGCATTTGCACTGCCCATACTCAGCCAGATAAAGGCCAGCTCGCGGGCACCCCAGGCGCTGGTGATCTGCCCAACCCGGGAACTGGCTCTCCAGGTGGCGGAGGCTTTTCAGAGTTACGCCCGCAATGTAAAGGGGTTTCACGTGCTGCCGGTGTATGGCGGCCAGGACATGTCTACCCAACTGCGGCAGTTGAAACGCGGGGTGGATGTTGTGGTGGGTACCCCGGGGAGGTTGCTGGACCATTTGAAGCGCCGCACCCTGGACCTGTCGACCATCAAGACAGTGGTTCTGGACGAAGCCGACGAAATGCTGCGCATGGGGTTTATCGACGACGTCGAAGCCATCCTCTCCCATGCCGGCGGCGACCAGCAGACCGTGTTGTTTTCAGCGACCTTGCCGGAACCGATTCGTCGAGTTGCGCAGCGCTTCCTGCGGGACCCGGCCCACGTCAGGATCGAAGCCAAAGCGGCCACCGTCGACACCATCGATCAACATTACTGGCAGGTCAGTAATAACAACCAGAAACTGGACGCCCTCACCCAGTTGCTCGAGGCCGAGGAGTTCGATGGCGCAATTGTTTTCACCCGCACCCGGGGCACAACGGTCGAGCTTGCTGAAAAGATCAGCGCCCGCGGCTATGCCTGCAGCGCTATCAACGGTGACATGAGCCAGTCAGCCCGGGAACAAACCATCAATCGCTTGAAAAAAGGCAAAATCGATATTCTGGTAGCCACCGACGTGGCCGCCCGGGGCCTCGATGTCGAGCGTGTCAGCCTGGTTATCAACTACGATATCCCCCACGACCCCGAGTCCTACATCCATCGGATCGGTCGTACCGGTCGCGCGGGACGCGAAGGGCGCGCGGTGCTGTTCGTAACTTCCCGTGAGCAACGCCTGCTCCGCGCCATCGAGCGGGCCACCAACCGCAAGATACCGGCCTTGAAGCTGCCGACGGCGGAAGAGATCCTCGACCAGCGGCGGGAACGCTTCAAGGCTCAGGTCCTGGAGACAATGACCACCCGCCCGGCGCCAATTTTTGCCCGGTTGGTCAAGGAGTTGTGCGATGCCAGTGGCGAATCCCCCAGCGCTGTCGCCGCCGCCATGGCGGAGCTACTGCAAAAGGATCGCCCCCTCGACGCGCCGACCGCGGCACCCAAAAAACGACGCGATCCCGCCCCGGATACCCGGTCTGCAGGTCGCGACCCGAAGTACGACGGCAAATCGCACCGCGAAGGTAAGAGCCGGCGTGCCGAAAACCCTGAAAAGGTATCCATGGATACCTACCGGATAGAGGTCGGCCATGCCCACGAAGTCACACCGGGTAATATCGTCGGCGCGATTGCCAACGAAATTGATATTGATAGCCAGTACATCGGCGCCATCAATATTTTCGATGAGTTCAGCACCGTAGAGCTACCCAGTGGTATGCCGGCAGAAATATTCCAACACCTGCGCCGGGTGAGGGTGCGCAGCCGGCAGCTGCAGTTGAGCCTGGTCGACGCCAGGTCAGCTGATCCGGGCACTGGAAAACCAGGCAAACCCAACAGTGACCGTAAAGGCAGCCACTCCAGGGCCAAATCAAAAAATGCAAAGACCAGCAAGGCGAAACCCTGACGATGAAAATGTGGGTAGACGCCGATGCTTGCCCCAAAGTCATCAAGGAAATTCTCTACCGCGCCGCACAGCGAGTAAAGGTACCCCTCACCCTGGTTGCCAACCATCCCCTGCAAGTGCCGCGCTCACCGCTGATCCGGTCGCTGCAGGTGCCAGGGGGATTCGACGTTGCCGACAACTACCTGGTACAGCATTGCGAAGCGAGCGACCTCGTCGTAACCGCAGACATTCCCCTTGCCGCGGAGTTGGTTGCCAAGGGCATTGTCGCCATAAACCCCCGGGGCGAGCAGTACACCCCGGAAAATATCAGGCAGCGATTGGCAATGCGGGACTTCATGCAACAGATGCGTGATATCGGGCAGGCAAGCGGCGGCCCGCCACCCCTGGACAGCTCCGACCGGCAGGCTTTTGCCAACACCCTGGACCGTTTGCTGGCGAAACGTCTGCGGTGAATATTCCACCCCTACCCTGAAAGGGTTGAAATACTTCGTTAAACCCGGAGCCTAACGCCAGCACCTTGGCGCGATCAACGAATGATAGAGTAAATAGGGTCGGCAAATGCAGTAAATCACGCCCATTTGGCTTGTTAACGGAGGGTCGCGCTGCGATGGCCTGCCGATTTAACGTTTCGGTTAACCGGCCAGCGACTCCAAATGCTCCTGCATTTGCAGCCACTGGGATTCACAGGCTTCCAGCCGGCCCTGCAGTTGGCCTCGTTGTTGCAGGGATTGCTGCAAATCCCGTTTGTTTTCCTGCTGATAAATACCTGACTCCGCCAGCCGCTTCTCGATGGATTCCAACTGTTGATGAAGGGTTTCCATCTCCTGCTCGACCGCTCTAACTTTTTTGCGCAGGGGCGCAAGTTGCTGCCGCTGCAGTGCCGCCTGTTGGCGCTGGGATTTCTTGTCCTGCCTGTCTTCTCCCGGGGATGCCGCAGGGGATTGATCGGAGCATGGATGAGATTTGAGCCAGCTTTGATAGTCGGTCAGGGTGCCGGCAAACGCCTGCACCCGACCATTTGCCACCAGGTAGAATTCATCGACAGCATTGCGCAATAAATGCCGATCGTGGGAAATCACCACCAGCGCGCCGGCATAGCCCTGCAGCGCCATTTCCAGCGCATGTCGCATCTCGAGGTCCAGGTGGTTGGTAGGCTCATCCAACAGCAATAAATTGGGCTTTTGCCAGACGATTATCGCCAGTGCCAGGCGGGCCTTTTCGCCGCCCGAAAAAGGCGCGATGGGCTCCAGCGCCTTGTCGCCATGAAAGTTAAAACCCCCAAGGAAATTACGTATTTCCTGCTCACTGGCACGGGGAGACAAGCGCTGCAGATGGAGTGCGGCACTGGCTCCAAGGTCCAGCGCCTCGAGTTGATGCTGGGCGAAATAACCCACCGCCAGGTGCTCACCGCATACCCGCTGGCCCCCGATCAAGGGCAGATCTCCCACCAGGCTCTTGACCAGGGTCGATTTTCCTGCGCCATTGGGGCCCAGCAAGCCAATTCGCGATCCGGGCTGTAAGCCCAGCTCAACCTGCTGTAAAACCACGTCGCCGTTGTACCCGAGATCGGCTTCTGTCAGCTGGACAAGTGGCGAGGAGTTTTTTTCTGCCTCACCAAAAACAAACTTGAAGGGCGAGTCGATATGAGCGGGCGCGATCAGTTCCATTCGCTCCAGCTCTTTCAGTCGGCTTTGCGCCTGCTTCGCCTTGGTTGCCTTGGCGCGAAACCGATTTACGAACTGCTGGATTTCCGCGACTCGACGCTGCTGCTTTTCGTAACCCGCCTGCTGCTGGGCCAGGCGCTGGGCGCGTTGGGATTCGTAGGCGCTGTAATTGCCGCGGTAGCTTTTCAATTGCTGCTGTTCGATGCTGACGATCTCATCGGCGATGCTGTCGAGAAAATCCCGATCATGGGAAATCAGCAACAGGGTGCCAGGGTAAGCTTTCAACCATTGCTCCAGCCACAGGGTCGCGTCGAGGTCGAGGTGATTGGTGGGCTCGTCGAGCAGCAGCAGATCGGAGGGACACATCAGAGCCTGCGCGAGATTGAGGCGGATTCGCCAGCCCCCGGAGAAGCTGCTTACCGGCCTGCCGGTTTGTTCGGCATTGAAACCCAGTCCGTGCAATAGTTGCTCGGCCCGATTATCAGCGTTGTAACCATCCACTGCCTCCAGCTCGGCATACAGGGCCGCGAGCTCCTGATGGCGTTCACCGGTTTCGAGCTTCGCGATACCAGCCTCCAGCTGACGCAATTTTTTGTCCCCGTCTACCACATAATCGAGAGCCGAGCGCTCGCTGGTCGCGACTTCCTGCGCCATATGGGCCATGCGCCAGGCCGCGGGGATATTCATCTCCCCGCCGTCGAGCTGCAGCTCACCCATCAGCAGGGCGAACAAGCTGGATTTTCCCGTGCCGTTAGCGCCAATCAAGCCGATTCGGCGCCCAGGATGAATGGTCAGGCTGGCGCCATCGAGCAGGCGCTGCGTGCCGCGCAGTAAAACTATATTCTGGAGGGTAATCATCGGGGGCAATTATATCCCATGCGCGCGCCTAATTCGGGCTTTCAAAGCAGCGGCTTTTGGGATTAGGATGGCACAAGCCTTGTTGCAGCGAAAAACAGTTCCTGAACCACAACCCCGGGAGGCGCCATGGTTCCACACCCGCCGGAACAACCACCGTTCAGTTATGATCTTGCGCAGGAGCTCGCGGCCCTGCGCCAAAACAGGGCGCTGCGCGAGATTCCCGGGCGCAGCAGCAAGACCCTGTTAGCCGCTACCTGGAACCTGACCAACTTCGGTGTACAAGTGCGCAGCGATAACGACCTTGCGCTGATGGCAGAGATCATCAGCTGGTTTGATCTGGTGGCCATTCAGGAAGTCGCCGATTCACTCGACCAATTGCGCCAGTTGCTCACCCACCTGCCCGCTTCCTACCGTATCATTCTGTCGGATACCGGGGGTAACGACGAGCGCGCCGGGTTCATCTACCACAGCCGCAAGCTCAAACGCCTGGAGCTGGCGGCGGAGGTCGCGGTACCGCCTTCCGACCAGCGCTTCATTCGCATGCGTGGCATCTCTGGTACATTCAGGGGCTTCGACCGCAACCCTTATGCGGTAGCCTTTCGCGCCGGCTCCCTGGAATTCACCGCGGTATCGGTCCACCTCTTTTTTGGCAGCCATCGCTGGTACGACGAAGACCGCAGGGCGCTGGAGGCCTTCGCGCTGGCACGCTGGGCTGATCAGCGACACAAGGCGGCCGGCGCCTATTCACAGAACATTCTGGTCCTGGGGGACCTGAATTTGCCGATCCGGGACAACTCCAGCAATGTCTACAAGGCCCTCAAGGCCAAGCGCCTGATCCTCCCCCGCCATTCGACGACTATCGGCAGCAACCTGGCGGGGGACAAGGATTATGATCAGGTGGCGTTTCACTCCGGCGGTCTACAGCGGGCCTACCGCGGTCGCTCAGGGGTATTCGACTTCGACCGCGAGCCGTTTTTTGCCGCCGCCTGGGCAGTCGGGCGCGACTATTTCAATGCCACCCTCAAATACCATATTGCGGACCATCGGCCGCTGTGGGCCGAGTTCGATATCGAAAGTCCGGCTGCGTGACCTGGGTACCCGCGTTTACACGCGTCAGGCGTGCCTACCAGGCAGCAGCAGCCAGGCCCGTGTCAGTCCTGTACCTCGACAACCACCTGCACCAATACCCAGGGCTTTACCACCACCGACCAGACCTCGGCGTCAGCGTCCAGCCATTGCTGGGCCAGCAGGTCAGAGACCACGCCGACCTGACCCGCCTGCATCCATGCCGCGACGGCAGCTTTGTTGTCCCCCGCAATTTCGCTGGCAACCGCCAACAAATCAAGCTCGGGCTCCACTGCAACCGTGACTCCCCGGGCAAAAAAGCGCTGCAGCTCGCGCCAGGGGATGCGCGCGGTTTCCTGATTCAGCTCCAGGGCCCTGGGTGCGTGATTGCTGTCGGATTCAATCATGGGAATATTCCAAGGCAACTCTGATCACAGGCTACAATCTCAGCGCAGCGCTTCAGGGCTGCGCGCCACGATCTACTGCGGCATCGCCTAAAGCGCCTGCTCCTGGTGGGACCACTCGAAAGGCACCAACGCTAGGCGCCTTCTGGCAACCAGCCTTCCCACGTGACCACGGCTTGCAGGATACCACGCTGCAACAACAGTGGGCACTCCAGGTGAAGCCTGAGGTGACACCGAATTGATCAGCTGCCCTTATCGAATAGATCAATCGTTGTTCGATAAATGCCAGCATCAGGTCTCCAGCTACGCAAAAACGCCTACGAATACAGTATAGTATTGGCCAGTTCCCGAGCAGCGGCCCAATCCCTATGAGTCCAGCGACAACTGCGAGCAAACAGGATATTTCTCTGGCCCTGGTGGGCTCCGGTGGTGCCGGCGTGGTGGCCGCGGGAGAGCTGTTGCTCAGTTTGGCCGCCCGCTCGGGCTACTACGGGCTGATGCGCAAAGCCTATGGTCCGCAGATCAGGGGTGGCGAGTCTGCCGCGCTGCTGCGCCTTGGCACAAACCCCATCTACTGCATGGACGATGACTTCGATTTGCTGGTGGCGCTGGACTGGCAAAATACCGAGCGGTTTGCCGCCGAAATACCGCTGGCCCCGGGCAGCCTGATCATAGCCGACCCTGCCGCCGGCGAAATACCCCGGGTTATCAGTAACTCGGGCGCCAACGTGGAGGATGCCGAGCTGGCCGCCATGGCCCGGGAAACACCGGGCGGGCGCAGCAACATGGTCGCCCTGGGCATGCTGGCGGCCTGGCTGGGCTTGGACGACGAGTCGGCACTGGCATGCATCGCGGAGGCTTTCTGTGGCAAGGGTGATGATATCGTGGCCAGTTCCAGCGCCTGCTATCAACGCGGCACCAGCATTGATATCAGGGGTGCTGCGGCGCCCAAGCTGCCTGCCATGGCCAGGCCGGAGCCACGCTGGCAGCTCAGTGGCAATGAGGCCTGCGGTCTCGGGGTGCTCCGCGGGGGCGTTCGCTTCGCCGCAGCCTATCCCATAACACCCGCCAGCGATATGCTGGAATGGCTGGCCCCCCGGCTGGAACAGCTTGGCGGCAGCCTGTTGCAGGCCGAGGACGAGCTCGCCTCAATCAATATGATCATCGGTGCTTCCTACGGTGGTGTGCCGGCGATGACGGCAACGTCAGGCCCGGGCCTGGCACTGATGCTGGAGGGCTTTGGCCTGGCTATTGCGTCAGAAACACCCGTGGTCATCGTCAACGTCATGCGGGGCGGGCCATCTACCGGTATCCCCACCAAGTCGGAGCAAACGGATCTCAACATTGCCCTGTACGGGATGCACGGGGATGCGCCCCACCTGGTGTTGGCGGCACTGGACACCAGCGACTGCCTATTCACCAGCGAATGGGCGGTGCGCCTGGCAGAAGCCCTCCAGTCCAGCGCCATCGTGCTGTCGGACCAGAGCCTTGCCCAGTCACGCGCCCTTGTCCCGGAACCCGCAAGACCCGAATTCGCACTGCCAGCCCGCAAACGGGCAGAAGCCAGCGAGACACCTTACTTGCGCTACGCCATCACCGAGGACGGTGTGTCGCCGATGGCAATTCCCGGCGATGTGCAAACCATGTATACCGCCGACGGCCTGGAGCACAGCCCCAGCGGCAAACCCTCCAGCGCCGTTGCCGATCACCGCAGCCAGCTGGATAAGCGCCAGCGCAAGCTGGACCGGTTTGATTATGGCGAGCACTGGGCAGAAACCGGCGGCCAAGGTGATACCGCTATTATTTGCTGGGGTTCCAGCACCGGCGCCGCGCGTGAAGCCCAACGGCGCCTGCAGCGGACGGGCACTCCGGTAAGGCTGATCGCAATGCGGCTATTGCTCCCCGCCAGCGTCGCGAACATGAAAGCCGCCCTGCAAGGCGTTGAGCGACTGCTGGTGGTGGAACAGAGTCACAGCCGGCAGTTTATGCGGTATCTGCGCGCCCACTACGATATTGCGGCCCAGATGAGGTGCCTTGCCAAACCGGGTCCCTTGCCGATAAGCCCCGGTGAGATCGTCGAGCAAATCAGCCACTGGAGGCAGCAACCATGAGCCCCGCCAAAACCGCCAGCATGATAAAGCCCAAGCAGTACAAGTCGGATATCAAGCCCGTCTGGTGTCCCGGCTGCGGGCATTTTGCGGTGCTCAATGCCATCACCAAGGCACTGGCCCACCTGGCCCTGGCCAACGAAGACGTTGCCCTGCTGTCAGGGATCGGCTGCTCATCCAGGGTACCCGCTTACACCCGTGTCTACGGTTTTCACGGTATCCATGGACGCGCGCTGGCGCTAGCCGCGGGATTGAAGGCCGCACGTCCCGAGCTCACCGTACTGGTGGCGGGTGGCGACGGCGACGGTTTGTCGATTGGTGGTAATCATTTTATCCATGCTTGCCGGCGCAACATGGACATGACCTATATCATCATGGATAACGAAGTTTACGGGATGACCAAGGGCCAGGCTTCTCCCACCACCGCCCCCGACTGGACCATGAGCAAACTCACCCCCCACGGCACCGGCTTGCGTCCCTTTCAGCCCGCCGCACTGGCCCTGGCGGCGGGCGCGTCGTTCATTGCCCGGGGTTTTACCGGCGACCCCAACGGCCTGGCAAAAATGCTGGTGAAAGCGATTCAGCACCGGGGTTTTTCGGTGCTGCAGGCGCTGAGCCCCTGCCCTACGTTTCGCCCGGAACACATGCAATGGAAGCACCAGATTCGGGAGTTTACCGAGCCCTGCACCGACGACCCGATAACCGCCGCCCAACGCATCCAGGCCGACGATGGCCAGAGTACGGGCATCCTCCTCCAGCGCGAGTTGCCCGTCTGGCAACCGTATCAACCGCAGGCGCCTTTACCCGAGCCTGCAGCCGCCCTCAGACGCTTCGAACAGGAGTTTGCACTATGAACCTGCAACAAGCCCTCGATGATATGAATACCTTCCTCGCCTATGCCATTACCCTGGAGGAAGAGGCGGCCGAGCGCTACGACGAGCTCGCGGACGCGCTGGAAATTCACAACAACACCCAGGTAGCAAGGGCCTTTCGCACCCTGGCTGAATTCGGCCGCAAACACGCCGAGGAAATTATCGCCCTGGCGGCCGGCCGGGAGTTGCCCAACATCTCCCCCTGGGATTTCGAATGGGAAGACCCGGAGAGCCCCGAAACTGCCGGAATGGATGCTGTGCACTACCTGATGAACACAGCCCACGCGCTTGATATAGCCCTCGCCAACGAGTTGCGTGCCCATGCTTTTTACCATCGCATCAGCGAAGACACACGGGATCCTGAAATCAAGCGCATCGCCGCCGATTTCGCCCTCGAGGAAAAAGAGCACGTGGCACTTCTGCAGCAGTGGCTCGACGACTGTCCCGACTCCACCGAAGACTGGCGCTTTGATCCCGACCCCGCCAACCTGCCCGAATAGTCAGGGCGGATCCGGCTCTACCCCCTGGCCGGCGGACTCGGGAGCAACCGCTGCGTTCACGGGTGAAGGCTTTCAGCCCGGGCCATGGCAGATGCGCGGTCCGCGTTGCCCGCAGGGTTTACCGCCTTGCGCCGCTCCCGCTCCACCAGGTACATAATAGCCATCAGTAGCCAAGCCTGATGACCACTGGTGAGCTCGAGGCTGGGGTGGGCCAGCAATTCGCTGACCTCCTCACCAATCTCACTTTCAAGCAGGTTAACCGGATACCTGGCGCGATTCCGGTTCGCCCGGGGGGCCCCCGGGGGCTTTCTATCCCCAGTGAAATCTGCGCCTCTCGCTTTCTGTTTTCCGCGATGTCGATCGCCGTGGCAACCCCTGGTCGCTGTATCAGCACCCGATGTGCCGAAGCCCATGCCGTTTTTATTCACAATACTGAACATAATTCACCCTCCTTTGATGGCCTCAATCTTTCGCCTTAGTTATGCATTTGCCTGAAATCGATAATAGCCGTAATATACGACATGTATAGTGTTGCTACATATACATGTCGCAATTTCAGGCACACCCAAACGGAAAACTGGAAGGCAAAAATATGTCCGCAGACTGGAGTCGACGCTGGGATTTACTCCAGCGCTACCGCCTCATCGAGATTATCGCACTGTGGGAAGGCCGGCTGACCACCGGTCATCTGTGCCATGCGTTTGGCATAGGGCGGCAGCAGGCGTCCCGGGACATCAACGAATACATTCGCCATATCGCCCCGGGAAACCTGGTTTACGACAAACAAGTGAAAGGCTACACGCCAACGCAAGCATTCGAACCAGCCGTGACAGCCGGGCTGGCTGACGAATACCTGCACCTGCTGAATCGCCGGCACGACCTCGAATTACGTTTCGAGAGTCTCGGCCTGCAGGCGACCAACAACGTGGTGCTGTATCCACCGCCACGCAAACTGCGCCCGGAAATCCTCCGCCCCATCGTCACTGCGGCCAGACAACAAAAGCGCGTGGAAGTTGAATACGTATCGCTGAAAAATCCCAGCCAGGAGATTCGAGTGATCGCACCCCACACCCTGGTGTTTAGCGGACTGCGCTGGCATGTCCGCGCCTACTGCGAGAAGAATCGCGATTTCCGTGATTTCGTACTCAGTCGCTTCCGCGGCTTGCCGGACATTATGGACGACTCACCCAATACGATCGAGACAGATGAAAAGTGGGCGCACAGGGTAACGGTTAGAATCAAACCCGACCCCAGGCTCGATAGTCAGCAGCGAAAAATCATTGCCGAGGACTACGGTATGAGCCGGGGCGTGCTGCGGATCAAGACCCGCGGCCCCCTGGTGCAGTACATGATGCAGTTACTACAAATCGATGCCCACGTGCTGCAGGGCAAACCCAGTGCACAACAACTCGTGGTGGACAACCTGGAGGAAGTGCAGTCCTGGCTGTTCTAGCGTGCCAGGGCGAATGGCACACTTACTTAAGCCGATTCGGGTGTCTACCTCGGCAGGACCTTCGCCGACAGGGATGTCTGCGCAGAGCCCCCAGGGACGGGTTTACGGCGTGTCCTGACGGGTCAGATACCCGAAGCGGCGCTTTGAAAATCCCAAGCATTTCTCCTAAAGTCAGTGCCATTCCTGCCAGGGCGACTTTCGATTGAATCGGCGTCACACCAGGCTTGCCAGGCACTCCTTTTGGAACGGTTGCAGCTGCTCCGGGCGGCCCTCCTCGACCAAGCGGGCCCATTCAGGGTTTGCAATCAGCGCGCGCCCCACGGCCACCAGGTCGAATTCATGGGCCTCGAGTCGCCGGATCAATTCGTCCAGATTCGCCACCTCCGCCTCATTGGGTGTCAATTCCCCCGGGCGCGGAATAAAGTCGGCGCTCAGACCGACGCTGCCAACCGTGATGCTGGGCTTGCCGGTGATTTTTTGGCACCAGCCCGCCAGGTTGAGATCACTGCCCTCGAATTCCGGCTCCCAGAAACGACGGGTCGAACAGTGAAATATATCCACCCCCGCCTCCGACAGCGGCACCACCAGGCGCTCCATCTCTTGCGGGGTATTGACCAGGCGCGCGCTGTAATCCTGCTGCTTCCACTGGGACCAGCGCAGGCTAACCGGGAACTCCGGCCCCACGGCGGCGCGCACCGCCCGGATGATTTCCAGCGCAAATCGTGAACGGTTTTCCAGCGAGCCACCGTAGCCATCGTCGCGCTGGTTGGTACCCTCCCAGAAAAACTGATCCACCAGGTAGCCGTGGGCGCCATGAATCTCGACCGCATCGAAACCCAGAGCCCTGGCGTTTTCGGCGCCCCGTGCGAACGCGGCAACCACATCATCGATATCCTGCTGGGTCATGACATGGCGATTGACCTTGCCCGGCACATTCATACCCGAAGGGGTATAACCAGGAACATCCCCCTCGGGCATGACCCCCGCCTTGCGCATACCCCCACAGTGCCACAGTTGGGGCGCTATCTTGCCGCCCTCGGCATGTACCGCATCGGCGACACGCCGCCACCCCGCCAGACGCTCCTCACCATGGAAGTAAGGCACATTGGGATAACCGTTAGCTGCAATGTGATCAATACAGGTGCCCTCGGTAAAGATCAGCCCCACTCCACCCGCCGCCCGGCGCCGGTAGTACTCGACCACATCGTCCCCGGGCACGTTACCTGGTGAAAAATTCCGTGTCATCGGCGCCATGACAATGCGGTTTTTCAGCTGCAAATTGGGCGACGTAAAGGGCTGGAACAGGGGACTGGAAGCATTCAATGCCGACTCTCCTTAGGGGGACAAAACCCGTAGTGTAATGGCAGGTCGCACGCTTGGCGAGTATCCCCATCTACCGAACCGCTCACGAGTAACCCAGACGGTATTCTGACCCGCATGGCCGGTACAGTGCCTGAACGTTGCCAGCCCTGGACGGTCACTATCCAGCCTGACCAACACCGTGCAGACGCCGCCAGACTGATGTATCGTAGTGAAAATCGTGAACGGGACCGACCTGAATCAGGTCACTGCTTGCAAGCACCGTCCGCCAGGAGAGAACATTTCAGTCTTGGATGTCGGTCTCAGATCGATAGCAAACGCGCCGTTCTTACGTTCTTACGTTCTTAAACAGAGGCAGTATTGCCCCGGAGGCAACCATGAAGACAGCTCACCTGTTAACCGCTTCCGCCCTATTTGCAACGAGCGCCGCGCTGGCCGAAGGCATCCTAGTAGGAGAGCCGCTGCCTCCGGTGACCATCGAAAAGCAGGGCCAGATGGTGTTCGATTATGATGTCGTTGACGGCGCGATGGTATTCAGAAAAGGCAGCAAGATCACTCACAAAACCTTCAACAGCGATGATTTGAAAGGCAGGGTCAATTCAATTTATCACCTGGCGGCGCGCGCAGGCACCGAGGATATCAACCAGGCCTATATCGACGCCCTGACCGCAGCGCAGCTGCCGCAGTATGAACCGGATTCTCCCTACAAGACCACCACCATACTCAATACTGACGACGCACTGTGGGGTACCGCGAGTATTGCCGTTGGCATGTTCGAAGGAAGCCAGAAAAAGCTCGCCCACGACTACTATGTGGTCGACAGCAAGGGGAAGGCGCTGGCCAAATGGGGGCTGAAGCCCAAGAATTCTGCCGTAATCGTGGTCGACCGCGACGCCAGGGTACTGTACTTCAAAGAGGGCAAGATGTCCCAGGAAGACATCGGCGAGGCGATTGACCTGATTCGGCAACACCTCGCGATGTAAAGCTTCTCGATCGGGCTTCTAAATAGACTTGGGCCCTTCAATTAAACCGGGGGCCACAGTAAATGGAGATCAGCGTTAAGGCGTCCAAAGCACCTGACTCGGGGGGGGGGCAGCGGGCCTGCGCTCCTGCCTCCTGATATAACGCGGGCTCGCGAGGGGATGCCCTGTTGGTCATAGCGAAACGTAAGGAATGGTGCCGAAGGCCGGACTTGAACCGGCACGAGCAAAAGCTCACTACCCCCTCAAGATAGCGTGTCTACCAATTTCACCACTTCGGCTAAAAACATGGATTAACTCCGGAACTCTAGTCGTCTACGCCGGGAATATTGCTCTGGGGAACCTCGTCCCCCGGTGCCGCGTCTACCGCTGCCTCGGGAATTTCCGGTACCTGCACTGCCCCGGGCACCTCAGTATCGGCCGGTGCGGACGGCTCCTGGACCAGCGCAGGAATGGCCGCAGCGTCGATATCAATACCCTCGCCGGCCATATTTTTGGCGACGATTGCCAGTGCAAAGCTGGTGGCAAAAAACGACGCCGCCAGTATTGCGGTGGCCTTGGTCAGCATATTGCCGCCACCGACTCCACCAAAGACGGTCTGGGAGGAGCCAGCCCCGAAGGAAGCCCCCATATCGGCTCCCTTGCCCTGTTGAAGCAACACCAGGCCCACTATCGCCAGTGCAATCAACACGTGAACTACCATAATGATTTGCTGTACTTCCATCGCTTAAAAATCCGCCGCTTTACCAATTCTCGCGAAATCCTGCGCTACCAGGGACGCGCCGCCCACCAGCGCTCCGTCTATGTCCGCCATCGCGAACAACTCGGCAGCGTTATCGCCCTTGACGCTGCCGCCGTACAAAATCTGCATCTGCCCCGCTATCCCGGCGTCGTTGCTCGCCAAAACTTCACGCAGGTGTGCATGTACCTGCTGAGCCTGCTCCGGGCTTGCGGTCTTACCGGTACCAATGGCCCAGACCGGCTCATAGGCCAGAGCCGCTTGCTTGAGCGACGCAACTCCGGCGGCGTCTATCACCGCCTGCAACTGCGCCGTCACGATATCCAGGGTATTACCCGCCTCGCGCTGCTCCAATGTCTCACCGACACAGGCAATGGGCGTGAGACCCACCGACTGTGCACGGATAAACTTCTGCGCGACAATCTCGTTGCTTTCGCCGTAAAGCGCCCGGCGCTCTGAATGGCCAACGATCACGTAGTGACAACCAACGTCCTTGAGCATGGCTGCCGCCACTTCTCCGGTGTACGCTCCCTCGGCTTCCAGGGCCAGGTTCTGGGCACCCACTCCAATGCGACTGCCGCTAACGGCGTCCAGCACCTGCGTAAGGTAGGGGAAGGAAGGACATACCGCGATATCGGCACCCTCAAAAGAGCCTACCTGCGCGACCAATTGCTGCATTAACGCCGCAATCGACTCACGATTCCCGTTCATCTTCCAATTGCCAACCACCAGACCGCGGCGCATCACCAGCATCCCCTGTCAAACGGGCGCAAATCTTACCCAAGAAGTGCGCCACATACAAGTATCGACGCCAGCTATCGCCACGCCCCTTAGCCCAGCGGGATGTTCAAGCCAGCGCAACCTTTACGACTGAGGCCAACTCCTGTGCGAGTTTTTTTACCTCGCCTCCATTATCACCCTCAACCATCACCCGCACAACAGGCTCGGTGCCAGAAGGCCTCAATAGCACCCTGCCGCGGTCGCCCAGAGTCGCCTCGGTCGCCTTGACGGCGTCCTCAATGCGGGCATTGCCCTTCAAGACATCCTTGTGCGGTGCTGGCACGTTGATCATGGTCTGGGGGTATTTCGTCATCCCGTGTTTCAGCTCATTGACGCTTCGCCCCTGGGCCACGGCGGCAAACAGGGTTTGCAGGGAAGCCACGATACCGTCGCCGGTGGTGGTAACGTCGCCACAGATAATGTGTCCGGAGGATTCACCGCCGAGCCCCCAGCCACGTTTTCTCATTTCAGCGACCACATAGCGATCGCCGACATTGGCGCGGGCAAAGGGTATTTCCAGATCCTTCAGTGCCTTTTCAAAGCCGAAATTACTCATCAGTGTCCCCACCACCCCGCTACACTCACCCCGGGTGCGCTTCTGGTCGCTGGCGATAATGTAAAGCAGCTCATCGCCATCGACCACTTCGCCCATGTGATCGACAAACACCACCCGGTCACCGTCGCCGTCGAAGGCGATCCCGACGTCGGCTTTATGCTTGCGCACCTCTTCGGCCAGCCCCTCGGGGCGTGTAGAGCCAACATCCTGGTTGATATTCAAACCATTGGGCGAGGTTGCCAGGGGAATGACTTCGGCACCGAGCTCACGGAACACACTGGGAGCGACGTGATAGGTGGCGCCATTGGCGCAATCCACCACGACCCGCATACCCTGCAGGTCGAACCGAGATGGTATGGTGCTCTTGCAGTATTCGATATAGCGCCCCGCCGCATCCTCGATACGAACAACCTTGCCCAGACGGTCGGAGGGTACCGTGGTAACCTCGCGGTCCAGCATGTCCTCTATCTCATGTTCGATCTCATCAGGCAGCTTGGTGCCGCCAGCGGAGAAGAATTTGATCCCGTTATCATGGTAGGGATTATGCGAGGCGCTGATCACGATCCCCGCGCTGGCATGAAAGGTGCGAGTCAGGTAGGCGATGGCCGGGGTTGGCATCGGGCCCAGCAGCGCGACATCGATCCCCGCCGCAACCAGTCCCGCTTCCAGGGCCGACTCGAACATATAGCCTGAAATCCGCGTATCCTTGCCGATAAGAATCTGGCCACGACCCTGGCGCGAGAGCACCTGGCCGGCTGCCCAGCCGAGCCGCAGCATAAAATCGGGGGTGATGGGTGCGGTACCGACCTTGCCACGAATGCCGTCAGTACCGAAATAGCGTTTACTCATTGGGATTTTCCTTGATTACTGCCGTTATCATCTGCACGACATCACGGGTTGCAGCCACGTCGTGAACCCGGATTATAGCGGCCCCCTGTAATACAGCCAGCGTCGCGAGGGCCAAACCTCCAGCCAGGCGCCCGCTTACGTCCCTGCCGGTTACCGCGCCAATCATCGACTTGCGCGAGACCCCCACCAGGACCGGATAACGGCTGGCTACCAAGCGCTCCATTTGCTGGAATAACAGCAGGTTGTGAGACAGGGTCTTGCCAAACCCGAATCCGGGATCAATCACGATTTGCTCTTTGCCGATACCTGCGGCGACACAGTCCGCGGCACGCTGCAGCAGGAAGCCCAGGACATCCTGAACCACATCGACATAACACGGCGCATCCTGCATGGTGGCGGGCTCGCCCTGCATGTGCATCAGGCAGACAGGTAAACCGGTCGCCTGCGCAGCCGATAACGCGCCCTCCCGCTGCAGCGCTCGTACGTCGTTGATCAGGCCGGCACCCAGTAAGGCTGCTTCTCGCATCAATGCCGGGTTGCTGGTATCCACCGAGATCACGACATCAAACTCTCGGGAGAGCGCTTCGACCACCGGTGCAACACGGTCCATTTCCTGTTGACTGGAGACCGGTTCGGCACCCGGACGCGTCGATTCGCCGCCCACATCCAGCAGGGTCGCGCCGTCTGCCAGCATGGACTCGGCTCGAGTCAACACGTCCTGCAGTCGCACGCCCTGCCCATCGCACAGCTGGCCGCCATCGGAAAAAGAATCCGGCGTGATGTTTAAAACCCCCATAACGGCGGGGGGCCTCAGCGCAAGCGAGGTTTTACCACAGCGAAGCTTGTCGCCACAAAAAAAAGCGGGCGCAGGGCGCCCGATCCAGTGATTGCTGTTGTTCAAGATGGCTAGCCCGGGTTAATGTTCCCCCACCGCGCCACCGATGGGACCTTTCGGGTCTGCAGCCCTGTCCTTGCTGTCCTTACTTTCCGTATCTTCCGAGCTGCCGCTATCACCCTGACTTCCGGAGTCAGCATCATTCCAGTCGGCGGGCGGTTTGGGCGGTTTACCATCCATGATATCGTCAATCTGGGAGGCATCGATGGTTTCGTACTGCATCAACGCATCTGACATCAAATGCAGCTTGTCCATGTTTTCCTTCAACAACTGCTCGGCCCTGGCGTAACTCTCGTCAATGATTCGCCGCACTTCCTCGTCGATCTGACGCGCCGTCTCTCCCGATACGGTCTTGCTGTGCATCGTCGCAGAACGACCCAGGAATACTTCGTCGTCACTCTCATCGTAAAGCAGCGGGCCCATTTTTTCCGACAGACCCCACTTGGTCACCATGTTGCGGGCTATCTCTGTTGCACGCTGGATATCGTTCTGGGCACCGGTGGTCACGCCGTCCGCACCCAGGGTCAGTTCTTCCGCGATACGGCCACCAAACAGGCTGCATATCTGGCTGATGATTGCGCGACGCGAAAGGCTGTAGCGGTCTTCTTCGGGCAAAAACATGGTTACACCCAGAGCACGCCCGCGGGGAATGATGCTGACCTTGTAGACCGGGTCGTGATCGGGGACCAGCCGCCCGACGATCGCGTGGCCGGCCTCATGGTAGGCTGTGTTGCGCTTTTCTTTTTCAGACATCACCATGGATTTGCGCTCGGCGCCCATCATGATTTTGTCCTTGGCCAGCTCAAACTGCTCCATGCCCACCAGTCGCAGGTTGCCGCGGGCGGCAAACAACGCCGCTTCATTGGCCAGGTTTGCCAGGTCAGCGCCGGAGAAGCCCGGTGTACCCCGGGCGATTACCGCCGCATTCACATTGTCGGCCAGCGGTAATTTGCGCATGTGTACCTTGAGGATTTGCTCCCTGCCGCGGATGTCGGGCAGCCCCACCACCACCTGCCGGTCGAAACGCCCTGGCCGCAGCAGCGCCGGGTCCAACACGTCGGGCCGGTTGGTGGCGGAAATCACGATCACGCCGTCGTTGGCTTCGAAACCGTCCATCTCCACCAGCAACTGGTTCAGCGTTTGTTCGCGTTCGTCATGGCCACCGCCGAGCCCTGCGCCACGATGGCGACCCACAGCATCGATCTCGTCGATAAAGATAATACAGGGAGCCTGCTTCTTTGCCTGATCGAACATGTCCCGCACCCGGGATGCGCCGACACCGACGAACATTTCGACAAAATCCGAGCCCGAGATGGAGAAGAAGGGTACCTTGGCTTCGCCTGCAATCGCTTTGGCGAGCAGTGTTTTACCGGTCCCCGGAGGCCCGACCATCAGCACTCCGCGGGGTATGCGCCCGCCCAGCCGTTGGAATTTGCCGGGGTCACGGAGAAACTCAACCAGCTCCTGCACATCGTCTTTGGCCTCGTCGACCCCCGCCACATCGGCAAAGGTCGTCTTGATCTGGTCTTCGCCCAGCAATCTCGCCTTGCTCTTGCCGAACGCCATCGGGCCGCCGCGGCCACCCCCGCCGCCCTGCATCTGGCGCATGAAGAACATGAATACCGCGAGAATGATCAATATCGGGAAGCTGGCCACTAGCAGCTGTGTCCACAGGCTTTGTTGCTCTGGCTCGGTGCCCTTGATCTGCACCTGATGGTCCCACAGGTCATCAATCAGCTTTGGGTCGTCGAGCATCGGGCGAATAGCCTTGAACTGGCTCCCGTCCTCGCGCTCACCGTGAATCACCAGACCGTCAATCACGACCTGCTTCACGCGGTCGTTACGCACTTCCTGGATAAAGGTGGAATAGTCCAGCGTATCCTGGGTCTGCTGCACGTTAAAATTCTGGAAAACGGTCAGCAGAACTGCTGCTATGACCAGCCACAACAATAGATTTTTAACCATATCGTTCAAGGACTTGTCCTCATTGTCGAGCGCTTTAAGAGCTCAGGGCAGTTGCACAAAAATCACTTTACTACAGATCAATTGACGTCACCACGGTATTCCCTTGCCAATAAATACACCTCGCGGGAGCGTGACCGCGACGCTTCCGGCTTGCGGGAACGTACGGTGGCGAAATGATTGCGGAGCGCCTGCAGAAACGGGTCGAACCCTTCTCCCTGGAACACCTTGACCAGAAAACTCCCCCCTGGGGTCAACACCTTATGGCACATATCAAGGGCCATTTCCGCCAACAACATGGCGCGGGGCTGATCGACTGCTTTCATTCCACTCATGTTTGGGGCCATGTCCGATATTACAAGGTCCACCGGTCTCGCGCCGATACACGTCAGCAAAGCTTCCAGCGCCGCGTCTTCGGTAAAGTCGCCCTGAATGAACTCTACATCACCCAGCGCGTCCATCGGCAGAATATCCGAAGCTATTACCCTCCCGGTGGGGCCGACAAGCTGCGCTGCAACCTGCGACCAGCTCCCCGGCGCAGCGCCCAGATCCACCACCGACATTCCCGGGCGCAGGATCTGATCCTTGCGCTGTATCTCCAGCAGCTTGAAGCACGCTCTGGAGCGAAAACCCTGTTGCTGCGCTTTTTTGACGTATTGGTCGTCGAAATGTTCCCGCAACCACTGGTTACTACTTTTGCTCCGCGCCATTGCGCCAGAATCCTCGCCGCCTGCGAGCGGTCTGCCGGAGGGACAAACACCGACTTCAAAAAAGCGTCGGGGCCTGTTCCACCCTGTTAGAATACGTCCCTGGCAACAAACCGGATTGGGGTGAACCATGTCGCTTGAGAACAAGGACAAAAAAAGACTGCGTAGTATCGGCCACAAGTTGAAACCGGTGGTCACAATTGCCGGCAAGGGTTTTAGTGATGCGACCCGACTGGAAATCGACCGGGCGCTGGAGGATCACGAGTTAATCAAGGTCAGCATCCGGGTTGAGAGTCGCGAGCAGCGAAGCGCCATTGCCCGTGAGATCTGCGACCACTGCGGTGCCGAATTGGTGCAGGCAATCGGTAGTACCGTGCTGCTATTTCGGGCGGCGGAAAAACCCAACCCGAAACTTT
Organism: uncultured Gammaproteobacteria bacterium; assembly: GCA_963751595.1. Classification (GTDB taxonomy): domain Bacteria; phylum Pseudomonadota; class Gammaproteobacteria; order Pseudomonadales; family JAHEGP01; genus JAHEGP01. Next base: position 116,284 of record CAVVVC010000006.1, read on the forward strand.
CCAACCTGCTGCGCTGAAGCCGCCGGACCGGGCCACATGGCGCCTCAAATGTGCAGCACTTCCTCGATTTCGTATTCCACCTCTCCCGCTGGCGTCCGCACGACAACCACGTCCTCCGTTTCCTTGCCGATCAGGGCACGGGCGACCGGGGAGCTGATCGAAATCTTCCCCTGCTTCACATCCGCCTCATCATCGCCCACGATACACCAGCTTACCTGCTCGTCTGTTTCGAGATTCAGCAGTTTAACTGTCACACCAAAAATCACTTTGCCGGTATTGGGTATCTGGCTGATATCGATCACCCGAGCCTCGAACAGCTTGCTCTCGATTTCCTGAATCCGTCCCTCAGTGAAGCCCTGCTGTTCCCGGGCCGCGTGGTACTCGGCGTTTTCCTTGAGGTCACCGTGGGCCCTTGCCTCGGCGATCGCCTCGATAATACGCGGTCGCTCCACCGTTTTGAGGTGTTGCAACTCCTCCCGCAGCTTGACTTCACCTGCCTTGGTCATTGGAACCTGTGCCATTTACGATACCTCCGAGTGTATGTCTTGCAAGCGACGCACGGCGGCGGGTTCACCGGTTTCCAGCGCCCTGCATATAGCATCAGCGCCCGCCAGGGTCGTAGTATAAAAGACGCTGTGACCCAGGGCAGTGCGCCGGATCACTGCGGAATCAGCAATGGCTTGCCGGCCTTCGGTGGTATTCACAATCAGGGTGATATCGCCATTCTTCAACATATCGACGATATGCGGCCGACCTTCCTGCACTTTGTTGATGTGCTGTGACTCAAGTCCGGCCGCTTTCAGGGCCTGGTGGGTACCGCGGGTGGCAACCAGGCTGAACCCGAGCGCAGCCAGATCACGCGCCACCTTCAGCACAGCGTGTTTATCGACATCGCGCACACTGAGGAACGCCTTGCCACCCGTGGGCAGATGTTCACCCGCACCCTGAGTCGCCTTGAAAAATGCTTCGGCAAAGGTTTCCCCTGTGCCCATGACTTCGCCTGTGGACTTCATTTCCGGTCCCAGAATGGGGTCGACGCCCGGAAATTTGTTGAACGGGAAGACCGCTTCCTTGATGTTGAAGTAACGCGGCACCACTTCCTCGGTAAAACCCTGCTCGGCCAGGCTGCGACCGGCCATACAACGCGCAGCCACTTTCGCCAGCGATACACCAATACATTTGGAGACGAAGGGCACCGTCCGCGACGCGCGGGGATTCACCTCGATCACATAAACGGTGCCATCCTGATAGGCCAGTTGCACATTCATCAGCCCGACAACCCCGAGCTCCAGCGCCATACTGCGCACCACCTCGCGCATTTCGTCCTGCACCTCGGCGTCCAGACTGTACGGCGGGAGTGAGCAGGCCGAGTCACCGGAGTGGACCCCGGCCTGCTCGATGTGTTGCATGATTGCGCCGATAACCACTTGCTTGCCATCGCTGACAGCATCGATATCAACCTCGATGGCGGCATTCAGGAAGTGGTCCAGAAGCACCGGCGCATCATCACTGGCGCGCACGGCATGGCGCATATAGCGCTCAAGCTCCTCGCGCTTGTGAACGATCTCCATTGCTCTGCCACCCAGGACATACGAGGGACGCACCACCAGCGGATACCCAATCGTATCCGCCGCTGTCATGGCCTCGGCCGCGGAGCGCACCGTAGTGTTGGGGGGCTGCGTGAGGGATAACTTGCCTATCATCTGCTGGAAGCGCTCGCGATCTTCTGCCCGGTCGATGGCATCGGGAGTCGTGCCGATAATGGGGACACCGGCCGCTTCGAGGTCGCGCGCCAGGTTTAGCGGGGTTTGTCCACCAAACTGCACGATCACCCCCACCGGCCGCTCCAGATCAATGATCGACAGCACATCCTCCAGCGTCACAGGCTCAAAATACAGGCGGTCTGAAGTGTCGTAGTCAGTCGAGACGGTTTCCGGATTGCAGTTGACCATAATGGTCTCATAGCCATCCTCACGCATCGCCAGCGCCGCATGGACACAGCAGTAGTCAAACTCGATACCCTGGCCGATCCGATTGGGGCCACCCCCCAACACTACAATCTTGTCGCGATCCCCGGGATCGGCTTCGCACTCCTCCTCGTAGCTGGAGTACATATAGGCGGTGGCCGTGGCGAATTCTGCGGCACAGGTATCGACTCGTTTGTAAACCGGCTTCACGCCCAACTCAAGCCGAAGCTCCCGCACTCGGTGTTCGGAGATCTCAAGCAGGGTTGCCAGGCGCTTGTCGGAGAATCCCTTGCGTTTTAGCTGCCACAGTGTGTCCCGATCGAGGGTATCGATGCTGGCACCGCTGACGATACCCTCCTGCCGGATAATGTCTTCTATCTGCACCAGAAACCAGGGATCAACGTGACTGTATTCCGCCACTTCCTCCAGACTCATGCCATGGCGAAACGCGTCTCCGATATACCAGATGCGATCAGGCCCGGGGTTGCGCAGCTCCATAACCAGGCGCGTCTCGATATCAGGGTCGCCGCTGTCGATCAGCGGATCGAAGCCCGCGGACCCCACTTCAAGGCCGCGCAGCGCTTTCTGCAGTGACTCCTGGAATGTACGCCCGATGGCCATTACCTCGCCCACCGATTTCATCTGGGTGTGAAGGCGCGATTCGGCATCGGCAAACTTTTCAAAGGTGAAACGCGGCAGTTTGGTCACCACGTAGTCGATGGAGGGCTCGAAGGATGCCGGGGTCGCGCCGCCGGTAATATCATTTTTCAATTCGTCCAGGGTGTAGCCAACCGCCAGTTTGGCGGCGACCTTGGCAATCGGAAATCCGGTTGCCTTTGATGCCAGCGCGGAGGAGCGCGACACCCGGGGGTTCATTTCGATGATCACCATGCGGCCGGTACGGGGATTGATGCCGAATTGGACATTGGACCCACCGGTTTCAACCCCGATCTCGCGCAGCACCGCCAACGATGCATTGCGCATGATCTGGTATTCCTTGTCGGTCAGGGTCTGGGCCGGTGCGACGGTGATGGAGTCCCCGGTATGCACCCCCATGGCGTCGAAGTTCTCGATCGCGCAGATGATGATGCAGTTGTCGTTCTTGTCCCGCACCACCTCCATTTCGAATTCTTTCCAGCCAATGAGGGACTCGTCGATCAGCAACTCGTTGGTCGGCGACAGATCCAGGCCCCGCTCGCAAATCTCGACGAACTCCTCCCGGTTGTAGGCAATGCCACCCCCGGAGCCGCCCATGGTAAAGGAAGGGCGAATGATGCAAGGAAAACCGATCTGGTCCAGCACTTGCAACGCCTCTTCGAGGCTGTGTGCGATCACTGAATTGGGGGTTTCAAGACCGATCGCCTTCATCGCTGTATCAAAGCGCTCCCGGTCCTCAGCCTTGTCGATGGCATCCCGTGTGGCTCCGATCAGCTCGACGCTGTACTGCGCCAGCACACCCTCGCGGGCGAGATCGAGGGCGCAGTTGAGTGCGGTTTGCCCACCCATGGTCGGCAATAGCGCGTCTGGCCGCTCTTTCTCGATGATCCGCGCCACCGTGCGCCAGTTAACCGGCTCGATGTAGGTCGCGTCCGCCATCGCCGGGTCGGTCATGATGGTTGCCGGGTTGGAATTAACCAGAATGACCCTGTACCCCTCCTCCCGCAGCGCCTTGCAGGCCTGGGCTCCGGAGTAGTCAAACTCGCAGGCCTGGCCGATGACTATGGGGCCGGCGCCGACGATGAGTATGGACTTGATATCTGTGCGTTTTGGCATCGCGTGTTTCTACCAGGTTGTCGTTGCTCTGGGGCAGTGCCGCCCGCCTGACCGAATGGATTTAGCCGGCGCGGCGAGCCTGCATCAACTCGATAAAGTGATCGAACAGTGGCGCTGCGTCGTGGGGCCCGGGACTGGCTTCAGGGTGCCCCTGAAAACCGAAAGCCGGTCGGCCCGTGTGATGGATCCCCTGCAAGGAACCGTCGAACAGCGAGCGGTGGGTCGCTCTGAGGGTGCTCGGCAAACTGGCTTCATCAACCGCGAAGCCATGATTTTGGCTGGTGATCAGCACCACCTTGGTATCCAGATCCTGCACCGGATGATTGGCGCCATGATGTCCGAACTTCATTTTGCGGGTGACGGCGCCACTGGCCAGCGCCAGCAACTGGTGCCCCAGGCAAATACCGAACAGAGGCATATCTTTTTCCAGCAGCGATCGGATAGCCTCGATTGCGTAATCGCAGGGCTCCGGGTCCCCAGGGCCGTTGGAAAGAAACACGCCGTCGGGCTGCAATGCCAGCACGTCCTCGGCCGGGGTATGCGCAGGCACCACCGTAACCCGGCAGCCGCGATCGACCAGCATCCTCAAAATATTGCGCTTCACCCCGTAATCGTAGGCAACCACGTTAAACTGGGACTCCCCTGCCACCGGGGTTTCGTGACCGACACCCAATTGCCAGCTACCCTCCTGCCAGTGATAATTTGCTGCGCCAGTGACTGTTGCCGCCAAATCCATCCCCTGCAGCCCCGGAAAAGCCCGAGCCTGCTCCAGTGCCGACGCTACAGTGACACCATCTCCCGCAACGATGCAGCCACCCTGGGCGCCTTTTTCTCGCAGAATTCGGGTCAGACGGCGGGTGTCGACCTCAGCTATCGCTACGATATTTCGCTGCCTGAGGTATTCATCGAGGGACTGCTGGTTACGAAAGTTACTCGCCAACAGGGGAAGATTCCGAATCACCAGGCCGGCGGCCCAAACCTGCGCCGATTCCTCATCCTCAGAGTTGGTTCCGGTATTGCCGATGTGGGGGTAAGTCAGGGTGACGATCTGGCGGGCATAGGACGGGTCGGTGAGGATTTCCTGATAGCCCGTCATAGCGGTATTGAATACCACCTCACCACTGGCGGCGCCTTCCGCACCAATGGCAAGTCCGTGGAACACGCTACCGTCTGCAAGCGCAAGAATGGCTTGTCTGGACAAGAAAACCTCCTTTCGACACCCACCAAAACAGACCGCGAGCAGTCGGCGATTTAGCGCCGAAAAAAAGCGGAATGAAGCTACCGCTCACATCCCGCTTTCAGCCCGTTATTTTTTGGAGACTGCATAAAAATCAATGCCTTAGCCCACCTTTGGCGGGGCGACTGCAGTCCGTCCACAATTGCGCGTGAATTGTACGCAAATCGCTGGTAATTGTCCACGAGTACCCCTATCAGTCTTGCTGGTCCATGGGTCTGCTGCTAGCCTGAGAGTAGTTGCATTGGACGCTTGAAAACAAAAGGATTTTACTCGAAAACAGCTAGTCTTGCCGGGTAGCGCGCAGTGGATTCTGAAGAAAAAGTCACCGCCAGAAAGCTTGTCGAGGTTACAACCGACAAGCTGCAGATGGGCATGTACATCGCCAAGCTCGACCGACCCTGGCTGGACAGCCCGTTCCTGTTCCAGGGTTTTCCGCTGGAACGCAAGGAAGATCTCGATACTCTGCGCTCACTGTGCTCCCACGTCTACGTTGACACGATCAAATCCAAAACCCTCAAGCGTCCTGTCAGGCAAGAAGAATCCCTCGACGACATCCTCAAGCGGGAAAAAACTACCTATATCAAGGAACATCCGGTTGAAAACGAAATCGAGCGCGCCAGGGTAGAGTACGACGACGCCCTGTTATCAGTGGAGACGATCCTGAAGCAGGCCGCCCGCGGCGAAACGATTAACGCGAAGATTGCCAAGCAGAACGTCAAGGCCTGCGTCGACAGTGTTATCCGCAATCCCAATGCTCTCATCTGGCTGTCGCACATTAAGCATGTGGACAATTACACCGCCGAGCATTGTCTCCATGTGGGCATTCTCGCTATCGCCCTGGGCCGCCAACTGGGTTTACCCCGGCGCTACCTGGAGACCCTGGGTCTCTGCGGAATGCTGCACGATGTCGGCAAAACCCGGGTCAATCTCAATGTCCTGCTGAAGCCGGGCAAGCTTTCTCCGGATGAGTTCGAGCATATGCAACTGCACCCGGTGTACGGACGAGACCTGCTCCAGCACGACCCGATGATGCCACCCGAGGTCATCGAGGCCACCTATTCCCACCATGAGCGTATCGACGGCATGGGCTATCCCAACGGCGCCGACGCTTCAAACCTCAGTTTCTACACCCGCATCACCAGTATTGTCGACGCCTACGACGCCATGACCAGCAACCGGGTTTACTGCAAGGAGAAGTCCAGCACCGCGGCCTTGAAGATTCTCTACGAGCAGCGCGGCAAGCAGTTTGACCAGGAGCTGGTAGTCAAGTTTATCGAGTGCGTGGGCCTTTACCCCGCAGGCTGTATCGTCGAACTGAGCAGTGGCGAGGTCGGGGTGGTGATCGCCTCCGATGCGGAAAACCGTCTTTACCCCAGAGTTGCGCTGGTATTGAACGCGGCCAAGAAACCCATCCGCAGGACAGTAGTCGACCTGAAGGATCTCGACGCCCGGCAGCGCAAGGCCTATCACATCAAGCAGGTCATCCCCGACGGTAGCTACGGCGTGAGCCTGGAGCAGTTTACTGCCACCAGCACACTGGCTCCCGTTTAACGTAGGTCCAGCACGTCCTGCATATCGAATAACCCGGATTCTTTTGCCAGCAACCAATTGGCAGCTCGCACCGCCCCGCGGGCGAATGCCATGCGGGAGCTGGCCTTGTGGCCTATTTCCACGCGCTCGCCGTCGGCGGCAAACAACACCGTGTGGTCACCGACGATATCGCCACCTCGAACCGTTGCGAAACCGATGGTCTCACGCCGACGCGCTCCGGTTTGACCCTCCCGCCCGTAAACCGCGACTTCATCGAGATTGCGGTCCAGCGCCGATGCCACTACCTGCCCCAGGCGCAGGGCCGTGCCGGAAGGTGCATCGACTTTGTGGCGGTGATGCGCCTCGACTATCTCAATATCGACCTCTTCGCCTAATACCCGGGCAGCAATATCACTCAGCTTGAAGCAAAGGTTGACGCCAACGCTGAAGTTGGCTGCCATACACAGCGCGATGTCATCCGCCGCGGACCGAATGCCGGCGAGATGCTGCTCGCTGCACCCCGTCGTACCGATGACCACCCGCTTGCGCGCCTCCCGGCACAACTTGACGTTGGCCAGGGTTGCATCGGGCGAGGTAAAGTCGATGAGGACGTCAAAATCTTTCACCACCGAGGCCAGGTCCGACACCACTTTGACGCCATTTTTGCCCACCCCGCCCAGTTCGCCGGCATCGGCGCCAAGCAGGGAGCTTTGGGGGCGCTCGATCGCGGCCGTCAGTTGCGCGTTGTCACTGGCAGCTATCGCCTCAATCAGGGTCTTTCCCATGCGACCGGCGGCACCGGTCACTGCGATTCTGGTTGTTGTCATAAGGGACTGCCCTAAAGCTTCATATCATCAAAAAAGCGCTTCACACCGTCAAACCAGGAGGACTTTTTGGGCGAGTGCTTGTTTCCCTCCCGGTGAAGGGACTCCTGGAATTCCTCCAGCAGCTCTTTCTGGCGCCGGTTCAGCTTGACCGGTGTTTCCACTACCACCCGGCACAGCAGATCACCCAATGGCCCTCCACGCACCGGTTTTACGCCCTTGCCCCGCAGCCTGAACAACTTGCCGGTCTGGGTTTCAGCCGGGACTTTCAGCTTTACCCTGCCATCGAGGGTGGGCACTTCCAGCTCACCGCCCAATGCCGCATCGACGATGGATATCGGGACTTCGCAGTATAAGTGGCGGCCGTCGCGCTCGAAAATCGGGTGTTCCTTGACCGCAATCTGCACATAGAGATCACCGGGCATGCCCCCATCGGGGCTGGCCTCTCCCTCTCCGGAAAGGCGGATACGATCACCGTTATCGACACCCGGAGGGACTTTGACCGACAAGGTCTTCTGCTTCTCCACACGTCCCTGGCCACGACAGCTTTGGCAGGGGTCTGCAATCACCTTGCCCCGTCCCCGGCATTGCGGGCAAGTCTGCTGCACCGCAAAGAAACCCTGCTGCATGCGCACCTGGCCGCTACCGCCACAGGTGCCGCAGTTCGAGGGAGCGGACCCCTTCCTGGCACCACTGCCGTCGCAATCGTCACAGCTCACGAGGGTCGGTATTTTGATACTGACGGTGGTGCCACGCACCGCGTCCTCGAGGCTGACGCTCAGGTTGTAGCGCAGGTCGGACCCACGTTGCGGACCACGGCTGCGGCCCCCACCGCCAAAAATATCGCCGAATACATCGCCAAAAATATCGGAAAAGCCACCGCCGCCACCGCCCATTTGCGGGTCGACGCCCGCGTGCCCGAAACGGTCATAGGCCGATTTCTTTTCCCCATCGGACAGTACCTCGTAGGCTTCGGCGGCTTCCTTGAACTTTTCTGTGGCCTGGGAGTCCTCCGAGTTCCGGTCGGGATGATACTTCATCGCTATGCGTCGATAGGCTTTTTTGATTTCCTGCTCGGATGCGTTCCTGCCAACCCCGAGAACTTCGTAATAATCACGTTTGGACATGCGCTCTACTTCGATTTTTGCCGTTGGTTAAAAAAACGACGCCGGCACCCGTTTCCGGGCCGGCGTCGAGCAGTTCGCCTGAACTATTACTTGTCGTTCTTGACTTCCTCAAACTCGGCGTCGACCACGTTGTCATCGGAGCCGCCGCTCTTCTGACCGTCATCAGCGTCAGCGCCGGGCGCCTGCTGCTGGGCAGACTGTTCGGCGTACATTTTCTGCGCCAGCGCAGAGGATGCCTCCGACAACTTTTCAGTTGCAGCCTCTATCGCCGCCTTGTCGTCGCCCTTCACTGCCTCCTCGACACTCTTGATTGCAGCCTCGATCTGCTCTTTCTCCTCGGCAGTGGCTTTGTCACCGGCATCCTTGAGGGTCTTGGCGGCGGCATGGGCCAGTCCGTCAGCCGTGTTACGGGCAGTTACCAGCTCCTCAAACTTGCGATCGGCATCGGCATTCGCTTCAGCGTCAGCCACCATTTTCTCAATTTCATCATCGTTCAGGCCACCAGAGGCCTTGATCACGATCGACTGCTCCTTGCCCGTGGCCTTGTCCTTGGCATGCACGTTGAGGATACCGTTGGCGTCGATATCGAAGGTGACCTCGATTTGTGGCATCCCGCGGGGGGCCGGCGGAATATCCGCCAGATCGAAACGCCCCAGCGACTTGTTCTGGGCCGCCTGCTTGCGCTCGCCCTGCACCACGTGGATGGTGACGGCGGTCTGGTTGTCATCAGCGGTCGAGAAAGTCTGCGACTTCTTCGCCGGAATGGTGGTGTTTTTCTCGATCAACGGAGTTGCGACACCACCCATGGTTTCGATGCCCAGGGTCAGCGGGGTAACGTCCAGCAGGAGCACGTCTTTTACATCACCAGCCAGAACCGCGCCCTGGATGGCGGCACCCATTGCCACAGCTTCGTCGGGGTTGACGTCCTTGCGCGGCTCGCGGCCAAAGAATTCGGCAACCCGCTTTTGCACCATCGGCATCCGCGTCTGACCACCGACCAGGATAACGTCGTTGATATCACTGGCGGACAATCCGGCATCCTTCAATGCAATCTTGCAGGGCTCCAGGGCGCGCTCGACCAGGCTTTCCACCAGGGACTCCAGCTTGGAGCGGGTCAGCTTGACGACCAGGTGCTTGGGACCGGATGCATCAGCCGTAATGTAAGGCAGGTTAACTTCGGTCGCCTGGCTCGAAGACAGTTCGATCTTGGCCTTTTCAGCAGCTTCCTTGAGGCGCTGCATCGCCAGGGGGTCTCCCTTGAGGTCCATACCGCTGTCTTTCTTGAATTGCTCCGCCAGATAGTTGATCAACACCATGTCGAAGTCTTCACCCCCGAGGAATGTGTCCCCGTTGGTCGACAGCACCTCAAATTGCTTCTCGCCATCGACATCCGCAATTTCGATGATCGAAATGTCGAAGGTACCACCACCGAGGTCGTAGACAGCGATGGTATGGTCACCGCTTTCGCGATCGATCCCGTAAGCCAGTGCCGCCGCCGTAGGCTCATTGATAATCCGCTTGACGTCGAGGCCGGCGATACGACCGGCATCCTTGGTCGCCTGGCGCTGGGAATCGTTAAAGTAGGCGGGAACGGTAATGACCGCCTCGGTCACCTTCTCGCCGAGATAGTCCTCTGCGGTTTTCTTCATCTTTTTCAGCACTTCGGCCGACACCTGCGGGGGCGCCATTTTCTCGCCGTTGGCTTCTACCCAGGCGTCGCCGTTGTCGGCCTTGATGATCTTGTAGGGGACCATTTCGATGTCTTTCTGGACAACCTTGTCCTCAAAACGACGACCGATAAGGCGCTTGACCGCATAAACGGTATTGTTGGGGTTGGTCACCGCCTGCCGCTTGGCTGGCTGACCCACCAGAATGCCCTTGTCGTCAGTGTAAGCTACCACCGACGGGGTCGTGCGATCGCCCTCAGCGTTTTCGATTACCCGGGCCCGTTCGCCGTCCATCACGGCGACGCAGGAGTTGGTGGTACCCAGGTCTATACCAATAATCTTGCCCATGCTTCTGATTCTCCAATTGGGTGAAGTCGTGAAATCCGTAACTACTTAAAATTCAGTTAGGCTATATATCTGCGCAAAACCGGCGAATTCAAGCCCGAGGGGCAACTTTTCAGCGGTTTTTATGCGCCCGGGCTAGCGTGAAACCACGACCATGGCCGCCCGCAGCAACCGCCCGTTAAGGGTGTAGCCCTTCTGCACTACATTGATCACGGTGTTGGGTTCCACATCCTTGTTTTCAACCATGGATATGGCTTCATGAAACTCGGGATCGAAGGGTTCTGAAAGTGGATCGACCTGCTCCAGATGGTGGCGTTTCAACACGTCCCTGAAGCTTTTCAGCGTCAACTCGACCCCCTCGGCCACGGCACTTGAGGCCGAATCGTCGGCGTCGACACTATCGGTGGCGCGCTCGAGGTTGTCGATCACCGGAAGCAAATCCCGTGAAAAACCCTCCAGCGCGAACAGGCGCGCGTTGGTGACGTCCTTGTCAGCACGGCGCCGGGCGTTCTGGGCCTCAGCGACTGCCCGTAACATTTGGTCCCTGGCCTCCCCAAGCTGCTGCTGGGTCTCTTCCAACTGTGCCTGCAATTGTTCTATCGAGACCGCCGCCTCGCCTTCGACGGTTTCTTCTGTCACCGCTTTCGGGGCCGCGTCGGGCGCCTCTGATTCGCTGGTAACTCCCTGATTTTCCAGTTCATCTTGATTGTCCAATTCGTTCTGCTCTTTTTCTGTTGCCACATCGAGTCTCCATCAAGCCGCATTTTCCAGAGCCTTTATATGGGTTCTGATGAAATAAATTCAAGCCCGGAAATTTCTTTGCCAAGCCACCTTGGGCTCAGGATTTTTCGAGCGCGGCGCCAAGCAGCTTGGCGGTAATGTCGACCAGGGGAATGACCCGCTCATAGGCCATCCGGGTCGGCCCGATCACGCCGAGCACGCCCACTTTGCTGCCACTGAGCTGATAGGGGGTGGTGATTACGCTATAGTCATCGAGAACCTCGAAGCCGGACTCTTCACCGATGTAAACCTGGGTGCCCTCGGCCTCCATACAGCGCTCCATGAGGTCGAGAATATCTTTCTTCTGCTCGAACGCCTCGAACAGGCTGCGCAGTCGCTCCATATCGGTACCGACACCGGGCTCCAGCAAATGGCTCTCTCCGGCCAATCGGTAGCCTTTCTCGGCGCTCTTGCCAAATGCCTGTCCCGCCAGGTCGATAGCCGACTGCATGAGCAGGGACAGTTTGTCCTTGTCCCGCTGCATCTCCTGCAACAAGGCATTGCGCACCTGGGCCAGGGGCCGGCCTGAGTAGTGGGCATTGATAAAATTGGCCGCTTGCTTGAGTTCGGATTCGCTAAGCTCGCGCTGGGGCTGAATGATTCGGTTCTGCACTTCCTGCTTGCTGATCACCAGGACCACCAGCACCCTACCCTCGGACAGGGGCAGAAATTCCACCTGGCGCAAGGTTTCCTCGTCGCTGCGGGGCAAGGTGACAAGGCCAGCCTGGTGGGAGACGTTCGACAGCATTCGGCTGGCGACTTCGATCAACTGGTCCCGACTGAGATCGGCATCGAGGGAATGCTGCAACTGCTGGAGGGCCTGACCATCGATCGGCTGGATGGTGATCAGGCTGTCAACGAAAAAACGATAGCCCCGCACGGTCGGTATGCGCCCTGCCGACGTGTGGGGGGAACGCACGTAACCCAGGGCCTCGAGATCGGCCATGACGTTGCGAATACTCGCTGAGCTCAATGCCAGCGAGCCCGACTCACTCAGCACTTTGGAGCCCACAGGCTGCCCGTCGCTGATGTAGTGCTCGATTAAAGTTTTCAGTACCTGCTGGCTTCGTTGCGCCAGGTCACTTCCAGCCATTATTACCTGCACTCACCCGCTCTTTTCCGGAAAGACTCCTGCGCCGGGCACGCCGCCCGGGGCCGCTGCAAGATTAGCGGAACAGCGTACCAATGTCACAGCGAATTCAGGCTCGATTTTTTCTACCCAGGCTTTATACTGTATGCTTTTACAGCACAGTATGCTTGTACAGTAAAGGAGCTTGCCGACGTGTTAACGCATCTGAGCATTGCCAATTACGCCATCGCAGACCAGGTAGATCTCGATTTTGACCAGGGTATGTCGGTGATTACCGGGGAAACCGGCGCCGGGAAATCCATCACCCTGGACGCCCTCGGCCTGGCACTGGGTGACCGCGCAGACAGCAAGGCGGTCAAAAAGGGCGCCGAGAAAGCTGAAATTTACGCTGGCTTCGATATTTCCGACAATCCAGCGGCCAGCGCCTGGCTCGAACAACGGGATGCACTCCAGGGTAGCGAGCTCCTGCTGCGCCGGGTCATACATGCCGATGGCAAGTCCCGCGCCTACATCAATGGCAAGCCGGCAACCCTGCAGGACCTGAAAACCCTCGGCGGTTCGCTGATCGACATTCACGGACAGCACGACCATCAGTCCCTGCTCAAGCGCGATACCCAGCGCAGGCTGCTGGACCGCTATGCCGGCACCACCGAGCTATGCGAAAAACTGGCGGCGGGAGTGCGCACCAGGCGCCAGCTACAGCAGCAAATTGAAGCGCTGCGCAACCAGGACCAGGAGCACACCGCCCGGATCCAGTTGTTACGTTACCAGATTGAGGAGTTGGACAAGCTGGGCCCGGACTCCCGCGATGTCGAGCAACTGGAGACGGAACAAAAAACGCTTGCCAGCGCCGAGAGTATTCTGGCCTCCAGCCACCAGGCCCTGCAGCTTTGCGGTGCCGACGACGACGGGGCGAGCCACAGGGTCGGCCTGGCCTGCCGTCTGCTGCAGCAACTACCTGAATGCAGCGAAGCGCTGCAGGAAGCCCTGCAGTTACTGCAGAGCGCTCATATCCAGCTTGAGGAAGCCGAGCAATCATTGCAGCGCCATGTATCCAGCTTCGAGGTGAACCCCCTGCGCCTGCAGGAAGTCGAGGAAAACCTGTCACAGGTCTACCAGATCGCCAGGAAGCACCGCATCCAGCCCGGGGAGCTACCCCGTTTTACTGAGCAGTTGCGAGCCGAGCTCGATTCGATCGACGGTAGCGACGGGAAGTTGGAACAACTGGATCAACAACTGGCAGCACTGGACCTTGAACTGCAGCAGCAGGCCCAGCGACTGAGCCGCAAGCGCAGTGCTGCCGGTAATCGCCTGGGCAAAGCCGTCAACAAACTGCTGAAAGACCTGTGTATGCAACACTGCCGCTTCGAGGTGCTACTGGCGCCCCTGGAAGAAATTGCGGCTTGCGGCATGGAGTCACCGGAATTGCGCGTCAGTACCAATCCTGACCAGGATCCACAGCCGCTGGCGAAGGTAGCCTCCGGGGGCGAGTTGTCGCGCATCGGGCTTGCGATTCAGGTTGCCACCACCGACACCAACGACCGCCCCACGCTGGTATTCGACGAGATAGATGCCGGTATCGGGGGAGGCGTTGCCGAGGTGGTGGGTACGCTATTGCGTCAGCTGGGCGAAAAATGCCAGGTCCTGTGCGTCACCCACCTGGCACAGGTCGCCTGTCAGGGCCACCACCACTTTGTGGTTGCCAAACAGGCGCGGCGTAAATCTGTATCAACCGATGTTTTGCGCCTGCAGCCGGACGACAAGGTAGCGGAAATCGCGCGCATGCTGGGCGGGATTGCGATCACTGACCAAACCCGAGCCCATGCCCGGGAGATGCTCGAAACGCGCCACTAACTAGCCGTTTAATCAATGACGGGGTTATTCAAGCCGTCTGTACTGCGCCGGGAGCTGCGTCCCACCTTTGCTGTGCTAACCCCGCAAATGCGTTTCGGCGGTCGCTGGGATAACGGCTGCTAGTGGCTAGTGGCTAGTGGCTAGTGGCTAGTGGCTAGTGGCTAGTGGCTAGTGGCTAGTGGCTAGGCAGCATAGCGGTTGTCCGGCTCAATGCCAAACGGCTTTTCAGGCCATGCTAACCTAGCTGTTGTCGGCGTATTTCCGCCTCTGGCGGACGGCTACTTTTTACTGCGGACGTAGAGGATAAGGCTGTGGTCAACCAGTTCGAAGCCGTGGCTCTGGGCGATATCTCGCTGTCGCTTTTCGATAAGCTCGTCGTAAAATTCGATCACCTCGCCGGTATCGGTGCACACCATGTGATCGTGATGTTCGTCGGAGGCCAGTTCAAATACCGAATGCCCGCCCTCGAAGTTATGGCGCACGACCAGGCCAGCATTTTCAAACTGGGTCAATACCCGATAAACCGTCGCCAGGCCGACATCTTCTCCCTGCTCAAGCAAGGTGCGGTACACGTCTTCAGCACTCATATGGTGCTGTTCGCCATCAATCGCTTCCATAATCTGGAGAATCTTGACGCGGGGCAGCGTGACTTTAAGACCGGCGTTGCGCAGCTCTTGATTTTCGCTCGACATATCGAATTCACGGCCTTCGCAGTTACCAGACAACTGGGTTATCATACAGCGCAAAGGCAAGATACTTTAAGTGGTAGCGAGATGCAAAAGATTCTGGCGGCGGTACTGTGCGCCCTGCTGACGGCGTGTGCCGAGTTCCCCGGTGTATACAAAATCGATATCGACCAGGGTGATGTAATCACGCAGGAAATGGTCGACCAGTTGCAACCGGGCATGACCAAGCGGCAGGTGCGCTTCATCATGGGCACCCCTCTGATCACCGACACCTTCAATCAGCAGCGCTGGGATTACATCCACAGCCACCAGCCCGGAGGCGAAGACAGGCAGCAGAAGCGCCTCACACTGCTGTTCGATGAAACAGACAAGCTCGTTTCAATCGGCGGTGATTTTCCAGCCATAGCCAGCAACAACTGAACGCTCCAACATCGCCGGAGTCCACCAAGCCTGCACTGAAACCGCTCAGATTTTTTTTGCCGCCCTGGCGTCCGAAGCGCGCTTTTTTCTTACTTCCTTGGGGTCGATCAGCAGAGGCCTATAAATCTCTACCCTGTCGCCGGCCTGCAAGTTGTATTCGCGGGGCTTGATAGCTTTGCCAAATATTCCCATATCGCTTGTTTCAAGATCGATCGATGGAAAGTGCCGGTCGATGCCGGAGCGAACCGCCGCCTCGTAAGCGGTGGTACCCGGCGCCACTTCCAGCGAGATTATTTTTTGCAAATCTGGCAGCGCGTAGGCCACCTCGACCAGGATATCGGGGGTTTCCGTGCCTTCAGCCATAAATCTGCTTCGCCCTCCTGCACAGCGCATCGACCAGGTTGCTGCTCACCGACTGGAAAAGTCGACGGACAGCGGCACTGGCCAACCTGCCAGGCATGGAGAAGTGTAAATCCAATGACACCCTGCAAGCCCCCGCCCCCAGAGCCTCGAAGGTCCAGTTGCCGGCAAATTCGTCAAACGGCCCCTGCTCCAATTGCATGATAATTGCACGTTCGGGCACGAGTTGATTCCGGGTAGTGAAGCTCTGCCTGACGCCTGCTTTGGCCAGGTCCAGTCGCGCTACCATTTCGTCATCATCGCAGACCAGCACTTCGGTTGCCACACATCCGTCCATGTACGCGGGATAGGCCGCCACATCGTTGACCAATGCATACATATCGCCTGCGGCGTAGGGCAGTAACGCGCTTCGCTGGATGGAGGATGTTGCCAAACCCTGGTTCCTTAACATTGATCACTGAACCATTATTTTATCGTAAAAGGTTGACGCTAACACTATCAGGATTGCGGGCGCGACCACCCAGCGTAACAGCCCCTGCCATAAGGCCAGCAAAGGGAACGACAGCGCATCCCATGGCTTCGAGCCAGCCTGCGGCTTCACACCCCAGCCGAGGCACACCACTGCCAGCAGCGCAACCAGGGGCATCAATAACTGACTGCCGGTACCCAGCACCTTCATCAGGTTGAAATCGACTGCCACACCCCGCATCGAGTCCAGCGAGAAATACTCGGCAACCGCAATCGCCAGCAACCAGGCCCAGCCTCCAACCAACAACGCAGCCACCGGCCGATGCAAACCCAGGCGTTCATTGAGGGTCGCCACCAACGGCTCCATCAGGCTCGCGACGGTAAGCAAGGTCAGCAGTGCCAGAGCAAGATACAGAGCAATACTCATCTCCACCCCGTACAGCACGTTGCCAAACGCCGCCGGCACACTGACAAACAATAGCCCGCTACCCCCGGGCTCCGGCGCAATATTGGACGCAAATACCAGCGGTAGCAGAATGTAGCCCGCCAAAACGGCGGCAAGGGCGTCCGCGACACAAACGCCGGTAACGGCCGCCAACAGGTCACGCCGATCTGGCAAATAGGCCCCCATCGCCACAAATACGCCGGCGCCCAGTGTCAGGGAATAAAACGCCTGGCTCAGGGCGCTCACCACGGTAGCGAGGCTGACCTGGTTCCAGTGGCTGACGAACAGATAGTGCATGGTCTGGTCGATATCGCCGAAATGGCGAAACGTCCAGGCCACAACCACCAGCATTGCAAATACCAGCGGTACGATGATCCGGGCCGCCAGACCAAGACCGCGGGAGATGCCCAGCGCACAAAGCCCGGTCGCCAGCGCCGTAACCACCCCAGACCAGAGCATGTTGGCCTTGATGTCCGCCACCAGGCCCGCGAACAGCCCGGCCACGCTTGAAACTTGCTGCTCCGCCAGCTGACCCGACCAGGCAAACTGCAGATAGGCCAGCGACCAGCCACCCACCAGGGCGTTGAGGGGCAACAGGCACAGTGCCGCCATCAGGGCCAGCCAGCCCAGCCAGCGCCACAACGGTGATCGGCCCCGGCTGGTGGCAACCTGC
The DNA here is from genome assembly GCA_963751595.1 of uncultured Gammaproteobacteria bacterium. Classification (GTDB taxonomy): domain Bacteria; phylum Pseudomonadota; class Gammaproteobacteria; order Pseudomonadales; family JAHEGP01; genus JAHEGP01. Next base: position 133,530 of record CAVVVC010000006.1, read on the forward strand.
TCCCACGCAGCAACGGGATTGCTGCGACCCTGAGCCCCCACCAGCAACAGTGCAAGCATCAACGGAATGCCGACAATCAGCATTGCCAGTAGATATATCAGCCAAAAAGCCCCGCCCCCGTGTTCGCCGGCCACCAGGGGAACTCGCCAGAAATTACCAAAGCCCACAACACAACCGGTGGCGACCATGACGAAGGTCCAGTCGCTACTCCAGCTTCCCTGGGGAGACCGCTCCAACCCGGGCATCAGGGCGAGTCAATCCGGTTGCGCGCCAGGCTTTGGGGGTATTTCGCGCACTTCCTGTCAGTGCCAATACCGCAGCGCATAAAATTCCTCTATTTCGATTCGAGGCCGTATAATGGATGGCTATGGCAAAAAAGAAAGCAGGTAAAAGCAGCAACACCATCGCCCTGAACAAAAAGGCGCGGCACGACTATCACCTCGAGGAACGCTTCGAGGCCGGCATCGTGCTGGAGGGTTGGGAAGTGAAGGCGCTGCGTGCGGGAAAAGCCCAGATTACTGAAACCTATGTGCTTTTCAAGGACAGCGAAGCCTGGTTGCTCGGTGCCCAGATCACTCCGCTGCTGACGGCATCGACCCATGTGGCACCCGATCCAACCCGCACCCGCAAGCTGCTGCTGCAACGGCGCCAGCTCAACCAGCTCCTCGAAGCCACCCAGCAAAAGGGTTTCACCTGCGTCTGCACAGCCATGTACTGGAAAAGTCATCTGGTCAAGGTCGAGATCGCCCTTGCCAAGGGCAAGGCCAGTCACGACAAGCGCCAGGATGAAAAGACCCGCGACTGGAACCGGGAAAAGCAACGCTTGTTACGGGTCGACAATCGTTAGCGCCGTGCCCGGGCCCAGCGCCTGTTGACGAACAGCCGGCAACAGCGATTACCCGAATACGTAAAACGCCACCTTGTTGCCATCGGGATCACGAATATAGGCGCCATAAAACATGTCTTCTATGCGTTGCCCGGGTTCGCCTTCATCGCTGGCACCCAGCTCCAGGGCCTTGGCATGGAGCTTATCAACGCCTTCCTTGGATCCGGGACTGATAGCGACCATAGTGCCGTTGCCCGGCTGTGGATCCTTTTCATCGTAGGGAATGCACACGGCCAGCATGGGCTTATCCATGCCAGTGCCAATAAACGCTATGCGTCCGGCGTCCAGTAACACTGATGCGCCAAGGTCCGAAAACAACTCCAGGTAGAAGGCCTTGGCCTTTTCCATGTCGCGTGTGCCGATGGTTACGTATCCAATCATCTTGCTATTTCTCCAGTACGTGATTTAAATTAGAACTCGCAAAGCCTAACGGATATACCTCACCCGTGTCACCAACTACCTTCCCAGCGAAAAGCGCTGCACGTCTCCCGCGCCATTTATGCGGCATTTGCCTGACCATGGCGGTGACCCTACTGGCAGCTTGCGCGCCGGCACTGCAGAAATCCGCCACCGAGCCCGAACCACCCGCTGCGACCTCTGACCGGGCGCCCTGGTATAACCTGGCGGAGCAACGCAGTGACGACTGGTTTCATCTACTCAACACCGGCGAGCAAGCGCTGGCCTGGCGGCTTCAAAGTATCGACAGTGCCAGCAGCTCCATCGATTTACAGACCTTCCTCTGGAAGCACGATAGGGTGGGCAAAACCCTGATGCTGCACCTGCTGGCGGCCGCAGACCGGGGGGTCAAGGTCCGCATCCTGTTAGACGACTCCTTTCTGTCCGGCCATGACCCCAGCGTTGCCATACTCGCCTTGCACCCGAATATCCGCTACCGGATTTTCAATCCGGCAACCGAGCGCGCAGACAGTCTCCTGGCCAAGCAGGTGGCCAACCTCAACGCATTCGCCCGCCTCAACCACCGCATGCACAACAAGGCCATGATCACCGATGGCCGAACCGCCATCGTCGGCGGGCGCAACCTTGCAGACGAATACTTCGGCTACCACGCCTCGCACAATTTCCGTGATCTGGAGGTGTTGGCCGCAGGCTCGGTCGTCAATCAACTCGGCAAAGAATTCAGCCGCTTCTGGAACAGCCCCTGGTCAGAGCCCTACCGTGACATCCTGGATCAAAAATTAACCAGCAGTGCCCTGGACGCGCTGCGCCTTGAATTGGCGGGCTCCGCGCTGATCGGCCGCGGACCGGGCAATGCGTTTGAGCCGGATACCCAGCGCTGGCTGGCGCTGGCGAGGGCGGCACATGCCGGCCGCGCAGAACTTCTGTTCGACCTGCCTCCCGAGGATCCTGCCATCGTTACGGCATCCTCCTCCTTGCTCACAACCAGGCTCCTTGAACTCCTGGATCGCACCCAGCGCGAAGTGATCGTCGTCAGCGCCTACTATATCCCGACACCGAACCTCGAGCGCCACATGGAGCGACTGGAGCAGCGCGGCGTGGCCGTCAGGCTGCTAACCAATTCCCTGGCAACCAATAACCACACCAGCGCCCACAGCGCATATCAGAAACACCGTAAGCGCATTCTCACTTCCGGTGTCGAGTTGCACGAAATCCGCGCCGACGCCAGGGACCGGGACCGCTATATGCAGGCACCGGTCGACCAGCGTGTCCTCGGTCTCCACGCCAAGAGCCTGCTGGTCGATGACGACCAGGTATTCGTTGGCAGTACCAACCTCGATCCCCGATCCCTGAGGCTTAATTCCGAAATGGGCCTTTGGATCACGAGTCGCAGTCTCAATCAGGCACTGCGCCAGGAGTTGGGTATCGATCTTGAACTCCAGAATGCGTGGCGCGTCACCCTAGACGAGCAGCAGCGTGTGGTCTGGCAGTCGGACGCCATAAGCACGACCGTGCAGCCATCACCGACTTTCTTCATGCGCTTCGAGAACTGGTTTTTTGGCCTGCTTCCGATTGAAAACGAGATGTGAGCGCGGCCCTCACATCCCGAACTTGTAGGTATCCAGGCCCACATTGCCGCTGCTGCGAATATGCCGAAACGCCTCGGCATAACTGCCCAGCATACGCAGGCAGTAGTCCAGTCTGGCGCTGATGTAATCGTGGTCGCGGTCGTCGTTATCGGCGGGGTCGGCATTGAACACGCGACCGACATTGCGCACGATCAGGTGTTCCGGCAGGTAACAGATGCGGTTGTTCTTGTAGCTGCTCATACGCAGCTCGGCAATCGGGTAAGCTCCGCCAGAACTGGCCGAGACCGATACCAGCAGTGCCGGCTTGTGGGCCAGCTCTCCGTTCCCCCACATCAGGAAAAAGTTCTTCAGGCCCGCCGGCACCATCCCATGCCACTCTGGCGCGATGACGATGAACGCATCGCAACTGGCCAGTTGCTCGCCGACCGGTCCCAGGCGTTCCTGCCATGCCGGATCTCCCGCCCAGATGGACTCCTCCCAGAGCGGCAGCGGGTTCTCCCCGAGGTCGCACAGATAGGTATCGTTGCATAATTCGAGCTCCTTCAGCCGTGCTTGTGCCGTGCGCGCAACCTTGAGGCTTTGGGAATCCCTGCGATGGCTTCCGCTAATCAGTCCTGTTTTCATTGTTCAGTCTCTCTTAGGATAAATGCTTGAGTACGAAGCCGGCGAGGTATCAGCCCAGCCGGCGGCGAATTCGCCAACCGGCAATCACGACAAGAGACAACAGGCCAAGCAGGGTCAGCAGTACCAGCCTGCGGGTGTCGAAAATTGTATTGTCGATGTACTCGACTCCCTGATTCGACTGGAAAAAGCGTCGCAGGCTGGCGATAAACGGCTCGTACTCCAGCGCCTGCAGGCGACGTTCCATATTCCAGAACTGCTCCGAGGCGGCCAGCTCGTAGAGCGACCGGCTGTAGTAGTCGGCGATATCGGCATTGTTGAGATCGGACATCGCCAGGGCTATGGTCAGTGAACGTCGCAGTTGATCGAAACTCCCGGCCGTGAGGCTTTTCCCCGACAGTACCGCCTTGAGCTCGGCGCGCAGTAGATCGATCACCCGTTCCTCATTGCCACGCTGGGTGTCGGCGCTGAGGTAAAACACGCCTTGTTCCGGCAGTTGATAGCTGTCCGCCGCCGGCGAGTAGCTCAGTTGGGACTCGTTACGTAATACATTGTAGAGCCGCGTCGAGAGGAAATGCCCCAGCAGCCGCAGGGCCAGATACTCCTCACCCGCGGCCCCGCCGGTGAGCCACACAATGCCCACTTCTGCGGTATCACCGAGCCCCAGAACACCCCTGGACGGATAGCGTGACCCCGCTACCTGGCGCCAGGATTGCACCGCCGGGGCACCTTGCCCGGACACGGGATGGAGCTCGCCGAAACCCGCGTTGATTTGCCGGGTGACTTCTGCCATTGCGAAGTTGCCAACGACGACCAGAGTCATATTCCCCGGGATGTAATATTGCCCCAGGGCCGCCATCAACTCCGGGTAGTCGAACTGGTAGGGGTCGATCGCTGGATCACAGTACACACCCATGTCGGCAAACAGGCGCTCGCTGCCATACCCCCCAATAGCGAGGTGTTGCCAGAAGCGCTTGAAGCCGGCGGCATTGTCGGACTCGATCTGCGCCGACTCGATCGCCCGGGAGTAGGCCGCTTCATCGAGCAAACTGCGGCTTAGGATTTCATGCAGGGTGCCGAGCGCAAAGCCCAGATAGGGGCCGTAAACCTCGAAGCTGTAGATCGTCAGGGCCTCTTCGGTACTGGCGTTCCACTGGGCACCGTAATCGGACACCAGCGTCTCCAGTTCAGTATTGGTGTGCAGGTCAGTCCCCTCGAACAGCATGTGCTCGATGACGTGGGGCAGCTCGGACCTGGCGCAGGGAAAGCTGTCCAGGCCAAGTTCAACCACCAGCCTGATGGAAACTTTCTGCACTTCAGAGCGTGGTTTCAGAATCACCCTGAGCCCGTTGTCCAGGCGATAGATGTCGGGTTGGTAGAACGCATCGCTGCTCGCACCCAGCATCGACTCCAGGGGCTCGGCAACACCCTGGGTAGCGAAGCACCACGCAAGCAGCGGATAGATCAAACCGCGCATCGGTCAATCATCACTGCCATCGTCGACCTCACCACCGACATAAAACCAACGGCCGCCCACCCGGGTAAAGATCGACCGCTCGTGCAACAACTGGCGCTGGCCGTCGGCATCGATGAACCAGGCCTTGAATTCCACCACGCCCTCGTCACCGCGCTGGGACTTTGCCACCACCTGCAGCTTTGACCACGTGACTGATTGCTGATCAAGTTGACCTGCGCTAAGGCCCTTCGCCGTCGCGGGGAACCAGGTACGCAGCAGGTACTCACCCTGACCACCCATGGCGCAGGCGCTGTAGCGAGATCGCATTAATTGTTCCGGGGTTCGTGGCACGGCCCCGCCGCCGATAAAGCGGTCGCAACAGTCGGCATAGGGTCGATCTTTTCCACAAAAACACAGGCTGGTCACGTACTCTCTCCGGATTGGGTCTGAGGCAGCTTAATGGCACCGTGGCTGCCTGTCCACGGCAAGGCTCCGCCCCGGTATCCCGCACCGGCGGGTGGTCAAAGCCGGTTTTTCCTGCAAGTATGGGGGCGGATGAGCTTCATCTGATGACTAAAGCCTGCATAAACCTGTCGAAGCAAGCATGCGCGCCGGGTTTGGGACACTGCGCCGCCAAGCTGGCTGCCGCCACCACCAGTAGCCCCGGCGAAATAGCAACAGGCCCTCGGGCCATTGTGGAGATACCGTTGAAAATCCATTGGTTTCGACGCGGCAGGCTGATTGCCGGCATGGCCCTGGAAACTGGCAATTCCTGTGGCGACCGCTGCTTTCGCTTTGGCAGGAGCCGAGGGGAGCACCACCGCGTGTGCTCCCTGGTATCGAGCTCCCTCAGCCATGGGTGATTTCTATGTCGCCAACGAGTACTGGTTTGCGGTGGTCCAACTGGTACTCGCCATGCTGGGGATGGGAGCTACTCTCACTTTGAAGGACTTCCGGGAAGTGCTGGTGGAACCCAAAGCGGTCACCATCGGCACCTTGATTCAGATCGCCATCGTCCCGCTGCTGGCATTCTGCGTCATTCATGGCCTGGGACTGGTGGGTGGAGTCGCCGTGGCGCTGGCCTTACTGTCGGCGATTCCGGGGGGCACCTCGTCGAACATGTTTACCTTTTTCGCCCGAGGCAATAGCGCGCTGTCGATTACCATCACCGCGCTGACGACCCTGGCTTGCATGGTAACCACCCCACTGGTGCTGTTGCTCCTGGCCCGCGAAGCCATGCCCGCCGATTTCACCATGCCCACGGCCAGAATCGCCCTGGAAATCGGCCTGTGTCTGATGTTGCCGCTGTTCCTCGGCATGCTTTACCTGATCGCCTACCCCGGCAGTGCGGCCACATTCGCAAAATGGTGCATTCGCGGCTCACTGCTGGGCATACTGGCGATCGTTGTCGGCGCAGCCAGCGCCGGGCGATTGGACCTGCAAGCGTTCGGCCTGGTTAATACCCTGCTGATAACCGGCTTTATTCTGCTACTGGCGTTGATCGGTTGGCTGGTAACCCGGGCCACCGGCCTTCCCCAGCGCGACGGCGTCGCCATCAGTATGGAAATGGTCGTGCGCAACGTAAACCTCGGCCTGCTGATAAAAACCTCCCTGTTCCCCGCCGTGGCGGGAGCCGCGCAGCCCATGGCGGACACAGTGCTGTTCGCCATACTGCTTTACGGAACCTTGCAGCTGCTGATCGGTGCTGCACTGATCTATCACTGGCGCCCTGGGGGTGCCAGACAATGACCCTGAACTGACAACGGACTGATTGTCGGCGGGCGCTTGGTGCGCTATACTACTGGTTATTTATACAGTTTACTGCGATGAACGTGCGTTTCGAATACCTCTACCGCGCCACCCATGGTCACAACTACTGGGGTGAGGTGGTGTTTGCCAATCCGAACAATATCGCTCTCGGGGGGATAATCGCAGCGGCACAGGACGCGCTGGTAGCCCGCTGCTATTTTTTACCCTCAGCACTGGGCCTGCCCTGCCTGCGTCCCGCCTGTGCAGCAAGCCAATGGGGAGCAGGCGATAGTTGCTGGCACGAGGCTCACAGCTTTACCGGCAGCCACGAACAGGCCACCGATCACGGTCGTCGCACTATCGAGGTTTTTATCGCCAGCCTCGAACGCAGTTGTCGCCTGGCCCGACCCGCCACCATGGTGCATGGCGGCTACACGGGGTGAAGCGGCTCGCCCTCAAAGCGAACGCCGAGCCATCCATCGAGCAGAAAGTTGCGAATATTGGCATGGTCGCTCCCCCCCGGGTGGCCCAGCACGTCATCCCGGTAGTAGCGGCCAAACAGCGCCAGGGTCTCCAGCTCTCCCAGCTGATGCAACTGGGCAAATGCCAATAGTTTGCAGGATCCCTCGTTAGCGCCCCTGGGGTTATAGACTTCGCCGTTGTAGAAAGCGGTGGGGGTAAACCGGTAGTGGGCGTCGATAACCTCGATCACCTGATCAAATTCCACCGTGTCGGGCTGGTTGCGCACCTGCTGCAATAGCTGTTCGACCATCATGGGTATTGTCCTTTCATTTTATTGATGCCCATTATGACTGCCCCGCGTGGGAGCGCATCCGAAAACGTCGCTCCCGCGTAACCCGCTACTGACTCTTTTATGCAGCGACCTGATCGATATGAAAGCAGTATCCAATAACACTAGCGACTCGGACTCCACTGGCCAAGGCAATCCCCAGGGCAAAGGCCTGGTACCGATATTACAGCACTGGCGGCAGTATCAGCCACGCCACGTGCCACCCAAGCCGGCGGCGCAATTGCTGTCTGAATACGCGACCTCGCTGTTGGTGCTGTCCGCGCGGTTCAATTTCAGGCCAATTCCAGGAAAGCCGTACTATCTTTACCTCAAACAGCGGTGCTGGCGTCTGAGCATGATTGAACCCCAGCGCTGGGACCGCCGCGCCGGTATTTTTCTTGGGCGTTGCGAGCTGCAACAGGACATGACCTGGACCCTGCAGCCGCGCCCGGACCATGCTGCCGACCCCGAGCTATGCGACGCGTTGCAGCGCTTCCAGGATTCCCTCATCGAACGTCTCAACAGTGCCGGAACGGTGGCGGGACAACTACCCTACTACGTTGCCGAACTCCCGTTTTACCAGCGCCTGGCGGCCAACGGCCTGGCCACTTCGGTGGAGCTGTCAGCGGGCAACTCCGGGCTATTGCAGCAACCGGCATCGCACTGGCTGGGCGCGGCCGCTATTCGCCAAGGACTGTTGCCCCTGGACAGCGATGTTGCAGCAGCGGACGCATAGCCCAACCCCGGCAGCCCTGCCCTGCCATTGACCGGGGGCCGTGCCATATTGCTGCCCGGGGAATAAACGGCGGCCTTCCAATACCAGCGCATAACAATCTTGTTGGCCCGGAGGCTACCGTTTAAACTGGCCTGTACCCCTTATGCTCCGGCCAAAAGGAATTGGAATGTACACTGATAATCCCCGGGTCCAGCGGTTGATGCGTATCGGACAGCCCAATTGGGGCCACGAATGGTCTGACTATGTGGCCGTATATCATCTTGGCCCCGGCGATATTCCAGACCTGCTGGAACTGTTCCAGACACTGTTCGAGGGTGACGCCGACCAACACCCCGAACCATGGGGCCGGTTGCACGCCTGGCGCGCGCTCGGCCAGCTGGGCGACGCGGCCGCAATCGCGCCCATTATCCTCAGCTTCGACACCCTGTACGAGGACGACTCGGCACTGGAAGAACTGAGCACGGTCATGGGCATGCTCGGGACCCCGGCCATCGCGCCCCTGGCCGACTACTGGCAGCAGCCTGGCAAGGATGAATTCGCCTATGTCATGGCAATCGATTCGCTGGCAAAAATCGCCCATCGCCACCCCACCACCCGGGACCAGGTGCTTGCTATTTTTACCCGCTATTTGGTGGAACCTGAGGAGTCGTTTCCGGTGCTCAATGCGCTGCTGGTTGCCCACATGGTAGAGCTTGATGCCAGGGAGTGCATCGACGATATCCGCCGGCTGTATGCGCTGGAATGTGTCGACCTTGGGTGCAATGGCGATATCGAGGATGTGGAGATCGCCCTCGGCCTGCGCCAGCATCGCAGCACCCCCAGGCCCGACCTGGGCGCCGCAAGCAGTGCGCAAGTGGCACCGGAGCTTCCCGAACCTGAAGCCGACGATTTCCTGGGCATCCTCAATTACACCCTTTACAAAAAAGGCGGGGAAGACGCGATTTTCGATGTGTCCGAACTCGACGGCTTTTTTGCCGCGGTAGCCTGTGCCCCCCAGCTCGTTGCTCCATCGGTCTGGATGCCGGCCATATGGGGAGGCAGTGAACAATCTCCCCAATGGGATGACCAGGAAGAGTTCGAACGCTTTACCACGCCACTGTTCGCCTACTACAACATGGTGGTCAGTGGACTCCGCGAAGACGATTACGAGCCCCTGTTTCTGGAGAACATCCGGGGCGACAAACCGGTGCTGGTAGTCGATGATTGGTGCGAAGGCTTTATGCGGGGACTGAGCCTGTGGGGCGGCGCCATTGGCGAGGGAGATATGCCAGTGGTGGAGGAGTGCCTGGCGCCCATCCAGTTTTTCACCGGTGCCGTTGATGATGATACCCGCATGGATCTACCGGCCAGCGACATCGAGGCCCTGCAGGAAAGTATCTACCCTTCGGTGTTGCGCCTCCACCGCTATTTTTTCAAGGCCGTCAAACGCGCCAGCACCACCGTGATCCACGCCACCCCCAAAACCGGCCGCAACGAGCCCTGCCCCTGCGGCAGCGGTAAAAAATACAAAAAGTGCTGTGGCTTGAACTAGACATTATGTAGTGACCTACCCGTCCTCAATGCCGTGGATTAAGCTTGGGACGGAACATCTTCGGCTCAGAGCCATAATTGAGGAGGGTAGATAGATCATGCACGAGTTTATCAAGTATGTGGGCTTGGATACACACAAGGAAACGGTTGCAGTTGCCATTGCGGATAGATCCGGTGGGCGACCAAGTTACTACGGTGAGATTGTGAATACGCCCATGGCGCTGGCGAAACTGATGAAGGACATCAGCCCCCACGGGGAAGTGGTTTCCTATTGCTATGAAGCGGGCCCATGCGGGTATGGTATCTATCGTCAGATCCGTAATTCTGGACATGATTGCAGTGTTGTGGCGCCCTCGCTGATACCGACCAAGCCAGGCGATCGGGTGAAAACAGATCGGCGTGACAGTGAGAACCTGGCACGCCTGCATCGAGCGGGTGAGTTAACGCCGGTCTGGGTGCCTGACCAGGAGCAGGAAGCCATTCGCGATCTGACGCGTGCGCGGGAGGATATGAAGCATCTTGAGCGCCAGGCTCGGCAGCGCTTAAGTGCCTTTTTATTGCGCCACAACCAGCGCTATGACAGCGGCAAAAGCAAATGGACCCAGGCTTACTGGCGTTGGCTGGAGCGCATCAAGTTCTCCCACGCTGTGCAACAAGTGGTGTTCCAGGAATACATCGATAGTGTGAAGCAGCAGCAACAGCGCGTGGCTGATCTTGAGCAGGCCATGCATGAGGCGCTGGCGGATTGGAGTCTGGCCCCGGTGGTGGAAGGCTTGATGGCACTGCGAGGTTGTCGCCTGGTCACTGCGATGACCATCATGGCGGAACTGGGTGATATCACGCGTTTTGATTCGCCACGGCAGTTGATGAAGTATCTGGGTTTGGTGCCCAGCGAATCCTCGAGTGGACCAAAGGTTCGTCGAGGGGGCATTACCAAAACGGGCAATGGTCATGTCCGGCGGGTGCTGGTGGAGGCCGCGTGGTGCTATCGGTTTCCAGCGCGTAAAACCGCACCGCTACAGCGACGGGCTGAACGCTGCTCTGAAGAAGTACAAGCGATCGCGTGGAAGGCACAGAAGCGCCTGTGTGGTCGATACCAGGCGTTAAGTCAGCGAGGGTTGCTGCCGCAGAAAACCTGCACGGCTATTGCTCGGGAACTGAGCGGATTTATTTGGGCGATAGCCTGCGAGTTGATGCCAAAGCCCACAGCTGCGGTGAATGCATAGTCCAGGGGAAAGAGCGCTTAAACAGGTTAGAAACAATGAGCACTTGGGTCAGGTCAGGGGTCGCCAGGTAGGAGAATCCTCGGGCCTGCTAAGAGGCCGCCGGGCAACCGGCAGGACCCTCGACCCTAGATAGAGGTAGCTCCACGACGAAGATTTGTCAGGCGGCACCGACCCGCGAATATCAGACTGATCAACCGTCGTTAAACGCTATCCCTGATCTGTCTCAAGTGCTTGCTGAGAGGAAAAACATGCAAGAATAATGTTATCGATTGACAGGTCACAACATATCAGCAGGCTGCTGAAAAACGTGTTCGAGGCAGCGAGCGCAAGGCAAGAACCGGCGAGGGGCAACAAATGACCGGGTTGAGCCGGTTTTTAACGCTGCGATCGCCACGCAGATAGTTTTTCAGCAGCCTGCCAGGGAGCGCGTTGGGTTTTCGGGTGGTGGCGCCGGCAGGCTCCCCCGGCCGCTGATTACCAATCAGCCGGTGCCGCGCAAACTTGCAGCCAGGGGAGGATATGTCATCCGGCAGCGCGGCGCTGCCGGACTCCATCCAGTCCGTAGTCAGTATATTTGCGGGATTATCCGACGACCCTGCATGGTGATCTCGTCGTCGTATTCCCCCTCCATATTGCGCTTGCCGAGTTTCACCCGGGGCCGCGGCAACGCCTTGTAGGGAACAACACTCAGCAGGTGCGAAATGCAGTTGAGGCGGGCGCTCTTCTTGTCGTCCGATGGTACGACATGCCAGGGCGAGGCGTCGGTATCGGTGGCCGCGAACATGGCATCCCTCGCCCGCGAGTACTCATACCAGCGGTTGAACGACTCCTTGTCCATGGGGCTCAATTTCCATTTCTTGCGCTCGTCCTCGATGCGGTCCTGAAAGCGGCGCTCCTGTTCCTTCATGCTGACGTCGAACCAGTACTTGATCAGGATGACATCATTATCGAGCAGCGCTCTCTCGACGACAGGGGCCATTCTCAAAAAATGCTCGTACTCTGAATCGTTACAGAAACCCATAACGCGCTCAACGCCGGCGCGGTTGTACCAACTGCGATCAAATAGCACAATCTCTCCCGCCGCGGGGAAGTGCTGCATGTAGCGCTGAAAATAAAGCTGGGTCTTCTCGCGCTCTGTGGGCGCAGGTAGCGCCACGACCCTGAATATCCGGGGGCTGACCCTTTCCGTCATTCGCTTGATAACGCCGCCTTTACCTGCGGCATCCCTACCCTCAAAAACAATGACAATCTTGGCGCCAGACTTGCGTACCCAGTATTGCAACTTGACCAACTCGCCCTGGAGCTTCTTGAGTTCCTCCTCGTAGGCTTTCTTGGCGAGCTTTTTCGGCTTACCGGTCTCCGCCGCTTTTTTCTTATTGGTTTTCGAGCCCTTTTTGGCCATCGTCTTGCTCCTTCGTCTGTGAATAGTCAACCCATGTATCCGCCACTGGCAAACTCCGCCGGTTGATGCATTTTCCGGGAGCGACCGACACTGGATCAGGTTTCAAGAGCGACCCCGAGCTACCCTCCGAGGGCCGTCACAGCTGAAGTTAAAGGCAGTCCCGGGCAATGTCCAGAATTATTGTCCGACTGCCCCCGTAGCTCCGAGCGGTCAGAGTCAGGGGTGAAATCATCAAACCTGACACATATTTTTTGCCCGGGAACCCCCAAAAGGGCACTTTCTAGAACCCTTAAAGCAACCAAAAAATTACATAAACGACTGAATTTAAAACCTTTATTCTGATCTTCACAATTTCTCCACGCTTTAACCTCATAGCCTCCAAGCTACAGCGGTGACTTTTCCCCAGGATAGTAACCATCAACTCAGGAAATTAAAGAACACCAGAGTCGACAAGGAAGGCCGAACCAATCGACCTCCCCATAAAACCGGAAGCAGTAGCTTTCAAACCAAAAAAGACGAGGAGTCTACGATGGAACTTTCAACTTTGTTTATCGCTGTAGTGTTTGTCATACCGTTTGCTATGGGCCTGGTTTTACTGGGAGCAATGGTGGTCGATGCCCTTCCTGCTGTCACCGACACCCGGAAAAAAACCATCAAAACCCCGGCGACAAGGGACAGAAAACCGGACGACATCGGATTTTACCTGCCGGCTTGAGCCATCAGCGGCACGGCTGCTTCGGACAGACACTGCCCGTATCTGCCCGAAGCAGTCCGGACCATGGATACCAGCACCTTGATTGACCGGGAACACCGTCATGGACCTTGAGCTAGCAGAGTGCGAGCAGTTGAGCGAACGTCTCGCGCAGATAGGCCCGCAGCTGGACCGCTACCTTGAATTTGAATACCCCGACGCCATGCACCGCGCTGCCAGCTGGCGTGCCGCCCTTGGTGGCGAATTACCGCAGCAGGGTATCGGCATGGATCAGCTGATCGATGAAATGGGCCGCCATCTGATTCCCAACGGCTCGCAGATTCCCAAGCCCGGTTGTACCTCGTTTATTACCACCGGTGCCTCATCCGCCGGGGCACTGGCTACCCTGTGTGGTGCCGTCGCATCCCCGCAGCGCCTTGGTCTTACCGCTTTCAATTACCTGGAAGAGGTGTCACTGCGCTGGCTGGCCGATATGCTTGAACTGCCCCCCGGCATGACCGGCATCTACAGCAGTGGTGGCTCGGTGGCCAATCTGGTGGCACTGGGCGCGGCCAGACAGTCGGCGTTCGAGGCCATCGGCATTGACCCAGGTGCCGACGGTATTACCCGACGCTGCCGCATATACGCCAGTAGTAGCAGCCACCGTACCATTCATCGGGCCGCGGCGGTGCTGGGTATGGGTCGCAACTCGATTGTCACAATTCCAGTGGATAGCCGTGGCAGGCTATGTACCGGGGCCCTGCGCCGTCAGTTGCAGAAGGATACTCAGGGCCGCGATCTGCCGGTCGCGATTGTCGCCAACGCCGGTTGCACCAGCACCGGTGCCATCGACCCCCTCGCCGCCATCGCCGAGCTTGCGCAGGAGTTCGGCATCTGGTTTCACGTCGATGGTGCCTATGGCTTACCGGGCATCCTCGACCCCACCGTGCGCCAGCTTTACCAGGGCCTTGATAGGGCCGACTCGGCCATCGTCGACCCCCACAAGTGGCTGGGCGCACCCGTGGGAATTGGCGCCACCTTTGTTCGTGACCGCAGTCTCTTGTTGCGCGCGTTTACCCGGGCCCGTCAGACTACCTGGAAAGTGCTACCAGCGATGACAACGTAGAGCACTCCATGGACAGCCTAGGCATTCCCTATTACGACTTTGGTGTTGAGCTCTCCGCTCCCAGTCGGGGCGCCGTGGTATGGGCGCTGATTCGAGAGATCGGCGTAGACGGTATGCGTCAACGCATCGGTCGCCACAACGCCATGGCACGCTACGTTGCCAGGCAGGCGCAAGAGTCAACTGAACTGGAATTACTGCAGCCACCAACCCTGTCGATCTGTTGCTTTCGTTTCATTTCGCCGCGCTACAGCGACCTCAACGAACTGAACCGCCGCATTCATCGCCAGCTGGTGCGCAACGGCAAAAATATCCCCAGCACCGCCATGATTGGCGATGCACTGGCCATTCGACCCTGCTTCGTCGGTGCCCGCACCGGCTGGCAGCAGGCCGTCGACCTGGTGGAGGAAGTGGTCGCCGTCGGGCGCGAGATTATCGCCCGGCACGGCGACACCGAGCCGCATCAAAAATAGGAACTGCCCCGAATAACAAAGGATAATTATCATGGGCAAGCGCTATAACAATATACTTGAAACCATAGGCAACACCCCGGTGGTCAAGCCCAACAAGCTGGGCCCGAAGGGCGTTAACCTATTCGTCGAAGTCGAATCCTTTAACCCCATCGGCTCGATCAAAGACAGGCTGGCACTGGGGTGATCGAGGATACCGAGCGCCCTTGGGAGCTGCAACCGGGCCAAACCATCGTCGAAGCCACCAGCGGCAACAGCGGCATTGGCCTCCCCATGGTGAGTGCCCACAGGGGCTATCCTCTGGTCGGCTTCGCCACAGAGCTGCGATTCAAGGCGCCGCCGTACCAGTGCCCAACGGGTCTGAGGTGCCTTGAGCTCCCCTTTGGCGCCGGCACGCCCCTGTCGTTCTGCTGGCAGACTACGGTTGATGTAATTTACGGGTACTAGTTTTCATCTGGCGCCGCGCCAGACCTGTTCTGGCGAACCTTACCTTCCGCCGAAGCAACCGACTCCCGGGCGCCGCAGGTGAAAGCCAGAATGTGCTCGGCGACCTCCCGGGATTGGCTGCCAAACCACGGCAAATGGGCGCGCCCTTCCAGCGTCAGCAACTGGGCGTTGCCCAGCCGCGAGGCCAGTTTGCGGCCGGCGTCGAAAGCTACGGTATGGTCCTTGCTCTGGTGAATCACCAGTGCCGGCACCTGCAAACCCTGGGCGGCATCACGGGCGTCCATCGCAAAGGTCAGTTGCAGCAGGGCCGTAGCCATGTCGGCGCTGGCAGACTGGCGGTGAACCCTGCCCATCGCATTGCGCGAATCGGTGGCCATTTCGGGGTTGAACATATCGATAATGGCCTTGGCGCCCAAGCCCCAGTGTGCGGACACCAATGCGCAAATGGCCTCCTGCATGGGTGCCGGGGCGATGTCGGCACCGTGTACAAACGAGCCCACCAGTACCAGCCTCGACACCCGTTGGGGATGCAGCGCCGCGTAGTTCACCGCAACCGGACCGCCGCAGGAAATACCCAGCAGTGCACAATTCGCCAGCTGCAAATGGTCGATGAGGCCACCCAGCACGGACACTTCGTCATCCAGGGTAAAGCTGTCGCGCTGGCGATCACTCAAGCCCACCCCCGGCCGGTCATAGCGAATGACCCGACAATGCTGGGCCAGCGCGCTAAAAAACCGGCGAAACCCGGGCTGCTGCCAGTCGAGCTCCAGGTGGCTGACCCACCAGGCCGGCACCACCAGCGCCGGGCCACTGCCGATCACCGAGTAGGCGACACTTTGCCCACCGGAATGGGTAAAAAACTGTACCTTGATGGCGTCTTCGGCCCCGGTATTGTTGGCGCGACTTGAGGTGCCGGCTTCTTCTGCTTCACGCTCCCCACTGGCAGCTGCCGGGACCGGGGCGGGAGGATTCGGTGGCGGTCGGCTTTCACTGCCGGCTTCCGCAACAGCCACCGCGGTAACGTCCGCTACGAAGCGAAACCCCCTCTTGTGAATCGTGCGAATAAAGCGCTGGGAGCGACCGTCGTCGCCCAATAGCTGGCGCGCGGTCTTGACGCGACTACTGAGCGCGGTATCGGATACGATGCGGCCCCGCCAGACGACGTCGTTAATCTCCTCCTTCGACACCAGACGCTCCCGGTTTTCAATCAGCAACGCCAGTAATTCGAGAACCTGGGGCTCTGCAGGTACCGCCACGCCGGCCCGGCTCAGCTCAAAGCGCTCGGTGTCGAGAACGAATTCGTCAAACCTGAAAAGCATGCTTGTCAGCCCAAGCGCTTTCTGAAGCGCGCATTTGCCACCCCGAAAAGCACCCCAGAAATCCGTAAATTATTGAATTACTTGACCTTATCGCAATCTCCAAGGTTTCTCCACTGAAAAACCAAATCACCTCCAAGTCCCGGTTGCGGCTTTTCCCTAATATCACAACCGTCAACACAGAAAAGAACGAACACTTGAAACCCGGAAGGCCGAACGTTTCGACCTCTCCACAAAAGCGGAAGCCAATGCTTCCACGACATAAAAGACGAGGAGTCTACGATGGAACTTTCAACCTTATTTATCGCTGTTGTTTTTATCATCCCGCTGCTTATGGGCCTTTTCATACTGGGCGCGATGGCAGCCGACACCCGGCCTGCTACCACCGCCGAAGCCAGCAAGCCCGCCAAACCCCGGGCCACAGCAGACAAGGACACGGGCAGCATCGGCAACTACCTGCCGGCCTGAACCACCCCCGCCCGGTGCACGCCGGGCG
This sequence comes from uncultured Gammaproteobacteria bacterium, assembly GCA_963751595.1. Classification (GTDB taxonomy): domain Bacteria; phylum Pseudomonadota; class Gammaproteobacteria; order Pseudomonadales; family JAHEGP01; genus JAHEGP01. The sequence goes on from CAVVVC010000006.1 coordinate 150,475, forward strand.
GGCTTCACGCCCCCAATAAACTCTGACCACATACCCTCAACACGTTCCCGGTAATGCCCTGGGATGCCGGCGAGGCGAAATAACCGATAGCCTCGGCCACGTCCACCGGCTGACCGCCCTGCTTCATGGCGTTCATGCGCCGCCCGGCCTCGCGAATGGCAAAGGGAATGGCATCGGTCATTTGGGTTTCGATAAAGCCCGGCGCCACGGCGTTGATGGTGATGTTTTTTTCGGCAAGCTCAGGCGCCATCCCCTGTACCATGCCAATCACGCAGGCCTTGGAGGTGGCGTAATTGGTCTGGCCCATATTGCCGGCAATGCCGGAGATGGAACTGACGCAGACGATGCGCCCGTTTTCATTCAGGCTGCCGTCTGCCAGCAGGCGGGCATTGATGCGCTCTTCGCTGCTGATATTGACATCGATCACCTTGTCCCAGAAGTCATCCTTCATACCCGCCATGGTTTTGTCCCGGGTGATGCCGGCATTGTGGACGATAATATCCAGACCACCGTGCTCCCCGGCGGCGCCGGATATCAGGGCCGGCGCATCGGCGGCGGTGATATCCGCCTCGAGGGCGACCCCCTCCAGGCGCACGGCAAGCTTCGCCAGTTTGTCGGCCATGGGTGGAATGTCCAGTACCATCACCCTGGCGCCATCCCGGGCCAGGGTCTCGGCAATGGCCGCACCAATACCCTGGGCCGCGCCGGTGACCAGCGCCAGCTTGCCAGCCAGGGGTTTCTCCCAATCGACCGCTGCCACATCGCCATCCACCGCGCCCACCCGCACCACCTGGCCACTGACATAGGCTGACCTGGGTGACAGGAAGAACTGCAGGGTGGAATGCAACGGGTTTTCGGCCCCCTCTGCCACATACACCAGGTTGGCGTTGGCGCCGTTGCCGATTTCCTTGGCAAGACTCTTGACCAGCCCCTCCAGGCCCCGCTGGGCGATGCGCCGGGCCAGCTCGCATTGCTCCGGTGGACGCCCCAGCACCAGGATGCGACCGCAATTCGCCAGCTTGCGAATCACCGGCTGGAAGAACTGCTTGCACACGGCCAGTTCGCCGCTGTTGGCGATACCGGAGGCGTCCAGCAGCAACACCTTGAAGCGCTGCGTATCCCCCCGCGAGGCACTGTAATTGGCCACATTGACCCCGGCGCTCACTGAGCACTTTTGCACCGCGGATTCGCTGGGCATACCCACCAGGGTATGGACGCTTGCCCCGGGCGCCTCCTTCAACACGGTTAACACGCCGGTCATCAAGCCGCTATTGGCCGCCGCCCCCACCAGCACATCGCCCGCGACAAAGGAACCCAGGCCGGCGCGGTAGCGCTCCAGCGGCAGGGGGATGGGCAGATTGATAGCCGTAAATACCCGGCTGCCCGCGCTGGAGTTAGCGATACTCTGGTAGAGGTCACTCATGTTTTGCTGTCCTGTCATGTGAGCTTGAGGATTGAACCGGGACCACACAACCCGGTCAGGTAATGGCCTACTGTAACCCAAACCTCCCGGCTCTGCAGTTGCTGCTGAATCTTTGCCCCCAGCCCCTGCCAGTGTATAGTTTCGACACCACGACCGCTTTGCAGCACGCGGTGCCCAGTTGAACCCGGAGGACATATGCTCGCAGGTAAAAAAATACGCAAGGTCGCCATCATCGGTGGTAACCGCATCCCGTTTGCACGTTCCAACACCCAGTATTCCGGCCTTTGCAACCAGGAAATGCTCACCGCAGCGATCGACGGCCTGGTGGACCGCTTCCAGTTGCAGGGCGAGCGTATGGGTGAGGTGGCCGCCGGCGCGGTGATGAAACATGCCCGGGATTTCAACCTGGTGCGCGAATGCGTGATCGGCTCCAAGCTGGCGCCGGAAACCCCCGCCTACGACCTGCAACAGGCCTGCGGCACCGGCCTGGAGGCAGCGATACTCGTGGCCAACAAGATTGCCCTTGGGCAGATCGACTGCGCGATAGCCGGGGGTGTCGACACCACCTCCGATGCCCCCGTCGGCATCAACGAAGGCACCCGCAAGGCATTGATGGAACTGAACCGGGCCAGGTCCACCGTCGACAGAGGCCGCCTGGCACTCAAACTGGTAACCAGCAAGTGGTATCTACCCGACCTGCCCCGCAACGGCGAGCCTCGCACCGGCCTGTCGATGGGCGAGCACCAGGCTCTCACCGCCGCCGAGTGGGGCATCAGCCGCGAAGACCAGGACGAGCTGGCGCTGAATTCTCACCACAACCTGGCCAAGTCCTACTCCCAGGGCTGGCAAAAAGACCTGGTCTCACCCTTTCACGGGCTGAAGGCCGACAACAATATGCGCGGCGACTCCACCCCGGAAAAACTTGCCGCCCTGAAGCCGGTCTTCGGTGGCAAAAACGGCACCATGACCGCCGCCAACTCCACCCCCCTCACCGACGGCGCATCGGTCGTACTGCTGGGTTCCGAAGACTGGGCCAAGCAACACGACTTGCCGGTCCTGGCACACATGCGCGATGCCGAAACCGCCGCGGTCGACTTCCTCGGCAAAAAGGAAGGCCTGCTGATGGCGCCGGCCTATGCCGTGCCCCGCATGCTGGCCCGCTGCGGCCTGACCCTGCAGGACTTCGACTTCTACGAAATCCACGAGGCCTTCGCCTCCCAGGTACTGAGCACCCTGAAAGCCTGGGAAGACCCCGAGTTCTGCCAGCAGCGCCTGGGTCTGGACAAACCCCTGGGCAGCATCGACCGCGACAAGCTGAACGTAAAAGGCAGCTCCCTCGCCGCCGGCCACCCCTTCGCCGCCACCGGCGGCCGCATCCTGGCGAATGCCGCCAAGCTACTGAGCACCAAGGGCTCGGGCCGGTGTTTGATTTCGGTGTGTGCCGCTGGGGGACAGGGGGTTACGGCTATTTTGGAGAGGTGATTTTGATGCAACGCTGGGGGTGAGGCAGCCAACTGTGCAAGAGGCTGCTAAGCGGATTAAAAATATTCCGCCCTTTACGGTTGGGGCGCTCAATAAAACGCGGGGATCAACCCGGATCTATTGAGTGGTGTCGGATTGGGGGGCATCAGCATTTGAAGACCGAATTTCGATGGTAATCCAGATACGGCTCATGTTGCTGACTGATATCAACTTGCAAATGTTGATCATGCCTTATCCCAAGTTTTTTACCATCTTCAAGCTGGTCAGAGATCCGTATCTTTCCGCAAGGCTCGAAGCTTATGTAGCCAAGGTCAAAAGCCTTATCGAGATTCGGCAACAGCAATAACCCGTTAAACGGATCAAGCCTTTCTTCGTGATCCGCAGCTCGCCATGGCTTAATATGAGACGCGATCAAGAAACGTGGATCCTGAAAACCAGTTACAACACAGCGCCCCCATTTGTCCAGCAGGCTTTGCCGAAAGTGGCCCTGCCCGATCCGAGCGCTGACCAATACTGCCTTTTCAGTTTGCTCTAAATGATCATCTCGACTGATGCGTTCGATATCTTCCACCACCTCGTACTGTGTTGTATCCGCTAAAAAATCCCCATACAGATTCAAAGCGGCGCTATACATCCCTTTGCCCTTACTATCTCGGACCTCGAATTTCTCTATCTTCTTCGCCTGCTCAGCCAAAGCGTAATAATCTTTATAGCTATTAATCTGGAAAATACTGCGATTTGTCAGACCCGCAGCATTTACCCATGTACTAATTGAGCCCCTAATCGCTCCAACATAGTTTTTGACTGTCTTTTCAGATTTGCCGACGGCCAGCGCCCAACGCTGAAACCTTTCCCCCAAGTCTTCAATATTTTCCAGCAGAGCAGCCGTTAACACTGTCCTCGATACTGCACTTTGTAAATAGTTGAAAAGCTCCGCATCCAAATAAGCGTAGTCGATTAGGCGGGCAACAACGCCCGGTCCACCATGCTCACGATTATCGATCCGTCTTAGATATTCTTCTCGACTGCCAGGCTTTGGCTGATGGTGCCAAAAGCCAGAGGACTGCAAATAAAAAAACGGTTGGGATGGATCATTTTTGTCGTTGCCATGACGAAATTGGTTAAAGTAGTGCCTAAAACTCCGCTTTAGGTCTTCGTTCAGGTAGATGCGGTTCGCGGTGACTAAATCTCTTTCAATCAACTCTGCTACCCCCAACAAAAGGCAAACCTTATGGGGCTTGGAGTGACCGCTGGATCTATTGGTATTCAGCGAAGCAAACTCCCGCTCGTAATATGCCAAATCCTTACTCATGACTGGCTCCAGTAAGCGGCCTTTTCGGGGATAACCCAACGCACGCCACCCCTAGGATCTTTCAGGTCACCCCTATAACGCGGGATCAAATGGATATGAACGTGGGGTATGGTCTGGCCGGCGGCCATGCCATCGTTGATACCCACATTGTAAGAGGCAGGTGAAAACTCGAAGTCTACGTTCTGCTTGGCTCGATCAAGTAGAGCAAGCAGTTCTTGTTTCGTGGCAGTGGCTAAGTCGAAAAAGGAGCCTACATGCGCCTTTGATATGATCAAAGAATGTCCGGGCGAGACAGGAAACCCATCCCGAACGACAAAGCCAGCTTCGTTTTCTAGAATAACCCTTGCACTCCCATCGCCGTTACCAATCTGGCAAAACGGACAGCCGTCCTTCATCGAGTTGCTTTCCTTCGTTCCAAATGGAGTACGATCATTGCTTTCAGAGATACTGTTAAACCTTCTCTGACCAAACCGTTTTATTTTGGGCAGCGTACCAACTGTGATAGCAATGAATCAATCTGCTGAGAAGAAAACATGTCAGACCCATTCGACGTACGCCAGGGCTTTCGCGTATACAACAAGGTGGTCACCCAGGGCGAGGCTGCCAGCGGCACCCACGTGCTGCAGGGGATCCACGCCAGTTCGGATTTCGATGGCTACACCCTGCATCTGAGCGACCAGGAGGTCGACCTGTACATTTACTTTCACAACAGTTACAAACTGGAGTATCGGTCTAAAAGTGCGCTGAATAACTTCTTGCAGCGCATGCAGCATATTGACGATGCGGATTAAACATCGGCCCGGTTGACACGACACGGCCGTATGAGCAGCCCCATGATTGAAGCGGCCCTATTCCCCATTCCCGGCTCGGTGAATTTTCCCTCGCTGCCCTGCTCCCTGCATGTGTTCGAGCCGCGTTACCGGCAGATGGTGCGCCATTGTATCGACAACAATCTATTGCTCGGTGTGTGCCACACCGAAAAGGTGGTGCACGCCAATACCAAATCCCAGACGACTGAGGAGGCTCTCAGCAGCAACCAGTCGACCTACAAACCCTGCGCGGTGTTCTCGGCCGGCCCGGTGGAGCTGGTGGAGGAGCTGGGTGACGGGCGTCTGCTGATCAACGTAGACCACAACGTTCGCCTGCGGCTGCATGGGGAAATCCAGACCCTGCCCTTCAGCATCTGGGAGTGTGAAGAGCTGGTGGACAAACACCTGAGCGAGGCCGATATGGCAGAGCTGCAGCTGGGGAAGGAAAAAGTGCTCCATCGCCTGCTGACCCTGACCCACGATGTGCCAGCGGTGCAGAAAGTGTTACGCGATGATTTCTGGCAGACCATGCCGGCCCTGCAATTCAGTTTCGCCGTGACGGGCCTGCTGGGCACAAACCCGGAGCTGAAACAGCAACTACTGGAAATGACCGACCCGCAGCAGCGCTTGAGCACAGTGTTGGATTTGCTAAATTCGATTGGAGGGCGTCCTGCTCCGGCGTAAGGGGTCGTATCGATATCTTCGGCTGGCCCCCACGGATTGATGCAGGAGAGACAAAAAAGCTTTCGCAGCTTTTTGCAGGCACTGGTTCCGAGCAAGACTGCTCGGCACGGCCATCTCGACGTCACACACCAGCCGCTTCCTGTCTTTTGGGATGTTGGCGCAGACCGGTGGCCTGCAAGAACCCAGCTCCCAACTACGCCACCATCTGCGCCAGGCGCTCGGTGAACACGGTTTCCTTGCTGGCGGTAATCAGTAGTTGCTCCCTGGCACGGGTCATACCCACGTACATCAGGCGCACCTGGTCGGCCAGCTCTGTGTGTACGTTCTGGATTTTGTCTACCCCCATCAGCACCACCGTCTTGAATTCAAGGCCCTTGCTGCTGTGCAGGGTCAGAATGTTGATGCGAGGCTCCAGCGGCGAGTATTCCGCCTTCTGTTTTTTCCCCGTCATGCACAAATGGGCAATACCCCGCCGGGTCAATACTGCCGACAAGCGCAGGGCAATCGGTTTGGATGGGGCCAGCACGCCAATTTCATTCACGGCATGTCCCTTACCCAGCCACTGTACGATGCAGCGCGCGACATACTCGACTTCGTCAGCCTCCCTGCTGAATTGCCTGAATACCGGCACCGGCCCACTGCCACCGGCGGCCAAACCCCGGCATAAGCTATGCCGCAATAATGTGAAGCCGCTCCCGATTCCCCGAACGATCAAAAAACCTTCATGGATATCGCGGCGAGGAACCCGAGCAGGGTCGAAAGACCGATTATGCTGCCACCTTTTATATAGGCCTCGGGCAGCATGGTCTGGGCGATCATGGTAAGCATCGCGCCGGCGGCGAGGCCTTCCAGAAACGGCAGCGCGGCGCCGGGCGCGACATCGACCAGAGCCTTGCCAAAGCCGGCCCCGATGCCGGTCAGCAACATGATAGACGACCACAACAGGACGATACGAAGACGGGAGTACTTATCTTCCTGCATACCCCGCGAACTGGACAGTGCCTCGGGATAGTTCGCCAGGAACAGGCCGGCTATCAGCGACAGGCTGATGCCTTCCTCGGTCAGCGTGGCGCCGATGACCAGGGATTCAGGCACGCTATCCAGCAGGATACCCAGCCAGATCGCCAACGCCGCTCCGTGACCTGCACCACCCTCGACACCCATGGCCAAAAGACCCGGCGGGGCCTTGTCTGACTTCACGGCTTTTACGGCACGCGACAGCCAGTCGTTGATCTTGCCGCCGTCTATCTGGTAGCGCTGGCGCAGGTAGCCGCTCAAACCCGGCGACTTCAAATAACCCAGCAGGCGCTGCTGGAAGTCGTGATTGTTGTGCAGCAGCTGACTGAAGTCTTCCCGACGCAGGGTCCAGGCGCCGCACTCGCCCACGGTACGGGCGGTGAGGGTGTGGCGAACACCGGTAATAAAGGAGCGCATGCCCACGCCGTCACCGGCCTGCTGGTAGCTGGGCAGAAGCTGATTACTGGGGTCGGTCAGGCCCACCTGGCCATACTCCAGCAGGTACATGCGATTGGCGGGATCACCCGCCCTGAACAGCACTTCGTCGGGGCGATAGCGGCGATAGACCAGGTGCATCGACAACCAGTCGGCCTCTTCCTCCGAGAGGTCGTCCAGCCAGGGCACCCGGTCGATCTTCGGCGCGAAGTCGCAAAAGGCGTCGGTGCGTCGGTCTACCGGCCGGGCATCGGGAAGACGGCTTTCCTCATCAAGGGTCTCAATTGCCTCGGCAAGCCATTCATCGGTTTCTTCCCTGCTCAAGCCCTGCTCCTCAAGCAGGTAGGCACGAGTGTTGGGGTCGTGCAACCATTCCCGAATCGAATCCTGAAACGCGGAAGACTGGCTCAATAGCTGGCGCAGGCTCGATTCGGGAATACACCAAACCCAGGTAGGCTCGACCGCCTTGGCGGTGAAACGGTGGGCCGAACCGGTAAACAGAGAGTTGGCGCCGAAAGCCTCGGCGTTGCCGATCAGGTCAATCTGCCGGGACGGCACCCCCGGCTCCGGCGCCGGCAGATCCATCGACACCGAACCCTTGACGACCACGTACAGGGCATCGGCGGGGTCCCCCTGCTGGTAGACCAGGCTGCCCTTGGGGTAAAAGCGGGGTTCGACATCCTGCGCCAGCTCCCGGAACTCATCCTTCGACAAACCCCGGAAGATGGCGGTGCGGTTCAACTGTCCCAGAATGCGCTCCATCCTGCGGTGGGTGTCACGGCGTGATTGGTGGACCGTGGTGGATATTTTGCGCTTAAAACCGCCGAAGTCATTGACCAGGAGGTTGAGGGTGATAAACAACAGGCCGCCGCCGAGAAAGCCAATGAACAAAGCTCCGAGATGACCATGATCCAGGGCGGGCGCCACCAGGTCGATACTCAGCGCCGCCAGCAGCGCGCCACCGCCGAAGGCCATCATGGCAGCAACGACGCGATCTTCCGGCTTCCAGAAAAACGAGGTTATCGCGCCCAGGGGCAGCGCCACGGCGCTGACGATACCGATCCAGAATGCGGTGACAATAAGCGGGTCTGAGATGATCAAGGGTTAACAGCGGCCCTAGCGAATGATAGTCACAGCGCAGGGTGCATGGTGGAGCACCGATTCGCTGATACTACCGAGGAGTAATTCACGCACCAGCGAACGGCCGCGACTGCCCATGACGATATGGTCGTAGCCCTGGTGCCGGGCAAAGCTGACGATCTCTTCGGCGGGGTCGCCAATGGCCACCTCGTACTGGACATCGGCAGCGGTCACAGATTCACGCACCGGCGCAAAGCTGGGCTCGCCGTGGCTTTGCTTGAGCGCGATGACCTCTTCTTTGGGCAGGTGCGCCAGCCCCATGGCCTCTTCGGCGGGCATTTCGTAGACGTGGAGCACGGTGACCTTACCGCCGCTTTCACCCGCCCGCTGGATTGCCCAAAGTGCTGCAAGCACCGACTGCGCCGACCCATCTACAGGAACCAGGATTTTTTTCATTTTGATTTACCCCCCCAGTTGATGGGGTATTGTAAGGGCGAAGCCCTGCGAGCGACAAGGCGCATCGCCTACGACCTTAGCCGCCATATCTCAACGCTATTTGGAATTCTCGGCGAGAGATTGTGCGCGGTGCGGGATTTTCCGACTAAGGGCATGGCCGCATGCTATGGCCGCAGGAGGAAGATTTTGTACAGCGTGCAAGATCCGGCGAGAAACCCAATAGGCGCCCTACGCTACAATAACAGCCGCCGAATAAACGATTGCCGAATCGGTGAGATATCGCGGTCAGCCGGGCGTGTCGGTCGCAGCCAAACCACTGCCGCCTTGCCGCTTGTCAAGCCAGGCGACGATCGCGGCCACCGCAGGCGCGGGATGCTTTGCCCAGGACACGTGATCGGCGCGGGTACCGAGCTCGGCGCTGGTGATTTGTTGCAGGGTCACCTCGCGCCGGCCAAGCCTGTGGGTAACACCCTCTATCGCCGCCAGCGGCCCGAAATGGTCATGCTCGCAGTAGATCGACAGTACCGGCTCGGTCCCCACCTGTACCAGCGCTTCCAGGTCCTGGTCCATTCCGGCTGCACTGTAACGATTGTGTTTTGCCATCACCAGCCAGTCGCGCATCAGGGTACGCGCCTCGCGGCCACCAAAGCCGATTCTGTCACCGGGATAATACCCCAGCAGGCGGGTGGCTGCGGTAACCGCTGTAATCAGAAAGCGTATCTGCCAGCCACTGAAACCGGGATAGCAGCGATGCCAGGGTGTCGCGGTTGCCAGCAATACGATGCCCGCGATGGGGGTCGGGCCCAGGGCGCTGGCCATCAGGCTGAGGTGGCCGCCGAGGCTGTGCCCCCCCAGATATACCGGCAGCTTCGGTTGCTGCTGCCGCAGCCACTCCAGCGCCGCGGGAATGTCATCGACCAGCCATTCGCGAAAGCCCCAGTCCTGCTGGCGCGAGGCCCGCAGCTTGCTGCGACCATGCCCCCTTTGCTCCATCAGTACGGTGCTGATTCCCTGTCCCGCCAGGGAAGCGGCCAGCTGGCGATACAGTTTGGCCTGTACTCCCAGCGCCGGCAAAAACAGTAAATGTGCCCGGGCTTCGGGGGCACGGTGCACCTCCAGGGGCAGCGAGTAGTTCTCGAGGTCGAGGTCGATCGTTTGCGCCACTGTCGCTAGCTCACCAGGGCTGTGAGTTCGTTGGCGCTTAACATGGCATTCACCAGCTTGCGAATATCGGCAACATCATCACACGCCAGCGCCTGCTGCAAAATGCTCTCCGCCTCCGGTAACGATATCGAACGGATCAACCACTTGACCCGGGGCAACAGGGCGGCACTCATACTCAGGCTGCGAATGCCCATACCCACCAGCAGTACCACCGCCGCCGGGTCCGAGGCCATCTCACCGCAGAGGCTCACCGGCACATTGCATTCCCTGGCAATGCTCACCACCCGGGCTATCTCATGCAGCACCGCGGGATGCACATGATCGAAGCGCTTGCCTACCCGGGGATTATTCCGGTCCAGTGCCAGCAGGTACTGGCTCAGGTCGTTGCTGCCAATGGAAATGAAGTCGATCTTGCGACACCAGAAACGCAGTTGGGGGATGGCAGCGGGGACTTCCAGCATAACCCCCACCTGGGGTCGCAATACCGGGTAGCCCTCCTTGAGCAACTGGGTGCAGGCGTCGTCCAGCAACTGAATGAAGCGGTCGATCTCGTGGGTGGAGCTGACCATGGGCACCAGTATGCGCAGGTTATCAATGCCCTCGGCGGCACGCACCATCGACCTCACCTGGGACATCAAGAGCTGTACGTTGTCGAGGGTGAAACGGATACCCCGCCAGCCCAGCGCGGGATTCTCCTCGGCACGAATGGGAAAGTACGAAAGCTGCTTGTCACCACCGATATCCAGGGTACGCATGTGCACCGGCTTGCCCTCATAGGCCGACAACACGGTACGGTACACCTGCACCTGTTCATCTTCGGTGGGAAAGCTGTCGCGAACCATAAACGGGATTTCGGTACGATACAGTCCCACACCCTCGGCGCCGCTCTTGAGGCCGGGGGTAATATCAGCAAGGAGTCCGGTATTGGTCATCAGCCGAACACGGGTGCCATCGACCGTGACCGCCGGCTGGCTTCGCAGGCGGTCAAGCTGATGGCGCAAAGACTCTTCCTGGTCAATCAGCAGCCGAAACTCTCTCAGCAGGGCGCTACCAGGATTGCTGAAGACCTGACCGACGTTGCCGTCCACCACCAGCAGCTCACCATCCTGTAGCCTGGGCAAGCTATCGACGCCCATGACGGCGGGCACCCCCATGGCGTTGGCCACCACTGCCACGTGGGACATGCTGGAGCCTTCCAGGCAGACGATGCCGGCAAGCTGTTCGGGGGGAATTGCGGCAATATCCGAGACGCTGACCTGCTTGCCCACCAATACCAGTGGCCCATCCGGTAACTGGCGAATCTTGCCGGTCAAATGGCCGCCCCGCCAAACCTCATAGAGCTTGCTACCCAGGTGCTGGATATCCTCGTGGCGCGCGCGCAGGTAGGGGTCGTCCATGGCGCGGAAAAGTTCGGCAAAATACTGAATACTGACCCGCAGAGCCCAGGGCAGCCAGTGGCCGCTGCGAATTTCCTGCTCCACCTGCTTGATCAGGGACTGGTCTGCGAGCAGCATGTCGTAGGCATCGAAGATGGCGGCGACGCTGTCCGCCAGCTCGCCGCCCAGGGCATTGCGCTCGAGACGGACATCCTCGCGGGTGATTTCCAGCAGCCGGTGCCAGTTGTGCAGCTCGAGTTCGATACTGTCGCAGCGCCGGTCCTGGACGCCCTGCAGCTCGCCACCGCTGAGCATGTAGGCGCTGCCGATAGCAATACCGGGCGCACCGCGGATGCCTGTCGACTGGCGGTCCGAAAACAGGGCGCACTGCTCCTGGGCGGGAATATTGGCCACGATAAACGCCAGCTGTGCCGCAAGGGTCATCAAGAAAGCCTTGGCCTCGGGCTCCAGCTTGCGAGGCTCGGCTCGCTGCACCACCAGAACTCCCAGAACTTCGCCCTGCTGCACCAGCGGCACACCGCAGAAGCTGGCATAGCGCTCTTCCCGGGTCTGGGGAATATAAAAGTAGTCCTCATGGTCGGCGGCCTCGGCGAGGTTGACCGGGTGACGACCGGTCGCCACCAGCCCGACCAGGCCATGGCCTGCAGGTATTACCACCTTCTCGTCGCTGGCGAGGCCGTGGCTTGCCAGCAGCAGCATGTCGCCATCGGCATTGGCGCGGTAAAGGCTGCAGACTTCGACCTGAATAGCGGCACATATGGAATCGACGATCAGCCGCACCTGCTCAGCGGGTGAATCGGCCAGCCCGACCTGCTGGGTGATTCGGGTCAGCTCCAGAATGACCTTGTCCATACTGACTCTACATTTCGTTCGTTTTGATTCAACGGTGAGGTAAGGGCCGCGCTCGTCGCCGCCTGCACGGCCGCGCCATGCGAAGACCGAATGCGCAGTAGCACTGCAGTAGATCCGGGTAGCACTCGACGCTGGCCAAGGCCCCGGGGGCCAGCGCCGTTGCCTGACCCTCGCCATCTTCGCAGCATGCTATCGGTGTGTCCAGAGGGCTTGGTGAGTCCATTCAAGGTGGTAAAACCGTAGAAAAAGCCGATTTTCAAGGCGCATGACAAAGACCGAAACTCAGGTTACACTCGCCCGTATAAATAGAACGTGATGTCACGCCGTATAACAGATTGATTGGGCGGCGCGGAAAATAAAAACACAGCGGAACTGAACCGGCCAGCCATTCAACCCGGAACCCCTCTGCCGTCCGGGCAATGCTTTGCAGAAGTGTAGTTTCCGCCCAGGGGTTACCATCGCGACCAGAACTATAATCAAGGAGTGCCCATCCCATGGACCAGCATGAGCTGATCAGCTTTTTTATCAAGTTTGGACTTGCCGCCGTTATTGGTATGTTGATAGGGCTGGAGCGATCCCAGGGCGGTGAAGACAACTTCAAAGGGCACGTTCGCGACTTCGTTATTTTCTCCCTGGTGGGCGCCGTCAGTGCCTTCGCCGCGGTCGAATACGCCAACGCCTGGCTGATTGCCATCGGCTTTATCGGGGTACTGGTGCTCCAGGTGTCCGGTTACTGGGCCGAGCATCGGTTAGACAACCCCGATTCAGGTATTACCACCGAGGCCGCAGCCCTGATCACCTTTTTTCTTGGTGTGCTGGTCGTGCGTGACGCCGAGGAGCTGGCGATTGCCATTGCGATTGTGGTGTTGCTGGTGCTGTCCGAGAAGAGCATGATCGAAAAATTCAGCTCGCAGATCCAGCGTTTCGAGCTCCAGGCCGCTCTCAAGCTGTTGGCCATCAGTTTCATCGTGCTGCCGATACTACCGAACCAATCACTCGACAACTACGCCACCACGCCGATCGGTGAGGTGACGGCGCTGGATCCTGACAGCGGTATTGTGCGTTTCGATGCCGGGGAAGACAGATTTTACGAGCCCGGCTCCCAGCTCTACTTTTATACCGAATCCGCAGGCGAAGCCGGCCACTTCGAAATAATCCCTGGAGATGATGGCATCACCACAGCGAGAATGCTCGAGGGCGAGGGCTCGTTACAGTCACTGAGCACCGGCACCGAGCTGCGAGCCCCCTACGTGCCGCGCCTGTTCGCCGTCATGCTGTCGGCACTGACCCCGTTCCAGGTGTGGATGATCGTGGTGCTGGTGTCATTCATCGGGTTTGTCGGTTATGTCCTGATCAAGGTTATCGGTGCCGGTGCCGGTATCGCCCTCACCGGTCTGATCGGCGGCCTGGCCTCGAGCACGGTGACGACGCTCAGCTTTGCCGCCCGGAGCAAGGAATTACCCAGTCTCAACACTTCGTTTGCGGTTGCGGTCACCCTCGCCTCGGCGATCATGTTCCCCCGGGTGGTGCTGCAAATCGGGGTTTTCAACCAGCCTTTGATGGCGAGCATCGCCCTGCCGATGATGGTCACGGGGGCTGCGGGGCTGATAATGGCGGCGTACTTTTACTGGCGCAGCAAGGGCGAGACCCCGGAAACTCAGGAGATCAAGCTCGACAACCCGTTCTCGCTCAAGTCGGCCCTCACCTTCGGCCTGGTCTTTGCCACCATCCTGGTCGTCACCCGGGTGGCAACGGCTTACCTGGGCAATGCCTGGCTGCCAGTAGTTGCACTGGTCAGCGGTCTTACCGACGCCGACGCGATCGCGTTTTCCGTCAGCAACCTGCAAAAATCCGGCCTCATCACCCTCGACTGGGCCAGCTTCAACCTGGTGCTGGGCGCGCTGGCCAATACCATGATGAAGCTGTTCCTGGTGTTCTCGCTGGGTGATCGCGGACTATTCAAGAAATGCCTGTTATCGTTCTCGGTCATGGCAGTGGCCGGCATCATCACCATGCTGTTGTACTACGATCTCGGATAAGTACGATCTCGGATAAGTACGATCTCGGTTAAGCCAGTCTGACCGGCACCAACTGCAGCCCGGCGAAAAAAAACCAGCTATCGGCGCAAGGCGATAGCTGGTTTGTGGTTGTAGTGCAGATGCACCGCTTGAACACGGTGCACCGCCCAGAGGGTTTTACTTTTTGTCTGCTTTCTTGATGGCTTTGGCGAGGGCGTCGGACACCGCTTTCAACACGAAGATCCGGGCGAAATATTTATTGTTCGCCGGAACGATATGCCACGGGGCATTGGCGGTATCGGTTTTCGCAATCATCTCATTCACCGCCAGCAGGTAATCGTCCCACTTGGCGCGATTGCGATAATCCTCTTCGGTAATCTTGTATTTTTTGTAGGAGGTTTTCTCCCTGGCCTGGAAGCGCGCCAACTGCTCTTCCTGCGAAATGTGTAGCCAGAACTTCAGCACCACCATTCCGCGTTCCGCCAGTTGCTCCTCAAAGTCGTTGATCTCGCCGTAGGCCCGCTGCCACTCCTGTGGTTTCGCAAAGCCCTCGATGCGCTCCACGGTGACCCGCCCGTACCAGGTGCGATCGAAAATCACCAGGTTACCGGCAGGTGGCATGTGGCGCCAGAAGCGCCACAGGTAGTGACGTACCCGCTCTTCCTCCGTCGGGGCCGCGATGGGTATGACCTTGTAGCTGCGTGCGGGCAAAGCACTGGTCAAACGTCTGATGTTGCCGCCCTTGCCCCCGGCATCCCAGCCTTCGAAGGCCAGCACCGTGGAGATACCCCTGGCGTGGGCATCGCGTACCAGGCCGTGGAAGCGCCGCTGCTGCTTGGCAAGTTGCTTCTTGTAGTCTTCCTTTTCCAGCGCCTGGCTCAAATCGACCTTGCCCAGGAGATCCTCGAACTCCTCTTTCGCCTTCTTGGCCGCTGCCTGCTTGGGTGGCTTGGCGAGCCGTGCCTGCACTCGATCCCGTACAATCTCGGCCACGGTCAGGTCACGGAACCTGCCGTTGCTACCGTCCACGACAAACCAGGGCGCTTCAGGGGTGTTCGTTTGGTCCAGCATCTGCTCTACGGCGGCGGGCTCTTTGCGGAATTTGTCGAAGACTTCCCAGTCCTGTTCCTCCAACCACCATTGGCGATCCGGATGTTTCTTGCTTTTCTTGAGCTGCTTTTTCAGGGCTTGTTCCGGTAAGTGACACCAGAACTTGAGTATCAGCGTCCCGTTGTCGGCCAGTTGCTTCTCGAAGGTGTTAATCTGGTCCAGACGATGCTGGAACTGCTTTTTGCCGATTTTACCTGTAATGCTGTCTGAAACCGCCTGCAGCGGCCAGGCACCTCCGTAGACCCCCATGCGACCGTTAGCGGGCAGCACCCGCCAGTAGCGCCAGAAGCGAGGTCGCTGCTCTTCTTCCTGGCTGCGCTTGATAAACACGTTGGTATCGATGAAGCGGGCATCCATCCACTCGTTGAGGCGGTCACCAATCTGATTGGAACCGAGGCGATCATCGCCGGCAATAACAATCACAACTGAAAAATCCGCCTCATTAAGGTCGAACTGGAGGTTGACCAGATCTACCCTGAGTTGGGGTTCCTGCGCGTCGAAATCTTCTTTGCTAACGCGGCCGGCGAGTATTTCCTGATTTTTAAACATAGCATCCATCCTGTTATTTTTGGCCTCCAGTTTAACGGAAAAACTTTCTCCACTGCAAAACAAAAAAAGCCCCGAACAAACGGGGCAGAGGGAGACCGGGATGGGTATTCGGTTATTTTGTTCTACGATGCCAACAAGACAACAGATCATTGCGAGCTTTCCCAATCACAGATGATCGGTTCGGTTGATGTAGTCAATGGTGCCCGCCGACCGATCCAAGGCCGTTACCGCGGTATTGTCGAGCCGGTAATCGACCCAGCGGGCGGTGTCGCCGTCCAGCCAGTGCGCCAGGGCAAACGCGATAGCCACACCATGGGCCACCACAACGATGTTTTTTCCGGGGTGATTGCGCTGAAACGCCTCGACCGCGGTGACAAAACGCTCGGTGACCTCGTGGCGCGATTCACCGCCGGGGGCGCGATGGTGGGCATCGCTCATCAATCCGGCGAAGAAACCACGTTCATCCCGTAACTCGCGAAAGCTCAGACCTTCCCAGTCACCAACGCCCTGCTCCATGAGGCGCGAATCCAGCCTCACAGCGATACCGGTGCCCGCCGCGATGTGCTCGGCCGTGATGCGCGCCCGCTGCAGCGGGCTGGAGTAAATGGCATCGACCAACGGGAGGTACTGGGGGAAATACGCCCCCAGGCGCTGCGCCTGCCGCTGGCCCAGTGGAGTCAGCGGGGTGTCGGTATGGCCATGCCATACCCGCTCGACGTTGGCGTACGTCTGTCCGTGACGTACCAATATCAGCTTGCCCCCAGCCCCCGACATTCAGCTGGCCATGCGCTGGCGGGTGCCCGCCGGATGGGTAAATTGCAGCACCCCGTCTTCCAGCGCGCCATGGCGAAAAACCTTCTTGTCGTGGGCATAGTCCTGGGGGCTGGTCCAGGGAGCGTGATCACCCTGGCGCGGGTAAAGCGGCAGCATCCGCTTGATGTAGCCGGCGTTGAAGCCCTCGATGATGGGTCGCTGCGCCATGGTGCGATCCTCGGGCCGCAGCCGCGGCGTGCACTGGAGTGCCCCGGTCTGGTCCATGTGTCGCAACAACCGGCAAACATACTCGGAAACGAGATCGGCGCGCAGGGTCCAGGAGGCATTGATGTACCCGAACACCGTAGCCAGGTTGGGCACATCCGAGAGCATCACGCCCCTGTAAGTGAAGCACCGGGCGATATCGACCGCCTCACCGTCGACACTGAGACTGACCTCTCCCAGCACCGCAGGCTTGAGTCCGGTTGCCGTCACCACGATGTCGGCGCCAAGTTCTTCACCCGACTTCAACAACAGCCCCTTTTCGGTAAAGCTCTCGATCTCATCGGTCACCATTGACACCCGGCCGCTCCTGATTGCCTGGAACAGGTCGCCGTCAGTCACCAGGCACAGGCGCTGGTCCCAGGGATTGTAGCTGGGCTTGAAGTGCTTCATCAGGTCGGAATCCGGCCCGAGGGCGGCCTGCACCCGATCCGCCAGCGCTTTGCGAACCCACTTGGGCCTGTTGCGCGCGAGGCGGAAGATCAGCCGCTGAAAGTTGATGTTTTTCCAGCGCGTAAGTCGGTAGGCAAGCCTGCCGGGAAGCAGCCTGCGCAGCAGAAGCGCGACTCTGTCTATGGCCGGCGCGGCGAGCATGTAGGTTGGCGAGCGCTGCAGCATCACCACATGGGAAGCCTCGCGAGCCAACACCGGCACCAGGGTCACCGCGGTGGCTCCGGAGCCGATCACCACGACCTTCTTACCCCGGTAATCGAGATCCTCGGGCCACTGCTGGGGGTGCACTATGGAACCGGCAAAGCGTTCCCGCCCACTGAAATGGGGTGTGTTGCCGCCCGCATAACTATAATAGCCGGCGCACAACAGCAGAAAGCGACAATCCAGGCGACTGGTACTGCCGTCGGCCCGCTCGATCGTAAGGGACCATTTTCCGTCGCTGCCGGACCAGCTCGCCTGGGCCAGGCGATGACCGAAACGAATATGCCGATCGACACCGTATTCGACGGCAGTTGCTTTCACATACTCGAGAATGGTTGATCCGTCGGCGATCGATTTTGCCCCGGGCCAGGGCTTGAAATTGTAGCCCAGGGTGTACATATCACTATCGGATCGCAGACCAGGGTAGCGGAAAAGATCCCAGGTACCGCCCATCGTGTCGCGGCTCTCGAGGAGGATAAAGGACTTACCGGGACAGCGCCTCAACAGGTGACAGGCAGCACCGATACCGGAAAGTCCAGCACCGACGATCACCACATCGACGGCATCAACCGCCGCATCGAACGGTCTGGCTTCAAGCTCCCCGATCATGCCTCACGCCTCCATCCGTGTCGCTGCCCGGCAGCGCAAACGCCGCCGCTGGCGGTTGAAATTCTATTTGGGAGGTTTGCGCCCTGACAAATGCACTCCAAGGTCGGTTTGCCGGCGGGCAAGCTCCGCTGTATCGCCCCCGTGCGCCCTGATCCCGCCGTTCAACACTATTTTCCGGCCCGCTATCGCCGTACTGTT
Organism: uncultured Gammaproteobacteria bacterium; assembly: GCA_963751595.1. Lineage (GTDB taxonomy): Bacteria > Pseudomonadota > Gammaproteobacteria > Pseudomonadales > JAHEGP01 > JAHEGP01. Next base: position 168,759 of record CAVVVC010000006.1, read on the forward strand.
GAGCCCAGCAGGAATTCAAGCCGGCCATCCGACAACAACACGGCGCGCTGGACCGCCAGACCGTGCAGGGAGCGCCCGAACTCAGCCTGGGGGTGCGCAAACCAGCTGCCCTGGACTCCGCTTCGGGGTTGGAAGCTGAACTGATCACTGCGCATGATGGCGTACTCGCGAAACGGAGGCGGCGTCTGGGCATTGAGCAGACCCAGCACGTGCCCGCGGGTACCCGCGTGAAGGTAGGGCTTGAGGGCCGCGGTAAACGCGCGCAGCGAACGTCGATCCAGGTAACTGGGAAAATCCCATAACAGGCAGACATCAAGCCAGGTGCCGGCGGGAAAAGGCAACAGCTCGGCAAACTGCTGCTGCAATTGTGCATCGGTGCACTCCTCAACGCTGGGTGGATTGCGGACCAGCCCCTCTGCGAATAGATCGAGGTAGTGCAGACGACAGCGGAAAGCTGAAAAAAAGTCGAGACTCTCGGGCTGCGCTAGCCCGACATCCAATACCGTGAGGCGGTGTTCTGGATCAAAACCCGCGAACACCGATGAAAACAATTGACTCGACTGGGTCCCTGCCGAGACCGCTGCCGACGATGCCGCCATTATCACGCGCTGGTCCTCGGAGTTGCGCAGGTCACGCGCTGTTGAAGGATGAATCCACCTTGTCCTGTTGTGCTCTGACCGCGCCGGGAAGCGATGTCAGTGAAGGTACTGAGGTCTCACTCGGGCCCATATCGATACTGCCCTTGAATCTGGCGCCGTCTTCGAGGCAAACTCGGGGCGCGTTGATATTGCCCCGCACATTGCCGGTGCGAGCGACGACCACTTTTTCAAGCCCCGTCAGATCGCCCTTTACTTCGCCTTCCACCCTCACCAGTTTGGCGGTGACATTGGCCGTGACGCGACCAGCGGGACCGACGCACAACTCGTGATTCTCAACAATTACGCTGCCTTCCAATACACCATCGATGGTCAGGTTCTCTTCGCCCACAATGTCGCCCCGTATATGGATACCCGGACCGATCATGGCACGTAGCCGCGGGCTCGTGGATTCTGATACGATAGGCGGCGGCATGTCCGGCAGCTCAAAGGAGTCGTCTGTTGGACGCGACACATTTTTATTTTTGTGTTTATCGAAAATAGCCATAACCTTTTACCTGTTCGAAGCCGTACCTGATTCAACGCCGTTTGCGCCACCAGCTTTTCTGGCGCGTGGCCTTGGGACACGGATTGGAAGCAAGCTCTGTGGATACCTGCGACCATCCACCCGGTGAACCGTAACCGATGCCAATCAACACTCCTGGAGAGAACCCCATGATAGCAAAGCCCAAGTGTGATGTAATCGTCTTTGGAGCGACCAGTTTTGTCGGCAAACTGATCACCGAATACCTCTGGCGTCAGTATGGTGTGGACGGCGAACTGAGCTGGGGAATTGCAGGGCGCTCTGCGGAACGCCTGCACGCGTTGCGCGATGGGCTGGGCAAGGGGGCCACCGAGTTGCCCACGCTTGTCGCCAACGCCGACGATGAAGACGAATTACGCGCCATGTGTGAGCAGACCAGGGTGATCATCTCGACCGTGGGACCCTACGCCCTCTACGGGAGCTTGCTGGTCAAGGCCTGCGCCGATACCGGTACCGACTACTGCGACCTGTGTGGCGAACCCCAATGGGTCGCCAGGATGGCGGAGACGCACCACGACGCAGCACGCGCCAGCGGGGCGCGCATCGTACATAGCTGCGGCTTCGATTCCATACCCTCCGACATGGGCGTCTGGTACCTGCAGCAACAAGCACAAAAGTCCTGGGGAAAGCCCTGTCAGCATATTCAGATGCGGGTGGGCAAGACCAAGGGGGGCGTGTCGGGCGGCACCGTTGCCAGCATGTTCAACCTGGCCAGGGAGGCCTCGAAAGATGCGAAGCTGCGTAAACAGTTGGCAGATCCCTACATGCTTTGTCCCCCGGACCACGGCTTTCGCGCTCGCCAGATGGAGCAGAAAATCGCCCGCTACGACCGCGACTTCAAACAGTGGACCGCGCCGTTTGTGATGGCGGCCATCAATACCCGTGTCGTTCACCGCAGCAATGCCCTCCTCGGGAGCGCCTACGGCGACGATTTCCGCTATGACGAGGCCATGCTCACCGGCACCGGCCTCAAGGGCTCAGCCACTGCCGCAGCCATTGCATCGGCGGTCGGCGGGGCGGTGATCAGTGCGGGACTGGGGCCCCTGCGAGCGGCGCTGGAACGTTTCGCAGTACCCAAGCCCGGTGAGGGCCCCAGCCCCAAGCAGCAGCGCGAGGGCTTCTTTGTGCTGGACTTCCTCGGCCATGGTAATGGCGGCGAAAAACTACGCCTGCGGGTCAGTGGCGAAGGCGATCCGGGGTATGCTTCGACGGCCAAAATGATCAGCCAGGCAGCCGCCAGCCTGGCCCAGGACGTAAGTCACGAGGACGTCCCCGGCGGCATACTGACGCCGGCGGCAAGCTTTGGCGACGAGCTGATTGAACGGCTCCAGCAGCACGCCGACATGAAGTTCGAGCTACAGCGCTGACAGGATAGCCGTAGCGCCCGATACCGTGCACAGCAGCAGGATTCCCGGGCGCAGGCCCGCTTCGAAGCGCTGCAGGGGCAGGAACCGGCAAAGGTAGTAGCCTGCCAGGGTCCACGGCAGCAGGTACAGGGAGAGCACCAGCTCAGCCCTGCCGAAGCGCCCCATAACGATCAGCATCAGCAGCGATACCACACAGCCGTAGATAAAAAAGGCGGCCAGATTGCCCCGCAGATGACGCGCTTCCTGGTGCTGCAAAAGCAGCGCCATGGGCGGACCACCGACCGACGTCGAGGTGCCGAATATCCCCGACAGGGCGCCGGCCCAAAACATGGAGCCGACGGTGGGGCGGATGCTGACCCGCAAGGTACTCACCGCTACCGCCAGCAACACCGCTGAGCCAACAAATACTGATAGCCCCTGGGCACTGAATACCGTCAACAGCCAGGCACCCAGCAGCGAACCCGGAATGCGCCCCACCATGGCACTCCCCAGCGGCGCCAGCTCGATATGCTGGCGATGCTGCAGGGCCATCAACACGCACTGCACCAGCGCCATGGCCACCAGCGGTCCAGGCAGGGCCGCTGGATAAATCATAACCAGCAGTGGCGCGCCGACTACAGCGATGCCGAAGCCGAGGGCGGTTTGCACCAGCGAACCCAGTAACACCACCACGCCCGCCGCCAGCAATTCCGCCATCAGCTCGGCGCTTCCGCAACGGTGCCACCGAAAGCGAAATAGTGACTGGTAAACAGGGGGCGGAGCGCCGGGAATCCGAGCCGATAGACGGCTGGCCAACAGCGGGCAATCGCTTCCGCTTTTGCCCGGAGGCAAAAAGGGCGCGGGCTCCATCGCGCAGTCACGGGGTCAGCTGTGCCCGGTGCGCGGAACCTCGACAACCGGTTCGTTACGGCGCGCCAGGTGATCGAAGCCCCCGCCCAGCAAACGCTTGGCCAGGGCTGCTACCTTGGCAATTCGGGTCACCCGGTAACGGGCACGGGTTTTGCGCCCCTGAAGTATATCGACCAGCACATCGGCCACCGCTGCCGCCGGCAATGTACCCGGCCCGCCGGTGGCAGCCTGCAGCCGCTGTCCATGGCGCCGATAGTCGAGGCGCGTCGATTTGCCCTGCAAGCAATCGTCCATCGCATTGAGAGCATTGGCGCGAAATTGCGCTTCGATGGGACCCGGCTCGATGATATGCACGCTGATGCCCCGCGAGGCCAACTCCAGCCGATAGGCATCCCCCGCCGCCTCCAGTGCGTGCTTCGACATACAATAGGGGCCGCGAAACGGCACCACGAACAGGCCCAGAACCGAGCTGTTGAAAACCAGCCTGGAGCCGGGCTGCATGCAGCTCAGCAGTGAGTTGGTGAGGATCACCGGACCGAGGACGTTAGCGCTGAGCTGGCGGTTCAGGGCTTCCCAGCTGGCGTCTTCCATGGCGACCTGAAGGCCGTACCCGGCATTATTGAACAGGCCATGAATAGCGCCATCGGCAAGCAGGCGAATACTTTCTGCCGCCTCTGCGACGCTGCGCTCCGATTCCAGCTCCAGCTGCACCGCTTCGACCCCCAGTGCCTGCAGCCGATCGAGGTCGGCGTGCTTGCGGGCGGTGGCGATAACCCGATAGTCGGCCTTTAAACAAGCCTGCACCGCAGCATGGCCTATACCTGACGACGCGCCGGTAATGACGATCACGGGTTTTGTCTGCATGGTCACTGTTTCCAATCGAGACAGGCAGCCCTTGCCGACCCCGAACGAGTGCGCACCGTCGGTAAAGCGCGGGGGCTCGGCTGCGCTTGCATAGGATTATTACGGGGAGCCACCACTACAGCCAGCAGGCTGCAGTGGTGGCTAGACTAGCGGGGAAGTTACTCGGACATTTTCTCCTTGGTGTCTTCGTAAGCTTCCTCGGTGGCATCGGCCGCGTCGTGGTAGGCATCTTTGGTCGCATCGGCTGCGTCGTCCATGGCATCACCCGCATCGTGGGCCATGTCCTTGGCGCCCTCTACAGTCTTGTCGTAAGCCTCTTCGGTGGCATCAGCAGCTTTGTGGGCCATGTCCTTGGTGCCTTCAACGGTCTTGTGATACGCGTCTTTGGTCACATCAGCGGCATCCTTGGCGACATCTTTGGTTGCCTCGGCAACATCCGAACCCGCCTGCTTGACACTTTCAACCGCTTTTTCCGTCGACTCCTTGGACTCACCGCCACAAGCACCCAAGGTCAGAGCCAATACTGCAACTGAAGCTGCACCCACCATAGCTTTGTAATTCATGTCACTCTCCGTATTGCCTGATTTCAGTAAAGCCGGGATCATACACTTAATAGTCAGGAAAGCCCAATCTCGGATCGTCCCCTCAGAGCGGCGCCGAATCGGCTTGAGCTGCCAGCAGCTGCGCGTTTTCAATGATATGACAGCCCGGCTCCGGCCGACGGGCGCAATCGAGCATACGTGAGGCCAGATGGGCCACCGGCATGGGTTGCCAGCGCTTCGCCCACGCCATCGGCAGCCTGCGCAATGCGGTCAGCACTTGCACCGAGGCTCTCTCACCGGCACGAAACTCGTCGCGCTGTGGCGCATCCAGTAGCCCCGGACGATAAAGATACAAGCTGCGTAAAGGCAATTGGCGCAAGTCTCGCTCGGCCTCCCCCTTGGTCCGCAGGTAATGACTCAGCGAGCGGTGATCGGCGCCCATACTGCTGACCACGTGCAGCGTTGCCACATCGCTCTCGGCGGCCCAACGCCCCACCTCGAGCACCAGGTCGTGATCCACTCGATAAAAGGCGGCCTTGCTTCCGGCTTGCTTGCGGGTGGTCCCAAGAGCACAGAATACCGCATCGGGAACCCGCTCAAGACCCAGCGCAGCGGGGTCCAGTGAAGACTGTATGTGTTCCCGAACCACCGGATGATCGACGTAACCCAGGCTGCGACGCAGCAGCAGGTGCAGGGTCGGGTAGGATTGATTGGCCAGGGCCTGGTGCACCAGCTCATGCCCCACCGCTCCGGAGGCCCCCACCAGCAGCGCGCTGGTGCCAATACCGGCAGCCTCGCCGGCGCTCACCTGGCCCCGGCCCGCTGGCCCGCGCGCAACGCCCTGCCCAGGGGTTTGCTGCCCAGCGCCGCCGTGGCCTGCTGCCCTTGCCACACGGTCTCGCCCCTGATCAACACCCGGCTCACCACCCCGTCTGAACGATTGACCATTTGCAGATGCTGGAATATTTCGCGGTACTCCTGCCTGCGATTGGCATTACTGTCGAAGGCCTGCAGGGCCAGGGGGTCGACCAGGGTGATATCGGCCTGACTGCCGGGTTCAATACGGCCCACGTCGAGGCCGAAGAAATCCGCTGGATCCCGGGTCAATCGCTTGACCAGTTTTGCCACCACGTCGACGCCACGTTGCTGGGCCGATTGCAAGCCAACAAGATTGCCGTCGAAAAAAGCCAGGTTCGTGAGGTGGGCCCCGCTGTCGTTGAACCCCGGCAGGGTGTTTTCATCCATCAGCAATTCGAAGGTCTTGTCGGGGTCGATGTTGGCCGCATCCACCCACCAGCGGAAGCCCTTGTCGTATTCCCGCAACAGGTGCAGCATGAATTCGGCATCATCGATAATGGGCGCCGGAAAGCGCGCAAAAGCAGCGGCCTCGGCCTCGCTTCGCGCCTCGTGGCGGTTGCCGCCCTGATAACGCACGAGACGCTCCATCACCGCCGCCATGGTCTCACCATCCCACTCCGGCACCGGAGCGCCGTCGAAAGTCATCAGCTTGAGATCGCGAATCACATTGATATCCGGTATTCCCAGCCGGGTCTTGAGCCGCGCCAGTCCCATGCCCTCGCGCCCATGAAACCAGTCGCGACGAAAGTCAGCAATGAACTCGGAGTCGTTGAGCAGCGCCAGGCGCCCCGCCCGATCATCGTATTCCTTGGCAATCAAGCGGCAGGTGGAGTGCATTTCTTCGAAAATAGGATTCACCACGCCGTCGCCCCACATCCTGAAGTTTGTGGCCAGGGCCTGGAAGTGGATTCGGCCGCGCATGAAACTGCTGTTCAGCAGACGGGCAAACTTGAGCAGGCCATCGACCGCCCCGGGCATCGCCTCAAACTGCACTGCGGCCAGGGCCGTGGTCTTCAGGGGCTTGCCGAACAGGCGCCCACTAGTGAACGCGAAGTTGAGGAGGGTCTCCAGCTTGCTGTCGAGAAAGGGGGTGGTCTGCCAGACTCGATTGCTGTCCCGCAACACCTGTAACAGGCGTTTCAGTTCGGTGCGGGTGGCATACTGGGTGGGTATCCGCCGATCCGTGTTGGGCTCGTTGGCAAGGTAGTGGAAGGGCAGGCCATCCGTCGACAGTCCCAGGTAGCCCTGATCGAGGGCTTCATCCAGCATCACCACCATGCGCGACAGCTCAGCCTCGGTGGGATCCCGACTGATCGCACCCTCCAGGCCCATGACTTCAATCCGCAGCATCGAGTGGGGCAGAAACGCGGCTATATTCGGACCCAGGTTCAGCTCCCCGAAGTGATCCAGGTAATCCCCGGTGTTTTCCCAGGTAACGGCATCGACACACTTTTTCAGCACCGACTTGGGTATATTCTCGACCCGGGTGAAACAGTCGACGATCGGATTCTGCTCGCCGTGTTGCTGCTTGCCGAAGGCCATCCCCAGGCTGCAATTGCCCACTAACACGGTCGTGGTGCCGTGGCGAACGACTTCGGAGAGGCCGGGGTCCAGCTCCACTTCCAGGTCGAGATGGGTATGGATATCGAGCAGCCCCGGCATCAACCATTGACCACTGGCGTCGATGGTATGGGTTGCCGTGCCCCGCAGCACCGAGCGGCTGGCGACAATATGACCATCGCTGATGGCAATATCGCGTTGCTGCGGCGGTTGTCCGCTGCCGTCAAATACCAGGGCGTTCCTTATCAGGGTGTCCCATTGAGTAGCCGTCGCTGCCATGCTGTTGTTACCTGACTGAATTGCGCTTCAATTTCAGCACTGTGCCTGAGCAATTGCAACTTTACTGCTGCGAATCGCAAAGCCCGGCCGACAAATTCGACCGGGCCGGTACGAAACGGGTAAGATACTGCATTTTACGGACCTGCCCCCATTATGAGCCTGCTTCCCTGTGTAGAAATCGAGCCCAAAAACCCTGCTGACAGTGCAGTCATCTGGTTGCACGGCCTCGGCGCCAGTGGCCATGATTTCGAGCCGGTAGTACCCGAGCTGCGCTTGCCCGCCAGCAGTGCCGTGCGCTTCGTATTTCCCCATGCCCCAGCCATACCGGTGACCATCAACGGCGGCATGGTGATGCCCGCGTGGTACGACATCACCGATATCTCCCTCGACCGCAAGGTCGATACCGGCCAACTGCTCGCCTCAGCCGATGCCCTCCAGCGGCTGATCGACCGCGAGGTAGAGCGCGGGATCGACAGCCGCCGTATCGTTGTTGCCGGCTTCTCCCAGGGTGGCGCGGTCGCCTATGAGGCGGCGCTGACCTACCCGCAGCCACTGGCGGGCCTGATGACCCTGTCCACCTATTTCGCCACCGCCGGCAGCATCGGTTTGAGCCCCGCTAACCGCAGTATCCCCATCCACATCTACCACGGCATCCAGGACCCGATGGTTCCCGAGCAGTTGGGCCATGAGGCCAGCCAGACCCTGCGCGCCATGGGTTATGACCCCGGCTACTCCACTTACCCTATCGGGCACAGCGTGTGTATGGAAGAAATCGAGGACATTGCGCGCTTCCTCCGCCAGTGCCTCGGCCTGGGCTGACACCACTTGCGGGTAGAACACTCTGCCGCTATGAGCTAGTGTTTGAGAAACGGAGATAGACACTACACACTCATGCGACGCCCCTTTTTCCTTCCGCTACTTTTGCTGTTGGCGTCCTTCCTTCACGCTGCCGAAACGCCCTATGGCGCCTACCAGGGCAGGCCCATCGCGAAAATCCAGTTCGTCGGCAACGACGATGTCGAGGACGACCGACTGTGCAATGAACTGGCCTTCGGTGAGGGCAACCTGTTTAACGAGAATCAGCTCGAGCAGAGCGTTGCCGCTTTACTGGATATGGGCAAGTTCGACAGCGTCGATACCCTGATCAGCGAAAGCCCCGCCGGCCTGGTGGTCACCTTCCAGTTCAAGGAGAAGTGGCACGTCATCGGGGTTTGGGGCATGGAAAAGGACCCGCGCAGCCCCTATGCCTGCCAGGCCAGATTCGATGCCGAAATGCTGGCGGAGCTGGAGGGCCTGCCCATCGAGCGGATTCGTTTCGAAGGCAATACGACCACCCGGGAGATCATTCTGCGCGAGGAACTGTTGTTTGAAGAGGGCGATTTCTTCAGCACCGAAAAAATGCTGCGCTCGCGCCAGTCGATCAAGAACCTCGGGCTGTTCAAGATCGTTTGGGCCCGCGCGGAGCGATCCGACGCGGGCGTCATCGTGACCTTCACCATGACCGAGAAGTGGTACATCCTGCCCATCCCCACCCTGAGTCGCAATACCGACGGCGACATTACCTACGGTATCGACGTGACCTGGGACAACATCTTCGGCCTCAATCAGTCGGCCGAACTGGAAATCGAGCAGGAAGACCAGGCCGACGGTGAAACCCAGCAAAGCGGTTCGCTGGACTATTTCATACCAAAAATCCCGGGCACGGTTCTCGGCCTGGCAATGGGCATAAAACGCGAACGCACCCTGACCGTGAGCGAGGACGACAACGGCAATGCCCTGGGGGAATACTACGATTACATCGACCGCTTCAACATCAGTACCTCCCGCTGGCTGAGGCGGATCGCGCCCAGCCAGGGCTGGTTCGCGGGGGTGGGCATCACCTGGAGCCGCAATTACCAGATTGCAGCCAGCGGTGCGCCGCTGCTGGAGGAAGACCTGCGGGTGGTCGACTTCAGCACCAGCCTGGGTTTTACCGCGGTCAACGACCATGAATACTACCGCTCCGGCCAGGAGTTTGGCGGTAGTGTCGGATTCGGCAGGGACGCCCTGGGCTCCACCGAAGACTACAGTAATGTCGTCGCCTACTGGCGCATCTACCAACCGATCCACGTACCGGTGTGGAGCAACGTTAACATCCAGTTGCGGGCCGGCCTGAACCACGGGCAAAGCGATGTCTTCGAGCTCGGCGGCGGCAGCACGATGCGCGGAATTCTCGATGACAACAAGGCCATCGGCGATACCTACGCCCTCGCCAACGTCAACTGGCTGATACCGATACCGCGTTACCCGGCCTTTCGCTGGAATATCTTTACCGACATCGGCAATGCCTGGGACCGGGACGACATTGATCTGACGGACTGGAAGTTCACCGTCGGTGTGGGTGCGCGCTGGAAGATTCGGGCGCTGGTTAATACCTCACTGCGGCTGGATATCGGCTACAGCCCCGAGACCCGGGAGTACAAGGCCTACGCCGGTACCGACTTTATGTTTTAGAGTGAATGGCACTTACTCAAGCCGATTCGGGTGTCTACCTCGGCAGGACCTTCGCCGACAGGGGTGTCGGCGCAGAGCCCCCAGGGACGGGTTTACGGTGTGTCCTGGCGGGGTAGATGCCCGGAGCGGCGCTTTGAAAATCCTATGCATTTCTCCTTAACCAAGTGCCATTCGTTTTAGGGTCTGTTTGATCAGCATTGTCTGAGTCCCGCGAAAGCGGGCTCAAAGCGGTTGCTCCAGAGCTTCCCCCCTGCACACCTCAGTACATTATCGCTGCCTCGAAAACACGAAGACCAGATTCGAGCCAGCGCAGATTTTTGCTGCCATTGTGGGTTATCATCGCCACTTCAAAGCCATCCACTTGCGTCAAATCCCTACCCTATGGATCCGCTTAGCCAGGGCGTACTGGGCGCCTCTCTCCCCCAGGCCACCAGCCGGCGCAAAACCATTGTCGGTGCCAGTCTGTTGGGATTCCTGGCCGGCATGGCCCCGGACCTGGATATCCTGATTCGCTCGCCCAGCGACCCGCTGCTGTTCCTGGAGTACCACCGCCAGTTCACCCATGCCCTGGTTTTCATCCCCATCGGCGGCCTGATCTGCGGCGTGCTGCTGCATGCCCTGCTCGGCCGCCGCCTTGGCTTGAGCCGGCAGCAGAGTTGGTTGTTCTGCACCCTGGGCTACGCTACCCACGCCCTGCTGGACGCTTGCACCACCTATGGCACCCAGCTGCTGTGGCCCTTCAGCAATGCCCGCTTTGCCTGGAACAGCATTTCCATCATTGACCCGCTATTCACCCTGCCCCTGCTGGTGCTGATGTTGCTGGGTGTGGCTCGCAAACAGCCCCGCTATGCGCGCATCGGTCTGGTGTGGGCACTGCTTTACCTGGGTTTCGGCGTAGTGCAGCGGGAGCGAGCTGAGGCCGCTGGCTGGGAACTGGCTCGGCAACGCCATCACCAACCCCAACGGCTCGAAGCCAAGCCAAGTTTTGCCAACCTGATTTTGTGGAAAGTCGTCTACCAGACCGAGGATCGCTACCATGTCGACGCCGTGCGAATTCTGGGCGAGCCCAGGGTATACCCGGGCGAGAGCGTTGCCATACTCGACGTTACCAGAGACCTACCCTGGCTGGACCGGGAATCGCAGCAGGCCCGGGATATCGAGCGCTTTCGCTGGTTTTCCAACGGCTATGTAGCCCAGGACCCCGAAGATCCGCACCGCATCATCGATGTGCGCTACTCGATGATACCCAACCAGGTCGATGCGCTGTGGGGAATTGAGTTGTCGCCCCTGGCAAGCCCCAAGCAGCACGTGAAGTACCAGAACACCCGCGACACAGCCGGCGACCGCCTGGCGCTGTTTCGCAGCATGCTGTTCGATTGAAACCGGAGCAGAACCCGGCCGTGATCGTCGATACCAGTGCCAGCAACCGCAACATGCGCTATTTCGACAGCCACGAGTCAGTTTGGCTGTTTGGCTATGGCTCGCTGATCTTCAAGGCGGATTTCCCCTGGCAGCAGCGCCGCCCGGCCAGCATCAGGCACTGGCAGCGGCGCTTCTGGCAGGGCTCCCACGATCATCGCGGCACCCCGCAGCGACCCGGGCGGGTCGTCACCCTGGTGCCCGAGCAGGACGCCCGCTGCGACGGCATGGCTTACTTGATCAGTCCGGGGGTATTAGAGCAACTCGATTTTCGTGAGAAGAACGGCTACTACCGCTTTGTCACCGAGTGTCGGTTTGCCGACGACAGCCGCACCGAAGGCCTGGTTTACATCGCAACGGAGAACAACCCTGCCTTTCTCGGGCCCGCCAGTACCCTGGAGATCGCCCGACACATCTGTCGCGCCAGTGGCCCCAGCGGCCACAATGTCGACTATTTGCTGGCGCTGGCCGCGGCATTGAGACAACTGAACGCTGACGATGCCCACATCTTCGAGATAGAACGCGCGCTCGTGGAATTACAGGCTTCCAGCCCCTCTACAGTTGCCCCTCGATCGGCAGTACCCCGTAAAAGCCAGCGCTGAAGCGACGCCACCAGCCGGTATCGGGTTCCTGATCCACCTGTTGCCCATCACGGCGGTAGTACCAGGCCAGGTTTCCGTTGCTATCCAGTTGTACCACATATGCCATATCGACCAGTTCGCGCATCACTGAACTTGCCAGGGTGTCGGCCGCCTCCGGCGCAGCGATGAAAACGCCCATCTCGGTATTGATATCGATGGACCGTGGGTCAAAATTGAGAGAGCCGATAAAAAGCAGCTTTCGGTCAATGACCACCGCTTTGGTGTGCAGAGTCCTGCTGCCCGGGGCATGGCCCTGGGCATTACTGGTCAATACCGCATCGGATTTGAGCTCGAACAACTGCGCCCCCGCCTGCAAAAGCGGCTTGCGGTAGCGGGCGTAACCGGAGTGCACTGGCACGTGGTTGGTCGATGCCAGCGAATTGGTAACGATCACCACCCTCACACCCCGCTGCAGCCATTGTTCAATCGCGGCAACGCCCTCCTTTCCCGGGACGAAGTAAGGGCTGATGATAATGACCTCTCGCTGGGCCCGATCGAATTGCCGGCTTAACTCCTCGGCAAGGGACTGATGCTCACGGGCGCCCACCTTTTGCACCAGTTTTTCCGGCTCATCGGTTACCACGTAGGCCGGTGCGGCAATGGGCTCGACGCGGCCTTCGGTAATATCGCGCAGCAGGGGAGTGTCGATGGCACGACGGTAAGCTGATTCCCGGGCTCCGGCCACCACGGCATCCATTTTGCTGCGCCATTGCGTCAGCTCCGCGGGATCGAAGTCAGCCTCGAAGGCCTCCATCGGCACCGCCAGCTCGCTGTTCCAGAAAAGGTCAAAAGCTGTGGAAATTTCAGCCACCACGGGCCCCAGGGTGAGCAGTTCAAAGTCGTTGAACTCGACATCCTTTTTGATCTCGAAATATTCGTCAGCAATATTGCGGCCGCCGACAATGCTGACGCTGCCGTCCACGGTGAAGGATTTGTTGTGCATGCGGCGGTTGGCGCGACTGAAATCCCAGAGCAGGTTCACATACTTGAAGCCCTGGCGCGCGAGGGGATTGAATATCCGCACCTCGACATTGGGGTGGTCATTGAATAGCGCCAGGGCGCTATCCTTGACCGGCGTAAAAATGTCGTCGATCAGTAACCTTACCCTGACCCCCCGATCGGCTGCCCGCAGCAACTTGCCGACGAACAGGCCACCGGCCTCATCAGGCTTGAGCAGGAAATACTGCGCATCAATGGTTTGCTCCGCAGATTCAATCAGGCGCAATCTCGCACCGAGGGCATCGTTGCCACTGCTAAGGCCGACAAAGCCCGAGTTTTCCCCATGCTGCTGCAGCCAGCGGGCGTAGAACTGCCCCATGCGCGTGGTATCCGAGGCCGGCACCACCCGGGTTTCGTTCCTGGGATAGTCGAAGGGCGCACTGGCACACCCCGACAGGAATAGCAGGAGCAACAGCCATACTTTAAGCATAAATCTGGTTTCCTGTATAATATTGAGAATAGTTATCATTCGCTTTGCAAGGCGGTACCCGCAATGAACACCAGCTTTGCCAATCTCAGGCCCGGGGATCGTGCCTGCGTCAGTGGCTTTAGCGGGCTGCCCGGCGCCTACCGCAACCGGCTGTTGAGCCTGGGCCTGACGCCGGGCACAGAGTTTATCGTGAAACGAGTCGCTCCGCTTGGCGACCCCATCGAAATCGTAGTGCGCGGGTTTCGCCTGAGCCTGCGTCGGGAGGAAGCCGCCGGGCTGATGGTCGAGAAACGGTGATGGAACAGTACCGCATTGCCCTGGTCGGCAACCCGAATAGCGGCAAGACCACCCTTTTCAATCGGCTGACGGGTTCCCACCAGAAGGTTGGCAACTGGCCTGGTGTGACGGTGGAGCGCAAAAGCGGCTTTTTCAAACATGCCGAACAACGCTTCGAGGTCATCGACCTGCCCGGCACCTACTCGCTGCACGTCACCCACGAAGAAGAGTCCATTGACCAGCAAATTGCCCAGCGCTTCGTGCTGGAGGGTACGGCGCAACTGCTGGTAAATATCATCGATGCCTCCAGCATGGAGCGTGGGCTTTACCTCACAACCCAGTTGCTCGAGGCCGACCGCCCGCTGGTGGTGGTGCTGAACATGATTGATGTGGCCGACAAGGAGGGGTTGCATATCGACCCCTATGCCCTGTCCGCCGCTTTGGGTTGTCCGGTGGTGCCGCTGGTGGCGAGCCGCGGTGAGGGCCTCACCACACTGGTCGATGTCATCTCCACCCATGTAAACGACGATACCGCCACCCCCGGCTGGGCCGAACTGGGCTTCCCGATAAACCGGGCATTGCTGGGTATCCGGGGGTTACTCGCCCAACATCGTATCGATGTCAGTCCGCTCCATGCCACTGCTATTCTCGAGGGCGATCATGGGGTCATGCAGGGCTATGACGATGCCCTGCACAGCCAACTCGAGTCCCTGGTTGCCGATGCCGAGCAGGCGCTTCAAGTGCCGGTCGTCGAAGCACTGACCAACGCTCGCTTTAACTGGATATCGCGCATTACCGAACAAGCGGTGCGACGGGATCAGCACGAACACCGCAGTTTTACCGACCTCCTCGACAGTATCCTGTTGAACCGTTTCCTGGCCCTGCCGATTTTTCTCGGGGTGATGTACCTGATGTTCATGCTGACGATCAATGTCGGCGGCGCTTTCATCGATTTTTTTGACCAGGTGGTGGGGGCCCTGCTGGTCGAAACTCCGCGCCACTGGTTGACCGAGACCGGCCTGCCCGGATGGTTGGTGGCGCTGCTCACTGACGGCCTGGGGGGCGGGCTGCAACTGGTGGCAAGCTTTATCCCGGTAATCGGCACCCTGTTCCTTTTCCAGTCGTTCCTCGAGGACTCCGGCTATATGGCCCGAGTGGCGTTCATCCTCGACCGGGTGATGCGCAGCATCGGGCTGCCCGGCAAGTCCTTCGTACCGCTGATCGTGGGATTTGGTTGCAATGTGCCGGCCATCATGGCGACCCGCACCCTCGAAAGCCCCCAGGACCGACTGATGACGGCGATTATGGCGCCGTTCATGTCCTGTGGCGCACGCCTCACCGTATACACCCTCTTCGCCGCGGCGTTCTTCCCCAGCAACGGTCAAAACGTCATTTTCGGCTTGTACATCATCGGTATCGTGCTGGCGGTTCTATCGGGTCTGTTGGTGCGCCGACGCCTGCTGGCCAGCAGCGTTACCCCGTTCCTGATGGAGCTGCCCAACTATCACATTCCCACACTGCGTGGTCTGCTGATACACACCTGGCATCGGCTCAAGGGTTTTATCCTCCGCGCCGGTAAGGCGATTGTGCTGGTGGTGGTGGTCCTCAACGTCGTCAACTCACTCGGCACCGATGGCAGTTTCGGCAACAGCAATTCCGAAAAATCCGTGCTGTCGGTGATCGGAAAAACTATCACCCCGGTTTTTGCACCGATGGGGGTCGAGGAGGAGAACTGGCCCGCGACCGTGGGCATATTCAGCGGTATTTTCGCCAAGGAAGTGGTGGTAGGTACACTCGATGCACTCTACAGCGCCATGGCCCGGGGCGTTAACGGCCCGACGGATACCGGGCCACCGCCAACCCTGCTAAGCCAGTTACGAGGCGCCGCCGCTACCATTCCGGAAAACCTGGCCGGCCTGACCGAACTGTTTGGCGACCCCCTCGGCCTTGGCGTCGGTGACCTCAGCGCAACGGCCAGCTTCGCCGAAGCCCGGCAGGTTCAGGTAACGACCCTGGACATGATGGCTTCCCTGTTCGACGGCCAACTGGGGGCATTTGCCTACCTCCTGTTCGTGTTGCTGTATGTGCCCTGCGTTGCAACGCTCGGTGTGCTGTACAAAGAAGCCGGCCCCTTTTGGGCGTTTTTTTCGGCCGGCTGGAATACCCTGATCGCCTACACCGTGGCAGTCATCGTCTATCAGGTGGGCCGTTTCGGCGTCCACCCTGGCAGCAGCATTGCCTGGATTACGGCCATGGGCGTATTGCTGGGGAGCGGCTGCGCACTGCTGATTTACCTTGGCCGCCGACAGCTGCGCGACCCTCAATTGATACCGACGGTCAATATCGAATGAGGACCCCAAAATGGCACCCGATCCGGCTGCAGGTCACGGTAGGTTCGAGGGCAAAAATCGTGTATTGTTAAGGCGCAGCTTAAACAGCCGTTAGATAAGGTTATATCGGCGGCGCTACTGTACCCGTTCATTCGCACACAGAAGGCCCCCTGAGATGGTTATGTCGATCCAAAACGTTAACGGAGTTGGCCCCGCAGCTGCTGAAGCGCTGGCCCAACATGGCGTTGTTACCCCCGAGCAACTGGCAGCGAGTACTGTCGAAGTCATCAGCAAGGTGCCGGGCTTCAGTGAGGCAAGGGCACAGCGGATCATCACCGCCGCCCAGGTCCTGGCAAACCCCGATTCCGCGCCATCGGCAGCCGTCACTGAAGCACCCGCAACAGCCCCGGGAGACAAAGCGGGCGACGAAGCGGTAGGTCAGGATCCTGCCACCGACGCCGAAACCGAAACCGAAGCAGAAGCAGAAGAGGACGAAGAAACCGGCGAAACCGAACAGGGAAAGAAAGAGAAAGACAAGGACAAGAAGAAAAAGAAGAAAGGCAAGAAAAAGAGCAAGAAAGGGAAGAAAGGGAAGAAAGGGAAGAAAGGGAAGAAAGGGAAGAAAGGGAAGAAAGGGAAGAAAGGGAAGAAAGGGAAGAAAAAGGATAAGGGCAAGAAGAAGAAAAAGAAAAAATAAACCTGGTAATGCCGCGCCCCCTCAGTTGTCCGGCCGCGTGCGGCAACAATAATAGCCGAGATGGAAACTGCCCATGCTAGCGTTCCTGCCGCCACCTCTGCGTGGCATTATCGCCATGTCGATATTGGCCTTGAATACCCTGCTGCTGGCCCCGCTGCTGATCACGGTCACGCTGCTTCGCGTCCTCATTCCCGTGGATGGCTGGCGCAAATGGTGCACAGCCGCGGCCATCTGGATTGCCGAGCTCTGGATAAGCATCAATTCGTTCTGGATGCGACTCACCCAGAATATCGACTGGGATGTTGAAGGCGTCGAGCACCTGGATAAGCAGCATTGGTATCTGGTGACCTGCAATCACCAGTCCTGGGCGGATATTTTTATCCTGCAGCACCTGTTCAACCGCAAGATACCGATGCTCAAGTTTTTCCTCAAACAGCAACTCATCTGGGTGCCGGTCATCGGGCTTTGCTGGTGGGCGCTGGATTTTCCGTTCATGAAGCGCTACAGCAAGGAATATCTCGAAAAACATCCTGAAAAACGCGGCCAGGACTTCGAAAGCACCCGCCGCGCCTGTGAGAAGTTCCAGTACACCCCGGTGACGGTCTTCAATTTTCTTGAGGGCACGCGCTTTACCGATGAAAAACATGAACGGCAACAATCCCCCTACCGCCACCTGCTCAAGCCCAAGGCAGGGGGCATTGGCTTCGTGGTGGGGGCAATGGGCAACAGCATCAATGCGTTGCTGGATGTTACCCTTGCCTACCCCGGCAACCCGCAACCCTCGCTCTGGTTTTTTATGTGCGGGCGGCTGGAACCGGTACGAGTCAGGGTGCAACAGCGCACAATTCCGCCCGAATTCCTGGGCAAAAACTATTCCGAGGACGAGGTGTTTCGCTACCAATTTCAGCAATGGGTAACACAGCTTTGGCAGGAAAAAGACGGCCTGCTGGATCAACTCAACCGGGTCGAAAATGTCAGTCCTGATATTCAGACTTAACGGCGCAGACCACGAGGAAGCGGACGAAGTTCGCCAGTTACTGGAACACCATCAACTGGACTTTTACGAAACCTCGGCAGGCCGCTGGGGCATTTCTGTAGCCGGCCTGTGGCTGCAAGACGAAGCCCGGGCCGACGAGGCGAGGGCGCTCCTGGATCAATATGCCCGCGAGCGCCAGCTCAAAGTTCGCCAGCAGTATCAACAGGCACGGGACCGGGGCGAACATCATAGTCTCTGGCAACGGGCCTTCGACGCGCCGGTGCGAACAGTGGCCATTCTGCTATTGGTTGGGGTAATCGCCTACCTTTCGGTGTGGCCTTTCATCGATCTGATCGACTGAGCTGGCATTGACAACTGGCTGGCAGCCGGTCTAGACACCCTCCCCAGGCGTGCGTTTTCGCCCTGGTACTTTCAACGCAGAAGTAACCCCCGATACTAGAAGTGAAGACGTCGTGGCACCGATTCCGACCTCACCTGCAAACCGGCCTCACGCAGTTCCTCGATCAACTGTCCCGCCTCCTCCTTGTTGAGGAAGCTGCCCAGCTCTATCTGCTGACTGCGATCATACAGCACGATGCCGGGCGCATCCCAGGGATGTTGAGCGGCCACAATGGCAATGGCCGCCTGCTCGCGCTCGAGGCGCCAGTGCCGACGGGGAAAATTATGGCCTTCATCCACGCTAATCCCCTCGGTGTCTATCCTGACCACCTGGCGCAGGTGCAGCTTCCAACTTACGTAATGCAAGCCCAGGTAGAGCGCCGCGACCTCGATGCCGGCGAAGGGGAGTATTACCCAGGCTCCAGCCACCGTCCAGAACAGGGCTATTACCAGGGTAAAACCCCCCAATACGGCGATCAGCCACCGATTTTGCTGCCAGTTCATCGAACGGTTCGGGCGCACCAACAACACCCGGGTATCGCCATCAAGTTCACGCTTTACCATTTGTTTTCCTGAGCTATCTCCGGGTATCGGTTCTCACGGCCACAGACTTCTCTACGCGTGCTGTGGCCATAACGGCCACTGTACTTACGATGCCGGGGAGAGCCCGACACCGTCGGCCCTTCTCGCAGCAGCAGGCTCGGGCCAAATACCTTCTACTCAAAGCGCAGGCGCCAACTGCTGTGCGCCGGTGTTTTAGTCGCTACAATAGGGTTTTTCCTGACTACCAACGGGAGTACCGCCGTGAAGAGCAGGCTGCCTGTCCCACCCTGGATCGCAGATTACCAGATGTCATGGCTGCGACCCGATCTCATTGCCGGCATCACTGTCGCCGTGCTCTTGATACCCCAGTCCATGGCCTACGCGCTGCTGGCGGGATTACCTCCGATTACCGGCATGTACGCCGCACTGGCCGGTCTGGTCGCATACGCCCTGGCAGGCTCTTCAAGGCATATGTCGGTGGGCCCCGCCGCCCTCGATTCCATTCTGCTGGCATCGGGGGTCAGCCTGATCGCCACCGCAGGTAGCGACGAGTACCTCGCCATCGCCATTCTGCTGGCGGTTCTGGTAGGCATCATACAACTGGGCATGGGCTTCCTGCGGCTCGGCTTTATGGTCAACTTCCTCGCCAACCCGGTAATCAGCGGTTTCACCTCGGCCTCGGCGATTATTATCGGGGCGAGCCAGTTAAAACATTTACTCGGCATCGAAAGTCCCTCGAGCCAGACACTGGTGCAAACCTTGACAGGCCTGGCCCGAAATCTGCCTCAGTTCAACCCGGTCGCACTGGGGATGGGACTTGCCGGGGTAGCGGCCATGTGGGGCCTGAAGCGATTTTTCCCGCGGGCGCCGGCGGCGCTGATCCTGCTGATTGTCGCAACTATCGTGGTCTGGGCCAGTGGCCTCGACCAGCACGGTATCAAGATTATTGGCTCCGTCCCTGAGGGGCTGCCCAGCCTGGCCCTGCCCGTGTTGGACCACGAGTTGCTGGCCAGGGTGTTGCCCCTGGCCATTACCATTGCGCTGATCGGTTTCATGGAGTCAATTTCCATGGCCAAGCGAATCGCCGCAGACCAACGCTACAAGGTCGACAGCAATCGGGAGTTGGCCGGGCTAGGCTGCGCCAATTTCGCCTCCGGGATATGCGGGGGCTACCCGGTCGCCGGGAGTTTGTCGCGAACTGCCGTCAATGCGTCCAGCGGCGCACGCAGCCAGTTGTCATCCCTGTTCACCGCAGCGATGCTGGCGCTGGTCCTGGTTGCACTGACTCCCCTGTTTTACTACACACCCCAGGTCTGTCTGGCGGTCATTATCATCACGGCACTGATGTCGCTGATCGATCTTGACGAACCGCGACGCCTTTGGCGGGTCAACAAGAAGGACCTGGTCATCCTGGTGCTGGCATTCATTGCCACCCTGCTGATGGGCGTGCAAAACGGCATTCTGTTGAGCGTGATGGCCTCTATCGTCCTGATTTTCAGCCGCATCACGCGACCACCCGTCGCCGAATTCGGGCAATCCCCCGACAATGGCGAA
Organism: uncultured Gammaproteobacteria bacterium; assembly: GCA_963751595.1. Classification (GTDB taxonomy): domain Bacteria; phylum Pseudomonadota; class Gammaproteobacteria; order Pseudomonadales; family JAHEGP01; genus JAHEGP01. The sequence continues at coordinate 189,014 of CAVVVC010000006.1, forward strand.
TTGCGCAATCTGGCTCGTGAGGCAAACGCCCGGGTTATTCCAGGCCTGCTGGTGTTTCGTATCGACTCCTCGCTCTACTTCGCCAATGCCAGCTACCTGGAGGACCGGGTGTTCGAGGCCCTGAGCAGGCGCGAAGACCCTATCGAGGCCTTTTTGTTCGACGCCAGTACTATCAACGAAATCGACTCCTCGGCAATCAGCGCACTGGATGACATCGCCCATGAACTTCGTGAACTGGGCATCGAGATGTACATGACCAACGTGCGGGGTCGGGTGCTGGACATGCTGCAACACGCGGGTTTTTACGACAAACTGGGTTCCGACAACTTTTTCTTCAGCAAACGCGCGGCAATCGCGACGATCAGCCAACGGCACAATCTCGAACTACCACACCCCCTCAAGCAAGGAGCCCCCAGATGACCCAATCAACGGCCAATTCAGGCGCGCCGACCCCCAAGCGCCGTTCGGCCTGGGATCTGCTTGTAATCCTGGGGCCGGCGCTGCTGCTCATTATCACCGGATTTGCGGTGGCCTTTCAGTTTGTCAAACCCGCTCCGCCCAGCAAGATCGTCATGGCGACCGGGTCTTTGGATGGCGCCTATTACCGCATCGCGCTGCAGTATCAGCAGATTCTGGCGCGGGACGGCGTCGAGCTGGAGCTGATCGAAACCGCCGGCTCCACCGAAAACCTCGAATTGCTGCAACAGCCAGAAAGTCCCGTCGAGCTGGCCTTATTGCAGGGGTCCTCGGGCATCGACGTCGAGGTCGAAGGGATTTACTCGTTGGGGAGCGTCTTTTACGAACCGCTGTGGCTGTTCTGGCGGGGTCCACCTCCCAAGACCGAAAGCGAGATCAAGGGCCGGCGAATCGCCATGGGCGAGTCGGGCAGTGGCACCCTGCAGGCGCTAACGGTCCTGTTTGCCTCCAACGGCCTCAGCGAGGACGACTATACCGCGGTTAAGCTCGGTGGCGTTGCCGCGGCGCAGGCACTGATCGAGGGAAGTGTCAATGTCGCAGGCTTCGTCTCACTGCTCGAGGCCCCAGCGGTACAGCAGTTGCTGTGGGCGGACAACATTGTCCTGCTGCCCTTCGAAAGGGCCGATGCCTACCAGCGCCAATACAGTTTCCTGTCCAAGGTGGAGCTACCACGTGGCCTGGTCAGTCTGGAGGAAGACCTGCCCCCGGCCGATATTCCCCTGATCGCCATGGTTGCCAACCTGGCCGCCCGGGATTCCCTGCACCCTGCGCTGGTGGCACTGCTGCTGAATGCCGCCAAGGAGGTACACGGAGACGGCGACCTGTTTTCCAGCCCCAAGCAATTCCCATCGACGGAGCATACGGTACTGCCTCTGAGCCCCGACGCCGAACGCTACCTGACCAAGGGTCCGCCACTGCTGCAGCGATTTCTGCCGTTCTGGCTGGCCACTCTCATCGACCGCCTGACGGTATTGCTGATCCCGCTGGTGACTCTGTTGTTTCCGCTATTCAAGATTCTACCGCCGGCCTATCGCTGGCGGGTACGCAGCCGGATTTATCGCTACTACGATGAGCTGCTGGATGTTGAGGCCGTGTTACACAATGAGCCCTCGGCGCAGGAGTTGACGCGCTGCAGGAAACGACTTGAAGGGTTGGAGCGAAAGCTGGATGAGGTCTCGGTACCCGCCTCCCATGCCGACACGCTCTACAATCTCAGGTTACACCTAAAGCTGGTGTACGACCGCCTCGTAGAGCTCGATGCGGCCGCTACTGAAGCTGGCGCTTGAAATAGCCGACGATGTCCTGCAGCGCCTGGTACGTGGGTTCCCCCTCACGGTCGACAAAGTCCAGGGTCAACACCGAATGCCCGCTGCCGGGCAGGGTCCGCAGCTCAACCCGCTGCCGGGATGACGTGTTGAGGGCGCCGTCGATCGCCGCAAATTTCCGCGCCGGGCATAGCCGATCCCCTGCAAAACGCAGAGCCATCATCGGCGCGTTCCGATCGATACCGGCTTTCACCGCCTCCACGTCGTCGGCACTCATGTGCAGGGCAGTGGGTTTGGCCAGGGGCAGCGAGGGCTGTGAAGATACTGCGGCCAGCACCGCTTCGTCGGCCATCAGGGAAATCGCGAAGTTGCCGGTGAGGCACATGCCGATCACACCAACACCCCTTGCGCCGGCGTCTTCCTTGACCTCGCGACAGAGGGCTTTGAGCCAGTCGACTATCGGACTGGTCTGGTTACGGGCAAACAAGGCGAATTCCCGCCGCATGCAAAACACGCGCAGAGTGTTACCCGCCAGGCTGGTCTTGCCAAGCGGTCCGAACAGGTGGGGTAAAACGATCGCGAATCCCTGCTCGACGAGCCGGTCGGCCAGACGCAGGGTTTCCAGGCCGATACCCGGCAGTTCCTGAATCAGTACCACCGGCGCACCATTACCGCGACGGTAGACATCGTGGCCAATGGTATCGCCCCGGGGGCCGCTGGCAGCAAATGTTGAACGGTCATACTGGCTTATGGGAGTGCACGCTATCGTCATTCGAGAATCACCAGGTGGTTGGGCAGCTCATCCTTGTCCCGGGTTGCGGGCAGTACACGATGCAGAATTTCACCACAACGCTCGATGCACTCGAGGAAACCCTCGCCAACCTGGCCGGCCTTGATCCGCAGTATCAGGTCATCGACGACAAGCTGCCATTCGCTGTCATCGACCAGCCGCGCGACACCGCGATCCACCAGTATTTCCACGTAGTGCTCGGCCTCGGAGACAAAGATCATGACCCCGGTTTGGCCGTCGGTATGGTGCAGCTTATTGGCGACAAACTGATCCCGGGCAAGCAAGGCAGCGCGCCACTGGGCGACCCAATCCGGAATCATGCGAATAGTGATGAAGGGAATCCTGAACACCAGCGCCAACACCACAAACACCAGCCACTGTGCAATCAACAGATCCATGGCGCTGAGCCAGAACGGTGTCAAGCTCAGTATGACCGGCGTAAGCAGCGCGATCATGGCCGCCCAGAGGGACGGGATGAAGTAGTAGCTGTCGGCACGGCGGGCCAGCACGGTCACCAGTTCGGCGTCGGTGTTTCGCTCCACTGCCTCAATGGCTGCCGCGACACGGTCCTGGTCGTGCTTTCGCAATAAGGTCATCACCAGCCCCCGGACGCGCCGCCGCCGCCGAAACCGCCACCGCCACCACCGAATCCGCCGCCGCCAAAGCCACCGCCCCCGCCAAAGCCCCCGCCGAACCCCCCGACACCACCGCCATAGCCGCCCCGGCGCAATGCGCCACCGCGTCGGTTGCGAACCCCGGGCATCATCGCCGGCAGAATATTAAAGCCCAGTATGATCAGCACAAAGAGCAGCACCAGCCAATCGCTTTCCTCGGGGCGGCGTTCCGATGTGCGTTCACGCATCCGGTACTCACCCCCAAGCGCATCGATGATGGCCGCGGCGCCCTGCTCGATACCGTTACTAAATTGTCCGAGCTTGAAATACGGCAGGATCACCGTGTGAATGATATTCGCGCTGACCGCATCGGTGAGCTCGCCTTCGAGGCCATAGCCCACCTCGATTCGCACCTGGCGCTCCTGTTGCGCGACGATCAGCAGAACGCCGTTGTCTTCCTCCTTCTGGCCTATTCCCCAATGGCGCCCGAGCTGGTAGCCATAGCTCTCGATATCGTATCCACCCAGGTTGGGCACGGTCACCACAACCAACTGGTTGCCGCTGGCGCGCTCATGGGCTTCCAGCCGCGCCTCCAGCCGCTGGCTCTGGGCCGGATTGAGCATCGACGCCTGATCGACGATACGTCCCGTCAGTTGGGGAAAGTCGGGGGCGGCAACCGCTGCTGCCATCAGAATCAGGTAGCACAATGCTACCGCCGCCAGAAGACGACCCATTAGAAGCTTACCTGGGGAGCCTGCTCTGCACCGGGGGTGGTCGCTTCAAAAGTCTCCCGCAGCGGCATATCGCCATACATAATGGTGTGCCAGATGCGCCCCGGGAAGGTACGTATCTCGGTATTGTAGGTTTGCACAGCCCCGATATAGTCACGCCGCGCCACGGCAATCCGGTTTTCTGTGCCCTCGAGCTGTGACTGCAGAGCAAGGAAATTCTCATTGGACTTCAGCTCGGGGTAGCGCTCCACAACCACCATCAGGCGCTGCAAGGCGCTACCCAGCTGGGCCTGGGCCTGCTCGAACTGCTGCAGGGCTTCCGGGTTGTCGATCAGATCCGGAGTCGCCTGCAGGCCACCCACCCGGGAGCGCGCCTCGGTGACGGCGGTCAGGGTTTCCTGCTCCTGTGCGGCAAAGCCCTTGACGGTTTCCACCAGGTTGGGAATCAGGTCGGCACGGCGCTGGTACTGGTTTTCAACCTGCGCCCAGGCTGACTTTACCTGCTCGTCGTAGGTGGGAATATTGTTGATGCCACAACCCGCCAGGTGCAGGACCATAGCCAGCAATACCAGGTTTCGAAGCGCTGCGTACAACATGGAATCTCTCCTTTCAACAGGCGATGTTATTGCAGGCACTCTGACAAGAAAGCCGGTAAAAAACAAGCCTGTGATCCACCCGCGAACGGTTAAACCGGTGGCAGCGCCGGAACGGCATAAAAAAGATGTTATTATAGGAGCGCGAAACCGTTTCAGTTGCCCATCATGTCAGACCATGACGTCCCCATCAGGCCCGCTGCCACTGTAGTGGTGCTGCGCCAACAACGGCACCAGCCCGAGGTGTTGCTGCTGCATCGCAACAGCTCACTGGTATTTGGCGGTGGCTACTGGGTATTCCCGGGCGGACGCCTGGATCATGAGGATTATCAGCACACTGCCGGGTGCCAACACGCCGCAGCGCGGCTGGCGGCAGTAAGGGAAACCCGCGAAGAGGCTCGACTGCAAATCGAGCCGGATACTCTCACCGCGGTCAGCCACTGGACCACGCCCAAACCCAGCCCCAAGCGTTACAGCACGGCTTTTTTCGTCACCCTCTACCAACGTCACGAAGAGGTGGCGGTGGATGGGCACGAGATCGTTGACTACCAGTGGCTGGAGCCCGCCCAGGCCCTGGTCCACTACCAGCGTGGCGAGAAAAAAATGATGCCGCCGACTCTCCACACCCTCGCGGAGATCGCTCACCACGGGAGCGCAATGGATTACATCGCCATGTGTGCCGCGCGGGAGCCCCTGGTTTTCGCCAACTGAGGCAGATCAGCGCGCGTAGGTAGTACGCAGGTATTCTATGATCGCGCCCGACTCGAACAGCGCGGTATCCGTGTTGGGGTCCCGCAGGAAGGGAATAGCCACCCTGCCCTCGCGCTGCTGCAGTTCTACGCGATTGTGCCGCTCACTTTTCGGCACGATTCCAAACCGCTGGCGTAGCGGCGGAGGCAGCCATTCATCGAGCCGGCTGCGGCCGCAGCTTCTTAAAATGTAGGGGATCTCCAGTTCGCACAGCAGCTCCCGCACCGGCCTTGCAAAGGGGCTGGCCTCGAAACTGTAGAGCTCCAGCAACTCGGTCGGCCGTCGACTGGGCGCAGCCCGCAGGCCCCGGCGCCCGCGAAATCCGCTGGCGAGGGCTGAATCAATCTTCTGCAGGCGGTCAAATCGCCATTTCAGGGGCAGGCTGCGTTCGCCGTAAGTCTGGTAGAGGTAGCGAATGATCTCCACAGACTCGTACATTTCCAGTTTGGTGTTGGGATCGTACAAAAAAGGGAATTGCTGCTGGCCTCCCCTCTTTGCCACTTCAGGTCGGAAGCGACGCCCGCCCTTGGGGCAGGGGTAGATGACGGCATCCAGATCCAGCTCGGTCAATGCCTCGCGCACCAGGCGACAGAAAGGGCAGCCTTCAATATCGTACAAGTGCAGTGTCTCACGGGGTGCGATCCCGGCAACAGGGCTCCTGATACCAGACCAGGCACGGCTTGAGGAGCATAGGGCAGAGGTGAGAATGTCCAGTTTTCGCATGCAAAGTGTCCACGTTGGCCGTGCCCGGATTTTATCACGCTTATAGGCGTTTGCCCTGATTGCTGCGAGCTTTGCGAGACTGTTGAATAGTCGACTGGAAATGGCGTTCCCAGGGGTATTGCAACAGGGGTCACTATACTGTAAATATATACAGTATTATAGACGAAGCCAGCCGGTCAGGGCCGGGGGCAGAACAGGAGACATCAATGATTCTGATACTCGCCAGCGAGCCGAGTCCAGCTTACGGTCCCGGCGCTGTCACGCCCCTGCCGAATCAGGAACACCAGAAAAGAGTTAACGTGAAATCCCTGAAAGCCGCTTCCATCATCTGTCGCGACTACATCGAGCGCAATCAACTGGACACCAGCCACTGGCGCGGGGGCCAAATCTACAACGGCGACGATATGGTAGCAGAGGTGTCTTACAACGGCACAGTCTGGACCCGCGACGGCTTCGAGATAGACGTTTAGCGGCCTGTGCAAAACGGCCTGGCTGACACCAGCCGCCCGGGCAATCGCCGGGCAATCGGGGGACACCACCTAAGCAACGTTTTTGCGGCCCAGGGGGACCTCAAACCACTGCCAGCAAGGCTCCCGGACAGGGAATCTGGCAAACCCCCGGATGGCGCCCGGTTTACTGGGGCAGGGTTACGTTCAGTTCAAGCACCGAACAGGCATCGTTGCTGTCGAGTTGCACTGACACCTGGTCCTGTTCGATCTTGACGTATTTCTGAATAACCCGAATGATCTCGCGCTGCATTTCCGGCAGGAAATCCGGCTGATTACGACTGGTGCGCTGGTGTGCCACCACGATCTGCAAGCGCTCCTTGGCCATCGATGCCGACTGCTGGCTGGTGTCCTTGCGAAAATAGTCCAGTAACCTCATCATCACTTAACCCCCATCACCCGGCTGAAGAAACCCTTCTTCTTCGCTTCGAGAAAGCGATGCTCCACTTTCTCACCCACCAGCCTGGCGACCGCATCGGTGTAAGCCTGCCCGGCCTTGGCCTGGCCATCGAGAATAACCGGCTGGCCCTGGTTGGATGCTTTCAGTACGGCCTCGGATTCCGGGATAACGCCCAGTAAGGGAATAGCCAGGATGTCTTCGACATCGGCCACGCTCAGCATTTCGCCGGCGCTGACCCGCTGCGGATCGTAGCGCGTGAGCAGCAAGTGTTCGCGCACTGGCTCCCGGCCCAGTTCCGCACGGCGGGATTTGCTGTGCAAAATCCCCAGGATACGATCGGAATCACGTACCGAGGACACTTCGGGGTTGGTAACCACCACCGCTTCGTCGGCAAAGTAAAGCGCCATCAGCGCGCCCTTTTCGATACCCGCCGGCGAGTCGCAGACGATATACTCGAAATCGTTGGCCAATTCGTCGAGGATTTTGCCAACGCCCTCTACCGTCAGGGCTTCTTTATCCCGGGTTTGGGAAGCCGGCAGGATGAAAAGGTTTTCGGTGCGCTTGTCCTTGATCAGCGCCTGTTTCAGCGACGCCTCTCCGTTTATGACATTGACAAAATCGTACACGACACGACGCTCACAACCCATGATCAGGTCGAGATTACGCAGCCCGACGTCAAAGTCGAGGATTGCGGTCTTGTGGCCACGAAGTGCCAACCCGGTACCGATAGCTGCGCTGGTAGTGGTTTTGCCTACCCCGCCTTTGCCTGATGTAACAACGATTATCTTAGCCAACTCAGCTCTCCCAATAAAAATTACCCTGTCGCGCCTCTAATCTAAAGACAGCGAACCCTGTGCATCCCAATGCCGCACCACGAGCTTCAGCCAAAGCCTACAGCGGTTCGATGCAGAGCTTCTCGCCCCTGAGGCAGACCTGCACCGCCTGCTTCCAGACTTTGTCCCGAAAATCTTCGCTCAACATGAAATTTCCCGCCACCGCCACCAGCTCGGCTTCCAGGCTGTGGCAGAAAATTCTTGCGCTACTGTCACCCTGCACGCCCGCGAGAGCACGACCCCGCAGGCCACCATATACGTGGATGTTGCCATCAGCCAGGATCTCAGCGCCTTCGCTGATGTGGGCCATCACGATCAAGTCGCAGTCCCTGGCATATACCTGCTGGCCGGAGCGCACCGGCTGGCTAATGACTTTGCTCGGCAGGCGATTAAACGGCGACACCACCGGTATGCCCGGGTCGCTGTTGGCAGCAGCTCGGGAAGTAACCTCACCGCTACTGGCTTCGCCCGGGGGCAGTAATTCGCGTAACACCGCGCCGCTGCGACCGCTGGTTTGCGGCAACACCGCCATTCCCGTGGCCCGGATAGCTTCATCGAACCGGGGACAGGCGCGGAACCCGATGGGCTGCAATCCCAGCGATCTGCACTGGTTCAACAAGGCTTGCAAATCGAGCTCCTCCGCGACATCACGAAGCTTGTCCAGGCTAATCACGATAGGCGACTGCAGCAGCAATTGCGGCGCCTTGTCCACTTTTTGCTGTAACTGCTCGGCAAATGCATCGGCCGTGTAGCGATGCAGTTCCAGCAACAAAATAGTGGCCACGCTTCCCTTCAGCTGGAAGCATAATTCAGTCATCGGAGAGGTCCTGATACTCCATTCCGTCACCAGTTTGCGGAACGAGTCTGGGCGATATTCGATTCTTTACCGCTTTTTTCGACGCAATGGGAAGTGCCACAAGCGCCACACCGGCAACTGGCGCGACACTCTAGTAAAAAATTACCCAGGCTTCAACCAAAATATCGATGCCACTGCAGTCAAACCGGCTCGCAATCAGTATTCAAATTCCCTGAAGGCGAGGACCTGGTTATCGCCACCGAGTAACTCCACTCGCCAATTGCCCGTCATGGCAGAGGTGACAAATTTACTGGAGTAGCTCCGCCAGCTGTTGCCGCCCACGCCAACCTTCACGGTGGCGACCGCCTTGCCATTGTGCAACCAGCGGTAGCGCAGGGTCTGGCCCCGAAGCCCGCTCACCTCGGAAAAGGCGTAGACGGTGACCATATCGCTGTTACCCGGATCGGGACGAATGGCCTCGATTCCCGCCAGGGGCTCGCGATTCTCAACCCCATTGGTCAGGACGAAGCGCTCTACCCGGGGCGAGCGAATGTCACCATCCCCCGGGGTCAGCAGGGAGCCGCGAGCGGTCGCTGTCGGCGGTACCTCCTCGGCGGCCATCTCAGCCGGCTCTGGCTCAGCTTGTTCCCGGGCATCGGTCCCGGACTCAGCGACCGGCTCCGACTCAGCTATTTCCGGCTCGCTAAACGCCTGCTCAGCAATTTCCTGTTCGGTAATTTCTGGAACAGCGACAATTTCCCGCGGCTCCGCGGGATCCTCGGATTCGAAAACCGAGGCTCCACCCCCGGCATCCGGCGCTATTGCCCCGGCCGGGCTCTCTTCGGGCATGGCAGTGGGCGCGGTGGCCTCCCCAGCCGGTGAGCGCCCCGGTAGCAGGCCGGTCTCAACGTTGGCACCATTGCTGCCGGGATCAACGCCGGCAGTGGTCACCGGTTCCGCAGGCGCGAGCAGCCATGACACGAGCTTGAAGGCGCCCCAGAACAGGACCAGCAGGACCAATAAAGCCAGAACGATTCGCCCCCAGAGGTACTGCGGCTCAGGCTCCTTGGGCTTGACGATTTCGTCGGGCGCCATGTTGACGCGCACTTTCAGGTTATAGGGCTTATCGGACATGGGCTGCTTCAAACCAGTGTGAGAATAAAAAAAGTGCCGCAGTCGGCACCGCCAAAATTATATCCTGAACGGCGTGACAATGACACTAGTGCACAGCACTCATGATTTACGCCGCTTGGTGTGGCGCGTGGGTACCGCTGCCAGGGGGTCTTCAGGCCAGGGATGTTTCGGATAGCGCCCTTTCATGTCTTTCTTCACTTCGGTGTAAGCCGAGCGCCAGAAGCCTGCAAGGTCGCGGGTCAGTTGCAGGGGCCGTCCCGCCGGGGAGAGCAGGTGCAGCAACAGCGGGACCTGGCCGTTGACTATGGCCGGGGTCGTATCAGCACCGAACATCTCCTGCAGTTTAACGGCAAGTACTGGCACCGGCTGGCAGTAGTCAATCGGAACGCTGGAACCCGACGGCACCACGATGCGCTGCGGTGCCAGCTGGTCCAGCCAGCGCGGCAGCGGCCAACTCAACAGGCCCATGAGCAGGGGCTTCAGGTCCAGCCGCCGCAACTGGGCCAGGCTGTCGATGTCCACCAGCATCGGCAGCAACCAGTCCTGGGCCGATGCTTGCAGTGCCGAGTCCGACACATCTGGCCAGGGGATCCCCTCCGAGGTCGCAACCTGCGCCCTCAAGAACAGGACTCGCGCCTGCCACTGGCGCAGCGCTTGAGTCCAGGGTAATACTTCGAGTCCTCGCCGCTGGATAACGGTCGACCAGACCCGTTGCCGCCGCTCAGGGTCGGGCGTTTCAAGGCGCGCACTATCGAGCAACAAAGCGCCAACCCGTTGCTGGCGCTCGGCCAGGATTCGCTCACTGCGGTTGTCCCAAAACACTTTTTCCTGCTCAGTGACCAGCCCAAACAATGCCCCGGCAAGCAAATCGGGGTCGAGCTCCGCCGCGAGAAAGATCTGATCGCGGGAATCGCCGACTCTACCGCCCAACTCGGCGACAGCCAGCCAGGTTGCATTGACCAGCGCATCGTCCTCCCTGAGTATCGCTCCGCGGCCGTTGCTCAATCGGTATTCAGCGGTCGCGCCGTCCCGGCGGCGGGCGATACGATCCGGGTAGGCGCTGGCCACAAGCAGCCCCAGCGCACTGTGTTCACTTATGGCAGGCGTTGCAACCGTTTCAGGACAGAGCAAGCGGTACTGCCTCGCCTGTTGCTGTATCCGCTGTCGCCAGCGCCGCAACGCCGGTGCCTCTTTGCTGGCCGGTGACAATGCCGACCAGCGGCGCCACAGATCGGCCTCCCGACTGCCCGGCCAGTCATGCTCGGATAGCAGTGCCGCCACCAGGCAGGCGGTCGCCTGAAGGTCATGGTCTACCGTCACCAGCAGCATATGGGCAAGCCGGGGGTGCAGGGGGATGGTCGCCATGCGCTCACCATGGTCGGTCAATTGCCAGACACCCCCGGGACTGACCTTACAGGCACCCAGGCGGTCCAACAGATCCAGCGCTTGCTGAAAAGGTGCCCCTGGGGGCGGGTCCAGCCAGGCCAGGTTGTCGGGCTGATCGACGCCCCAGGCCAGTAATTGCAGCACCAATGGCACGAGGTCGGCCTGGTGGATCTCGGGAGTAGGTTGGGCGGGCAACTGGCGTTGCCGGCTTTCAGGCCAGAGCCGATAGCATTCACCGGGCCCCAAACGACCGGCCCGGCCACGGCGCTGCTCGCTCGATGCCTGGGATATCGGGCGCGTCTGGAGGCGCGTCATGCCGGTACCGGGGTCGAATACCGGTTCCCGCGCCAGCCCAAGGTCGACCACGATGCCGACTCCTTCGATGGTGAGGCTGGTTTCGGCAATATTGGTGGCCAGCACCACTTTGCGGCGCCCACGCGCGGGGGGCTCGATCGCCCGTTGCTGTTGCTCGAGACTGAGTCCGCCGTAGAGTGGCGCGATATCTGCCGCAGCCACATTCTCGCGGGGTAATTCGGCCCGCTGGCGATCCAGCCGTTCGCCGAGCAACCGGGCCACTGTGACGATTTCACGCCGGCCGGGCAGGAACACAAGCATACTGGCTCCCGGCTCCTGCAATAGCCGGGCTATCAGCGCCGCCACCGCAGGTAGGGCGGCTCCTGGCCGGTCTGGAACGGGGTGGTAATGTACCGCGACCGGAAACCGTTTGCCCGCGGATGTCAGCAGTGGTGCATCGCCCAGCAAAGCCGACATTGCGGCTCCATCCAGGGTAGCGGACATCACCAGCAGCTTCAGGCGCTGGCCCTCGTCGCCATAAATCTCGCGCCCGTGGAGTGCCAGAGCCAACCCCAGGTCGGCATCGAGGTTACGCTCGTGGAATTCGTCGAAGACCAGCAGGCCAACCCCTTCAAGGGCCGGGTCACGCTGCAGCATACGGGTCAAAATGCCCTCAGTGATGACCTCGATGCGGGTGCTGGAACTCACCCGGGTATCCAGCCGCATGCGATAGCCAACCGTCTCACCGACGGACTCACCGAGCAACGCTGCCATGCGCGCGGCGGCGGCACGGGCCGCCAGCCGGCGGGGTTCAAGCATCACGATCTTGCGCTGGGCGAGCCAGGGCTCGGCGAGCAGAGCCAGTGGCACCAGGGTAGTTTTGCCCGCACCTGGAGGCGCTTGCAACACCGCTTCATCGCTCCGTGACAACTGCCGCCGCAGCCCGTCGATCACCTCGACAACCGGCAACCCGCTGTCGCGCAGGATCGATTCGATGGACGCCGCCAACGTGACCCCGGCCAAGCCCTAGTTGTTGCTCAACCAGACAGACTGGTAGGGCTGCAGGTCGAGCGCCTCGACCTCAGGAGTGATCGGGTCGCCGCTGATGATATCCCGCCACTGGTCGGTTTCAATCAAATTGATATCGGACAGCAGGACCTGCTGGGGCTGAGCCGAGATGTTGTTGATACAGAAGATGCTTTGGCCGCGATCGATACTCTGGCGCCAGAATCCGAACACGGAGTCTCCCAGGTGGAGGGTGAATTGCGTGGCATTGGGGTGGAATGCCTTTTGCCGTTGGCGCAGCGCGATCAGGCTTTGGAGCCTGTCCAGCACCCGTCGGTGGGGATCATCTTCCTGGGCGAGGCGCGCCTGCAGGGCATCGGCGTCCCACTGGTGGCGGTTGATATGCCGATTGTGGCCGCTGTGCTCCATGCGGTTGAGATCATTGCGCGTACCGAGCATGCTGTGGATATAAATCCCCGGCAGCCCTTCCAGCGCAAGCATGATGGCATGGGCGCAGACGAAGCGCTGGAACTGCCATTGATCTGGCCCCTCCAGGGTGCCCGCCATGGCGTCGTAGAGGCTGATATTGATTTCGTAGGGCCGAGTGACGCCATCATCCAGGGATCGCCAGGAGATCCTGCCGCCCCTGTCCATCATTGCAGTGATCAGCGCGTCCAGGTCCCCTTCGTCGAGCAAGCCCTCCACCGGGCGCAGACCAATGCCGTCGTGGGTCGCAATGAAGTTAAAGAAACAGGTGCCGTGCTGTGCCGGGGGCATGCTCATCAGCCAGCTCTTTAGATGTTGGCAGCTACCGCTGACCAGGGCATGCAGTAACAGTGGCGGCAGGGAAAAATTGTAGACACAGTGGGCTTCGTTGGCGTTACCGAAATACGACAGGTTCTCGCGATTGGGGATATTGGTCTCGGTGATGATAATGGCGGTCGGGTCGGCATGGGACACCAGCGTCCGTAGCAGGCGCACTATTTCGTGGGTCTGCTCGAGGTTGATGCAACTGGTACCCACCTCCTTCCAGAGGAATGCGACCGCGTCGAAACGGAATATCGCCACACCCTGATCGAGGTAATGGCGGATGATTTTCACGAACTCGCACAATACCAGCGGATTGCTGAAGTCGAAGTCGACCTGGTCCGGGCCGAAGGTACACCATACGTGGCGCACGCCGGCCGCCGTGGCCACCTCGCGCAGCAACTCGCTGGTCCGTGGCCTGACCACCGCCGACAGGTCATCCCCCGGCGACGCACAGTAAAACATCTGCCGGCCCGGCTCCTCGTCCCGAACAAACTGGTCGAACCAGCGGCTGCGGCTGGAGGCGTGATTGATGACCAGGTCTGCCATCAGGCGGTATTCAGCGGCAATCGCCTTGATATCGCTCCATTCACCCAGCGCGGGATTGACCTCGGTGTATTCCATGACCGCGAAGCCATCGTCCGAACTCCAGGGAAAGAACGGCAGGATATGGACGATGCTAAAGCTCGACCCAAGCTGATCGCGGAGGAAGCCAAGCAGGGTAGCGAGGGGCGCCTCGCCCTCACGCTGGACAGAGTCACCGTAAGTGATCAGAGCAATATCACCCTGATCCCAAAGATTGGTGTGGTGGCGCGGGGTCTCCATCTCCTGGTCAAAGCGCATCAGTTGGCAAAGCTCGAGGGCCAGGGACGAATGCTCGATCCGGTCGCCGTAGATACTGGCCAGATGTTGCTCCAGGCGAGTTAGCAGTTCCTGCGATAGTTTGCTCATCATGGCTACGCCGGGGTCGCGTTGGCAGCGCTGTCGTATTCAGCGCGATCGGCCGCCGCTGCAGCGCGCAGGTCGCCGAGGGTATCGGGCATGGCGCTGAGCACCCGATACCAATGGGGAATAAAGGGCGTTTCCATCGGGTTATCCAGAAAGCGCTCGCCGGCCTTCATGAGATTGGCGGCAAATAGCTCCACCGCCTGTTCCTCACGGTGCACGTCGAGGTGCAAGCCGTTGATGATCGCATCGTTGTGATAGGAGTCGATAAAATCCAGCGCGACCCGATAGTAGGTTGCCTTTATGGTGCGGAAGGTACCGACGTTGAAAACGATGCCGTTGGTCGCCAGCTTGCGAAAAATCGCCTTGGATATGTCGATAGACATCCGCGAAAGTCCGCCGGCGTCATCCGCCTCGGACAGCTGCTGGTGCTTGTGATCGTAGGCGTCGGCAATATCCACCTGGCACAAGCGGTTGGTCGAATAATTGCGCTCCACTTCAGACAGGACGCCGATTTCCAGCCCCCAGTCGCTGGGTATCCGCAGGTCGTTTATCAGGTCGCGGCGAAAGGAAAACTCCCCCGCCAACGGGTAGCGATAACTGTCGAGATAATCCAGATATGGCAGCGGCCCCAACACCTTTTTCAGCGCACGAATCAGTGGTGTTACCAGCAATCGGCTCACTCGACCGTTGAGTTTGCCATCGGCTACCCGGGCGTAGAAACCCTTGCAGAACTCGTAATTGAAATTGGGATTGGCCACCGGATAAATCAACCGCGCCAGTAAGCTGCGGTCATAGGTCACGATGTCACAATCGTGCAGGGCCACGGATTCGATGCGCCCGGAACCGAGGGCGAAGCCGAGGCAGTACCAGACATTGCGTCCCTTGCCCATCTCCTTCGGCGCCAGGCCCTCGGCGCGCAGCCTGGCATCGATGGCCTGCATGCGCGGGCCGTCATTCCAGAGGACATGGTGGGGCTGGGGGAGCTGATCAAAAAACGCCAGGGCCTCGTGGTATTGCTCCCGGGTGGCCCGATCGAGACCGATGATAATCTGGTTCAGGTAAGGTACCTGGGCCAATTCCCTGACGATATTAGGCAGGGCTTCGCCCTGTAACTCAGAGTACAGTGACGGCAACACCAGAGCCATCGGCCGCACCTTGGAAAAAGCCAGCAACTCGTATTCCAGTTCCGCCAGCGATCGCCGCGACAGATTGTGTAATGTGGTGATAATGCCGTTCTGGTAAAAATCGGCCATTAAAGACCCCTTGCGTTGGTATCAGAAAATGCGGCTGCCACCCTGGCGAATTGAACCCAATGGCTGATCAAGTTCGTCAAGCCAGCCATGAATCGAATCCGCCCAGCCCAAAGGGCCCTCGCGCTCAGTCACCAGGCGCTGCCCACTGGGCTCGAATTGCGGTGGCTCATGGGCCGGTGAACGAACCACCACCGCGAGATCAGCCGCTTGCAACATGGCTATGTCGTTATCACTGTCTCCCAGTGCAAGCACCCTGACTTCGGCACCCCCGCTGGCCCCATAGGCCTGCCGCAACCAGGCGACGGCACGGCCCTTGTCGACCCGTCCGAGCACGTGCAGAAAGCGCCCGCCGCGCAGGGTTGCAAGCCCGAAGCTGCGCAGTTCTCGCTTGAAGGACAACAGAGCATCCTCGCTGTCCTCCCACACCAGTGGCTCGCTGAACTCCCGATCCAATGCCTGTCGCGCCCGGTCGACGGATAGACCGCACAGGCCGGCCAGTTGTTCTGCCGACATCTGGCTGAAACTGGTGAAGCGGTAGCGGGGGCGCAAGCGGTCTAGCAGCCCCAGTAGCTGCGGGTACTGGACGCCGAATACCCGGCACTGGTCGTCGTCGAGGCGGATGATGTCCGCGGGTGGTGGCTCGAAATAGCCAGCCGGTAGACACACGGCCGAGCCATTTTCGACGACAAAGGGGTGCGAAATGCCCAGATGCCGGCGCAGCGATGCCAGCTCCCCCCGGGTCTTGCTGGTATTGAGAACCAGCGGGATGCCCTGCTCACGCAGGCGCTGGAGGGCGGGCACCGCAGCAGCATAGCTGTAGCTGTGATGGTCCAACAGGGTGCCGTCGAGGTCGGTGACGACGATCCAGGCAACTGGCCTCACGATGTAACGGTCTCCTTAACCACCCGATGGTCCGGGTCGAGATAATAGACGTGCTGAGCCAGCGCGGGCAGGGTTGCCAGGCAATGCCGGGTAAGGCGTTCATAATGGGCAATGAAATGCCGCAGTTGCTCACTATCCATCACCCGATTGCCGCTGCCCAGGGCTCGGAGTTTTTGCTCCTGCAGACCTCGCCAGCGATAGACACAATCGAAGCTCGGCGCCTGCAGCACCACCAGCATGTGAAGTCGGGCGAACAGCTCCTGGTAGTCCCCGGCCAGTTGCTGGTTCACGTAGCGCCGCCAGACGCCGTTCGGGTCCTGCTCCCGCTCAAGTGCGTTGATGGGGGTCAGCAAATCCGCCTCGGGCTGGGGTTGCGCGCCAAGACACCAGCCCTCGAAAATCACCACATCCAGCGGGCCGGTCACCACCGGCCATTCGCTTTGAGGTTGACGGTCATCCCGGGCCTTGTCAAACCGGGGCAGAGCAAGCTGCTGGCCCTGCCTCGCCTGGCACAGGGCGTCCAGGGTCGCCATCGCCAGATGGGTGTCGTGGGTGCCGGGAACGCCCCGGGTCGCCAGTAGAGGGTGCTGCTGACGCCGGCGCTCGACAGGGCGCAGGTAAAAATCATCGAGGGACAACTGTGCAACCGTCAGCCCCTGGCGCTGCAACAGGAGGGCCAGCAATGCCGCCAGGGTGGACTTACCGGTACCCTGGGCACCCTGCACGCCGAGAATCAGTGGTCCGGGTGTTTGTTCACAGCGGGTAACAATGCTCGCAGCCAGGGGCTGGAACCAGCGCGTCGCATCGACACGATAACTGTCCGGCAACTGCTCCCGGCGCAGAAACTCCTCCAGTGCAGGGCTTGACCGTAGCAGTGGGGTCTTTGCCAAAACGCCTCCTCGTAATCCCTGAAACAGGGGCTGGAGCGGCAGTAACCCGCCCCGCAATAGTGCAGTAGTATGCAAAACATGGGCCACTTTGGAAATGGTGGATGCGGCTGCCGGCAACTCCCAGGCCCCATAACTGGCAGAGGCCGCCGCGCACTGTAATTGTGCACAACCAAAACGCGCAAGCACCCTCATGGTGCATTGCAGCCACTCCACCGGCTCCCTTGCCCCGGGTCAGCTCAGTCCCAGAAAACCCCCGGACTGGTGGTCCCATAGCTGGGCATAAAGACCGCCCAGGGCGATGAGTTCGCTGTGGGTTCCCTGCTCTACGATCCGCCCTTCGTCTAGCACGATCAGTCGGTCCATGGCCGCAATAGTTGAAAGGCGATGGGCGATGGCAATGACCGACTTACCCACCATCAGCTTGTAGAGGCTTTGCTGAATAGTCGCCTCAACCTCGGAATCCAGCGCCGAGGTGGCTTCATCCAGCACCAGGATGGGGGCGTCTTTTAACAATACCCTGGCGATCGCGATTCGCTGGCGCTGCCCCCCGGAGAGGCTGACCCCGCGCTCGCCAACATGCGCCGAATACCCCTTGCGGCCTTTACTGTCACACAGTTCCTGAATAAAGTCATGGGCTTCGGCACGGCGGGCGGCATCCAGCAATTGCTCCTCGGTCGCGTCGGGGCGGCCGAAGATGATGTTGTCCCGAACCGAGCGATGCAGCAGAGACGTGTCCTGGGTCACCATGGCGATGTTGGCGCGCAGGCTCTCCTGATCGACCTCGCGAATGTCCTGTCCATCGATGCAAATGCTGCCCTGCTGGAGGTCGTAAAAGCGCAGCAACAGATTGACCAGTGTGGACTTGCCGGCACCGGAACGCCCGACAATGCCGACTTTTTCTCCGGGGTCGATATGCAGGTCAAAGCCCTCGAACACGCGGGTATTCTTGTTGTAGGCGAAGCTGACATGGTTGAAATCGATGCGCCCGGCGGTCACCCTGAGTGAGGCGGCTCCGGGTTTGTCGAGCACCGCCTGGGGCCTCGAGAACGTGTTGATGCCATCCTGCACCGTACCGATGTTTTCGAACAGATTGCTCACCTCCCACATAATCCAGTGGGACATGCCGCTGAGGCGAATGGCGAGGCTCATCGCCACCGCGATAGCGCCGGCGGTGATGGAACCGTCCATCCACAGGTAGATACCCAGAGCCCCCGTCACGAACACCAGTAACATGTTCAGTATCCAGACACAGAGATTCAGCAGGGTCGCCAGGCGCATCTGTGGGTGCACGGTATTCATGAATTCCTGCATGCCCTGCTTGACGTATTCGGCCTCGCGACTGGAGTGGGAAAAAAGTTTCAGGGTGACGATGTTGGTGTAACTATCGACGATGCGCCCGGTCATCAGCGAGCGGGCATCCGCCTGCAGCGTGGAGACCCGGCGCAGGCGGGGCACGAAGTAGCGCAGTACCGAGATATACAATATCAACCAGGCGATCAGCGGCAGCGCCAATCGCAGGTCGGCCCCGGCAACCAGCAGCGTGGTCGTCACCATATAGACGCTCACAAACAGCATCACATCAAGCATTTTCATGACGGACTCGCGCACCGCGAGGGCTGTTTGCATCACCTTGGTGGCGATACGGCCACTGAACTCGTCCTGGAAAAAAGCGTAACTTTGGCTGAGCAGGTACCGGTGTGCCAGCCAGCGCACCGCCATCGGAAAATTCCCCATCAGCGTCTGGTGCACGACCAGCGAGTGGAGCAATACCACTACCGGGATGAAAACCAGCACGAACAAGCTCATGCCCAACAGCACCGGCCATTGCTCATCGAGGAAGGTCGACGGTTCGTTGGCAGCCAGCCAGTCAACCATTTTGCCGAGAATGCCGTACAGCATCGCCTCCCCTACCGCCAGGCTCGCCGTCAGCAGCGCCATCACCAGCAACCAGGGTTCGATACCCCGGGTATAGTAGCGACAGAATTGAAACAGGCCCTCAGGGGGCTGGGCGGGATGTTCCAGCGGGTAAGGATCTACCAGCCGCTCAAAGAAACGAAACATCGACTTGCTCTACAGGTGGAGGCGACAGGGACCGGGGGCTGATTGTAACCCCGGAGCCGCTGCAATGCAGCAAGGGGGAAGGCTGCGCAGTCTTGCGGCATAGCGTCAAATGCCGCAAAATCCTGCCTCCCCAAGCTGCATGCACCAGCCAGGCCATGAAAAAAGTTGAAACCGTCGTCGAAAAGACCATGTACCGCTCGCGCTGGTTACTCGCGCCGATCTACCTTGGTCTCTCGCTTGCACTGATCGCGCTGGGCATGAAGTTCTTCCAGGAAGTGCTGCACCTGCTACCCAATGTGTTTGCCATGAAAGAGGCCGACATCATCCTGGTCATACTCTCGTTGATCGACATGGCGATGGTGGGGGGGCTGATCGTGATGGTGATGATGAGCGGCTACGAGAATTTCGTTTCCCAACTCGACGTGCCGGAGGATGAGGAGAAGCTGAGCTGGCTGGGCAAGATGGACTCTTCGTCACTGAAGGGGAAGATCGCCGCCAGTATTGTTGCCATCTCCAGCATTCACCTGCTGAAAGTCTTTATGAATGCCCCCAATATCGACAACGACAAGCTCTTTTGGTACGTCATTATGCACCTGACCTTCGTGGCCTCAGCCTTTGCCATGGGAGCGCTGGACCTGATGGTGAAGAAGCCTTCGCAGGCGCCCTGATCTGCCGCCGGCTTCACATCTCCACTTGATCCCTGATCACAGGGCGCAGGCGTAGCTCAATACGCCGGTTTTCCGCACGACCTTCGGCGGTATCGTTCCCGGCCACCGGGTGCACCTCACCCCATGACACAGGCACCAGCTGACCCGGGGGCACACCGCTCTGTTCCATGTAGGTCACGACGCTGGCGGCGCGCGCCCCAGCGAGGTACCAATTGTTGGGATACTGTGTTGCCAAAGCTGGTCCCACGGGCACGTTGTCGGTATTGCCGATGACGAGGATCTGATACGGCAGCCCGTCCAACTCGTCAATCAGCTGATCCAGCACGTCTCGGCCGGACGCTGTCAAGGTTGTCGAGCCGGTGCCAAACAAAACCTCATTACCCAGTTGCAGCTGCAGGCCATCTTTCATCAGCTGCATTTTTACGCTACCGGCTGCCAACAACAGCGCCAGCTCCTCGGCGATTTCCTCTTGTTCCCTCAACAGAATATCGATTTCCTCATCACGCAATGCCACCCGCTCGTAGAGGCGGACATTTTGCTGCATCAGGCTGACGTTCTCATCCACCACCTCATCATATTTGCTCTTGCTTACACAGCCACCCAATACAATCCCGGCCAGCAATAGCGCTATCGCGGCCCTGCGCCCGGGTCGCATCGCAACATTGTCATTTTTCATGGTGTCTCCGAACCTCCCTGTGATTTACCGCAACTTTGGGAAAATGGGCACTACCGCAGTGGAACCCGGGGTGAGACCGAATCAATCGGACTCCGGGCTATTAAACCCGTGGCCCGACTTGATGTAAAGACCGGTTCGCGAGGCCCGGGAATGCGTTGCGCAGTGCCTTCGGGGCAGTCGAATCCGGGGGCAAAGGTGCCCTGCAGCGGCGGCCCCGGAACATCGTGTTCGATGGCAACAAGACATCGTCACCGGGCGCTAACCCAGAGCTGGGAACCGTTTGCTGCGACGGCCCTGGCAAGTTTCACAGATACACCTGGAGCAGGCTGCGCACATCGACCCTGGCCTGCAATCGTGCCGCCAGCATGAACATCCCCCCCAGCTTGCGATGCAAAAACAGCGCGTCCGCGGGGGGTGTATGCCAGTAACCTTTTTCCATACTCAGGGTCATTCCGGCCTCACTCAATCGAGACGTCAGATCGGACTCGGAGAAATCGTAGGGCCCCGGATGACGGGCCGGTTCGGTGGCCATCATAAACAGGTCGAGCAGGCTTTCGCGCTGATCCTGGCTCATCTCTTCCTGAAAATAGCCGATCGCCCGGGCGCTCACGAACAGGGCGTCGCGGTCCTGGGCAATAGCCGCCCGGAACAGATTTCGGTAGGCTTCTACAATCTCATCGGAATAGGTACGGGTGGCGCCAAAATCGAGCAGGATCAATTGCTTGCTCTGGTAACAGTACTGGTAATTGGCAAAATTCGGGTCGGTTTGCACCATTTTGAACTCGAAGAGCTCCCGAAACAGCAATTCCATCAACAGGCTCATCGCGCGCTCACGCGCCACCCGGGTCGCCCCCTGCAGCGATTCGATCGGCTGGCCTTCGACAAAGCTCATCGCCAGAATGTTCTCGGTAGTGAGTTCCGACGCCACTTCGGGGAGCACGAATTGCGGGGCATCCGCCAGCAACTCACGATAGCGGGTGAGATAGCTGGCCTCGCGCAGGTAGTCAGCCTCCTCGTGAAGCTGGGTTTTGGCCTCGGCCAATAGCGGCCCGATTTCCAGTTGCGGGGGTACCAGGCGGGAGATCCGCAGCAAGGTCGCTACATTGTCGACATCGCTGTTAATGCTCTTGCGCACACCGGGGTACTGCAGCTTGATGGCCAGTCGTTTTCCCTTGAGTGATATGGCCTCGTGCACCTGACCAATCGAAGCCGAGGCCACGGGGTCGAAGGAGAACTGGTAGACCTTTGTCTCCCAATCCTTGCCCCAGTTTTCCTCCAACACCGCCACGACCTGCTTCACTGGCATCGATTGGGCATCGGACCGGAGCCGCGCCAGCACTTCGGTGAACTGGGGTGGCAGCACATCTCCGGCATCCATGGACAGCAACTGCCCTACCTTCATCGCCGCACCCCGCAGGTTTGCCAGTTGGTCCGCCACCCTGCGGGCGTTGGCCGGGGTCAGTATCAGGTCGCTGGCCTTCGGGCGATTGCCCTGCGCCAGTTGCCGGCTGCCCTCGGCCAACATGCCCCCCGCGACGCCGGAGGCCAGACGCACCATTCTGGAAAAACGCGAAACCCGGTTCCCCGGCACCGATGCATTGCCCCCCTGGGCCTTGCCCTTTGGCTTGGTTTCGGGGGCCGCCGGTGAGCGGGATTTTTCAGGGGGTTTATCTGCCATGGCTCCGTTCGTCGTTGGGGTGAGAATTGTTTGGTCAGGGCTGACCATTGCGATGGGTGTGGGGGCCAAACGCCGCCCCCCACCGCTGTACTGCTTCGAGCCTCATCGAGTGCCCGGAAGGTTCCTTACGCAAAACTACTGACCCTGGATGCCTGGTATATTCAACTGCGCCAACCGCCGGCGAAGATCACGGATCTCATCCATCAAATCCAGTGCCAGCGCGACCCCGGCCAGATTGATTTCCATATCACGCTGCAAGCGCAGCGCCGTTCGAGCCCGGGCCAGGCTAGCCCCGGAAAACCGAGGCTGCCCCCTATCTTCCGACACCGGCTCGACGATGCCCTCGTCCACCAACGCCTCGATGGCATCCCTGGTAACGGTGCATGCGCTACAAAATTCCTCCACCGTAAACAGGGTGGTTTCGGTAATGATCAGCCCTTCCAGGACCCGCGTTTTTTGCTGCATTCCTATGCCTCCAGTTTTGCCCGGGGATTGAACGCCATGGACTGCTCCATCTCGCGGTAGAGCGCTTTATCGGCGTCGGTCCTGGCCGGCGGCAGGACGATTTTCACCACGGCGTACAAATCGCCCGGGGGTGAACCGGGCAGCCCCCTGCCCTTGAGCCGCATCTTGTTTCCGGCCGCCGTGCCCCCGGGAACATTCAGCTCCACCTCCCCCGCAGGAGTCGGTACCCTGACCTTTGCGCCGAGCGCCGCTTCCCAGGGTGCCAGCGGCAACTCGAGATAGAGGTCGCTGTCTTCCACCCGGTAGCGAGGATGGGGCTTGAATTCCACTTCGAGGTAAAGATCGCCGGCGGGTCCACCACCAAACCCGGGACTACCCTGCCCGGCCAGGCGAATTTGCTGGCCCGGCTTGATGCCGGCTGGAATCCGCACGTTCAGGGTGCGCTCCTTGGTGTGCACCCGACCCTCGGCATCCACCACCGGCGCGTGCAGCGTAATGGCGCGTTCAGCGCCCTTGAATGCGTCTTCCAGGTCGATCAGGATGCGCGCATGGTGGTCTTCACCCCGCGCCTGATAACTCCCCCGCGCGCCCTGGTGCCCGGGCTGCGCCTGCCCACCGGCCCGGCCGAAAATGGACTCGAAAAAATCACTGAAGCGGGCAGAGTCAGCTCCACTGAAGCCCCCCGTGTACTCAAAGCCTGCGTCCCAGTCCGGCGGCGGCTGGAAGTCCTGTCCCTGTTGCCAGTTGGCGCCGAGCTGATCATAGGCCGCGCGCTTTTCCGGATCTTTGAGCACCTCGTAGGCCTCACCAAGCTCCTTGAAACGCTCGTCAGCGTCTTTTTCCTTGCTTACATCAGGGTGGTATTTGCGCGCCAGTTTGCGGTAGGCGCGCTTGATTTCATCCTGGGTCGCATCCCGCGCCAACCCAATGATGTCGTAGTAATCCTTGAATTCCATAGTGTCTCCCGCAGGACGTCGTTAGCGGCGATTGTATCCGGGCCGCGCCGCGCCCAGCAGCTAATTGCGCCAGCCCACCACTAGCAAGGTGGGGCCATCCTGGGGGAGATACAAGCCCCTGGCAGGCTTTCCGCGGCTTGGCAGGCTGCTGAAAAACTATCTACGTGGCGATCGCAGCGTTAAGAACCGGCTCAACTCGGTTATTTATTGCCCATAAACTCCCTCGTTGCGCCGGTTCTTGCCTTGCGCTCGCTGCCTCGAATACGCTTCTCAGCAGCCTGTCAGGCTCGTGTGGCTGTACCCAGGTAATGGTAACCCAGGAAACGTGGCGTTCTGGCCACGTACTCGTTGTGCACCCCGGCGACGGCAAATCCACCGGCCTGCAGAAGCTCGGCAATGGGGCGATTGACATGGCAGCCGCCGGCAATTTTTTGCCACAGCGGATCGAGCCGATTTTGCCAGCGCCGCACCCCGGGGTCGGGAGCGAGTCCATGCTCGCAAAACACCAGCTTGCCTCCCGGCTTCAAAACCCGCCGCATGCCCTCCAGCGCCCTGCGCCAATCGGGAATGGTACACAATGTGTAGGTCAACAGCACGGTATCGACACTGGCGTCCTCCAGCGGTATCTCCTCGCCCGGCAGGTCCAACCACGTCACGGGAAACGGCGCTTCATCAATCCGCGGCTGGGCCAGCGATCGCATGCCGTGGCAGGGCTCCAGGCCCCATACCATCTGCACCCGGGCGGGGTCATAAAAGGGCAGGTTCAAGCCCGGTCCCATGCCAACCTCCAGGACCCGACCCTGGGCAAGGGGAACGACCTTCCCCCGCTGCCGGGCGATC
Organism: uncultured Gammaproteobacteria bacterium; assembly: GCA_963751595.1. Lineage (GTDB taxonomy): Bacteria > Pseudomonadota > Gammaproteobacteria > Pseudomonadales > JAHEGP01 > JAHEGP01. The sequence goes on from CAVVVC010000006.1 coordinate 213,435, forward strand.
GCCCTGTTGCCACAGGCACAATTGATAAAGTGCGGCAATAGCTTGTCTTCGTAAAATTCCCTGAACACCTGCACCCTCGTCGGCAACCACCTGCCGCGCAAGATACCATAGTTTGCTCAGGTCAAGGCAGCCCAACCGGGACGCAGGCCCAGCCTGGCGAGTGCCAGGCGGTTTCGGGCTCGACAGGCATCAAAAAATCGTGGGGAATATAAACTTGACGGTGAAGCGAAACAGATTCTCCGGACTGACCGGGCTGTCATCGGCGAAGTTATACTCGTACTGGACATTGAACTGCACCGGCAGCTTGCCAAAGCGGGCCAATTTGGCAAGCTTGACACCCAGTGGCAGGCTCGTCCACTCGCTGTTTTCCCAGTCGTAGGTGATGGACATCTCTGAAACTCCGGTCGACCAGCCGTTGCCCAGTGACACGCTCAAGATCGGCTGGAACACACTGACGTTGATGTCCTCGCGATCGTCCTCCCCGGCCACGGTAAAAATATTCTGGTTAAACAGGCCCCACAAAAAGCCTTCAGCGCGCGCGGTGAAACCCACCGCCGGCCCGAGACCCCATTTTTCTGCGCCCCGGTCGGCGCCCCCGGTGGGCAACAGCGCGACCGCACCCACGCCCCAGCGACCCCAGCCCTCATCAAACGTCATCAGATCGAAAATCGCGGTATCGGAAAGCCCGCTATCGATGAACGGGCTGTCGGTGATAAATGGCACAGTGATCCGAAAGATATGCTTCTGCTCTCCCCACTGCCACGGCAAGGCCGAGCGTAAAACCACCGTGTTGGCGTCTTCCCCCGAAAGATTGTGAAAGTCGCTGGTATACCAGGTGCCAATCTGCACGTTCATGAGACTGGCAGTCGGGTCTTCCGCCGCCTGCTCCAGCGACTGACCCTCGGCATCCACCTCGCTATCGAGGGGAACTTGCTCGGCAGAAAGCGGCGCACTCACCGAAACTGCAAACGCAAATACAAGTAAAAGCCCAATTCGCATCGTCACCCATCCTTTTTATTGTTACCGGGCCTTCTCCAGCCTTTACGACGCCTGCACTTGCTAACTCCTACCCGTGGGCGCACCTTCCCTGTGGCAATTATGCGCTGCCAGCGCAGTCCCCAAAGACCGTTAAATAACATTATCGTAACGAGCGTGCAAACGAATTTTTGACGTCCGAATGCGCAATGGTACACCGAAAGACTTCCGCGCTTACCCGGGTAGCCTTGGCATCAGGCACCCAGAGAGGACAGGTAGTCGAGGTAGTACTGGGGCAACTGCTCGTACAGCGTGGTCGAATCCCAGTACTCCCGCCAGAACAGGATTTTATCCTTCAGGTCGAACTCGAATACCGCCAGTATGGGTAGCTCCACCTGCTCGCCGCGTTTGAATTGCAGTGTCTGCTGTCGCTCGACGTAAACCCGGTTTGCCACCTCATCCAGAGCCGATACCCGCATCGCAATACCGCTGAGTTCGGCGAAACCGATCTCCAGTTTGAAACGAACTTGCTCAACACCGCATACCGCCTCAGGCTCCACCGCGACATCCTGGTAGAGTGTGTTCTCGTTGAACAGGGTCAGGGCGCCCTCGATATCGAGCTGCTCGATGCAGGCCAGGAGTTTGGCAACGGCGGCTTGCTTGGGGCTCATACTACGCTACTCCGGACCTGGTTCGCGGGTTTGGCGAGGCTTTATGTGGCTGGCAGCGCATGGCTAGCGGCGAATCTTGGATTGGGTTTTCGCCGGGTTTCCGGCCAGGTGAGTATAGCGATGGGCCGCTTGCTGGCCGATCCGCTGGAGAATTTCGTCCAGGTCGGACTGGGCGAACTCTCGGGCGACGGCGGGATTTGACGCCAGACCGCCCATCAGTTCGTAGTAGGGCGCTGCCTCCGGCATCAGCCGAATGTCCTCGTAGTTGATATCCAGCTCATCTTCGAAGACTTGCTGTAACAACCCCGTCACCTCCTGGACAAAGAACTTCTTGGCGTCTTCAACCGACTCGGCGTGGTTGAGCTTCTCCCGCAGGCCGGGTAATACCTCGCGTTCATACTTGGTATACGAGTTCTGAGCAGCCACAGCAAACCTCCAGTGAAATCGATTGATGAACCACTATCATGACACAGCCAACACCATGACTTAAAGGTAGCAGCCGAAAGCCGGTAGCGAAGGTAAGGGGCACGTTGCTACTATATTTCCTGAAGCCAGGCAGCGCAGCCCCTGAACTTGCACTCCGGGGCCACCATTACTCCTACTAGCGGCCATTACAGGGAAACACTCCACCACCAATGCCTGACCACATACTTTACTCTTTTCGGCGCTGTCCCTACGCGATTCGCGCAAGGCTCGCTATCCGCTCAAGTGGCACCCGGGTCGAATTGCGGGAAGTGGTGCTGCGTGACAAGCCGCCATCGATGCTAAAAGCCTCCGCCAAGGGAACGGTACCGGTCCTGCTGCGAGGGGACGGCGAGGTTATCGACGAAAGCCTGGACATCATGCGCTGGGCCCTGCGCCGTCATGACCCCGAGGGCTGGCTGGCAGTCATGCCGGCCGGTGACGATAACAGCGCGTTGATTGCCGCCTGCGACGGGCCTTTCAAGCAGGCGCTGGATCGTTACAAATATGCCGATCGCCAGCCACTCCAGGGGGACGTTTACCGGCGCGAAGCCGAGCCCTTCATAGGCACGCTGGAGCAGCGTTTGCAAAAGCATCGCTATCTCGGTGGCCCCCGGCCGGGTTTTGCTGATATGGCAATACTGCCTTTCGTTCGTCAGTTTGCCGCCGTAGACAAAAACTGGTTCGACAGCGCCGGTTACGCAGCCACCCGTAACTGGCTGGATCAGTTGCTGGCAACGCCGCTGTTCGCCGGGGTAATGCAGAAATATCCACCCTGGAAAGAGGGTACACAGGGCGAGCGTTTCTAGGGGCAGTGGTGTACGTCGACTAGGCGAGGGGTAGTTGCACTTTCACCTCGAGGCCCCCGGCCGGGCCGGAGCCCAGATTCAACCTGGCGCAGTGCGCCCGTGCAATCATTTCCACCAGGGCCAGCCCCAGGCCAGAGCCGGATACACTCGAATCGGCCTGCTGGCGGGGAAGACGGTAGAAGCGCTGCAGCGCGCGCTGGCGCAGTTCGGGGGGAATTCCGGGGCCACTGTCAGCGATACTCAGTTCTGCAGTCGACCCCGTGGACCTGACCACGATATCGATGGTACCTGCCTCCGGGGTATACTTGATCGCATTGTCGAGCAGGTTACGCACCAGTATGCCCAGCAGGCGGGGGTTGCCCGAGACCTGCACGTTGGGGTCGCCAGCCAGCGATACCTCCAGCTGCCTGGCATCGATCGCCGCCACGTTTACAGCCACCTGCTCCGCCACCAGCCGGGAAAGCGCCACCCGCTCATAGTTTGACCGCTGTTTCTCCGGTGACAGCCGCGCCAGCTCCAGCAGTTGCCCAATCAACTGGCCCAATGAGCGCGTGGCCTGCAGCGCCGCCCGCAGCGTAGGCTCGGGGGCCGGTCCGGAGTCGGCCAGGGCGTTCTCCAGCTGGGTCTGGATGATCGCAACCGGCGTCCGTAGCTCGTGTGCGGCATCGCTGGCAAACTGCCGCTCCCTGTCCAGGGCGCTTTGCAGAGAGCCCAGGGCGCCATTGATCGAGGCAACCAGGGGCTGTAACTCACGGGGCAAACCGCTGCTTTGGAGTGGACGCAGGTCATCAGCCTCGCGTCGCCCCAGCGCCTCTGCCAAGCGGTCCAGCGGCGCCAGCCCCAGGCGCATGATCATAACCACGGCCACGCCCAGCGCCACTACCAGTGCCAGCGCAGTCGACACGTCGTGCAGGGCGAAGCGGGCCGCGAGTTCCCGGCGAACCGCACTATTTTGACCAGCGACCAACCAGCGCCCATGTTCCACATCGTGCAGGGAAAAAAAACGCCATGGCTGGTCATCGATTTCAGCGGTGCTGAAGCCCTCCGCCAGCGGCCCCTGCGGGGTGGCTGGCAGGCTGGAGGATTTTCCCAGCAATTCCCCACTGTCTGTCCAGACCTGGTAGCCCAACTGCGCTTCATAGGGGTGGTGCTCAGCGCTGTGCACGCTCCCACTGGCGGCAAGCCAGCGCTCCACCTCGACCAGGCTTGAGCGCCCGGAAGCATGGTCGACCAGCCCCAGCAGTATGCGCGCATACTGGGCCAGTTGGGCGTCAAACACCTCGTCGATTTCATGGGTGCCCTGGCGATGACTCCAGATACTTTCCAGCAGCGCCATGCCGGCGATGGTGGCCAGCAGCGTGATCAGCAGAAATCGACGCATCGACCTCATGGCTCAGCACTCAGGTAATAACCCACGCCCCTGACGTTTCGAATCAGCGATTCTGGCAGCTTCTTGCGCAGGTTGTGGATGTGGACTTCAATGGCATTACTGCTCAGCGCGCCGTCCAGGCTGTAAAGCTTCTGTTCCAGCTCATCCCTCGAATAGACTCGCCCTGGCTGCTCCGCCAGCACCCGCAGCAGGGCAAACTCCCGGCGCGCCAGTGCCACCGGTCGGCCAGCGCAATACAGTTGGTTGGCATTGAGATCAAGCTGCAGGTCACCGACCATCAGCAGCGCGCTACTGGCTGCCGTGTTGCGTCGTTCCAGAACCCGCAAGCGGGCAAACAGCTCCCGCTGTTCGAACGGCTTGGTGAGGTAGTCATCGCCACCGAGATCCAGCCCCCGCACCTTATCGTCAAGACTGTCCCGGGCGGTAAGGATGAGCACCGCCACCGTGGACCCACGCCTGCGCAGTCGCCGCAGTAGGTCCAGGCCATCCTCATCCGGCAGGCCCAGATCGAGAATCATCACATCGATAGACTCTACCGCGAGAATATGCTCGGCGGCGGCACTGGTGGCAGCATGATCCACCGCATGCCCCTCACGCAACAGGGCGGTGACGATGCCCTGGGCCAGTATCTCGTTGTCTTCAACCAGCAAGATGCGCATCGTTTACCGTCTGTCGAGATTACCTGAACAACTCACCGCCAATACCCAGTACATAATATCGGCGCCGCTGAAATCCGCAGCCAGATCATCGAGCAGCGATGTGCTCACTGCGTCCTCCAGCAGCACCTGGAAGTGCACCCGTCGCGCCTTACCCGCAACGTGCTCGGCGATGCTATCCAGCGCATGCTGCCGACCGTGGCCGAAACCCGCCATGCTGGAGAAACCACTGATATCACTGCGTGCGGCCAACCAGTCGACCAGCTCCGGTTCGAGCCCCGGAGCCACGTTCAGGCAGAGCATGGATTCAGGCACGGGACACCCCCTGGGCGAAACGACGATAAACCACCGGCAACAGCAGCAGGGTTAACAGGGTCGAACTGACCAGCCCGCCGATGACGACAATCGCCAGTGGCTTCTGTATTTGTGCGCCAGGTCCCGTGGCCAGCAAAAACGGCGCCAGCCCCAGGGCGGCGATCGAGGCCGTCATCAGCACCGGTCGCAGGCGCCGTATCGTTCCCTGCATCACGACCTCGGCGAGGGGAAGGCCGCGGGCTTCGAGTTGCCTGAAATAGCTCACCAGCACCACGCCATTGAGTACCGCGATCCCCAGAAGGGCGATAAAACCCACCGTTGCCGGCACTGACAAATATTCCCCCGACAGCCAGAGCGCGAGGATACCGCCGCTCATGGCAAAGGGAATATTGATAAACACAATCAGTGCCCGACGCACACTGCCGAAGGTTACAAACAACAGCAAAAATATAAGCCCCAGCGCCACCGGCACCATCACCGCGAGGCGGGCGCTGGCCCGCTGCTGGTTTTCAAATTCGCCCCCCCACTCAACCCGATAGCCCGGCGGAAAGCTCACCTGTTGCTCCAATAGCTGGCGCGCCTCAGCGACGAATCCGACAAGATCGCGCCCGCTGACATTGGACCTGACCACACCAAACCGTTGACCCTGCTCCCTGCGCACCGACACCGGCCCCTCACTGAGCCGTACATCGGCAACGCTTCCCAGCGGCACCACCTGGCCCGAGCCCAGTGACACCATGCGATTGGCGAGGGATTCTACCGGATCGCCATAGCGGCGATCACCGCGCAACAGCACCGGGATACGGGCGGGATTTTCGATCAATTCGGTAACGACACTCCCCTCCAGTTGCCAGCGCAGGATTGCAGCCGCATCCTGCATCGACAGACCCAGATCGTTCGCCAGACTGCGCCTGGGCTCGACCACAACATAGCGCACCCCTTCGTTCAGCGCGGCGAACACATCCTCGTTGCCCGGTACCGCACCAAGCACCTCGGCGACCGCCGCCGCCAGGCGGTTGATTACAGCAATATCGGGTCCAAAAATTTTCACCGCCACGTCACCGCGGCTACCGGTCAGCATTTCGGCAACCCGCATATCTATCGGCTGGGTAAACCCGTAATTGATTCCCCGGAACACTTTCAGTTGCTCCCTGATTTTATCGATCAGCGCATCCTTATCGGCAACCGCCCAACGCTCCGGCGGTGCCAGTACCAGGAACATATCGGTTTCGTTGAGACCCATGGGGTCCATACCCAACTCATCCGAGCCCGTGCGCGACACCACACGCACAATTTCGGGGACGGTCGCCAGCAGGTGCTTCTCCACCTGCAAATCAATCCGGGTCGACTCCTCCAGTGAAATGGACGGGTGCTTTTCGAGCTGGATTATCAGGTCACCCTCGTCCATGGTCGGCATGAAGGTCTTGCCGACCCGCCAGAAACCTACAATCGCCATGGCCGCCAGCACCAGTGCCAGCAGATACACCCATCCGGGCCTGGCCAGGGCGCGCCGTAACACCGGCTGGTAGTAACGCGTCAGTTGCCGCGGCAGCCAGGGCTGTGCGTGGGTAACATCGCGCAACAGGAACGAGGCAATGACCGGAATAACCGTCAGCGACAACAGTAGCGAAGCCGACAAGGCAATGACGATGGTTACCGCCACCGGGCGAAACAACTTGCCCTCCAGCCCCTGCAGCGACAATAGCGGCAAAAATACGATAATGATGATGGCGATACCGCTGACCACCGGCAGCGCCACTTCGCTGACCGCGCGAAAAACACGATGCAAGCGCGGCAGCTCGCTTCCCCCACGGGCCAGTTGCGCAACAATATTCTCAACCACCACAACCGCGGCATCAACCAGAATACCAATGGCAATCGCCAGCCCGCCAAGGCTCATCAGGTTAGCCGACATCTGCAGCTGGTGCATACCGGCAAACGTCGCCATCGCCGCGAGGGGCAGGATACAGGCGACCACCAACGCTGATCGGGCCTCGCCCAGAAACAACACCAGGATAACCAGTACCAACACGATTGCTTCGACCAATACCCGGACGACCATGCCGATGGAGCGATTGACCAGCTCACTGCGATCGTAAAAGGGCCGAATCTCTATGCCCGGGGGCAGCGTGGCAGTGATCGCCTGCAACTTGGTTTTAACACCCGCCACCACTTCACTGGCATTGGCACCGCGCAAACCGATGATCAGGCCCTGCACCGCCTCGGCTTCCCCGTTCTGGGTCACCGAGCCGTAGCGCTCGAGGGCGGAGAGGCGCACTTCAGCAATGTCGCCGAGGCGGACGCTGGCGCCGCCATACGTGCTGATTCGGGTCTCCAGGATATCTTCCGGCCGGTGAAAGCGACCATCCACCCGCACCAACACCACATCGGTACCAACGGTAAATCGGCCAGCACCGTCACTACGGTTGTTATCTGCCAGGGCGGCCGCAATTTGCTGCATCGAGACGGCGCTGGCCGCCATCGCCGCCGGCTGCGGTACCACCTGCCAGGCCTGGACAAAACCTCCGAGGGCATTGACATCGGCCACCCCCGGGACTGTGCGCAGCGCCGGCCGAATCACCCAGTCGAGCAGTTTACGGCGCTCGGCCAGACTGTAAGCCTCGCCCTCCACGGTGAACATGAACATGTCGCCAAGCGGCGTACTCAGGGGCGCGAGACCGCCACTCACGCCGGCAGGCAATGTGTCCCAGACGGTGGCCAGTCGCTCCGCGACCTGCTGTCGAGCCCAGTAGACATCAGTGCCCTCGTCAAAATCGATAGTGATATCGGTGAGGGCGTATTTGGCGATCGAGCGCAGCAGGGATTGGCGGGGGATTCCCAATAGCTCGACTTCAAGCGGCACGGTGATCTGTGCTTCGACTTCTTCGGGGGTCATCCCGGGGGCCTTGATAATCAGTTTCACCTGGGTGGGAGAGATGTCCGGAAAAGCGTCGATTGGCAGGCTCCGCATACTGGAGTAGCCCAGGCCCAGTAACAAAGCGGCCATAAGCAAGACCAGCAGTCGCTGGCTCAGGGAGAACTGAATCAGGCTATTCAGCATCGTCGCCAGCCTCACCCAGGCCCATCACCATACCCTTGAGAGCAGCGCTACCCCTGTGAACCACAGCCTCCCCGGCCTGCAAGCCCGCGAGCACAACCCAGCCATCGAGCGCAGGAACCAGTTCCACACGGCGCGGCTGATAGCCGTTCTCGAGTTGCACGAACACCATGTTGGCGCCGCCGATATTGACGATGCTGTCCCGGGGTAACCAGAGGCCCGAGCTTGCCTGCAGGGCCAGCCGCACCAGTACCGACTGCCCCGGCATCATGTTGGTGCCGTTGGGACTACCCCCGGGGGCATCCATCTCCGCGGTGAGCAGCACCGACTGGCTGGCCGGCTCGATTGCCGCGCCGACCTGCAAAACCGAAGCGATGGGCTGGCGGTCGAGGTAGACCCTGTCACCGGGACCGGCCTTACCCGCCAGCCCCAGGGGCGCCTTGAGCTCCAGCCAGAGATGCCCCGGGTCGCCGATATGGAACAGGGCCTGGCCAGCATCGAAGGCCTCTCCAGGTGACGTGGAACAGTGCAGTATTACCCCGGCGATGGGCGAACGCAGGGCTAATTCACTACGCAAATCTCGCCCGGCTTCCAGTCGCGCCAGTTCGTCATCGTTGAAGCCCAGAGCCCTTAACTGACTCGTTAGTTCAGTCAGCAGGGCCTCTCCCTGGCGCCATTCCGCCAGGGTTTGCTGCCAACGTTTAGCAGGGATTGCGCCGCCTTTGTAGAGTGCCTGATCGCGCTCCCTGGAGGCCCGGTTTCGCTCCTGCTGGTCCCGCGCCGCGAGGAATTCCCGCTGCAGCGCAAGCGCTTCTCGACTGGCAATGGTCCCAAGCTCGGCACCCACTTCCACCCGGGCACCGGGAAGCACGCGCAACTGCTGAACCGTACCCGTTACCGGCAATGACAACATGTACTGATGCTGGTCACTCAGGATCACCGTCGCCATCACCGGGTCAGAGAGCTGCGGTTCGACCCTGCCGGTTTGGAAAACCTCCACCTCCAGCGCGGCAAGCGCCTCCGGGTTCAGTTGCAGCACCGGTTGAGCCGCCGCCCCCAAGGACAGCAACCACGGCAGCATCAGTGCGCGAGACAGGAAATCTTTCATTCTGGTAACACCCCGAGGACCTGGTTTTGCTGGGACACCAACGCGTCAGCGGTGAGTGTCAGCAAGCGGTGGCGTTGCTGGGCCTCGGCCAGCGCCTGCCCCGCCCGCAGCACTTCCAAAACGCTGGTTTCACCCTGCGCATTCGCCAGTTGCTGGCTTTGATAGACCTGTTGTGCAATCGCCAGCAGGGACTCGCTGTCACGCAGGTTGGCTGCGTTGACATGGGCCTGGTGACGGACTTCGTGCAAATCTTCCTGTAGCTGTCGACGCAGGGTCTGCAACTCGACCTCGGCCTCAAGCAAGCGCTGCTGGCTTTGCGACAGATCGACCCGGTGACTGGTGCCACGCCCCAGGGGAATGTCGATACCGATACCGACACTGTCCAGGGGGGGCAGCCGGTCATCCAGGGTTTCACGCTTCACGTTTACCGACAGCGCGGGCCGTTGGCTGCCACGGTTGCGAATGACATCCACCGTCGACCTTGCCAGCTCGACCTCTGCCAGTGCCAGTTGCAGCAGCGGGTGGCGTTCGTCGATAGCGGCAGCGGGCGCTGGCTGTTCGCGCCCCCTGGCAGGAATTCTGTCGAGTCCGGTAACGAATCGCCAGCGCCGTGAACTGTCGATCACCACGGCTCTGGCATCTAGCAAACGGCCCTTGAATTCCAGCACCTGTTGCCGGGATTGCAGTAGCTCGGTATGCGCCACATCACCCGCACTGAAGCGCGCCTCTACCTGGGCAGAATAATCCTCGCTGGCTTTCAGCAATTGCTGCAGCAGGCGATAGCGGGTGCTGCTATTGAGGAACTGCCAATAGGCGGAACGGACTTCGCCGGCACTGGCCAACTGGCGCGCTTGACTCTGCAGCGGCGCCAGGCTGGCGTCTTTCGCCGCCAGGGCGCGCATTGCTCTGCGTTCGCCGATGCGCCATAACGGCATCGACAGATAAACCTCAGCCTCATACAGGTCACTGTCGTTGTTCCAGTCGTAATCGCGCCAACTGCCACCGATGCGGGGCGCATCACCCAGCCAGGCATTGCCCGCATCGATCCGCGCCTCCGCCACCGAGCGCCGCTGCTCACTCCAGGCATTCAAGCGCAGTCTCTCGGTCGCCGCGTCCAGGGCATCAGCCAGGGAGATGCCCGAATCCGTCGGTATGCTGAGCTGGTGTGCTGCCTGATCGTGGTCGCTGTCGACATGCGCAGCGTCGACCCCTAAGCTGGCCACCATGAGCACACAGACTACCAGGCGAACGTTTGATAAAACCATGATTGACCCGAAACAGTGCCAAAAACGGTTGAATAGTAAGCCACCAAAGTTAAGAAAAACTTAAGGTCGGGCAGGGTGACAAACCGGGCTTGTTCAATGGTTGCCAGCTTCGAGCCGGAGGACATACAATGGCGCCAATGACCGTGACCGGAGCACCTACCATGTCTATCTCTAACCATCGCGCTGGCACCCTGACAGCACTGATGTTTGCATTGCTCGCTGCCCACACCGGCCAGGCTGCAGTGGTGAAAGTCGCAGGCGAGCGTTCCGGACACTGGGAAGCGAGCTTTATGCTGAACTACGTCGGTGGCGAAAAGCTCGATATCGACGACCTGACCGACTCAAACATCGACAGCAATTTAGGTTGGGGGCTGGGCTTTCACTACAATTTTGACAACCACTGGAATCTCGGTTTTGACATGGCGTTCAACAACCCCGACTACGATGTCGATGTCATCGACCCCGAAACCGACGAACTGGTCAACATCAGTCACAGTGCCAACCGGTTCGACGGCCAGCTCAATGTCCAGTACAACTTCCTTGAAGGCAACATTACGCCCTATGTGCAGGCCGGCCTGGGCTGGACGTATATGGACTCGAACATCGTCAAGAGCCTGAGCTATTACTGCGGCGGCTTCTACTACCCGTACTGCCGCGCCTACGCCAATACGTTTGACGACACCTCATTTTCCTACAATATCGGGGTGGGGTTGCGCTGGGACATCACCGAGTCGGTGTTTGTGAAAGCGGCGTTCATTCAGCAGTGGATAGACACCGATGGGACTCCGGCACCCCAGACAGGCCGTGCCGAAATCGGATTCATGTACTGACAGGCTGTTAATATCGCAAGGGCGGCGGCAGGGCCAAGGCAAAAAAGACGGCCGCCAAGGGGGCCTTTGACTGGATTCCGGCGGTGTCAGCGGCCGCCCACACCACGCTGGACTGGCCAGATATCGACACCCGGGGTCAATGCGTTTATATCATCATGTTCTGGAATGCAGTACGCGGCGCCTTGCTCGCGCGTATGGCGTCGACCAGTTCCAGTGCGGTCTTGTCACAGGCTGGTAATTCAGCATCTGATTGCTCGATCGGCTGGGTCCGCTCTCCCCACTTGACGAGATGCGAGCACCAGCTGAGCCCGCCGCCGAAGGCCGGCAGCAGCACATGGTCTCCACCTTTTACCCGACCTTCCTCGAGCGCCTCTACCAGGGCCACCGCTACGGTGGCAGCCGACATGTTGCCGTAGCGATGCACATTGACGAATACCCTTTCAAGCTCGATACCGGCACGTTTGGCAACGGCCTCGATGATGCGCAGATTAGCCTGGTGCGGCACCACGAGATCGACGTCGTCGCTGCTCATCTGGTTACGCTCCAGCACGCTGTTGCTCGCGGATGCCATGCCTACCACCGCACGCCGGAAGATTTCCTGGCCTTCGAACTGCCAGAAAGAGTTGCCCAACTGCATAGCCTGGTTGGCATACTTCATGCCCCAGCCGTGAACCGTGAGAATATCCCGCACATCGCCATAACATCCCAGCTGCTGGTCCAGCAGCCCCTCCCGGTTGTCGCTTGCCTCAAGGTAAACGGCCGCCGCGCCATCACCGAACAGCACCGCAACGTTGCGGTTGTCCCAATCCATGATCGGGGAAATCACCTCCGCTCCGATCACGATTGCGCTCTTCACCGCTCCTGTTCGCACCATGGCACTGGCCGTGGTCAGACCGTACAAAAAGCTGGTGCAGGCAGTGTTGACATCCATGCTCGCGGCGCGGCGGGCGCCAAGTAATTCCTGCACCCGCGAAGCGACATTGGGACAGATCTGATCAGGGGTACAGGAACCGAACACGATCAATTCAACATCGTCTGCCGTCTTACCCGCGGCAGCCAGGGCCCGCAACGCCGCCACATGACCGAGGTCGGACACCGCCACATGGGATATGCGCCGCTCCTGCATACCGGTGCGGCTTTTGATCCACTCATCATCAGTATCGAGGAAGGTCGCCAGGTCGGCATTGGTGAGCGCGGCGGGCGGTAGGCACTTTCCCCAGCCGGTAATCGCTGCATAGGTCATCTTATTTTTCATCCCCAATCCATTTGCCGGGCATTGTAGCAGCATCATTGCCCAAAAGTGGACCAATTTGAGACGGGCATTTACTTATATTAGTGTTTTCTGATAAATTGAGGACGGTCAGAATCAGTAGTACCATCGGCAACCTCATTAAGCAGTGGTGACGATTACGATGAACATTGATTTTTCGCAGATGGCGGAGAGCGCACAGGCAGCCGAAGACCTCCTCAAAAGCATGGCGAACAAGAACCGATTGATGGTTTTGTGTGTGCTCGCCGAGGAGGGAGAACTGTCCGTGGGGCAACTGAATCAGCAGGTACCGCTGTCACAGTCGGCGCTGTCGCAGCACCTGTCGGTGCTGCGCGAGGCAGGGCTTGTCAAAACCCGGCGCGCGTCCCAGACCATCCATTACAGCCTGGGTGACGAGCGCACCGAAATCATCCTGCAATCGCTGCACAAGGTGTTCTGTGAAGACTGATCGATGAGCAACGTCCTCGATAGAACCATCAGGGCAAGCCTGAATGGTGGCGCTCCCCTGCTGATCTTCGTGATCGCGCTTTTCGCAGGGGCGCTGGCGCTGAACTTCACGCCCCGTGAAGAGGAACCACAGATCGTGGTACCGATGGTCGATGTGCTGGTCGAGGCTCCGGGCATTGGCGCCGGTCAGATAGCGCGTCAGGTCACGACGCCACTGGAAAAGCTGCTGTCGCAGATTCCCGGCGTGGAACATGTTTACTCCACATCTATGACCGGCAGGGCGGCGGTCACGCTGCGCTTCTATGTCGGTCAGGATCGGGAAGAATCGATTCTCAACACCTACAACAAGCTGCACTCCCACCAGGACGAGATTCCCGGGGTGGTCAGCAACTGGCTGGTTAAACCGGTCGAAGTCGACGATGTACCCATCGTTCTGCTCGCACTGTGGAGTGATGCCCCACAGCGCTATGATGATTTCGAATTGCGTCGCATGGCCGAGGATATTTCCACCCAACTCCAGAGCATTCCCAAAACCAGCGAAGTCACGGTCAGCGGGGGCCGCCCCCGCAACGTGCGCATTCTGGTCGATGCCCAGAGCATGGCCGCGCGCAAGACCACGACCGCTGATATCGTTGCTGCACTGCAGGTCTCCAACGTGCTGCAAAATGCATCGCACTGGGTGTTCAACAACGCCAGCATCGTGCTGGAGAGCGGCGATGTTCTGCGCGCGCCCGACGAACTCAAGACCTTTGTGGTCAACGTCGTCGATGGGGTTCCTGTCTACCTCGGGGAAGTTGCGACCATTGTCGATGGCCCCGGAGAGCCGGAATCCTACACCTGGATCGATTTCGCGCCCGCCCATCCCGCCCACCGTGCCGGCAACGATGCCTTCCCCATGGTCACCATCAGTGTCGCCAAGCAGCGGGGCAGTAACGCCGTGGCGGTGGCGGAAGATGTCCACGCCCGCATGGCGCAATTACAGCGCGAAGTATTGCCGGCGGAAGTACATGTTGAAGTGATCCGCGATTACGGCCAGACCGCCGATGAGAAAGTGAACAACCTCACCTCCAGCCTCGGCTTTGCGGTGATTACGGTGGTGATCTTTATCGGTGTTTTTCTCGGCTGGCGCCCGGCGCTGGTGGTCGGTCTGGCGGTACCCATCTGTTACGGCATCACCCTGGCGCTGGACATGGCCTTTGGTTACACCATCAACCGGGTCACGCTATTCGCGCTGATCCTGTCCCTGGGCCTGTTGGTCGACGACCCGATCACCGGCGTCGACAATATCTCGCGGTTTATCAAGGATGGTAAGGGAGACTTCAAAGACAATATCGTCGCGGCAATATCCGAGCTCAAGGTGCCGCTGGTGATGTCCACGGTCACGATTGTGCTGGCGTTTATTCCCCTGGCCTTTATCACCGGGATGATGGGGCCCTACATGGCGCCCATGGCCTTCAATGTGCCGGTCAGTGTGATTACCAGCACCTTTGTCGCCTTTCTGGTGACACCCTGGCTCACCAGTAAAATACTCAAGCCGGGCGCGGTGGCTGTCGACGACGGCAGCGGCGACATGACGGGTATCTACCAGCGTATGATCGGGCCACTTCTCGACGACAAGCGCAAGGCGAAGCTGGTGTTGTGGCTGGTACTGGCGCTGTTTATTGGCGCCGCGATGCTACCCGTGTTGCGACTGGTGCCACTGAAACTGCTGCCGTTCGATAACAAGAACGAGATCCAGATCATGATCGACATGCCCGAGAGCAGCAGTCTCGAGCAGACCGCTGCAGTGGCCCGCCAGGTCTCGGCCGAGGTCAGTCGGCTCCCTGAAATTCGCGCCATCGCGGCCTATGTCGGCACCCCGTCACCGATGGATTTCAACGGCATGGTTCGGCGGTATTACCAACGCACCGGGCCGAATATGGCTGACCTGCGCCTGACCACCGTGGATAAAACCGAGCGCGACCACCAGTCACACGGGATTGTGCTGCGACTGCGCGAACTGCTGACGCCCCTCAACAACGGCGGTGTGAAAATCAAAGTCGTGGAAGTTCCCCCCGGCCCACCGGTGCTCAGCACTCTCGTGGCGGAGATCTACGGCGACAGCCTGACCGACTACCAGGCACAACGGGATGCGGCCAGGGTATTGATGCAGCGGCTGGAGCGGGAGCCCATGGTGGTGGAGGTCGACTCGACGGTCGAGGACGACCAGCAGCGTTGGCGCTTTATCACCGACAAGCAGAAAGCTGCACTGTCAGGTATCGCCACCGAGGATATCAACAGCACCCTGGCCATGGCTAACGCCGGTCATCGGGTTGGCTTTCTGCAGCTCCCCACGGAGACTCACCCGCTTCCCATCGAATTGCGTTTGGCCCCCGGGGACCGGGTCTTTGAAAACGATTTCCTGCGCCTGCAGGTGAAGGGCCGGGCCGGCATCGTCCAAACCAGCTCAGCGCAAGGTCTCGACAGCGCACCGCAGCCGCTGGTGCCCCTGGGGGAACTGGGCCAGTTCGAAAAGGGACTGGTGGAAAAGGCCATTCACCACAAGGACCTGCGTCCGGTGGTCTACGTGACGAGCGAACTGTCAGGCCGCACCCCCGCCGAGGTTATTGCCGATGTCCATGCGGACAGGGGACCGGTCGGTGTTGACGGAGCGCAGGGAAATCCTGACTGGCGGGCGCGCAGCTTTCTCAACAGCGGTGGTAACGACCACTGGCAGTTGGCGGACAATATCGAGGTAAGCTGGACCGGTGAAGGCGAGTGGGATATCACCATCGACGTATTTCGCGACATGGGACTGGCCTTCGCCTTTGCCCTGGTGGCAATCTTTTTCGTGCTGCGTCTGCAAACCGCATCCACCGCGTTATCGTTGATCATCATGTCGGCGATTCCACTGACGATCATCGGCATCATGCCCGGCTTCTGGCTACTCAACCAGTTCGGCGAGCGGGTAATCGCCGGCGCGCCGGAACCGGTGTTGTTCACCGCGACGGCGATGATCGGCATGATTGCGCTGGCGGGTATCGTGGTGCGAAATTCACTGATCCTGGTGGAGTTTATCACCCAGGCCAGGGCCAATGGTCTGGCCCTGCGTGAAGCCCTGCTCCAGGCCGGCGCCGTGCGTATGCGCCCCGTGTTACTCACCGCTGGCACCACCCTGCTGGGCAACCTGATTATCACCCTCGACCCCGTATTCAGTGGCCTCGCACTGGCCATTATCTTTGGCATCATTGCATCAACCCTGTTCACCCTGGTCGTGGTACCGGTGGTCTACATGTTGGTGTTCGACAAGCCGGCGAACAACACGAGCGCGAACCATGGCTAATCCCGCGAAAAGAATTCTCCTGCCCATTGCTGCCATCGCTATCCTGCTGCTCATGGTGGCTTGGGTGGCAGGCCTGTTCAGCGACCGGATAGAACCGGGCTTGAAGCCAGCCCCGGCGCATAGTGCCGACCAGGCCATTACCGTGGGTGCCACGGAGGTTGCCGTAACCGAAGCTGTGCCGGCGTCGGTGGAGGCCAAACAGGCGACGGTAATTTCGTCGCGGATACTGGCGCAGATCAAAAAAATCCATGTTCGCGCCGGCGATTCGGTGCGCACCGGAGAACTGCTGGTCGAGCTTGAGAAATCCGATCTCGAAGCCAAGGCCCAACAGGCGGCCGAACAGGTGCGAGGGGTTTCGGCGCGGCTGCGTGAGGCCCGGCAAAGCCTTGATCGCATCACCGAGTTGTACCAGCGCAAGCTGGTGGCGCGGGCGGAACTGGATCGCGCCCGGGCCAACTTCGATAGCTTCACTGCTGAGCTCGCCGGCGCCAGGCAGGCTGGCGAGGAGGCCGAGGCAGCCCTGGCCTTCAGCGAGATTCGGGCACCCATCGACGGCCGGGTGGTGGACCGCTTCGCGGAACCCGGCGATACTGCCTCCCCCGGGGCAAAACTGCTCTCCCTTTACAATCCCCTGACCCTTAGGGTCGAAGCCCAGGTGCGGGAACAACTGGCGCTGGCGTTGGAGCTTGGCCAGGGGCTGCTGGTGGATATTCCGTCCCTCAACAAGACCGTGGATGCGGTCATCGAGGAGCGGGTGCCTGCTGCCGATCCGGGGTCACGCAGCTTTCTAATCAAAGCCAGGGTCCAATATGACAAGGACATGTTGCCCGGCATGTATGCGCGCATGCTCGTTCCTGCAGGCACCGAGCAACAATTGTTGATCCCCGCTGACAGGGTCGTTGAGGTGGGCCAGCTCAACCTGCTGTGGGTGCTGGAGAACGGCCAGGCCTATCGGCGCTTTGTGCGGGTCGGCAAATCCCTTGGCGACCAGGTGGAGATACTCGCGGGGCTCAATCCGGGCGAGCAGGTTCTCCCCCGCCAGTGATGAGTCCCAGGGCCGGTCACAAAACTGCCCGCCCCGCCCCAACCCCTCTTTGCCCGCGGCCCCGGTGCTCCCGGGGGTGGCGGTCGAGGTGCAAAACGAGCTATGCTCCACGCTGGCAGGCGCCGGCGGATAACAGTAACCAGCAAAAATAATCTCGTGCGCCGTCCACGGAGCACGGGACCATCGCCCATGAAGATCGCTATTCTCCAAACGGACACGGTCCGCCCTGAGTTCGCCGGTACCTTTGGGCAATACCCAGAGATGTTTGCCCGCCTGCTGCGTGAGGTCGAGCCGACCCTGGAGTGGGACAGCTTTGACGTTGAGCACTTTGAGTATCCGCCAACCCTCGACGGTTACGATGCATTCCTGATCACAGGCTCCCGCGCCAGCGTTTATGAAGATCTGCCCTGGATCGGTCGCCTCGAGCATTTCGTCCGTGAACTCCACCAACAACGCCGAACCATCATTGGCATCTGCTTTGGTCACCAGTTGGTCGCCCAGGCGCTCGGCGGAAAAACTGAAAAAGCCGCGGTTGGCTGGGGGGTTGGGGTGCATGCTGCGCGCTGGTACCAGCGACCGAAATGGGCCTCAGATGCAGACGAAGGGTTCAACTTACTGGTCAGCCACCAGGATCAGGTGACCCGACCCGCCGATGGCAGCACGGTGCTTGCGGGCAGTGACTTTTGCCCCAACGCGGTTTGCCAGATCGGCGATCATATTCTCACCCTCCAGGGCCACCCGGAATTTGTCACTGGCTACTCCCGAGGCCTGATGGAAATGCGTCGCGAAAAGCTCGGAGCGCAGGTCTACCAGGCCGGGATGGCGTCATTGCAGGAACCGATCCACCAGCGGGATGTCGCGCGCTGGATCATTGCGTTTATCAAACAGGGAGAAGAGGCACATGAAAATAAATTATAAGACCGGCCTCGCAACGCTGGCAGGCTTGATCGTCGTAGCCGGCTTGTTCTACCGGCTGGCGTTTGACAAAACTGCCAACTACACCAGCCCAATCCTCGCCGAGCACGCTAACCCATTCCCGATCGTCCTGGTACACGGCTTTACCGGGTGGGGCCCCGATGAAATGGCGGGCTACAAGTACTGGGGCGGGCGCAAGAGCATCGAGACCCTGCTCAACAAGGCCGGGCACCCGACCCATACCGCAGTGGTCGGAACAGTTTCGAGCAACTGGGATCGCGCCTGTGAACTCTACGCCTACATCAAGGGCGGGCGGGTAGATTATGGTGCGGTCCATGCGGCCAAGTATGGACATGAACGCTACGGCCCAACCTACCCCGGTCTGTTACCGGATTGGGGGGAAAGCCCCGAACATGCCAAAGTCCACCTTGTCGGTCATAGCCAGGGCGGCCAGACGATTCGGGTACTCAGCTACCTGCTGGACCAGGGCAGTGTTGCCGAGCAACTCGCCGCCGACGCGGGGGGCGGGCAACTCAGCCCCTTGTTTGCCGGCGGCCACGCAATGGTCCACAGCTTAACTTCCCTGGCATCGCCCCACGACGGTACGACCCTGGCGCTGATGCTCAAGGATCAGGCCGGGCTGTTGTTGAACTGGCTGCTGACCCTGGCGACCTACATTAACGAGACCAACACCGAAAACTCATCCTACGATTTTAAAATCGACCAGTGGGGCATCAGCCAGCGCGTCGGCGAAAGCGACCAGGATTACCGCGCGCGGCTGCTACAAAGTGAGATATGGAATCAAGCGGACATCAGCATCTGGGATTTGCAGCCGGCTGGCGCCATTGAGCTCAATCGAAACTACCCGATTGTCGACTCGGTCTGGCATTTCAGCTGGGCCACTGACGATACCCATCTCGGTCCTTTGAAGGAGGGCTACATTCCGCGCATCGGCATGAACATGGCCTTTGTCGCGACCTCCCTGGCGCTGGGGAAGTACCTGAATCTTACGCCTGAACCCGGCATGCCGATTCTCGATCGGAGCTGGTGGCCCAACGACGGCGTGGTCAATACCCGCTCAATGCGAGGACCAGGGCTGGGCACCGACACTGAAATCATCGATGTGGCGGAGCTTGAAGAACCCCCCGTCTATCAGCCCGGTCGCTGGTACTTTATGGGCACCAAGGACCGCTGGGACCATATGGACATCGTCGGCGTGCAAACCACTGTGAATTTCACTGATTTTTACCTGCAGCTCGCCGCTCAGCTCGCCGCTCTGCCGACCTCCTGGGTTGACGAGGAGAGCCGTGTTGCCCGTCGGCTGGAACGCTGATCGACAACGATGCGCGGTAACGGCTGGCGTCGAGGTCATCAACTTTCAGCGCCAGCCGGCAAAAGCCACGGCGATGAACCCCAAACTGTGATCTTCTATCCCGGCGGGCTCCAAGCACTGCTCCTGTAGGGGTCAAAGTGGACTGAAATGATAACTATGGCCGATTCGATCCAAGCCGTTGAATCTACAACCCAAAGCTGCGACGGGCCGCCATATCTCACCGATATTTGGAATTCTCGGCGAGGGATTGTGCGCGGTGCGGGATTTTCCGACTAAGGGCATAGCCGTAGCTATGGTTGCAGGAGGAAGATTTCGTACAGCGTGCAAGATCCGGCGAGAAACCCAATAGGCGCCCTACGCTACAATAGCAGCGCGCCAAGAAAGCGATTGCCGAATCGGCGAGAGATGGCGGCTGTCTAGCCCCGGACAAGGGTCAATGGCAATCTTTCCGCACCGGGAGCTAGACCTTCAATGTATCCAGAAGCGCCTGCAAGCGATAATATCGAACGCATCTTGTGGAATTCAAGGGGACCAATTATGCACAGTTGTCACTGGCGTTATGGCAAAACTGCCGTCACCTTAATGGTGATGTGGCTGTCTGTAAGCGTGGCTTCCTGCGCTAACTCTACTTCGCTGCCCGCCAAGCTCGCGGTGGTCGCAGATGCCGATAGCGATGGTATAGGCGACGCCGGCGACAATTGTATTGACGTGCCCAATGGCGATCAACGCGACACGGACGGCGATGGCGTCGGCAATTTCTGCGACGCCGACCTGACAAACGATGGCGCTGTTAACTTGTCTGATTTTTCACTATTCCGTAGCACGTTTGGCGCCAACACTGGCGGCGAGACTGATTCGAATATGGCGGACCATGCCGATTTTAATGGTGACGGTGCGGTCAACCTGGGCGATTTCTCGATATTCAGGGGTGGTTTCGGACGCCCCCCGGGGCCATCCTGCTGCGCTCTCAACACGGTTTTAACAGCAGCGGCGCCGGTTGGTGATGCGTTCTATCAGCCACCGCAACCACTGCCCGGTAACAACGGGGATGTAATGTGGGCCGAGGAAATCTCCGCTGCCAGCAATGGTCGAATCTGGAAGGTTTTGTACCGCTCACAAGATCTCAATGACAAGCCGATTGCGGTATCGGGATGGCTTGCCATTCCCAATGCTCAAAGACCAGTGGCCGGCTATCCGATTGTTAGCTTCGCCCACGGTACCACCGGGCTTGCCGACTTCTGTGCACCTACCAAGCGCTCAACTCCTGGCGACACAATTGCTCTGTTAGAGCATTTTCTTGCCCGTGGATTTGTGGTGGTTGCGAGCGATTATCAGGGCCTGGGTACTCCGGGAGTGCATCACTATCTGCTTGGCCCCAGCGAGGCATACAGTGTTCTCGACGCAGCACGCGCTGCCCAGCGAGTAGCTGGGGGTGGTTCTGCTGTAATTCTGTTCGGCCACTCCCAGGGCGGTCACGCCGTTATCTTTGCCAATGAGTTAGCGGAATCCTATACCCCGGAGTTAAATATTCTGGGAACAATCAGCAGTGGCTCTGGTGTCACAGGAACCTCTGGCGCCATCATTGAGCATCTAAAAACGTCGACTTATAAAGGCTACCTTGTAATGGCCGGCCTGGCGCAAAATGCAGCCTATGGGGATTTCGAATCACCGCTGTCTCGCTGGTTTACCCCTGCTGGAATGTCGGCAGCTGCAGCGCTGGACTCTATTTGTGTCGATCAATTAGTGGCAACCTATGGCACCGTTGACGGCAACAATATTTTTGTTGCGGGGGCACCGCTGCCGACAACCACTCCGGGGATCTACAACTCGGATGCCGATACTACGCCTGGTTTACGCCCCGGGACATCGCCAATGCTGATGATTCATGGCCGCGATGATACCCAGGTTCCCAGTAGTTTTGTCGTACCATGGGTCACCCAAACCTGTGCCCTCGGCCAGGTGATACAGTTACGTTGGTTTGACTCCGGTCACCGGGTGCCCTATGAGGTACCGCAATTGGTCTCGCCGGTGGTTTTTGACTGGATTGATGCGCGCCTCAATGGTTTAGTGGCACCGTCCAGTTGCAGTGCAGTGCCAGGCCCCTGAAGGGACCTCACCCGAAATCTCTATCAAGCGAATTGGGCTTAAGCACGCTCACCCTCGATCAACCGCAGGCGAACACCGTCGGGATCATTGACGTCCATTGCCCGCCTCACAGGGTCTGGCGCCTGATAGCATTGCACACCGCTGCGCACTAACTGGCGCCGGCTTGCGTCAAGATCATCAACTTCCAGCGCCAGCCGGTAAAAGCCGCGTCGATGAGCCTCACCGCCGTGCCCTGCTATCCCGGCGGGTTCCAACCACTGCTGCAATTGGATAATGCAATCCGTTTCCCTGTCGCGCAGGGTAAGACGCTGGCTGCGGGCATGGACCACACCGGCCGCGCCGAACGCTTCACCGGGGAATGTTTCGTCCCAGATATCCGACTCGGCTTCGAAACCCAGCTGCCGCTGATACCAACGGCTTGTGCTCAACAGGTCAGTACAGTTGATGTTGATATAGTGCAGCCCGGCCGGTCCGCCCTGCTGCACTATTTGCAGCATCGCTCCAGCGTCAGTTTCACAACAGCAGAAGCGTTCGCCACTGACAGCGCCGGTCAGGGGTCCGGCAAAGCAGCGCACGCCCGCAGACATCAGCTTTTCGCGCAGGGTGTCGACATCGGGAACTTTGATCGCCAGGCGGGAGATGCCGTTGTGCCATGGCAGCGTGGGAGCGGGCGCCTCTGTCGCTTGTGGCCACTGGCGTAGTTCCAGCGTGCACCGTCCCCAGTTACTGTCGCGGTGAACGAGCACGCCACGGCGGGGCTGCGAAGAAGCACCAGCGGCCGGATCGAATGCCTCCAGTTCCTCACTCCCCGGCGAATCCACCACGAGGCCGAGCTGTTCACGGAACAGGGCGAATGCCGCCGGTAGCGAGCCGACACCGAGAGTGAGACTTGCAATTCGCCGCGCCTGGATCGCCATGATGCCTCCCTGTGGAGCCCTGTGATCGACACTTACCCCGAGCCCTGCAGGCAGTTTACCAAGATTCGCATCGCTTACCTAACCAGCGCATGGAGATAGCCTCACAACCAACATCGGCAAAAAAAACCGCGACTTGCTTTGGTCGCCTGCCCCGCTCTTGTAGGCTGCCGCTAGCTTCACACGGCACTGCCGGCGGCATGACCGGAAGCCCAGGCCCACTGAAAGTTGTAACCTCCCAACTGCCCGGTGACATCGAGCACCTCGCCGATGAAAGAAAGCTGGGGTATGGCGCCGACCGCAAAAGTTCTGGAAGACAGCGAATCGGTATCGACACCACCCAGGGTCACCTCTGCAGTGCGATAGCCCTCGGTACCGGCTGGCACCAGGGAAAAACGATTGAGATCAGCGCCGGCACTGCGCAGGGCCGCATTTGAGTAATCCTGTAACGAGCCCTGCCAGCCATGCCACTGGGACATTGCCGCGGCCAGCCGCTTCGGCAGATGATGGGAAAGCGCCTGGACCAGCGTTTGGCGCGGATTGGCGGTGCGCTGCGCCTGTAAGTAAGCAGTGGCGTCCAATCCCGGCAGCCAATCCAACAACAACGGCTCACCGGGCTCCCAGTAATTCGATATTTGTAACAGGGCGGGTCCACTCAGACCCCGGTGGGTGAATAGCAAAGGTTCGCAAAATTCTGCGCCGTTACAGCGAACCCGCACATCGCAACTCAGCCCGGCCAGGGCAATGCAGCGCTCACGAAACCCGGGCGTTACGGTGAATGGCACCAGCCCGGCCCGGGTCGCCAGCACCGGCAGACCGAAGCGCCGGGCCAGCTCGTAGCCAAACCCCGTGGCACCCATGGTGGGAATCGAGAGCCCACCGCTGGCCACTACCAGGCCTCCCACATCCCGCACCCCTGCACTGGTGCTGAGACGCAGGCCGTCACCCTGAAGCGCGACGTCCGTTACCGCGGTTTTTAGCTCGATCGTGACACCGGCCCATTCACACTCCTGCAACAACATCGCCAGAATATCCTTGCTGGAATTCTGGCAAAACAGCTGTCCCGGCGCTTTCTCGACATACTCGATACCGTGACGCTCCACCAGCTCGACAAAATGCCAGGGGGTGTAGCGCTTGAGCGCCGAGATGCAAAAGTGCGGGTTTGCCGACAAAAAATGCGATGGTGAGGTATCCAGGTTGGTAAAGTTACAGCGGCCGCCGCCCGACATCAGTATTTTTTTGCCCGGTTTGTTGGCGTGGTCGATGAGACGGACCCTGCGCCCCCGGTAAGCAGCCGTCAAGGCACACATCAAGCCTGCCGCACCAGCACCGATAATGGCAACATCCGCAGTTGGCGACATCCTCGGCTGGCCTCAGACGTCCGTGCTGCCGGTTAGCGAAAAATGATTGTTGACGGCAGTAATGCTTTGGCCGCAGTACTCATCCTGCTGCATGGCCTCCAGGGTCGCCGCATCCTCGCTCGAAACCACGGTATGAACACCATCAGCGACTTCCAGGACCGCGACCGCCCGCTGGGGCTTGCCACCGAGATATAAAACGGTATACCCAAGAATGCGGCCACTGCCAGTATAGTTTTCCAGCACCTCACAGGGTGCCCACTCGGCACGCACCGCTTCGGTAACATCTTCGACGCGAAAACCCCGGGCAGGATCGGCACTCGACCACACCGCATAGGATTGCTTGGTCATTAACCCGGATACCGAGCTGATCAGGGCATTGCTGCCCGGGGCCTGGCGCAACACTTCCGCCATGCGGGCGGTGGACTGCAGCACGAAATTGTTGAGGGGGCCCCCGGCGAAGGGCATCCCGCCGGTAACGGTCCAGTCAATGGACTCGGGCAGTCCGAGCTCGGCGGCATAGATTTCAACGGCAATGGGGAAGCAACTGTAGAGCTCGACAAAGTCGATGTCGGCGACTGTCAAGTCGGCGAGGCGCAGGGCCCGCTCACCGGCAATGCGGGCCCCGGGCAAACGGTGCAGCTCCGGCTTCTGTGCCAGGCTGAGCATGTAATTGGATTCCGCGCTGGCCAGCGGAAACACCCACTGGCTGCGGGGTATCCCCAGCGCACTGGCCCGCTCGGCACTGCACAGTAACAGAGCAGAGGCCTGGTCGACATTCCAGGACGTGTTGTGATACTTGGTGTAGGGAAACGCCAGCATCTTGTTTCTATCCGAGGCGTTGCGAATGGCTTCCGACGGCAGAACCTCGCGCTTCCAGGCATGGGGGTTGGCCGCGGCAATTTCGCTAAAGCGGCTGTACAGCGCCGCCAGGCGATCGCGATGTTGCTCCACGGACCAGCCCTGGGCGGCGCGAAATGCACTCTCCATGATGGCGTAGTAGCCCACCGGCATGTGGCCCAGTGCGGCGATCTCGACGTCGTGATACAGCTCTGCATCGGGTTCCATGAGCACATCGGGGATAGCGGTATTAACCGTTTCGCTCGCCTGACCACCGGCAATCTCGGATTTGAGGCCTCGATACCTGGCCTCGCCCCCTGCAACCACCGCCAAGTCCCACTCCCCCCTGGAAATGCCCAGGCAGGCATCATCGATGAGGGTTTGCTGCATGACCCCGAGTTTGGCGTAAACGGTGCGCGCGGCTTCTGCACCAATCGCGTCGGCAATCATGCGCCCGGGGTCACCGTATGACCAGAGCCCCTGGGGTACCAGCACGCGCTCAACTGCGGGTAATTCTGCGGTGATACCCGCATCCGCTCCCGCCCGGCGCACCGCCTCGATCATCAGCGCAATGGGCTCGCTCGCCAGGGCGGGATCATCCAGCCGTTGTTCGACGATGCCTATACCTACCAGCACCGGTGTGCGGGGATCCAGATCCGCCATGGGTTTGTCTCCAATTGTTTGTGTCTCAGGGGATGTTGTCGGCCGGTATTGTAGCGATAAAACCGCCGTCGGCGATCAAACCAGTGGCGATATTGTACAGGGGTGCGCAGGATGTCAAACCGGAACCGCGTGCGCGGAAACGACCCGGAACATGACCGGGGAAAGGCCAGGTGCTCGAACTGTGGCCAGTGCGTCATGCCCCACCGAAAGGGCACCCGCCCTGGAGCCGAAAATCGGGACGCGCTGGGGCACCCCTGATTAAAACGAACTCATACCGCTCCATTCCATAAAGCGGTAGGCAAGGTTTTTGAGCGTTGACGGGTCCGCGTAGGTATCGTATTCAGTGGTAAAGACCTGGCCGTTCTCGTTTCGCCAGGCGCGCTCGAAATACGCGGAGGCCCGCTGAAAAACCGGTTCGGAGGCGCTCCCCCAAACCACTGCGTCAAGCTCCAGGTTAAAGTTGCCCAGGTTGCGCCGGGTGAAGTTGGCCGAACCCAGCATCAGTTTCGCATTGCCCTGGTCATCCCGGGTGAGCAGCATTTTTGAATGAAACTGTTCACCGTGGGTGGCGGCCCAGCGCAGGCGTATCCCCGGCGTCTTTAGCAGTTCAGCCGCCACCTGGCGATTGGGAATGCCACCCTTGGCGTGGCCAAAGGCGTCTTTGTTGGGATCGAGTATCAACCTTACCGGAACACCGGCATAAGCCGCCGCCTTGAGCGCATCGACGATATCCCGATCTGCCAGGTAAAAAATCGCCACATCGATGGCGCTGGCCCTGCCGATCAGTTCGAGAGCTGCACGCTCTACCTGACCCTCGCTGACGATACGCAGTTGCAGGGCGTCGGAGGCTTCGGAATCGTTGGACAGCGGTGGCGCATAGGTTTCCAGCCACTCTTCAAGTAACTGGTGGGGTCCTCCGGAAAACCGCATCACCCCGTGCTCTGCCAGCAGCAGGTCGAGCACCGCGGGCCCGGTGAATTGCAGCGCCACATTGCCATGGGCGCTGCTGCCATCGTGGGGATTGGCGGAAGTTACCAGCCCGACCAGGCCGGCAGGGCTGTCCGTCACCACAACCTTGCGGTGATTCGCCTTGAAATTCGCCAGCGCCAGGTAAGACCGAAGGCTCACCTCGCCATCACCAAAGGGGTTGGGCAGGAAGCCACCCTCGCCGCTGCCAAAGGGTTTGACAAACAGGCGCCAAAACGCCGAATACAGGGCATTGCTGTCGCGCAAGCGGGACAGGTCGGTGATCGTGACGTGTGCACCCGCGGCCCGGAGCTTTTGCAACTGGGGTGAGACCATGCCCCCGTAGACGGTGTTGATAGGATCGGTTAGCAGAAATACCTGGATATCGGGACGCGCGGCGATGCGCGCCAGCAGGCGGTCGGTGAGTTCCCGGGCGAGTTGACGCGCGGTTTCCGCCCTGCTCCCCTGGAATTCGTTGAACAGAAACATATCGACCAGTACCAGCCGCTCGGCGCTGTCGATCATCTCGAATACGGCGTCAAAGATTTCCTGCTCGACCTGGCGTTCACTGCCAACGAGGTAAGTCAAATCGCGCAGGAAACGCACTTCTGTGCCGGCTCTTGCGGGGCCATGGAAGGAAACGCCAGCAGGCAAGGTCTTGCGCGCGTGGAACACCCCCACCACTGTTACCAGGGCCAGTAGCAGCAGTATTGCTGGGAACACAACAGGTTTCATAGGGCAATGAGCGAAATAGGTCTGCCGACTGGCACCCAGGCCCATTACCGCCACAATGGACGCCAGTGATGGAATTCAACCCGGAACCCGGTTCGGAGCCGGGCAATACACTGTCAGCGCTTGGCAAACGCCCTGACCCTGCTCAAGTGACACCGCGAAGGCCGGAGGAAAGCTAGATGTCCACTACCAGGTGAGCTTGAAAGACCACCTGTCCGGGATAGAAAAAGCCGCTCTCCCGTTTTACCGGGGTAACGACTCACTGACAATACCAGCAGGCGGCCGTTTCAGCCGCCCTGCTCTACCCCCGCAGCGCGGACGATCAGGCTTCGTCCGCCTCCCACACCACGGTCGCCTTGGAGTCGCGGTATTTTTCGAGCAGGTTCTGGTACACCGTTTCGATGGAGTTGCGCTTGATCTTCAGGGTCGGCGTCAACATGCCATTGTCCGGGGACCAGGGCTCGGAGGCAATAAACAGGCGATCCAGAATTTCGTGATGCTCCAGGTTTTTGTTTACCGATTTGGCCAACTCGAGCAGCTGCTTGGAGAGCTCTTCCTTGCCACCCGGCAGCATCGCCTTGGCAGTCTCCGACAACTCGATTACCGCCAGCGGCTGGGAGTGTCCGGAACCCACTACGCAAACCTGCTCGATCAGCGGGTTTCCGGCAAGCATCCCCTCGATCTTGTTGGGTTGGACGAACTTGCCCTTCTCGGTCTTGAATACGTCCTTCACCCGACCGGTGATCTTGAGGTATCCATCGCTGCTGATTTCGCCTCGGTCACCAGTGTGCAACCAGCCGTCGACAATGGTTTCAGCGGTCTTTTCCGGGTCGAGGTAATAGCCCTTCATCAGGGTGGGAGAGCGAATCACGATTTCCCCGGCATCGGTAATCTTCACCTCGTTGCCGGGCAGCACCTTGATCGAGCCGACGGTGCCAAACCGCACTGCACCGGGGGCATTGATCGCCGGACCATAGGCCAGGTTTTCGGTCATGCCATAGCCTTCGTTGATGCTGATGCCGATTTTCTCGTACCACTCCAGCAGGTCCATCGCAATGGGAGCCGCACCGGAAATGACCAGTCGCGCCTGATCGAGGCCAAGACCCTTTTGCACCTTTTTGCGAACAAAATGGTTGACGATGGGAATGCGCAACAGCTTATCCATTTTTTCATCGGGCATTTTAGCCGTTATGCCCTGCTGGAACTTCTTCCACAGCCTTGGGACCGAGAAGAACAAGGTCGGGCGGGTATCCGCGAGGTTCTGCTGAAACGTACTCAATGACTCGTTGAAAGTGATTTGCGCACTGGAATAGGTTGCCGTACCAAACATCAACAAACGCTCGGCGATGTGCGACAAGGGCAGAAACGACAGACCCCGGTCCGAAGAGTTGATGCTAAAGGCCTGAATGGCATTGGACGCACCGAAGGAAAAGCTACCGAAGGTATGCATGACACCCTTGGGATTGCCAGTGGTTCCCGAGGTATAGATGATGGTCATGATCTCGTCGGCGCCAAATACCGGCGACTCCTTGTAAGGCTGGTTGGCGGCCAGCAGATCCTTCCATTTGTGATCGATTCGCTTCATCCCGGTATCGTAGGGCATGGCAATACGAATCACGTGCTCGGGAATGCCGGGCTCCATACTGGCGGCGTCGTCCAGCTTGCCGATAATGATAGCCTTGCAATCGCTGTGCTTGAGCACATACTCGACGGATTCCGCGTTCTGCATGGGGTAAAGCGGCACACTGATCAAACCGGCGAGCTGGATCGCGTAATCGGAAATAAACCATTCGGCACAGTTCTTCGACAAGATGGCGACGCGATCGCCCTTTTGGAGGCCCAGGCCCTGCAACGCAGAAGCCATGCGACGCATCTGATCGTCGACCGCACGCCAGGTCAGTTCGTCGTAGACTCCATTGCGCGGTTGGCGCAAATAGACGAAATCGGGCTTTGACTTGACCCACTCGTAAACCTTTTCAAGCGGTGTGGGATATACAGTTGGCGATGCTGCCATGGTGTCTTACCTCCAATTTGTTATGGCTATCGTTTTTATGCCTTCAGAGTCCGTCATCGAGTCAGCGTTACAGTCGGTCGTTGCGCCCGCTTCGCCCACCGCTTCCTGTGAAACTCATCAGGGAACGATAAAACCTAAGCGACGCAATGTCTACGACTATCGACGTACGACCCTTGCCAACCCCCGGGCTAGAAAAAGCCCAGTGGATTGACGTCGTAGCTGACCAGCAGATTCTTGGTCTGCTGATAATGCTCGAGTGCCATCTTGTGGGTCTCGCGACCCACCCCGGATTTTTTGTAACCGCCGAAAGCGGCATGCGCGGGGTAGGCATGATAACAATTTACCCAAACGCGACCCGCCTGGATCGCTCTGCCCATGCGATAAGCGCGATTGGTATCTCGTGTCCAGACTCCGGCGCCAAGTCCGAATTCGGTATCGTTGGCTATCGCAATCGCCTCGTCCTCATCCTTAAAGCGGGTAACAGCTACCACCGGACCAAAAATCTCTTCCTGGAATACACGCATATCGTTAGTCCCGGAGAGCAATGTCGCCTGGATGTAGTAACCCTTGTCAAAGCCCTCGATGGTGTCGACTTCGCCGCCTGCAAGCACCTCGGCGCCTTCTGCTCTGCCGATATCGATATAGCCCATGATCTTGTCGAATTGCTCCCGTGAAACCTGGGCTCCCACCATGGTCTCAAGATCCAGGGGATTGCCGCGCACGATCTGCTCGATACGCTCGACAACCAACCCCATGAACTTGTCGTACACTGACTCGTGCACCAGCGCCCGCGAAGGGCAGGTGCAAACCTCGCCCTGGTTGAAGAAGCCAAGCACCAGGCCCTCGACGCACTTGCTCAGGTACTCGTCTTCAAAGTCGGCGATATCCTCGAAATAAATATTGGGGGATTTACCACCCAGTTCTACGGTCGAGGGAATGATGTTTTCTGCGGCGCACTTGAGGATGTGGGAGCCCACCGGGGTCGAGCCGGTAAATGCGATTTTGGCGATGCGCTTGCTGGTCGCCAGGGCCTGGCCCGCCTCTTCACCGTAGCCATTGACAATATTGATGACGCCAGCGGGAAACAGATCCCCCACCAGTTCCATCAGCACCATGATCGATGCCGGAGTTTGCTCTGCCGGCTTCAGCACCACGCAGTTACCCGCTGCCAGCGCCGGCCCCAGTTTCCAGGCAGCCATCAGAATGGGAAAGTTCCAGGGGATGATTTGTCCCACCACACCCAGTGGCTCATGGAAGTGATAGGCGACGGTGGTGGGATCGATCTCGGCCAGACTCCCTTCCTGGGCCCGGATACAGCCGGCAAAATAGCGGAAATGGTCTGCCGCCAGCGGCATATCCGCCGCCATGGTCTCTCGCACCGCCTTGCCATTGTCCCAGGTTTCAGCGACGGCGAGCATCTCCAGATTCGCTTCGATACGATCCGCTACTTTCAGCAACAGGTTCGCGCGTTCGGCGGCGGGTGTGCGACCCCAGGCTTCGCGTGCGGCATGGGCGGCGTCGAGGGCAAGGTCAATGTCTTCTGCACTGGAGCGGGCGACCTGGCAAAAAACCTCACCGGTGACCGGGGTGACGTTATCGAAGTACTCGCCCTTGACGGGTGCGACCCACTGGCCGCCGATGTAATTGTCGTAACGGCTCTTAAATGTGACCGGCGAACCCGCTTCTCCGGGATTGGGAAATGTCATGTCGCTGCCTCCTTATTCTTGTTCGCGGCGCTGATTTATCGTTATCGTGCGAGCTGAACTCGCTCGGCTGCGGGGATCTGGTACCCCGGTTGCGACGCCCAAGCTACCATTGTCAAATCAGGGGTGCAACTGCCGGTGAACGCTTCGCTCCCGGCACTGGCCGGCTCTGGGGCGCGCCGATTAAACAGCACGAGAGCCACCCCCGCTGGCAATCAAAGGCCTTACGTTACAGGCCGAGTTGCCTCGCGATCAGCTCGTTCATGATTTCGTAGGTGCCACCACCGATCGACAGTATCCTGTTATCCCGATACAACCGCTCCACCACCGACTCCCGCATGTAACCCATGCCGCCGAAGATCTGTACCGCTTCGTGGGTCACGAAATCACTGACGCTGGTGGCAAAGTTCTTGGCCATCGATACTTCCCTGATCACCTGCTGTTGATCTGCAATCCTGGCGGCAACGGCATAATTGAACTCGCGGCTGACCTCAATACGCGTGGCCATTTCCGCCAGCTTGTGACGTAACACCTGAAACTTCTGCAGCTTGCGGCCAAAGGCCTCCCGCTGCTGCACATAGGCCAGGGACTTTTCCAGTGCCAGCTGGGCGGTGGTGGTGGCGATAACAGCCAGGTTGAGGCGCTCCATCTGGAAGTTATCCATGGCGCAGTAAAAGCCCGCATTCTCCGGTCCGATCAGATTATCCCGGGGCACCAGGCAGTCTTCGAAAAAAAGCTCGGCGGTATCACTGGCCCACCAACCCATCTTCTTCAGGTTGCGGCCGGTCGTGAAGCCCGGTGTGTCTTTTTCCACCAACAACAGGCTGATACCGTCATGGCCCGGTTCGCCCGTGCGCACCGCTACGGTGTAATAGTCGGCGCGAATGCCACTGGTGATGAAGGTCTTGCTGCCATTGACCCGGTAGCAGCCCGCCTCTTTGTCCGCCCGGGTACTGATATTGGCCACATCGGAACCGCCACCTGGCTCGGTTACCGCCAGTGCGGCAATTTTTTCACCGGCAATGACCCCCGGCATGACCCGCTGTTTCATGGCCTCGCTGCCCCACTTGGCGATCGGGGGCAGTGCAATTCCGATCGAGCCGAGACTGGCGACCAGGCCACCGGATGTGCTGCGGGTAATCTCCTCGGCAAAAGTCACCGCCATGAACACATCGGAGCCGCTGCCACCATACTCCGGATCGAAGCCAATACCCAGGAAGCCCGCGGCACCCGCCTTGCCATAGAGCTCCCGGGGGAAGCTGCCCGCCTCCTCCCATTGGTCTATGAACGGCAGAATCTCCTGCTCGACGAAACGGCGTGCGCTGGCCCTGAATAAATTGTGGTCGTCGTTGAAATAGCGGGAATGGTTTGACAAGTTATCCTCCTGAACAAGCCTCCTGGGCCGATAAAGTGCCTGCTGGCAGTGCACTGCGCACCAAACCAGGGCAATGCTACCCGCGCACGAGGTGGCGTGTGCTGGCCAGTGGGTGGCGACCGTGGCAATCCCCCGTGGCTGTGATGCCGGCATGAACTGGCACAATTATTGCTGTTATTGCTAAAGCTGAATTGCCGGACATGATGGCAGCACTTGATAGCCCAATCCCCGGCATGCCCCTCCAAAGGTATTGTAACGGACCCTGTATCTTGACCCGCGTGAGCGGGTCTTTTTTAGTGCCCCTCGGCGGGGTCGGGCTCGCAGCGGTAAAAGAAAAACGTGCGCACGCGGGTTGGGCCCCGGGATACCGGCATGCTGTCAACCTGGCGGCATTGGAAACCCGGCTCGCGCAGGCCGACCTGTTCATCCTTCTCCTCGAATACCACCAGAATGCCCCGGGTATCAGCGTTCACCTCCCCATACCAGAAGGGGTACTGGCTGGGCTCTGCTTCTGTATTCTGCACCACCGCCCCGGGCTCGTACCAGGCCAACGGGCCGGCGTAATGCCAGTTGGATACCAGCAACACCGGCTCCCTGCCGCCCTCCGCCGCCATTTGCTGACGCAGGGCCTGTGCCCTCGCTGCCGCCTCCTGCCATCCCAGTATTCGATTCAAAGGGTGCCGGTAATCGGCAAAGGGGATGAAGGGCAACATCAGAATCAGCACCAGCACCAGGGCAACCACGGACAGGCCGGCGGAACCATAGACCAGCAGCCGTACCGCAAACAAATGCCAGAAGTTCGCCAGCCACAGCGCAGACAATGGTGCCATAAAGGTCCATGCCAACAGGGTCCAGTGCGCGGAGGAGCGCCCGGCCCCCGACATCCAGACGAACAGGCCAAATATCGGCAGGGCAAACACCAGCAACAGGCGCCCGTTGCCTGGCTGTCGCAGCCCGTGAAAAGCCGCCGCAATGCCGCCGAGGTAAAGCGCAGGAGAATAGGCGCCCAACTGTTCGAGCTGCTTATTGAGGGCGCCAGCCAGGGACCACCCCGCGCTGGCTTCGTCGCCATCCAGTTGATAACCCAGCTGGAAGCGAAACGACGCCCAGTCGTGGGTCAGGTTCCACAGCAACACTGGACTGACCAGCAGTGCCGCCAGGCCAATCGCGAGCCAGCCCCGGGGACTGAACAGTGACGCCAGCCGGCGGTTTCCCCAGAGTGCCAGCAACACAGAGAATGCCAGCGTGATAGCGGTATACTTGGACAGGGCGGCCACCCCGAGAGCCAGCCCAAGGCCCACCCAGTCCCGCGGTCGGTCGTCCTCGATAATGCGCAGGGTAAACCACAGCACCAGCAAGCCACTGAGCAGCAGCGGAATTTCCGGCGCCATCGCGAAGCCCAGGTGCATAATCACAGCGCCCTGCAACAGCAGTACGCTATAAAAACCGAGCCAGGGTGAGGCAGCGGGAAACAGGCGCAGCGCCAACAGCGCCACCAGATACTGGCTTGCGGCAAGAATCGCCGTCGGCGCCAGACGCATGGCAAAGTCGGAGCTGGAAACATACTGCACCAGGCCCTGCAACCACCCCACCATCGGCGGATGGTCCAGGTAACTCCAGTCCAGATGCCTCCCGTAAAGCGCGTAGTGGGTTTCAAAAGTGATCAGGGGCAGGCTCGCCGCGACGAGAAGGTGCAGCAGCACGAACGCCAGTATCAGGGCGTGGGTCGCACCCCGGGGACCAAGTCGGGAAACGCTTGCCACAGTGCGGCGGCTTAGATCAGCTGGATCCATTATCGACCCGTTCCATAGCTTGCTTCGATGTGCGGGGATGGCTCCCCAGTGAAAGGAAAGCGCCACGGAGGCGCTCCGCACAAATGTCCGGAGCGCCGCCGGCAATCACCCGCTAGCGGATCCGTTTCCAGGACCGGGTCGGCGCTTCAGCCTGAGCAATGCCGTGGTAGGGGTGACGATTGACCATCTCCGGCACCTTGAACAGGTAAATCAGCGCCGCGCCCGCTGCAAAGCCGCCAACATGGGCCCAGAACGCCGTTCCGCCCTCAGTACTGCCGATCGAGCCGAAGCCACCGACGATCTGCATCACAAACCAGTAACCCAGCATAAACACCGCCGGTACCGCGAAAGTCGTGACGAAAAAACCGAGAAACAGCAGCATGTGAACATGGACCCGCGGGTAGAGGACGATATAAGCACCCATCACCCCACCAATGGCTCCCGAGGCCCCCACCATGGGAATACCGGAATCCGGATCGGCGATAATCTGGCATGCCGCCGCGGCAAAACCGCAAAGCAGGTAGAAAATGGCGAAGCGGACATGACCCATGGAATCCTCGACATTGTTGCCGAACACCCAGAGAAACCACATATTGCCGATGATATGCATCCAACTGCCATGCATGAACATGGCGGTCACCAGGGTGTGGGCGCTGCGGGAGTCGGTCATTTGGCAGAAGGTTTGCGGGCCTACCTGCAGCTGGGTGCCCGCGGGCAGGGTATTGAGCAATTCGCCCGGGGTCAGGCCCAACAGGCAGATGGAACTGGAGAGCGCCGGCTCGCTGCCCATGCCCTGGGCGAACACCCACGCCAACACGTTGAGCCCGATAATGGCGTAAGTGACATAGGGCGTCAGATATGTCGGGTTGTCATCGCGCAGCGGAAACATCGGCAGTCTTCCAATGAAAGGGGGTCGCCGAAGCATAAAATCATGCCCGCTAAATGTCCATGTTTCGCAGCAGCACCAAGGCTTGGTGCAATGCAAAACTTTGCGCTGCAACAGTTATGGCAGCGCGCTGAGGGGTGCAATAACGCGCGTACCCCTGAAAATAATGGGCGCGCCTGGCAAGGTGAAGATGGCCACGCCGCAAACAACACCGCAATTAAGCGCTTGACAGCGCATACTGGCGTGGCAGAGTAGCGGGCAGGCGACCTCTGCGTGGGCGCTGAAAAAAACAAAACACAATGCCTATGGAGGGTACCAAAATGTCGTTCAATGTTATCGATATGTTCAAGGATCAGCTAACCCCAGCCAACATCGATGCGGTTTCAGGGTTACTGGGTGAAAACAGCAGCCTCGTCAGCAAGGCACTTGCCGGTGCGGGCCCGGCGCTTCTTAGCGGCCTGGTGGGAAACCTGTCCAAGCCGGAAGGCAAGCAGGTATTCGAGCAGCAGCTCGCGGCAGCGGACGATGGACTGCTCGGTAATTTCGCCGGTATGCTCGGCGGCGGCGGTGGCAGCTCGCTCATTTCCACCGGCACCAAGATGCTCGGATCGCTGTTTGGCGCCAACAAGCTCGGCTTTCTAGCGTCTTCGGTATCCAAGTTCAGCGGCCTCGGTGAGGGCGCCAGCAAGGCATTGCTGGGCGTCGCAACGCCCATGGTAATGGGCATGTTGAAGAAGAAGAGCAAGGAGGACGGCGTTGGTGTCAGCGGCCTGATTAGCGGCCTGCTGGGGCAGAAGGACACCATCAACAAGGCGGTTCCCGCGGGCCTGTCATTTTTTGACCAACCCGATCCCACACCGGCACCAAGACCGGCACCCGCAGCGCCAGTCAGACCCCAGGCCACCGCCCCGGAAAGCCCCTCGATACTCAAGCGTCTGCTGCCGCTGCTGGCCGTGTTGCTGCTGGGCTGGCTCGCCTACCAGTTTTTCCTCAAGCCAGGTCCCGAGCCAACGCGTGCCGCAGCTGGTTCTGCGGTCAGCTCTGCCGTCAGTGAACTCGGCCCTCTCCTTGGGCGCGCGGTCGATACGCTGTCCTCTATCAATAGCGTAGAATCCGCCCAGCAGGCATTACCCCAGCTGCAAAGCATCGACCAGATGCTCGGTGGGATCGTGAGCAACGCATCGGGGCTGAGTGCAGCCCAGAGCAAAATGCTGGTCGACACCGTCAACCGTTTGCTTCCGGACCTGCGTAACGCCGCGTCCAGCGCCGCGTCTATTCCCGGTGTCAGCAATGTGATCGGCTCCACCGTCGACTCGATCATGAGCAAACTGGGTAATTTCGCGAGCTAGGCAGCTCGGTGCAAGCAGAAAGGGCGCGATTTTCGCGCCCTTTTTTGTTCCTGGCACGGGCGATAGCACTTTCCCTCGGCAAACCCCGGTGGCGAGACCGCCAGGTGTTAACACCCAACGCCAAATCAGTTACTCTGCATCTCTCCGTTTGGCCATTTTGTAGGCTCAAAAAATAATATAAGGGGGATGCTGTGACAAAAAGGCTTCGCAATCTGGCACCTACTGCCGTGAGCCTGGCGCTGCTTGTTTGCAGCGGCGGTTCTTTCGCACTGGCCCTGCGCACCGAGGCAATCGGTCAGACCGTGGGAATCCTGGCCGATTTTGAGGTGGCTTATGGTGCCCGCTGGCGCGTGCAGGATCGAGACACCGACCTGGTCAGCCCGGGTAACGGTGGGACACGCAGCAATGGCAACGGCAACATTGACGATGGCAATCTCAACTACGATGTCGGCAACCTGGTGTCCAACATGGTCAAGGCCGACGGCGAGCTGACCCTGATATGGGGCAACTTTGGTGCCTTTGTCAGGGCCTATGCCTTTTACGATTACGAGAACGAGCACGGCGATCGCGCGCGCACCGAACTCGGCTCTGAAGCGCTGGAGCAAGTGGGCAGCGACGCCAGGGTGCTCGACGCCTACCTGAGCGCGCGCTTCAATCCCAAGGGCATGCCTCTGCAGTTGCGTCTCGGTCGACAGGTGATAGGCTGGGGTGAGAGTCGCTTCTTTCCAGCCGACAGCGCCAATGTCGCCAACCCCTTTAACCTGCCCCTGTTTCAGCGACCGACGGGACGGGCCAAGGACCTGCGCTTACCCGTGGGTATGCTCTGGGGTTCACTGCAACTGACACCCGACTTCGCCATCGAGGGCTACTACCAGTATGAGTGGCACGAGTCCATCCTGGCGGCCAAGGGCACCTTCCTGTCAACCTCTGATGTCGTTACGCCGGATTCGAACTTTGCCCAATCCGGCCCCTTCCCGGACCAGGGAACCAACGTAGACGCGGCGCTGGGACTGCCAGCCGGCACAGTGGGGTTTGTCCCCAACTGGTACCAGGTTCCGCGCATCAGTAGCGACAATCCCAGCGACCAGGGCCAGTACGGCATCAGCCTGCGGATGCTGGCGCCGAAATGGAACGACACATCGTTCCACCTGGTGTTTGCGAATTACCACAGCAAGGTGCCCAGTATCGCGGCTATCAGCCCCTCGACCCAGACTTATCTCGATTACTCCCTGCAGGGGATTGCCGCCAAGAGTGCCGAGTTGCAAGGCAGCGGCGTTGCCGAGGAAGTCGCGGATACTGCCGCACAGCGCATCCAGTTCAATGAGTACCTGACCAACACTCGCTACTTTACTGAGTACGACGAAAACATCCGCATGCTGGGATTGACCATGAATACCACCAGCCTCCGAACCGGAACCGCTCTGTTCGCTGAGGTGGGCCACCACTTCGACTACCCGATGCCCGTGGTAATCAACCAGCGACTGGATCAAGTGTTGCCCGATTCAATGCCCACAACGCCCTTCCCTCCCGTCGATCTCGAGGAAATTTCCCCGGAGGAGATATCCCGCGACTATGCCAATAAACGGGTCAGCTTCACTGAAAAACTGGACAAGACCTTTGTCTCTGTCGGTGCGACGCAGATTTTCGGACCGCGGCTTGGGGCATCACAGGCGGCGCTAACCGCTGAAATCGGCTGGCTCCACGTTTGGGACTTTCCCGATAAGGATGAATTACTGCTAATTGCGCCGGGTATCACCGTACCCCAAACCGAACCCAGCAGCCTGTTTGCCGATGCCAACTCCTGGGGTTATCGACTGGCAGCTAACCTGACCTACAACAATGTGTTTGGATCGGTGAATTTATCACCACGCCTGATTTTTACCCATGATGTCAAAGGCAATAGCCCCTCCGGGGCCGGTAGCTTTCGCGAAGACTACAAATCCTTCACGATGGGGCTGGAAGCAAGCTATATCCAGAGGGTGCGGGCCGATATCAGCTATACCGCATTTTTTGGTGGCGGAGAATACAACCTCAGAGAGGACCGCGACTTTATCAACTTCAACATCCGTTATTTTTTCTAAAAGTTGCGAGGAAAGATCGAAATGATCAGGACCCAAATCCTTTCTTTGATGTGCGCGGTTGCCCTGGCGCCCGGTTTTGCACTTGCACAGGCGGCGACAGCCGGCGTTTCAACCATCGATGCTCCGCCCCTGGCTTCTGCGGAACTCACGCCCATTGGCGCCCAACGCGGGGGCAACGCCGACGGCAGTATTCCCCCCTGGAACGGGGGCATTAAACAGGTTCCACCCGGTTTCAGCGAAGGTGAACGGCACATTGACCCCTACGCCGACGACCCGGTCCTTTTCACAATCAATGCCGACAATGTTGAACAATACGCCGATAAACTGAGCGAGGGCCAGCGGGCATTGCTGGAGCGGTTCCCGGAAACCATGTATTTCAATATTTATCCAACCCGCCGCTCAGCATCCTATCCCGAGTACGTTTACGAAGGCATCCAGGTCAACGCAAAAAACGCGAGCCTGCTGAAGGAGGGTTTTGGCGGTGTGGTGAATTCCGTTATCACCTCGCCATTTCCTGTGCCACGGGAGGGGGTCGAAGTGGTATGGAACCACAACATGCGCTGGCGCGGTGTTCGGACCAGCCGCATCGGCGGCCAGGCAGCCGTGACCCAAAACGGTAACTACCGGGTGATAATCCTGCAGGAGGAGTTTGCCTCGCCCTATGGCAGGCCCAAGGTTTCCAGCTTCTCGAAGACGCACCCCAACACCGACCTCGGTTTCATGCAAAAAATTCTTGCCCCCGGGTCCGAAGCCGGCTTCGGCCAGCTTGTTTTAGACACCCATAACTATGTGGCCGCGCAGCGCCAGAGTTGGGTGTACAACCCTAATCTTCGCCGTGTGTTACGGTCGCCCCTCACGGGTTTCGACTCTCCCGCACCCCAGTCGGACGGCCTACGCTTGCAGGACGAAAGCGATATGTTCAACGGCTCTCCCGCCCTTTTCGACTGGAAGCTGCTTGGCAAACGCGAGCTGTACATACCCTACAACAGCTATCGACTTGAAGCCGAAGGCCTGGAATACGAAGACATTCTTCTCAAAAAACACGCCAATCCCGAGCTGTTGCGTTACGAACTGCATCGCGTGTGGGTGGTTGAGGGGACGGTGCGCTCGACCACTCACAACAGGCGCAACCCGGACCCCGCTAAACGAGGCCACGCCTACTCGCGTCGGGTTTTCTACGTCGATGAAGACACCTGGCAGATCGCCGTTGCCGACAGCTATGACAAGGACGGCAAGCTCTGGCGCACCGCTGAAGGGCACATGATGAACTACTACCAGGTACCCTTGCCCTGGTACAACATGGAGCTTTTCTACGATTTCAAGGCCGAGCGCTATCTGGCGAAAGGCCTGGACAACAAGTTTGGTGTGACCCAGTTCAGCGACCTGATCAGTCCCAATGACTTCAGTCCGCTGTCGCTGCAGTATTTTGTGCGCTAATTGCAATCTGCGTTGCGCACTCCCGACTTTAACCCCCGCCGCCTTGCACCCGGCGGGACACCGCAAATGTTTGCTGGCGAGATAAGGTGTTAACCCACACCAAAAAAACACTGGCCGGGGAATACAGCTCGGAAAAACCGCGGTCGACTATAGCTGGCGGCGGTGGCTGCATTTACATCGTTATGCCAATGCATTAACTTACCGCGCATTCCACTAACAAAAACACCCTGAAACGCCCATTATCGTGCAGCCGACAGAAATGCCTTTTTTATATATGCCGCTGGTCAAAACGCACTGCAAGAGCACAATCGCCGCCCGCAAGGCGCGGCTAACCATTCGACTCATGCGCTGGCGAGGGGGCCAGGCATGGTGAGCCCTCCCTCCAGCACTCGAGCAGTTGCGACACGGGCAAAAATTGTTGCCGCCGCAGAGCGGCTGTTCGCCGATCGCGGGCTCAATGGTGTTTCCCTCGCCGAGATCAATGTTGCCAGTGAGCAGCGCAACCGCAATGCGGTCCAGTATCATTTCGGCAACAAGCAATCGCTTCTGCGAGCCATCTTCGAAAAACATGCGACCGTTGTTCAGCAGCACCGGCGTACTATCCTCGACGGCATTCAGTCATCCTCTTCGTTTTCCCTCGATGATCTCGTGAGCGCGCTGGTACTGCCAGTAGCCGAAAAGCTCAACGACCCGGACGGCGGGGAGGCCTATGTGCGGATAAATGCACAAATGGCGCTGAACAATGCCGACAGGGCCAGCCCCTTACAGACCGGCGATGGTGAGTGTGA
This sequence comes from uncultured Gammaproteobacteria bacterium, assembly GCA_963751595.1. GTDB lineage: Bacteria > Pseudomonadota > Gammaproteobacteria > Pseudomonadales > JAHEGP01 > JAHEGP01. Next base: position 254,311 of record CAVVVC010000006.1, read on the forward strand.
CGAACAACAGCGGCGGCTGACCGAATTACTGCACCACCGGTTGCGTCACCTCGATACCAGTGTGGTGGAGCTGCGTCTGGTGCTGGCGGTAGACCTGATGTTCCATACCCTGGCGGATCTTGCCGAGCGACGGCAGGAAAACGCCGATACCAGCCCCCTTACCCACGCGCCGCTGGTCGTCAGCCAGCTGATTGACAGCATTACTGCGCTGCTCGAAACGCCACCTTCGGACCGCAGTCGGGAGTTATTGCGCGACTACCTGCGTATTCGCGACCTGGCATAGCGTCGCCCGGATCGCGATACGGCTATCCCCAGGGCAAGCCCCGCATTGGCGTCGGGCTTTCAATGCTTATCGCGGCTAAGGCGCTTGCCTGCCCAGGCGCCAGCGGGCACTGGCGTTGAATAGCAGTACCAGCAGGGCCGGAATAAACGTCAACGCCAGTACCGTCGAAAAGAACAGGCCAAACATGACGATGGTGCCGAGGCCACGGTATAACTCGGTACCAGCCCCCGGCAGGAACACCACCGGCGCAAGACCAAAAATGGTCGTCAGCATCGACATCAGTATTGGCCGCAGCCTGAGCCGCACGCTCCCCATTACCGCATCCACCGGCGCCATACCCTGCTTGAGGTTGTGCCGTGCCTGCTCCACCAACAGTATCGGGTTGTTCACTACCGTCCCGATGAGCACGATCATCCCCAGCAGGGTAATCATGTCCAGGGGCATGTTGATACCGACAACGGTATTCATGAACCACAGGCCAGCGAGCCCCCCGCTGATGCCAAGGGGCAGGCTCAGCAAGATAAGTAAGGGGTAGGCCCAGTGCGACAGAATGGCGACCAACAACAGGTAGGACAACAGAATCGCAACCAGGAAATTGCCGGCAAGTGCCTCCCTGGTGGCCTGCAGTTTGTCGCTGGCGCCACCGATAGCCAGGTTGACGCCCTCGGGAATTTCACCCGCAAGCTGCAGGCTTTCAATCACGTCGCGCTGTACCACGCCAACCGCCTCCTCCAGCGGAACCTGCCGCGGCGGGATAATGATGAGAGTCACACTGCGATTGCCATCGACACGGCGAATACTGCTGGCGCTAACGGTCTCCTTCACTGTGGCGATCGCCGACAGCGGCAGCACCTCGCCCGTACCGAAATATAGCGGTAGCTGGGCAATATCCTCGGGCCTGCTGACAACCCCCGAGGTGCTGTAGACAAACATGTCAATCTTGTCGTCCTGGAGAAAAAACTCATCGACGAAAGCACCATCTGAGAGTGCGCTCACCGTGTATCCAAGATCCCCCGCAGACAACCCCAATTCGTAGGCTCGTTCCCAGTCGGGATGTATCTCGACCGAGGGCTGCCCCAATGACAACCCTGGATTGGGACGAATCTGGGCATCGTCGAATACACGCCTGGTGGCTCGAAACGCGGCCATCGCGGTACTGAAGATCGCCTCGAGATCGGCCCCGGTAACGTCCAGTTCCAGGGAGCGAGATCCGCCCTGGTTATCGGAAAAAATGGACCCCTTGGTGACGAAGGCAATCATGCCGGGCACCCGGGAAAAACGCTCGCGCAATGCATCCTGTAACTGCCCCACGGTGTCACTATCCCGCACTTTGGGCTCGACAATCGCCAACAGGCGATCGGTCCAGGCCAGCCACAACATGTAATCCAGCGGTGGTATTTCGCCGCCCGCATAGTCAGCATCCTTGGCCAGACCTACCGCCGGCACTATCTCCCGGGCCAGGCCCATGCCGACACGGTGCATCTCCTCGAGGTTGTAACCTGGCGGGGGAAACATCAGCGCGAATATTTTGGGTTCTTCGCCCTCGGGTAGATACTCGGCTTTGGGAGTCAAAAACAGGATGACTGAAAATGCCAGCAGCAAGGTGCCAACCACCAGCAGCAATTGGCGCCGAGTTCGGGACAGTAGCCAGGCCAGGAATCGCATTAACACGCTGGCGAATCCCGCCCCCAGGCGCTGCAGACCGCTATCGGCGACAGCTCTCCCCAATGGCAGCCTGGCCATGGCGGAAGGCACCAGTGTGATGGCAACCAGCATCGACATCAGCACCGCCGCACTGATGGCGATGGCAATATCCGAGTACAATTGCCCAGCCTCGTTGTGCATCGTCGCTATCGGAATAAAAACAAAGACGGTGGTGAGGGTCGATGCCAGAATGGCCTGCCACATTTCCCTGACCCCTACCAGTGAAGCCTGGAACGGTGTCTTTCCTGCCAGCCTGTGACGATAGATGTTCTCCAGCACTACGATGCTGTTGTCCAGAGTCATGCCCAGTGCAAATGCCACTCCTGCCAGCGATATGACATTGATGGTGCGACCCATCAGCAACAGGCCGATCAACGCACCGATCGCACATATTGGCACCCCCAGGGCTCCCAGCAGCGTCGGGTAAATGTTGCGCAGAAACAGGTAGAGGACCAAACAGGCGAGCAAACCGCCCAGCAGCAGGTTTTTTTGCACCACCTTGACCGCATTTACCACGTAGCCAACGTCATCTGCGTAGAGGGTGGCAACGAGGCCCCGCGGCTCAAGCATCTGTCGGTTTAGCGCTGCGATCGACGCGCTCACCTGTTGCTTGACTTCGATCACATTGGCACCCGGGTCGCGGCGAATCATGAATACCAGGCTGCGGTCGAGATTGAGGTAGGCGTGCCCCCGCAGCTCTGCAACGCCAAGTGTCGCCTCACCGAGGTCCCGCAAGCGGACCCGATGCCCCGAGCGCTCTGCGACAATGGTATCGTTGATGTCTTCCAGTGAATCGAACCGGCCCACCGTTCGCACCACGTAGCGACGCTTTCCGGCATCGATGTCTCCGCCGGAGACATCGCGATTACGGCTTCGAATCGCTTCGCGGACATCAGCCATGGTCAGTTGCCTTGCCGCCAGCCGGGCTGGATCGAGGGCAATTCGAACCTCCCTGCGGGCACCGCCAAACAGGGTGACCTGGGCCACCCCGCGGGTACGCTCGAGCGCAGTGATGAAGTTGTCTTCAAGGTAATCGAATTGCTGAAATACCGGCTCTCCCCCTGCCGCGCCGGGGAGCGCCGAAATGGTGTAGAAAATGAAGGGGTCATCACTGGACGATGAACTGATGAGGCGCGGTTGATCGACGTTCTCAGGGTATCCGGGCACCTGGGACAATGCGTTGTTTACCCGCACCAGGGCTTCCCCCATGTCGGCACCCAGGACGAATTCCATTTCGATTTCAGCCCTGCCCATGGACGCCGTACTGGTCATGCGCTCCAGGTTGCGGACATTCTTGAGGTATTCTTCCTGTTCAACGAGGATTTCTTTCTCGACATCCAGCGGGGTTGCGCCCTGCCACTGGGTCAGCACGGTGATGACCGGGCGCTCCAGGTCGGGGGTCATCTGTACCGGCACAGACAATGCGGCGATCACCCCGAACAAGCTGAGGATGAGAAAGGCGACACTGAGCACTATGCCGCGCTGAATGGCGAAGCGGAACATTAGCGCCGACCCTCGGCACCGCCAGACAGGGGCTCGGCATCCAGCAGAGGGTGCTGAGTCACCAGGGTAAACTCCCGCACACTGGCCGCCCTATCGGGAATCGACAAGCTGCACCACCTGGCCATCGCGCAGCGCTTCGTTACCCCGGGTTACTACCCTCATGCCAGGTTGCAGGGAATCCGCCTGCACGATCAGTTGGTCGGCTCTTGCGCCGCTAATCTGAACGGGCAATGAATGGACAGTCACCTCGGTGCCGTCCCTGCGGGCCACCCAAACCACGGCACTGCCATCGGGATAGGTGATGACCGCATCGCGACTCACCAGCAACTGCCCTGGGCCTTGCCCCAGCAGCGTAATCGCTGCTTGCACCGACAGCCCGGGAACAAGTTTATTGTCGCTGTTATCCATATCCACCCACAGCTCAAAGCTCCTCCCCGCCGAGCGAATATTGGGGAGCTTGCGGGTGACTTTCAGGTTTCGAACAAAGCCGGGAACAGCATCGACACGTAGCCGAACCTCGCTACCCTCGGCGACCTGTGCGTAGTATTGCTGGGGGACGGCCACCCTGGCACGTAAAACCGCGGTATCGTCGATGTCATAACACGGGTCGCCAACGTCAAGCCACTGACCGAGTTCGATATGCCGGGATACCACCGTTGCGCCGAACGGGGCCGTGATGCGGTGGCGCTGCAGTTGATCATCCTGTTGCAGGGCCTCTGCCTCACGCGTCGCCAATACCGCTTGCCGGCGCGCCAGTTCAACTCGAGCCTCATCATACTGGTCCTGGGATACCGCTTTGCGCGGGAGCAGTCGCGCCAGCCGGCGCTCGTTGATTTCGGCTTGCTCGACACCAGCCCTGGCTTCGGCGACCCGCGCCTGCAAGGCTTGAAGCCGCAGTAAAGCGGGCCTCTGCCTCACCACGGCCAGATCATCCCCGGCATCAACATTATCGCCACTCTCGGCAAGCACCTTGCCCACCGTGCCGGCGACTTCCGCGGCAATCCTGGCACTGCGAATCGCCGTCAGCTCTCCCGCAAGAGTAAGTCCGGGCCCATCCTGCATCGAAGCGACCAAGCCTACTTCAACCATCGTACCCGGTTTCGCCATTACGACAAACGACGCCATTGCGAACAGCAAACAACTGATTCGTCCCACAATGACAAGCGATTTCAAGGATAATCACCTCGTGCGAGCTGCTACCGGACGCTACTTCAACCGCAGGTGATTGGTACCCGCAAGGTCTGGACAAAGGCGCTGCTTCGCCATTGTAACAGTGGGGTCACAGCCTTCATACAGCAGGGCCGGCGGCGGGCGGGGTAAGGTCTTTTATCGCGGTGCACGCTAAGGCATTGGCTTCTAATAACCATTGAATCTTGGAGACGCTGCGGGGCTCTGCGTTTTAATGAGACGGTCGATGCAGGGTTTGTTTGACCCGGTGACGTTGAAGCGTCGCACGCTCTGGTTATTGTGATGCACTAGAGTCACCCATTGAGACAGGCCTTTGCACCGGCAAAAGACGCTTCGAAAACAGGAGAATGACAATGCCCGCCATTACTTTTCGCTTTACCACCGAGTGCGAGATGACCCTGCATGGCGAAAGTTATGAAACCATCTACCTGCAATTCAAGGATTTTATGCACAACCAAAGCCCACTCCACTCTACCACCAGTGTCACGGTGTTCCCCCCGGAAAGCGAGCAAATGTTCTTCAGCCTGGATGACGAGAATGAGCGCCATGAGATTCCGGCCTTCAAGGGTGGTTTTCGAGATGATATCCTGCGCCACTGTAAGAACAGAGAACTCAGACATGAGCCGCCGTTTTCAATGGCCAGCGTGTCGAAACACGTGAAAACCTTCATCCCTGATTTCTATTGGTGAGGCTTCCATAGCAAATGTTGTCAATGTACGGTGCCTGTCATCAAATACTCGATTCCGGCCGAGGTAAAACTTTGCGGGCTACTGGTGTATGAAGGCTGACTACTGCCAACGCTTTATTTTCGAGGATTTTGACGTTCGAGGTGAAGTGGTTCAGCTTGAGCAGAGCTATACCGAACTGCTCAACAAGCACCACTATCCCGCGCCGGTGGCCCAGTTGCTGGGAGAATTCTTGAGCGCTTGTGTGCTGCTTGGCACCAGCATCAAATATCAGGGAAGGTTGAGCCTGCAGGCCCGCAGCAGTGGCCCGGTTCCGCTGATTGCTGTCGACTGCACCAGTGATTTGCAGGTAAGGGGGCTGGCGCAACTGACCGATCAAGCCCTGGGGCCAGCGCTGGACCTCCTGCTCGCCGATGGAGTCCTGGCTATTACCATCGAACCCGACAGGGGCGAGCGATACCAGGGCCTGGTTCCCCTTGAGGCCGGTAGCCTCTGCGCTTGCCTGGAACGCTACTTCCACCAATCTGAACAGCTGGAAACCCGCTTTTTCCTGGCCGCGGACGGCTCCCGCGCCGCCGGATTCATGCTGCAACAACTACCCCGGCAACGAGAACCCAGCGAGGGCGCCCGGGCTCAGAGCTGGGAGCACCTTTCGGTGCTGGCGCAGACAGTTGAGCCACAGGAGCTGCTCGCGATCGAGTCTGAGCACTTGCTATATCGACTTTACCACCAGCAGCAGGTCCGTGTTTTCGAACCAAGGGCCGTCACCTACCACTGCACCTGTTCCTGGGAACGTTCCGCAAACACACTTGCCGTGCTTGGGCGGGAAGAAATCGATGATATTCTGCGAGAACGTGAGGAATTGGAGATGACCTGTGAGTTTTGCAATCAGGTATATCGGTTTGATCGCCCCAGTATAGAGCGAATCTTTGGCGACGATTTTCCTTCCGACGGGCCAAGCACTTCCGCTTTGCACTAAGCCAGTAACGACACGGCCACTGAAGCTATCGCTAACTCAGCGGCCCGCCACATTAAGCCCGCAAGTCCCTGGACACTATTTCAACGAATTGCTCCGCTGCCAGTTCGGGACTCAACTGTAATTGCCTGGCATAGAACACAAAGTTTTCCCAGCGTTCCAACATGGAAGCCCCGGAAGCCATAGGACCATGGACAATAGCCTGCCAGATTTCCTGATGGTTTCTCCTCAGCGAATTAGCCGCTCTGACTGAATAGATTCCCATTATTGCCTCCCTGGAATTTGGAAATATCTAGGAAAACTAATATATCGGAACCGGCAGTCTACCGGCCATTCGAGGGTGCCGCAGAGTTGTAGTGGCTTGTGCTGACTCAGCCTGTTTGTTCAGTGCGGTGACACCAAGGGTTTTCGCTTATATTGCGGGACAGTCGGAACACTTTCTCCGACCCAAAAAAAACCCCACTAACGTGGGGTTAGAGTGGGAGAACGCGATTAGTTCTGGATGCTTTCGTTTCTCGTACGGGCCGACACAAGAGCGCCCAGACCGAGTATCAAGATCGCAAAAGGAGCCACCTCCAGCGCTTGAACGAAGCCCATCGACACTGCGCTGCCGCCTAGAGTCAGTATTGTTACCACCGCTGCCAAGAATTTCCTGTTCATACCCTTCCCATCTGTCTGCCGTTTATAGGTTGATCGCCGATCGCTAGCCACACCGCGGAATATACTTAGGTTAACGCCCATTGGTTTTCCGACTCAGTGATTTTTCTCGCATCGTAACTGTGAACTAAGTCGCCTCGTCCACTGGCCGACGCTCGACCCTGGGGGGCCACCCTTGCGGGGCTTACGACAACAGCGATCAGGCTGACCGAAAGCACAGCACAGCAAGGAGTAGATGGAGTTCACAGTCCCCTGGATTGTCGCCCACCATAGCTTTTGAGCCGGGCTCGATAGCCTAAGCTTGGTTGAGGTACTTCCGTCCCAAATCGCATCTTCCCTGCATAGGTTGAAACCAAGATGACAAAGCGACTGCACTTGATTACAGCCATCCTGCTGTGTCTGGCTTTCAGCGGCTGTGGCGAGAGTAATCACAAAAAAACCAGCCCGACAGCTGTCAACAGCGTAAACCCGACAGCACCGACTCCCGCGCCTGGTGAAGACACAGCGGGGTCGACTCCTGACCATCCCGCCGGGCAGCAACAAGCGCCGTCAAACACGGTCAAGGATCTTGCTGTTTATCCGGTCAGCGGGGCCGCGGTAAAGGGCCCCTTGCTGTACGCATCAGTAACCGCCTACAGCTTTGATCCCGGTGCTCCGGACCTGAGAGGTAAATTGATCGCTGCCGGTACGACCGATCAAAATGCTGCGCTGCAGTTGGGCATCCCTGAAAATGAGCTGAGCCGCGGCCCCTTCCTGCTCGAATATGTCAATGGCAAGGAGCTGCATGGCGCCGCCCCCGCAATACCAAAGCTGACCACTCTGGTGACGCGCAAACAGATACTTGAAGGCACAGCCGTGTATGCAACGCCGGTAACCGAATTTGTGCTCCATTACGCGCGCCTCATAGCCGACGGTAATGATTCGGCTACCAGCATCCAGCCAGCCGTTAATAGTAACTTCGGGGGCAATGGCGACGGCATGGTGAGCGCGACCGAGTTCAACGCGGCACTGGGAGTTGCCAGCCAGCACTTCAAAGCAACCCTGGGGGCCGGTGTTATCCCGGAATCGCTGGACATCTTCACGACCTCACCAATTCTCTCTACCCAGAGCCGGCAACAGGATAGCCTCGCTTATCGCATTGCATCCGAAACCTTTTCGGCGATCGTTGTGGAACTGCAAAAGGCATCTGGGGAAAAAGGCAGAGAGCTCGACGCCAACACCGCCATCGAAGCACTGGCATTGGACCTGAGGGATGGTGAGATCGATGGCCGTTCCGGCACCGAGGCGATTCCCCCTCTCCATGTTATCGAGGATATTGCCACCATCATCGGCACTGACCCGAACCAATTGACAGTCCCCGGCACGCAGACGGCAATCAATGACCTTGACCGCATACTCGCTGCGGAATCATCAAAAGTGGCACCCGGAGTGGTCGTATCGCCAATGCAGAAACCCAAGCTGGTCCCCGCAGTGGCCAGCCTGAATCCCGCGCCGGCTCCAGCGCCCGGGCCGATACTCCTCCCCGAGCCAAGTCCTTCCACTAAGCCCACTCCCGCGCCTGCGCCCGCTCCCAAACCCAAACCTGCGCCGACTCCCGAGCCTGCCCCCACACCTGCTCCACAACCAGAGCCTTCACCAGCACCCGAGCCGGCGCCCCCGATTACTGATGGCCTGCTCAAGCTGTCCTTCAACGAGGGTAGCGGCACAATCGCCTCTGACAGCAGCGGGCTGGGCAACCAGGCTCGACTCGTGGGTGGACCAGCCTACGTAAGCGATACCGCCGACGGCAGCCCCTATGCACTGCGATTTGACGGCCAGAACGACTATGTCGACGCCGGCGTCATTGAGCCAACGGGACGCGCGCTCACCCTGGCTGCCTGGTTCAAGGCGGACACTTTCCCCGGCGATTACCGGGACCCCCGTATCATTTCCAGGGCATCGGGTACCGCGGAGGCCGATCATGTATTTATGCTGGGGACCATCAAGGTGGGCCGGCAAACTGCGTTGCGCGTGCGCCTTCGCGTAGCGGGCACCACCCACACGCTCATTGCCGACAACGGCGCCTTGAATACCGGTATTTGGCAACATGCTGCCGCGACTTACAATGGCAACATGCTGCGCTTGTTCCTGAACGGCATTGAGGTAGGTAGCAAAGCGCTCCAGGGCAGCATAGACGCCGCGCCGGGCATCAAGGTTGCCATCGGCAGCCAGCCCGGAGGCAGGGAGCGACTGTTCGACGGACTGTTGGACGACATTCGGATTCTGAATCGGGCGATGAGTGCGACCGAACTACGGGAACTGGCGCGAGCCAACAGCTCTTCGATGCAGCCCATGCAACCCACGCCAATCTCGTCACAGACACCCGCTCCGCAGCCGGTTCCCTTACCCGCCCCGCAGCCCAACTCAACATCGGACCCCGAACCCGAGCCAATCGAGAAACCCGCAGCGGGCACCGAGCCCATCGTTGCACCCGCTCCCGGAGCCACGACGCGAAGCGTCACCCTGAAATGGACTGCACCCGCAACCCGGGAAAGCGGTGAATATTTGTCACTCGGCGAGATCGGTAGCTACGAAATATATTATACCGGCGAGCTATCGGGCAAAGGAGGCACGTTAACCGTACGCGGCGGTAGCACGAGTAACTACACGATAAGCTCACTGCCCCCCGATATCTATCATTTCTCCATGAGCGCGATAGATTCGAAGAACGTGAAAAGCAAATTGTCGGATATGGTAGAGGTCGATCTCCGCTAATGTAAGCCTGGCAACCCGGTTTGGCGCTTTACGCCCACCGGGCTGCCTCGCCTCAGGTCAAGACAATGCCACCGTAGGTCAGGAAAATGCTGAGCCCAAGTCCCAGCGCGAGAGAGCCAACAAGACCATCATAAAGCAAGCATCCATCAACAATACTATCTTTGATTCGTTCAATTGCATTGGGCTGTCGAGCAAGTTTCATTGCGGTCACCTTTCGCTACAGGTTTCACCCCTAAAGTAACTCCAACGAAAGCCACTATCGCGTAAACTTTGCCGCACACGTTAGTGGCATAGTTCCCAATCAGGTCTGCAAGCACCCAGGCCATGGAAAACGGTTTCCCCTATAGCAGCAGCCACGCCACGCAGCTGGCGACGCGATTCGAGGCTTTCCCTGCCGCCATCCACGGCTGTATGCTCTGCTCGTACACCAATAACGGAGACCCTTTATGATTCCGGTCCGTCGTGGATCAATCAGCGCTGTTGTTGTCTTCGGAGCCGCGCTGCTTGGCGGCTGCGGGAAACCTATCGAGTCGGCCCTCCCCTCCGGTTGCGAACTCTCCACGCCAGGCGGAGCGGCACAGATCACCCGCTCCCCTTTTTCACTCCAGTTCAAAAATACGGAGTTTGAAACGGTGCTCAGTACACTGGACAGGCGCGACCCTGCGGGTAATACACTGTATGCACCGCTGGGCTTTGTTCGCGGTGATGACCCCCAATTGCGGTATCCGGTATTGACGGGCTTCGGTACCCAACCAGACCCAAACCCGGTTGAGCCAAGACCGCCGGAGTATTTTGCAGTGACGGGTTTAGGCTCGCTAACCTGCGGTGATTCGGCCATTGAGGCGGTTCTTACCACTGACGACCCGAAGGGTGCCACGCTGCAACTGAACCTCGAAACCGATGACACGGGATCACTCGTGCTTACCCTGGCGGCAGCCTCCGAATTGGAAGCCAGCTCCCTTTTTTACAGCTTCCTGGCCGATGACGACGAGGCATTCCATGGTTTCGGCGGGCGCCGGGAAAGTACCAACCTGCGTGGTTTGGCATTCCAGAACTGGGTTCAGGATTACCGTTTCCCGGATCTCACCACCTCGTATTACTATACCCAGCCTCAATTTATCTCATCCCGGGGCTATGGCCTGGCGCTGGACTCGGACGCCATGGCCAGCTGGCGCCTGGGCTCGGATTTGGGAGATGCCTGGCGTCTCTCAGTGGCGGAGCAGCAGCTCCGCCTGGTCATCGCCTTGGGGCCGGCTGCACAGGCGATTGATCAGCTCACCCAGCGCAGTGGCAGGCACCGGATTGCACCAGCCTGGAGCCTTGGGCCGACCCTTTCCAGAACCATTCAAATACTGCCAGGCGCAGAGACCGTTGCGAGTTACCGGGCCAAAGTCGAAGATGATTTGGCGCAAATTGAAACCCGGGATCTCGGTATTGAAGCTTATGCGTTTGAGGGCTGGGCAACCCTGGATCGCGATTTTGTCGTCGGGGTGATAGAGCGCCTGCAACGCAACGATATCCGCGCGATCCTGTATATTCGTTCGTTCGTGGCTGACGACAGCGATACTACGCTCACCGAGCCCCCCGAACGCTTCGAAGAGGCCATTGATAACGGATACGTGGCGACCACCAGCGACGGCGAGCCCTACTTCTACCCGAACTCTTTCAACAGTCGCGACGCTGCAGTCATCGATTTCACCATTCCGGCAGCACGCGCGTGGTGGGATACATTGGTATGGGAAATGCTCGACCTCGGCGCCGACGGCTTTATGAGCGATTTTGGAGAGCAGGTTATCGCCGATATGCACTTTGCCGACGGTAGCACAGGCGCAACCATGCACAATCGCTATCCGCGACTGCAGCACCGCGCGACCCGAGAGGCTATCGACAAGTATCTGATTGAACACCCGGAGCGCGAAATCTTCTTTTTTGTTCGCGCCGGCTACGGCGGCAGCCCGGGCTCCGCGGCCGACGAAAACGCTACCTTTCCGGGCGACGAGGCGGTCGACTGGAGCCGGGAAAACGGCCTCCCTTCGATAGTACCTGACATGCTCAATCGCGCCATCGGCGGCGCCTGGGGCTTCACCACCGATATTGGCGGTTACGCCGACTGGACCGGTAGCGGCGGCACCAGCAAGGAGCTATTCGTACGCTGGTCCCAGGCAGCAGTGTTCACTACCCACTTTCGGGTGCATGGGTCCGCCCTTACCGGGGTGCGTATGCCGTGGTCTTTCGAGCCCGGCGATCCGGAGCCCAAAGCCGAGCGGCTTTGGCGCGAGGCGGCCCAACTGCATGTTCAAGCCAGGCCGCTCATCCTCCAGCTCTGGCAAGAGGCCGTCACCACGGGCATGCCCATAACCCGGCCAATGTGGCTGCACGACCCCGCAGCAAGATACACCGACCACAACGACGACCAGTGGATGTTGGGGCCCGATCTGCTGGTAGCGCCAGTCCTGGAAGAAGGCGCCGTTGAGCGCAGTGTCTGGCTACCCGAGGGTTGCTGGCGATGGCAGGGCGAGGGTGAGCGCTTCGACGGTCACAGGGTAATTACCGTGCAGGCACCCCTGGATGTGCTGCCCTGGTTTACCCGGTGTGGCAAGAACCCCTTGAAACCGCTGCTCGCGAAGCAGAAAAGCCATAAGTGACAACTGAGCGAATAAATGCCAGAGTCAGCCGACACTCAGTCCCCGCAGCTTAAGCCGACGACCTATCCTGACAAAGATTTGAAGTAGGCAATGGTCTCCTTGAGGCCATCTTCCAGTGCTACCTTCGGCTCCCAGTTCAATTTACCCTTTGCCAACGTAATGTCCGGCTGCCGCTGCATCGGGTCGTCCGAGGGAAGAGGCTGGAAACGCAGCTTAGAGCGCGAGCCGGTCAGGCGAATGACCAGCTCTGCCAATTCCAGCATGGTAAATTCGGTTGGGTTGCCGATATTCACGGGGCCAATAAATTCCGCATCCGTCTGCATGGTCAGGTAGATCGCCTCGATCAAATCGCTGACATAGCAAAACGATCGGGTCTGCTCCCCGTTACCATAAATAGTAATATCGTCTCCGCGCAGGGCCTGCATGATGAAGTTGCTGACTACTCGACCGTCGTTGGGGTGCATTCGCGGCCCGTAGGTATTAAAAATCCTGACCACTTTGATGGGCAGCTTGTGCTGGCGGTAGTAGTCAAAAAACAGGGTCTCGGCACAGCGCTTGCCCTCATCGTAGCAACTGCGGATACCGATAGGGTTAACGTTTCCCCAGTAGGACTCGGTCTGCGGGTGGATGCTGGGATCACCGTATACTTCAGAAGTGGATGCCTGCAGAATACGGATGCCGAGGCGCTTGGCGAGACCCAGCATATTGATGGCCCCAGAGACGCTGGTTTTTGTCGTCTGTACCGGATCCCGCTGATAGTGAATGGGCGACGCCGGACAAGCCAGATTGTAGATCTGGTCAATCTCGACATAGAGCGGCAGGGTTACATCATGCCGAAGAAGTTCGAAACCTGAGTGATTCAATAGGTGGCGTATATTGTTTTTTGTGCCTGTGTAAAAGTTGTCGACGCACAGTACATCAGCACCCTCTGCCAGGATACGATCGCACAGATGAGAACCCAGGAATCCGGCGCCACCGGTAATCATCACCTGATTATGACCAATCATTAAATTCACCCTTATTGATTATTGCAACCTCCGCTGGCGCGGCATGTGAAAACACTTATGTTGGCAGTTCGCTTCCAGTCCGGGCAATGCGCCAGGACCCCATGCTTCCAAGAATAGTCCATCTGCCACTGAGTGGGGTGGCTGCTACAGCGTGTACTCTCCGAAGCTGTAACGCAACTGCGCCGCTGATGCGCCCATCACCGACCGCATCGCCATCAGGTACCAGTCTCTCGGGGAAGGAGAAAAGCGCTCTTCAAAAACCCATCCGCTGGAAACGAAAAACCACAGGGCGGGCAAAAGCGGCCACTGAGGGGCGCTTCTTAACAAAACTGGTCGGAGTGAGAGGATTTGAACCTCCGGCCCCTGCCTCCCGAAGGCAGTGCTCTACCAAGCTGAGCTACACTCCGTGCTCTATAAAACAGTATTGCAATGTAACCGGGAAAGGTCGCAGACTATAGCAAAAAACCCTATCAAGCTAAACCTTTGAGCCCGCCCCGCTTCATCATCAACAGCGCTGCCGGCTCCCGAAAAGCGAACCGGATCACAGCCTGACTAACCCGGCTGATCAAGTTCACATTCCGGCCTCTTCGTCCCATTGTCACGGCCACGGGCTCCTACAATTAACAAACAAAGACCGTGAATGGACACTCCAAGGAGGTGTGCCATGACTAATGCGAAAACTGAGAAAGGCCCTGTATCCTATTCCGGGGGGCATCGCCCCATGCGCTACCTGCTGGTCGCAATCTTGCTGGCATCGGTCAACACCTGGGCAGAAAGCGGCTATCACGGCGACTACACCATCAACAACGGCAGTTACAAAACACCTTCAGCAGACAGGCCACCGGTGTACGACGGTGACCCCATTAGCGTGCCGGTGAAAGCGTTGATCGAAAGGCTAGCGCTGGGTATTACCGAGGCGAGCTACGAAGCCAAGCGGTTTCGCTACGATATCGACACGCTGGGACAAGGGGTGGCCGTACGTCTGCACCTTAAATTCTGATCCTGAGTCAGGCTCAGTAAACGCCGGCCTGACGGGCGATGAACATGCTGAGAACACTAAGAATGGACACTACGGCAATCAACATGATCATCATCCGCAGCGGCCTGAAGGGCTTGCGATCAGTATCATTGTAGCCCCGGGTCAGGTAACCCTGCACCCGCTCCATATCCTCGTCAGATAACTGTTTTTCTTCAGCCATAAAAAACTCCCGTTACAGGCCTGAATTGTAACGGGAGTCGCTGTTTCAGCATAGGCCGAAATCAGCCAAGGTACATATTGTCTTCCGTGATCGCCATGGTCGACTCTGCACCAGCACGCATCGCCGCCGCATGGGCCAGGGTGCGCGGTAGAATGCGCTCATAGTAGAAACGGGCGGTCTGCACTTTAGCGGTGTAAAAGTTGGCATCGCCCTCGCCTGCAGCGAGCTTGCGCTGCGCCAGCTCCGCCATTTGCGCCCAGAACCAAGCCAGCAAGACGTAGCCGCTGTACATCAGGTAGTCGACGGAGGCGGCACCCACTTCATCGGCGTTTTTCATCGCCCCGGCACCAATTTCCATGGTCAGTTCGCCCCACTCCTTATTCAACTCGGCGAGGCGCCCGACCATCCCTGCCATCTCGGGGTTGCCTTTGTGCTGCTCGCAATACTTGTGCAGCACCTTGGTGAAACCGCGAAGACTTTCGCCGCCGGTTCCCAATACCTTGCGACCGATCAAATCCAGCGCCTGGATGCCGGTGGTCCCCTCGTAAACGGTGGCGATGCGGCCATCGCGGACGATTTGCTCAACCCCGTGCTCCCGAACATAGCCGTGACCGCCGTAACACTGAAGTGCCAGGTTTGCCGCCTCAAGGCCGGTTTCGGTCACGAAAGCCTTGGCAATGGGGGTCAACAGGGCCATCGCCACGTCGGCCTCCCGCTTCTGCTCTTCATTACCGTAGGTTTCCTTGTCCACCTGCATGATCAACCAGTAAAGAAATGCGCGGTTGCCCTCAACGAAGGCCTTCTGGGTGAGCAGCATGCGGCGCACATCGGGGTGAACGATAATTCGATCCGCCGGACCATTGGGATTTTTGGGGCCAGTAAGCGAGCGCATCTGCAGTCGCTCCCGCGCATAATCCACCGATTTCTGCAACCCCGCCTCGGCCATACACAGACCCTGCATAGCGGTGCCGACGCGGGCCGCGTTCATCATGATGAACATCTGGTTCAAGCCTTCGTTTTCGACTCCAATCAGATAGCCCCTGGCGGAATCAAAATTCAACAGGGCGGTGGCCGAAGCCTTGATGCCCATCTTGTGCTCGATCGAGCCGCAGTGAACGCCATTGCGCTCGCCAATCGAGCCGTCATCATTCACCAAGAACTTGGGCACGATGAAAAGCGATATCCCCTTGGTACCGCTGGGCGCACCGGGAACCCGGGCCAGTACCATGTGGATAATATTTTCCGACATATCGTGCTCGCCGGCACTGATAAAAATCTTGGTGCCGGTGATGTTATAACTGCCATCGGCGTTGGGCTCGGCCTTGGTTTTAAGAATACCGACATCCGAACCGGCCTGGGGTTCGGTCAAACACATGGTGCCGGTCCAGCTACCTTCGATCAGTTTAGGCAGGTAGGTGTTTTTCTGCTCTTCGGTTCCCTGTTCTGTCAGCAGCTCAACCGACGCTTTGCTGAGACCCGGATACATGCTCCACGACCAGTTGGCGGTACCGACCATTTCATCCATATAAAAGCTGATGGAAGCGGGCAATCCCTGGCCACCGTATTCAGGGCTCGCTGCCAAACCGGGCCACCCACCCTCGACATACTGCTGATAGGCCTCTTTAAACCCCGCGGGAGTGGTAACGCCCTCGGCGGACCAGGTGCAACCCTCTTCGTCACCGCTCCGATTGATGGGATCGAGAACCTCTTCAGCAAACTTCGAAACGTTATCGAGCACGGCATCCAGCAGATCAGGCGTAAGGGTTTCCGGGCTGGATAAGCTGGCATAGTGCGTATCGCTATCCAGTAATTCCTTGAGCACAAATTGCATATCGCGAAGCGGCGCTTTGTAAGTTGACATAACCTGACCTCTCAATCAAAACAACGGGAATCGATTGCACCGTGCAATCGCCTGTCTTTGCTTGCGGGTATTGTCGTGTCCTGAGCGGGATCTGCAATTACCTGCCAGGTAAGCAGCAGGGGTTGCTGCGGGAGACAGTTTACAGCAGCGGTGTCACATCGATATGGGAGGCGAGCGCTGCGGGCCTCGCGCCCTCTAGCCAGGGAACATGCCCCATGAAATAACCGGGTAATTGCCGGCGCAGGGTCGCAATATTCGCTGCCACCTCGGCCATTTGCGGGTCAACCTGGTTTGCCACCCAGGCCCTCACTTCCAGGCCGTCGCGAACTATTGCCTCGGCGGTCAGCATGGCATGGTTAAGGCAACCGAGGCGCATACCCACCACCATCACCACCGGCAAATCCAGTGCCCGGGGCAGCTGGGAGAGCAACTCCGTCCCGTTGATCGGCACCCGCCAGCCACCCGCCCCTTCGATCAGCACACGATCGGCTGAAGCCAGCATCATACCCCTGCAGTAGCCCTCCAGCTGGCTCACCGTTACCCTCCGCTGCTGCTTTTCGGCGGCAATATGGGGCGACAACGGCTGCTCCAACAACACCGGATTGACCTGCCCGTAGGGTAACTCCAAAGTCTGGTAGCGCTGCAGAATCAAACCGTCCTGGTTGCGAGGGCCCTCCGGGGTTTGGTCTGCTCCTGCCGCGACAGGCTTGATAGCGGCAGTCGTTTTGCCCCGTTCCTGCAACGCCACCAGGATTGCCGCTGAAATAGCGGTCTTGCCAACCTCGGTGTCAGTCCCGGTCACAAAGTAGCTCTTACTCAAAGGTCAAAACTCCGTACAGCACCCGCCAGCTCGCCGGCAGGCGGCCATCGTCACAGCGGTAGGATTCGTACGCACTGGACAGGGTTTGCCAACTGCGTTTACCCGTCAAACCGCTGGACATACCGGCATTGACGTTGTGCGCACCCAGGGCCTTGAGTTCGCGCATCAGGTCCCCCAGTTTCGCGTAGTGTGTTACCCGGGTTTGCGGCTGCCAGTAGCGGCAGCGAAATCCGTTTGCCTCAGCGGCGGCGCGCCACTCGGTGGCGCTAAAAAAATGGTTGACGTGAACATAGGTGTCCACCTGTTGCCAGGCCGATTTCAGCTCATGCAGCGTGCCATCGACAAGGGTGCTGAACACCAGCCAGCCACCCGGGCGAATGACCCGCCGCAGCTCTGCAAACAACTGATCCAGGTTGCGACACCACTGCAGGGCGAGACTCGAGTAAATGCCATGGAGCGAAGAAGGCGCAAAGGGCAGCCTTTCGGCGTCCAGGCCCAGCAAGCGCCCCTGCAGGGATGGCTGGGTTGCCTGGCAGTAACGCAGCATGCCCTCTGCCAGGTCGCCACCAAACCAGATGATATCATCGCAAGCAGGCGTGACCCGACGCAGAAAGTACCCGGTGCCGCAGCCCAGGTCCAGGGCCAGTCCGGTGGTGGTGCCGCTGGGAATTTTCTGCTCCAGCTCGTCCCCCACTGCCCGTTGCAGGCTGGCGACCGCATCATAGCTAGCAGCGGCCTGGCTGAACGAGCGCGCGATGCGCTGCTTTTCCGACTCGCTACCCCAAAGCGCAGTGGGTGCCTGTCCGCCACCTGCCAGGCACGGACCGGGCAATGCTGCCAGTACCCATTCGGCCAGGGCTGCTGGATTGGATAGCATCGGCAGGTGTCCGCAGCCAGGCAAGACGGTGGCCCGGGGGATGTAATCTGCCAGTGTTGCGGGCACCAGCTCGTCGCCCTCACCCAGCAAAAAACGTGGCGTATGTTCAATAGTGTCCAGCAGCATTCGCTGGTCCCGCGACTGCAACCATGACAACGACTCAAGCAAGGGCTTGGGCTCGATTGCAAGATCCCGACCGTAAACCGATGCCAGCAAACCTAACACCCTTTTCGCCTGCTTATCGCCCCGAACTTGTAACTGCCTGAAACGCCGCAAACCGCTCTGTGGATCGGCTTTGACACGCTGGTAGAACTGGTCAAAACTCTCGGGCTCCATGGCGCAGGGCCAACCCGGTCGCTGCACGAATACCGGATTGGTCGCCACCAGGTTCAAGGACAATACCCGGGAGGGGTAGCGGGCCGCATACTCCAGGGCCAGATTTCCACCCATTGACCAACCCAGCAAGTGAGCACGCTTCGGCAGCAACGCCGCCAGCGCATCCACGAGTGCAAAATCGTCTAGCCACTCCTCAATAAAACAACTCCCAGCAACACCCGGAAGGTCAACGCAGTGGATCGCAAAATGATTTTCCAACAGGGGCAACAGCCGCCACCAGATCCGGCTATCACTCCCCCACCCGTGGAGCACTACCAGCGCTGGCAGGTGCTCATAACATCCTTCGGCAGCCCCGGCTTCCGCGACATCCAGCACCGCTGACCCGTTCATGGAGCGCACCGCTCCAGGGCCTGCAGCAAGCGCTCAATATCCGCTTCGGTGTGGGCTGCGGTCACGGTAATTCTCAGCCGCGCGGTATTCCTCGGCACTGTAGGCGGGCGAATCGCGGGTACAAAAAAACCCTGCCTATAGAGTTTTTCGCTCAATCGTAGCGCACTTGCAGCATCGCCGAGCAGCAAAGGCTGGATCGCCGTGTCAGAGGGCATCAGCGCCATGCCCAGTGCCTCGATACCGCTGCGTAAGCGGGCAACCAAAGCCTGCAGGCGCTCCCTGCGCCAGCTTTCAGCCTGCACGATTCGCAGGCTCTCCCGGGTTGCGGCTGCCACCGCAGGGGGGAGCGCAGTCGTGTAGATATAGGTCCGCGCCCGCTGTATCAGGGTTTCAATCAGGAGTTCGCTGCCGGCCACAAATGCGCCGAAAGTTCCCAGGGCCTTACCGAAAGTTGCCATCAATACAGGCACCTCATCCTCGCCAAACCCGCCCATTTGCAGTAATCCAGCGCCATCTTTGCCCAAAATCCCGAAGCCGTGGGCGTCGTCTACCATCAGCCAGGCACGATGCGTATTTGCCAGTGCGACAAGCTCCGGGAGTGGCGCACAATCACCATCCATGCTGAAAACGCCATCCACAGCGATCAGTTTTCGCGCAGCATCCCGACTCGAAGCCAGGCGTTGCTGCAGCGCAGCCATGTCATTGTGGGCAAACCGCTGCAGGCGCGCTCCACTCAATTGCCCGGCATCGAGGAGCGAGGCGTGGTTGAGCTTGTCTTCGATAATGTAATCACCGCGCTGCAGCAACGCCACGACCGCGCCGATATTGGCCATGTAACCGGTGGAGAACAGCAAAGCCCGCTGGCGCCCGGTGAACGCCGCCAGCTCTTCTTCAAGTGCATGATGCTCTGCACTGTGACCACTGACCAAATGGGACGCGCCACTGCCCACACCGTAGGTCTCGGCACCCCTCTTGAAAGCCGCCAGCACCCGGGGATCGCTGGCAAGCCCGAGGTAGTCGTTACTACTGAAATTGGTACAGGTGCGTCCATCAAGCACGATGCGCGCAGCCTGGGGGCTTTGCAGTATCCGGCGGTGGCGATACAGCCGGGCGGCACGGCGCTGGTCCAGATCCTGCTGCAGGCTGGCTTGCCAATCCATGTCGGTAGCTGCTAAAGCCCCGGACTTAATGTGGCATCGTAAAACTGTTGGGCCATGCCATTTCGGCGTGGACAGTTTGCCGGCAAAAGCTCGGCATCGCCGCTTTGGTCTTGACCATGGCCCTCTGGCTGAATGCCCAGACGCTGGAACAACGCCATATCTTGGTTGGCGGCGGGGTTGGAAGTGGTGAGTAGTTTGTCACCGTAAAAAATGGAGTTGGCGCCGGCGAGGAAGGCAAGTGCCTGGGTCGAATCATTCATTTGCTCCCTCCCCGCGGACAAGCGTACATGGGATTGCGGCATCATGATTCGGGTCACCGCGATAGTGCGCACGAAGTCGATCGGGTCCAGCTCGCGCTCGTTGGCCAGGGGCGTGCCTTCGACGCGCACCAGCATGTTGATGGGCACACTTTCGGGATGAACCGGGAGATTGGCGAGCTGAACCAGTAACCCCGCCCGATCCCGCAGACTTTCCCCCATTCCCAGGATGCCACCGCTACATACCTTGAGTCCTGCCGCACGGACATTGGCCAGCGTGTCGAGCCGATCACCATAGCCCCGGGTGGTAATAATCTCACCGTAATACTCGGGGGATGTGTCGAGGTTGTGGTTGTAATAATCGAGCCCGGAGTCCGCCAGCTCCTGTGCCTGCTCCGGTCTCAACATACCCAGGGTCATACAGGTTTCCAACCCGAGCGCTTTCACTCCCCGCACCATTTCCACCAGGTAGGGCATATCCTTTTTCTTTGGCGAGCGCCAGGCCGCACCCATGCAGAAGCGAGTGGCACCGGCAGCCGCCGCCGCCCGCGCCTCCTGCAACACCTTGTCGATTTCCAGTAGCTTTTCCTTCTCCAGTCCGGTGTCGTAACGGGTGCTCTGGGGGCAATATTTGCAGTCTTCAGGGCAGGCCCCGGTCTTGATCGACAGGAGCTGGCTAACCTGCACCGTGTTGGGATCAAAGCATTGGCGGTGGACGGACTGGGCCTGATAAAGCAGATCGCTGAATGGACGCTGCAACAGTTCCAGGGCTTCTTCAGCTGTCCAGTTGTGGCGAATCAAATCGGGATCTTGTGTAATCATCAGGCCTGCCTGTTACTACTTTGCCATGGAAGGAAACCCGGCAAAAACCTTAGCATCACCAGAGGTGGCGCCGGGACAGGCGCTCAATGTTATAAGCCCACCGATCTTTGTCAACCAGCAGGGATGCATTATGGTTTACACTTGGTTAAATAATATACAGTATGCGGTGCTACCCGGGCGCTGTATCCTTTGCCGCGCCAGCAGCCACCGGCAACTGGATCTCTGTGGCGCCTGCGAGGTCAGCCTCAGCAGGCCGTGGCCGCACTGCCACCACTGCGGATTACCCACGCCCGGCGACACCGAGTTCTGCGGCTCCTGTTTGAACCAGCGCTTTTACTTTCGCACCTGCATTGCCCTGGCAACCTATGGCCACCCGGTGGACATACTCATCCAAAACTTCAAGTATCGGCGCCGCCTGGCTATCGGCAAAGTGCTGGCCCACTTGCTTGCCCAGCGTCTGCGAAAGCACTATCAGCGCGATACCTTCCCGGATGTCGTCGTACCCGTGCCATTGCACTGGCGGCGGCAATGGCGGCGAGGGTTCAACCAGGCCCACTTTCTGGCGGACCGACTAGGCGGCCAGTTGGGTATCCCGCTGCAACCCCATTGCCTGGCGCGCGAGCAACCAACGCCACCGCAGCAGGGCATGCCCCGGGATCAACGCCTGCGCAACCTGCGCCATGCGTTCAACGTGTTTGCTGCGCCCGGCGGCCGGCACGTTGCACTGGTAGACGATGTTGTGACGACTGGCGCCACCACCAACCTGCTGTGCCAGATGCTGCTTGACCACGGCGCTGAGCAGGTGGATGTCTGGTGTCTGGCTCGCACACCCCCGCAAAAAATAGCGTGAACAACCTGCCAGTTGGCGCAACGGCAGCATTCCCGACGGCTTTTGCATACAATAGCTGCCCTCAGCGCATCCTCCGCGGCTATGGCGGGGCGATGTCAAACCCAGGGAGCGCACCACCCAGTGACCGATGTCGATACAGGGCACCAGCAACAACCTTACTACCGCTTGAGCCCGGACACGGTGATCGATGCCGCTGAAAGCCTGGGCCTGATATCCGACTATCGCGTGCTGGCACTCAACAGCTTCGAGAACCGGGTATACCAGATAGGTGTCGAGCAGGCCGAACCGGTGGTGGCCAAATTCTACCGTCCTGGGCGCTGGAGCGACGCCCAGATACTCGAGGAACATCGCTTTTCTCAGGAGCTGGTTGACGTCGGGCTGCCCGTGGTTGCGCCGCTGTCCTTCGGAGATCAGACTCTGCATGAATACCAGGGCTACCGTTTCGCCGCCTACCCGCGCCGTGGGGGCCACCCGCTCAATGTCGACGACATGGACATTCTCTACCGCATGGGCCAGTACCTGGGGAGAATTCATGGAGTTGGCGCGCTGCTCCCGTTTGCACATCGCAACACCCTCGACATCGTGGGACAAATGCATGACGACATCGAATTCCTGCGGTCGACCTTCATACCGGCAGGCCTGGAGGATGCGTATCAAAGCCTGGCCGCCGACCTCATGGATACCCTGCAACGGCGCCTGCACGAGCTGCCGCAATGCCCTTTTATCCGGCTCCACGGGGACTGCCACGCCGGCAACGTCTTGTGGCGGGACGACAAGCCCTGGTTTGTCGATTTCGACGACTGCGTGAATGGGCCGGCTATCCAGGACGTCTGGATGCTGCTTTGGGGCAGTCGTCCGGAGCAGGAACGCCAGCTCAGCGAGATCAGCGACGGCTATAATGAGTTCAATGATTTCGATGCCAGCCAGCTTGGCTGGATAGAAATCCTGCGCAGCTACCGCATTGTTCATCAGGCGGCGTGGGTTGGACGCCGCTGGGAGGACCCAGCCTTCCCCCGCGCTTTCACCTGGTTCGACACGCCGCGCTACTGGCCAGATCACATTCTGCAGTTGCGCGAGCAACTGGCGGCCCTCAACGAGCCACCCCTGGCAGTCTGGGCTTGACTATAATCATCGCCTGACACTGCCATGGTTTAACTGTAACCGACGGAGAAAAACCAACCCATGGGTCGATTGCTCAAGCTGATCCTGATCGCCAGTCTGCTGATACTGCTGCTGAGTCCCCTTGCCGTCTATTTTCTCGTTTTCAGCAACAAACCGATGGCGCTGCCCGTCGAGCAACTCGATGGCAATGAAATCATGCGAGTACAACGCCTGGTGGCCCAGCAGGTAGCGCGGAGCAACGATGCTGGCCTCGCGACCCTGTCCTTGACCGAAAAAGACCTCAGGACTGCCCTCGCCTTCGGCCGCCAGGCGGCCAAATTGCCCCTCCTCGAGGGTGCAGCCCTGGCGCTGGAAGACGAGCATCTGCAGGTGTTCGGCAATCTCAGGCTTCCCGTGGTGCCGGGCCGCGACGTGGTCAACTTCCGCGCAAAGCTCGGCACAGACGGCCGCCACCCCACCATCACCAGCCTCAAGCTGGGGTATATCGATGTGCCAACGCCGCTCCTGGCCTGGCTGCAACAGCGTGCCCTCGAGTTGCTGGAAACCGATCAACGCCTTGCCAATGCCAACAAAACCTGGGAGTCGATCGAGCAGTTCGGCATCTCTGACCAGCGCATCGATATCGTCTACCAGATCACCCCTGAAATAATCGGCAGTGTGACCGCAAAACAGAAAAAAATGCTGCTGGAGCAAGTGGATACCCAGCGGGTTGAACGCTATAACCAGTTGCTCGAACAAATCACCCGCAAGACCGCAGCCGAACGTTACCCGCTGACGGGAATGCTGGGGCCTGCCTACGACCTGGCACGCAAACGCACGGCCGCCGGCTTTGACGCGGTGGAAGAGAACAGCGCCGCGTTGATCGCCCTCGGGCTTTACAGCGGTGACCCCAAGGTCATCCAGATGACCGGGCTGGGGAACCTGCTTGCGCTGCCGTCGCGCCGCCTGTCACTCACCCTGCACCGGCGCAATGATCTGGCCACGCACTTTATGACCGCAGCATTGATATCGCTGTTTGCCGGCGATCAGGTTGCCGACCTGATGGGCATGCAAAAGGAACTGGATGACAGCCAGTCCAGTTCCGGGTTCGGTTTGGCCGACCTGGTGGCCGACAAGGCAGGGATTCGCTTCTCCTATCTTGCCACCATCAACGATCAATCGGCCCGCCAGTTGCAGGACGAGCTGAGTCACCTGCTTTACGATGACGAACTGTTGCCAAGCCCCGATGATCTGCCGCAACTGGATATCGCCGGCGACCTGGCACGCCTCGATGACAGCGAACTGGAGCCCTATCTGGCGAATATCGAACGCCGCATCACCGAGCTGCTAAGACGGATTCCCCTTTATCGGCTTTGAAGGGTTTGATTAGTCGCGGTCATTGGGCCAAATCACGGTTCGCAGCCAATTGAAAAACCCGTTACCTGCGAGCACCTCTCGCTCGACTGAATCAATGTAGCGTTCGAGTGCTTCAGGGTCGGCAAAATAGTCACCCCGGGTGACAAAGCCAAGCTCGGGATCAAGCTGTTTGACGACCACGGCCGGATTCCCCGCCACTACTGTATTGGCGGGCACATCCTGGGTTACCACGGCCCTCGCGGCCACCACGCTGTTTTCCCCGATAGTCACGCCTTTCAATACGGTGCAGTGATCTCCCAGCCAGGCATTGTCGTGAATGCTTACCGGCCGCACGGCCGTATCCCGCCGGGTGCGGTCGTACAGCCCATGCCAGTCGGAATCCGTGATATAGGCTCCGTTGGCCATCATCACTCCGTGGCCGATCTCGATGGACTCGCAGGCGCTGATGCGGGTTCCCGGGCTGATCATGACGTAGTCACCGATGCTGATCCTGCCCCGCCCCGGCTGCGTGCCCCAAACCCCGATGCGCACCCATCCGTCCGGCTCGGCAACCACCGTTGCGCACTTGCCAATGCGAATATTCGGACCACCGATATGCACGTACCAGGGTTTCATGAAGGTCGGATAATCGCCAAGGTGGTCGCAGGCTGGCTTGATAAAATGCCGGGTGTACCATCCACGGTATTCCAGATACATTTTTTTGACCCAATAGGGGCGCCTGTCGTCGCGCATGACTGCTGACCTGCTGCGGTGGGGCGTTCGCCCGAACCATGATTTTTACCGGTGCTTGGGGTAAAGTGAAGCCCATGCCATCATCGCGAGCCTTCACCATGCAAAATGTGGTCAATCATGATATCAAGGGCGCCGATCCCGTGTGGGATACCATTCGCGAGGAAACCGCGATCGAAGCAGCCAACGAACCCATTCTCGCCAGCTTCCTCCACGCCACCATTTTAAACCATGACAGTATGGAAGCGGCCTTGAGCTTTCACCTGGCGAACAAGCTCGACAGCCCGACGGCCTCTGCGCTGTTGTTGCGTGAGGTGATTGAAGAGGCGTTGGCTGCCGACAAGCGCATTGCCACCGCGATTCGTGAAGACATTCGCGCGGTTCGGGAGCGCGACTCTGCCTGTGCCCAGTACTCTACCCCATTCCTCTATTTCAAGGGCTTCCACGCGCTCCAGACCTACCGCATAGCGCATTACCTCTGGCAACACCAGCGGCGGGAACTGGCGCTGTTTTTCCAGAACAGGGTGTCGGTGGAGTTTGGGGTCGACATCCATCCGGCCGCCCGCATTGGCAGCGGCATCATGCTGGACCATGCCACGGGTATCGTTATCGGCGAAACCGCGGTAGTAGGCAACAATGTATCGATAATGCAGTCGGTTACCCTCGGCGGGACCGGCAAGGCCGGCGGCGACCGCCATCCCAAGGTTGGCAATGGTGTATTGATCAGTGCCGGGGCCAAAATTCTGGGGAATATCCGCATCGGTGACGGCGCCCAGATCTGTGCCGGTAGCGTGGTCCTCATCGACGTGCCTCCCCATACCACGGCGGCCGGCGTGCCGGCGCGACTCACCGGCCACCCCTGCTGCGATCAACCGGCACTGGAGATGGATCACAAACTGGCTTGAGGCCCTGCCTATTTTTTTGGTTCAAGCCCGGCGGCGCAACTCCCAGAGTCGGCAAAGGTGCCGGTATACCTGCTTCGCAAGGTCCAGGTCGCAGTCGAGTGGAGGCAATTCCACGGCACGGCCCCAGTGATCTTCAAGCACTGCGAAATCGAAGGCTCGGCAGCCCATTCCCGCGTACTCCCAGTCGATCAGGTAGAGCCGATCGGCGCCGGCAATGATGTTGCCGGGCGTCGGATCGTGGTGACACAGGACAGAGCAACGACACGCATCCTGGAATTGTCGCAACAGGGGCCCCATGCGCGCGTGCGCTCTAACTAATTCCTCATGTGGCGAAGGGAGCTGCGCCCAGTAGGCTTCGGCGTGGGCCAGGTAGTCATAACGCCCCAGACAGTCCAGCCTGAGGCTGTGCAGCCGCTCCATCACCGACAGCAGCCGCGCCCAGCGCAGGTCACTATCGACCCCCGGGTCATGCCAATGCTCCCCGCCGATATACTCCGTGATAAGCGTATGATCGTCACAGTAAACCAGCGCTGGCGCGATGCCCGCAGCGGCTGCGGCGCCCAGAATCATACGCTCGCTGTCGCGATCAATCCCCAAACCGGCGCTGGCGGGATGATTGCGACGCACCACCAGGCGCTGTCCATCGGCCTCGACCAGAAACGTGCAATTGGTGCGCCCGCCGGGAAGGCGCCGCAGCACGCGGGGGGCCCGTTTCAGCCCCCAGCAGGGCCATTCCTGCCACCAGGTTTCAGGCGCAGGACTCATTGGCGTGCCCGCTGGCAACTTGCACAGCTTGCAAGTGGTAGTGTTTTTGCCAACGAAAAAAACCGACAATGGCGATCATGACATAGGCAACGAATAGCAGTGCGGTCAGCTCCAGCCCCCGGCTCAAATACAGGGGAATGGATACCAGATCGATCACTATCCAGTAGAGCCAGTTCTCCAGCATCTTGCGCGCCACCATATACGTGGCAATGACACTGGCCCAGGTCGTGAACGAGTCCACATAGGGCCAGGCTGCCGTGCTGTAGCGACTGAGAAGAAATCCCGACACCGCGGTCAACGCCAGGATAGTGGCGATCACCAAACCGTGGCCCCGCATTCCCAGGGTATGAATCCTGATACCCTGGTGGTCACCGCCGCCTCGACGCCATTGATGCCAGCCGTAAACCGCCATGGCCATGTAATAGACGTTGAGAGCCGACTCCATCAGCAGGCTGACTTCCCGAAACAGGACGCTGTAAATCGCGGTTGAGGCGAAAGCGAAGTACCAGCACCAGTTGCTCTCCCGCGCGGCCAGAACCAGGTAGGCCAGGGCCGAGAGCACCGCCGCGCTTTCCCATAGCGACCCAGCCGATAGCCATTCTGCCGGGGCATCCAAGGGGCTACTGCGCCTCGTAGCCGGTGATCAACTTGGTCACGAAAACGCTGATACCAAAGCGCTCGTGACTCCAGGCCAGGGCATCCTTGAGCGCATCCATCACCACGGCGTGCTCACCCACCAGCACGGTTGCCGTGGGATAGGTGCTAACCTCGAGCCCCGGGTAGGTGTTGAGTTTGTGGATGATTTCGCGGATAGGGCCGATAAAGTCGTCCGCAAGCGGATACATGCTGATTTCGGCCGTTGTTCTCATTCCGACTCCTCGACGCATCAAAAGCTGTAGCGGGCTTCGACCCCGAAAACCCGGGGCTCACCATATTGATAGTAGGGTTCATCGACATAGAACTTGCGCGGGTCATTGCCGAAGTAGAAACCCCGGGTCTGATAATCCTCATCGGTCAGGTTTCGACCCCAGAGCGCGAGGTCGAGCTGATGCCATCGATAGCCGAGGCGCGCATGCAATAACTGGTAACTGTCGGACTGCTCGTCATGGCTGTCGGAGAAATAAAACTGGTCCCGACCTTCTACCTCCAGACGTCCGTAAAAGCCTGTGCCAAACCGAAAATCAGCCCCCACATTGAACTGGTAGGACGGCGCATGGGCCTGATCCCGGCCACTCTTATCGACCAAGCCGCCCTCGGCCAGCACCTCGAAATCATCGATCTCGGTAT
The DNA here is from genome assembly GCA_963751595.1 of uncultured Gammaproteobacteria bacterium. Taxonomy (GTDB): domain Bacteria; phylum Pseudomonadota; class Gammaproteobacteria; order Pseudomonadales; family JAHEGP01; genus JAHEGP01. Next base: position 282,450 of record CAVVVC010000006.1, read on the forward strand.
TGAGCCAACCGACACTGGCGAACAGTGTCAGCGCCGTTGTCATCTGGTACTGGGTTTCCAGCTCTGCGCCCCAGTTCGTGCCCGATGCAGCATTGTCGATGTAACTGACGAACAGAGGCCCCTCATTGTACCAACCCTTGACCTGCATATCGCTGCGATCCATGTAAAACAGGGCCAGGCGCAGTGCCAGCCGCTCCTCGAGGTACTGCCCCTTGAATCCGAGTTCCCAGTTGATCAGGGTTTCGCTGTCATATTCCAGGCGCTCATCGAGGAAGGCAACCACAGGCGGCGGAAAGTTATTCTTGACCGCGCGTCCCAGGGCCTCGCCGTTGACGCCGCCGAGTTTGTAACCCCGGGATACCAGGCCGTAGACAAAGGTGTCATCACGATACTGGTAGTCCACCGCCAGCTCCCCGCCCCACAGGGTGTCACCAGGGTCGGCCTCGACGCCCAGGCTGTCACCGTAGTCGCCTGTGAATCTCTCCACCCGGGCACCCAGCCGGGCGGTCCAGCGGGCCGCAAGCGGTATCTCCAATTGACCGTAAGCCGCCAAACTGTCGCGTTGGTAGTCACTGAGAAAACGGGCGTCGGCCAGGTCGAGATCAAAGTCATAGAACTCGCGCACCAGGTTCTCGTCGCGCCGGTTGGCATAGACACCCGCTACCCAGGACACGGTGCCGAACAATTCTCCGGCCGGACCGGAAAGCGCCCGCAACTCGAAGCGGGTCTCGTCCCGGTCGCGCAGGTAATTGTCGGTTGACGAGTATTCGAAACCCTCGCAGGGCTGCCCGCTGCAAATGCCGACGAAACTCCAGTCTTCGTCAAACCCGTACTCCAGGTCCGCCGTACTGTAGCTGCCGATGAATTCCAGCGAAACAGCATCGCTCAGGGTCCAGATCGCTTTCAGCGAGGCGGCCACTGTTTGCTGACTGTCGACTCCGGGTTCATCGGACAAAGTGTGGCGGGTGTTGTCGAGGGAAAAAGCATCGTAGCCGTTATCGATGTCGACATAGAAGCTACTCAGCAAAAGCTGCAGCGTATCACTGGGCCGCCAGTCGAGCTTGCCCCGCGCGGTAAACTCATCGCGCTGGTTGGTATCGTCACGCTGCAGAAAGTCATTGGTAATGTAGCCGTCGCTGCGAAACTGCTGCAATGCCAGCCTGGCGCCCAGGGTTTCCGTCAGGGGCCCACCCAGGGCAGCGCCAAGTCGCCCGGTATCGTAGTTACCGACCAATCCGTCGACATAGCCCTCGAGTCGCTCGCCCGGGTCCGCCGAGCGCATGGTAATCATCCCGGCCAGGGCGCTGGCACCATAGCGCGTTCCCTGGGGTCCCCGCAAAACCTCCACCTGTTGGATATCCAGGGTAGTCGCCGCCGCCCCGAGCCCGCTGATGTCGATGTCATCGACCACCAGGCCCACCGAGGGATCAACCGGGTCGACAAACTGGCTGCGCTCGCCTATGCCCCGGATCTGCACAAAGCGCCCGCGGGAGGCCCCGGAAGCGAAGTTGACGTTGGGCGCAACGTTGAGTAACTGCTCCAGGTGCTGGGCGGTACGATCGCGAATGACCTCGGCGTCGATAATGCTGACGCTGCCGGGACTCAGCATGAGGTCGGTATCGCGAAATCCCGCGGTTACGACCACCTCCTCGAGTGTTGCGCGCTCGGGCGGGGTCGTCGGCTCCGGTGCTGCGGCCACTGCCGTGGCCAGCGGCAACGCTCCGACCCAAAGCCCTGTTCGCAGAAAGTTGAAATTCACAGTTGTCTCCCACGGCATCGACGGTGTGCACGGACCACAAGCCCACGCGCAAACCAACCTGGCGTGCCAGCTCACGCGACAAATACCTTTTCCGGGGGGGATCGAGAGGAGAGTGGTGCTCTACCCTATCCCTACGCCGGTACTATCCGGATCAGGTTCAAAGGGTTCGTTATGCAAACGTCTCAGGCCTCTCGGCCACCCCTCGGGTTAACTGTCGTCAATTGCGACGATCGGCGCTTATTCTACAAGTCCTGGCCTGCTTGGCAAGCGGGTAATACCGCTCTCGTTCAGCGACAGATGCAGGCCCATAGAGCTTCATTGGCGGACTCGCCCCCGGGCGCGAGGCCATTGTCTGGCCGGGGTTGTCCCGCAGAGGATTGCAGCCGACGGGGCTTACGCCAGCCACAGGTAGAGCAGTTGCAGGCAGACAAAGGCAAAGGAGCCGGCAACGATATCGTCAACCATGATTCCCAGCCCCCCATCGAGGTTATTGTCCAGCCAGGATATCGGGAAGGGCTTTAACACGTCGAAGAGGCGAAACAGGGCGAAGCCCAGCAGCGGCCACCAGATACCCGCGGGCGCGGCATACAGGGCCAGCCAAAGCCCGGCAAACTCGTCCCAGACGATACCCCCGTGGTCATGAACCCCCATCTTCCGCGATGCGGCGCCGCACAGGTAGACGCCGACCACAGTCGCCACCAACACCACGCCCAGGTATACCAGGGGCGACAGGCCCTGCAGCAGCGCGAAGTAGAGCACCAGCGCCGCCACTGAACCCACGGTTCCGGGGGCCACCGGTGACAGGCCGCTGCCAAAACCAAAGGCCAGCAACATGACCGGGTCCCTGAACACGGCAGCAGCATCGGGGGTCGCGCCGGACCCGGTTTCCGGCGGCGGCGAATTATCGTTGTTCGAAATGTTCATAACCACTCCTCATGAACGCACAGGGAGCTCCCTGGCCATCAAAGCAATGCACTCCCACGCCCACCACCATTTCACCAATTCGCGTCAACTGCAAGCCCTGGGCCGCGAACACGTGCCGCAACCCTGGCTCTTGGGAGGGGGGCAGGGTAAAACACAGTTCGTAGTCATCACCCCCGCCGGTAGCAAAGACCAGCGCACGATCACCCGCCCAGTCTCGCAGCGCCGGGGAAAGCGGAAGTTGATCGAGCTGGACATGGGCGGCCACGGCACTTTGTTGGCAAATGTGGCCCAGGTCGGCCAGCAAGCCATCGGAGATATCGATACAACTGGTCGCCACACCCCGCAACAGCGCACCCTCACGCAATCTCCCCGTGGGATGGGAAAAACGCCGCAACAGGGTTTCGAACCGGGGGTCACCACCCGCATCGGCCTGCTGCACCGCCAGGCCAGCCGCGGCATCGCCGAGCTGCCCGGTCACGTAGATACCGTCCCCGGGCTGTGCGCCACTGCGCCTGAGGGCTTTACCCCGCGGCACCAGGCCGAGAATCTGGACCGAGACCGTCAGCGGGCCCCGGGTGGTGTCACCGCCAACCAGGCTCAATCCAGCCGGCGCCGCAGCCGCCAGGGCGCGACAGAATTCTTCCAGCCAGTGACGATTCAGTTGGGGCAGACTGATGCAGAGGGTGTACCAGCGTGGGGCAGCGCCCATCGCTGCGATATCACTGAGATTCGCGCCGAGAGCACGGTGAGCGATCCATTCGGGGGGACAGTCAACGGGAAAATGGATACCCTCAACCAGGGTATCCGCAACCACCACCAATTGCTGCTCCGGTGGCACCTCCAGCACCGCACCGTCGTCACCGATGCCGAGCGCGACATCGGCCGTATTCGGCGCCAATGCCGGGGTATCGAAGTAAGCCGCAATCGCCTCGAACTCTGATAGCGACACCCGCTCCCCTATCTCGCCCCGACTTCCGCCTGACGCAGCGTCGAAGCCGCGCGATCGAGCACGCCGTTGATAAACTTGTGACCATCGGTGGCACCAAACTTTCTGGCCAGTGCCACGGCTTCGCTGATGACAACTTTGTAGGGCACGTCGAGGCGATCTTTCAGTTCGAATATGCCCTGGCGCAGCAGTGCCAGCTCTACCGGGGTCAGCTCGGCGATATCCCGGTCCAGGTACTGGGAAAAAGCCGCGTCGATCTCAGGCTGATGGTAGATGACACCGTCAAGAATTGCGCGAAAATACTCCCGGTCGGTCTGGTTAAAGTCGTATTCGGTGCGAAACTCGGCTTCTATCTCAGCGGGCGAGCCCCCGTTGACCTGCCAGCGATACAGCGCCTGTACCCCGTAATGCCGCGCTTTGCGCCGGCCCTGGCTGAGGCTCTGGCCAGCGCCCGATCGGGTCGAAGCCATCAGCCCAGTTGCTCCAGCAGCAGGACCATCTCCAGTACCGAAGAGGCAGCTTCTTCGCCTTTGTTGCCGGCCTTGGTTCCGGCCCGTTCGATGGCCTGTTCGATGGTGTCCACGGTCAGCACGCCAAAGGCCACCGGGATGTCATACTGCAGGGTCACGCTGGCGATGCCCTTGACACACTCACCGGCCACGTATTCAAAATGCGGCGTGCCCCCGCGTATCACAGCCCCCAGCGCGATGATCCCGTCGTAACTTCCACTGGCCGCCGCTTTCTTCACCACCAGAGGCACCTCAAAAGCCCCGGGACAGCGAATTACCGTGAGATTTGCTTCATTGACCCCGTGACGGCGCAGGTAGTCGATCGCGCCAGTCAGCAGGTGCTCCACGATAAAGCTGTTCCAACGCGTTACAACCAGCGCGAAGGTCTTGCCCCCGGCCCCGGTGACATTGGCCTCGATGGTTCTGATGTTAGTCATGCTCTTTGCCCTTGCTGGTTAGGGGAGACTTATGCCGTTTCAAAGGATACGACTTCAAGGTCGAAGCCGGAAATCGCATTGTACTTGATCGGCGCACCCATCAGGCGCATTTTGCCGACGCCAAGTTCACGCAGAATCTGCGACCCCACTCCTACCGTGAAATAGGTATTGTGGCTACCGTCGGCCACAGGTCGCGGCGGTGGCAGCTTGCCCAGGGCGATATCCACATCGTGCAGCACATCGTCGGGGGTTTCATCGCTGCCCAGCAGCACCACCACTCCCTTGCCCTCGGCGGCAACGTGCTCCAGGCTCCGACGAATATTCCAGCCAGGTGCGGCCTCCGGTACCCGAGCACCCATCAAATCCCTGACACTGGCGGCAACGTGCACCCGCACCAGGGTCGGCTCGTCGGCAGCGATCTCGCCGAGCACCAGGGCGATGTGCGCCTTGCCCTCGGTATTATCGCGAAACGAGGTCATGGTGAACGGCCCGTAGTCGGTATCCACCGGGCCACTGCTCACCGCTTCGATGGTTTTTTCGTTAACCACCCGATAGTGAATCAGATCGGCAATGGTGCCGATCTTGAGGCCATGTTCCGCCGCGAATTTCTCGAGGTCCGGGCGCCGCGCCATGGTACCGTCGGGATTCATGATCTCGACGATAACCGCTGCAGGTTCAAACCCGGCGAGGCGTGCAAGGTCACAGCCGGCTTCAGTGTGGCCTGCCCGCGACAGCACTCCCCCGGGCCGCGCCATAATCGGGAACACATGGCCCGGCGTGACAATATCACCGGGGCCGGCATTGCGGGCCACCGCGGTGCGTATGGTATGGGCGCGGTCGGCGGCCGAGATACCCGTGGTGACCCCCTCGGCCGCCTCGATCGACAGGGTGAAGCTGGTCCCGTGCTGCGCCAGGTTGCTGTGATTGTCCACCATCAGGGGTAATTCGAGCTTTCGGCACCGTTCCTCAGAAAGGGTCAGGCAAATCAGTCCCCGGGCGTGCACTGCCATAAAGTTGATATTGGCCGCACTCACGCATTCGGCGGCGATCACGATATCCCCCTCGTTTTCCCGGTCCTCGTCATCCATCAGGACCACCATGTTGCCGAGGCGGATTTCGTTGATGATTTCTTCTGCGGTATTCAGTGTCATAGTGTTGGCAATCAATAAAATGAATGATGAATTCGGGCTAAGCCTGCGGCCAGCCCGGGGCGGTGGTGGCGACCTAGAGGAAACCGTGCCTGGCCAGGGTGTCAAGACCGATGCCGGTGTCACCGTGCTCCCCGGCATCGGATCGATCTGCGCCCAGCAGTCGTTCTGCGTAGCGCGCCATTATATCGACTTCGATGTGCACCCGCCTCCCGATCTTGTACTGGGGGATGATGGTCGATTGCAGGGTGTGGGGAATCAGCATCAGCGCGAAGTGATCGTCGCCAATTCCGTTAACTGTCAGGCTGACGCCATCGACGGCTATGGAGCCCTTGCTGGCGATGTAACGCATGATCTCCGGCGCCGCGGCGATCACCAATTGCTCCGCCCGCCCCCGGGGTTCGCGCGACCGCAGCTCGCCAACACCGTCGACATGACCGCTGACGATATGCCCCCCGAGCCTGCCGTTGACCGGCAAAGCTTTTTCGAGATTGAGCGCACTACCAATGGGTAGCTCCCCAAGGCAACTGCGCTGCAGGGTCTCCAGCGAGGCATCGGCTTCAAACTGCCGTGTCCCCAGCGCCGCGACGGTGAGGCACACACCGTTGACCGCGATGGAGTCGCCCAGCACCACATCGTCGAGGCCAAGGTCGCCACAGGCTATGGTCAAGCGCCCGTCGGCGACCGATAGCTGGCGACGCCGAAGCTGGCCGATCGCTGTCACAATGCCGGTAAACATCAGACCTGCTCCAGGGTTGCCAGGCGCCGACATGGCAGCACCCGTCGGTATTGCTGCGTGTGAGCCCCGGTGCTCATCGACAGCGCTTCTTGTGGGGCGTGGCACGGATCCACCAATCATCGCCGACCGCACGCAGTTCCTCGATATGCAGCCGCTGTTGCTCACCCATGTGCACCAGCGGTAAGTCGAACAGTGGCCGCGCCGCCGAACCCATCAAGGTCGGTGCCATGAACACGTGCAATTCGTCCAGCAGCCCCGCCTGCAAAAGCGCCCCGGCCAGCACCGGACCCGATTCTACCATCAGCTCGTTGCAGCGGCGCTCCGACGCCAACCAGTCCAGCAATGTGCCCAGGCTGATGCGCTTATCCCGTGACGGCGGCATGACGACCACGGTGGCTCCCGCGTCTCGCAGCGGCTCTGCGCGGGGTTTGGCCCGGTCCAGGCAAACAAGGACCGTCTCCCCTGGCTGGCGCAGGATTTTCGCGGTGGGCGGTGTGCGCAGCGCCGAATCGAGCACCAGGCGCAGCGGCTGGCGCAGTTCACCATCTGTCTGCTGCATGGCCAGGCTTTCAGCCCGCACCGTTAGCGAAGGGTTATCCTGGAGTACGGTGCCTACCCCGGTAAGAATGGCGCAACTACCGGCGCGCAGCTTCTGCACCTGATAACGCGCCGCCGCACCGGTAATCCATTGACTCTCGCCATTGGCCATGGCGGTTCTCCCATCGAGGCTGGAAGCCAGTTTGGCGAAGACAAACGGCTTGCCAGACTCCATGCGGGAAACGAATCCACGGTTCAGGGCCCTTGCCTGGTCCCGCATCAACCCGGTACTGACCTCGATGCCCGCCGCCCTGATTCTGGCCAGTCCCGCGCCCGCCACCAGCGGGTTGGGATCTTCCATCGCGGCTACCACCCGGGCGATCCCCGCCTCGATCAGGGCGTCTGCACAGGGACCGGTCAACCCTTGATGACTGCAGGGTTCCAGGGTGACATAGGCAGTGGCGCCCCGGGCAGCGCCGGCGGCAATACTGGACAGGGCCTCGATCTCGGCATGGGGTTCCCCCGCCCGCCGATGCCAGCCCTCGGCGATTATAGAGCCATCTTTTACCAGGACACAGCCGACAGCTGGGTTGGGGGTGGTGGTGAAGCGGCCCCGGCCGGCCAATTGCAGGGCACGCGCCATCGCCTCATGGTCAACCAGCGCAGTTGCCCGGGCAGCCATCGCTTATTCTTCCCCGGACGCTGGAGGGGATTCCGACAGTCGATCGATCTCGGTGCGAAATGCGTTGAGGTCCTGGAAATCACGATACACCGACGCAAAGCGGACGTAGGCTACCTGGTCCAGCTGTTGCAACTCGGCCATGACCGCCTCACCCACCACCCGGGACGCTACCTCGCGCTCCCCGGAAGCCTGCAGGCCATGCTTGATGCGATTGAGGGCCGATTCGATTTCCTCGACACTGACAGGACGCTTCTCCAGAGCCTTTTGCACGCCGCGGCGCAGCTTGGCTTCATCGAAGGGCTCGCGAATGCCGTCACTCTTGACCAGCCGGGGCAGCTGCAGCTCTGCGCCCTCGTAGGTGGTGAAACGCTCGCTGCAGGACAGGCACTCGCGCCGGCGGCGCACCTGGTCGCCCTCGGCCACAAGCCGGGAGTCGACAACCTTGGTATCAGCCGCAGTACAAAACGGACAACGCATCGACCCTCACCTCCCCGTCATCCCGATGGATTCCGCCGCCCGGGGTCAGCCATTTTTCAGCGGTAGCTCCCGGAGGCGGACACAGCAGCAACACTATACCCGGCGGTAAACCGGGTGTGCAGCGCAAACTTCCAACACCTTGGCTTTCACCTCGGCAATCACCTGCTCGGTGGAATCCGTTTCCAGGGAGTCGAGAACGTCACACATCCAGTGGGTCAGGGCTATGGTTTCTTCCTGCCTGAATCCCCGGGTGGTGATGGCGGGTGTGCCGACCCGCAGACCGCTGGTTACGAACGGAGAGCGTGGGTCATTGGGTACCGCGTTTTTGTTGACCGTTATATTGGCCCGGCCCAAAGCGGCGTCGGCGTCTTTGCCGGTATACGGCCTGCCAATCAAATTCACCAGCATCAGGTGATTGTCGGTACCCCCGGAAACGATGTCGATCCCGCGCTCGATAAAGGTCTTCGCCATCGCCCGGGCATTATCGACGACCTGCTGCTGATAGACCTTGAAATCCTCACCCATGGCTTCCTTGAAGCTGACGGCCTTGGCCGCGATCACATGCATCAAAGGCCCGCCCTGGCCGCCAGGGAATACCGCTGAATTGAATTTTTTCTCCAGCGCTTCGTTGCTGCGGGCAAGAATGATCCCGCCCCGGGGCCCGCGCAGGGTCTTGTGGGTGGTAGATGTCACCACGTCGGCGACCGGCACCGGGCTGGGGTAAACCCCGGCCGCTACCAGACCTGCGACGTGGGCCATATCTACCAGCAGATAGGCCCCCACCTTGTCGGCGATATCGCGGAATCGCTGCCAGTCCATAACCCGCGAGTAGGCGGAGAAACCCGCCACGATCATTTTCGGCTTGTGCTCCAGCGCCAGCGCTTCGACCTGCTGGTAGTCCACCTCTCCGGTGCTGTTATCCAGCCCGTACTGCACGGCGTGGTAGATTTTGCCGGAGAAGTTAGGCTTGGCCCCATGGGTCAGATGGCCGCCATCCGCGAGGCTCATGCCCAGTACCGTGTCACCGGGCTGGCACAGCGCCATGTAGACGGCGGAATTTGCCTGGGAGCCAGAGTGTGGCTGCACGTTGGCATAATCGGCGCCAAACAATTGCTTGGCCCGTTCGATCGCCAGCGCCTCGGCCTGGTCGACATATTCGCAACCGCCGTAGTAGCGTTTGCCGGGATAGCCCTCTGCATATTTGTTGGTCAGCACCGTACCCTGGGTCGCCATTACCAGAGGGCTGGTATAGTTTTCCGAGGCGATCAGCTCGATATGCTCTTCCTGTCGACGCTCCTCGGCTTTGATCGACTGCCACACATCGGGGTCGAACGCTTCAAGCGTCTGTTTGTTGTCAAACATGGGTATCCTCCACCGGCTGTTTGAAAAAGGCGTGCCGTCCGCTCCGGCCCGGCGTCGAACATTCTGGGCCGCCAGCACAAGCTGTCACTTTTCAATATTGATCAAAGGCTTACGGACGGCGGGTGCGCCGCAACGCCAATTTTTGCGCTGGGGCTGACCATACCGACGTCGCTGCCAGCGCCCGCTCAAGGCTAAAATGAGGCGGCATTCTACACAAAACCGCTGCCACTGCCTATGCGCAGCTTGCCAAATGCCTTACGAGACAGCGGGCCGAGGGGTTCAGCCGGAGGGAAGATCGACGGTGCGATGCACCTGGCTTTGCAGCAACTCGGTAACCCCTGCGGCGGTCATGGGCTTGCCGAAAAAGTAGCCCTGACCGGCATCGCAGTGGTGCTCGGTGAGAAAATCAAGCTGTTGCCGGGTTTCGACACCCTCGGCGACCACACTGAGATTGAAACTGTGGGCAATGGCAAGAATCGCCTGGGTAATACGCTGGTCCTCGACGTCGTCGGGGAGACAGGAGACGAATGCGCGATCGATCTTGAGCCGATCAATGGGAAACTGCTTCAGGTAGCTGAGGGATGAGTAGCCGGTGCCGAAGTCGTCGATTGCCAGCTCGACTCCCATGGACTTCAGGTCGTTGAGCGTTTGCAGGGTGTAAGTCATATTGTCCATCAGAATGCTTTCGGTGAGCTCCAGCTCAAGGAACCCTGCGGGCAGCGCACTTTCGTCCAGCGCATTGTTGACATGGCGCACCAGGTTGCCCTCGCTGAACTGACGCGCTGAAATATTGACCGCGATCCACTCGAGGTCGTAGCCTTCGCTCAGCCAGCACGCCATTTGCTGGCAGGCTTCCTGCAGCACCCACTGACCGATTCTCACGATCAAACCGGATTCCTCTGCGACCGGGACGAACTCGCTGGGCGGAATCGGCCCGCGCACGGGATGATTCCACCTTAACAGGGTCTCCACGGCGATAATCTGCCCGCTCTTGAGATCAACGATGGGCTGATACATCGCCCTGAAATCATGATTGACCGCGGCCCGGTAGAGTCCGTTCTGGAGCTCGAGTTTTTCCAGCGCCTTGGCGTTCATGGACTCGACATAAAACTGGAAATTGCTGCTGCCAGATTGCTTGGCGCTGTACATCGCCACATCGGCGTGTTGCAGCAGCGTCGTCGAGTCCTCACCGTCATGGGGATAGACGGCGATACCGATGCTGGCACTCAGAAACACCTCGCGACCCTGGAGCACCATCGGTTCATCGAGTACATCCATCACCTTGCGCGCCACGCTAACCGCGGCCGCCACAGCCTTGGCACGCTCCTTGAGCCCGCCGAGAATGATGGTGAATTCGTCACCCCCCATGCGCGCCACGCTGTCATTTCCTCTAACACAAGCACTAAGCCGCTGGGCAATCTTGGCCAACAGTAAATCCCCCGCCGCGTGCCCCATGGAGTCGTTGACCGCCTTGAAGCGGTCCATGTCCAGGAACAAAAGCGCCACGTAGGCGTTGGAGCGCAATGCCGCCTGCAGCTCCTGGTTCAGCCGGTCAACGAACAGGCTGCGGTTCGGCAGTCCCGTGAGGGGATCGAAATAGGCGAGCTTGCGAATCCGGTCTTCGGTGTTTTTACGCTCGGTGATGTCCTTGAAGGAAGTAATATGACCGAGAAATTCCCCATCCTTGCCGGTCACCGCCGTTATCCCCACCGCAGCCGGGTATTCCGCTCCGTTTTTGCGGCGGGAATACAATTCGCCCTGCCAAAAACCATCGCTATTGAGAATTGGCTTGATCACCTTGGCAAAGCTCACCGATTTGGAACGCGCAGCCAGCATCGACGGCCGCTGCCCGAGGGCGTCTTCCCTGGAATAGCCGGTGAGTTGGGTAAACGCCGGATTGATTTGACTGATGCGACCATCCGCGCCGGTGATGTAAATACCTTCGAGACTGTTCTCGAATACCTTGGCCGCCAAGCGCCGGTCAGCCTCGATCCGGGTACGCTGGGTCACGTCCCGCGCCACCAGCAACAGCCCCTGGAGCTCTCCAGCCTCATCCCACATCAGGGAGCAGTGTACCTCCAGCGAGACCATATGACCCCGCTTGTGGGGCAGCTCGAGCTCGAGAATGCGCAGGTTATCCATTTCATGCAACTGGGGGTGGCGTCGCTCGCGGCGTGCTTTGGCAACGTCCCGCCCCAGTTTGGCGCAGGCTTCACGGAGCGTGTCGTTCTGACTAACAAATTGTTGGTCGTCCAGCGGCAAATCCTCGACGCTGTATCCGAGCGCACTCTCCACCGACGGGCTCAAATAAGTGACGTTGAGGTCGACGTCGGTGGTGCAGATAATATCGCTGAAGTTTTCCGCCAACAGCTTGTAGCGTTGCTCCTGCATCTGGACTCGCTCAAGCATTTCCAGGCGCTCGGTCATATCCCGGGCCACGATCACCCCCACCCGGGTTTTACCGCGACTGGCCTCCAGGGATGCCGCCCGGCACTGGAACTGGCGCCAAACGCCGTCGGCCTGGCGCATGCGCATGGGATGCTCGATGATCTCGCCGTTTGCCAGCCGCGACAGGTACCCGGGCAACTCCTCGCAGCTGATAACATCGCTACTGTGCAGCAGGGCGCTGCTGAAATCGCTACCCAGGCCCTCGATGTACTCCCAGTCGAACCCCAGGTGGCGACTCAGGGCCTCGTTAACGAAAAGCGGCCTGTCCTCTTCGAAATCGTAAACGAACAATAGATCGGGCACCGCCAGCAGGGTCGCCGACAGAAAGCGCTCGCGGGTGCGCAGTTCCGCCTGCATATCCGCAAGGTCTGTAAGATCCAGGATACTGACCAGCACCCCCTGATCAATAAAGCGCAACGGCGGCAGCGCGCAAACCGCCATCAGGTTGCGTTCAACGCCCTTCGTGTCAACCAGATTAAAGCGGTATTCGTGTTGTTCGTCGCCACGGTAAATCGCCATTGCCAGATGGGCGATATTCACCACGTCACGGTCACTGGCGTGACGCTGGAACACGTCGGCTAGATCAGCCTCCGGCTCGATGCCCATCAGGCCTTGCGCCGAGCGATTGATCTCTACCGGATTCACGGTCGCACGCAACTCATCCAGTAAGCCGGGCTGTTGCTCCAGAAGCTTTTCCAGGGCATCAGTATTGAGGACCTGGTGCTTGCAGACCCACTGGTAGGTATCGGCAACGTCGATCACGAGCTGCGACAGGGCGGCAAACTGGAACAACTTGCGATAACGTTGCAGGCGCGCAAGATCGCCACCACTGCGCTCGGTAAAGCCCCGCAGTGACCAGATCACGCCTCGGCAGTCCTGTTCGCCATAAAGGGGATAGTTGCTCAACCACAGGGCCATGATCTGGCCCTCCCGGGTCAAGGTGAGAGCGCGTTCCTGCACCGTGTGACCCGCGCAGATAGCCTCCAGGCTCTGTAGCAGGGACCCATCCGGTGATTCGCCCAGCAGCTCACACAGGCTGCGACCAGACCAGTGTCCGCCCTGGGTCGAGAACAGCGTCTCGGCAGCAGAATTGAGCGCCAGGATGACACCCCGATCATCGGTGAGCACCGAGGGAATCTTGCTCCCCTTGATCAGGGCGTCGGTGTTTTCTTGCAACAGTGGGTGCATCGGGGCTGTGTAACCAGTGTTATAATCGGGCGTTCTCACTTGTACCCATCCGAACGCGCCGAAGCGCTTGCAGTAACAGGGCGGTCAAGAGTGGCGTCGATCCAGGTATCCGGGCTGTGAATATTCGGGTGCTGTGCGCTGCCGGGTACTTTCAAAAAGTACGCTATATAAAGCATATTATGCGTGTATCGCGGCCAAGTTAATAGCGGAGATTATACCCCCAATGGCGCAGTATGTATTCACCATGAACCGGGTTGGGAAAACTGTTCCCCCCAAACGCCAGATCCTTGCCGATATTTCCCTGTCATTTTTCCCCGGCGCCAAAATTGGTGTGCTGGGGCTGAATGGCTCGGGAAAATCCAGCCTGCTGCGAATCATGGCCGGCATCGACAAGGACTTCACCGGCGAGGCCCGACCCCAGCCGGATATCAGCATCGGCTATCTGCCCCAGGAGCCGCAGCTGGACCCGGCCAAGGATGTGCGCGGTAACGTTGAAGAGGGCATGCAGCTTGCAGTGGATGCCCTCAAGCGGCTGGACGAAGTGTATGCCGCGTATGCCGAGGCCGATGCCGATTTCGATGCATTGGCGAGGGAACAGGCGGAGCTGGAGGACATTATCCAGGCCTGGGATGGCCACAACCTCGAGCACCAACTGGATGTCGCGGCGGACGCACTGCGGTTGCCGCCCTGGGATGCCGACGTCAATACGCTGTCCGGCGGAGAGAAGCGCCGGGTGGCTCTCTGTCGGCTGCTGTTGTCGCGGCCCGATATGCTGCTCCTGGACGAGCCCACCAACCACCTCGACGCCGAGAGCATCGCCTGGCTGGAACACTTCCTGACCGAGTTCGACGGCACCGTGGTGGCCATTACCCACGATCGCTATTTTCTCGACAACGCCGCCAGCTGGATTCTGGAACTCGATCGCGGCCGGGGTATTCCCTACGAGGGCAACTACTCTGCCTGGCTCGCCGCCAAGGAACAACGGCTGGAAATGGAAGAGAAGCAACAGGCGGCCCACCAGCGCGCGATCAAGGCGGAGCTGGAATGGACCCGGAGCAATCCCAAGGGGCGACAGGCCAAGAGCAAGGCCAGGCTGCAACGTTTCGACGAGCTGAGTTCACGCCAGTTTCAGGATCGCAATGAAACCAACGAAATCTACATACCGCCCGGCGAGCGCCTTGGTGATGTCGTTATAGAGACGGAGCATATCAGCAAGAGTTTCAACGATAGAGTGCTGATCGACAACCTCAGCTTTAGCGTGCCCAAAGGCGCCATTGTCGGCCTGATCGGTGGCAACGGGGCAGGCAAGTCTACCCTGTTCAAAATGATTACCGGCACCGAGCAACCCGACAGCGGCAACATACGCCTCGGCGAGACCGTTCAACTGGCCTACGTCGACCAAAGCCGGGACCACCTCGAGGGTGACAACACGGTCTGGCAGGAAGTTTCCGACGGCCTCGATTTGATCAAAATCGGTAACTACGAAGTCAACTCCCGGTCCTATGTCGGCCGTTTCAACTTCAAGGGGAGCGACCAGCAGAAACTGGTGAAAGACCTCTCTGGCGGCGAGCGCAATCGCCTGCACCTGGCCAAGCTGCTCAAGCAGGGCGGCAACGTGCTGCTGCTCGACGAGCCCACCAACGATCTCGACGTGGAAACCCTGCGCGCCCTGGAGGAGGCCCTGCTGGCCTTCCCAGGCTGCATCTTGGTGATCTCACATGATCGCTGGTTCCTCGACCGCATCGCCACCCATATTCTGGCTTTCGAGGGTGACAGCGAGGTGCTGATGTTCGAGGGTAATTACAGCGACTATCACCAGGACCTGATTGCCCGCAAGGGGGAGCATGCGCAACCCGGACGGATCAAGTACAAGCGACTCAGCAGTGCCTAGCGGAGCATTCCAGTATCAGGGCGTTGCTTCAGGCGAGGCCCTCGACGGCTTCGAGCGCGCCCGCCAGCTTGTCCACACCAATCACCTGCATACCGGCAGGCGCCTGTTTGGGCATATTACTCCGGGGCACAATGGCCCGCCTGAATCCGTGCTTGGCGGCCTCCTTGATGCGCTCCTGGCCGCTGTTAACCGGGCGAATCTCCCCACTCAGGCCGACCTCGCCAAACACTACCAGGTCACGGGGCAAGGGACGATCCCGAAAGCTGGAGACGATCGCCAGCAGCGTTGCCAGGTCGGCGCCGGTCTCCATCACCTTGACGCCGCCAACGACATTGATGAACACATCCTGATCCCCCACCTGCAATCCGCCATGGCGGTGTAAAACAGCCAACAGCATGGCCAGGCGATTGTGATCGGCACCCACAGCGACCCGTCGCGGGTGGCCCGCCTGGGAATCATCCACCAAGGCCTGCAATTCCACCAGCAGCGGGCGGGTACCCTCCCACACCACCATCACGATACTGCCGGAACTGACGTCCTGGCCCCGGGAAAGGAAAATCGCCGAGGGATTCTTTACCTCGCGCAGGCCCTGTTCACCCATGGCAAAGATGCCCAGTTCATTGACCGCACCGAAGCGGTTCTTCTGCCCACGCAGGGTGCGAAAGCGACTGTCGCCACTGGCCTCGAGCATCAGCGAGCAATCGATCATATGCTCCAGCACCTTGGGCCCCGCCAGGCTGCCATCCTTGGTGACGTGGCCAACGAGTATCAAAATCGTGCCGGTCTGCTTGGCAAATCGGGTCAGCAGCGCCGCGCACTCGCGCACCTGAGACACACTGCCCGGCGCCGACTGGATATCCGCAAGATGGCAGACCTGAATGGAGTCGATGACCAATACCCTGGGGGCCTGCTGCTCCGCCACCGACACCATGGCCTCGACATCGGTTTCGGTCAGCATCAGCAGCTTGTCGGTGGGCAGCCCGAGCCGCTGCGCACGCATCGCTACCTGCTCGAGGGATTCCTCACCGGTAATATACAGGGCACTCAGCCCCCGGGCGAGAAAGCACAGGGTTTGCAGCAACAGCGTACTTTTTCCGGCGCCGGGATTACCACCGAGGAGTATCGCCGAACCGGGCACCAGGCCACCACCGAGCACGCGGTCCAGTTCGCCCATACCACTACTGACTCGCGGGGTTTCGGCAAGGTTGATATCCTGCAGCAGGCGTACGCTGCCGGTCTCCCCGGCGTAGCCGGAGCGCCTGGCCGCCGGCTTGTCGCTGCCGCGGCTGAAGCGCACTTCAGCCAGGCTATTCCAGGCACCGCAGTCGCTGCACTGGCCTTGCCATTTGCTGTAGTCAGAACCACATTCGTTGCACACATAAGCGGTGCTGCGCTTTTTTGCCATAAGTGTGACCTTGCAGGCGGGGCCCGCTATTCTACCCGAAAGGCTGGCACTGGGTTTATCCGGCCTTTACAATTACTGGCCTTTCACCGCAGCAAACGACCATGCCATCATCACTGATTCGTGAGCAGCATATCGTCATCCCCGTCTCCCTCGCCACCACCCTGGGGCTGGAGGAAACGGTCATGCTGCAGGTACTGGCTGGGTGCTTGCAGCACCGCCAGGCTGAAGCCCGCGACGGCTATCGCTGGCTAAGCCTGGGCAAACCGGAAGTCCTGGGCTTGATGCCCTTCTGGAGTGAACAGGATGTCGACCGGATCAGCCAGCGACTGCAAGACCAGGGTGTCATCCGCCTGGCAAGCCCTTCCCTGGCGCTCACCGACGCCATGGTATTTGCCCTCAACGAAGCTGCATCGCCCGAGGAGCCAGCCCACGCGGCAGCGCAACCAGCAACAGCAGCAGCGCCTCCCGCGCAAAAGATCCGCCGAACCGGCTCCCGGCCCATTGCCAGCGACTGGCAGCCCGGCAAGGAGCTACTGCGCAAGCTGGAGGAGCTCAACGGCATCCCGGTAGAATTTGCGCTGGAACTGGTGCCTGAATTTGTCACCTACTGGCACGCTCGCCAGGCCTCGACGTTTTCCTGGGAATCGCGGTTTATGAGCCATGCCCAACGGCTGTGGTTACAACGGGACAAACAGCTGGACCGCGAAGAGACCAGCCCAGGGCCCAGGCAGCCGGTGGCGATCGATGCCGCCTGGCTGCCCAGTACCGAGGCACTGGAAATCCTGGTACGCAGTGGCATTGACCAGGATTTCGTGACGGCGGCGGTGCCGGAATTCATTCTTTATTGGCGTGAGCGCGGCGACGTCTGCAACACCTGGGATAGCCGCTTTATCGCTCATATCCGGCGCCAGTGGGCCCGCTACGAGTCGAGCAACCAGTTCAACACCGAGCCCCAGCGCATTAGCACTGACTGGCAGCCATCGGAAGATGTGTATGATATCTTGCGAATGGCCAATATCGATGTGGCTTTTGCACGAGAAATCTTGCCGGAGTTCGTCATATACTGGCGCGATACCAACCAGGTCAACAGCTCCTGGAACAGCCGGTTCTTGCAGCACGTCAAGACCCGCTGGGCGCGTCGCCTCAATGGCCAGGACCCAAGCCCCCATGACCAAGGAAAAAGATCTCAATCAGCAGCTGAACCGGACCGTCGCAGCTTTGTCGACAAGCACACCGACCAAAGCTGGCGCGAAGGACTCTGAATCTCGGCCCAACAAGGCCGCACTGATGGACGTGGTGGACCGCCTGTTCGCCGAGTTCGAGCTGGTTTTCCACAATCAGTACAACAAGGCTTTTCCCACGCCGGAGAAGCTCCACTACGCCAAAAAGCTGTGGTTCGATTACCTGCGGGATTACCAGCCGGGGGTCATTACCGCCGCTGCGCGGCAGGCGATCAGGGAATCCGAGTTTTTGCCCAGTATCGCGACCCTACTGAAGTATTGTACCGGCGCCGGCACCAGCGATTTGCCCGACACCTACAGCGCCTACCGTGAGGCTTGCCTGGCGCCGAGCCCCAAGGCTGATTTTCAGTGGAGCCATCCAGCGGTATACTATGCGGGCAAGGCGGCGGGGTGGAATCTGCTGGCGAGCCAGCCGGAAAATCGGGCGCTACCGGTGTTTACCCGGCGCTACCGGGAGGTTTGTGAGCGTCTGGCACGGGGTGAAAACTTTGCCGCACCCACGGCCAAACGCCTGACGCAAAAGCCGGCAGCCCCTTTGGGGCGCACCGAGAACCGCAAAAAAATGCAGCAATTGCGCCGGGACACGGGAATCTAGGGAATGAGCAAAAAGACCAGGACAAGACGTCCGCTGGGGGTAAAAGGTAGACAGCCACAGGCCGCCAACGGAACCGAGGGAACTCCGGAATCTACCGATATTTTTGAAGATCGGCGGCAGGAAGCGGACCGACGGTCGCAATCGCTTCCCATTCCCCTGCGCATGTGCCGCCGCCGTGAGGACAGGCGCAAGAACACTTTTAATTCACGCCCCTGGTGGCTCCAGGTTAATTACAACGACGACTACAACAGCTGGATCTGAAACCGCAGCAACTGCCAGCAAGCGTCAGTCGTTGCCATCTGCCTGCGCAGCGCCTTTTTTCAGCCGCAGGATCAGTGCCGAGGTATCGAGGCGCCCCAGCCCCTGCTGCTGCAGTTCGGCATAATACCCGTCAATCAGCCCGGCCACCGGCAAGTCCACACCCAGTGCCTGCGCCTGCTGCAGGCAGATACCGAGATCCTTGCGCATCCAGTCAAGGGCAAAGCCAAAATCGAACTCGCCCCGATCCATGGTTTGGGCTCGATTCTCAAGCTGCCAGGACTGCGCAGCCCCGGCCCTGAGCACCGCCAACACCTTGTCGATATCGAGGCCAGCAGCACCCGCAAAATTGATTCCCTCGGCCAGGCCCTGGAGGATGCCGGCAACACAAATCTGATTGACCATTTTACAGCGCTGACCGGACCCTACCGGACCCATCAGGCTGATGTTACTGCCATAAACCTGCAGCACCGGCAGCGCTCCTGCAAACACCCCCGGGTCGCCACCCACCATGATGCTGAGGGCGCCTTTCCTGGCCCCCAGCTCCCCACCCGAGACCGGCGCATCGAGAAATCCCACGCCCTGCTCGGCACAGCTCGCTGCCACTTCCTCAGCCAGAGTCGCGGAGGTGGTCGTATGGTCGATCAATACCGACCCCGGTCGCATCGATGCCAGCACCCCTTCTTCGCCGTAGACCACGTCCCTGACATCATCGTCGTTGCCAACACACAGCATCACGTAATCCGCGCCCTCTGCAGCAGCCCGGGGGGTCGGCGCCAGATTACCGCCAAATTCGCGCTGCCACTGCTGGGCCCGCTCGACACTGCGGTTGTAGGCAACAAGCCGGTAGCCACTGAGGGAAACGCTGTGCATCAGATGCCCGGCCATGGCATAGCCCATCACCCCGAGGCCGACGAAGGCAGTATTCATTCGTCAGCAGCCCATTCGCTGAAGGGTTTTTGCGCCAGGTTGACATTGAGGTAGCGCACGTCCCGGGTGACCTCCTCCCCCAGCCAGGGTGGCAATTCCGGCCGCTGCTGCTCGGATTCCAGCTCTACCTCGGCAACGATCAGGCCTTTGTTCTCACCGTCGAAAACATCCACCTCCCAGGTCATGCCCGCGTGTTGCAGGCAATAGCGCGTCTTCGATATCAAAGCGCCGGAACACAGGTTTTCCAGCATAAAGCGGGCATCATCGACGGGGATGTCATATTCGAATTCAGGGCGGGTAATGCCACTACCCCTCCCCTTCACCGTCAGCCAGGCCCGGTCTCCGGCGAGCCGCACCCGCGCAGAGAGCTTGTCATTGTCAGCGAGGTAGCCCTGCGAGAACACGCTGCCCTCCCGCAACAGGGGCAGTACGCTGTCTTTAACCAGGTATTTCCGTTCAATTTCGTCCGCCATTGAATTTTCCCCGCTAGTGTTCGTAACTGCCATGGGCGAGGTTCTCGAACCGAGTGTACTCACCAATGAATGCCAGGCGACAGGTGCCTATGGGACCGTTGCGTTGCTTGCCGATTATGATCTCCGCCACGCCTTTCTCAGGGCTCTCTTCATTGTAAACCTCATCCCGGTAGATGAAGGCGATCACATCGGCATCCTGCTCGATCGCACCCGAGTCCCGCAGGTCGGAGTTGATGGGACGCTTGTTGGGGCGCTGTTCCAGGCCCCGGTTGAGCTGGGAAAGCGCCACCATGGGGCAGTTGAATTCCTTGGCGATGGTCTTCAGGCCGCGGGAGATCTCGGATATCTCCGCCACCCGGTTGTCACCGCGCCCCGGGATCTGCATCAACTGCAGATAGTCGATCATGATCATCGCAAGCTCCCCGTGCTCGCGCTGAATACGTTTGCAGCGGGCGCGCACTTCGGTGGGCGACAGGGCTGGCGTGTCGTCGATAAAAAGTGGTCGATCCTTTAGCTTGTTGACCGCAGTGGTCAGCTTGGGCCAGTCCTCGTCCTCAAGCTTGCCCGAGCGCACCCGCGTCTGATTGATGCGCCCGATGGACGACATCATACGCATAATCAGCGATTCCGCGGGCATTTCCATGCTGAAGACCACCACGGGTTTATCGTTGTGCATGGCGGCGTGTTCCACCAGGTTCATCGCGAAGCTGGTCTTTCCCATCGAGGGTCGCGCTGCGACGATAACCAGATCCGAGCGCTGCAGACCCGAGGTCATACCGTCGAGGTCACCAAAGCCGGTGGCAAGCCCGGTGAGTGAACCCTCGCTGTTAAAAAGCTCGTCGATCTTGCCCACTGCCTGACGCAGCAGCGGTGTAATCGATTGTGGCCCGCCGTCCTTGGGGCGCCCCTCGGCAATCGCCGCGAGCCTGTTTTCGACCTCGGCCAACAACTGGTCCGAGCCCCGCCCCTCGGGACGATAGGCGGATTCCATCGACTCCCGGGCGACCCCGATCAGTTGCCGAAGTACCGATCGCTCGCGAATGATATCGGCATAGGTCTGGATATTGGCCGCGCTGGGCGTATTCTTGACCAGCTCGCCAAGATAGGTAATGCCGCCCACCTGCTCCAGTTCGCCCCGCGTTTCAAGGGCCTCTGAAAGGGTAATCACATCCAGCGGTTGCTTGGCTTCCACCAGGCCGCTCATGGTGGTAAAGACCAATTGATGGTCCGGGCGGTAAAAGTCTTCGGCCATCACCCGGTCAGCAACGTCGTCCCAGCTTTCCGGCGACAGCATCAGCCCCCCCAGAACCGACTGTTCCGCCTCCACCGAATGGGGGGGAATCTTGAGACGCTCTACCTCTGTGTCCCGGCGGCTGGCCGGGGCGTTATCAACCATGATGGCTACGAACCTGTCTGTAACCCAGCGGGAATTGTGGAGCAATTACAGGCAAAAAAAAAGCACCGCCGGCGCAACCCGGCAGTGCTTTGATGGCGGCCTCGCTCACTGTCCGGTAACAGCGATGCTCACGGCGGCCTCGACTTCGGTATGCAGGTGCACCAGCACCTGGTACTCACCGAGCTCGCGGATCGGCCCCTGGGGCATCCTCACCTCACTCTTGCTGACCTCGACACCGGCGGCGGTGATGGCATCCGCTACATCGCGGGGGCCCACCGAGCCGAACAGTTTTCCGCCTTCACCGGCCTGCGCCTCGATCGTAAGGCTCAACTCAACCAGCGCATCAGCGCGGGTCTGGGCCGCTGACTGCTTCTCCCTGGCTGAGGCCTCGAGCTCTGCTCGCCGGGCTTCAAAGCTTGCCGTGTTCGCCTCGGTAGCGGCCACGGCCTTGCCGAAAGGCAGCAGGTAATTGCGCCCGTATCCGGCCTTTACCTTGACCTTATCGCCAAGGTCTCCCAACTTACCCATGTTTTCGAGCAAAATAACTTCCATTGCAGCCAACCTCTGTCTAAATGTGTATCAAGCGCCACCGGCTGGATTGGCCGGGCGCTGCCTGAAATTTGCCCAGCTATCGATCATGCCAGCCAGGATAACCAATTCTTTTACCGGGTTGATCAACACCAGCAAACTGTAAAACACCACCAGCCAGCGGGTTTTCCACTGTTTGATGGCTACCATCCCATGGACCAGGCTTATCCCCGCCACCAGCAGCGGCAACGCCGCAAGGTAGGCCCACACGATCCAGCCAGCCCCCTGCAGCAGGCAGGCCACGGATATCAGGGCGAGGGGCAAGGCCAGACTCACCGGTAATCGAATGCGGTGAAATTCCTGCCGAAACCCGCCCGGATTGTAAAGCTGCGCCTGCCAGTAGCGCGCCAGCAACACGCACACCACCACAGTGCAAGCGTTGATCAGTGCGAACACCCCGGCGATGAATTCTGCCGTCGGCGGGCCGATGGGCAAGCTGGTGCCCTGCTCCGCCATTTGCGCCTGCCACTGGGCAAAAATATCGTCGACCACCTGCTTGATCATGGCAATGTAATCGCCGGCAAACAGCAACAGCACCCCACCGGTGATCAATCCGCACAGACTGGCTCCAAGCAAGGTTGCCGGCCAGGAAACGGTTTGTCGAAGCACCGCCGCGCAAGCGAAACTGCCGAGCAGTGCAGCCAGCGGTGCAAATTCCTTAGCGACGTACAACACCGCGGCCGCAGGCAGAATGGCCCAGACCAGGATCTGCAGCCCCTCGGACACCCCCCGGCGCAGGGTCACCAGTGCCACCGCGGCCGCACCCACCCAGAAGAACAACACCGTGCCGGCGGTCAGACAGCTAACGATCAGCGCCTGGGTCCGACCCCGCATGATAAATTCGGCCAAGCGTTGCATGGCAACTCCCCGGAGACCCGCTACTACTGATGCGTGTCGCTGTAAGGGAGCAATGCCAGGTAGCGAGCGCGCTTGATGGCTGTCGAAAGCTGACGCTGGTAGCGAGCCTTGGTACCTGTGATCCGGCTGGGAACGATCTTGCCAGTCTCGGAGACATACGCCTTGAGGGTTTCAAGATCCTTGTAATCGATTTCTTTGACGCCTTCAGCCGTAAAACGGCAGAACTTGCGACGACGGAAAAAACGTGCCATGACAATTCCTCTTTGATTATCTACCGCAGGCTATTCTTCAGTGCCGGCATCGGTTTCGCCGGCCTTGGCTTCGGTACCACTCGCTTCAGCGGGAGCCGGCTTTTCTTCGCGGGGCGCCGGGCGCGGTGGACGACGGTCGCGGCTGTCGCGCTCGGCCTTGAGAATCGGCGATTCCACAGCGACGGCTTCGTCACGACGAATCACCATATTGCGCAATACCGCATCGTTGTAGCGGAAGTTGGTAGCCAGTTCGTCCAACGCGGCCTGGGAGGCTTCAACATTCATCAGCACATAATGCGCCTTGTGAATCTTGTCGATGGGATATGCCAGCTGGCGACGACCCCAGTCTTCGAGACGATGGACGCTGCCGCCATCATCAGCGATGAGCTTGGAGTAACGCTCGATCATTGCTGGAACTTGCTCGCTCTGGTCCGGATGCACCAGAAACACGATCTCATAGTGACGCATAAGTACTCCTCTTGGATTCAACAGCCTCCTGCGGTGCAGTGAGGCAAGGAGATCAGTTTGTAGGCCCCAATTTCGGGGAGCACGCATTCTATAGATGCCCCCCACGGGTTTCAAGGCTTTGTGGCTATTTATTGACCGCCCGCCGCTGGCGCAATGCCTCGAATACACAGACGCCGGATGCCACGGATACATTGAGGCTGGACACGCTCCCCGCCATGGGAATGCTGACCAGAAAATCACAGCGCTCCCGGGTCAGTCGCCGCATCCCGCTGCCCTCGGCACCCAGCACAATAGCCACCGGGCCCGTGAGATCGGTCTCGTACAGTCCCTGTTGGGCTTCGCCGGCAGTGCCGACAACCCACACGCCCTGCTCCTTGAGCCGGTCGAGGCAGCGCGCGAGATTGGTGACCGCAAACACGGGAATATGCTCTGCTGCCCCCGAAGCCACCTTGCGCA
This sequence comes from uncultured Gammaproteobacteria bacterium, assembly GCA_963751595.1. Lineage (GTDB taxonomy): Bacteria > Pseudomonadota > Gammaproteobacteria > Pseudomonadales > JAHEGP01 > JAHEGP01. The sequence goes on from CAVVVC010000006.1 coordinate 306,416, forward strand.
CGGTCGGCGTCAGGCCAACGGATTTGTCCCGGGGGATAACCACCGCATCTACCCCGGCGGCATCGGCGGTGCGCAGGCAAGCCCCCAAATTGTGGGGATCGGTGATGCCGTCGAGCACCAACAGCAGCGGCTGCACCAGGGAAGGCATAAATGCCGCCAGCTCATCCTCGCCGGCCAGAGTGACCGTGCGGCAGTCTGCCACGACGCCCTGGTGGTTACCCGACACCCAGCTATCCAGCTGCTTTTTCTGGCAGGTCTGCGGCGTGATGCCCGCCTGTTCCGCCAGTTGCAGTATTCGCTGCAGACGCTCGGGCCGCTTACCCGTAGCCAGCCAAAGGGCCAGCACCCGCTCGGGTTCCGACCGCAGCACCGCAGTGACCGCGTGCACGCCGAAGACCTTTTCCTGGGCCATCGACAAGCCGCCTAGGACTTCTGTGCCTTGCGCTTGCGCGGCCCCCGGGAGCGTTTCTTGGACTTTGGCCGCGATGATCGCGGCGCGGAATCCGCCGGTTCGAGATCGATCTTGCGATCATCGAGATCGACCCGCACCAGCCTCACTGCCAGCGAGTCACCCAGGGCATAACTGGCCCGGGAATGCTCGCCCACAAGACGCTGGTTGGCGGCATCGAAGTGGTAATAATCGCTGCGCAGTGCGCTGACATGGACCAGACCTTCGATATACACATCCACCAGTTCGACGAACAGACCGAACGAGGTAACCGCGCTGATCACACCCTGGTACTGCTCACCGACATGCTCGTACAGGTACTCGCACTTGAGCCAGGCCACCACGTCGCGGGTGGCATCATCCGCCCTCCGCTCGGTCATCGAGCAATGCTCGCCCAGTGCCAGCATCTGTTGCAGGTCGTAGGGATAAATGTCAGCCGGCTTGATCGCACCGGCGCCCTCCACCCGACGCACCAGCTTGGTCTTCCTCCGCGAGCGAATCACCGAGCGCAGCGCCCGGTGCATCAGCAGGTCGGGGTAGCGGCGAATCGGCGAGGTGAAATGCGCATAGGCCTTGTAGTGCAAGCCAAAGTGACCCTGATTCTGGGGGTGGTAAACCGCCTGGTTCATCGAGCGCAGCATCATGGTCTGGATAATGTGGGCATCGGTCCGCCCTTCTGCCTGATCCAGCAGCGCCTGATAATCCCCTGGCGCCGGCTTGTCGCCACCGCCAAGCGACAGGCCAAGCTCACCGAGGTAAGTACGAAGCTTCGCCAGCTTCTCGGGTTTGGGGCCCTCGTGAACCCGGTACAGCCCGGGGATTTCCAACTGCTGGAGAAATTCCGCAGCGCAGACATTGGCGCAGAGCATGCACTCTTCGATCAGCTTGTGGGCGTCGTTGCGCACCACCGGCACGATGGTTTCTATCTTTCGATCCTCACCGAAAACGATGCGGGTTTCTTCGGTTTCGAAATCGATGGCGCCCCGTCGGTCCCGCGCCAGGCGCAGCACCTGGTAAAGCCTGTGCAATTCCAATACCGGCTTGTGCACGCCGGCATCCACCGCAGCAATGTCGCCGCCGAGGAAAGCCCCGACCTGGTTGTAGGTCAGGCGTGCACTGGAGTTGATGACAGCCTCGTAAAAGTTGTAACCCTTGACCTTACCCTTGCCGCCAATGGTTATCTCGCAAACCATAGCCAGCCGATCGACCGCAGGATTGAGGGAGCACAGGCCATTGGAGATAGTCTCCGGCAGCATCGGGATAACCCGCTCGGGAAAATACACCGAGGTGCCACGCTTGTGGGCCTCCTGGTCGAGGGCCGAGCCCACCTGCACATAGTGGGAGACATCGGCAATGGCCACCCACAGGCGCCAACCGCGCAGCTTCAGCCTCTCGCAGTAGACCGCATCGTCGAAGTCCCGGGCATCCTCGCCATCGATGGTAACGAAGTTCAGCTTGCGCAGGTCGACCCGGTGGCGCTTGTCCTTCGCAGCGACCTCCTCTCCAAAAGCCGCCGCCTCGTCCAGCACAGCCTGTGGCCATTGCCACGGCAGATCATGGGATCGCAGCGCGATTTCAATCTCCATCCCCGGGGCCATGTGATCCCCCAGCACATCGACCACCCGTCCCACCGGCTTGCGCCTGGCGTCGGGCTGATCGACGATCTCGACACTCACGATCTGCCCGGGTTGGGCCTTGCCCTGGGCTCCCGGTGGCAGCTGGATATCGTGGTTCACCTTGGGGTTGTCCGCAATCACGTACTGGATGCCACCCTGCTGCACCAGCTTGCCAACGATATGGGTGGTGTTGTGGGCCAGCACCTCGACAATCACCCCCGAGGAGCGGCCGCGATAGTCGTTCTCATCCTGCCGCACCAGCACCTCATCGCCGTCGAACACCCGCGCCATCTGGCGACTGGACAGGTAGATATCTTCCCCCTCACCACTCGCCCGGCTGACGAAGCCGAAGCCGTCACGATGCGCAATCACCCGCCCTTTGATCAGGTCCATGCGCTGCACCACGCCATAGCTGCCGCGACGATTCTTGATCAACTGCCCATCGCGCTCCATGGCCCGCAGGCGACGTTCGAGGGCAACCCGGTCCTGCTCATCTTTAAGGTCAAGCTGCTTGGCCACCTGTTCCAGGGAACAGGGCCTGCCGACATCCTCCAGCAGCTGCAAGATCACTTCACGGCTGGGGATGGGATTTTTATAACGCCGTGCCTCACGCGCAGCGTGGGGATCACGGATCGCTTTCTTGTTCTTTGCCATAAATTTTATTGTTCCAGTAATTGGAGGACGTGGTCCCCGATTGCCAGCGAAGCGGTCAAACCCGGTGACTCGATGCCAAAAAGATGAACAGCCCCGGTTACGCCATGATCAGCCTGGTGCTGGATCATAAAGTCGGCCTGGGGTTCGCCGGGCCCGACAATCTTGGGCCTCACGCCCGCATAGCCCGGCTGTAAACGTTCCGCTTCCAGGCCCGGCCAATAGGCACGGATCGCCGTGGCGAATTTTTCTGAGAGGTCCTGGTCGAAGCGGTAAACAGGCTCCTCGACCCACTGCACATCGGGTCCGAAACGCGCGCCCCCGGCAATGTCGAGGGTCAAGTGAATACCCAGGCCACCGGCCTCGGGCAGGGGATATATCAGCCTGCTGAAGGGGGCTTTCCCCGAGTATGTCATATAGTGACCCCTGGCATAATAGCGCGGGGGCAATTTATTATTCGGGTACGCTTCCATCGCCCGGGCCACCTCCCAGGCTCCGAGACCCGCCGAATTCACCAGCCAGCGGCAGCCAATGGTGTCGTCCCCCGACGCAAGTTGTAACAGGAAACCGTCCTCATCTGACCACACTTTTGTGACAGCGGAACGAAAAATCACCATGCCCCCCGCAGCTTCCAGCTCGCCCTGCAGCGACAGCATAAAGGCGTGGCTATCGACGATACCGGTGGCGGGAGAGTACAAACCCGCCTCGGCACGCAGTGCCGGCTCAAGCCGGTGCAACGCGTCTTTCTCCAGCGCCTCCAGATCGCAGACACCGTTGGCCAGTGCATGACGCTGCACCTGCTCCAGCGCACTGACCTCGGCCTCGGAAGTGGCCACAATCAGCTTGCCCAGCCGCCGGTGGTCGACTCCCCTGCTATTGAGATAGGCATACAGCATGTCGCGCCCCGCCACACAGAGACGCGCCTTGAGGGAGCCCGCCGGGTAATAGATCCCGGCGTGAATCACCTCGGAATTGCGCCCACTGCAATGCTCGCCAATGCGCGATTCAGCTTCCAGTACCAATACTTCGCGGCCCGTCTGTGCTATCGCACGGGCGCAGGCAAGACCCACCACGCCGGCGCCGACGACAATACAGTCGACCTGACCTAGATTCCCCGAAATGTGCCCCACCCCGCTTTATATCAGCGCCAATCGGCGCTATCGCAATCGCTTCGACTGCGTGCACGCGCTACACGCGACACCTGCGCCGAACCCCCTAATTTCAGTTGACAAGCTTACCCTGAATCAGTAATGTGCGCAGCCGTTCCGATCGCATTTCGGTTCACCTTCCCTGCCCAGGTGGTGAAATTGGTAGACACGCTAGCTTCAGGTGCTAGTCCTCGAAAGGGGGTGGAGGTTCAAGTC
>CAVVVC010000007.1:0-384030 GCA_963751595.1 uncultured Gammaproteobacteria bacterium
AGCGAAGCTCGCCAGCCTCCCAGGTAATTACGTTCGGTCGTGGGTGCCAATTCTGGCCCACTTATTCGTTTATTTTAACATATCGCGATCTTCCTGTCGTCTATACTTCAATCATCCACGCGGGCGCTCGCATGTCGCGGCGAAAACACCATGTTGCTTCAAAAGGTCGTTCTTTCGCTGGAACGACTACTATCCCCCGATGTCGCTTTTAAAACAACTAGTCTGCCCCGCGCAGTTACAGTGCATAGTCGCATTGCTACTCTGGGTTAATTTGTCGTGACATTTGGCGATATGCCGCTTCGAAGCATATCGGACTCTGAATTCTTGAAGGGCCGACCTTCAAAGTACCGGTATCCCGCTCGGGTGAAACAGCCCGCTACCGCGAGCAGCCCGGTTAGGGGTCATGGACTTGGAGTCTTAGTAAGCGGGATCAACGAAGAACCTTCATTGAGCCCAGAAACACCACCCAATTTTTCGCGAATGATCTGACTAAAATACGCTGGAAGTCAATCCGAAGACGGCCCTCCAGCTCTCCTTATCCGTATCTGGCGACCGCCGACTTAAGCGAGCCTTCGGTAGAAAACCATAAGCAGCTTGCTTTCACGCCACCGAAGATCAGCGAGCACAACCTGATCCAGCATCTTGGCGATTTCATCCTGATAGATAGGGTTCATGATAATGACGGTGTCCGGCTGATAATCAGCCAGCGCGGCCGGGTTGACGATTTCTTGCCCGGTGCCTGGCACGAACAAACCTTTTTTCCGCGGATTGATGTCTACGACGTACTGCACCAGGTCCCGGGTCTTGAGAATATTGAGAAAAGTGACGGCCTTTGACCCCGCTCCCCACACCACAACCCTTTTACCCTCTTCCCCCAACTGCGCGAGCGTTTGTGACCACGCGGTGACTTTCTTAGCAAAGTTGTCGGCAAAAGCTGTGGCATGTTCCCCGATATCAGCCACCAAAAAGCCAGCATCCTCCTTGATTTCGTCATCAGCCAGCGGTCGGGCGACCGCGCCCAGAAACTGGCCCCCGAAACCCTCTTCCAGATCCACCACCTGCATCCCGGCTGCAGACAGCAGCTTGCCAAGGGAACCACTTGAAAAGTAGGAGCAGTGCTCGTAAATGAGATCCCAGATACCCAGATCTTTCAGTGTGTACAGGCTGTTGGGAACCTCGATGAAAACGTGCGCACCCCGACTGTCAGCAAGCGCCCTTCGCAAGCTGGCCGCAAACTGCTGCGGCTCGGGAATATGTTCCAGCGCATGGCGACAGCAGAGGAAATCGGCAGCGAAATGACTGTAAGCCTCGCTGTAATAGTCGCGCACGAATCGCACCCTGCCATCGTCCACCTGATCATCGCCCACATAGCTTGGATCGAAGCCGACGCCGTCATTTGGGCCTAGCTCGCAGATACGGCGCAGAAACTCTCCGCGGCCACAGGCTACCTCAATCACCTCTTTGTTGCGCAACCCGAAGCGTTCGATCAATGACTCCGCAAGATCATCCGCGTATTCCCTGAATCGGGGAGAAAAATCCAGCGCCGCCTCGTAACCGGGCGCATATTCTATCAATGCGGGGTCAAATACACGGTTGGAAAGATGCGTGCAGTCATTGCAGTAAACCAGGCTGATGTCCCCCTTGGAAACATTCAACGCCGATTCGCGGTCTGGTTGTGGCACATTCGTATAGACGGGTATGTCGACGATGTCTACCAGCTTTTTCGTGTCCCCGGACCCACAGGCCATGCAGCGCCCATCATTCATTGACATTCATTCGGCCTCAAATCTAAGGAAAAAACGGGAATCAGCGCGTCAAACACGATGATCAACAATTGAAGCAAACCCAACAGACAACGATTATAGTCGAAAAAAAACCGTTTCTTTCCTTCCCTGGCGGGTCTCAGGGCTGACTCCAGCCGGTAATGGGGGTGCAGCAGCAGTTTTTTAAGCGCTTTTGTCTTGTGTTGTTTGGCCAGTTCGCTATCTTTAGCTAAAGCACCTGCTACGTAGAACTATTCTCAGCATCACCGACTCCTCATATCGCCACAAACCTGGATGAAGGTACCAACTCTATGAAAGTTGCAATTCTTGCCGGTGGGCTTGGCACACGGCTCACGGAAGAAACAGAAAACCGCCCCAAGCCTATGGTCGAAATCGGCGGCAAACCCATTCTTTGGCACATCATGAAGCACTACGCGCAATATCATTACACTGATTTTGTCATCGCCCTTGGCTACAAGAGTGATTACATCAAGCGCTGGATGGTGGAGTACCCGCAGATATCGTCTGACCTGACCATCAAGACCGGGAGCGGCGAAGTGACCCGCCACAACGACAAGGAAGCACAGCTAAAGGACTGGACAATCGATCTCGTCGATACCGGGCTCATGACCCAAACCGGCGGTCGGATAAAGCGCCTGAAGCCCTGGGTGAACAACGAAACGTTCATGCTGACCTGGGGTGACGGTGTTTCAGACATTAATATCGACGAGCTGGTAAAATTTCACCGCTCCCATGGCAAGCTGGCGACGGTCACCGCAGTCCGCCCCCCGGCACGGTTTGGTCACATCGAGTTTGATGGCAACCGGGTAATTTCTTTCGACGAGAAACCCCAGGCCAGTGAAGGCTGGATCAATGGCGCTTTCTTCGTGCTGGAGCCCGAAGTCTTTGACTACATCGAAGGTGATGAAACGCCCTTCGAAAAAGCCCCGATGGAGCAGCTCGCCCTGGACGGCCAACTCATGGCCTACAAACACGATTCATTCTGGCAGTGCATGGACACATTGCGTGACAAGCGCCTGCTGGAACAGCTCTGGGAAAGCCACAAAGCCCCCTGGAAAAGTTGGGATTAATTATGAACGTATTACTTACCGGACATAAAGGCTACATCGGGTCACGACTACTGCCCATGCTGCTGGACAAGGGCCACGATGTGACCGGACTTGACAGCGATCTTTTTGGCGCCTGTACCTACACCGGCGATCTTGCCGAGGTACCTGAGATCAGTATCGATACTCGGGATGTCGAGAGGGAACACCTCGAGGGCTTTGATGCCATTATTCACCTGGCCGGCCTCTCCAATGATCCGCTGGGTGACTATGATCCCGGCCTGACGACAGCAATCAACGAAGCAGCATCTATCGCGATGGCAGAGAAAGCCAAAAGCGTGGGTGTCAGTCGGTTTATTTTTGCTTCATCCTGCAGCAACTATGGCGCCAGTGGCGACCAATTTCTCACCGAAGACGCCTCATTCAACCCTGTGACCCCCTACGGCCAGTCCAAGGTCAACGTCGAAAAAGCGCTGGCACCGATGGCGGACTCGGGCTTTTCACCCATCTTCCTCCGTGCTTCTACCGCTTACGGTATGTCGCCCCGTATTCGGTTTGATCTGGTGCTTAACAACCTGACCGCGTGGGCTTTTACCACCGGAGAGGTATACCTGAAAAGCGATGGCAGCCCGTGGCGCCCGATCGTGCATGTCGAAGACATCGCCCGTGCTTACGTTGCAGCGCTGGAAGCTCCCAGGGAGCATGTTCACAATCAGGGTTTTAACGTGGGCCTGACGACCGAGAACTACCAGATCAGGGAAATTGCGCAAATCGTCGGCGAGGTCGTGCCCAACAGCAAGGTCTCCTTCGCCAAGGATGCCGGCCCGGACCTTCGCTGCTATCGTGTCGATTGCAACCGCATAGCAACCACACTCCATGGGTTCAAGCCCCAGTGGACTGCGCGGCGAGGGGTCGAGGAGCTTTACGAAACTTTCTGCCGGGTTGGGCTAACCCTGGAAGAATTTGAAGGGGAACGCTTCAAGCGCATCGCCCATGTCAAACATCTTATCGACAGCAATGAGCTTGGTCGCGACCTCCGTTGGACCAACAGGCGGGAGAAAAAAGCCGGATGACAGAAAACGACCTTTTTATACGCGAAGAAGCCTGTCGGTCCTGCACTTCAACCGACCTTGAAGACATTCTGGACCTGGGTGAAACTCCCCTTGCCGATCGCCTGATGACGGAAGCCAGGTTGCAGGAAGATGAACCATTCTGCCCACTGACACTGGCGTTTTGTCCCGAATGCAGCCTGGTGCAGATCAGGGAGACTGTAAAGCCTGAAATCCTGTTTGGTGAGGACTACCCCTACTACTCCTCGGTCTCCCCGGCCCTGCTCAAGCATTTTGGTGCCAGTGTCGAAGAGATCCTGGGGCGCAGGAAGCTCGACGAGAACAGCCTGGTTCTGGAGCTTGCCAGTAATGATGGTTACCTGCTTCGCAATTACGTTGCCGCAGGCATACCGGTACTGGGTATCGACCCCGCTTCCGGTCCAGCCCAGCGCGCCATCGAAAATGGCGTCAATACCCGCAACGATTTTTTTACCCTGGAACTTGCCAGGGAGCTCGCCGCAGAGGGTGTGGCCGCAGACGTTATTCACGGCAATAATGTGTTGGCCCACGTTGCGGACACCAATGGTTTCGTCGAAGGCATTGCGCTGCTGCTAAAGCCGGACGGGGAAGCGGTTATCGAGTGCCCCTACCTTGGCGACCTTATCGAACACTGTGAGTTTGATACGATCTACCATCAGCACCTGTGCTATTTTTCCGTCAAAGCCCTGCAGCAGTTACTGGCCCGCCATGGCTTATTCTTGAACCGAATCCTGCGCACCGCCATCCACGGCGGTTCACTGCGACTTTTCATTGGCAAGGAGAATAAGCCGGACGCATCGGTCACCGACCTCCTGGCGGCGGAAGAAGCGGCAGGAATGCACCAGGCCGACTACTACCTGCAATTTGCCAATCGGGTGAAAAACCTGGGCGACACGCTGAACAGCCTGCTCGACAAGCTGCTTGCCGAGGGGAAAACAATTGCAGGCTACGGAGCGGCGGCCAAGGCGTGCACCATGATGAGTCACTTCGGCATCGGCAAGCGTCAATTGCAGGTGGTGGTGGATCGCAACGAATTCAAACACGGCAGAATGATGCCAGGCAATCACCTGCCCATCGTACCCGCCGAGTGGATTCTGGAGCAGATGCCGGATTACCTGCTGCTGCTATCGTGGAACTTTGCCGATGAGATCATCAAGCAGCAGGACGAATACCGTCGCCGCGGCGGCAAGTTTATTGTTCCCGTACCCGAACCCAAGGTAATCTAGAGATGACAGCCACCGAACAAGCCCTCAACGCCCCGTCGAACGAAAACATGGCAATGACCAAATCCTGCCCCACCTGCCAGACATCGATGCAGGCCTTCTATTCCTTTAGCGGCGTTCCCACCAATAGCTGCATATTAATGCAGGATCAGGAAGAGGCCAGAAACTACCCCCGCGGCGATATCGTCCTTGGACTTTGTGATCAATGCGGTTTTATCTGCAACATGGCCTTCGTACAGGAACTCACCGAGTATTCGGGTCGGTACGAAGAAACCCAGGGATTTTCCGGCACCTTTAACAAATACCACCAGGAGTTGGCCGAAGATCTCATCAAACGCTACCAGCTTCAGAACAAGTCGGTGCTGGAAATTGGCTGCGGCAAGGGCGAATTCCTCGAGCTGCTGTGCCGCCTCGGTGGCAACAAGGGTCTCGGGTTTGACCCCGGCTACGATTACAATCGGGGGGTACTGGACAGCGTAGCCAATGCCGAGGTGATCAAGGATTTTTACTCCGACAAGTACCAGCAGCATCAGGCCGACTTCGTGGCCTGTAAAATGACCCTCGAGCACATTCCCGACACGTCTTCCTTCGTCGGTCTCGCCAGACACTCTCTGCACGCCGACGGCACATCCTTGTTTTACCTGCAAGTGCCTGAATCACTGCGAATTCTTGAGCATTGTGCTTTTGAAGACATCTATTACGAACACTGCAACTATTTCACACCGGGGTCCCTGGCGCGCCTGTTCCGCAGCCTGGGATTCGACATTCAGCAGCTTTACACCAGCTACGAAGGACAATACCTGGCTATTGAGGCCACGCTTGCCGGTGAAGCGCAACAAAGCCCCCTGACTATCGAGCAGGACCTGGACACCATCCGCGATCTGGTGGCGACATTTGCCGAGAGAAACGACAAGAAAATCAGCGATTGGCAGCGAAAACTCACCGACTTACGCCAGCGTGGGCCCGTGGTGCTGTGGGGCTCCGGCTCCAAAGCCGTATCTTTCCTGAGCATGGTAGATCGCGATGGCCTGGTTGAGCGCGTGGTTGATATCAACCCTTATCGTCAGGGCCACTTTATGGTGGGCACCGCTCAGCCCATTATCAGCCCGGAGCAATTATTGGAGATCCCGCCGGTCGCCGTTATCATCATGAATTCGGTCTACAAGTCAGAAATTACCAAACAACTCAAAGACTTGGGGCTAAACCCCGAAATACTGGCACTTTAAACTCCCCCTCTGGAAGTCCCCGACCCGCCCGGGTCGGGCGCCTTGGCCCCTCTGCCGTCGAATAATCAATATTCTCTGTTTCCCGCCCAAGATCCGGCGCCTCCGCGCCGTTAGCATGCCCCTGGCGTAACAATTACCAATCGCCGAGTGCATTCCTGCCAGCCCTGTTCCGGCTTTTTATTAAATCGACATGCAAAACCTGATAAAATATGCTACCGCGTGTGAAATATTCACGTTTTGTTTGAACTAGCATGGAAGCAGGTATCCAGCCAAGGTTCATTTCGCCATCTACAGGAGGTACACCCCCGATGCAGCGCGCACACTTTTCGATTGCTGCCTTTTCCTACACTTGCGCACTGCTTGTGGGGCTTTTTAATCTGGTATCGCCACAGATATCCGTCGCCCAGGATATCTCCGGTTTCCTCTCCGATGATTTCAGCGCCAGCCAGCTCGACACGACCACATGGACCCTGGTAGACCCCAGAAACGATAGCTCAGCCAGCGTCAACGGAAGTCAACTGCTTATCTCCGTACCCCAGGGGACCAGCCATGACATGCCCAACAACGCCGAAAACACAGCTGCCCGGGTTATGCAGCCCATCTTCAACACCGACTTCACACTGGAAGCCAAGTTCGAATCACCGGTACTGGCGGGCCAAATCCAGGGCATCATGGTCGAGGAGTCGGTGGGCTCGAGTCTGCTGCTCATCGTTTACCGCAGTGGCAATGAAACCCGCGTCCAGTCCATCGAGTACACCAATAATGTCTCCAGCAACCGGGTCGACAAGGTCATCGCCGGCGACGCTCCAATTTTTCTGCGGGTGCAGCGCGAGGGCAACACCTGGACTCACTATATTTTCCTATGACGGTGTCATTTGGAACGCCGTCAGGGTGCTAACCAGTACCAAGGTACCGGCCACCGCTGGTGTTCTCGCCGGAAATTTCGGTGGCACCAGTGCGCCCGCACACACGGCAATTGTCGACTACATGTTCAGCGCCGCAACGCCTGTCGAGCCAGAAGACGGTGAGGTGATTGCCGATAACACCGGCCCTTACATTCGCGACATCAAGAAACTGGCGGGATCAAACCAGTTTCGCGTTCAATGGGAAACTGACGAAGCCGCAAATGCTACGATCGAGTACGGTACGACCAACGCATATGGCGATTCGGTCGACAGTACCGCGCTTGCCACCAGCCACGATCTTCTCGTTGACGGGCTGACACCCGACACCTATCACTTTCGTTTGCGCTCCAGCGACGCGGCGGGTAATGCAACCGCCACCGAAGACTTCACCATAACTGTCTCCGCCAACCCCTATCTGGATATCTGGTACGGGAATAACCAGACTTTCGGGCTACTCGGCAGCAATGCCCAGCGCTGGATCAACATCCTCGGCCATGTCTCCGGTGCTAATGCGATAGCCTCGCTGGAGTATTCGCTTAACCAGGGCTCACCCCAGTCTTTGTCCCTTGGGCCTGACGGGCTGCGCCTGCAGGATGATAACGATTTCAATGCTGATATCGAATATCCGGACCTGCTATCGGGCCTCAATACCCTGGCAATAACCGCCACAGACAATGTGGGCAACCAGCTAACCGAAAACCTTTCCATCAATTATCTGACTGGCAACACCTGGCCACTACCCTACTCCATCGACTGGTCGAGCGTGGCCAGCCTGGAAAGTGCGGTTCAAGTTGTTGATGGCGCTTGGGAAATCACGGAAAATGGTCTGCGCACCCGGAACACCGGCTATGACAGGGCCATCAACATTGGCGATAGCACTTGGGAAAACTACGAAATCACAGTTCCCATTACCTTACACGGTGTTGACCAGAACTGCTTCACAGACCTCGCCACTAACCCCTGCAACGGCGGACCGTTGGTTGGGGTATTGATGCGCTGGCAGGGCCACGATATTACGAATATCAAGCCCAATTGGGAGTGGCGCCCACTGGGGGCACTGGGCGCCTACCGCTGGTTCAAGCGGATCAACAGGGCAGAAACAGAGCCGGGACTATTTATGCTCGACGGGGCTGGCCTGGTTACCCATCAGGATGCACAGCGCGCATTCCCGGTTGGAACGACCCACATTTTCAAGCTTCGAGCAGAAACCGACACCAGCGGGCAGGGCCTTTATAAAACCAAAATGTGGCGGCAAGGCCAGGCGGAGCCAACCCAGTGGGATATCGAGCAAACCCAGGCATTGGGTGCTTCCAGTACTAATGGCTCGCTATTATTGTTAGCCCACCACGCCGATGCGACGTTCGGCAACCTGACCATTACGTCGTTGGATGATATCGGGGGCGACACCACCCCGCCGGTGATCAGCAATGTGCAGGCGGTCGTGACCGATACCACGGCGACCATCACCTGGGATACCGACGAGGCCGCCTCCAGCGCCGTCGACTACGGCACTGATACCAACTATGGCAGCAATGCCGGTAGCCCCAACCTGGTCACCAGTCACAGCGTGACCCTGACCAACCTGGTGCCCGGCACCGACTATCACTTCCTGGTCAGCTCCACCGATGCCAGCACCAATACCGCCAATGGCGTCGACACCACCTTCACGACCACCAGTGGCGGCGACACCAGCCCACCGGTCATCAGCAACGTGCAGGCGGTCGTGACCGATACCACCGCCACCATCAGCTGGAATACCGACGAGCTCGCCACCAGCGTCGTCAGCTACGGCCTCAGCGCCGGCTACGGCAGCAGTGAAACCGACGCCGGCCTGACCGCCAGCCACAGCATCACCCTGACCAACCTGACACCCGGCGTCACCTACCACTTCCTGGTCAGCTCCATCGATAGCAGTGGCAACAATGCCGACGACACCGATCGTACCTTTACCACCAATGCCGGCAGCAGCAGTCCCTCGGGTATTGTCTCCGATGCTTTCAATGGTGGATCCCTCAATACCAGCGTGTGGAACTGGGTCGATCCGGTGGGTGACAGCAACTACACCATGACCGGCTCTCAGCTGGCAATCAGCGTGCCCCAGGGATCTTCCCACGACCTGTGGACCAATGCCAACCAGGCACCCCGGGTGCTCCAGCCCGCCAATAACACCGACTTCGAGCTGGAGGTGAAGTTTGATTCGACAGTCGCCTCGCGTTACCAGCTTCAGGGTATTGTGGTGGAAGGCAGTGCCAGCCGGCTGGTGCGCTTCGATTTTTACCACGAAGGCACCAACACCCGCATCCACGCCGCCACCCTGACCAATGGCACCGCGAGCCAGCAAATTCGCACCATCATCTTTGGTGGATCGCCCCTGTACATGCGCGTGGTGCGTGAGGGCAACCAGTGGAGCCAGTACTATTCCTATGACGGCGCCAACTGGATCCTGGCCGGCACCTTCTTCTATACCCTCGAGGTGACCGCTGCCGGCGTCTTTGGCGGTAATGCCGGCCCAAGCCCCGCCTATACCGCGCTGGTGGACTACTTCACCATCGACGGCCTGCCACCCGGCAGTGGCGGGGGTGATGTGACCCCACCGGTCATCAGCAATGTGCAGGCAGTGGTCACCGATACCACCGCCACCATCAGTTGGAATACTGACGAGCCAGCTACCAGTGGGGTCGACTACGGCACCGACACCAACTACGGCACCACCGTCAGTAGTGCTAACCTGGTCACCAGCCACAGCGTGACCCTTACCAACCTGGCAGCCGGCACCGACTATCACTTCCTGGTCAGCTCCACCGATGGCAGCAACAACACCGCCAGTGGCAGCGACACCACCTTCACCACCGACCCGGCAGCGCCTGATACCACCCCGCCGGTGATCAGCAATGTGCAGGCAGCGGTTACGGATACCACCGCCACTATCACCTGGGATACCAATGAGCCGGCCTCCAGTAGGGTGGACTACGGCACTGATGCCAACTATGGCAACAATGCCGGTAGCGCCAACCTGGTTACCAGTCACAGCGTAACCCTGACCAACCTGACTGCCGGTAGCGTCTATCACTTCCTGGTGAGCTCCACCGACGCCAGTAACAATACCGCCAGCGGCAGCGACACCACCTTGACCACCAACGATGGCGCCGATACCACCCCGCCAGTTATCAGCAACGTGCAGGCGACCGTGACCGATAACTCCGCCACCATTACATGGGTCACCGATGAGCCCGCTACCAGCATCCTCGATTATGGCATTGACACCAACTTTGGCCTCAACGCCAGCGACAGCACCCTGGTGCGCAACCACAGCGTAACCCTGACGGGCCTTGCTGCCGAAACGCTTTATTTTTATCGCCTTTCATCGGCCGATGGTAACGGTAACATCGCCACAGGCACAGCCTTGCAGTTTACGACGGACACCGCGATCGGCTCCTTGCCCGGCCTGGTGGCTGCCTGGAACCTGGACGAGGGGAGCGGCAACGTAGCCACTGATTCCTCCGGTAATGGCAACGACGGCAGCCTGCAAAACGGCCCGGTCTGGAATGGCAATGTTTTGAATTTCGACGGAATAAACGACTATATCGACGCCGGTAATCTGGATGTTCCCGGGTCTGCGCTCACTTTAATGGGATGGTTCCGGGCTGACGATTTGGCCAACTGCGATTTCCGCGATTGTCGCATCCTTTCCAAAGCGGTCGGCACCGCCACCGATGACCATTACATGATGGTGAGTACCATCAAAACCGGCCAGACTACCCGGCTGCGGTTTCGCCTCAAGCTCAATGGCGCCACCCAGACGCTGGTAGCTACTACCGGCAACCTGGACAACGATACCTGGGTACACTTCGCGGCGGTTTACGACGGCTCAACCCTGGCCCTCTACAAAGACGGCGGTTCAGTGGGCAGCGTGAATGCTACCGGTGGTATTACAACCAACAACACCGTTCCGTTCTGGATTGGAGGTAATCCCACGGTAGCCGGCAGTCGCCCCTGGAAAGGAGCACTCACGAATATCTCGGTGTTCAGCAGGGCGCTATCCGTTCAGGAAATCAATAATAGCCTGAGCAATACGCTGCCTGGAGGCGGAGGCGACTCCAGCCCTCCGGTGATCAGCAACGTTAACACCGTAGTCACAGAGACCACCGCCACGATCACCTGGAATACTGACGAGCCAGCTACCAGTGCGGTCAATTACGGTACCGACACCAACTACGGCACCACCGTCAGTAGTGCTAACCTGGTCACCAGCCACAGCGTGACCCTTACCAACCTGGCAGCCGGCACCGACTACCACTTCCTGGTCAGCTCCACTGATGGCAGCAACAACACCGCCAGTGGTTCCGATTCCACTTTCACCACCGACCCGGCAGCGCCTGACACCACCCCGCCGGTGATCAGCAATGTGCAGGCGGTCGTGACCGATACCACGGCGACCATCACCTGGGATACCGACGAGGCCGCCTCCAGCGCCGTCGACTACGGCACTGATACCAACTATGGCAGCAATGCCGGTAGCCCCAACCTGGTCACCAGTCACAGCGTGACCCTGACCAACCTGGTGCCCGGCACCGACTATCACTTCCTGGTCAGCTCCACCGATGCCAGCACCAATACCGCCAATGGCGTCGACACCACCTTCACGACCACCAGTGGCGGCGACACCAGCCCACCGGTCATCAGCAACGTGCAGGCGGTCGTGACCGATACCACCGCCACCATCAGCTGGAATACCGACGAGCTCGCCACCAGCGTCGTCAGCTACGGCCTCAGCGCCGGCTACGGCAGCAGTGAAACCGACGCCGGCCTGACCGCCAGCCACAGCATCACCCTGACCAACCTGACACCCGGCGTCACCTACCACTTCCTGGTCAGCTCCATCGATAGCAGTGGCAACAATGCCGACGACACCGATCGTACCTTTACCACCAATGCCGGCAGCAGCAGTCCCTCGGGTATTGTCTCCGATGCTTTCAATGGTGGATCCCTCAATACCAGCGTGTGGAACTGGGTCGATCCGGTGGGTGACAGCAACTACACCATGACCGGCTCTCAGCTGGCAATCAGCGTGCCCCAGGGATCTTCCCACGACCTGTGGACCAATGCCAACCAGGCACCCCGGGTGCTCCAGCCCGCCAATAACACCGACTTCGAGCTGGAGGTGAAGTTTGATTCGACAGTCGCCTCGCGTTACCAGCTTCAGGGTATTGTGGTGGAAGGCAGTGCCAGCCGGCTGGTGCGCTTCGATTTTTACCACGAAGGCACCAACACCCGCATCCACGCCGCCACCCTGACCAATGGCACCGCGAGCCAGCAAATTCGCACCATCATCTTTGGTGGATCGCCCCTGTACATGCGCGTGGTGCGTGAGGGCAACCAGTGGAGCCAGTACTATTCCTATGACGGCGCCAACTGGATCCTGGCCGGCACCTTCTTCTATACCCTCGAGGTGACCGCTGCCGGCGTCTTTGGCGGTAATGCCGGCCCAAGCCCCGCCTATACCGCGCTGGTGGACTACTTCACCATCGACGGCCTGCCACCCGGCAGTGGCGGGGGTGATGTGACCCCACCGGTCATCAGCAATGTGCAGGCAGTGGTCACCGATACCACCGCCACCATCAGTTGGAATACTGACGAGCCAGCTACCAGTGGGGTCGACTACGGCACCGACACCAACTACGGCACCACCGTCAGTAGTGCTAACCTGGTCACCAGCCACAGCGTGACCCTTACCAACCTGGCAGCCGGCACCGACTATCACTTCCTGGTCAGCTCCACCGATGGCAGCAACAACACCGCCAGTGGCAGCGACACCACCTTCACCACCGACCCGGCAGCGCCTGATACCACCCCGCCGGTGATCAGCAATGTGCAGGCAGCGGTTACGGATACCACCGCCACTATCACCTGGGATACCAATGAGCCGGCCTCCAGTAGGGTGGACTACGGCACTGATGCCAACTATGGCAACAATGCCGGTAGCGCCAACCTGGTTACCAGTCACAGCGTAACCCTGACCAACCTGACTGCCGGTAGCGTCTATCACTTCCTGGTGAGCTCCACCGACGCCAGTAACAATACCGCCAGCGGCAGCGACACCACCTTGACCACCAACGATGGCGCCGATACCACCCCGCCAGTTATCAGCAACGTGCAGGCGACCGTGACCGATAACTCCGCCACCATTACATGGGTGACAGATGAAGCGACCACCAGCGTTGTCGAATACGGAGTGGATACCAGCTATGGCATGAGTACCAATGATTCTACCCTTGTGACCAATCACAACGTTGATCTCTTCAACCTGACTGCGGGGTCCCCCTACCATTATCGAATCACGGCTACAGATGCTAGTGGCAATACCACCGTTGGTGAGGATCAGACCTTCACCACCAACAACGCAGTCTTCCCGCCTGGATTGATATTTTCAGTACCGATGCAAGAGGGTGCTGGGGATACGGTCTTCGACAATTCCGGAAATAATATCAACGGATCCCTGGTTAACGGCCCGAGCTGGGCTGGCACAACTCTGAGCTTCGATGGGATCGACGATTACGTGGATATGGGCAATCTTGATGTCCCGAGCTCGGCCCTGACTTTGATGGGGCGGTTTAGAGCCGACGACCTCGCCAACTGCGCAGCACGTGACTGTCGAATTATCTCCAAGGCCTCAGGCACAGCCACCGACGACCACTATTTTATGGTCAGCACGATACAGGCAGGCACTGAAACCCGACTACGTTTCCGGCTGAAGGCTGGCGGTGTTACCGACACACTCATTGCTACCACTGGAAACCTGCAAAACGACGTATGGGTGCATTTCGCGGCGGTCTACAACGGCTCAGATATGCGGCTTTACAAGGACGGTGAGCTGGTCGGGAGTTTGTCGAAAACCGGTGCGGTCGATACCAACGGCACGGTCCCGCTCTGGATTGGGGGTAACCCACCATCCGGCAACTCGCGTCCCTGGGCAGGCGCCATTTCGGATGTCATGGTCTACAACCAAGCCCTAACGGCGCAGCAAATTAACGAGCTGATCGGTGAAGCCAATAATTTCCCATTATTCACCAGCACGCCAATTACTACAGCCGTCACCAATGCCCTTTACAGCTACGATATCGTCGCAACCGACCCGGATTCGGAAGACATTCTGACCCTATCAGCCCCCACCCTGCCTAACTGGCTGACGTTGACCGATAACGGGCAAGGTAGCGCAACACTTGTCGGCAACCCGACCACGGTTGGCTCTTACCCTGTAGTGCTGGAGGTGACCGACCCAAATAATGCCGTCACCCAACAGTCATTTACCGTCACCGTAACCAATGCTTCGGCTGCCACCAATTTGTTGGTGTTTGACTGGAATGAGGAGGTCACCAGGGCAGACCGCGGCTTTCCGCGAGATGACCCACCGATGGAATCCGCAAACGGTAATTGGGTAACCCCGATCAATTATGCGGAAGGCACTTTCCATCTTAGGGCTGAGATACGCAGCCAGCCTGTTGCTCAAACCATGCGGCTGCAGCTTTGTATTTGGCAGTATTCCTTTACTCTGGAGACCTGCACCAAACTGAAAACTGTCGTGGGTACGCCGGGCAATGTAGTAACCTGGTCACAGACGATAAATAGCATGTGGAAGCTCAACGGTAACCCGATGGATTGGGCTAACCCCCGGCAGCGTTACGGCGTTGCCATTAAAAATGCTGCCGGATTACCAGTCAGCAATTTTAGTGGCTGGGAATGGAACGGGGAAGATCCTGACCTGTGGTACCCACTGGATATGCGATTTACGGTTGTGGTGGTGCCCAAAGGAGGTACGTTTGCTGGTTGGGACAGCTTTATTAACTAGTGTAAAGGCATCCTTCACGACGAAATCAGAGCACCATTCGTGCAGGGCACGTGTCCTGTTTGCAGCGGGCCCGGCCCGCTGAGCACCCATCGAAGCCGTTAAGTCGTGTTGCGTTTTTGCGCCCCACTGCCCTTATTTGGGTTATCGGTTTCCGTACTGCAAGTGCAACCCAGCTATCGCTCTTGGCCTGACCCTTTTGGCTTGTCGTTATTTTAAAGTGATCGGTAGAAAGCCAGGTTTTCAACTCAGGAAATAAGGTGGCTGGTGTCTTGAGCTTAAATGGTAAAATGCCAAATTTTTTTCTAAACATTATTGAGCAGTGGTTTAGTGAGATGGCAGCTTTCAGACATACAAGCCATAATTGAAATGGAAACCTTCAGTTTGTAAACCGTAATAATCGGGAGAGAAACGACTTGGCGCCTGTTCGACATCTCGCACGCTTGATGTCCGCAAAGAGGCTCCACTTTATTACGGATCGTAAACAGCTACAGTGATTATTTGCTCAACGTAATTCCACATCAATAGAGGCTCTCGAAACGTTAATATGAGTCAATCGATTTCCAATTTAGAATCAAAAGATCCCATATTTATTCTTTCGACCGGGCGCTGTAGCGGCACAAGTTTTTTGTTTCAGCTACTTTTGCTCCACTCTTCATGTCGGGCTGGTGATATCGCACGCGAAGATTTTTTCTCAATCATGCCAATATTCTGCATAAGTACACGGATTCTGTTTATTGTTCCTGGGATAAGGGCTGGAAGGGCCAATTCGATTCGCCCAACCCGCTCCTGTCCTGTATAGGTACGGGCTTACCTTCGTTCCCGGATGATGAGTCACTGAAGGAAGTTGACGACAAAGTGCCGGAGCCATTGGGTTGCCTACTGCATGAGCGCCTCACTCACATAGCAGGTAAAGAGTTGGAGCAATTCGGATATTCACCTAGAGTTTAAGAACGCTTTAATTATTAGGTTCATTACGCACGCGCAATGCAACCCTAGGATGAGGGGTGAAGGATAGAAAAGCGCCTCTTGCCGAAGCGATAAGCTTTGAAAGGTTGTCTAAGCCCGAAAGATATGCCCGACGAGCATGGAAAACGAAAGAAGGAGTATACCTGTGGTTCAGAGCACACCACTTGTTACGATAGGTTTGCCTGTTTATAACGGCGATAATTATCTGGCCAAGGCAATAGTTTCTGCACTGTCACAAACTTACAGCAACCTGGAACTAATCATTTCGGATAACGGATCGGAAGATGGCACCGAGTTGATTTGCCGAAACTACGCCGAGCAGGACAGCCGTGTACAATACCATCGCTCCCCTCATAACAGAGGGGCCGCCTGGAACTATAATCGTGTGGTTGAACTCGCTAACGGAATATACTTTCGCTGGTTAGCCCACGATGACATGCTCGCACCAAGTACAATTGAAAAATCAGTAAAAATTCTAGAAGCTAAGCCTAATGTTGTACTCTGCTTTACTGCAACACAGGATATCGACGAACAGGGTCATTATTTATCTGTAAAACATTCAACCGTAGGAGCGGACGCTCCGGAAGCATTTAAACGCTTTTTTGGTTTAAGTCAGGGAAATCCGCGTCACAATTGCGAAGAAGTTTTTGGCTTGGTACGCCTGGAGATTCTGCGAAAAACAAAAATGATCGACAATTATACTGACTCTGATCGCACATTGCTTGCAACACTAGGCTTATACGGTCCTTTTTATGAAATTCCAGAACCCCTGTTTTTACATCGCATCCATCCCGAAAGTTCGGTACAGGTCAATCCAGATCCGGCGATTAGAGCGGCCTGGTTCGATCCCAAAATGCGTGATCGTATTGTATTCACGGAATGGCGCCAGATGTATGAATTGCACGCGGCAATCTCGCGTAGTCCATTGCCTGCATCTGAGAAATTAAAGTGCTATTTTCAGATGCTTCGAAGGATCAATCGCCGCAAAAAATACCTAAGTAAAGAACTTTTCAGCGCAGCACATCAGGTTCTAGGCGCGGTCCGTACTTCAAGTTAGGGTTTTTGATCGATTATGAGTACTTCAGACGTTCAATTTAGTGTGGTCATACCTACGTATAACCGCGCCAAACTAATTGGCTCAGCAATTAATAGTGTTTTAGAGCAAAGTAAACAACCTGCAGAGATAATCGTTGTTGACGATGGTTCAACCGATGATACAACCTCGGTTGTCAAATCCTTTGGCGATGCGGTGCGCTATCTCCCTCAAAGAAATTCGGGCTCTGCTAGGGCCCGGGACCATGGCATTCATCATGCTCAAGCAGAATGGGTAGCTTTGCTCGATTCTGACGATGTATGGCTGCCCGAGCACCTGGCCAGCATGGAATCGGCGATTATAAACACTTATGGGAAGGCAAACTTTTATTTCGCAGACACTATCGAACCGCCGGAAAAGGGAGGGAAGAGGCTTTGGGAGGTACTGAATTTTCAAATTGAAGGCGAGTATGAAATTGCCCCGGACGGTACAGATTGGGTTGTGTGCAATGGGCGCCAACCGATGATGTTGCAATCGAGCGTGTTAAACAAAAAGGCCTATCTCAGGGCGGGAGGATTTCATCCTGCCTTGCGATATCGGGATGATACCCACATGTTTATGAAATTGGGCATCAATAGCCCGGTTTGCGCGGTTGCCGGGTGTGGCGTGGAAATGAGGGGTGATGATACGCCGGAAAACCGATTGACCCTGACCTACGATGTAGACAAGTACCGAGGGGCTCAAATGCAGATTATCATGTTCAAGGATCTAATCACCTCAACGTCGGCGCTTTCGCCCCGCCTCAAACAGTATTTTAACCAACGACTCGCAGCGGCCCACCGAACCGTTGCGCGACATGCCTTCCAAAAGGGGAAGTGGAGCGAGGCTCTAAAACACGGCGGTCAAAGCTTTGTTATCGCACCAGGTAAATTTTTCGAGCATTCGCTCAACTCTCTACGTCACGCGAAGAAAGCTTAACTATGCGAATAGTGTTAATTCATTTCAACAAGAGCCCTAATCCAGATTACACGAATACTGTAAGCAGCCTGCGGCGGAAGGGGCATCAGGTCTGGCTGGGCCAGGTGAACTCCGATGGCATCTTCGAAATGGTTGATGGAAGCGGTGTTGTCAAGACTATTTCAAGAACGCAACGTGGCAAGAAGTCATTCATCTCACCGCTTACAGATCGATTACACACCTGGCAGTTCTTTAAACTGATCCGAATGTTTTTGAGATCCGTCGACCCTGATATTGTGCAAGTAAATCCCGTTACACTCTGCTGGCTGATTCCCATTGGAATGCCGCGGTCGATCAAGTTCATTTTTGATGTAAAGCAGATCAACATGGGTGTGAAGCCTACTCTGGGTTCGCGCTTGAAGGATTGGTCGCTCGGTGCGTCGTGGTGGTTTACTGGAAGATTTATCTACGACTACGCATGTTTTGATTATCCATTGGCTGCCAAACGTTTGTTTGGTCAAGATTGGGCTCGCTGGGCTACTTCAATTCCTGTTGGGATAGACACAGCAATGCTGGAAGCGCCCTCAGACCCATACAACCTTTCCCCATCGCAGCCCGTAAGGCTCGTTTATATCGGTGCCATCAATCGATTTCGGGAACTGGAATTGCTTTTCTATGCTATTCAACGCGTTGCCGCATCTACGGATCAATTTCGGGTGGACTTTATCGGCCCGGACAAAGCAGACGGATTTTACCAGGCGCTCGTGCGGGAGCTTGAAATCGACCATGTTGTGACAATAAAGGCACCTATTCACTATAGCCAAGTACCACAAGTGTTGCAGCAGTATCACGTAGGGCTGGCCTATAACCCTGCCCGACCAACATGGGACTTCCAACCCACGATCAAGATTTTGGAATACCGCGCTATCGGGTTACCGATTATTTCCACTAATGTAAGAGCACACCACGACTTTGTTATTGATGGTGAAAACGGATATCTCGTAAACAACAGCGCTAATGAATGGGCCGATGCCATATTGCGACTTGTAGAGGACCGCACCCTACTTAAAAGCACTCAAGAGAACAGTCAGAAGATGCGTCGTGGGGTGACGCATGAGGAAGTAGCGCAGATGCATGAGCAGGTTTATCGGCAACTTATCGCCCCGGAGGCGCTTTCGAGTTCGTTAGGGTCTTGAAGGTTAGGTTTCGCTAGCGTTTTGGTATTTGGAGCCTGCTCATAAACCTTAATACATTGATTCATATAGGTATTTGCTCGTTTCAGGGGTACAATGGTGCACGAAAAACAAGCCCCCGCCTTTAAAAAGCGTGCACCCATGATCCGAACACAGAGTCATCGTCAGCTCTCCCTGGCAGAGTTTGATTGGCCCTTCCAGACCGCGCTGGATGAAAACAACCGCTGGGTTAAGATGAGTCAATGCATTCCCTGGGACACGCTGGCCGAGGCCTATTACGAAGGCCTTTCCAGCACACAGGGGCGGCCGACCAAAGATGCCCGCCTGGTCATCGGTGCTGTGATTATCAAGCACAAGCTGAGCCTCTCCGACCGGGAGACCGTGGCACAGATTCAGGAAAACCCCTATCTCCAATACTTCGTCGGCTTGCCCGGTTATCAGATGGAAGCCCCTTTCGTCCCGTCGCTGTTTGTCGAGATCCGCAAGCGTATGGGGCAATCCGTGTTTGATGTTTTTTATGAGGCGGTCATTGAGGCTGTGGACCAAGACAAAGCGAAGAAGGGGGTGGCAAAGCGGCAAACACCGGCGGAGAATGACGATAACCCGCCACCGGGGGGCTCGGCTGGCGAGCCGGCGCCTACCGCAGAAGAAGCGACGCATCAGGGAAAGCTGATCCTCGATGCCACCGTTGCACCGCAGGCGATCCGCTTCCCGACAGACCTTAGCCTGCTGAATGAGGCCAGGGAGTTCAGCGAACAGATCATCGACCGGCTCTATGCCAAGGCAGGGCTGACGCATAAGCCCCGGACCTACCGTCACAAAGCGCGCAAGGCCTACCTCGCCATCGTGAAGAAGAAGCGCCCGGGCGCAAAGTTGATACGCCGTGGCATCAAGCAACAGCTGCAGTACCTGCGCCGCAACCTGGGCCACATTGAGCAGCTGTTAACGCACTTTCCGGCTTATAGGCCATTACCCTTGCCACGCTGGTTGTTGCACCGGTACTGGGTGATCCAGCATGTGTTTGCTCAACAGTGGGCGATGTACCACAGCAAGACCAGACGTTGCGATGATCGCATCGTGAGCATCAGCCAGCCGTACGTGCGGCCGATTGTCCGCGGCAAAGTGGACAA
Source organism: uncultured Gammaproteobacteria bacterium (assembly GCA_963751595.1). Taxonomy (GTDB): domain Bacteria; phylum Pseudomonadota; class Gammaproteobacteria; order Pseudomonadales; family JAHEGP01; genus JAHEGP01. Next base: position 20,398 of record CAVVVC010000007.1, read on the forward strand.
GCCGACGGAGTTCGGTGCCAAGCTCAGTGTCAGCCTCACCGGTGACGGTGTGGCGCGAGTCGATCACCTGCGGTGGGATGCTTTCCATGAAGGCCATGACTTGCCCTCACAAGTCGAGGCCTATCGGGAGCATCATGGTGTTTATCCTGCAGTGGTTCTGGGCGACACGCTTTACGGTAGCCGGGACAACCGTCGATACCTCAAAGACCGCGGCATCCGTTTTGCAGGAAAGCCCCTGGGCAGGCCGAAGAAAGTGACCGAGGAAAACCAGGGGGCGCTGAAGCGGCTGGCAGCCATGCGACGCGAAGCGTATCTGCAGCGGATTCCGATTGAGGGCAAGTTCGGTCAGGGCAAGAACGGCTACCGACTCAACTACATCCGGGCGAAGCGATCCGATACGTCCAGGGCGTGGATCAACAGCATCTTTCTGGTGATGAACCTGTTGATCCTGTTGGAGGTGTTTTATTGGCTCTGGAGAAAGACCAGGGCTGGAGGGGAGCACGGGCTCCCGAACCGCGTCAAAACTTGCGTTGAACAATGGCGGGCGTGGGTGGAGCAGTGGCGGCGCCTGGCGCTGGAAAATGCACTGCTGGCAAGTTTATGAGCAGGCTCTATTTGTACTTTTGGTAGCCGATTTTCAAATGATAGCTGTCCCATTAATAAGCACTTATTTATTTAAGTATAACCAAGACGCCTGTTTAAACTGCCGCAGCGGTTTTCAAAATACTCAAGATCTTTGGAACTGAGTCCTTTAGTCCATTTCGTGTCTGGAACCAGCCCCCTCACTGTTTTAAACATAGTTACGTTTCCATTAACCATGTGCCGCTCGTTTGATCCAAAATCAATCATTTCCGACTGAAAATCAATATTCAAAAAGCTGCAGACTTGTCTGAGAATGTTCTCCGGTTCGGTGACCAGGTCTTCGTATTTTAGGAAGTATACTTGGTCTTTATAGTCCGCATGCTGCAGTAAACGCATTGCCCTCTTATTGTAATTATACCATCCTGAAGTAGCCTCCTTAGGGGAAAAGCCACTTTTCAATCTACTGTAGAAAACACCACGACCATCGCGCACCAAATACAGTATTTTGACGGACCGAGGAAAGGCCCTTGCTAAGGATATCGCTTTGTGGATAATTTTTGATGAGTCCACAATCAACGGCTTTTTCCATTCATCAGAAATGGTTTCATAGAGATACATCGTGTTTCTCATTCCTTCCGAAAGATTCCTGGGCAGTGGCAATTCCAACGATAGCCTCGTTCTAAGGTGCTCTCTTATATCAAAATACAGTGACCTTGCTTTTGCAGATATCTCATAAACCGGTGTCTGCCTTTTTCGGTCTATTAATACAGAAGCCCGCGCGTCCCATTGATCCAATGCGTAAGGATTGAATAGAAGAGAATTACCTCTGTCCCTCTCGATGCGGTCAAAAACGCAGAGCCAGCTTGGGCATGTCTTAACGGGCGCACCACATGAACAGGTCTGATCCAGGCTAATTGCTTTTCCGAGGAAACAGAACTCACCTAATGAAGCTGACTGGGAGTGACCTCCAAGAAGCATATCTAGCAATGTTGACCCCGAGCGAGCTGCTGAACATATCATTATGGCCTGGCTAAACACTTGGTCCGACTCCCGGGTAGGTTATGTGCTGTGAGCTACAATTATAGTACTCTGGAAGACCGCTGAAAAAGCTCTTCGCGTAGTGGAAAAAGCGCCACCCCTATCCTTGCATATGGAAAGCCAGTTAGATACTGGGCAGTGCTTTAATTGCAAAGTCGACTCCAATTGTATTTTCCCGAATGAGTTGGAGAAGATCCCTGAAAATACTAATGCGTCACTAAACGAATGCGATTCAAAAACAGTTTCTTAGTGGTTGGCACGCAAAGAACTGGCTCTTCAGCCCTAGCCAACAGTTTGAATACCCATCCAAACATATCCTGTGGCTGGGAGTGGACTCAGAAATCATCCGTTCTAAACAAGATAGCTGTTGCCGAAGAAGCGCTGTCGGGAGACTTCAGGGTCCTAGATAGGCGGCATCAAAAAATGCTTGAGGGGTCAGTCTCCGCTTCAACTGCATGGTTAGGCTTCAGACGACTTTTCCGGTCAACAAATAGGTGGTTGATTCACCCCCGCTGGTCCCCTGCTAATTTAGTAGACCAATTTGAAGCTCATATTCGGTGGCTTTCAAAGTCACGCCAGGACATTAGAGTGATCCATATTGTCAGGCGGGATAATGTTGAGTGGATAAAATCGAAAGAACTGGCGAAAGCCAGTCAAGCTTTTCACAGCGCATCCTATGAAGATATCCGTGTGCAGGTTGATGTAAAAGAAGCTGGGAAGCGAATACTGGCAAAAGACTGGATAGATCGTAAATTGGCAAGCTTGCAAGACACCAATAAGTATATCTGCTTACACTATGAAGACTTCGAAAAAAATAACAGGAGGGAAACTGAAAAAGCGGTATCTTTCCTTGAGTGTGACGCTAGCCTATTGGAAACAGAGCAAATGTTTTTACAGAAGCAATCAACCAAGCCAGTAGACCAGTATATAGAAAATATTGACGAGCTAATCAAGGCGCTGGAGAGTGAAAACCTTCGCTTTTCTTCGCTTTAATGATGGCCCCGGCATTTGAATAATTCCATTTTTCGTAATTTGGTATCTAGTCTCGACTGAGACCGAAACTACACAGTCTGTAAGTAACAATGACATGAAGAAACCAACACTGACAATTTTCTATCAATTTAACCCATGGAGTTCATCTATCGGTGGAATCCAAACTGTAATTCGCTATTTCATTAAGTATGCACCCCAGTCGTTTAATATCAGGCTTGTGGGCACGGAAACGGATAAGGGCCGTCCCCTTGGCAAATGGTATCGGCGTGAATTTGAGGGTAGAGATCTCGAGTTCTTCCCTTTGATATTCCTACAGAATGATGATGTTAGGCAACTACTTCCGACATCTGTACGTTACACCGTCGCCCTTTTTAACAAGAACCTTTCATCCGATTTCATGCACTTTCATAGAATGGAGCCCGCAATGGCAACGTTGCGATGGAGGGGGGAAAAGTCTCTATTTGTTCACAATGACATTCATCAACAAATAAGATCCGCGGACGCGGCAGATGGCATCTTATGGAAAAAATTTCCAAAAGCATACTTCGCAATGGAAAAAGCGTTAATCGGCCAATTTGACCACATTCTTTCTTGTAATTCTGAAGCTACCCTTCTCTATAAACAGCAATATCCGAGTCTTGCGTCCCGCGTTGACTTCGTAAGAAACAGCTTCGATGGACGGGTTTTCTATCCACTAGAACCCGATGAAAGGGAAGCCAAACGACAACAATTGGCAATAAAGATGGGACTTACTGCTGAAACTCGATTCCTGCTTTTCGCTGGCAGACTCCATCCACAGAAGGACCCCTTACTACTAGTCCAGGCGGTCGCTGCTCTGGATAATCCGCGCGTGCACTTACTAATAGCGGGGGACGGCGAGCTCTCTAGGGCGACAAAAGATGAAATCAGTAAACTCAATCTTGGTGACCGCATCTCCATGCTAGGATCGCAGCCACAGGGAGATATTGCAGATCTGCAGCGAATTGCTTCAGCGTTCGTTCTTACAAGCGTTTACGAGGGTCTACCCTTGGTTGTTCTGGAGTCATTAGCTTGCGGCACACCAATTGTTACCACAGATGCCGGCGAAACACCTAAGCTGCTGGATAAGCAAAGTGGTATGGTTTGCGAAAACCGCACTGCGTCATGCATTGCTGCTGCACTAGAGGATCTACTTGCCAGACCGCGCGATTTTCCACCGTCATCTTGCGTACAAGCCGCCGCCGAGTTCAGCGCTGAAAAAGTGATAGGGGATCAGTTTGACGAAATGCTAAACCGCCATTGCCAGAAGAACAGACAGTAAACCCAACGGGGAGGTACAGGACTCTCAGGTAGTTTAGCCTAATCCCTGCGTTACTCTTGCCTAGATAACGTATCTAGGCACAACCAGTACCAGAATTTTTGGGATATCGTTCAATGATCGCCCACTGTATAAACAGGGGCTCATAGATCAGTGATAGCTTCCAATACTTTTACAATTTTTTGGACTGAGAAACCGAGTAATCTTCAAACTCAAAGAACCTTCAGTTCCAGATCGCTTTCCTACCTAGCGCTTTTCAGATTGGAGTAAGGCTTCGAATACCTATGTTAAGATTACTAGGGCTCATACCTCGCAGACTACGCAATTGAAAGAAACGCGGATTCTAAGCTGAAGTGAATCACCCAATGAAGTAGAAGATGAGGCCAGCTGAAGGAAAGCTTCCACCTCTTTGCTCCAGCAAGCGATTAAGTGATGATGAAATATTACCAACTGCTGTCCTATGCGCAACGTTACCAGATTTAAGCCGCTCAAGAACAGCGTTTGATTGAAGGCAGAGTGCGCGATTGCCACAGTATTGTGGACCCGTGATTTGGGACAGTACGTTAAGATATAGCCTCTAACACGAGAGCAGTAATGAAGCGTAAAACGTTTACATCCGAGTTCAAGGCCAAGGTTGCCATCGCGGCCCTGAAAGGCCACCAGACAAGCAACGAGATCGCCCAGGAATTTGGGGTGCACCCTACCCAGGTGAATACCTGGAAAAAGCAGTTGCTCGAGAGTTCCAGCGATGTGTTCGGCAAGGGCAAACAGAGGCGCGAAGCCGATTTTGAGAATGAGCGGGAAACCCTTTACAGCCAGATAGGCCGGCTGAAGGTAGAAGTGGACTGGCTTAAAAAAAAGACCGGACATCTCGACTGAGCGTTGCAGAAAAGGCCGTCATGATTGAGCCCTACCATCACAAGCTGAGCATCGACCGCCAGTGCGAACTGCTGAGCCTGCCGCGCTCCAGCTACTACCGCTGGCTGGGTGGAGAACAGGGTGAGTCGGCAGAGAATCTGGCGCTCATGACGTTGATAGATGGGGAGTACACACGCCGACCCTTCTACGGCAGTCGCAAGATGCGAGACTACCTGCGTCGGCAAGGTCATCAGGTAAACCGCAAACGTGTGCAACGGCTGATGCGCTTGATGGGCCTGCGATCGGTGGCGCCGACCCCAAACACCAGCAAGCCGGCCAAGGAACACAAAGTGTATCCGTATTTGTTGAGGAATACTGAAGTGACACGGCCGAACCAGGTCTGGGCGACGGACATAACCTACCTTCGGCTGCGGGGAGGCTTCGTATACCTGGTCGCCATCATGGATTGGTACAGTCGCAAGGTCTTGTCCTGGGAGCTATCGAGAATATATGGACTGATCAACATGGAATCGAACTTTTGTGTGTCGGCGCTTGAGCAGGGCGTTACGGCTTTACCCAGTACCGGAGTTATTCAACAGTGATCAGGGTAGTCAGTTCACCAGCCAGGGGTTTACAGACGTCCTGAAAGAGCACGACGTCCAGATCAGCATGGACGGCAAGGGCCGGTGCATGGACAACATCTTCGTAGAGCGTCTATGGCGGTCGGTAAAATACGAGGAGACGTATTTGAAGGAATACGAATCAGCAGAGGAGCTGAGAAAATCGTTGGCCAAGTACTTCCATTTCTATAACCAGGAACGACCACACCAGACTTTTGGTGGGGCCACACCGTTGGAAGTCTATCAACAGGGTTTGTCGGCAACAGGGAAAGTCGCCTGATGGCCTGTGTACTTGTGGACGATTCCTTCGGAGCGGATCAAGCCCTTGGGGCCGTGTGGATGAGCCATGGACAACAAAACCACGTTGCCCACCGCTCACCCACACTCTTGAACCTATCGCCCACAGGGCACACAGGCTCAACAAAGTTAACTGAACTGGCTATATCTTATTTTCGAGAAATGCTGTCTTGACTCAGGGGTCCACTTTACAGCAACTCGCGCTGCTCAGCCCGCCGTGAGCAGGGGGGTTGCAAGAAATACAGGTGGGCGAGGCTATCACCATCAGCAGGCACAAGACAAAACACAGCGACGCCGGGTAGAGGCGTCACGCCCTACCAAAATGCCCAGGACTTATGACAGTGATTGATTCAAAGCTGCGCGTAGAGCGGAGCCCGGAGCAGATACCGGTAATACGAGCACTGAGAGGGTGCAACTTTCGGCCAAGAAAGAATTCAAGGCTAAAACGCCAATTTAGCTAATGCACGACTATAGGGCTTCGTTAGCAGCCTATCTGTCAGTGCCCTAGGGGCTTTAACCCGCGAGAAATTACAAACCTTGAGGTAAATATTCTATGTTAGATCATCCCGAGTTCGATATACAAATTGAATCAATGCCGGACGAGCGAAGGAGAATTACGGTTCAACCGAAAAATGCAAAACAAATGCCTTTTCGTAGTTCATGCGTAACAAGCTACGATAACAAAACTATCGAAGCGATATTAAGAGCGAAAACGCCATCGCACCTCTGCGATGAAATCGCCCGGGATGAAGACCCTTACTATATTCGCTCACATGTAACAGCGACATTGACTGCTCATATCGACCCCGCGACGCTAAAGGGCCGTCGCTTAATGGATTTTGGATGTGGTGCTGGTGCTTCTACTGTCACGCTTGCTCAGCTATTACCCCACACGGAGATCGTTGGGATCGAACTAGACTCATCAAACCTCGCCGCTGCACAAGCCCGCATAGACTTCTATGGACTAACAAATGTCCAACTTCTACAATCCCCATGCGCCGAAAGCATCCCGCCTGATATAGGGTCGTTTGCAGCAGTCATGCTACCTGCTGTCTTCGAACACTTGCTTCCCCATGAGAGAAAAGTCTTGTTACCGATGCTCTGGGACTTGATCGAAACTGATGGATTCCTATTTTTAGATGAGACTCCATGGCGGTGGTTTCCAATTGAGTCGCATACCACGGGATTACCCTTGATAAATTACTTGCCTGACAAACTTGTAGCATCTATTGCTTGTCGTCTTTCTAGTCGAATTTCTAAGAGCGCGACATGGGATGAACTGCTTCGAGGAGGAATTCGTGGCGGAACGATTGCAGAGATTAGCGAAGCCATCGGCTCACCATCGATTCTTGTCGCGCCAGTTCTCAATGGAGTAAGCAATTATATTGATCTGTGGGAAAGAGGCTATGCCTCTAGTGCCAACGAAAAAAGGCTTAATTCTGCTAAACGCTTTGCGATCCCACTGATGCGCCTAATTTACAAGCTTACCGGTATATCGCCAGTTCCGTATCTTTCGGTCGCCTTCAGGAAACCGCCTGCTGAATTAGTTTAGGAGTCTGTATTACCCTGTGTTTGGGATTTAACCACGCAGCCGAGCCAGGTTTGGTGCTGGGACACTACATGTTTATCCGTCCCAGCAAAGGGCATCTATTGCCAACTGTATCTGATACTGGAGCTGTACAGCCGCGATTTAGCTGACGCTTACGTTTAAACAGCATATGCAGCATCACGTCATTATCACCAATTGCAGGAAAAAACCGCGGCATTAATAATCGGCAGTTATGGAATGTGGGGGAGATGGTGGTGACGTTGTTTGGCTTCCGAACTGAAACGCGCCAATGTCTATTTTTCCAATATTGACTGGTTTTTTGTTGAAGTCTGCAGAGTAGTCACTCCAACCGACCTTGGTTCCTTTTCCAAGAGTGGAAGAGTCGGAAAGTGGAATAAAGTCCTTTGAACTAACTGAGGTTTGACTAGAAATCTTCCTCCATCCCGCCATTTTTGCGAGCTTAGCCCCGCCAATCACGTCCGTACTGCTGTTCAAAAAACTTTTTTTAGGCCGAATACTCCAAGTATTACTAGCAAACTTCATATTCGAAACGGATCCGATACCATTATAGTCCTCAGAGCCAGCAGACAAGCTAAGAAATATGTTATTGGCAATAATATTTCTATCACCCGTAAATTTGTCTTGGTACATCACCAACTGATGATCATTGTCGACAAAAGTATTGTGATTAATAATCACACCGCTGTAATTGGTCGCTTGATGTTGGCCCCAAATTCCCATACCTGCTCCGTTAAAGGCTACCAAATTATTATAAATTCGGACATCCTTCAAGATTGCAGAATCTGGCAGAAAGCCATTGCCAGCTGAAGAAAACTGATACTTCTCGTTGTTCAAGGCGATACCGTGACCTACTGACGCACCACCGCGGTGGTATAGCGCATTAGTGGTTCCCAATACTACGTTTCTTCTTACAATTGCCCCCTGGGTTGAATCGACATAGATACCTACGGCCCTGTTAGCATACAGAAAATTGTCCTGTATTATTGTTCCCTTGCTTCCGTAAAACGAGTCTATGCCCTCACCAAAACCTTCGCGTACAGTGTTTTTTTCCACTATCGCATCGTTGGAATACACTACGCTTATTCCATTTCCCCAGGTCGGTTCGCCATAATATTTCCAACCATTATTGTGGTGAACAACCTCACAATTACGAATTATTACATTACTCGAATGATAACTCTGGATACCATGACGATATGTCCATTGTACTTTTACATTTTCAGCTAATCCCTTTTTAACCGAATTAAACCGCAACCCAATACTACCCGAGTTTCTTATTTCCAAATCTCGTATGGTCACGTTGTCTGCCTTCGCAGCTAACTTGCCATTCCAGCCACCTCGATTGGCCTTGCGACCGTCAATAATCGGTCTATTTGTTCCATTTCCACCTGCATAAGCGCCTAAGGTTACATTAGGTTTCGTTATCGAAAGATAACCGTCTACAACCCAAGTGTCACCTTTTCGAAGAAGCAATGAGTCACCCGCACCGATCCTAGATAAGCCCTTTTCTATTGTTTTAAATGGTGCATTTAGAGATCCGGACCCTGCATCGTTGCCTACAGCGCTTACGTAGTAAGTTGCGGCAAAGCCATCCTTTGAAATTAGAAGGAAGAAGCATAAAGAAAGTGTATAAAAAAATTTCATAGTTATCGCCCTAGTTCAAGTTTCCGGTTCTGGCATGTAAGGTCGAACCTAGCTTTCTCTCACATTGTAGCGCAGGCTTCGTACGGTAAATGGATTGCCCGTCGATGGAGTAAAAATCTGCGATACAGTTACGCACTGATTGCTCCCAATTGTTATCACAAAGTCCGAAAGAGGCCTATGCAAGCACTACTTGTTGCCAACAAATATACCTCAATCGCCAGTAAGTAATTATAGATAGGTAGTCAATGACAACTTAAACTGGTCTTTGTTTCCTAATAACTTTGCAAAATTGGATTTTTCGTTAATCTATGGATGGGAACGAGTTGTTATGAACCAAGCCGCCTAATTCGCAATCCAAGAAAGAATTGATAAACACCGGGAAATATGTGTCTGGGAAGACACACTCGTCCAAGCTCCTTAGCTACTGCTTCTCTCACCAAGATAAATCCGATAGGACAATTTAATAACAGCAATCAATGCAGTATTTTGATTTTTCAACTCAGCGCATTAAACTCCTGTAAACTCCCTGAGTTCGAACGGCGATATCTTTCCAATTGTAGCTTGCTCTTAGCTCCTCAATTGCTGAATCTAAGATCTCTTCCTCTATTTTGTTTTCAGACATGTGCCTAATCGTTTCCGAGAGGTCCTCAATATCCCCACATCTAAAGTATTCGATTCCCTTGATCTCAACCTCCAGGTTAGCAGCTATATCAGATGCTATTACCGGCAAACCATAGCTAAGCGCCTCCAGAAGAACGATTGGCAGCCCTTCGTGATAGGAGGGTAAAACGAAACATCTAGCATGGGAGAACAGCTCGGCTAGTTTGTTTCCGGTAACGTAGCCAGTTAAAATAATATCTGGGTTCTTTCCCGCTAGTTCTTTGATTTTAATTGAATAATCATCTTCATGGTCACTATCACCCGCTATAACCAATTTGTAATCTAGACCAGCTAATTCATAAGCTTGAATTAAGTCCAGAAGCCCTTTTTCCGGCACAAATCTAGCTACCGCAAGCAAATAGTCATCTCCCTTTAATCCCAAACCTATTACGAAGTCCTTTTTATTGGCATGATTGGGAATTCTTACCCCATTCGGAATTAGGGTACTGTCTCTGGAGTACCTATCTTTAAGTCCCTTTTGTATATTTCTCGATATGACAATAACTGAGTTGGAAAATCGAGAGCCGAGATATTCTCCTAGCTGCAACATTTTTTTTGCCGTAGGACTCCACTTCGCACGATCATAGTCGGGGCCATGATTTGTCACCACAACTTTCATCCCAAGCAAACGTGCAAAAGGGACCAGGAGCGACGGGCCGATCGCATGAATGTGAACGATATCAGCGTTCCATCGCCTGGCACGTATCAGAGACAAAAAAGTGTGCACTATGGCTTCGAATGACCTACTTTTCGGCGAGTACACATCTTCCAAGTGCACCCCCCGCCACTCCTGTAGCTCAGCGCTTACGTACGATGATCTGCGGCTAAGCCTTACTTCACACCCCATATCCGCGATTAGCGGATATAAATTTTCGCAATGGGTTTCAACACCACCAGGAATAAGAGGTATACCACGCGTGCCGGTTACATAAACTTTCATCGTATGATCGCTGCGGAGTAGCAGTTGATAGTAGGGTATGGTTATCGGGTCTAGGAAAAGTGTGATTTTTCCGGTTTTTAACCCGTTTTAAGGCTGCCTTCTGCCATACGGTATTGTGGCGGTACTTTCTGTAGTCTCGATCTACGTTCGGTTACTCTTCGCAGCGCAACCACGCGTACCAGCAGTGCCAGTATGCCCATTTGCATCATCACAAATGCCGAGAACGGCTGTTCATTAACAATGCTTAACTTATACACCGTAGACAATGCGAAAATGACCATGGCCACCTGCAATGCTGCTCCAAAAGCTTGTTCTTCCTGCGTTGCATACTTACTAATTCTAATTCGAGTTGCTTTTCTAAAGCCCAGGAAGAAAATAAATATGAAACATGAAGTTCCAAAAACACCCACATCCCACAGCAGTCGGGGTAGAGCCGTAACTGCTATCCCGTAACCGTAAAATCCATTGTCCTTAATAACATGACCAACAATCCTTCCGCTTTCCTGGGCCGAACCCAAGCCGTGGCCAAATAGGAAGCCGACCGTGTTGCCCGTAATCGAGTTTTTTTCGTACCAGAACTTTATTGCGGATAATCTATTCAGTCGTGAATCATCACTATCTTCTGTATTGTAGGTAATCGATCTCTGTACAAATTCAGTGATACTCTCGGGGCCGACACCCCTATTCCAAAAGCCTGTATATTCATCGGCGGTCTGGTACTGATAGAAGAAAACTGCCATTAGCAAAGCCAGGCCAACGATACTACCCGACAGGAAGTAGGAGAACTTTTTTCGAACCAAAGGGAAGAAAAGGATTACCAACATTACCAGTAGAAAAATGACGGAAGCTTTCGCATGAGTCATTGCTATCGGGAGGGCAAAATATACTGACAGCACTAGTGCATACTTCCACTTCAGCTGCTCTTTTATGGCGAGCGCCAACACGTAAGAAATGCTAATTGTCAAAAACATTGCTAATGCTGCATTTCCTCCCGGGGACCCAAGTGAACCACCAAAAGTGCCATTTATCCTATCACCAACAAACCAGCCACCTCGGAACATAAAGTACTGCATGAAAGCCACTAAAGGCTGTATCAGTGCTATAGCGATTCCAAAGTGGACAAACTTTCTTGGCGCACTGCTATCCCCAAAGAAAAAGTACATGGCAAAGGGGATACTCAAAAACTGAAAGTAGTTTTTTGATGCTACGACCGTTTCTTTCAACTGCTGATTGATAAGGGTAGTGAAGAATGCGAGCAATACCAAAATGCCGTAAAAACGAAGGAAATCTGGCAAAGGATATACCCGTAGTTTTGTTCTCATTAACAAGTGAACAAATACAACGATCAATAGCAGTGCAGATAATGTCGCTACCGGCCAACGCACTTGGCCTACATCTGAGGCTAACATCAGAATAATGCCGCTGAAGACCAGCGCTAAAGACAAGATAGACCAGACCAAAAAACGCAAAATTTTCATAAGTAAACTGGTAACTTACCGGGCTGAGCAGAGCCGAGTATAGGTTTTCGCCAACTCCGATCCGCAAAACATGTAGGAGCGCTTTTCCCTGACATACTTTGCGCCCTTTCTGCCCATGTTCTTGGCTTTATCCGGGTCCTCAAGTAAAGAACAAATAGCGGCAGCGAATGCATCTTCCTGCCACGGCACGCAATAGCCTGCTCCACTTTCCTCGATGACTAGCCGCTGGTCAGGGTGATCGTTCGCCACTACTGGTTTTTCGAGCGCCATATATTCTATGAGCTTGGTTGGCGATGTTGAATTAAGAATGGGTGTGGGGTAATAGGGAGACAAGCAGATGTCTGCATTAACAACATGCTGCCAAGCATCCTTCCACGGCAAAAAACCTGTAATCTCAACACTTTTTTCAATACCAAGTCTTTCTGCCTCACTCCAGATTAGCTGCTCATCATCAGGAACATCTCCGCTGCCAACAAATTTCAAAACCACATCCTCATGCAATCGCTTTACTTCATTCAGTACCCGCACCAAGAAGTCCAGCTTTCTGTCTCGCGTCAATGTTCCCAGATAGACTAAGGTAGGTTTCTCATTGACTTTAGGCTGTCCTCTCGTGGCGTGAAACTCTTCTAATCTTTCAAGAGATATGCACATGGGTACTGGTGTCATTTTTCTGTGAGGCACTCCACGCTTTTCAAAATCTCTCCGCATTTGCTCGCTCTGTACAAAAATGTGGTCAGCAAAAGGGCAAATTATTTTGTACAAAAGAAACTGTAGCCACTTTGAGCGCACAATATCGAGACGTGGATACGAAGAGTGCCCTTCTGCTGCCTTGTACTCGTAGAGTTCGGGGTATGGAAAAGATAACCAGAAGAAGTACCGTGTGGATGTCAACTTCGCCATCACCAAACCTAGCGCACCACCAAAAAATCGGTCTTTGACCTGTATGAAGTCAAAGCCGCCAAGGATTGCATTGGGCACTAGAGCTAAGTCAACAAGAAACGAACGGAGCTTTCTGCGTACCCTGTCAAGCGTAGAGCACCCTTTTCCTGTATAGACTATTTTCGCCCGACCACCTTGCCATTGTTTCCATCCACTACCAACCGATTCATCCTCTGTTTCGAAGAGCCAGGTAATCTTATAGCCTCTCGAAACTATCTCCTGGGCGAAAAGTACCGTAGTATCCACCCTGAAAGGCGGGTAACGCTCTTCGACCGCAAATAAAGCCCGTAGTCCATTTGTATTCGAATCCGACATATATTTGCCATCAACTCCCAAAGTCCGCTCTTTTACTCAGCCAGCCAAAATTTCGTCATAAGCTCGGCCGCAAATACGGCTGATCGTATCGGAGTCACTACTCGCAAGTTCCCGGCACTTTTCCGTAGAACTACCCTTTATCTCGTGAGCGTAATCGCTGACATAAGGTAAACCTACAAACGTGAATATTTTCTCCAACTCCTCAGATACATTGCCAACAAGCCTATCGTAATCAACGACTAACAATTGCTTGGAATCCAGACCTTTCTGTAGGTTTTCCAGATGATCAAGCTTGCCCAGGTAAGCGTAGCAAGCCCTGCGCAATGCAGGCACTGCGCTTATTCCAAACCGCTTGAAGTTACGGCTGTCTTTTTCGGACATATAGGGTAAACCACAAGCTAAAAACAATTCGTTAAGTGGATATCGACGCCAATTGTATAACATCGAGTAAATGACGCTGTGAGGATTGCGCAACAGCCAAAGAAGGCTGAATTGATTTCTGTAATCCAGCAATTGGTAGTAAGACTCGTTCAGATATGTCACCTGAAAACAGTATCTGCAGGAGGGATCTACCTGTCTAATGCCAGCGAGAATATATGCCGCATCCAGTTCATCATCTTTAGTTTGCCAGATGGATTTGATTTCAGGGCTCTGAACAATAAGCCGAGTAAGCATGGTCGTTCCGGACCGTTGACACCCGGAGACGAGTATCGGCTGTTTCAGCGCTGCCAACCCAGACAACATATCGTTTGCTCTGGCAGAACGAACATCGGTAGAGAACTTTTTCCAGTCTCCTGCGCCCCAGTACTTCCTGATAGACTGCAATCTCATTTCAGAAAACTCTTTTTACAGGATAAAGTGGAGAATCTGAGGGGTTTGATTATCGAGGCCCAGATAAAAAGATAGATGGTGCTGGGCGCTCGCAATTGGGGCCGTTTGACTGCTTGCAAGCGCAATTCCGTACTGCTTCAATCACAAAAAAGGGAAGTTTTTGCAGATCAAGCTTCTATAACCGTCGCCAGATCCACCCCGGTCAGCTTCTGCACTGCCAATCGCGCGTGCTCTCTGTCGGCGTTACTTTCGATGAAGCGCTGCACACCGCCGATGCGCTTGCCGCTGACAATCTCGAGCGCGGTATTGACGTCTACCATATCTTTGTCCTGCGCATAGGCGTGAACCAGTGCGTAGTCACACAGCGTATTGATGAGCCTGGGCACACCGCCGCTGAAATAGTAAATGGCAAGAATCGCGAACAGGTCGAAAATGTAGCGACTGCCGCCGGCAACCTGCACCCGGTGCCTTACATAGTGTACAGTCTCATTGGAATCCAATGGTTTGATATGGTATTCGGCGGAAACTCGTTGCGCGATTTGCGATAGTTCCGGCCTTCGCAATATATCGAACAACTGGGGCTGACCCACCAGAATGATCTGGATAAGCTGGTCTTTGTCGGCATTGATGTTGGATAGCAGGCGCAGCTCTTCCAGCGTATCTGCATCGATGTTCTGGGCCTCGTCCACTACCAGGACTACCCGTCTACCCGCCGCATACTCCTGGATAAAGAATTCCTGCAGGTCTCGATACAGGCTGACTCGATCCTTGCCCTGGTGAGGAATATCGAAGGCTGAGGCTACCCAGTGCATCAGCTCGCCAAATGTACGGTGGGTGTTGGTGATTGAGCCGACGGTGAGCTGGTCGTAGTCTATGCTCCGCAGCAGGTGCCTGATCAAGGTCGTTTTTCCCGCGCCTACATCGCCGGTAATCACGGTTATGCCGCTCTGTTCCAATAAACCGTACTCCAGCATAGCGAGCCCCGCCTTGTGTTCCGGCGACATATACAAGTATTCCGGGTCCGGTATCAGGCTGAAGGGCTTTTCCGCTAAGCCAAAGTGTTTTTCATACATAGAATATTACCATCAGTGGTGACTTTGCCTACCTGGCCTTGTTCAAAACCGTACCGATCAAGTTGCTCCCCTCCAGCAAGAGTTTGGAGCGGTTTAGCTCGGCTTCTGTGGTGACGCCATCTTCCACGACCAGCAGCGTGGCATCAACCTTGGGCGTCAGAATCAACGCATCGTCATTTCGCAGCAGTGGCGGCAAATCGAATATGACAATACGGGATTTGTAGCGATTTTTGATATCCGCCATCAGAGACCTCATGGCGGGCGACGAGAGTATCTCTGAGGAATACTCGCCCTGCGCACGGCCCGGTAATACCACCAGGCGCTGGAAGCCTGGGTTAACCAGAGTCTCTTCAAGCGTAACGGCATCATTGAGGTAATCAACGATACCTTTGTTCACTTCAATCCCAAGGGCTTCGTGGACCGATGGCGACCGCAAGTCAAGGTCTACCAGGAGCACGGACTGGTTGACTTCCCGCGACATGGATATGGCGAGATTGACAGCGGTCAGGGTTTTTCCGGCATCCTCGTGGGAGCTGGTCACCGCCAGGGTATTCCAGTTATTGTCGCGCATGATCTTGAGCACGCGGGTTCGAAGCTGGCGGTACGCTTCAACGCGCTCGTCATAATTGAAGCCGGCAATCACTCTATTTTCTTTGAGCTGGTTCTCGTCCACATCTACTGACCGCGTTTTCGAGTACCCGACCTCTACCAGCTCGTCATCGTCGCTCTTCAGCCAGCTTTGGTTTGGCCTGCGGGCAGATTGTCCTGCACCTACGGCGGGCGCCTGCCCGACCTTGCCCTGTCGCTCAGCCCTCGCTTTTGCAATGGCTTCCTGTATGCGTTCCATTTAGCTCTCCATTCAAGCAATATTCAGGTACTGATCGTGTTTAGGACAAACCGAACTCCTCCAAAGTTGCATACCAGACGATATCCAGGGGCTTATAAAAAAGATGGATGCATGCCAGTGCCAGAGCTATCGCCGCAAGGACGGTCAAGACAATCCACAAAACTTCCCTGTTGGTTCTTTTCTTGTCATCAGAATTACGCAGGTAGGGAATCACGACCAGAGGCGCAGCGCCCATTATCCCGGTCAACGCTCTCTCGCCCCTTATTCCCCCATGCATGGCTTCCATGAGTACAACCAATCCCAAACCACAGCCAATAGCCGTTAGCAGGCCAAGAAAGGCTATTGCAGGCCGATTGGGGCTGTACGGCTTCGAAGGAAGGGTAGGTGGGTCAACGACGGTAAATCGCTCGCCCATCCTTCCTTGCTCAAGGCTTTTCGATAAGTCCGCTTCACGTTGCTTGGCCTTGATTTCCTGGTACTTCTTGCTGGCAATTTCGTAGTCACGCACCAGCGCCTTGTATTGCTGTTCCACGATCGGGGCTCGCTGAACGAGATCCTGGTAGCGATCAATAGCAGCATAGACTTCAGATTTTTTAAGATTGAGACTATTGATTTCTGAACGGGTGGTCTTGAGCTGGGTAGCTAGCAGCAGGTATGCCGGGTTGTTGGCGGCGGTGTGTCCGAGACTGCTCGCCGATGGCGCAGATGCCAACCTGTTTTCCAGGCTATCTATCTGCCGCTGTGTGGCGACTACCCTGGGATGGTCTGACTTGTAAGTTCGCTTGAGATCGGCAAGCCGGGCTTTTTCCTGAGCCAATTCGGCGGCGATGTCCTCGCGGCTCTCTACAATGTTTCCCGAAGCCTGCAGGGCGTCGATTTCACTTTTTAAACGGATGACATCCGGATGGCTTGCGCTGTAGACCGCAGACTTCTTTCGATATTCGGCTTTGAGGGCCCTCAATCGGTCCGTGTCGCTAAGTATGGAGTTGGGGGAGTTGGTCGTGACCGACGGGTCGATTTGTGACAGGTTCGAGGCCAGCTCTATTTCCCGCTTTTGTAACTCCTGGAGGCGCAGATTGACATCTGAAAGCTCGCGCTCGGCGCGCTCAAGGGATGAGAGGTTCAGTTGCTGAAACTCGGGCAGGGCCGAACCGCTGGATTCCTTGAACGCCGCTATTTGCTGCTCTTTTGCCAATAGCTCGGCATTCAGAGCTTCAGCCTCTCCTTTCAGAAAGTCGGACGTGCCAGTGGCCTGTTGCGAGCGGGTACGCAGGTTTTCATTGAGATACATATCGACCAATTCCGAAACAACGCCTTTAGCGGTTGCCGGGTCTGGGCTGTCGAATGATAGCGTGAAGGCAATTGTGGCTTCGATCGGTCGCCCACTCCGGGGGTCGATGACATCTGCACTTTCCAGATCCAGGTCTACATCATCGTTAAACCTGTCGACCACATCGTTTTGCAGCAGACGGGTGGGTTGCCCATCTTCGCCATATAGATTGTACTCTTCAACGACCCTGGAAATATTCTCGGCGGTCATGACGCGCTGGGTGATCACCTGTATCTGTTCTGCGGCAAAACCGGTTACTGTGGACTTTACCAAATCCCGCGGGATATCCTGCTGTTCGATTAGAATGGTGGCAGTTGATTGGTACTTCGCGGGCAAGCCAAGAGCGAGCAACAGGGACAATAACGAGATCAAAGCGGCAGGGATCAAGAACTGGTATCGGCGACGTTTGAGAATCGCCCAATAAATTCCCATATCGAAGGAGCTTTCTTCCATATCCTGTTGGTAGGACAGTTCTGCTGACATTATCGATTACCACATAAAAAGACGATAAATAGCTTGGCCGCTTAAGCCAATACCCTTTTGGTTACAGCAACGGCGGTGAGTCGCAGAAGCGCTTTGCTGCAAGCTTTCACAGGGCTACGGCTGTATGCCCTCAACCCGACTGGGTGGCATAATCGGAACAAGATTCCGGAGCAAGCGATCTGGCAAGCGCCCTGATTACCTTTTTCAATCAACCCAGCCTTTAAACTCTAGCAGTTTTCGTGCAATCCTTCACGGATGGAAGCATTTTATGCACACGTTCGTTTGCTGGAAATCGACACACCACCACTGGGCTATTCTGGCTACTCGACTGTCACTGACTTTGCGAGATTGCGGGGTTGGTCCACGTCGGTCCCCTTCAGCACAGCCACATGATAAGACAGCAGTTGCAAGGGCAGCGTGTAGATAATAGGCGCAATTATATCAGGGATATGTGGCATGGGAATGACCGTCACACCGGGCTCATTCCTGAAGCCTGCCTGACCGTCAGCGAACACGAAAAGCTGTCCGCCGCGGGCCCTGACTTCTTCAAGGTTTGACTTCAGCTTCTCCAATAATTCGTTGTTGGGAGCCACAGCGACCACCGGCATATCGGCGTCCACCAGCGCCAGCGGTCCATGCTTTAATTCTCCGGCGGGATAGGACTCCGCGTGGATGTAGGATATCTCCTTGAGCTTCAGTGCTCCCTCCATGGCGACCGGCCACTGCACACCACGGCCGAGAAAAAGGGCATGGTGCTTGTCGGCGAAGGCCTCGGATATCGTTTCGATCTGCTCATCAAGGGTAAGCGCCAATTCCGCCATCGCTGGTAGTGAGTGCAAGCCCTGGACGATCACCGCTTCGGACTCAGCGGTCAGCTTGTGACGTCGACCCAGTGCTATTGTAAGAATAATCAGTGCTACCAATTGCGTCGTAAAAGCCTTGGTGGAAGCAACACCGATTTCCGGACCGGCCTCGGTCATAAGGGCAAGGTCTGACTCCCTAACCAGTGAGCTCTGCCCAACGTTACATACGGTCAATGTAGCCGCATAACCCAGGGTCTTGGCCAACCTGAGTGCTGCCAGAGTATCCGCGGTTTCACCAGACTGGGAAATCGTAACGAGCAGGGTATTATCTTCCACCACGAATTCGCGATAGCGGAACTCACTGGCGACTTCGACCCGGCAGGGGACGCCGGCAATCCCTTCTATCCAGTATTTTGCCACCATGGCGGCGTGGTAACTGGTGCCACAGGCAACGATCTGGACCGCCCTTGTGCGATCGAGTATGCGCTGTGCCTCAGCCCCAAGCACCTGTTCCAGTATATGATCACTGCCGAGACGGCCCTGCAGGGTGTTACGAATCACCTGAGGCTGCTCGTAGATCTCCTTGAGCATGAAATGGCGGTAGTGGCCTTTGTCAGCGGCATCGGCGGCTTCGGAAATCCAGGTTACGTCCCGTGATACGGGCTCACCATCGGCAGTCCAGATCTCGTATTTTCTGGGTGTGATCCGGGCAAAGTCACCTTCCTCCAGATAAACGAAGCGGTCGGTTACCTGGCGCAGGGCAAGCTGGTCAGAAGCAATAAAGTTCTCCCCGATCCCAATGCCAATGACCAGGGGGCTGCCGGAGCGAGCACAGATGACCTGGTCCGGTTCATCAAGGCTGATAACCGCAAGCCCGAACGCGCCTTCCAACTCAGGCACTGCCGCCCTGACGGCTGCAAAAAGATCGTTTCCGGCTTGCATCTTGGAGTCGATAAGGTGGACGATAACTTCAGTGTCGGTCTCTGAAAGAAACTCGTATCCCATGTCCTGCAGTTGTTCGCGCAGGGCAACGTGGTTCTCTATGATCCCGTTGTGGACCAGCGCGAGCCGCTCCATCGACAGGTGGGGGTGAGCGTTTTTTTGGGAGGGTTCACCATGGGTGGCCCAGCGGGTGTGAGCGATGCCACATTGTCCCAACCATTCGCCCTGAGCGACACTGTCGGCGAGTACCGCGACCTTGCCTACTTCCTTGCAAACTTGCAGTTGGCTATTTTGCAGTACAGCGAGACCGGCCGAATCGTAACCCCGGTATTCGAGCCTGCGCAACCCCTCGATCAGTATTTCCGCAACCGGACGTCTCGCCGCTGCTCCAACAATTCCACACATATATTTGCTTACCTGTCTGACTTGAGTTTCTTGCCAGGCCGTGGCCAGCCATCAAGATTTCGCTGTCTGGCTCTTGCAACCGCTAGCTGCTGATCGTCAACGTCACTGGTAATGACCGATCCAGCTCCTATGGTGGCCTCCGCGCCTACCTTGACTGGCGCAACAATCGAGGTATTGGAACCGACAAAAACATCCGCTCCAATTATCGTCCTGTGCTTGTTAACGCCGTCGTAGTTACAGGTGATGGTGCCGGCACCAATATTCACGCGATCGCCAATATCACTGTCACCAATATAGCTGAGGTGGTTTACCTTTGCGCCCTGTCCCAGTACTGATTTTTTGATTTCCACAAAGTTTCCAACTTTTGCGCCGTCAAGCAAACGGGTACCCGGGCGCAGCCGAGCAAAGGGACCGACCGTGGTATTTTCGAGTAGTTCGGCCTCTTGAATTACGGTATTGGCTTCAACCCGTACGTTGTCACCGAGGCGGGAATTGCTGATAACACAGTTGGGACCGATGGTGACATTGCTACCGAGCTGGACATCACCCTCAAACACCACATTGACGTCTATAGTAACGTCACTCCCAGTCACAAGATTACCGCGAATATCGACGCGGGCTGGATCATATAGTGTCACCCCCGCTGCCATCAATTGTGCGGCCAGTTGATTCTGTTGCCAGCGTTCCAGGGCCGCGAGTTGCATACGGCTGTTGACCCCCTCAACCTCCTGGGGTGACATTGGGTGTGGGCAGTGAATAGTAAACCCTTCCTGCGCTGCCAACGCTATGATATCGGTGAGATAGTATTCACCCTGGGCATTGTCGTTGCTTAGCTTCGGCAACCAGCGGTTAAGGTCTGCGGCATTAACGGCAAGGATGCCAGTATTGACTTCCCTGACCTGCCGCTGTTGATCAGTGGCGTCCTTTTCTTCGACATTGGCATATACCCTGCCCGTTTCATCCCGCAAGATACGGCCGTAACCGGTCGGATTGTCGAGTTCTACGGTTAGCAATCCAAGGGACTTTTCACCGGTCGCATCAAGTAACTGTTCCAATGTTGCAGCGGACAGCAACGGCACGTCACCGTACAGGATAAGTACGGTACTGTCCCCTTTGACGCTGGGCATTGCCTGCAGCACGGCGTGACCTGTACCCAGTCGCTGCTCCTGTAAAACCCAGCTAAGGTCCCCGCTATCGGAAAAATGGCTAGTTACCTGTTCGGCGCCGTGCCCAATAATCACGTGTATATGCTCAACGCCCAGTCGGCGGGTGACATCCAGCACATGGCACAGTAGCGGCTTGCCAGCCAGACGATGCAGCACTTTGGGAAGCGACGACTTCATGCGGGTGCCCTGGCCAGCGGCCAGCACAATGGCTTCAACGCTCAATGGTTTATCCTTCCAGAATAAGTGGGGTGGTAGATTTTAGCGCAGGGATAAAAAAAGGGTAGCAATCGCCACCCTTCCTAGCCAACAAAAAAGAAGTCTTACTTACCCATCGACTTCCGGATTTTCTGCAGGGTGCGCAATTGCGCGGCTGCTTCAGCCAGTCGAGTCGCCGCCCGCGAGTAATCAAAATCGGCACTCTGATTGGCCAACTCATGCTCGACCTGCTTCTGCGCTTCGAGGGCTGCTGCCTCATCAACGTCATCAGCACGAATCGCGGTATCCGCCAAAATAGAAACAATTCCGGGCTGGACTTCGATGAAGCCGCCTGATACGTAGTAGATTTCTTCTTCACCACCCTGGGTAACAACCCGAACCGGTCCCGGCTTGAGGTCCGATAGCAATGGGGCATGCCCGTACTCAACCCCGAGTTCACCGAGGGATCCCGTAGCGACGACCAATTCTGCCACGCCAGAGAAAATCTCTTCCTCAGCGCTGGCTATATCGCAATGGATAGTCATTGCCATAATAACAACCTCTATTTATCGATTCGGGGTGCTACAGGCCCTTCGCCTTCTCTACTGCCTCTTCAATGCCACCCACCATGTAGAAGGCCTGCTCAGGCAGATTGTCATACTCCCCTGCGAGAATGCCGTTGAACCCTGCAATGGTTTCCTTAAGCGAAACATACTTACCCGGAGAGCCGGTGAAAACCTCAGCAACATGGAACGGCTGGGAAAGAAAGCGCTCAATTTTACGGGCTCGGCCAACGATCTGCTTATCTTCTTCCGACAACTCGTCCATACCCAGGATCGCGATGATGTCTTTCAGCTCCTTGTAGCGCTGCAACACCGTCTGTACGCCCCTGGCGACATCGTAATGCTCCTGACCGATGATCAGTGGGTCAAGCTGGCGTGAGGTCGAATCCAGCGGGTCCACCGCCGGGTAGATCCCCTTTGCTGCAATGTCACGACTCAGTACAACTGTGGAGTCAAGGTGAGCAAAGGTGGTCGCCGGTGAGGGATCTGTCAGGTCATCGGCAGGCACGTAAACCGCTTGCACAGAGGTTATCGAGCCCACTTTGGTAGAGGTAATACGCTCCTGCAAAACACCCATTTCCTCCGCCAGAGTCGGCTGGTAGCCCACCGCAGAAGGCATCCGACCCAGCAGTGCCGAAACTTCTGTTCCGGCCAAGGTGTAACGGTAGATGTTGTCGACGAACAACAGTACGTCCCGACCTTCATCCCGGAACTTTTCAGCCATGGTCAAACCGGTCAGCGCAACCCGCAAGCGGTTACCGGGGGGCTCATTCATCTGGCCGTATACCATCGCCACTTTATCGAGTACGTTGGACTCCTTCATCTCATAGTAGAAGTCGTTACCCTCTCGAGTCCGCTCACCAACACCGGCGAATACGGACAGCCCCGAGTGCTCCTTGGCAATATTGTTGATCAACTCCATCATGTTGACCGTCTTGCCCACGCCGGCACCCCCGAAAAGACCGACTTTACCGCCTTTAGCAAATGGACATACCAGATCGATAACCTTGATTCCGGTTTCAAGCAATTCACTGGACGCGGCCAGTTCATCATAGGCCGGCGCCTTGCGGTGAATGGGCATGCGGTCCTGTTCACCGATAGGACCTGCTTCATCGATGGGGTTGCCCAAAACATCCATGATTCGCCCAAGTGTCTCGGTACCAACTGGTACGCTGACCGGTGCGTTGGTGTTGGAGACCGCAAGGCCTCTGCTAACGCCTTCTGAGGAGCCCATGGCAATGGTACGAACGATTCCGTCGCCTAACTGTTGCTGTACTTCCAGCGTCAGATTTTTTGCTTCAACGAGCAAGGCATCGTAAACCTTTGGTACGGAATCACGGGGAAACTCCACATCGATTACAGCACCGATGATCTGCACAATACTTCCGCTACTCATTTCCGCTTCCTCTTAAAAACTTGATATTTGTACTGGTACCGCAGGCCTGGCGGCCCATGGGCTGAATTAACTTATTGCCGCAGCGCCACTGACAATTTCTGACAGCTCCTGGGTAATCGCGGCCTGTCGCGCCTTGTTGTATGCCAATTGCAGTTCGTCGATGAGATCGCCAGCGTTTTCCGTTGCGTTCTTCATCGCGATCATGCGCGCTGCCTGTTCGCAGGCGCCATTTTCTACCACTGCCTGATAAACCTGGGATTCGATGTAACGTGTCAACAGGCCGTCCAGCAACTCTTTGGCGTCGGGCTCGTAGATATAGTCCCAGTGGTGCTTCATCTTTTTGTCTTCGGTCGCCAATAGCGGCAGTAATTGCTGGACCGTTGGTGACTGGGTCATGGTGTTGACGAAGTTATTGGTAACCAGAAACAATTTGTCGATGTTGCCCTGGGTAAATCCGTCCATCATCACCTTGACGCCACCGATAAGGTCAGAAACCAGAGGGTCTTCACCGATATCTCTAATAGCTGCGACAACGTTGCCACCATAGCTTTTGAAGAATGCCGCGGCCTTTGCGCCAATCAGGCAGAAATCAATTTCAACACCCTGGTCAGACCATTCTTTCATTGAGCCAATGGCGGTCTTGAACAGGTTGATATTCAAACCACCACAAAGACCACGGTCGGTTGAAACTATGATAAAACCAACGCGCTTGACCGGACGCTCCTGCATATACATATGCTGGTACTCAGGTGTCGCGTTCGCCAGGTGTCCAACGACTTCCCTAATACGATTTGCATAAGGCTTACCCAGTTGCATGCGCTGCTGGGCCTTACGCATTTTACTCGCCGCTACCATTTCCATAGCGCTGGTAATTTTTTGCGTACTCCCGATACTACTTATCTGGGTACGTATTTCCTTTCCGCCAGCCATAATTTCTACTCAAACGTGGGTTCAGTAATGCAACAGGGCGCGAAACTTACCAGGTCTGGGTTGATTTGAATTTCTCCAGAACCTGCTTGTAGATACCTTCGTACTCCGGGTTCCAATCACCCGTTTGGGCGATTTTATCCATAGTTTCGCCGAACTCGCTGTTAGCGTAAGAAACCAGCGCAGATTCGAAGGCACCGATTTTGTTTACTTCAACATCCTTGAGGAAACCCTCGTTGGCCGCGTAAACCACCAGGCCCATCTCGGCGATAGACATCGGCGAGTACTGCTTTTGCTTCATCAACTCGGTGACACGCTCACCATGATCCAGCTGCGCTTTGGTGGCGTCATCCAAATCTGAAGCGAACTGCGAGAAAGCGGCCAATTCACGGTACTGGGCCAACGCCGTTCGTATGCCACCCGACAGCTTTTTCATTACCTTGGTTTGGGCAGCACCACCCACACGCGACACAGATATACCCGCATTCATCGCTGGCCGAATCCCTGAGTTAAACATGTCCGACTCAAGGAAAATCTGACCATCGGTAATTGAAATTACGTTGGTCGGTACGAATGCTGAAACATCACCAGCCTGGGTTTCGATTATCGGTAGCGCAGTCAGGGAACCGGTCTGTCCCTTCACCTCTCCGTTAGTGAATTTCTCAACGTACTCCGAATTGACCCTTGCAGCGCGCTCAAGCAAGCGAGAGTGCAGATAGAATACGTCTCCAGGATAGGCCTCACGGCCCGGAGGGCGACGTAACAAAAGAGAGATTTGACGATATGCCCAAGCTTGCTTGGTCAGATCGTCATAGACGATGAGGGCGTCTTCACCGCGATCGCGGTAGTATTCACCCATGGTACAGCCTGCAAAAGGCGCCAGGAACTGCATGGCAGCGGGGTCGGAAGCCGTAGCCGCTACGACAATTGTGTGCTCCATCGCGCCGTGCTCTTCGAGCTTGCGAACCACGGCAGCCACTGAAGACGCTTTCTGGCCGATCGCGACGTACACACATTTTATTCCCGAACCTTTCTGGGCAATAATCGCGTCTACTGCGATAGCGGTCTTTCCAATCTGGCGGTCACCAATAATCAATTCCCGCTGACCACGTCCGATAGGCACCATGGAATCAACGGCTTTTAAACCTGTTTGCACAGGCTGGTCCACACCCTGCCTTTCGATTACCCCCGGCGCCACTTTCTCGATGGCATCGGTCATTGAAGTATTGATAGGGCCTTTACCATCTATAGGCCGCCCGAGCGCATCGACAACCCGACCCTGTAATTCAGGCCCAACCGGTACTTCCAGAATCTTGCCGGTACAGCGGCAGGTTTGCCCTTCCGCCAATCCCAGATAGTCACCGAGGATAACCGCACCTACAGAATCACGCTCCAGGTTCAGCGCCAAACCATATACGCCACCGTCGAATTCAATCATCTCACCGTACATTGCATTGGTTAGACCGTGAATCCGAATGATACCGTCAGTGACCGATACCACGGTGCCTTCGTTACTGGCTTCAACACCAACATCGAGCTGGTCGATGCGTTTTTTAATGATTTCAGATATTTCCGATGGATTGAGCTGCTGCATGCTCTGTTCCTCAGTGTAGATACTATTGGTTCATTACCTCGGCCAGTTTAGCGAGCTTACCGCGCACTGAACCGTCGATTACCAGGTCACCTGCCCGGATAAACACACCACCCAGTAGACTCTTGTCGACTTCGGTGTGCATCTGGACATCTTGATGAAGCTTTTGACTCAGCTTGTCGCCCAGTGCCTTTTGCTGAGCCTCATCCAGCGGGAATGCGCTGGTTACAACAACATCCACGATTTGTTGCTGCTGGGCCTTCAGCTCTTCGAACTGATCACTGATCTGGGGCAGAAGACTAAGTCTTTTATTGGTTGCCAGCTCGGAGACAAAATTTGCTCCGTGCTTACTCAACTCGTCGCCACACAGGTCGATGAAAATGCGGGAAAGCTGTTCGGAGGTCGCTGAGGGCGAGGTCAGTAACTCGGCGACCTTGGGTTGCTCTGCTACGCCTGCTGCAGTTTTCAACATCCTCGACCAGTTATCCAGCTTTTCGCTAGATAACGCGTACTCAAACGCAGCCTTCGCGTAGGGACGAGCCATAGTTGATAGTTCAGCCATGTCCTACCTCTTTTACAGCTCAGCCGCCAGTCTTTCGACCAGCTTATTGTGTGCATTCACGTCGATAGACGACTGGAGAATTTTCTCCGCCCCGGCTACCGCAAGGGTCGAAACCTGGCTGCGAAGTTTCTCTCGCGCGCGGTTCACTTCCTGCTCGATTTCAGCCTGAGCCGCAACCTTGAGGCGGTCACCCTCCTCACGCGCTTGCTGCTTGGCTTCATCAACAATCTGGGCCGAGCGTTTGTTCGCTTGCTCAATAATCACAGAAGCCTGTTGCTTGGCCTCATGTAATTCCCGAACAACTTTTTCCTTGGCAAGTTCCAGATCGCGTTGAGCGCGATCGGCAGCCTGCAAGCCATCGGCAATTTTCTGCTCTCGCTCTGCCATAGCATTGCGGATTGGCGGCCATATAAACTTGAGGCAAAACCACACAAATATAAAAAATGTGATGGATTGGCCTATCAGGGTCGCATTGATATTCACGCTGACACCTCGTTACGGATGAAAGGTCCTGCAATAAACCTGAAAAAGTTCACCGATCAAGCAGCGAACATCAGGTACATAGCCATACCGACACCAATCATAGGCACCGCATCAAGCAGACCCGCTATAAGGAACATCTTGCCCTGTAGCATGGGTGCCATTTCCGGCTGTCGTGCAGAACCTTCGAGCAGCTTTCCACCCAAAGAACCAAAGCCAATGGCTGTGCCCAAGGCACCCAAACCGATCATCAGAGCGGCGGCGATGTAGATAAGACCTTGTTCCATAGTTATCTCCAACTAATGAAGTCAGTAAAGTTTACGTTGCTCAGTGTTCCTCTTCGACGTCGTGTGCCATGGACATATAGACAATAGTCAGCACCATGAACACGAATGCCTGAAGCGTTATTACCAGAACATGAAATACCGCCCACGCCCATTGCAATACACCTGCAAAGAGCCCAAGCGCCCAACCGGCACCAAACATAATGGCGATAAGAATGAAAATCATCTCGCCGGCATACAAGTTACCAAACAGTCGAAGTCCCAGGGAGATCGGCTTGGCTATCAGGGAAACAGTTTCCAGAATCAGGTTTATCGGCACCAACAGGATGTTGACGTACCACTTTGGCGCGTTGAACGGGTGCAGGGTCAGTTCTTTAATAAAGCCCATGACGCCTTTTTCTTTGATGCTGAAGAAAATCATTAAGCCGAAGACAGTAAAGGCCATGCCCAGTGTGATGTTGACGTCGGTCGTTGGTACGACCTTGAAGTACTGGTGCGGATCTCCGGTGATCTTGGCAGCAAGCATGGGCAACCAATCAACAGGAACCAAATCCATCAGGTTCATCAGGAAGATCCAGCAAAATATGGTCAGCGCCATTGGGGCGATCAACTTGTTGCTGTAATGAAAGGTGTCCTTGACGGTAGTATCGATGAACTCCACGATCATTTCGACGAAGTTGAGCATGCCGCTGGGGACACCGGAGGTCGCCTTATTCGCCATCCGCCAGAAAAGGAAGCAGAACAATGCTCCCAGAGCAATGGACCAACCCAGCGTATCGACGTGCACGGCGTTGAAACCCATCGCACTGGCTTCTTCCGGGCTGTGCGCCATAGTCCAGGTGCTATGCTCTACTACGTGGGTTTCACCATTTTCACCGACTCGCTCGTAACCTGCCGGAAGCTTTCCGTAGGTGAGGTTTGTCAGGTGATGCTTGATATACTCTGCAGTGGTTCCGCCTGCCATGGACTTTTCTCTTAAATAAGTTCGTCTGTTAGCGCCTGACCCAGGGAGCCAAGATAATATGACCTATAATCATCAACCCGAAACCTGCAAACAAAGCAGGTGCACTCAGGTCATCAACCGATGCAAACACTAAGGCAAAACCAACACCGGTCAAAACAAACTTTCCCAATTCTCCGCGATAAAAAGCCTGCGTAACATTTTTCGCCGCAGCGGCCCCAGAAAATTTAAAAACTTGGCGTGCGAAGTACCAGTTGGGGATGCATTGAATCAAGCCCCCCAAAAAAAAAGACCACGCCAATTGTGGTTTTTGCCAGGTAACGATAGCTGCCATAAATGTCAGAGCCCCTAGCTCTATGGCAAACACTTTCGTTACTGATGGCTTCTTTACCTGGGCGCCTTTTCCGTCATTATTTCGCCCAGCGGCCACTTCGTTCACCTCAACTTTATTTTTGAATGCAACACCTTTTTTAAGGCTCTGCAGTCCACCGAGGCCAGAAGAAGTATATGGAGTTTAAAGAAAGGGTTCAACAAATTTTCCCAGGAAATTGGTAGTTTATTCTGCCGGTTAAAGAAACACCGAAGCAGGGGCATCAGGCTTTACAATCTCACTGCAAATTCGCAGTAACAGCTTGATTAAGACGCGTTTAGAACGGGGCTATTTGATATGTTCGAGTATGCCTTCAAGTTCATCTAGACTGGCGTATTTGAAGACCAACTTACCCTTCCCTTTTGCAGTATGTTGAATCTGAACGGGAACCCCAACACGCTCGCCAAGGTCGGTTTGCAAGCGTTTGATATCTGGGTCGGTCACTGCCGATTCAGCTCCCAGCTGTTGCTCGTCTCTCACCAGCAGATTGCGCACCAGTGATTCAGTCTGGCGAACGGATAGCCCGCGAGCAACAACCTGGGAAGCTGCTGCCGACTGCTCCTCCGGGGGCAAACCCAGCAGAGCCTTGGCATGGCCAAACTCCAGATCACCATGCTCCAGCAGAATCTTGACATCCTCCCGCAGTGTCATGAGGCGCAGCAGATTTGCCACGGCGGCCCGGGACTTGCCCACCGCGTTGGCGACTTCCTGCTGCGTCAGCTCGAATTCATCGCGCAGCCTGGCCAGTGCAACGGCCTCTTCCATCGCATTCAGGTCTTCCCGCTGGATATTCTCGATCAAGGCCATGGCGATGGCAGCATCGTCTGCAACAGGCTTTACAATAACCGGTATCTTATCCAGCCCGGCGAGCTGGCTTGCACGCCAGCGACGCTCCCCGGCAATAATCTCGTAACGCTGATCATCGATGGGGCGCACGATGATCGGTTGCAGTAAGCCTTGTCGGCGAATCGATTCGGCAAGCTCTTCCAGTGCCTCGGGGTGCATGTCGCGTCGGGGTTGATACTTGCCGCGCTGTATCAGGTCTACCGGTATTTGCTCCAGGGCCTCACCCCGGGGCGTTGGCTCACCGACGGCTGGCGTGGGCTGTGCAGCGGGCGCCTCACTCGAGGCATTCGACAACAACGCATCCAGGCCCCGGCCCAGACCTCGTTTTCTAGCTGACATTGGAATTCCCCACTACACTGGCTTCAGCCGCAGATTGATCGTATTGCTTCTCCCTTCGCAGCATTTCTCCCGCGAGGGTCAGGTAAGCTATTGCACCTTTGGACTGCTTGTCGTAATGCAAGGCCGGTAGGCCATGGGAAGGCGCTTCAGCGAGCCTGACATTGCGCGGTATCACCGTGCGATACAGGCGGTCCGCAAAGTGATGGGATAACTGTCTGGATACGTCGTTGGTCAGGCTGTTTCGGGGGTCATACATGGTGCGCACGATCCCCTCGATACGCAACTGCGGATTCACCGACGCGCTGATCTGACCCACGGTATCCATCAGCGCCGACAGCCCCTCGAGCGCGTAGTACTCGCATTGCATTGGAATGATCAGGCCATTGGCGGCAACCAGGCCATTCAGGGTCAGCATATTGAGCGATGGCGGGCAATCGATGATGACGTAATCGTAGCGTCCCGGTATTTGCGCCAACGCGCGTTTTAGACGCTGCTCCCTGTGATCGAGATCGAGCAGTCTGACCTCGGCTGCGGTGAGATCACCGTTTGCGGGCAAAACGTCGTAGTCTGCCGTCGGGCTGGTAACGGCGACCTGGTCTACCTCGGCGCGGTCTACGAGGACATCGTAAATGCTCTTTTCGACGGCATTTTTATCCACCCCCGACCCCATGGTGGCGTTACCCTGAGGGTCGAGATCAACCAACAGTACCCTGCGCTTGGTTGCCACCAGGGACGCGGCAAGGTTGATGGCGGTGGTGGTCTTGCCGACGCCGCCCTTCTGGTTAGCTATTGCTAAAATTCTGGTCAAAATCGGGTTCCCCGTCTATTTCTGGCGCTGAAGAATCACGAGATGCCGCTGCGCGGCAAGATCTGGAACGATAACCGGCTCCACCGACTGTAGCTCGATGCCTGCCGGCAACTGCGCCAGCTCCGCATCCGGGTAAACCCCCTTCATCGCCAGCCAGCTACCCCCCTCCGCCACCAGATGCAGCGTGGCCAAAACCATATCACCGAGGCTGGAAAACGCTCTCGACAATACCATATCGAATCCTGCCTTATCCACTACCTGTTCCACCCGCTGCTGCAGTACGGTTACATTTTTGAGGCCAAGCTCGGCAACCACCTGCAGCAGAAAACGGGTTTTTTTGCCATTGCTGTCAAGCAAGGTAAAAGCCTGGTCCTGGCGGGCAATGGCCAGAGGAATGCCGGGTAGACCGGCCCCGGTACCAACATCCAGCACGCGCCCCGGCCGCAGCCACGGCAGGATTGCCAGGGAGTCCAGCAGGTGGTGGGTAACCATCGCGTCGGGTTCGCGAATTGCTGTCAGGTTATAGGCCTGATTCCACCGCTCTAACATTTCTATGTAGCGGCAAAGCAGAACGATACCCCGGCTATCGAGTTGCAGGCCGAGGGACTCGCAGCCCTGGCTTATCCTGCCGGCGAGGATGGCAGTCATCACACTTTCAGGCGCTTTGCCGCTCGAGCATACCGCGCTTCTTGAGTGTCACCAACAACAAAGAAATGGCCGCTGGGGTCACGCCGGGAATTCGCGCTGCCCGGGCAAGGCTTTCAGGCCTGGCGTCACTGAGCTTCTGGCGCACTTCGTTGGACAAGCCTGAGACGGAGTGATAATCGAAGTTATCGGGAACGCGAGCCGACTCGTATTGCCTGGCCTGAGCGATTTCTTCCTTCTGGCGTTCGATGTAGCCACTGTACTTGGCCGCTATTTCCACCTGCTCGGCGACTCGCGGATCAGCATCGCTGGTAGGGAGGCAATGTTCAAAGCGGACAGCGGGGCGCTTCAGCAGATCCATCAATGTGCAATCCCGCGCAAGCGGGGCATCGAGCCAGGCCTCCAGGCGCCTGGCCTCTGCATCACCAGGATGCACCCGGGTTGACTGCAACAACTCGGTGTAAGCCTCGACAGATTCACGCTTGTTGCTGAACAAACGCCAACGGTCCTCGTCGACCAAACCCAGTTGCCGGCCTTTCTCCGTGAGCCTCAGGTCAGCATTGTCCTGACGCAGTGACAGGCGATACTCGGCGCGACTGGTAAACATTCGATAGGGCTCCGCGGTGCCCATTGTAATCAGGTCATCGATCAACACGCCAAGATAAGCCTCATCCCGGCGTGGGCACCAGGGCTCCTGCCCTTTCACCTTCAACGCGGCATTGAGGCCAGCCAACAGTCCCTGCGCCGCGGCCTCCTCGTAGCCGGTAGTGCCGTTAATCTGGCCAGCGAAGAACAGGCCGTCGATAAACCGGGTTTCCAGACTGTACTGCAAGTCCCTGGGGTCAAAGAAATCGTATTCGATGGCATAGCCAGGGCGAGTGATATGGGCCTGCTCGAAACCCGCAATACTCCGCACCAACTGCACCTGCACATCGAATGGCAGGCTGGTCGAAATACCGTTGGGGTATAGCTCGTGGGTATTTAAACCCTCGGGCTCGATGAACACCTGATGCGAGGACTTGTCGGCAAAGCGGTGGATCTTGTCTTCTATCGACGGGCAATAGCGGGGGCCGACCCCCTCGATGACACCCGCGAACATGGGCGATCGGTCGAGAGAGCCGCGTATGATGTCATGGGTAGCAGTATTGGTGTGGGTAATCCAGCAACAGCGCTGCGCAGGGTGTTGAGAGGCATCACCGATATATGACATGACCGGGCGTGGATCGTCACCCCACTGTTGCTGCAGGTTGGAAAAATCCACACTGCGCGCGTCTATCCGCGGTGGAGTGCCCGTTTTCAGGCGCTCGACCCGCAACGGCAGCTCCCGCAACCGATCTGCCAGAGCCAGCGACGGGGGGTCGCCAGCTCGGCCACCGGCGTGGCTATCCATCCCGATATGGATACGCCCTCCCAAAAAAGTACCCGCAGTGAGCACGACGGAGGGCGCGTAGAATCGGATGCCGGTGTTGCTGACCACACCTGCCACCCGTTCCCCCTCGAGTATCAGGTCGTCAGCGGCCTGCTGGAACAGAAACAGATTTTCCTGGTTCTCCAGTATGTGGCGAATAGCCGCCTTGTACAGCACGCGATCCGCCTGCACCCGGGTCGCCCGCACTGCCGGACCCTTTCTGGCATTGAGTGTTCGAAACTGGATACCGGCCCTGTCTGTTGCCTGGGCCATGGCTCCGCCCAGGGCGTCAACCTCCATCACCAGGTGGCTCTTGCCTATCCCGCCAATAGCAGGATTACACGACATCTGACCCAGGGTTTCGATGTTGTGGCTCAGGAGCAGTGTTTTTGCACCCATGCGGGCAGCCGCCAGTGCAGCCTCGGTACCGGCGTGCCCGCCACCTATCACGATGACTTCGAATTTTGTCGGGTAGTCCACGTTCATTACCTGCCGTTACTGGCTCGAAAGCGGCCGCATAGTATAAAGGATCGATGAAACTTTGTTCAGCCCATGAAAGCAGGATTTATTTAAAGTTATTTAATATGTTTTTTAAGTTTATATAGAGATTTTAAAGATCTGTTATTAATGAGCGGGATGAATTCTGTGAATAAGCTGTATTTATTTAATAATTTCAGACATATAAACCTTGGATAACTGTAGCTGTTAGTCCTGTCTAAGCTGGATATTGCCCGGTATCCGCTGTGGAGCAAAAGTGAAGTAAGGCGGCGCGCTGTGGTTAAGTGCCCGAATATACCGGTTTATACACGGATTTATCGCGCTCACACTGGTGTTTAGCTGAAAATAGCGATTTAGGCCAATCCGGTTGTGGATAAGCTGTTGGTAGAATTGGGGAGAGGTGGCTACTTGCCGATACAGAAGCTTGAAAAGATATAACCCAGCAGGTCATCGGCGCGAACCTCCCCGGTTATCTCACCCAGGGCTTGTTGGGCGTGGAGCAGATCATCGGCCAGCAACTCGGCGGCGGCCGCCTCCTGAAGTTGGGCCTTGCCCTGCAAAAGAAAGCTGCGAGCACGCTGCAAAGCCTCCAGGTGACGGCGCCTGGCGGTGAAATGGCCGTCTCCGCCGGTGTAGCCCATCATGGATTTGAGGTGTTGCTTGAGAAGGTCCAGACCGCTGCCAGTCTTGGCTGACAGGGTGACGTAGGCATTATTTTCGCTGGTACCGACCTGGGGATTAAGCCCGGAGGCGTCGCATTTGCTTAGCACCAGGGTAATTTGGCTACTGCTGCCGAGCTTGTGGATAAAATCTGGCCACAGCTTGCGGGCGTCAGTTTCGGTGGTTTCGTTGCTATCCACCACGAGAAGAATGCGGTCAGCGTTGCGCATCTCCCGCCACGCCTTTTCTATCCCGATCTGCTCGACGCGGTCCGGATTGTCGCGCAGTCCCGCTGTGTCGACGATATGCAATGGCATTCCATCGATGTGAATATGCTCTTTAAGCACGTCGCGGGTGGTCCCTGCCAAATCACTGACGATCGCGCTGTCACGCCTCGACAAGGCGTTAAGCAGCGAGGATTTGCCGGCATTGGGTTTGCCGGCGATCACAACCGACATGCCCTCTCGCAGCAGGGTACCCTGGTGGGCTTCCTGGAAGAGTTGGTCCAGGGAAAGGAGGATTTGATCGAGGTCCTCGCTCACCTGGCTCTCGCCGATAAAGTCGATCTCCTCTTCAGCAAAATCGATGGCCGCTTCGACGTAGACACGCAGTGCAACCAGGGCATCCACCAGTAGCTGGATACGCTGGGAAAACTCACCCTGAAGCGAGTGCAGAGCCGATCGCGCGGCTTCCTCCGAGCTGGAATTGATGAGGTCGGCAATCGCCTCAGCCTGGGCGAGGTCGATTTTGTCATTGAGGAAGGCGCGTTCAGAAAACTCACCGGGGCGTGCCATGCGCGCGCCAAGTTCAAGCACTTCGCGCAGTAGCAGATCGAGAACGACGGGTCCGCCGTGTCCCTGCAGTTCGACCACATCCTCACCGGTGAACGAGTGAGGGGCTGCAAAATAGAGAGCAATCCCCTGGTCGATAACCTGGGGTTCATCGGTACTGTGCTGGTAGAAGTGACTGTAGTGAGCGTGCCTGGGTTCCAGTGTCCTGGCCGTCATGGCCTGGCCGATAGCCAGTGCCTTGGGGCCGGATATGCGCAGGATCCCCACGCCGCCACGCCCGGGTGGGGTGGCAATGGCTGCTATGGTTTCCCGTTGACCAGTATGGAAGTGCAGGTCACTCATCAGGACTCCTTGCCCTCTACCCTTCGATCACGTCGCTGCGATTCTTTGGCGTGCGTCAACGGGGTTTGCTAAGCGATCACCCCTCGGCCTCTATTTTTCGGGTTATCACCCATTGCTGCAGAATGGACAGGAGGTTGTTGACGACCCAGTACAGGACCAGCCCAGCCGGGAACCAAAGGAAAAAGAAGGTGAAGAATACTGGCAACCACTGCATGATTTTGGCTTGCATTGGGTCCGGCGGCGCCGGGTTGAGCTTTTGTTGGGCGAACATGCTAACACCCATAATAAGCGGCAATATGTAGTATGGATCCATGGCGGACAAGTCCTTGATCCAGCCGAGCCATGGTGCATGGCGCAGCTCCACGCTTTCCATCAATACCCAGTACAGGGCGATGAATACGGGCATTTGGATGAGGATCGGGAGGCAGCCACCCAGGGGGTTGACCTTTTCCTTTTTGTACAGCGCCATCATTTCCTGGGATTGTTTCTGTTTGTCGTCCGCATACAGCTCGCGAATCTGGGTCATTTTCGGGGCGACCATGCGCATCTTGGCCATCGACCGATAGCTGGAAGCGGAGAGGTGAAAGAATGCCGCTTTCACCAGCACCGTCAGCAGGATAATACTCCAGCCCCAGTTGCCAACCAGTTTGTGAATCTGGGTCAATATCCAGAACAGGGGCTGGGCGATCCACCACAGCCAGCCGTAATCCACAGTAAGATCAAGGCCCGGCGCGATCTCCTTGAGCCGATACTGGTCCTTGGGGCCCGCGTAAAACTGGCTGTTGAACTGGCCTGTCTGGCCTGGTGCGATTGTCTGCAGAGGGCCGGTGTAGCGTATCAGGTTGTCCCCGTTGCGGGTGACTTTGGTCGAGTATCGATAGCTGCCGTCATTGGCGGGAATCCATGCGCTGATAAAATAGTGCTGAACAATGGCAACCCAGCCCCCATCTACCGTGGTATTAAGCGGCTCTTCCTGCAGATCCCTGAAGGGAATCTTCAGGTAGGGCTTTTCGTTGGTCATGGTCGCGACGCCCAGGAAGGGCTGCATTCCCAGACCGGTCGTTTCCGCTGCCGGGTCTTCGCTACTATCGCGCTTGAGCTGGGCGTAAAAGCCGCCGCTCCAGGGGGCACCGGTTTGGTTGTCGATCAAATAATCGACGGCTACGAGATAGTCACCTCGGGTAAAGGTGTAGCGTTTGGTGATTGCGGTGCCATCCGCTTGTTGAAATGTCAGGTCTACCACCAATTCCTGTTGACCGTCTGCTAACTCGTAACTACTTTGCGCGGTCGAGAAGGTGGGCCTGCCACTTGCCGTGTCGGTGCCGTTATTGCCAATGAGTCCGCTCTGGGCGATGTAGATGCGCCGGGGATTGCGCTCCAGCAAAACAAAGGGCTGGTCACTATCCAGAGAGGCGAGATGCTCCGGCAGGGCAGCACCTACGATGTCGCCACCGAGCAGATCGATATCAAGCCGCAGGACATCGGTCTGGACGCGAACAGTGGAAGCAGAGCCGTGGTCCATGCTTTCAGGGAGCGTGCTCTCGGTTTCGTTGGCCATGGGTTGGGCAGTGGGAACATCGTCGTTACTGGGGTTCACGGCCGTTGGGGCGTCGGGTATGTCCGGGGTGCTCGCTGTCGCTCTCGGTGGACTGTTTTCCGCCACCGCATTGAGTTTCTTAAAGGCCGTCCACTCATTGACCAGCACCAGGGCGACAGCGACGATGGCTGCAATAATTGTGTAGCGAATCCAATCCATAAATAGTTCTACCGAGGCTGATGCTTATCGAGGTGGTGCAGATGTGTGCAGTCAGACGGTTCTGATCCGGGGACCGGGTCGAAACCGCCTGCATTAAAAGGGTGGCATCGCAGGAGGCGACGGATAGCCAGCCACGCCCCTTTAGCGAGTCCAAATCGTTCAATGGCCTCTTCGGCATAGCTCGAACAGGACGGGTAGAAACGGCAGTTTTGCCCGAGGAATGGGCTCAGGCACAAGCGATACAGGCGAATGAGCCCGGTGGCGAACCGTCCGGGGATACCTTCCGCGCCAGAAGCCTTCAGGGCGTGATTTCCAGTGCTCGTTTGCACAATCGGTTCCACTGTTTGTCTAGCGTGAGCAATATCGCTGCATTATCCATATCGGCCAAGCCTTTGCGCGCAAGCACAACAATATCCAGGGGAGGCATGGACGCTTGCCGCAGGCGGAAGCTTTCTCGGATCAGGCGCTTGAGGCGGTTGCGATGGACGGCAAGTTTAACGTGTTTCTTGGCAATCACCAGCCCCAGGCGGGCGTGCCCGAGTTGGTTCGGACTGGCGATCAGCAGAGCCTGGGGGCATCCGCACTTGACTGCCGTAGCGGAAAAAACCCTGGCATAGTCGCTCGCGGTCAGTAACCGGAGAGGCTTTGCGAAGCCCTGGGGTGCCACCACATCAGGCTGTCTGTCAGGCGGTCAGCCGCTGGCGGCCCTTGGCTCGACGACGGTTGATCAGCTGGCGTCCGCTTTTGGTCGCCATGCGCGAGCGAAAGCCGTGGTTGCGCTTTCGTTTCAATACACTGGGTTGGAACGTTCTTTTCATGATCGATTCTCTGCGTCGAAGCCGTGGCCGTTGGTGGTCAAAAAATGAGCGCGAATTCTAGTTGATTCCGCTGATCATTTCAATCAGGGCCACAGGCTTGTCGCCGACACCCGGTTATACCCGTCTGATAACAACTTATACACAAGCAGCCAATAAGTTATCCACAGATTTTTACGGGGGCGCTTTAGGGCGGTAAAAACCTCGTTTTTATTTGTTATATGGGTTAAAAAATATGGTATGTACTTGATATTTATAAGAAAAATATTTTTTGGAAATAGTTGTGGAAAACTGCCTGGATTGTGGATAACCTAGCGGCCCTGAGTTCGGAAGCTCAGGATTAGCAGTGCTATCAGATGTAAGTTATCACGGAGGAAAAGGCATTAGGCCGCGGTCGGTTTAGGGATATAGATATTAACGGGAGTAGCGGTGAACGATGCTTTACGGGGAAAAGGTGATGCCGGAGTTAGCTCAGTCAGAGGCGATTTGGCAGCAGTGTGTTCATTTGCTCGAGGACGAACTGCCTTCCCAGCAATTTAACACCTGGATTCGACCCCTCAAAATTGATTCGAAGGCGGAAGCTCTGACTCTGCTGGCACCCAATCGGTTCGTCAAGGATTGGGTGGGGGATAAATTCCTGGCCCGTATCCGTGAGTTGGCCGACGAGTGCAGCGGTGGACAAATCCAGGATGTGGTGATCGATATCGGCACTGGCCAACGCGAAATGGCAAGCCACGTCCTCGAGCGGCGTCGGCAGGTACCGACTGCGGAAGCAAGGCAAGCAGAACCCGGAAGACCGGTTGATAGCCCGGGTTCCCGACAGGGTGGAGAGCCGGCATCTGCGACAGCGGCAGTCGTGCCCAGAGAGGGAGCGGGCTTTGCACGAAGACCGGTGGCGTTCACAAGGCAGTCCGACAAAGAGCGCCGTGTTCAGGTCGAGGGGGGCATCAAGCATCAAAGCTTCCTGGTAGAGAATTACACTTTTGATACTTTTGTCGAAGGCAAGTCAAACCAGCTGGCCCGGGCTGCGTCATCCCAGGTGTCGACCAACCCCGGGGGAGCCTACAATCCCCTGTTCATTTATGGCGGGGTAGGATTGGGCAAGACTCACTTGATGCATGCGGTGGGCAATGAACTGGTGCAGAGCAAGCCCAACGCAAGAGTGGTGTATCTGCATTCGGAGCGTTTCGTGGCGGACATGGTCAAAGCCCTGCAGTTAAACGCGATCAACGAATTCAAGCGTTATTATCGCTCGGTCGATGCGTTGCTGATTGACGATATTCAGTTTTTTGCCGGCAAGGAGCGATCCCAGGAGGAATTTTTTCACACCTTTAACGCCCTGCTGGAGGGTGGTCAGCAAATGATCCTGACCTGTGATCGTTACCCCAAGGAAATCAATGGGCTGGAGGAGCGCTTGAAGTCGCGTTTCGGGTGGGGTTTAACCGTAGCGGTCGAACCGCCGGAATTGGAGACGCGAGTCGCGATCCTGATGAAAAAGGCCGAGCAGATTCAACTTGAACTTCCCCATGATGCGGCCTTTTTTCTTGCGCAACGTATTCGCTCCAATGTTCGAGAGCTTGAAGGGGCCCTAAAAAGGGTGGTAGCAAGTGCTCACTTCACCGGAAGAAAGGTCGATATACCCCTGATTCGGGATTCGTTGAAGGACTTGCTGGCGCTTCAGGACAGGCAAGTCAGCCTGGATAACATACAGCGCACGGTTGCTGAGTATTACAAGATCAAGGTGGCCGACCTGCTGTCAAAGCGTCGCAACAGGTCGGTGGCCCGTCCGCGTCAGCTTGCCATGGCGCTGGCAAAGGAACTGACCAATCACAGCTTGCCTGAAATTGGCTACAGCTTTGGAGGCCGTGATCACACCACTGTGTTGCATGCGTGTCGGAAGGTAAAAGAGTTGCGCGATAGCGATGGAGACATCCGCGAAGATTATCAGAACCTGCTGCGTACATTGACCACCTGAATTTGAATCCAGCTTTTTCGCTTGTATAAGGACAGAGTAGACTCATGAAATTTCTCATTAGCCGGGAGGCGTTGCTGAAGCCCCTGAACCTGGTGGCTGGGGTTGTTGAGCGCCGTCACACCCTGCCGGTGCTGGCCAATGTGCTGCTCCAGCTTGACGATGGTCAACTTTCGCTAACCGGAACCGACCTGGAGGTGGAGCTGGTGGGCAGGGTTGCAGTCGACGATTCTTCCATGGACGGCGAGGTAACGGTGCCGGCGAGGAAGCTGCTGGATATCTGCAAGTCCCTGCCTGAAGGCAGTGTTCTGGAGTTCAACTCTGAGCAACAGCGGGCGCTGTTAAAAAGCGGGCGCAGCCGATTTACGTTGGCAACTTTGCCCGCCAGCGAGTTTCCCAACATTGAAGACAAGCTGCTGGGCGATGCTTTCGATTTGGTCCAGGGTGACCTCAAGCGCCTCTTAGATTACACCATGTTCGCAATGGCGCAGCAGGATGTGCGCTACTACTTGAACGGCATGTTGTGGGAAATGCAGGGCAAGGACTTCAGGGTTGTGGCCACGGACGGGCATCGATTGGCCATGGCAACACTGGAAAATGTCGTAAGCTGTGAACCTCGTCAGGTGATCCTGCCTCGAAAGGGCGTGATTGAGCTCAATCGCTTGCTGCAGGGCGACTCAGAGACCATCAATGTTTTGGTAGGAAACTCACACCTGCGCGCAACGACGCCCGAGTTTACTTTTTCTTCAAAGTTGGTGGATGGCAAGTTTCCGGATTACCAGCGGGTGCTGCCCCGCAACACTGACAAGCACCTGCTCGCGGAAAGAGACGAACTCAGGTCAGCGCTGGTGCGAGCTGCAATACTGTCAAATGAAAAGTACCACGGCGTCCGCCTGCAAATGAGTGACAATCAGCTGACGATAGTCGCTAGCAACCCCGAGCAGGAAGAAGCCGAAGAATCCGTGTCGATAGATTACGCTTATCCCGCGCTGGAGATTGGCTTCAATGTGAGCTATCTGTTGGATGTCATGGCGGCTATTCCCGGCGACACCGTGAAAATATCATTATCCGATGCCAACAGCAGTGCGCTGGTTGAAGATCAGGGTGGTTCAGAAGCGGTATACGTTGTGATGCCCATGAGGCTTTAGGGCCGCTATTCGGTAATGGTATGGATTCAGAGGCTGAAGGTACAGGGCGTACGCAATATAGGTAATGCTCACCTTCAGCGGCTGTCCCCTGTTAATCATATCTATGGCGCAAATGGCGCCGGTAAGACTTCTGTACTTGAGGCCCTGCACCTCCTTGGCTTGGGTCGGTCCTTTCGGTCTAGTAAACAGCTTCCCATTATTGCTCATCGCGAATCCTCGGCGATTGTTTACGGCGAGTTGATCAGCTCACCGCCAGGCATCATGGACTCGATCCGCTCTCCCTCCCTGGAAGCGCTTGTTGGTATCGGTGTGCAGCGTAACCGTGATGGCACCTGTGAATTTCGCATTAACGGACAGCGTGGAGCGACAACCGCACAGCTGGCGGAGCTATTGCCGTTGCAAGTTATCGACGCGGATACCTTCGGCCTTTTGCTCGGGCCTCCCGCGACAAGAAGGCAGTTTCTGGATTGGGGTGTGTTCCACGTGGAACATGAGTTCCTGGATTTATGGCGCCGGTTACAACGAATATTAAAACAAAGAAATTCGCTTCTCCGCCGTGGTAAAATGAACACACGGGAGCTGGGCTCCTGGGATGCGGAGTTTGGTCGATTAGCCGAATCCATCACAGATATGCGGTCTGATTACTTTGCCCAGTGGTGCCCCGTATTTTTTGAGATATTCAACGAGATCGGAGGCGGTGAATTGCCAGCCCCTGATATCCATTTTTCCCCAGGCTGGGACCGCCGCTTGACCGCCGGGGAAATGTTGAAAAAGCAATTGAAAAGAGACAAAGACATCGGCTTTACAGGAATGGGTCCCCATCGCGCCGACCTGCGGCTAAGAATAAACGGTCTGCCAGTTGGAGAAGTGCTTTCCAGAGGGCAGCTCAAATTAGTCAGTGTTGCCATGCGGCTTTCCCAGGGGCATATGCTCGACCTTGCTACAGGAAAGCACTGTGTCTTTTTGGTGGATGATCTGCCGGCTGAGTTGGACAGAAAGCGTCGGGCCGCTGTCATCAGTTTGCTTTTGCAGCGTAAGGGACAGGTGTTTTTTACGAGTGTCGACAAGAGTAGCCTGGACCTGTCAGGCGCCGATACCAAGACTCTAAGTGTGTTCCACGTGGAACACGGAACAGTACACCAGTAGTTTAGCGATGGAAAAACCTATGACAACTGAAACTGAAAGTGCGGCCAGCTACGACTCGTCCAGCATCAAAGTGCTCAAAGGGCTTGATGCGGTCAGAAAACGACCGGGTATGTATATTGGTGATACAGATGATGGCACCGGCCTTCACCACATGGTCTTTGAGCTTGTCGACAATTCCATTGATGAGGCCCTGGCCGGCTTCTGTAAGCAGATTACGGTAACGATACACCCTGATCAATCTGTGACTGTCAGTGATGATGGTCGAGGGATTCCCGTTGATATGCACGAGGAAGAGGGCGTATCCGCTGCCGAGGTCATTATGACAGTCCTCCACGCTGGGGGTAAGTTTGATGACAACACCTATAAGGTCTCCGGGGGCCTGCATGGTGTCGGCGTCTCTGTCGTCAACGCCTTGTCAGAAGAGTTAACCCTGACGATCCGCCGGAGTGGAAAGGTCTACGAGCAGACCTATCGACACGGTGTCCCCCAGGCCCCCCTCGTGGCGGTGGGAGAAACCTCTTCAACGGGTTCCGAGGTAACCTTTCGACCCTCACCAGACACCTTTACCAATATCGAATTTCACTTTGACATCCTCGCAAAGCGTCTGCGGGAACTGTCTTTCCTCAATTCGGGAGTTTGTATCGTACTGAGGGATGATCGCAGTGGCCGTGAGGAGGTGTACCGTTACGACGGAGGCCTGAAAGCGTTTGTAGAATACCTGAACCATACCAAGTCACCCATCAACAAGGTTTTTCACTTTGCGGCTGAACAGGACGACATTGGGGTTGAAGTTGCTTTGCAATGGAACGATGGCTACCAGGAGAATCTCTACTGTTACACCAACAACATCCCCCAGCGCGATGGAGGTAGTCACCTGGCCGGGTTTCGCGCCGCGCTGACCCGTAGCCTCAATAACTATATTGAGCGAGAGGGATTGGCCAAGAAAGCCAAGCTCGGGGTCAGTACGACGGGTGACGACGCCCGCGAAGGCCTTACGGCCGTAGTATCGGTTAAAGTCCCGGACCCAAAATTCTCGTCCCAAACCAAGGATAAGTTGGTATCGTCGGAAGTTAAACCCGCGGTCGAGCAAGCCATGAACCGCTTGTTCAACGATTACTTGCTGGAAAATCCCAATGAAGCCCGTTCTGTGGTGCAGAAGATGCTCGATGCCGCCCGCGCCCGGGAAGCCGCAAGGAAAGCCAGGGAGATGACGCGCCGAAAGGGTGCGCTGGACATTGCCGGCCTCCCGGGCAAGCTCGCTGACTGTCAGGAAAAAGATCCGGCGCTGTCAGAGATTTATCTGGTGGAGGGTGACTCCGCAGGGGGATCGGCCAAGCAGGGACGTAATCGAAAGTATCAGGCGATACTGCCCCTGAAAGGTAAAATTCTGAATGTCGAAAAAGCCCGCTTCGACAAAATGCTGTCATCAGCGGAAGTAGGCACTATCGTCACGGCACTTGGTTGTGGCATCGGCAAGCAGGAGTTCAATCCGGACAAGCTGCGTTACCACAGCATAATCATCATGACCGACGCGGACGTCGACGGCTCTCACATTCGAACCCTGCTATTGACCTTCTTCTTTCGGCAAATGCCCGAGCTATTGGAGAGAGGCCACGTTTTTATTGCCCAGCCGCCCCTGTATAAAATCAGCAAGGGCAAGACCGAGAATTACCTCAAGGATGATGATGCCCTTGACGCCTTTCTCACCCAGGCAGCGATGGAAAATGCGGCCTTGCACGTCAATGAGGATGCACCTCCGATAGCCGGCGAGGCGCTGGAAAAGCTGATTACCCAGTTCCGCGCGACCATGAAGACGATAGATCGTTTGTCCCGCGCGTATCCCGAGCAAGTGTTGCAGACCCTGGTTTATTTGCCGCGACTGACGCCCGATGACCTGACCAATGAAGCCGCAGTGCGCCTTTGGTGTGAGCAGCTTTCAGCCCTGTTAAGTAAGGAATATACCCTTGGCGCAGGTTCAGCCATGTTCACTGTCGAGAGCCGCAAGTCACCCGAGCGAGAACTCTGGTTGCCAGTGATTGTTATTACCGCCCATGGGGTCCCCACTGAGTATCAGTTTGGCCGCGAATTTTTTGCTGCCCAGGAGTACCGGGACATTCTAGCCCTTGGTGAAACGCTATCCAGGCTGCTGGAGCCTGGAG
This sequence comes from uncultured Gammaproteobacteria bacterium, assembly GCA_963751595.1. GTDB lineage: Bacteria > Pseudomonadota > Gammaproteobacteria > Pseudomonadales > JAHEGP01 > JAHEGP01. Next base: position 64,171 of record CAVVVC010000007.1, read on the forward strand.
CCTACATCAAGCGCGGCGAGCGCTCCCAGGCCATCGAGTCTTTTAGTGACGCCCTCGACTGGCTGATGAAAGAAGCCCGCAAAGGCTACAGTATTCAGCGCTACAAGGGCCTGGGAGAGATGAATCCCGACCAATTGTGGGAAACGACCATGGATCCGGATGTCCGGCGTATGCTGCAAGTAACGATTGAAGATGCTATTTCCGCGGATCAGATATTCGCCACCCTGATGGGTGACCATGTTGAGCCCCGCAGGGAATTTATCGAAACCAACGCATTGGCCGTATCGAATCTCGATATCTAGCAGGGTAGGGCTATTGTCGGGCTTCAGGACAATAGCGGGCAGTTTGGGATAAACCGGCGTTTCTGTCTGTTCTGCAGCTGTTGTCTGTTGGAAGCATTGACGATAAAAAGTAGGTGAATCCCAGGGAGCGACCTTGGGCGCTGCAATATTGCCCAGTAAATAGCATGGAAGCTATATCAAGAATCCAGCTAGACCAGGTAGACCTTGCTCAGGCCTGGTTCATTGCGAGTATCTCCCGGTTGATCCAGTCACGAGCCAGCGCTGTGACTTCTGCAGCCGAGCGACCGTCGGTGGGAATTGGCTCACCGATACTCACCGAAATAGTGCCAGGGTGCTTGATCCACCGATGAGGTGGCCAGCAGGTACCTGCATTGTGGGCAATCGGCAGGACATCAACGCCCGCCTTGATGGCGAGGTTGGCACCGCCGCGGGCATAACGCCCTGGCTTGCCGGGCTCGGTGCGGGTGCCTTCGGGAAACACCAGCACTGAAAGCCCCGCTTGCAGACGTTCCTCACCCAGTAGCATCATTTGTTTGATGGCTTCCCGGGGTGCACCACGGTCGATGGGGATGGGTTGCAGCAGGCGTAGTCCCCAGCCAAATCCCGGTATATCCAGTAACTCCGCTTTCAGGATGGTTGCTATGGGATGCAGTGCCAATTGCAGGTAATAGGTTTCCCACTGGCTCTCATGTTTGGAGAGTACTACCACCGGGGCGCTGGGAATGTTGTCCAGACCTGCAACCCGGTAGTTAATGCCGCAGCTCAGGCGCAACCAGAGGAGAGTGAACCGGTTCCATAACAGCAGGTAGGGAGCGCGCACGTTGTAGGGAAGCCAGCGAAAGACCAGCAGACCGGTTATCCCGAACCAGGCGGTGGCGAGGGTATACCCCAGGTAAAACAGGGCACTGCGGATCGCTAGCATAGCGGCTCACCACCACGATGTCCGTTGGGATCGAGCAGTGAGTCGGCGAACTCCGCAAGGGATGGATAACAGTCTATTGTTTCCAATAATGTTGAATTGGTGCTTTTCAGCATAGTATATGTGTTAGACCCCTTCCCGGTCATCACCAGCACAGGTTTTGCACCCACAGCAATTGCAGCCTCGAGATCTCGAAGGCTGTCGCCCACGACCGGCACGGATTCGAGGGAGCTTCCGGCATGGGCTCCAATTTGGGTCAGCAGTCCCGGTCTGGGTTTGCGACATTGGCAGTTATCTTCCGGAAGATGGGGGCAGTAGTAAATGGCTTCGATCTGCCCACCCTCAACCTCCACCAGCCGATTGAGCTTGTCGTGCATTGCCTCGAGCTGGGACTCATCAAACAAGCCGCGACCGATTCCCGATTGATTAGTGGCGATATAGACCCTGTACTGTCTGGACAGTTTGGCAACCGCTTCGATACTACCGGGAATGGGAACCCACTCCTCGGCAGACTTTATGAACGCATCGCTATCCTCGTTAATCACCCCATCGCGGTCAAGGATCAACAACTTCATTCCGTTGCCATGTGCAACTGGGATATATCCGCGACACCCATGAACAAGCGATTCAGCAAGTCCAGCAGCGCAATGCGATTACCCTGTAATGCCGGATCCTTGTCCATCACCATGACGTGGTCGAAAAACGCATCAACCGTCGGTCGCAACAGCGCTAGCTTCTGCAATGCCTCTGTGTAGGATTGCCGGGCACACAAGTCGGGGATGGAATGTTCCAGCTGTCGTAAAGCGTCGTAGAGGTCTCGCTCTTCCGGCCGTTGTATAAGCTCGGCTTCAACCTTTCCGCTGCCTTCAGAAAGCCCTGATTTCAAAAGTATATTCTGCACCCGCTTGTTGGCTGCGGCAAGAGCAGCCGCCTCTGGTCGATGGCGAAAGTGTTCGACCGCGGCTACTCGCAAGCTGATATCGTAGGGGTTATGCGGCAGGCTTTTGCTTTGCTGCACAACCTTTTGCACAGCCATCAGGGTGTTGGTGGGAACGCCCTCTTCCTGATATAACGCCCGGTAACGATCGAAAATAAAGTCCGAGACATCGGCTTCTACCTGTTTGTTGGTCAGCCTGTCGCCATAGGCTGTGGCGGCGGACTTGATCAGTTCGTTTAGATCCAGGTCAGCATAGCGGTTTTCCTTGATGATTCTGATCGCGCCCAGCGCGGCGCGGCGCAGCGCATAGGGATCTTTCGAGCCGCTTGGTGGCTGATTGATGCCAAACACCCCGACCAGGGTATCCAGCCGTTCCGCCAATGCCAGGGCATTTCCGCAGGGGCTGGCGGGAAGCTCGTCACCAGCATAGGCAGGTTGGTATTGCTCCTTGATGGCGGCTGCGACTTCTGCATCTTCACCGTCATGGAGAGCGTAATAGTAGCCAGCGGTGCCCTGAAGATCGTCAAACTCGAATACCATTTCTGAGACCAGGTCGCACTTGGCAAGCAGAGCCGCACGCTCCGCCGCCGCAAGGTCGCACCCTATTTGCCCGGCGATGCTTTTCGCCAGCGCCGCTACCCGGGTGGATTTGTCCCAGAGGCTGCCCAGTTTTTCCTCGAAGATGACGTCCCTGAGGCGTTCCTGCCGTGACTCCAGAGTCTGTTTGAGATCTGTCTGGTAGAAAAAGGCGGCATCGGCCAGGCGTGGGCGGATCACTTTCTCGTTACCTGAGATGATTTGTTGCGGGTCGCTGGACTCGAGGTTGGCGACAAATATGAAATAAGGCTGTAGTTGGCCGTAGTCATCCACCAGATGAAAATATTTTTGATGGGCTTTCATGGAGGAAATCAGGGCTTCGGCAGGGACTTCCAGGAAGCGCTTGTCAAATTGCCCGGCCAGTGCGACAGGCCATTCTACAAGGGCCGTCACTTCATCCAGCAAGGCTTCATCGATAACCGCGTGGCAGCCGATCTCCTGGCCCCTGGCTTCCACCTGGGAGCGAATGATGGCCCGGCGCTGATCAAAGTCGGCAATGACCTTGCCTTTTTTCTGCAGCACCTCGGCGTAGTCCGACGGTTGTGTAATTGGCAGGGCGGCAGGATGATGGAAGCGGTGACCATAGCTAACGTTACCGGCCGGTATGCCAAGAATTTCTGAAGTAAGTACTTGCTCACCTAAAAGCATGATAATCCAGTGAACCGGTCTTACAAACTCTTCCCGCAACGCGCCCCAGCGCATTCTTTTGGGTATGGGCAATTCGGCAAGTGCATTTTTCACCAGTTCCGGCAGGGCATCACTGGCGCTGATTCCCGGTGCTACCCAACGGTGCGCCAGTCGTTTGCCTTTAGGGCCATCTGCCAGTTGTAGCTGGTCCACAGAAATCTTGTTCTTGCGCGCAAACGCCTCCGCTGGCTTGGCGGGACTGCCATCGTCGTTGAAGGCGATGGCCTCGGGAGGGCCCAATACCTCCTGCTGCTGGTCAGGTGCCTGTGCATCGAGTTGCGTGACCAGTACAGCGATCCGGCGGGGTGTTGCGAACCATTCAATGCCCTGGTAGCCGAGGCTGCATTCCCCAAGCCCCCGCTGAATGCTGTTCTGGAACGCAAGGCCAATAGCGTGCAACGCCTTGGGTGGTAATTCTTCGGTGCCGATTTCGACCAGAAAATCCTGCTGATTCACGCGCTGGCCTCCTCGCCCTGTGCTGCTAACTGCTGTTTTACCGCATCGCTGGCCAGTGGGAATCCAAGCGCTTTGCGCGACTGGTAGTAGCACTTTGCCACGCTGCGCGCCAGGGTCCGAACCCGAAGGATATAGCGCTGCCGCTCAGTAACCGAGATGGCATGGCGCGCATCCAGCAGGTTGAAGGTATGGGATGCCAGCAATACCTGCTCATAAGCCGGTAGTGGCAGGTTGCGATCGACCAGTTGCTGGCAGGCTTCCTCGGCTTCGCTAAAGGTCCGCAGCAGACAAGGGACATTGGCGAACTCGAAGTTATACGCGGATTGCTCGACTTCATTTTGATGGAAGACATCTCCATAGGTGACAACGCCGCCTGGCCCGTCGGTCCAGATCAGTTCGTAAACGCTATCAACCCCCTGCAGATACATGGCGATCCGTTCCAGGCCGTAAGTGATTTCACCCGTTACCGGAAAGCACTCGAGCCCACCCACCTGTTGAAAGTAAGTGAACTGGGTGACCTCCATGCCATTCAGCCAGACTTCCCAGCCCAGGCCCCAGGCCCCCAGGGTTGGAGACTCCCAGTTGTCCTCGACAAAGCGAATGTCGTGTACCAACGGGTCGATGCCGAGGCTTACCAGTGACTTTAGATACAGCTCCTGGATATCCAGCGGGGAGGGCTTCATCACTACCTGGAATTGATAGTAATGTTGCAGCCGGTTCGGGTTCTGCCCATAGCGGCCGTCGGTGGGCCGCCGGCTGGGTTGTACGTAAGCACTGTTCCAGCTTTCAGGCCCGATAGCGCGCAAGAAAGTACCCCAGTGAAAGGTCCCCGCGCCCACCTGCATGTCCAGTGGCTGCAACAGTACACAGCCCTCCCGCGCCCAGAATTCCTGCAGAGCGAGTATCAAGCCCTGAAAGGTACTAACGTCCCCATTGGTTTTTGCGATCACGCCCACCTCATTCGCCTTGGTGAAAACGCGCCATTATAGCCTGAGCCGTCCCCTTGCATACCAAGGCGTCGGTTCTAAATTGCTGAAATGACAGGCTTTCGATACCATGCCGTGGAAATTGGCACCGGTTGGGGATAATGGAACCAAAAAGCACCCTGATAAAAGGCTTGTTCGGCTTGGTCGGCGTCCTGCCACTCTCAGCCCTGCGTGTCCTTGGTTTTCTGCTGGGCCGGGGTATGTGGTGGGCCAACGGGCGCGCGGCCCGGGTTACCCAGCGTAATATCGATATGTGCTTTCCCGATCTCGCGGCGGAGGAAAGGGGGCGATTGGCGCGGGAGTCGCTGGTGCATACCGGCCAGTGTGGCTTGGAGCTGATCAAGGTATGGATGCAGCCCAATGCGCGCTCCATCGCCAGCATCGTGGGGGTCAGGAACCAGCCGCTTTTTGATCAGGCGCTGGTATCAGGCCGGGGTTTGTTGTTACTAGTGCCACACCTGGGCAACTGGGAAGTGGTCGCCCTGTGGTGCGCGCAGCACCGCGAATTCACGGCGCTTTACCAGCCGCCCAAACAAGCGCTGCTGGAACCCATCATCAAAAACGCCAGGGAACGCATGGGGAACAAGCTCTACCCCACCGACGTCAGTGGCGTGAGAGCGGTACTTAGAGCGTTAAAAAAGTCGGGTTTCAGCGGTATTCTCCCCGATCAGGAGCCGGACCCTGATAGTGGTGAGTTCGCCACGTTCTTCCGCAACCCTGCTCTTACCATGACCCTGGTTCACGGCCTGGCCAGTCGAACGGATTGCGATGTGCTGATGGCCTACGGCCATCGTGTGCCAGGTGGCTGGGAAATCGTGTTCAGGCCCACAATTGGTAACATCTCGAGTGCAGAGCTGCAGGAATCTCTTTGGTCTTTGAATCGCAGCGTCGAGTCCTGCATCATGGATTGCCCTGAGCAGTACCAGTGGGAATACAAGCGTTTCAAGAAGCGGCCCGATGGTTTACCCAAGGTCTACCAGTTTTAGTGCTTGCCACGCACTGATCAAAAACTTTTCACGGCCAGCCAGCTTCCCATTGCCGCGGTCAAAAGAAACCCTAATAAAAAACCTGCGGCTCGCTTACGGTAGTGTTTGCTCAGTTGCGACGGATCATTGGTGGAAAGGATAAAGGCCTGGCTGGACGCGGGCCTCGACAGCATGTGCAGGTCCGCCGCATCGTAGTGTTGGTTCACGTGGGCTTTGGCTTCACGCCCGGCCTGATGTCGCGCCAGCTCCCACTCGGCTAGATCGACGATACCGTTGCCATCGCGATCGAAACGCTCCAGCATCGCTGACTGGTCTCGCTTCCATTCGCCCAGCAGTTTGGCCTGGTAATCTTCTGTCTGTTGCCGGGCGCTTTTGGCATGAAGGGTCTGGAACCAACCCATCGCATACAGCGGTTGGCCGGGGTGAATGCGGCGCTCGGTATACCGGTAGCGCTGGCGCTGCAGGCGCCCGAGCAGAGACGTTTTCTGGTTGCGCCCGGGGTGCCGATCGTATCCGCTCCAGGTTCTGCTGTGGGAAGTGGTGACGTCGCTATGGCGGGGGTCGATCAGGCATTCCCCGGTACTGTCGTAGAGTCGGAAAAGTGCGTCGCTGCTGCCCTTCTCTACCGTGCTCCACTGGCTGGATCTGCCACCCTGATAACGCTCGATCTTGTAGTCGTACCAGATGCATTCCGTGCCCGTGAGTGCGGCAAATACTGGCTCGCCCTGTGCCTTGTCGGCAATGCCCAGCAGCTCGACATAGCCCTGGTGCGCGGAGCGAATTCTGGAGGTGGGTATATTCTCTATGGTCCGCGCTTTTTTGAGGCTGGTGAATGCCACCACCAGCGCACCCCCCGCAGACACGGCAAGCAGCGTGACGAAAACCCAGGCAGCCATGGTTCAGGAGTTGGCGAAGAGCGACCCGACATTAACATCAGCGGTCGCAGATTCGGTAAATTCGAGCATCTGAAAAGGTTTGAAGTCGAACAGCCGCGCGAGAATCAGATCGGGAAATTGCTCGATTCTAACGTTGTTGTTGTTCACGGCCTCGTTGTAGGTTTCGCGGCGGTCGGCGATCGCGTTTTCAAGCCCGCTGATACGCTGCTGCAGGTGCTGGAAAGTATCGTTTGCCTTCAGCTCGGGATAGTTTTCTGCCAGCGCGAACAGTTGCCCCAATTCCCGGCGCAAGCCGGTTTCGGCTTTGCCCAGTTCAGGTATATTGCCGCTGGTCTGGGCCGTTGCCACCTGCTGTCGCGCCCGGATCACTTTTTGCAGGGTCGCCTGCTCATAGCCCATATACTGTTTGCAGGTTTCCACCAACTTGGGCAGTTCATCATGGCGTTGGCGCAGCAACACGTCGATATTCGCCAGGTGTTTGGCTACCGCGTGTTTAAGTTCCACCAGGCCATTATAAAGCGTAATGCCGTAAACGGTGATGATCAGGCAAACCACCAGTACAGCAATTGCAACCATACTCATTTTCGAATCCTCGCAATAGTCGCTATCAGTATGGTGTTGCGCGCACAATGCTGCAACCGTAGCTACCGGCTATCCGCCTGCGGCGAACGATAGGGCCATCGGTCCGGCGGTCCTTCCCTCAGCGGCGCCAGAACATTGGCGTGAACAGTACCAGCAGAGTAAAGATCTCCAGCCGGCCGAGCAGCATGGCAAGGCTCATGACGGCCTTGGCGACGGCCGTGGTCTCACCGTAATTGGCCGCGACGTCTCCCAGGCCGGGCCCGAGATTGTTCAGTGTGGCGGTGGTAGCGGAGAAGGCGGTTTCATAATTCATGCCGGTGCCGAGCAAGATCAACAGAATGCAGCCGAAAGACAACATGTAAACCGCAAAAAAGCTCCAGACCGCACTGACGACCTTGGCGGGAACCCGACGGCGACCCAGCTTGAGTGGCATGATGGCGTTGGGGTGGATCAATTGCGACAGCTCGCGCACGCCCTGGCGGAAAATGAGCAGTATCCTGACAGCTTTCATACCTCCGCCTGTGGATCCCGCACAACCGCCCATAAAGGATGTCAGCAGCAGCAAAAGCGGCAGGAAAGTTGGCCACTGGGAAAAATCCGCGGTGGTGAATCCGGTGGTGGTTGCAATGGAGATGGTCTGAAAGATGCCGTGCACCAGAGCTTCCCCGGGCGCCAGTGCGCTGGTCCAGGCGAGGTAAGCGCAGCAGATCACGCAGACTCCGGCAATGACTGTCAGGTAAAAGCGCGTTTCCGGATCCCGCAGGTACTGCAGCACGCTGTGACGTTGCCAGGTGACGAAGTGCAGGGCGAAATTGATCCCGGCGATCAGCATAAATACACTGCAAATCATCAGGATGGTTGCGCTTTCGAAATAGCCGATGCTGGCATCATGGGTTGAAAAACCGCCGATCGCGACCGTGGAAAAGGCATGACAAACCGCATCGAATAAGCTCATTCCCGCGAGCCAGTATGCCAGGCCACAGGCTACCGTCAGCGTCACGTAAATCGCGAACAGCGCCTTCGCGGTACCGGTAATGCGAGGCGTCATTTTGGTATCTTTGATCGGCCCCGGGGTTTCAGCCCGATAAAGCTGCATACCCCCGATGCCTAACATCGGTAGTATGGCGACGGCGATAACGACTATCCCGATACCGCCCAGCCACTGTAGCTGTTGCCGGTAGTACAATATCGATCGTGGCAGATCGTCGAGGCCGGTGATCACGGTGGCCCCCGTGGTGGTCAGACCGGAGATCGATTCGAAGATCGCCTCTACCCCGGACAGGTGTGGCTCCGATACGGTCAGCATAAAGGGTACCGAACCGGCCAACCCCAGCCCCAGCCAGAACAGTGCAGTGATCAGGAAGCCGTCTCGAATCCGCAGTTCCCTGCGGTCGCGAAAGGTGGGCAACCAGAACACCAGCCCGGATATGAGTATGATCAGGAATGCATAGGTGAACACCGCGTGCTCGCCATCGTCATACCACAGGGACACAGCCAGTGGCACCAGCATGGTCGCACTGAAAATCATCAGCAATGCACCGAGTACGCGGAGGCTGGTCGCGAGCCGCATAACATCTCCCGTCTAGAAAAAGGTAAAGCCTACCTGAAACAGCTTCTCAACCACGCGTATTTTCGATTTGTCGACGAAAAACAGAATGACGTGATCATCGGTTTCGATGACCAGGTCCCGATGGGCGATGAGTACCTTGTCGTTGCGCACCACGGCACCTGTGCTGACTCCATCGGGCAGGTTGATTTCGTCCATCCGCCTGCCGACGACCCGGGAGCTCTCGCTGTCGCCATGGGCAATCAGCTCAATGGCCTCGGCCGCGCCCCGGCGCAGAGAATGGACATTGGCCACGTCACCCCGACGTACATGTGTCAACAGGGTACCGATTGCAATTTGCTGGGGTGAAATAGCGACGTCGATCTCGCCGCCCTGCATCAGGTCGACATAAGCCGGGCTGGTAATCAGGGTGATAACCGTGTGGGCCCCAAGCCGTTTGGCAAGCAACGATGCCATGATGTTGGCCTCGTCATCGTTGGTCAGGGCACAGTAGACGTCACAGTCCTCGATGTTCTCGGACACCAGCAGGTCCTTGTCGGAGGCACTGCCATTGAGGACGATCGTGCGCTTTAAATCCTCTGACAGAAAGCGACAGCGATCATAATTTTTCTCGATCAGTTTGACGTTGAAGCGCCGCTCGATATTGCTGGCAAGGCGATGCCCAATGTTGCCCCCGCCCGCAATAATGATGCGCTTGTAGTTATGGTCGAGTTTGCGCAGCTCGCCCATCACTTGTCTGATATTCTCGCGGGCGGCAATGAAGAATACTTCATCCCCCACTTCCACTACGGTACTACCCTCGGGCAGGATGGCCTGGCCCCGGCGGAATATGGCGGCGACGCGGGTATCGACACCGGGCATGTGTTTGCGAATCACCTGCAACTCTTCACCGACCATTGGTCCGCCGTAATAGGCCTTGACGGCAACGAGCTGCACTTTACCGTCAGCGAAATCCAGCACCTGCAGTGCCCCCGGATAATCGAGCAGACGACTGATGTGCTCGGTAACGATCTGCTCCGGATAAATGATGACATCGATGGGGAACCCGCCCTCACCGAATAGTTTGCTGTTCGAGGCAAAATCCGGTGAGCGTATACGACTTATCTTGGTCGGAGTGTGGAATAGCATATCGGCCACCTGGCAGGCCACGATATTGGTCTCGTCAGACGCCGTGACCGCTACCAGCATGTCGGCGTCTTCACCTCCTGCATCGCGAATCACTTTCGGATGTGCCGCATGACCGGTGATGGTGTTTATGTCCAGCCGATCCTGAAGCTCTCGCAGGAGCTCTCCGTTGCTATCCACCAGCGTGATGTCGTTGCGTTCATTGGCCAGGTGTTCTGCCAGAGTGCCACCGACCTGGCCGGCCCCGAGAATAATGATTTTCATAACGTACCGGCTGTGATTTGCAGGATCTTAAGCGGACTCGATTTTTTCCAGCAGGGCATAGAAGAAACCATCATTGGCACCTGACTCTGGCAGTAGCTGTCGCCCCCACCGGGTGGCGATACCCCAGGGGACACCCAGGGTCAAACTCCTTGCGTTCGTGTTCCCGCCCAAAAAGGCGCCAACAATCCCGTCGTTCTCTTCCTGAAAAACAGAGCAGGTAGTATAAAGCAAGCGGCCACCGGGTCGCAGGCATGGCCAGATGGCAGTCAGCAACTCACTCTGGAGCCGATTCAGCTTGTTGATATCCCGGGGCGTGCGCAGCAGTTTGATATCCGGGTGTCGGCGTATGACTCCGCTGGCAGAGCAGGGCGCGTCGAGCAGTATTGCATCATACGGCTCGCCGTTCCACCAGCGCTTGGGTTTGGTGGCGTCACCCGCTATGAGCCTGGCGTCGAGGTGCAGTCGCGAGAGATTTTCGCGCACTCTTTCAAGCCTTTGTGGATCGATATCCACGGCATCCAGGAGAGAGCTCTCTGGTATTAACTCGAGCAAGTGCCCGGTTTTACCGCCGGGTGCACAGCAGCAATCCAGGATGCGGGAGTTTTCTTCCGCGCCAAGCAGCGGAGCCACCAACTGGGAGGCTTCGTCCTGCACGCTGCAAGCGCCGGCTTCGAAGCCCGGAAGGGCAGAGACCTCGCAGGCATTTTCCAGGGTGACGCCGACAGGGCTATACCGGCAGGGCTTCGCCCCGACATCGCCTTGGCCGAGCTGCAGCAGGTAGGACTCCCTTTGGCCCTGCCGCTGATTGACACGCAGGGTCATGGGTGGGGCAGAGTTGTTGGCATCGACAACCGAGGCCCAATGCTGTGGCCACTGTTGTTGCAGCTTCTCGAAAATCCAGCGTGGGTGAGCGCTCACTTCGGCCTCTCCGAGCTGTTGCGCGAGGGCATCTGCGTTGCGCTGGTACTGGCGCAGGACACCATTGACCAGGGATTTGGCCCAACTCTTGTCCAACTGGCGCGTGGCTGCCACGGTCTCGGAAATAGCAGCATGGTCGGGAATGCGGGTATATTGGAGTTGGTAGAGGCCCAGGAGCAGTAGCGCCCGGATATCGGCGTCTTTGGCTTTGAGGGGTTTTTTGACCAGCAGGTCGAGCAGCCCCTGCAAGCGCGGGTAGTAGCGGCAGACACCGTAGCAAAGCTCCCCCAGCAGGGGGCGGTCACGGGGCACTACCGCCGAGTTTGCCGCGGGCAACAGGCGGCTCAAGGAGCCCTGACGGCGTAATAGCTGTGCCAGCGTCCTGGCGGCTGCTACCCTGGAAGGCTCAGGCTTCGCCATTGCCGAAGCTGCTGCCTGGCGCAAACAGGGCGGCCCTCCCATTCAATATAGCGGCCGCCGTGAGTGGCTTTCCGCCTGGGAGTTGCAGCCGGGTCAGTAAAACGCTGCCGTCGCTGCAGGCGACCTCGATACCGGATTTGTCGGCTGCAAGAATGGTCCCTGTTGGCTTCGACTGCGTTGTCTCCCTGGCATAGGCCATCCACACTTTGACGCGCTCCCCGCAGAGCCAGGTCGACGCAACATTGGCCGAGCAAAAAGCGCGAACCTTGCGGGCAATAGTAGCGCCAGGCTGTGACCAGTCTATCCAGGCTTCCTCCCTGGCGAGCTTGGGCGCGTAGCAGCTTAGCGTGTCATCCTGGGGAATAGGTGACTGCCGCCCCAGCTCAAGCTGTTGCAGAGTGGCAAGCATTGCCTCGCCTCCCAATCCCGCCAGCTGCTGGCGCAGGCTATCCCCGGTGGTTTCTTCAGTAATAGTACAACTGCGCTGGCAAAGCATCGGCCCGGTATCGAGCCCGATATCCATTTGCATAATGGTGACTCCGGATTCCTGGTCACCGGCAGCTATGGCTCGCTCTATTGGCGCCGCGCCCCGCCAACGCGGGAGAAGGGACGCATGGACATTAATGCACCCCAGCCGAGGCGTGTCCAATACGGCGCGCGGTAGTAACAGGCCGTAAGCTACGACCACCATGACGTCAGCGTTCAGCGCTTGCAGCTGCGACTGGGCATCTGCGGTCTTGAGAGTCTCGGGCTGGAACAAGGGGAGCTGCCGGTTCACCGCATATTGCTTGACGGGTGAAGGGCGGGACTTTTTCCCCCTGCCTGCGGCGCGATCGGGTTGGGTATAAACGCCGACCACCTTCTTGCCGCTTGCCAACATTGCCTCCAGGTGCCACCGGGCAAACTCGGGAGTACCAGCAAATACGATACGCAGCGGTTTGGGGTCAGGGGTCGAAGCAGCCATGGAGCAGGCGTCAAGCCTTGCTGCGTTGCTGCTTCAGCAGCTTGCTGCGGATGCGCTGGCGTTTGATGGTCGACAGGTAATCGACAAACAGCTTGCCGTCGAGGTGATCAATTTCGTGTTGTACGCAAACCGCGAGCAGGCCCTCGGCTTCAAAATCCTGTTGCTGCCCATCCCGATCCAGGGCCTTTACCCTGATACCCCTGGGCCGAATCACAGTTTCGTAAAAACCCGGTACCGAGAGGCAGCCCTCGTCATAGTTTTCCGGCTGCGGGTCGAGCACCTCGACTTCCGGGTTGATCAGCACGATTGGCTGATTTTTTTCCTCTGACAGATCAATGACGATCACCCGACGGTGCACGTCTACCTGCGTGGCCGCAAGACCGATGCCGGGCGCCGCGTACATCGTTTCGAACATGTCGTCGACCAGCCGTTTGACCGCGGCATCGACGGTGGCTACCGGCTCCGCCCTTTTACGGAGCCGGGGATCGGGGAATTCGAGTATTTCCAGTATGGCCATAGCGAGTTTGTGATCAACTTCCAGCAAGTTCTAGTGAAAATCAAAGTTGCGCTGCTAAGCTTATGTCAGCAGAGCGAATAGTGGGTCCGGCTGAAAAACGGCAGCGCCCACGATGAGTGCTATATTATACAGGTCAGGCAAAAAAATCGCTTAGTGCTTAATAAAGTGGCATTGGCCTGGTCCTGCTAACAACAACTTGAATAAAGGAATTCCGGTATGAAAAAGTGGCTATTCGGGTTAGCGGCCGCCATGGCGATGGGAATGTCTGCCATTGCTGCCGATGTAGTGTTAAACCCGGATCATCCCGATAAATACATGGTGGTCAAGGGAGACACCCTTTGGGACATTTCCGGTCGATTCCTCCAGCGTCCATGGCTGTGGCCTGAAATCTGGCATGTCAATCCGCAGATTGCCAATCCGCACTTGATTTACCCGGGTGATCTTTTGTCTCTGGTCTATATCGATGGCAAGCCGCGGCTCAATGTTACCCGCGGCGCAATGAGCAACACGGTCAAGCTCAGCCCCACCATGCGCAGCGAGCCCAATGACAATGCCATCCCGGCCATTCCCCTCGACAAGATCAATGCTTTCTTGAGTCAAAGCCGCTTCGTAGAGCCCGGAGAATTGGCCGCGGCACCTTATATACTGGCTGGGGATGAGCGCAATATCATTTCCGGTGTGGGCGACGAGGTGTATGCCCGGGGCAATTTCGCCCAAAACCAGGGCAGCGTTTTTGGTCTCTACCGCGAGGGGACCATGTACCGCGATCCTATCACCGGAGAAGCGCTGGGTATTCAGGCCATCGACATCGGTGAAGCCAAGAAAATCTCCCAGGATTACGATATCGCCACCCTGGTGCTCAATCGTACGACCCAGGAAGTCCGTAACGGCGATCGCTTGTTACCCAACGCCAATAAACCCCTGGTGGCGACTTTCCAGCCCAGCGCCCCTTCCCGCCCGGTTTCAGGCGTGATTCTGGATGTACAGGGTGGCGTTACCCAGATCGGCAGCATGGATATTGTGATGGTGAATCTCGGCGCGCGCGAGGGCCTATCAGCGGGCAATGTCATGTCGATTTACAAGCTTGGGGAAACAGTGCGCGACGAAGTCGCCGATACTTTGGTAAAACTCCCCAATGTCCGAGCCGGCCTGTTGATGTTTTTCAGTGTGGAAGAAAAAATGAGCTACGCACTGGTGCTGAAATCCGAACGCCCGTTGCGGGTAGGCGACAGGGTAGAGATGCCCTGAACCGACGATAACGGGGAGCCGCGGCCTGGTTTCCGGGCCCCGGTTTATCGAACAGCCCTGAGCCGCTAATCAATCTGTCCAGGTCAAGGATGACGAATGGATGCCCCAAAACAACTTCTCTGTCTACTCCTGCATGCCAGGTCTGACCTGGGTTTTGCTGCCATCGAACCGATTCTTGCCCGGTTTGCATCGGTGCAGGATTTCTGGAATGCGCCTGAACACACCCTGCTGCTGGATGCCAGCCCCGGGGTAAACCGCAAGCTCCGCCAATTGTGCCGGCAGGCCGACAGTAGCGATGCCTGGGTGCAGGCGCAGCGCTGGAAGGAACAACTTGAGCTCGCCGGCATCGACCTGCTGTGCCCCGAAGACCCGGAATATCCTGAGCTGCTTCGGCAGATACCCGACCGCCCCGGCGCCCTCTATGTGCGCGGGAACCCATCCATCCTGGCCTTGCCCCAACTCGCGATTGTAGGAAGTCGCAACGCCGGGCGCAGCGGCCTGCAATTGGCCGCCAGCTTTTCCCGGGAGCTGGCGGCTACCGGTTTCGCTATCAGCAGCGGGCTGGCGCTGGGCATTGATGGCGAGGCACACAGGGGAGCCCTGTCCGCCGGTGGTGCTACCATCGCTGTGCTGGGAACCGGGGTCGACCGCATCTACCCCAGGCGGCACGGTACCCTGGCCGGGGAAATTTCTGCCCAGGGCGCGTTGGTGAGCGAGTTTCCCCTGGCAACGGCACCCCTGCCCCGCCACTTTCCCATGCGCAACCGAATTCTGGCGGGAATGAGTCTGGGAACCCTGGTCATCGAAGCTGCATCCCGCAGTGGCTCCCTGATCACTGCCCGTCTGGCGCTGGATTACAACCGCGAGGTGTTTGCGCTACCCGGATCAATCCACAGTCCGAACAGCAGAGGTTGTCATCAGTTGATCCGCGAGGGTGCCAAGTTGGTTGAGAACGCGGGACATATCGTCGAAGAGCTGGGGGGATTTTTGCAATTACTGGCTGCGTGCTTGCCCGAATCCACAGCATCACCTGCCGATACGGCCGAACTCGAGCCACGTCTCGCCAAATTGCTGGACGCGGTCGATTACCAGGCAACGGGCTTCGATGCAATCGCTGCGCGCAGCGGCATCAGCAGCGATCTGCTGGCCGGCTACTTGCTTGAGCTTGAACTGGCTGGCTGGCTCGAATCCTGTGCTGGCTCCTGGCAGCGTATTCGGTGATTCTTGTTGACGACCCTTGGTAAACGGCTTGCAAGCCCAAACAGTTCTGGGTACCGTTGCGAACGGCCAAAGTCTTGTCCGCGCTGGCGTTCATCAAGCTTCGCTGGTGCGAAGAATCTGTAGCTGCAAATTCTTAGCATGGGGAGGGGTCGATGAACGTCTATCGCTTGTCCACTGCGTCTCGGGTGCTTCGCCAGGGCGGGGTTATTGCCTATCCCACGGAAGCCGTGTGGGGGTTGGGTTGTGACCCTGCCAACCCGTCAGCATTGCAACGAATACTGGAGTTAAAGCAGCGAGATCCCGACAAAGGGCTTATTCTCGTGGCGGCAAACCCGGAGCAGTTTGCACCGCTGCTGGCACTACTCTCGCCATTGCAACGGGCGACGCTGGCCGGAAGCTGGCCCGGGCCCACGACATGGCTGGTCCCCCATCACGGCCTGGTGCATCCTCTGGTCTGCGGGCGTTTTACCAGCGTCGCCCTGCGGGTCAGCGGGCATCCGCTGGTGGCTTCAATCTGCAGGCGTTTCGGTGGTCCGGTAGTATCTACGTCTGCCAACCCGCAGAGCCGGCCGCCGGCAATGAACGAACTGACGGTCCGGCGTTACTTCGGCGGCGACCTGGACTATGTGCTGCAAGGCAAGCTTGGCGGGGCCGAGCGGCCAAGTGAAATCAGGGATTTGGTCTCTGGCAAGATCATTCGACCAGGATAAGGCGATATGGCAACGATCAATGTTGAGCAGGTGAAGAGTTGGCTGTTGGAGCTGCAGGACGGTATTTGCAGGGGACTCGAGGAAGAAGACGGTAGCGCCACATTCCAGGAGGATGCCTGGGAGCGGCCGGGTGGAGGGGGTGGTCGCACCAGGGTCATCGCGAATGGTGCCGTAATCCAGAAAGGTGGCGTAAATTTTTCCGATGTTTCCGGTGATACTCTGCCGCCCTCGGCAACGGCCAGCCGACCCGAGCTCACGGGGGGCTCCTTTCGCGCCATGGGTGTGTCGTTAGTTATCCACCCGGACAACCCCTACGTACCCACATCACACGCCAACGTGCGCCTTTTCGTTGCTTACAAGGAGGGTCAGGAGCCGGTTTGGTGGTTTGGCGGTGGTTACGACCTTACCCCCTATTACCCCTTTGCCGAGGACTGTCGGGATTGGCACGAGGTGGCTCGACAGGCTTGTGCACCCTTCGGTAACGATGTTTACGCTCGCTACAAAAAGTGGTGTGACGAGTATTTTTATTTGCCCCACCGCGGCGAAACCCGGGGTATTGGCGGGCTTTTTTTTGATGACGTCAACCAGTGGGATTTCGCCACCAGTTTCGCCTTTATCCGCTCCGTCGGAGAAAGCTACCTCAATGCCTATCGCCCTATCATGGCGCGTCGCAAGGGCATGCCATTTGGTGACAGAGAGAAGCAATTCCAACTCTACCGTCGTGGTCGCTACGTCGAGTTCAATCTGGTTTACGATCGTGGCACGATTTTTGGTTTGCAGAGCGGTGGCAGAACAGAGTCGATCCTGATGTCGTTGCCCCCCGAGGTCGCGTGGCGTTACGACTGGAAGCCCGAGCCGGGCAGTGCCGAGGCCGAACTCTACGAAAACTACCTCAGACCGCGGGACTGGATTGCAGATAATGACTGATCGCTACGCCGTTTTCGGCAACCCGGTTGCGCACAGCCTGTCGCCGCAAATCCACCAGGCGTTCGCCGAGCAGGCTGCACAGGATATGAGCTACCGTCGACAATTGGTGGAGCCCGGCAAGTTCAGCGCCGAAGCTGAGCAGTTTTTCCAGTCGGGCGGCAGGGGATTGAATGTTACCGTGCCGTTCAAGCTCGATGCTTTCACATTTGCGCATCAGCTCAGCAAGCGAGCGCGCCAGGCCGGAGCGGTCAATACTTTATCGTATCAGGCTGATGGCACTGTGCTGGGTGATAACACCGATGGCGAGGGACTGGTGCGAGACATAGTGCACAATCTCGGTTGGCCGCTGGCGGGCTCGAGGGTCCTGCTGCTGGGTGCCGGGGGGGCCGCCAGGGGGGTTGTCGCTCCCCTGTTGCAACACCAGCCCCAGACGTTGATGATCGTCAATCGCACCGCGAGCAAGGCGCAGCAACTGGCTCGCGCATTCAGCGAATTGGGGCCGATTACCGGCTGTGGTTACGATGCATTACCAGAATTTCCGTTCGACCTGCTGGTCAATGCCACCAGCGCTAGCCTGGGCGGTGAGATTCCTCCCCTGGCGGAGAGCGCACTGGCGGCCGGTGCCCGTGCCTACGATATGGTTTACGGCCCGCAACCCACTGTCTTTATGCACTGGGCGATGGCCCGGGGCGCTGCTGAGGTCGCCGATGGCCTGGGCATGCTGGTGGAGCAGGCAGCGCAAAGCTTTTGCTTGTGGCGCAATGTCATGCCGCAAACCGGGCCGGTACTGGCGGCAGTCAGGCGATCCCTCGGGCCGCTTGCCCACTGAGTGAAGCCCCGGTTGCAGCCTTGCGCGGGTTCAGGATGACGCGTCCGGCTCCTGCTGGGAGAGACGGTAACTCTCTTTCAACTTGACGTAGTTGTTGGCCGAGTAGCAGAAATAATCCAGCTCCCTTTCACTCAGGGCGCGGGCCTGGCGGGCGGGGCTGCCGGTATACAGGTAGCCGCTGACCAGGGTCTTTCCCGGGGGCACCAGGGTGTTGGCACCGACGACGACCTCATCCTCGACAACCGCTCCGTCCATCACAATGCTGCCAATGCCGATCAAGACACGATCACCGATGGTGCAGCCGTGCAACACTGATTTATGGCCGACAGTTACGTCATCACCAATGCTGAGTGGCCAGCCATCCCCATTGAAGGGGCCGGCGTGGGTAATGTGGAGTACACTCCCGTCCTGAATGCTGCTGCGTTTGCCAATGCGAATGCTGTGCATGTCACCTCTGACCACCGTCATTGGCCAGATCGAGCTGTCATCGTCGATTACTACATCGCCAATGACCAGGGCGGTGGGATCGACCATAACCCGTTTCCCCAGGCGCGGCCTATGGGTGTTGTGGATACGAATGTTGTTCGCTTTGTTATGCTTCACAGTCATGCGATACCGACCCCTCATAGTGATGACGCTGGCGCTGGTCATGGCCTGCCACAGCCCTGGCAGCCATTCCCTGACGTTGGACTTGCCCCGCTCGGGCATCTCTGCAGGGGAGCTTGCCGTCGTCGTCAACCAGCTCGATCCTCTCAGCGAGCGTATTGCCGCTTACTACCAAAAGCGGCGCAACATACCCGACAGCAATATTATCCGGGTCGCGTTCACCCCGGGCAAGCGACAGATGTCCGCGGAAGAGTTTGCCCGGGTCAAGCGCGCGGTAGACGCAGCGACAGGTGATCACATCCAGGCCTATGCGCTGGCCTGGAAAGCCCCCGACCGGGTCGATTGCATGTCTGTGACCAGCGCCTTCGCGCTGGGCTTTGATCAGGCCTGGTGCGCTGAGGGTTGCCGGCTGACGCGGCGAAGCCCGTACTTCAACAGTGCCAGCACGCGGCCCCGGAGCGATCATGGTATACGCCCCGCCATGTTGCTGGCGGCGGAGGATTTTACGGACGCCAAAAAGCTGATCGATCGTGGTGTGCGCGCCGACGGGCGACTGCCGCGGGGTAATGTCTACCTGCTGGATACCTCGGACCGCCACCGCAACGTGCGCGCCGCTTTTTACCCCGCAGTGGAGCAATGGCTGGGGGAGCGGCTCCCGGTGCACCGGGTACGAGCAGACAGCATCAAGGGGCGGTCGAATATTTTGTTCTATTTCACCGGCTTGGCCAGGGTGCCAGATATCGCCACCAATCATTACCTACCCGGTGCGATCGCCGATCACCTGACCTCGGCAGGTGGCAATCTGGCGGGGAGTCGACAGATGAGTGCGCTGCGTTGGCTCGAAGCAGGTGCTACGGGTAGCTATGGCACCGTTGCCGAACCCTGCAATTTCACCGCCAAATTTCCCCATCCGGCACTCGTGATAGCTCACTATCTGCAGGCCAACACCCTCATCGAGGCCTATTGGAAGAGTGTGGAGATGCCTGGCCAGGGGGTCTTTATCGGAGAGCCCCTGGCACAGCCGTTTCGCGGGTTCAGGCTTCGTCGCGCCGAGGGCGGCTGGTTTTTGACCTCACCGACGCTGCGTGCGGGCACCTATAGCCTGGAGGTTGCCGACGGCGCGGATGCGCCCTATCGCACTGTCGCTGAGCAAATACTGGTGTTACCAATGCAGCCGGGCATACTGCTGAATGAACCGCTGGCGAACAACTATCGGATTCGCCGGGTCGGCAGATGAATCGGCTGCCGACTGCGCTGGTGCTGGTCTGGCTTTGTGCCTGTCAACCGGCCCCGTCATTGCAGCCCCTGCAATCGGGCGCGGTCATTCTCGCACTGGGAGATAGCCTCACCTCCGGCACCGGTGTTGCGCCCAGACACGCCTACCCTGCGGTGCTGGCGGAGTTGACCGGCTATACCGTGATCAATGCGGGCGTGGCCGGTGAGGAGACAGCGGCCGCTGTGCAGCGATTACCCGCGCTACTGCGACAATACCAGCCCGAGCTGGTAATCGTGATGCATGGCGGTAACGACCTCCTGCGACAACGGGACAGGGGATCCATTCGCAGCAATCTGGCTCGCATCATACAGAGCATTCAGGCCAGCGGAGCCAGTACGCTGTTGGTGTCGGTACCTGCACCCGGCCTGCTGCCAAGGCCGGCCGGGCTCTATACTTCACTGGCGCAGGAATACCAGCTACCCTTGGTGGATAAAGCCCTGAGTGACTTGTTGGTAAACCCTGAAACGAAATCCGACCTTATCCACCTCAATGAGGCTGGCTACCGCCGGCTTGCAGAAGCAATTTTGGCGAGGATGAAAGACAGTGGAGCCTTGTGAACGTAATACCACGCTGCGGGGCGATGAACGACCGGCCGGGTCGAGCCCGGCTGCCTTCGACAGAGAGCCGAAGCGCGAGCAACGGGGCTTCCCCCAAACTCCAGGAGAACGACGTGTATGTCTCAAAACCCTTTGCTTGTCGGTGACGGGCTGCCCGCCCTCGAGGCGGTGAAACCAGAGCATGTGGTGCCCGCCGTGAAAGAGATCCTGGGGGCCAATCGCAGCGCAATTACCCAATTGCTCGAACGGCTGGATAAGCCCAGCTGGGAGAATTTTGCCCGACCGATGGAGGAATTCGGTGAGCGTTTGCAGAACTGTTGGTCAAGCGTAAGCCACTTGCACAGCGTGTGCAGCAGCGACGAGTTGCGGGTCGCCTACGACGCGGTTCTGCCGGAACTAACTGCCTACAGTACTGAAATGAGCCATAACACCAGGCTCTACCGGGCTTATCTCGAACTTCGGGACAGTTCGAATTTTTCCGAGCTGACCCCAGCCCAGCAAAAATCAGTCAACAATGCACTGCGGGACTTTCGCCTCGGTGGGGTCGCCCTGGAGCTCCAGCAAAAGCAGCGGTTCGGCGAAATCCAATTGCAGTTGGCAGAGTTATCGACCCGGTTTGCCAACAATGCACTCGATGCAACCCAAGCCTGGCACAGGCAAATCGAAGACCCCGAGGAGCTGGAGGGCATACCGGCGGGTGTACTGGACAGTTTGCGTCAGCAAGCGCAGGTACGCGGGCTGACCGGTTACGTAGTGAGCCTCGACCTGCCCCTCTACCTCCCGGTGATGCAATACGCGAGTAATCGTGAGTTGCGGCGTGAACTTTACACCGCCTATGTCACGCGTGCGTCCGAGCAGGGACCCAACGCGGGCGAATGGGACAACAGTGAAATCATGCTGGAAACCCTGGCTCTGCGCCGGGAAATGGCCATTCTCCTGGGCTACGAAAATTATGCCGAGCTATCTCTGGCGACCAAAATGGCCGAGAGCCCCGAGCAGGTAATTGATTTTTTATGCGGGCTGGCGGAAAAAGCCCGGCCCGCTGCGATCCGGGAATTTGCCGAGCTCGAGGAGTACGCCCGCGCCCGGGATCAGTTGCTGCAGCTCGAGGCCTGGGATGTCCCCTACTACTCCGAGTTGCTGCGTCATGAGCGCTATGAAGTTTCCCAGCAAGCGCTGCGTCCCTATCTGCCCGCGCCCCGGGTGATCTCCGGGATGTTCGATGTCGCCAGCAAGCTTTTTGGGGTTCGCTTTGTGGCCGACCCGTCGGTGAAGACCTACCATCCCAATGTGACATTTTATCGGCTGATGCGCGCTGAGGAAGAAGTTGCGGCTTTCTATCTCGACCCCTACGCCAGAGCGAATAAACGCGGTGGTGCCTGGATGGCGGGCTGTCGCAATCGTCATCGCAACAGGGAGGACAAGGTAGAACTACCCGTCGCCTATCTGGTCTGTAACTTTACCGCCCCGGGCCCGGACGAGCCAAGCCTGCTTACCCACAATGAAGTCACCACCTTGTTTCATGAGTTCGGGCACGGTCTGCACCACATGCTAACCCGGGTCGATGTTGCAGCAGTTGCCGGCATCCACGGTGTTGAGTGGGATGCTGTCGAGTTACCAAGTCAGTTCATGGAAAACTGGTGTTGGCAGAAAGAAGCGCTGGATAGCTTCTCAGGGCATTTTCAGACCGGTGAACCCATGCCGTCACAGATGCTGGAGACACTGCTTGCAGCGAAGAACTTTCAGGCGGGGATGGCTACTCTGCGCCAACTCGAATTTTCGCTGTTCGACTTCAAGCTTCATTTGCAGTCAACGGTTGCGAGCTCCAAGGACATTCAGCGCCTGGCAGACGCGGTGCGCGAACAATTTGCGGTAACGCCGGTACCGGCATGGAATCGGTTTCAACATAGTTTCAGCCACATTTTCGCCGGGGGTTATGCAGCGGGATACTACAGCTACAAGTGGGCTGAGGTATTGTCCGCCGATGCTTTCGCCCGTTTCGAGAAAGACGGCATGTTCAATCGGGAGACAGGGAGTGACTTCCTCCGAGAGATTCTTGAAGCCGGGGGCTCCCGTGACGCGGCGGAGTCTTTCAGGGCGTTTCGTGGCAGGGAGCCCGATACCGAAGCATTGTTGCGCCAAAGCGGTCTGTTGGCGACTGCTGAATGAGACCTGAGGTATACCTGATGCAAAATGCGACACGACGTTTTATCGCCGGGGCGGTTTGCCCCCAGTGTGGCGAGCTGGACAAGTTGGTGTTATACGTCAATACCCCGGACCAGCGCCGCGAGTGCGTCGGCTGTGGATATCAGGATAAGCTGTCGGATACAGCGGTCAGCGCTGAACCCCCTACCCGCGTCAACCAGGCGCGGCCAGGTGAGGCGCCACTGGCCCATGAAACCGAGGTGCAGGTCATCAAACTCGAAGAGCCGAAGACGGACAACAATCGCTGAAATCAGCTGCAAGCGACGGGGCAGTTATTCCCACATTGGGATGTAGGGCAAGCACTTGCTGCAACTATCTGGAAATAAAAACAAGGTGCGTGGTAGTAGTCTTTGGTATGGCTGTTTTGCTATACTTGCGACGTTTTGCCGCACCTGGGCCTGTTCCGCAGGTGCACAAACTAACGTTATTGGTGTTTTTGGTGTCCTGCAGCTACCACATGTAGTGGTCACAGTGGCTCAGCGGTGATCTTTGCACCGGTAGAAGCCTGGCAGCACTTGGTGTCCATGACCCCCATGGGAACTGGTTCGTTTTAGATTCCTGTCCCTTCACTAAATTTGGAGATACGTGAGTATGTATCGACACGCTAAGCAGCTGTGGCACTCGGCCTTGATTTCGCTAGTCACCGTCGTCGGGGGCTTCAGTAACAGTGCTGTAGCCGAGCCGGAGCGCTGGGAAGTCAATATGCCAGTGGGCGCCACTGAAGTCAGCCGCAACATTTACGATATCCATATGCTGATCTTCGGCATCAGTTGCGTCATTGGCGTGGCGGTTTTCGCGTTCATGTTTTACTCCCTGTGGGCCTACCGCAAATCGAAGGGCCACAAGCCAGCCACGTTCCACGACAACACGACGGTTGAAATTCTCTGGACCGTCGTGCCCTTCTTCATTCTGCTGGGTATGGCCTGGCCAGCTACCAAAACCATGATCGAGATCTACGACACCAAAGACGCCGACATGGACATATTGATTACGGGCTATCAGTGGAAATGGTCTTATGAGTACCTGCGGGAAGACGGTGAAAACATAAAGTTTTTCAGCGCACTGGCAACACCACAGGAAGAAATTTACGGCCAAGCGGGCAAGAACGAAAACTATTTGCTGGAAGTGGATAACCCCATGGTCATTCCGACGGGCAAGAAGGTTCGCCTGTTGCTGACGGCCAACGACGTCATTCATTCCTGGTGGGTTCCCGACCTCGGGGTCAAGAAAGATGCCATCCCCGGGTTCGTCAATGAAGCCTGGACCCGGGTAGAAGAGGAAGGCGTCTTTCGCGGTCAGTGCGCCGAGTTGTGCGGCAAGGATCATGGCTTTATGCCCATTGTGGTCAAAGTGACCAGTCCGGAAGAGTTCGAGACCTGGATCGGTGACAAGCAAAAGGAGGCCGCCGAGATCAGCGAGCTCATGGCGCAAAACTTCAATCTGGAAGAATTGATGGAACGAGGCGAGGCGGTTTACCAGCGCGCTTGCCTCGCATGTCACGGGGCTAACGGCGAAGGTGGCGTGGGCGCCGCTATAGCCGGCTCTGCAGTCGCCATGGGTGATATCAGCACGCATATCGATGTCGTTGTCAACGGAGTGCCCGGCACGGCCATGCAGGCCTTTGGTGGCCAGTTGAATGATCTGGAAGCCGCTGCGGTCACCACCTATCAACGGAACGCTTTTGGCAATAATATGGGCGAATTGGTGCAAGCAGTCGATGTGTATAACTTCAAGAAAGGCGGGGGGGAATAACGATGGGTGAACATCACGGACCTGCAACAGGGCTGAAGCGCTGGCTTTTTACCACGAACCACAAGGATATCGGTACGCTGTACCTGTGGTTCAGCTTTGCCATGTTTATCATCGGCGGTGCCTTCGCGATGGTGATTCGAGCCGAGCTTTTCCAGCCCGGCATGCAAATGATATCGCCCGCATTCTTCAACCAGATGACGACCCTGCATGGCCTTGTCATGGTTTTCGGGGCGATTATGCCCTCGTTCGTCGGCCTGGCTAACTGGTTGATTCCCATGATGATTGGGGCTCCTGACATGGCGCTGCCAAGGATGAACAACCTGAGTTTCTGGTTGTTGCCCTTTGCTTTCACTGTGCTCTTGTCGTCACTGTTCATGGAAGGTGGAGCGCCAAACTTCGGCTGGACGTTTTACGCGCCACTGTCGACCACCTATGCGCCACCGAGTGTGACCTTCTTTATTTTCGGTGTCCATATCATGGGTGCGTCCTCCATTATGGGGTCGATCAATATCATCGCTACCGTAATGAACATGCGGGCGCCAGGCATGACCTATATGAAAATGCCGTTATTCGTCTGGACCTGGCTGATTACAGCATTTTTGCTCGTCGCGGTGATGCCT
The DNA here is from genome assembly GCA_963751595.1 of uncultured Gammaproteobacteria bacterium. GTDB lineage: Bacteria > Pseudomonadota > Gammaproteobacteria > Pseudomonadales > JAHEGP01 > JAHEGP01. The sequence continues at coordinate 89,245 of CAVVVC010000007.1, forward strand.
GTTCTGGCAGGTGCGGTCACCATGATGCTGATGGATATCCACTTCGGTACCTCTTTCTTCAATGCTGCAGGCGGCGGTGACCCGGTGCTCTTCCAGCACGTGTTCTGGTTCTTCGGCCACCCCGAGGTGTATATTATTATCCTCCCCGCCTTTGGCGTAGTTTCGCAGATCATCCCGGCCTTCAGTCGCAAGCCCCTGTTTGGCTACGACTCCATGGTCTATGCGACGGCATCCATCGCGTTTCTGTCGTTTATCGTGTGGGCGCACCATATGTACACGGTCGGCATGCCCATTGCCGGTGAGCTGTTCTTCATGTATGCCACCATGCTGATTGCGGTGCCGACCGGGGTAAAAGTGTTTAACTGGATCACCACAATGTTCAGGGGATCGATCACCTTCGAGACCCCGATGTTGTTCTGCATCGCATTCGTGTTCCTGTTCACCATCGGCGGTTTTTCCGGCCTCATGCTATCGATTGCCCCCGCGGATACCCAGTACCACGACAGCTACTTTGTGGTGGCACACTTCCACTATGTCATGGTTGCGGGCGCGGTGTTCAGCATGTCTGCTGCGGTTTACTACTGGCTGCCCAAATGGTGTGGTCGGATGTACGACGAAACCATGGGCAAGATGCATTTCTGGATCGCGTTCATCGGCTTCAACATTACCTTCTTCCCCCAGCATTTTGTGGGCCTTGCAGGCATGCCGCGCAGGATTCCGGACTATTCCCTCCAATTCGCAGATTTCAACATGATCTCTTCGATCGGAGCGTTTATCTACGGTGCAGCACAGATACTCTTTCTGTATAACGTCATCAAGACCATTGTGTCGGGCAAGAAAGTGGATGATCCAAAGGTATGGGATGGCGCAGAGGGCCTCGAGTGGACGGTACCGACGCCAGCCCCTTACCACACCTTTAGCACGCCTCCCCAGGTGAAATAAGGGGTGTACAGGTATGACTGACGCGTCCCACAACAAAGGATCCATCAAAGCCACTGTCAGCAAGCTATTGCTGGTGGTGGTGGTGATGTTTGCCTTTGTGTTTGTGGTGATGGTGCCGCTTTACAACGTGCTGTGCGATGTTCTGGGCATTAACGGCAAGACCGGCACCCGCTATGAAGCGGTTGAGGCCGAGGTCGACACCGGGCGTACAATCAAGGTCCAGTTTGTGGCGCGTAACAACGATGCCATGCCCTGGGGGTTTGCCCCTGCGGATAAAGTCATCCGGGTGCACCCCGGTGAAATACGCAGCACTGCCTTTATCGCCAGCAACCCTCTGCAGCAGGATATGGTTGCACAGGCAATACCCAGCATTGTGCCTGCCCGGGCCGCTGCTTATTTCAACAAAACCGAGTGCTTTTGCTTTAACCAGCAACCGCTGAAGGCCGGCGAAGAAGCCGATCTCCCCTTGCAGTTTGTGATTGATCAAGCGCTGCCGGAGGATATCCATACGATAACGCTGTCCTACACCCTGTACGATATTTCAGAGCGTGTTGCGGCGGTCGATTAACCCAAATTTAGAAAAGTTTACAGCAGACTGACAACGACGGAGTTGCACCATGGCAGGCCAAAACAGCGGAGCAGATACCTATTATGTTCCAGAGCAAAGCAAACTCGCGTTAGCCCTGGCGACTTCTGTCGCGGTGCTTATTCTGGGTGCGTCTATCGGTCTTAACGGCCTTACCTTCGGTGACGGCGCCAGTTGGGGCATGATGTATGTGGGTTTGCTGGCCTTTGTTGTAACCCTCGCCGTATGGTTTGGCCAAACGATCAAGGAAAACCGTGCGGGGATGAACAGCGAGCAGCTGAAGCATTCTTACGTGCTCGGCATGCAGTGGTTTATATTTTCCGAAGTCATGTTCTTCGCGTGCTTCTTCGGCGTACTGTTTTACGTTCGCAATCTGGCGGGGCCCTGGCTGGCTGGTGAGGGCGACAAGGCTGTAACCAACCTGTTGTGGGATGGCTTTCAGTACGACTGGCCCATGAGCACCACACCCCAGGAGTCCGTTGGGGGTGTCGCATCCCAGGTTCCGGCAAATACCGGAACCTTCGAAGGCCCCAAGGAAGAGATGAAGTGGACCGGTATTCCCCTTATCAACACCATATTGCTGCTATCTTCCAGCGTGACGCTGCACTTTGCCCACGTCGCCCTGAAAAATGGCAAGCGCAAGCCTTTTAATGTCTGGCTCGGTGTGACTTTATTATTGGGCTTTACCTTTGTTGGCTTTCAGGCTTACGAGTACTATCACGCGTACAATCACCTCGGACTGACGCTCGACGCTGGCATTTATGGTTCCACCTTTTTCATTCTTACCGGCTTCCACGGCTTTCACGTATGCATGGGGGCCATAATGCTGACGGTGCAATGGCTACGCTCAACCGTGGGCGGCCATTTTACCGAGACCGATCAGTTCGGGTTCGAGGCATCATCCTGGTACTGGCACTTTGTTGATGTCGTATGGGTAGGCTTGTTCCTGTTCGTCTATATCATATAGCTCAGGGCTTGGCGGGTATTTGCTGCTGCTGTTGATTTGACGTCGCCCATGGCGCCTTGGATCGTAGCTGCCCGGTTAGCACCCCGTAGCTGATCAATCCCAGTAGCACGATTGCCAGGCTAACCCTGACTCCCAGCGAGTACATTGTTCGCTTTGTCGATCCCTGGTCCTTGAGCAAAAACACCAGGCCACTGGCGAGGCTCAACAGAAGTGCAACGAACACGACGACGATTGCCACTTTTAACCACATGAAATCTGCCCCTGAAGAAATGAGGGGGCAGTATAACCCAGATCGTTTTATGCAATTCCAGCCGGGGTGGAAACTTTCTCTGTTTGTCGTATTGCTGCTGCCCTGCCTTATCGGTTTGGGGATGTGGCAGTTAAACCGTGCCGAAGAGAAGCGCAACATACTGGAACTGATAGAAGAGCGCCGCGGGGAAGGCGCACTGTCGATGGAGCAGTTAACGAAACGCGAGCGACCGGCTTTCAGCCAGGTAGTGTTGCGGGGGCGTTATCTCACGGAGAAATCAGTCCTTCTCGACAACAAGGTGTACCGTGGAAAATTTGGCTACGAAGTGATAACACCCCTGCGAACAGAAGATGGTGGCCTTTGGTTGGTGAGCCGGGGTTGGACCGCGGGCAGTCTGGACCGCAGTGAGCTACCGAGCATTAAGGCGGTGACCGGTGAAGTCGATATTCAGGGAGAAGTTTACGTCCCCCTGGGCGAGGCGTTCACTTTAGGGGATACCGTGTTTCCCGAGGGCTGGCCGAAGCGCTTGCAAACCCTGGATGTGGACGCGCTCTCCGAAGCGCTGGGTGAGCCTATCTACCCCTATGTCATCAGACTGAGCGAATCCGGTTCCGGCGCTTTGGAGCAGCACTGGCAGGACGTCAATATTCTTCCCCAGAAGCACACTGGCTATGCAGTGCAGTGGTTTGCCATGGCGGCGACCCTCATCATTTTGTACCTGGCGGTGGCTTTTGGATTGCTGCGAAGCAAGACTGTTTAGCCGTCCGAAGCGCATTCAAGCAACTGTGGCGCAAACTGGTGTTCGCGAACGTATAAGCGAAAGCCGTCAGCCGTTCGGCAAGACGATTACCCGTGACAAAACTCAGGTGAAAAAGTAGTGGTAGAGCAATCCCCTCCCCCCGAAAAGGTCAAACGCAATCGTTGGGTCGCCCTGGGTATTATGCTACTCCCGGCTCTGGTCCTGGTTAGCGCCAGTTTGCTTTGGCTGGCAGTCAAGCAGGGACATATTGATATCGTCGGCAGCCTGGGAACCCACAACAACGGCGTTTTGGTGCAGCCCGCGCGGGAATTCGAGTCGATTACAGTGCGGGATGCGAGTGGTGGAACGTATCGATACCTTGGGCAGGAGCCGAAGTGGACTTTGTTGATCCCCGGATCGGCTTCCTGTGATGATAGTTGTCGTCAAACCCTATGGCTGACCCGTCAACTACACACGGCACTGGGGCGGCGCGCGGTCTATCTGCGCCGTATCTACCTCAGCGACAGTTGGCCGCTGGCGCCAGAATTCAGTGCTTTTCTCACCAAGGAGCATCCGGGCATGACTGTGCTGCATGGCGACCCCGGGGCGATAGAAGCACTTTTGGCCGACTCTGAAAATCCAGCGAACTGGTCCGGGGACAGCTATTACCTGATCGACAAGCGTGGCTTTGTTATGATGGCGTACGGACCTCAGCACACTGGTAAGGACGTCATCTCGGATCTCAAATTTCTTATGAAGCAGGTGGGTGATGACTAGTAAATCAACAGTGTTGGCCCCGGAAACCGTGTCGGCTGTCGCCGACTCAACAGGGAATAATCTCACTATGGCAGATAGCGTCGGCAAGCCCATGGCGGATAAATTGGACTGGCAAGACTATTTTGAGCTCACCAAGCCCAAGGTCGTTGCACTGATACTACTGACCGCAGCCATCGGCATGTTTTTGTCGACACCTGCCATGGTGCCGTGGCAGGCACTGTTGTTTGGCAACCTCGGTATAGGACTTTGTGCCGCCTCAGCCGCCGCGATCAATCATCTGGTGGACAGCCGCATTGACGCCGAGATGGCCCGCACCCGCAATCGACCCCTGGCACAGGGGAGAGTCCCGACCCGCAACGCTATCGTGTTTGCGCTGGCCCTCGGCATTGCGGGCGTAGCGATATTGGTATTCCTTGTGAATCCTCTAACCGCGATTCTCACAGTGGGCGGCCTGATTGGTTATGCCTTTGTGTATACGCTGTTTCTCAAGCGGGCTACTCCGCAGAACATCGTCATTGGCGGTCTGGCTGGAGCCATCCCTCCCCTGCTTGGATGGACTGCCGTGACCAACGAAGTGCATCCACATGCCCTTCTGCTGGTGGTTATCGTTTTCGCATGGACGCCGCCCCACTTCTGGGCGCTGGCTATCCATCGACGCGACGACTATGCCAAGGTCGAAATACCCATGCTACCGGTAACCCACGGTATACCTTATACCCGACTGCATATATTGCTCTACACGATTCTGCTGTTTGTGGTGAGCCTGCTGCCCTTCGCGGTGGGTATGCTCGGCCCGCTGTACCTGCTGGGTGCGGTTGTTCTGGGTGGCGGTTTCCTCTACTGGGCGATCGTCCTTTACCGGGGTAAAAACCCGCGTGCCCCAATGGAGACCTTCAAATACTCGTCCATCTACCTGATGGCACTGTTCCTGGTGATGCTTATTGACCACTACCTGTTTCCCCAGCCCACCATCATCACCTTTACCACCTGACCGGGCTGGTCAGTGGACAGGGGCAATGTTGAGGCACAATGAGGAAATCTGACAGTGAATACGACGCGACGCAATATCTACTGGACCGTGCTGGCACTGGTGGTCTTTTCGCTGCTATCGGTGGGGGCATTTATCAGCAAGCTGACCAGCCCTCGCCTGATGACCCAGCAGGAACTGCAGCTCAACGGCGCCTACATGTTCGACAAGCCGCGCATTATCAAACCTTTCGATCTTGTAGATGAATCGGGCCAGGCTTTTAACCTCGAGGATCTTGAGGGCCGCTGGAGCTTACTCTTCTTCGGATACACTTATTGTCCTGACATCTGCCCGACGACGATGGCTGACCTGAAAAAATTCAACACCATGCTGGCCGATACGCCCTGGGCGGAGGACACCCAGATCATTTTGGTTTCCGTCGATCCAGCGAGGGATACCCCGTCCCAGTTAGCCCAGTATGTGCACTATTTCGATCCTGAATTCAAAGGCGTTACCGGCGAGTTTATGGCCCTGCAGAAATTTGCCACCAATATGAATGCCGCGTTTGCCAAAGTACTCTCGGATGATGGCGAATCCTACCTTGTAGACCACACCTCTAACATTGTGCTGGTCAATAGCTATGGCCATTACCACGGCTTTTTCAAACCCCAGGCGACATTGTCCCAGGGCCAGTTCGACCCGGGCAAGCTCAAGGTAACCTATCAGGCAATTCGCAAGGGCTTCGAGGGCTGACGCCCTCCCCGCCAATTCGGCACAGCAGTGTCTACAGCTTCTTCGGCAGCAACCATCCGAGACTGAATAGCACCAGGTTGGCGCTAATGATGGAAGGCCCCGTGGGGGTGTCTGCAATCCACGACAGCGCAAGACCCGCCACCACCCCGGCACATCCGACCGCAACCGCCAGCAAAACCATTTGTTCCGGTGAGCGGGACACCCTGCGGGCAGTGGCGGCGGGCATGATTAACATCGCCGTGATGAGGATTACCCCCAGCAGCTGAATGCCCAGGGCTATGGTGATCGCTACCAGGCACAGGAAAAGGGTGTTCATCAGCCCTACCCTAACGCCTTCGATTTGCGCGAGCTCCTCCTGCACGGTAATCGACACCAGTGAGCTCCAGCTTAGCGCCAACGCGGTCAACACCCCTGCGGCCAGTATCCCGATTTTCAGGAGATCCGGGCGGGTGAGGCTCAAAAGGTCGCCAAACAGAAAAGCCTCGAGATCTATTCGCGGCTCTGCTGACAGGCTGACCAGCAACAGGCCCAGGGCCAGGCTGCCGTGGGAGACGATGCCCAGCAAGGTATCCGACGCCAGGAGTCGTTGCGGCTGCAAGCGCGCCAGCAGCAGCGCCAGCAGCAGGCACAGTGCGCTGACGCCGAGGGCAGGGCTGATTCCCAGGATGAGTGAAAGCCCGATCCCCAGCATGGTTGCGTGGGCCATGGCTTCGCCAAAATACGCCATCCGACGCCACACGATAAGGGCGCCGAGGGGCCCTGTCATCAGTGCCAGCATCACTCCGGCAAGCCCGGCGGATACCATGAACTCGGGTATCATGGCCTGCCCCCGCCTTCTCGGCTCCCCACCCCGGTATCATGTTCGTGATCATGGTGATGGGTGTAAACCGCCAGCGCTGAATCCTGTGGTTGACCGAATAGCTCCAGAAATGCCGGGTCTGTGCTAACGCTGTCCGGGTGGCCATGGCAGCAGACGTGCTGATTCAGGCAGACCACGGTGTCCGTCGATGCCATGACCAGGTGCAAGTCGTGGGAGACCATCAATACGCCGCAACCCAGCCGGTCCCGCAGCTTGACGATCAACTGGTAAAGGCGGGTCTGGCCACCCACATCGACACCCTGAACCGGCTCATCCAGTACCAGGAGGTCCGGTTTTGCCAGCAGTGCGCGGGCCAGCAATACCCGTTGCAACTCGCCTCCACTGATGCTTTGTACCGGCTGGTTGTGGAGTGCTCCGATGCCCAGCTCGGCACTGACCTCGGCAATGGTAAGCCGTGCTTTGCGCGCCAGCTTGAGAAACCGCAGCACGGTCAGTGGCAAGTGGGGGTCGACTACGAATTTCTGCGGCATGTAGCCGATACGAAGCCCGGGAGCGCGCTCGACCCGCCCCCGGTCGGGCTGTGACAAGCCCAGCAGAATTCGTGTCAGCGTGGTCTTGCCTGCTCCATTGGGCCCGATCAGGGTAAGAATCTCGCCCGCGCTGATACCCAGGCTAATGTCATGGAGAATGGTCCTACCGTCGCGGCTATAACACAGGGAGTGGGCTTCGAGCAGGGTTTTCATGGTGCACGCCCGGAGCATGCTCGGCACAGACCGGTTACCTCAATGGCGCTGTGGTGAACTTCAAAGCCATCGTCGCTGGCCAGTGCGTCAATCGCGCTGGTAAGCGCTTCCCCCGCCACTTCTTCGGTGGTATGGCATTCAGAGCAGATAAAAAAGCAGCCGGTGTGCTGATTTCCCGGATGCTCACAACCGATGTAGGCATTGAGGCACGCGATCCGGTGCACGAGGCCCTGTTGTTGCAGAAAATCCAGCCCACGATAGATGGTTGGCGGTGCAGTCGCCGTTCTGCCCCCCACCTCCTGTGCGCGTCGTTGGCTCAACAACTCCATTAATGCATAGGCTCCCAGGGGCTTGCGGCTGCGCCAGATCAGTTCGAGAATGCTAGCCCGCAGCGGCGTCAGCCTGGCCCGCCGCTGGTGACAGATACGCCGGGCGCGCTCCAGCGCTTGCTCGATACAGCGTTCGTGTTGTTGGCAGTCTCGGGTCATCATGGTTTGATCGATTTTGACGGTTAACAAGGCGACCCGGATCGTCGAAGTGTTCTCTGTGGCAATGTTATACTATTACATTTTGTCACCCAGCGCAGCTGAGGAGGGCTCTATCAACCGATTTGGATGGCTACTGAGCGTGTTGCTTGCCCTGGGCACCGCAGGCTCGCAAGCAGACTCCGTCGATTCGACCGAGCCTGAGATCCAGTTGTTGGTCAGTAGTCAGCCGCTGGCGCTGTTGTTGGGGGAGATCCTGCCGGAAGATGCGGCGGTTCGACTCGACGTCCTGGTGTCACCCGGCTCATCGCTGCACCATCCCAGCTTACGCCCCTCTCAACGGATGGCGCTGGCGGATGCCCAGCGAGTTATCTGGCTGGGTCCTCGCCTTGAGCCCGCGCTGGCCCGTTACCTGGATACGGTTCCAGCCGAGCGCTTGATTAACCTCGACGATTTGACCGACCTTGTTTTACTGGAGTATGCGGGCACGGGCCAGTTGGATAGCCATGTTTGGCTGAGTCCGGATAACGCGATTCGCCTTGCCGCGACGATGCGCGAATCGTTACCGGATCAGCTCTTCAACACGCGTGGGATGAGCCGTAACCTGGCTGAGTTCGAGGCGCATTTAAAGCTGGACATGGAGCAGATGAGACGGCGCTTTGCCAAGCTGGAAGACCCGAGGTTTATCGCCGTGCACGATGCTTTCGCCTACCTGAACAATTATTTTCAACTCCGGCAACTCGGCGCATTAATTGATACCAATGAGCAACCTATCGGTGCCAAAACCCTCTGGGACCTGCAGCGGCGGATTCCACCTGCCACGGATATTTGCCTGCTGGACAACGTGCAGTTCCCCTCCGACCAGGGCGCCGTGCTGGCTGAGCGCACCACCTTTCATAAAGTGTCAGTGGACCTGAGCGGAGCTGGATATCAGCCCCAAAGAGGGGAATACCGGCGCTATCTGGGCGCTATCCTTGAGCTTGTGCACACTTGTCTGCAGTCCAATCAGGCCGTTGCCGAGCTTGCTGTGGCTGAGTGACGGTGCATTGGTCGCCGGCTGGATCGGCCCGGGTCCCGGGGTTTGGCCAAGCGCGCAATCCGGAAACCCATAAAAAAAGCCGGCATGACTGCCGGCTAAGCTAGGGGGTGACCTGGATGCTGGTTCAGAGGCTGTTATGGGTGTCTGCCGCCAGCTCCTGATAACTACAGTCTACCCAAAGCTGCCGAGCCTGCATGGCCGGCGTTGCCGAATTGCGAACTGGTGTGCAAAACCGTTGGTGTGTGCTTTTATCGCAAAATAGAATAACTGTTAGTAATCAGTGCACTAGGGTCCAAAATTGAAGTCTGTTCAATTTCGACGCCCGGGCGCCACGATGACTGCATCGCCGGGGCAGGGGTAGAGCCTCCATCGCAGCCGGCAGATGTGGTACTTTAGCGAGCTTGCCCGGGGTGTTGTCAGTAGCAAACCAGCTGGACGCACACCTCATCCGCGGGCGCAAATTTCATCCAGTTCCGAGAAGAAACGATGACCGAAAACGGAGATAAACCGCTGGTTCTGGTGGATGGGTCTTCCTATCTCTACCGGGCATTTCACGCCTTGCCCAGCCTGACGACCTCGACGGGCCAGCCGACGGGCGCTGTCAAAGGCGTCATCTCGATGTTGCGGCGATTGCAGCAGGATTACCCCGATGGCCAGTTGGCGGTGGTATTCGATGCCAAGGGCAAGACCTTCAGGGATGACATCTTTGCCCAGTACAAGGCCCAGCGGCCTCCCATGCCCGACGAGTTGCGACAACAGGTCGAGCCGATTTACAGCATTATCAAGGCCCTGGGCATCCCCCTGATTGTGCACCCCGGCGTCGAGGCGGACGATGTTATTGGCACTCTGGCCCGGCAGGCAACTGAGGCGGGCAGGTCTGTGATCGTGTCAACCGGTGACAAGGATATGGCGCAACTGGTCAACCCGCGGGTTACGCTGGTGAATACCATGACTGACACCCTGCTCGACGAGGCTGGGGTGGAGGCTAAATTTTCGATCCCGCCCGCGCTGATCATTGACTTGCTGGCGCTGATGGGTGACAAGGTCGATAACATTCCCGGCGTTCCGGGAGTTGGGGAGAAGACGGCGCTGGCTCTGTTGCAGAACATAGGCGGTGTCGACGCGCTCTACAGCAATCTCGACAAGATTGCAGAACTGAATATTCGCGGTGCCAAAACCCTGGCCGCCAAATTACAAAAGGAAGAAGCCAATGCGCGTATGTCGCATCAGTTGGCAACCATAAAAACCGACGTCGAGCTGGAGTTTTCAGCGCGGGACCTCGTGCAATCCGAAACTGATCGGGAGCGGCTGGGTGAGCTCTACCGGGAGCTGGAATTCAAGAGCTGGCTGGCGGAATTACTGGAGTCTGGTGAAGGTGAAGCCGGCATTGCGGAACCGGAGGATGCGCCGGACTACGAAACGGTACTTGACCTCGCCAGTTTTGAGCGCTGGCTCGACAAGCTTCGAGCGGCCCCGTTTTTCGCCTTCGATACCGAAACTACAAGCCTTGACTACATGGAGGCGGAGCTGGTGGGCGTATCCTTCGCCGTCGAGGCGGGCGAGGCGGCCTACGTGCCCATCAGGCACCAGTACCAAGGTGCCCCCGAGCAACTGGCTCCCGAGTTGGTGCTGGAGCGTCTCAAGCCCCTGCTGGAGGACCCGGCTCGTCCCCTTGTTGGGCAGAATCTGAAGTATGATATGAGCGTTCTGGCCCGTTGTGCCATCGAGCTGCGGGGGATTCTCAGCGATACCATGCTCGAGTCCTACGTGCTGGATTCCACCGCTACCCGGCATGATATGGACAGCCTGGCGCTGAAATACCTGGGTGTAAAAACCACCAGCTTCGAAGATGTAGCTGGCAAGGGTGCCAAACAGGTGTGTTTTGACCAGGTGACTTTGGAGCAAGCTGCACCCTACGCCGCCCAGGACGCCGATATCAGCTTGCGCCTGCACCAGGCGCTCGCGCCTCGGTTAGCGGCTGAGCCTGAACTGGAGCGAGTCTTGCAGGAGCTGGAACTACCCCTGGTTTCCGTTCTGTCCCGGGTCGAGCGCAACGGCGCTTTGGTAAGTGAAGACTTACTTACTAAACAGAGTGCAGAAATCGCTCAACAGTTGCAGTTGCTGGAGCAGGAGGCCTTCGCCATGGCCGGTGAGGAGTTCAATCTCGGCTCACCCAAGCAGCTGGCCACCATACTGTTCGATAAGCTGGGCTTGCCGGTGATCAAAAAAACCCAGAAAGGGGCCCCTTCAACGGCAGAAGACGTGCTGCAGGAACTGGCGCTGGATTATCCTTTGCCCCGGGTGATCACCGAGTACCGCGGGCTGGCTAAACTCAAGTCCACCTACACGGACAAACTGCCGCTGATGATCAATTCCCGGAGCGGGCGAATCCATACCTCCTATCACCAGGCCGTTACTGCAACCGGCCGGCTATCATCGGCCAACCCAAACCTGCAGAACATTCCCGTGCGCAGTGAGCAGGGAAGGCGCATCAGACAGGCATTTATCGCGCCGAAGGGCTATCGCATAGTGGCCGCGGACTATTCGCAAATCGAGTTGCGTATCATGGCTCACCTGTCTGCCGACGAAGGGCTCTGCGAGGCTTTTGCCCAGGGGCTCGATATCCACCGGGCGACCGCGGCGGAGGTGTTTGGGGAGCCGCTGGACCAGGTCAGCCAGGACCAGCGCCGCAGTGCCAAGGCGATTAATTTTGGCCTCATCTACGGTATGTCGGCGTTTGGTCTGGCGCGGCAGCTGAATGTCGGTCGCAACCAGGCACAGGAGTACATCGACCTGTACTTCGAGCGCTATCCCGGGGTAAAGCGCTATATGGATTCAACGCGGGAGCTGGCCCGGGAGCAGGGGTATGTCCAGACGCTTGTCGGTCGGCGCCTCTACCTGCCGGAAATCAATTCACGCAACGGTATGCGGCGTCAGGCAGCCGAGCGCGCGGCAATTAATGCACCCATGCAGGGCAGTGCGGCCGATATCATCAAGCGCGCGATGATAGATCTCGATAACTGGCTTTTGTCCAGTGCAATAGACGCCAAAATGATTATGCAGGTCCACGACGAGCTGGTATTCGAAGTGGCTGAGGCCGCGCTGGAAGAAACCGTTTTTCAGGTCCGGGAACAGATGGCAAAAGCGGCGACACTGAAGGTCCCGCTGATTGTGGACGTAGGCGTCGGAGACAATTGGGAGCAGGCACACTAAATTTTCTTGCAAATGACCGGAACTTAATTTCCCGTGCCCAGTCTCAGCTACTGTGTGCTCACTAGTGCCGCCAATGGCACTAGACCTGACCCCGCTGCCATCCCCTGGGCCGCGGGGCTTTTTTTTGCCCGCTAAGTTGGTTCTGCTTCAGCGTCGCAATCGATTTCCAGCAATTGCAGCAGCGTGGTTGCCAGGGTGGTGATTCCTGAGGCTTTCAGCGATGAGAAAGACTGAACGGATATCTGCTGCTGGCGGGCGGCGACGGCGTCCCTGACCCGATCAAGCTGCTTGCGCTGCGCCATCTTCTTGAGTTTGTCCGCTTTGCTGAGGAGGATATGCACCGGCATCCCGCAGGCTCCCGCCCAGTCGAGCATCATGGCGTCGAAGTCAGATAGCGGGTGTCGAATGTCCATCACCAGGACCAGGCCCCGTAAGGACCGGCGCTGGCGCAGGTACTGATCGATCAATTGCTGCCACTTCGCCTTCACCGTGTCAGGGACCTTGGCATAGCCATAGCCCGGCAGATCAACCAGTCGAACGCCCGGCTCCAGCTCGAAAAAATTGAGGAGTTGGGTGCGTCCGGGGGTTTTGCTGGTGCGTGCCAGCTTGCGGTTGCGAGTCAGAGCGTTCAGCGCGCTGGATTTGCCCGCGTTGGAGCGCCCTGCGAAGGCGACTTCAGCGCCCAGGTCTACCGGGCATTGTCCCAGGTTGGCGGCGCTGATCGTGTACGCTGCCTGTTCGAAATAGGCGGAGGGATGGACGATGTTCATTGTCTGGCTCTTGGAAGAATGTGATTAGTCAGTTTCCGTTACTACACATCTTGTATATAATGCGAGCTCTTGGCGGGTGCCAAGCATAACACGGGGCGTTAGGTAACTGACCCCGATCATTCAGTAGACCCAGGGGGTTACTATGAAAAAGTTCGCTCTAATTGCTGCAATTGCAGCGTTTACTTCCTCAGCCATGGCTGCAGACGATGCGGTAATGGAGAAGTACAACAAGTCCTGTGCTGCCTGTCATGCCACCGGCGCCGCTGGGGCACCAAAAACCGGCGATGCCGATGCCTGGGCGTCACGCCTGGAAAAAGGTAGCGAGGCTCTGGTAGCGAGTGTCGCCAATGGTATGGGCGCGATGCCTCCGAAGGGTATGTGTTACGACTGTAGTAATGAGGACTACGCGGCGCTCATCGAATACATGGCTGCAGCGCAGTAATCTCATCCCTATATGAAAGAAGTGCTTATGAAACGTGTAATACTGCTCGCCACCTTGCTGTGGGGCGCGTCTCCGGTTGCTTTTGCCACTGGAGACGCTGCCGCCGGGGAAGCATTGACCGCCACGTGTGCGGCCTGTCATGGGGCTGACGGAAACAGTGCGGTCGGCGCTTTTCCCAAATTAGCCGGGCAGAACCAGAAGTACCTTGTCAAGCAATTGCAGGACATCAAGTCCGGGCTGCGGCCAGTACCTCAAATGGCTGGGCAAACGGATAACATGTCCGACGAGGATATGCAGGATATTGCGGCGTTTTATGAGGCGCAAACCACTACGGTTGGCCAGGCCAAGGCTGATCTGGTGGAGCTCGGTGAGAGTATCTATCGGGCGGGAATCGCCGATAAGGGCGTGCCGGCGTGCACGGCCTGTCACTCGCCCACTGGTCAGGGTAATGGGCCGGCCGGGTTTCCCGCGCTCGGCGGCCAGCATGCCGAGTATCTGGCAGCGCAATTGAAAGCGTTTCGCACCGGTGTAGACCAGCCGGAAAAGGGAAGGGTCAATGACGGCGAATCGCGAATAATGCGCAGTTCCGCTGCGCTGCTGAGCGATCTTGAAATCGAAGCGGTGGCCTCCTATATTAGTGGTTTGCACCCCTAGTTACTGCGGGAGCGTTAAAGAGGGTGGCTTCGGGCCACCTTTTTTTTGCGTCGGGTCTGCCTGACAGGCGTGAAGCCACCTGAGAGAGGATTGGTGCCGTCACCCGGCGCGACATGGCTAGTGTCAGGGGGGCTTTGGTAGTTGCTTTATTTTTTTGGCGAAGACAGGAGAAGTTGATGAGCAAGCCGGGATTTCTGGGATGGGTTTTGCTGCTGGTGCTAGCCATTGGCGGACAGGCATTTGCCGAGGAGTACGAGGAGGGCAAGCAGTACGTCAGAATCGCCAGTCCGCTACCTACCTTACATAAGGATAAAATCGAAGTCGTCGAGTTTTTCTGGTACGGGTGTGTCCATTGTTTCCATTTCGAGCCCGTGTTACGCGCGTGGCAGGCGAATCAGGGCGATGACGTGTATGTAATCGGTTCCCCGGCGATGTGGAATGAGCGGATGAAAACCCATGCCCAAGCGTATTATACCGCCAAGGCGCTGGGAGTTTCCGATAAGCTTGATGAGCCGCTTTTTGCAGCGCTGAACACGCCGCCGCGCCCGAAGTTGGATAGTGAAGATGAACTGGCCGCCTTTTTCGCCGAGTATGGGGTGGACGAGAATGATTTTCGCAAGGCATTCAACTCTTTTGGGGTGGCGAGTCAGGTGCGACAGGCCGACGCGCGGGCCCGTAGTACCGCAATTGAGGGGACCCCGGAATTGTTGGTAAACGGCAAGTATCGTATCTCCGGGAGCCTCGCGGGTGGTCAGGAAGAGATGCTCGAGGTCGCCGAATTTCTCATCGCCAAAGAGCGAGCGGCGATGAATAAGTAAACCGATGACGACGGAATGCGCTGGCGGCGTCGATGGACAAGCTCAGGTCGCCCTGTCGGCGTCGGCCCGTAGGGGCGGGCAGTCATCCTTCCTGGCTAGCGTTTGAGCGTCGAAAAACCGCATTTTGTAATACAGCAGGCCAAGCGCCTCGTGCAGTGCGAGTACCGATAATTCAAGACCTGCGATGCTGGGCAGGAGATCTCGCCAGGTGAGCGGGGTCTGCAGTGGACCCATAAAAAACGTAGGCGCGGGCAGCACACAGAGCCCCGCGGCAGCGAAGCTGCCCATAGCCCTGCGCATATGGAAAGCTTCGGTTACCAATACTACCCGGTCGATGTCGGATCGTTTCAGAATGGTCTTGCTATAGGCCGCGTTTTCCCAGGTTGTCATGCTTTCACCCTCCAGCCAGCGAACTGGAGTCTGGTAGTCCTGCTGTAACATGTCGGCCATTACCTGCGCCTGGGCGATGCGCCCGTAGTAACCCGTGCCACCACTGACCAGTAATGGCAGCGAGTACTGACGGTGCAGTGTTGCAGCGTAGCGCAGCCGTGGCAGCAAGTGCCGCCCCGGTTGATCGATACCACCATACTCAGGGCTGCTGTTATTCCTGTCAGCGCCCAGGACAACGATGGCCCGCGGTTGAAAGGCGTCCATCTGGCCCTGGGATAGCGGCCTGGCCGGCTCCAGCAAACCCATAGCGTATTGACCGACCAGCAGGGTGCTCAGGGCCCATAGCAGCAAACTCGAGCCCCACAACAATGTCATCGCCAGAAAAGGTCTCTGGCGGTGCAGCAGGATAGCGAACGAGCCCAGGATGACGAAGATGCCGGGCGGTAGTATGAGAGCCTTGAATAGCTGATACATCATTCGTTGTTGGTCTGGCGCTCCAAAATGCGAGTCCCAGGCTTGGGTCACGGTGTGCTGTGCGTCAGCCTGCTGCGTCGACAGTCTGGTGTAAAATGGCTACCGTCTGCTAAACCGCTCCTGGCAAGGGGCTCTTTACACGGTCCACCGATGCTGGTCATACTAATGACCTGGACCAGGAGCTTTGCGATGTCTTCAGGCGATTATCTCACTCCCCGCGTTTTCGAGCCTGCTGCCGTCGAGGCCGCGCCGCGCTCGAAGGTCAATCGGCAGTTGCGCTTGCTGAGCTTCAATATGCAGGCCGGGATGGAGGTGCAACGCTTCAGGCACTATATTACCCGCAGCTGGCAAAACATTCTTCCCGCCAAGGGCAAAATAAGAAACCTTCATCGAATCTCAGAACTGCTGAAAGATTACGACCTTGTGGGCCTGCAGGAAGCAGACGGGGGCAGTCTGCGCAGCGGCTTCGTCAACCAGGTAGAATACCTTGCCAAGCTGGGTGATTTCCCCTTCTGGTATCAGCAATGCACCCGGGATTTTGGCAGTTTTGGCCGCTACGGTAACGGACTGCTGAGCCGGGTGCTGCCACTGGGTGTCGAGCAACACAAACTGCCCGGCGCGATGCCTGGTCGGGGCGCAATATTCATGCGCTATGGTGACGACCAGCACCACCTCATCGTCATCAACCTCCATCTGGCATTGGGCAGGCGCAGCCAACAGCAGCAGCTGAGTTACGTCCGTGAACTCATCGAGCAGTATGAGCACGTTGTGATTATGGGAGACATGAACACCCATGCTCGGCACTTGCTGGATGCCAGTCCGTTACGAGGTAGCGGGCTGTACACGCCAGCCTGCGTCAGCCGAAAGACTTACCCAAGCTGGGCTCCCAGTCGAACCCTCGACCATTTTCTGGTGAGCGAAAGCGTCCGCGTGACAGACACCTGGACACCCAATTTTACCCTCTCGGATCATCTCCCGGTTGCTCTGGAGCTGGAGTTGCCCAGGGGCTTTCCCGTCCAGCGAGCCACCTGAAGCAGGCATCGCAACAACCCTGCCGCTGAAACCTTTCCGGGGTCCGGCGCGCGACCCCGGTGCGTCACCACTTCTACTCCCCAGACCAATATTTTTGTGAACGGGTTAGCGAAATTCGGAATCTGGGTCTACCCTTTGGTACACAGCACTATAGAATTGGCAGCTTCTGTCGCCTTTTCAGTAAGTTAGCTATCTTGGGCCAGCTCAGTGAAACCAATTTGAGCAGCCTGTCATGAATAGGGACACGTATACCGTCTGGTGATTTGCTGGGGCACCAGCCTTGGCTAGACGCATTGTTGGCAATTAGAGGTATCCGAATGGACGACAAACCAAAAATTGATAAAGAGCTGGTGAGCAAAATTGAGGATTCCCTGGAAGAGCGCAAGCAGGCCGAGGATAGGCGTCGGGTGGCTATGAAACTGCCCAAAGCGTTGGAGCGACGCACTGGCAAGGACCGCCGCGAAGAAAAGAAATGATCCCCCATGCTGAAATCTCGTGATACACCCTTGGCCTCGGGAGCAATACTGCTTGCCAAGGTTTCACTGCTAGGGCAAGGTTGCCGAAACTGTGTCCACGGGCCAGCGAATGAACAAGAATCACCCTATTGATTACCAGGATGGCAAGCTTAGCGGTCAGGAAATCGCCGCCCTGATTGAGGGCGAGTGGCAAACCGGCAACTATTCGTCGATCGCTGAAATCACCACAGCGGTGCATAAGGTCAGGCGGGATTTGCCACGCAGCGTAATATTCTGGTTAGCATTTCACACCATTGAACCCGAGGAAATCTAGCCTTTCGGAGCAGACTGGAAGTTCCAGAACACCGTGTTGGACAGTGTCCGGCGCGTCATTCCAAAACTTAATGTGCCGCGTAGCCGCGCAGAAACATATCGATGCTTGAATCCAGATAAGCCGCCACCTGATTTTCCGTCCATTGAGGCTGATTCAGCAAAGCTCGCATTTGGGCTTCGCCGGTGAGCATGTACAGCAACTGGATAGCACCATGGCGGGTATTGCGTATGCTGAGTTGGCCCGAGTCATTCAACTGCGTAAGGTATTCTGTCAGTAGCCGGGTCGTGTGTTCTGGTCCCTCGCTGAAGTAGGCTGCAGCAACTTCAGGATGGCTTTCGGCCTCCGCGTCACAGATCCGCCGCGTACGAACAACATCATCACTGAGCAATAGCCGGAGCAGGGCACGGGCAAATTGGCGCAGCGTCTCGCGGGGAGGTGCATTGGTGTCCAGGGTCAGTTCCGCGCCCAGGAAGTCACTACGCCGGCTCTGCACCGCACTCTTAAATAATTCCTGCTTGTTACGGAAATGACTATAAACTGTCTGTTTTGACACGCCAGCCGCCGCTGCTACCTGGTCCATGCTGGTGTTGTGGTAACCGTTCCCGACAAACAGGCTGATAGCTGCCTCGAGAATTTGCCGGTTCTTGATATCACTTTTTGCGCGCCCGCGATTACCCATGATTGAAAAAACTCTTTACTAGACTAGACGGTCTAGTATAACATTTTGTTCGACCGAAGTGATCCTTACAGAGCATTTTTCGTATGAAGGCCATGATTTCCAAAAGTGTATTTATTACCGTTATCCTCGGTTGTCTGGTGGCCTGTCGCGGTGCCCCTGAAGCAGAAACAGCGGCTCCCCGGGTCATTAGCGTCGCTACCCTGACACCGGAGCTTAGCACTGAATTTCAGGTTCAGCGCAGGGTCGTGGGCAGGGTGGAGGCAGCGCAGCGCGTCGATATAGGATTCGAGCAGGGTGGGAAGATCGACACCATTCTGGTTGATCAGGGCGAAGCGGTGGTGGCCGGTCAGAAGCTGGCCTCCCTGGACAAGCGCTTGCTGGAAGTCGCCGGCAAAGAGCTCGAGGCGCAGTTGCGGGAAACCCGCGCCAGGCTCGAGCTGGTTGTTTCCAGTCTCAAGCGCCAGCAGTCGCTGAAGAAACAGGGGTTCAGTGCAGAGCAGCAGCTCGACGAGTTGACGGCGGAAAGGCAGGCTCTGCTTGCCGGTATAGAACGACTGAATGCCGGGCTTGATGCGAATCGCCTGCAATTGGAAAAAAGCGATCTGGTAGCGCCCTATGATGGCGTAATCAGCCAGCGCTTCCAGGACCAGGGCGCAGTGGTCGGGGCAGGAAGTCCGGTCCTGCAGCTGCTCGAAGCGGGTAAGCTGGAGGTGGTGTTCGGAGTCCCCGTGGATATGGCGGGTAGTCTCGAGCACAACGGCGCCTATCCCGTGACGGTTGGCGGCGATACTTTTGAGGCTCGCCTGATCACTGTAGGTTCTGACCTCAACGCGATAACGCGCACTGTGAAACTGCGTTTCGAGCTGCCTGAAGACGCCCGCTTGCGCGATGGTGAGCTGGCCCTGCTAATGTTGTCCCGTGATGTGGGGGAATCCGGCTACTGGCTTCCGGTGTCGGCCCTGGCTGACGGCGTACGCGGGCTTTGGAACAGCTATGTGCTGGAGCCATTGGATGACAATCAGTTCCGGGTGCAGGCCGTCAATGTCGGGGTGTTGCACGTCGAGGCCGATCGGGTTTACGTGAGTGCGGATTTCGAAGACAAGCAGGTCATTGCGACGGGCTTGCATCGCGTCGTCCCTGGGCAAATCGTCAGGCCCATGCCCAGCGAAGAGAGCTGATTCCCCATGTTTGCACAGCGAATTAGTAATCCCAGACTACTGGTGCTGGGAATATCCCTGCTGCTGGTCGCCGGACTGGGGGCACTCAATTCCTTGCCCCGCAGTGAAGACCCGGACCTGACCAACCGCTGGGCGAGTATCGTGACCCCATTCCCCGGTGCCAGTGCGGAGCGCGTGGAGGCGCTGGTCAGTGAGAAGATCGAGGTCAAGCTCCGCGAGCTCCACGAGATAGAGCATATTCATTCCAACTCCCGGCCTGGACTGTCGGTCGTTACCCTGGAGTTGTTGCCGACGGTTTACGACACCGAGCCGGTGATGGCGCGCGCCCGTGACAAAATCAACGACCTGGTGCCAAGCCTGCCGGCGGGCGCTGGTGAGCCCCGCTTCGATGACAAGCGCAGTGGTGGTGCCTTCACGGTGCTTGCGGCTTTGCGTTGGAGCGGTAGCGGTGGGCTGGATATGAATGCCCTGGGGCGCTATGCACAGGAGCTGGCGATTCGCCTGCAGAACCTCCCCGGGACTGAGTATGTCAGTCGTTTTGGTGAGCCGATAGAAGAGTTCCAGGTCACGGTGGACATAGCCGAAGTATCGGCTCTGCAACTCACCACCCGGGACATTGCGGCCGCTATTGGCAGAGCAGACGCCAAAGTCGCCGCGGGCCAACTGTATCACGACCAATTCCAGTGGCAGATGGAAGTCAGCGGGGCGCTGGATTCGCGCCAGCGGATACGCATGATTCCACTCAAGCTGGGCGGTAACGGAGAGATCATTCGCCTTGGGGATATTGCCAGGGTGGAACGGGGCATCCGCACGCCGGCGGAAGAGATCGCGATCATTGATGGTGGCGATGGCGTGGTGGTCGCCGCCCGTATTCGATCGGATGTGCGGGTGGATAGCTGGACCCGCTCGGTGCAGGGCCTGTTACAGGATTTCGAGCAGCAACTGCCTGTGCAGGTCGAGCTTCGATCCCTGTTCAACCAAAGTGTCTATACCGAGGCCAGGCTGGGCGAACTTGCGGGCAACGTGGGTATCGGCTTCTGCGTGATACTCCTGGTGCTGCTGGTTACGCTGGGCTGGCGGGCTGCCCTGATAGTGGCTTTTTCGCTGCCCCTGGTGGTTTGTTTTACCCTTTTTTGCATGCAGTTGTTCGGCCTCGCGATTCACCAGATTTCCGTTGCAGGGCTTATCGTAGCGCTGGGTATCGTGGTGGATAACGCGATCGTAATTACCGAAGCCATAGCGCAGGACCGCAAGCGTGGGATGGGACGGTATGAGGCCATTCGCGAAGCCCTCCAGCACTATTGGTTGCCGTTGTTGGGATCCACCCTGACCACCATCCTTGCCTTCATGCCCATCGTATTGATGCCCGGGCCAGGGGGTGAGTTCGTCGGTGGGATCGCGCTGACCGTGATCTTTTCGCTGGTCGGCTCCTTCATCATTTCCCATACCATCGTCGCAGGGCTGGCGGGTCGTTTTATCCCGGGCAAGGCCGCTGGCGGCTATCGATGGTATCGGCACGGTATCGAGATGCCACGGCTGCGCGCTGCGTTCAGCCGCTCGCTGGCCTGGTCCATAGCCCATCCGCTGGTCAGTATCGCAGCGGTTGCTTCGGTGTCGGCGCTGGGGATTGTTGCCGGCCAATCGATGACTGAGCAATTCTATCCGCCGGCAGACAGGGACATGTTTCACATAGAAGTGTTCAACGACGCCCAGGCGAGTATCAAGGCTACCCGCGAGCTGGTGGCGCGAATCGACCAGGAGGTCGCCGCCCAGCCGGGTATCATCGAAACCCAGTGGTTTGTCGGCAATAGCGCACCTTCCTTCTATTACAATTTAATCGCCAACAAGGATGGTATGCCCCAGTATGCCCAGGCGATGGTCACCACGCGTGACTACCAGGCGGCGGACGCCGCGATCGTTGCCCTGCAAAAACAGCTCGATGATGAGTTTGGCGAAGCGCAAATCCTGGTGCGAAAGCTGGACCAGGGGCCCCCTTACAACGCGCCGGTGGAACTGCGCATTTATGGCGCCAACCTGGATACCCTGAAGCAATTGGGGGACGAGTTGCGGAGCATCTTGTCAGGCCTTCCCAATGTCTTGCACACCCGGGTGACCCAGGACGTCGCCAAGCCCAAGATATGGGTCGATATTCGGGAGGAGGAGGCCCAACTGGCGGGCCTGCGACTCAACGATGTCGCCCAGCAATTGCGGGACTCCCTGTCTGGCAGCATCAGCGGCTCGGTGGTGGAGAGTACCGAGGAACTCCCGGTGCGTCTGCGCATTACCGATGACGAACGCGGATTGTATCGCAATCTGGCCAGTACCCAACTGGTGTCCCGCTTTTCCAGCGAGGAGGCCACGTTGACCAATATTCCACTGGCTTCACTCGGAGAGCTGCGGCTGGCACCGGCGCGTTCCAACATTGCGCGCCGTAACGGTCAGCGGGTTAACACCGTGGAGGCGTTTGTCGCCGTGGGTGTACTGCCGGAGACGGTGCTGAATGCGCTGCGACAGGAGCTGGATATCCGGGGATTTCAATTGCCGGCGGGCTACACCCTTGAGATAGGCGGGGAGTCGGCCAAGCGCGATGAGTCGGTGGGCAATCTGCTGGCCTATGTCGGGGTGGTGCTGACCCTGCTGGTGGTCGCGGTGGTGCTGACCTTTAACTCGTTTCGTCTCAGCGGCATCGTTTTTCTGGTGGCGTTCCAGTCCGCGACCATGGGATTGCTCAGCGTTTACCTTGCCGGCTATGCCTTCGGCTTTATCATCATCGTGGGCCTCATGGGTTTGATGGGGCTGGCTATCAACGCCGCCATCGTGATTCTCTCCGAGCTCAAGGCTAACCCGGCGGCCTGTGGCGGCGATAGTGCTGCCATCCATGATTCGGTGATGGTTTGTACCCGCCATATTGTTTCCACCACGATTACAACCATAGGTGGCTTTATGCCACTGGTGTTCGACAGTGGCAACTTCTGGCCGCCATTCGCGGTAGCCATTGCGGGGGGCACCGCGTTGACGACCTTGCTCTCTTTTTATTTTGTTCCGGCCGCGTTCAAGCTGGCAGCGCGCCGGCGACCGGTGCAAAGCAGCGCCACGCCGGCAATTCCCGAGGCTGCGTTGGCGCTGGGTACCTAAGCGCCCGCTGACGCAAAACAGCGCCGGGCCCTTGCAGCTGGCGGGAGTGTGTCCCGGGGGCGGTTAGGGCTGATAGCCGGTCACGGCCTTCGATTCAAGAAATTCCTCCAGGCCATAGACACCCCACTCGCGGCCGTTGCCGGACTGCTTGTAGCCGCCAAATGGCGCCGCCGACTCCAGCGAGGCGCCATTGATGTGAACCATTCCTGTGCGTAGGCGGTGTGCTACCGCGCGCGCCGCCTCTAGCTCTCCCTGCACATAGCCCGACAGCCCGTACACCGTGTCGTTGGCCATTGCCACCGCCTCATCCACCGTTTCATAGCCGAGGATGGTCAGTACCGGGCCAAAAATTTCTTCCCGGGCAACGGTCATTCCCGGCTCCACGTTGGCAAAAATGGTGGGCTTGACGTAGTACCCGGTTTCCAGCCCCCGGGGTTTGCCGACTCCGCCGCAGACCAGGGTCGCACCCTCGTCGATACCCGCCTGAATCAGGCCCTGGATCTTGTCGTACTGGGCTGCTGAAACCACAGGACCCATAAAAACGTCGGCGTCAGCGGGGTCGCCGACGCGGATAGTGGATGTAACAGTCCGGGCAATTTGCATCACCTGCTCCATCATCGACGCTGGCACCAGCATGCGAGTGGGCGCGTTGCAAGACTGGCCGCTGTTGTTCATGCATTGCATGATGCCGTCGCTAACAGCTGCTTCCAGGCTGGCACTGGGGAGGATAATATTGGCCGATTTGCCCCCCAACTCCTGGGATACCCGCTTAACGGTATCGGCGGCACATTTGGCCACCGATATGCCGGCCCGGGTGGATCCCGTAAAAGACATCATGTCGACATCAGGGTGCGAGGAAAGCGCCACCCCGACACCCGCGCCATCGCCATTGACGAGATTGAAGACCCCGGCAGGAACCCCGGCCTCATGGAGGATTTCCGCCCACACCAGGGCTGACAGCGGTGCCACCTCGGAGGGCTTGAGTACCATGGTGCAGCCGCCGGCCAGCGCGGGTGAGACTTTGCAGGAGATCTGGTTGGCGGGCCAGTTCCAAGGCGTAATCAGGCCGCAGACCCCGACCGGCTCCTTGAACACGCTTGCACTGCCGAGGGTTGACTCGAACTCGAAAGTCCGCAGGGCGGCCAGAGTCGCCTGCAGGTGCTGAACCCCGGAAGGTGCCTGTGCTTCCAGAGCCAGGCTGATCGGCGCGCCCATTTCAGTGGAGATGGCCTCAGCCATATCCGCCATCCGTCGCAGGTGCACCTCGATAATGCTTTCGAGCAATTCGATGCGCTGTTCCCGGCTGGTTTGTGAAAAGGCGGGGAAAGCTGCCCTTGCGGCAGCGACGGCCCGGTCGACATCGGTGGCATTGCCCAGGGCAATGCGGGCGACGGCTTGCTCGGTCGCGGGATTGATGACGTCCAGCAACTGCTCCCCCGCCGCGTCCATCCAGCTTCCATTGATATAAAACTGCTTGTAGTCCTGCATTCGATTAACCCCCTTCAGCCCTGTGCCACTGCCTAGTGTATTGTGAAATGGTCCGGCTGCGTAACCCCGTCTCCATCTGTCCAGCGCCACCTCCGACAGGATGCGGCGGCAAAAATTGTGCCATTGTAATACGCATGCTCGGCAAGCCGTCGCGCGCCCCGCTGTCAATCCAGTGCCAGCTCGGGGATGTCGACAAACAGCTTGAGGGCTTCAGGGTTGGCAAGTGCATCCTGGTTTTTCACGGCTCGACCATGCACCACGTTAGCGACGGCCAGCTCCACGATTTTGCCACTGATTGTGCGGGGGATGTCTGCAATCTGGATGATTTTGGCCGGCACGTGGCGCGGTGTCGCCCCTGCCTTGATGGTGCCGGCGATCCGTTGGCGCAGGCCATCGTCAAGCGCCAGACCCTCGCGCAGTACCACGAACAGGATCACCCGGACATCGTCCTGCCATTGCTGGCCGATAACGATGCTGTCCAGCACCTCGGCGACTTTTTCCACCTGCCGGTAGATCTCGGCGGTGCCGATGCGAACCCCGCCGGGATTGAGCACGGCATCGGAGCGGCCATGGATGACGATGCCGCCGTGCTCGGTGACTTCCGCGTAATCGCCCTGCGCCCAGACGCCCGGGTAGAGGTCGAAGTAGGCATCGTGAAACTTGCTTCCGTCGGGATCATTCCAGAACATCACCGGGCAGCTCGGAAAAGCGCGGGTGCAGACCAACTCGCCTTTGGCGCCCTCGATGGCTGCGCCTTCATCATCTCGCACTTCAACCGCCATCCCCAGTCCCCGGCACTGGATTTCGCCGCTGTAAACCGGGAGCAGTGGGTTGCCCAGAACGAAGGTCGAGATGATATCGGTGCCGCCTGAAATCGAAGCCAGACAGACATCGGCCTTGATATCGCGGTAGACGTATTCGAAGCTGGCATGGGAGAGCGGCGAACCGGTCGACAGCACGGTGTGCAGCGAACCCAGGCTGTGCGTTTCCCGGGGTTGGTGTCCCGCTTTTTCCAGCGCCGCCAGGTATTTCGCGCCTACACCGAATACTGTGATGCCCTCCTGGTCGATGGCGTCGAGCAGGCGCAGGCCGTTGCCCACAAAGGGTGAGCCGTCGTACAACACCAGGGTGCAACCGCTGGCCAGACCCGATACCAGCCAGTTCCACATCATCCAGCCACAGGTCGTGAAATAGAAGAAGACATCGTCGCGATCGATATCGGTGTGCAGGCGATGTTCCTTCAGGTGCTGGAGCAGGGTACCGCCGGCCCCGTGGACAATGCACTTGGGGGCACCGGTGGTGCCCGAGGAGTACATGATGTAGAGCGGATGGTCGAAGGGAAGTTGGGCAAAGGGCAGGGTAGCCGCGGTGGGGTCGATAAAATCCCGGTACTCCACGGCGTTATCGATGCGGCTTATGGCTGGCGCGTTACCCAACAGGGGCACGACCACGACCAGCTCGATCGCCGGTATGCGGCTGGCAATCTGCGCCGTGCGCTCCAGCGCATCGATGGGCTTGCCGTTATAGTAGTAGCCATCGGTGGTGAATAACAGCTTCGGCTCTATCTGGCCGAAACGATCCATCACCCCGTTGATACCGAAATCCGGAGAGCAGGAGGACCAGATGGCGCCGATACTGGCAGTGGCCAGCATGGCCACCACGGTTTCGGGAATGTTGGGCATGAATCCCGCAACCCGGTCACCGCTGCCAATACCCCGTGCGCGCATGCTGGCCGCAAGCTGCTGCACCTGCTGGTAGAGCTCGGCATAGCTCAGGGAGCGACGCTCGCCGTGCTCCAGCAATGACACCAGCGCGGTGCGCTGATCGCGAAAGCGCAGCAGGTTCTCGGCAAAGTTCAGGCGGCTGCCATGGAACCAAACGGCTCCGGGCATGGTGTCCTGCTGCAGCACCTCGCTGTAGGGTTTGCTGTGAATAATCCCGTATTGCCGCCAGAGCTCCGCCCAGAACGCCGCCCGGTTCTCGATGGACCAACGGTGAAGCGCAGCATAGTCCGCCAGCTCAACCCCGTATTTGGCGCAGATGTCGCGCATAAACCCGGCCATCTGACTGGCGTCGCGGCGCTGAGGCGATGGGGTCCACAGTAAAGCGTTGCTCATGTGACTGCCCCGGTCCGGGCTCGGGCCACTTTTGACTGGCTGGCGCGGTGCAGGCGGGTGGAGACGAAATTGCCGGCGGCAATGATGGCGGAGAGGTCGACGCCGCAGTCTATTCCCAGCCCCTGGAGCATGTACACCAGATCTTCTGTGGCGACGTTGCCGCTGGCGCCCCTGGCGTAGGGGCAGCCCCCGAGTCCCGCCACCGAGCTGTCGACAACCGCCACACCGGCCTGTAGCGAGGCATAGATATTGGCCAGCGCCTGACCGTAGGTGTCGTGGCAATGGACCGCGAGCTGGGACGCCGGCACCCGTGCCATCACCGCGGTCAATAGCCGGGTGAAGTGTCCGGGGGTGCCGCTGCCGATGGTATCGCCGAGGGAAATCTCGTAGCAGCCCGCCCGCAGCAGGCGCTCCGCCACATCGACTACATCGGCGATGGGCACCGCTCCCTGGTAGGGGCACCCCGCGACACAGGAGACATAGCCCCTGACTGGAATATCAGCGTCGCGGGCGGCCGCGAAAATGGGCTCAAAGCGCTGTAAACCCTCCGCAATGGAGCAGTTGGTATTGTTTTGGCTGAACGCTTCCGAGGCCGCGGAAAATACCGCCACTTCATCTGCTCCCGCCGCCAGAGCCCGCTCGAAGCCCTTGATATTGGGTACCAGCGCGGCGTAGGTGGTGCCCGGTTTTTTTTCCAGCCGAGCAAACAGTTCGTCACTACCGGCCATTTGCGGCACCCACTTCGGGTTCACGAAGCTGCCCGCCTCGATGTAGTCGATGCCCGCCGCAGATAGCAGCTCCAGCAGCTGTAACTTGTCTTCAATTGCCAGTGGCGTGGTTTCATTCTGGAGGCCGTCCCGGGGGCCGACTTCCACAATTCTGACCCGCGGGGGGAGGGTGATGTGCTCAGTCATCGGCGTCGAACTCCAGCAGCTGGCAGCCACCATCCACCAGCTCGCCGGCCTGGTAATAGAATCGGCTCACGACGCCGTCAGCCGGGGCGCGAATCGAGTGTTCCATTTTCATGGCCTCCATGATGAGTAGCGGGTCGCCCGCGGTGACGCGACTGCCGGCCTCCACCAGCACTGCCACGACGGTGCCGTTCATCGGCGCCAGCAGGCTGTTGGCATCGGGCCCCTGATCCGTTTCACCAAGATCCGGTTTCAGCAGGGAAAACTGGACCGCGCAATCGCCGCAGTAGAGGCTGTAACGGCCGTCGTGCTCGGCGACAGTGGCCTGCAGCCGATGGCCTTCGACATCCGCCGAGAGCTGCTGCCCATCCAGCTCGCCCCGGGCACAGATCTCCCGGTCGCCATGGCGTATCACGTAGCGCCGGGCGGCGCCGATACCCTGCTGCTCGACAGCTATCGCCAGCTGCTGCTCCTGCACCACCAATTGAAAATGGTGCAGGTGGGGCTCGTTCAGGCGCCAGCCGCTGGCAAGGTGCCAGGGTGACCAGGGATCCCGGTTGTCGTGGCTGGCCCGGCGGGCGGCCTCGGACCGAGCCAGTACCAGATACAGTGCTGCCAGCGGCAGCGCCCGCTCCAGGTCGTCGGGCTGTTGATGAAAGATTTCCCGCCGGTGGCGCTCGATGAAACCGGTGTCCAGCTCCGCTCGCTGGAAGGGTGCACAACTGGCAAGGTTGTAGAGGAAGTCAACGTTGGTGGTCATACCGCTGATACGGTAGTCGGCGAGGGCGTTGCGAAGGCGCTTCAGGGCGCTTTTGCGATCCTCGTCCCAGACCACCAGCTTGGCGATCATCGGGTCGTAGAAGGGGCTGACCTCATCGCCCTGGCGGACACCGGTATCGATGCGCACATGGCGAGATTCGGCTGGCGCCCGCAGATAGGACAGGGTGCCGGTGACGGGGAGGAAATCACGCTCCGGATCTTCAGCATAGATGCGCGCTTCGAAAGCATGGCCGTTGATCTGCAGTTGGCCCTGTTCCAGGGGCAGGGGGTCGCCAGCGGCCACCCGTAGCTGCCATTCCACCAGGTCCAGTCCGGTGATCATTTCGGTCACCGGGTGTTCCACCTGCAGTCGGGTGTTCATTTCCATAAAATAGAAGGTACCATCCTGGTCGAGGAGGAACTCGACGGTGCCGGCACCCTCGTAGCGGATCGCCCTGGCAGCCTTTACCGCGGCTTCACCCATGCGGGTTCGCAGGGCGCTATCCACGTTCGGCGCCGGCGCTTCTTCGATGATTTTCTGGTGGCGACGCTGTACCGAGCAGTCGCGCTCGAACAGGTAGGCCCCATTGCCATGGCGATCGCAGAACACCTGGATCTCGACGTGTCGGGGTTGCCGCAGGTACTTTTCGACCAGCATGTCATCGTCGCCGAAAGACTTGCTCGCTTCGCGCCGGGCCGCGGCCAGGGCGTCTTCGAACCCGGCGCTGTCCTCGACGATACGCATGCCCTTGCCGCCGCCGCCGGCTACCGCCTTCAGCAGCACCGGGTAACCCATCCCGTCAGCCACAGAGCGGAGGAATTCAGGATCCTGATTGTCACCATGATAGCCGGGTACCAGCGGCACACCGGCCTGTTCCATGATGCGCTTGGCCGCCGACTTCGAGCCCATCGCCTCGATGGCGCTGGCCGGGGGGCCGATAAAGGTAACGCCCCGGTCATCGCACTGGCGACAGAAGTCGGCGTTTTCGCTGAGAAAGCCGTAGCCGGGATGGATGGCGTCGGCACCGGTTCTGAGTGCGGCTTCCAGCACGTTGTCGCCGCGCAGGTAGGACTCCCGGGGAGGTGGCTCACCAATCAGAATGGCTTCGTCGGCCATTTCCACATGCAGCGCATTGCGGTCTGCGCTGGAATACACCGCCACCGTTGCGATGCCCATGCGCCGGGCGCTGCGTATCACCCGGCAGGCAATCTCCCCACGGTTGGCGATCAGTAGTTTGTTGAACACGGTGTCTTTACTCCCCGATCCAGGAGGGGCGGCGCTTTTGCAGGAAGGCCTGCAAGCCTTCCTGGCCCTCGGTCGATACGCGAATATTGGCTATCAATTCACAGGTGTTGTCGATCAGGGCCTGGTCGATGGGCCTGTCGCTCACCTGGGCTACAAGCTGCTTGGCAAGGGTAACCGCCCGGGGCCCGTTTGCCTGGATTGCCCGGGCCAGGCGCTCGATGGTGTGGTCGATGGCGTCATCGTCGGCCAATTCGGCTACCAGTCCCAGTTCCCGGGCACGCGCTGCGCTGAAGGTTTCTGCCGTGGTGAAATAGCGGCGCGCGGCGCGCTGGCCGATGGCAGCGACCACGTAGGGGCTGATCGTCGCGGGCACCAGGCCCAGTTTCACTTCACTCAGGCAAAATTGGGCTGTCGGTGTCGCCACCGCCATGTCGCAGCAACTGACCAGTCCCACCGCACCCCCGAAGGCCGCGCCCTGGACCCGCGCGATAGTCGCCTGGGGCAGGGTGTTGAGGGTCTGTAGCAGCTTTGCCAGCGCTCCCGCATCGCGCAGGTTCTCGGCGTAGCTGTACGCCGCCATCCGCTGCATCCAGCCAAGGTCGGCGCCGGCTGAAAAATTGCGGCCTCGGGATGCAAGCACGAGTACCCGCAGTGCGGCGTCCGCGGCAACCCGCTCACAGGCGCGGGTCAGCTCCACGATCATGGCATCGTCAAAGGCGTTGTGCTTGTCGGGCCGATTCAGCCACAGCGTTGCCACGCCGGGCTGGTCAATGATCAATTCTACGGTGGGCTGACTCAAGCTTGTGCTGCTCCTCTGGTTTGGCCACTACATCCGGAACACGCCGAAACGGGTGTCCTCGATGGGCCGGTTGAGTGCGGCTGAGAGTGCCAGTCCCAATACCATGCGGGTGTCGGCGGGGTCGATCACGCCGTCGTCCCAGAGGCGCGCAGAGGCATAGTAGGGGTGGCCCTGGCGTTCGTAGGTGTCCAGCACGGGCTGTTTGAATGCCGCTTCATCGGCCTCGCTCCAGGCCTGGTTCTGCTTCTCCAGTTGGTCCCGCTTCAGTTGCGCCAGCACCCCGGCCGCCTGTTCGCCACCCATAACCGAGATGCGCGCATTGGGCCACATGAACAGGAAGCGAGGGTCATAGGCCCGGCCGCACATGCCGTAGTTCCCGGCGCCGAAGGAGCCGCCGATGAGCACGGTCAGTTTGGGCACCTGGGAGCAGGCCACTGCGGTTACCAGCTTGGCGCCATGTTTGGCGATGCCGGCAGCCTCGTACTGTTTGCCCACCATGAAGCCGGCGATATTCTGCAGGAAAACCAGCGGGATCTTGCGTTGGCTGCACAGCTCGACAAAGTGTGCGCCCTTTTGCGCCGACTCCGAAAACAGAATGCCGTTATTGGCAACGATGCCCACCGGGTAACCCCAGATGCGGGCGAAGCCACATACCAGGGTAGTACCGAACAGGGCCTTGAACTCGTCCAGTGCCGAGCCGTCGACAATGCGGGCGATAACATCGCGCACATCGTAGGGCTGGCGGGGGTCGTCGGGGACGATGCCATAGATCTCTTCGGCGGGGTAGAGGGGCTCCCGGGGTTCCCGCAGGTCCATGGCGATGGGCTTGACCCGGTTGAGGCGGCTGACTGCCTGGCGTGCCAGTTGCAGTGCGTGGCGGTCGTTCTGGGCGTAGTGATCGGCCACCCCCGAGGTGCGGCAATGGACGTCGGCGCCCCCGAGGTCTTCGGCGCTGACAACCTCGCCGGTGGCGGCCTTTACCAGCGGCGGGCCGGCAAGAAAAATCGTCCCCTGGTTTTTGACGATGATCGACTCGTCAGCCATGGCGGGCACATAGGCACCTCCGGCGGTGCAGGAACCCATTACCACCGCGATCTGGGCGATGCCCTTCGCCGACATATTGGCCTGGTTGAAAAATATGCGGCCGAAGTGCTGCTGGTCGGGGAACACTTCATCCTGGCGTGGCAGGTTGGCGCCGCCGGAATCGACCAGGTAGATGCAGGGGAGGTGGTTCTGCTCGGCAATCGCCTGGGCGCGCAGGTGTTTTTTCACCGACAGCGGGTAGTAGCTGCCGCCCTTGACGGTGGCGTCGTTGGCGACAATCATGCACTGCTGCCCGCTGACCCGGCCGATGCCGCTGACCACCCCGGCAGCGGCGACTTCTTCGTCACCGTACACCCGGTAGGCCGCCAGTTGCGATAACTCGAGAAACGGCGACCCCTGGTCGAGCAGGGCATTGATCCGATCCCGGACCAGCAGTTTGCCCCGCGCTTCGTGGCGCCGGCAGTAGTCTTCACCACCACCCAGCTTAATGGTGTCTATCAGCGCCCGCAGGTCGGCCACCTGGTTTTGCAGGGATTGGCTGTTGCGCTGGAAATCAGCGCTGCGAATATCGACGGTAGAAGGCAGGATGGCCATGGCTCAAACCGTATCCCGAAACAGCTCGCGGCCGATCAGCATGCGGCGGATTTCCGAGGTACCAGCACCGATCTCGTAGAGCTTGGCGTCCCGCAGCAGGCGCCCGGCGGGAAAGTCGTTGATATAGCCATTCCCGCCCAGGATCTGGATCGCGTCCAGTGCGGCCTTGGTGGCCATCTCGGCGGTAAACAGGATCACGGCGGCGGCGTCCTTGCGGCTTTCCTCGCCCCGGTCGCAGGCACTGGCAACGGCGTAGAGGTAGGCGCGGGAGGCATTCAGGTGGGTGTACATATCGGCTACCTTGCCCTGGATCATCTGGAATTCGCCAATGCTCTGGCCGAATTGCTGACGATCATGGATGTAGGGTAACACCAGGTCCAGGCAGGCTTGCATAATGCCCACGGGTCCGCCGGAAAGCACGGTCCGCTCGTAGTCCAGGCCAGACATCAACACCCTGACGCCGTCGTGTTCCCGCCCGAGGATGTTTTCCATGGGCACCTCGCAGTTCTCGAACACCAGTTCGCAGGTGTTGGAGCCGCGCATCCCCAGCTTGTCGAGTTTGGGTGAGCGGGAGAATCCCGCCCGGTCGCGCTCGACGATAAAGGCGGTAATGCCCCGGGGGCCCGCGGCCACGTCGGTCTTGGCATAGATCACATAGGTATGGGCATCGGGGCCATTGGTAATCCACATCTTGGCGCCGTTGAGCAGGTAGTGATCGCCCTTTTTGTCGGCCCGCAATTTCATGCTCACGACATCCGAGCCGGCATTGGGTTCCGACATCGCCAGGGCGCCAATGTGCTCACCGGAGCAGAGCTTGGGCAGATATTTTTCCCGCTGGGCGTCATTGCCATTCTTGTAAATCTGATTCACGCAAAGATTGGAGTGAGCGCCGTAGGAAAGCCCCACCGAGGCCGAGGCCCGGCTGATCTCTTCCATCGCGATGGTATGGGCGAGGTAGCCCATGTCGGTGCCGCCGTACTGCTCGGGAACGGTGACGCCAAGCAGGCCCATGTCACCGAGTTGCCGCCACATGTCCATGGGGAATTCGTTGTCACTGTCGATTTGCTGCGCCCGGGGGGCCAGTTCAGCCTGGGCAAACTGTTCCACCGCGTCACGCATCATCGCGATGTCGTCGCCAAGGTCGAACTTGAGTGAGGGATAACGACTGCTCATAAGGTCACCATATCAGCCTTTGCGGCTTGCTTTCTGTTGGGTTTGCAGTGCCTCTTCGCAGCGCCGGCGCACGGTCTGCAAATCACGGCGCATATTGGCGATGTCGCGCAGCTGCCGCTGCAGGGAGGCTTCCCGGTCAGCGATTTTGCCGAGCAAAACCTGCAGTTGCTCTACGTTACCCTGCCCGGGGTCGTACATGTCAATCAAATCACGGCTTTCGTCGAGGGTGAAGCCCAGCCGCTTGCCCCGCAGTATCAGCTTGAGCCGAACGCGGTCGGCGGCACTGTAGTGCCGCTGCTGGCCGTTGCGCCCGGGTTTGATCAACCCCTTTTCCTCGTAAAAGCGAATAGCGCGGGTGGTAATGCCAAACTCTTCGGCCAGCTGTGAGATAGTAAAATGCTGCGGGGTCATGGGGTGCTCACGCCGAATGTTGAAGGTAGATTAACTTACGTTTACGTTAACGTCAACATGGCAGGCCCCGGGAAAGATAGCATCACCACCGGGCTGGTTTGGGTCCCCCTGGCCGATGGGGCAGCGCGGGCCGCTGTTGCCACGCGGTCCCGGCGAAGCGGCGGTTAAGGGCTGGCCGGGCTCAGCTGCTCTCTATCCGTTGCAGCCAGACATCGAGCCCCTGAGCGTTCAATTCGATATCCATCGCCAGTAACCCGACTGCAGCTTCGCCCCGCAGGGACCAGTCCTGCTGCTCCGACTGTTCCACTACCCAGGCTGCCAGTCCGGCCTTGATTTCATCGATCCGGTCCTGGCCCCTCCCCGCTGCCGCCCGGGCAATTTCGACGTGGGCCCGGACGCAGGCCTTCAGGTCCTTTGCGCGGGTGGGGATGTCGCTGATCCGACTGAAGTGCGTCAGGTACATGGCGTCGGGTTGGTAAGAGCAGAGCAGGTCTATCGACGCGTAAAGGGCTTCGGGGTCGAACTGTACCGGGGTGGTCGTGGCGAACATGAACTGGCGACCGTGGTTATCCAGTTGCCGGTAGCTGAGGCCAAACGTGTCGCCGGTAAAGATATGGCTGGTCTGGCGATCGACGATACAAATGTGGTGCAGCGCATGCCCCGGGGTGTCCAGCAGCAGCAACTTCCGCCCGTTCATTGTGATACTGTCTTCGTGCCTTGCCTCGATGATGCGCGCCTCGGGAACGGGTTGTATTTCGCCGTAGAGGCGGGCAGCTTTTTCGGCGCCGTATACCGCAATGGTGCCGGCGATCAACTTGGTGGGGTCGATCAGGTGGCGGCTTCCCCGGGGATGCACCACCACTCTGGCGTTGGGAAGATGGTGTAGCAATTCGCCGGTGCCCCCGGCATGGTCGAGGTGGATGTGGGTCAGAATGATATAACTGACCTGCTCCGGCTCCAGTCGATATTGCTGCAGGGCCGCCAGCACGCCGGGTACCGAGGAGTTGACGCCGGTGTCGATAATTGCAGCCTGGTCGCCCTCGATGAGAAGGTGGATGGATGCAAGCCGGGGCTGAATATAGTGGGCGTCAATGGCGATGACACCGTTGTGATAATCTATGATCTGCTGCATGCCCCACTCCCTTCGAATCACGCTGCATTATGGCGAGCGCGGCTGTCAAAGAAAAGCTCCACCGAGGCCTCTGTGTGCCCGGGATCGATCGCCCGTCACATAAGCAGGATTTATGAATTTATTTTAAGTATTGATTTCACAAATTTTGAATCGGGCCGTACCATGGCGGTTTGGTGCCCGTGTCTGGAGGCTTGGCGTTGATGTCTGAAAACTCGAACGCGCCCGTTCAAACCGTTCCACTGCACGCCCTGCACCTTGAGCTGGGCGCCCGGATGGTGCCATTTGCCGGTTACCAGATGCCGCTGCAGTACCCGGCGGGAATCAAGCAGGAGCATTTGCACACCCGGGGGGCAGCCGGCCTGTTCGACGTCTCCCACATGGGTCAGGTGCTGGTCCAGGGGGCCGGCGCTGACCTCGCCCTGGAGGCCCTGGTGCCGGTGGAGCTGGAATCGCTGGCTCTCAACAAGCAGGTCTATGGGGTTTTTACCAATCCCCGGGGTGGTATTGAGGACGATCTCATCATTACCCGGTGGGGCGAGGAGCGTTTTTTCCTGGTGGTGAACGCGGCCTGCAAGGGGCAGGACATCGCCCTCCTGCGCTCTGGCCTGCCGGGTTTCCATATCGAGGAACTGGATCGCGCCCTGCTGGCCTTGCAGGGACCGAAGGCTAAAGAGGTCATGGCGGCCCTGGCGCCGGCGGCGACACAATTATCCTTCATGAACGGTTGCGCCGGGACCCTGGCCGGCGCTGATTGTTACATCACCCGCTCTGGCTACACCGGTGAGGATGGTTTCGAGATCTCCGTCCCCAGCCAGCAGGCCCGCGCCGTCGCCGATGCGCTGTTGGCATTCGAGGCGGTCGAGCCCATCGGCCTGGGCGCGCGGGACTCGTTACGACTGGAGGCCGGCCTGTGCCTGTACGGGCACGATATGGACGCGGCAACCACCCCGATCGAAGCGTCCCTGGGCTGGTCGATCAGTCCGTCACGACGCCAGCAGGGGGCCAAGGCTGGTGGCTTTCCGGGCAGTGATCACATCCTCGGGCAAATGCAGCACGGCGTCGAGCGCAAACGGGTCGGGCTGCGGGTCGAGGGCAGGGCGCCGGTGCGGGAGGGCGCCTCGATCCACGATGCCAGCGGGGCGAACGTGGGTACGGTTACCAGCGGTGGTTTTGCTCCCAGCCTGGATGCGCCGGTTGCCATGGGCTATGTCGATACCACGCTGGCAAAGCCGGATACCAGGCTAACGGCTATGGTACGTGGTAAGCCGAGGCCGCTGGTGGTGACTAAACTGCCCTTTGTCGAGCAACGTTACCAGCGCTAGCAGGGGGCGATATTTGCGCCTGTCGAAATCCAGCTTCAACCATTCAACACGGGTAGGTCCTATGCCTCAGCATCAACTCTCTCTGCAGCAGCTGCAAGCTAACGATGCATTTGTGCGGCGTCACATTGGCGCGTCAACTGGCGATCAGCAGATCATGCTGGAGCAGCTGGGATACGACACCATGGAGGATTTCATCGCCTCAGTCGTCCCGGCCGGCATCCGCATGGCCGAATCCCTGGCGCTGGGGGACAGCTGCACTGAAGAGGCCGCCCTGCTCGAGCTCAGGGGCATAGCCCAGCGCAACAAGGTATTCCGCTCGTTCATCGGCCAGGGTTATTACAATACCCACACGCCAGCTGTCGTGCAGCGAAATGTGCTGGAGAATCCCGCCTGGTATACCGCCTACACGCCCTACCAGCCGGAGATTTCCCAGGGGCGACTGGAGGCGCTGCTCAACTTCCAGACCATGGTGACCGATCTTTCGGGGATGGACATTGCCAGTGCCTCCCTGCTGGATGAGGCTACCGCAGCGGCAGAGGCCATGACCCTGGCCATGCGCATGGCGAAAAACAAGAGCCGCCGTTTTTTTGTCGATGCCGACAGCTTTCCCCAGACCATCGATGTGCTGCGGACACGTGCCGAGCCCCTCGGTATTGAGGTCGTCTGCGGCGACCCGCTGACGGAACTTGCGGGCTGTGATTGTTTCGGCGCGCTACTGCATTATCCCGGTGCCAGCGGCGCCGTGATGGACTACCGACCCGCGGTGGAAACCCTGCATAGCATCAAGGCTGTGGCCATTTTTGCCGCCGATATTCTTGCCCTGACCCTGCTCGAGCCCCCCGGTTCCCTGGGGGCGGATGTCGTTATCGGTTCTACCCAGCGCTTCGGCGTACCGCTGGGATTCGGCGGCCCCCATGCGGCGTTTATGGCGACCCGGGAGAGCTTCAAGCGCTCTTTGCCCGGGCGCCTGGTGGGAGTGTCCATCGATAGCAACGGCAACCCGGCCTATCGGCTGGCACTGCAGACCCGGGAGCAGCATATTCGCCGCGAAAAAGCGACCAGCAATATCTGCACGGCCCAGGTGCTGCTGGCGGTGATCGCGAGCATGTACGCCGTCTACCACGGCCCCAAGGGGCTGAAAGCCATTGCCATGCGGGTGCACCGCTCGACCGCGGTACTTGCAGCGGGACTCGAGTCCCTGGGCTTTACGGTGCTGAATAGCAGCTGCTTCGATACACTGACCCTGGCGACGGGGGATGCAACCGACGCCATCCTGCAGCGGGCGAGTGCTGCCGGTATCAATCTCTACCCCCGCGACGACGATCATATCGGCCTGTCCCTCGACGAAACCGTTACCCCCGGGGACATCGTCGCACTGTGGCAGTTGTTCGCGCCGGGCAGCGAGCTCGACCCCGCGGCACTGGATGCCCAATGCCAGGATCGCCTGCCCCGGGAACTGTTGCGCAGTTCGGCAATTCTGCACCACGAAGTCTTCCAGCAGTATCACTCCGAAACCGAGATGATGCGCTACCTGCGCAGACTCAGCGACAAGGATCTGGCGCTGGATCGCACCATGATCCCCCTGGGTTCCTGCACCATGAAACTCAATGCTGCCGCTGAGATGATCCCCATCACCTGGCCGGAGTTTGGCCAGTTGCACCCCTTTGCGCCGACCGAGCAGAGCCTGGGATATCAACAGATGATCACCGAGTTGGAGGCCATGCTCTGCGCCTGCACCGGTTACGATGCGGTATCGCTGCAGCCCAATGCCGGCTCCCAGGGTGAATATGCCGGGCTGCTGGCCATTCGCGCCTACCATGCCAGCCGCGGTGAGGCCCATCGCAATATCTGCCTGATTCCGTCCTCGGCTCACGGCACCAATCCGGCGAGTGCGCAGATGTGCGGGATGAAGGTCGTGGTGGTGGCCTGTGACAGTAATGGCAATGTCGACCTCGACGACCTCGGCCGGCGCTGTGCCGAGCACAGCGATCACCTGGCCGCGATCATGGTGACCTACCCGTCCACTCACGGCGTGTTCGAAGAGGCGATCGGTGAGGTTTGCGCCATCGTTCACCAGCACGGGGGCCAGGTGTATATCGACGGCGCCAATCTCAATGCCATGGTGGGGCTGTGCCAGCCAGGGTTGTTTGGCGGGGACGTATCACACCTCAACCTGCACAAGACCTTTTGTATCCCCCATGGTGGGGGCGGCCCCGGTGTCGGCCCGGTTGCGGTTCGCTCGCACCTTGCCGAGTTCCTCCCCGGACATCGGCAGATGAAGGGCGAGCATGCGGTGGGTCCGGTCTCGGCCGCCCCCTTCGGCAGTGCCAGCATCCTGCCGATAAGCTGGATGTATATCCGGATGATGGGCGCCAGCGGTCTCAGGCAGGCCACCGAAAACGCCATCCTCACCGCCAACTATGTGGCCGCGAAACTGCAGCATGCCTACCCGATTCTCTACACCGGTAGCAACGACCGGGTCGCCCATGAATGTATTATCGATATGCGGACGATCAAGGAGCAAACCGGAGTTGACGTCGAGGACGTAGCCAAGCGGCTGGTAGATTTCGGCTTCCATGCGCCCACCATGTCGTTTCCGGTGGCAGGAACGCTGATGATCGAGCCCACCGAGAGCGAGGGGCTGCAGGAGCTGGACCGGTTTATCAGCGCGATGTTGCAGATACGTGCCGAGATCAGCGCGGTTCAGAACGGTGATCACGCGCTTGCTGACAGCCCGCTGGTCAATGCACCCCATACTGCAGCCGTGGTCTGCAGCGACGATTGGCCCCATCGGTACAGCCGGGAAGCGGCCGCTTATCCCGTCGAGTGGCTGAAGCACAACAAGTACTGGTCGCCGGTGGGGCGCATCGATAACGTATACGGCGATCGCAACCTGGTGTGTGCCTGCCCCTCGATGACCGACTACATGGAAGACTGAGGCCATGGGCTTTTGGCCCCGCCATGGCCGACCATGTAGCGGCGCGCCGGTGATGCCAGTGTGCTGCTTGAGTTTTCCGCCGAAATGGCGATAATGGCGCCCCCTCAACAGTCGATAAACCATCCAGGGTTGGAATTCAGGTAAATTGCCGCCGGCAGTTGCCGGTGAAGCTATTTATGACCCAGGCCAACATTCCACAGCGCAGTGAAAGCCCGCGCCTGATCCGGCGTTTTCGCGAGCTGGGCGTGCTCGATAGCACGGAACCGCAGCACACGCTACCGGGTCAACTGGCGGCTGTTATCGATTTCGCTGCCTCGATCAAGCTGGCAACCGCACTGTCCCAGCCAACACCATGGACAGAACCGTCGGCATCGCCCGAGGAGGCCCCAAGGGATCTCTTTTTGCGCCTGCGAGCCGGCATCATCAGATCCCTGCTGGCCGGCTTTGCCCCCAGGCCAGGGTATACCCATCTGAAGCTGCCTCCCTGCGACCAGCGGCTTCCCGACGATGTCAGCGACGCCTTTGCTCCCTACCGACGTTTCTACGTCGGCCAGCAGCGCACGATGGAAACCAAGGTGCTGAACCTGCATTTCCAGATTCGTGACGCCAGCGCCACCCTCTCGCCGCGACTGGCGCACCTGTGTGAGCTGGATGCGGCCCTGGGGGGCACCCTGGTGCAAGCTGCCCGAAAGGCTTTTGCCGACGTCCCCCGCTTGCTGCAAGCGCGGTTCTGCGACGGGCTGGAGCAATGCCGTGCGGCGTGTGGCGGCGAGGTCGATGAGAGCGCGTCCTGGATTCGTTGGCAGCGCCAGTTCCGCGATGAACTGCGCGACGTACTGCTGGCCGAGTTGGATGCAAGGCTGCTGCCCACCCTTGGGCTGGTCGAGGCGGGCAGCCCCGAACCGAGTACGGCAGTCCTCAACGCAAAACGAGAATCGATCCGCCTATGAACAAATTGCTTATTGTCAGCGCCTTCCTCCTGGGTGCGGCCGCCATCGCCTGGATGGCCGGTAGCTTTGTAGGCGCCGACCGCCTGGCACTGGCCGTGATCGTCGTCATTGCCGCTGTTTACTGCATTGGCTTTATCGAATTGCTGCAGTACCGGCGGGGGACCGCGAGTCTGGACCGACAGCTCAACGAACTTGCCGGCGGTGCCCCCCAGACCCGGGAAGAATTGCAGCAGTGGCTGGCGCTGCTGGATCCCTCACTCCAGAATTCGGTGCGCCTGCGCATAGAAGGTGAGCGGGTGGGGCTGGCAGCACCCGTGCTGACCCCCTACCTGGTGGGTCTGCTGGTGATGCTGGGCTTGCTCGGAACCTTCGCCGGTATGGTGGATACGCTCAAGGGTGCCGTGCTGGCACTCGAGGGCACCACAGAGTTGCAGGCGATCCGGGCTGGCCTGGCGGCGCCCATCGAGGGCCTCAGCCTGGCATTCGGCACCTCCGTGGCGGGGGTGGCTGCGTCGGCCATGTTAGGTCTGGCTTCCACCCTGAGCCGGCGTGACAGAATGCTCGCCAGCCGCCGCCTCGATAGCGCCGGCAGTGCCCAGATGCAGCACTTCTCGCTTCGGCACAGCAGCCAGGAGGCGTTTGCGGCGCTCCGGGACCAGGCCGCCGCGCTGCCCCTGGTGGCGAGCAAACTGGAGCAGATGGCCGATAAACTGGGAACCATGGGTGATACCCTGGGTGACAAACTGCTCGGGCAACAGAACGCGTTGCAGCACTCGGTTGCGGACATTTACTCCGGGCTGGCCCGGTCGCTGGATCGGTCTCTGGCCGAAAGTCTCGCCAACAGTGGCAAGCTCGCCGGTGAGGGCATGCGTGCCCTGGCGAAAGATACGATGGCCGGAATCAGCCGCCAGGCCGAGGAAACACAGCAGCAGCTGGCCCGGGTCGCGCAGCAGCAGGTCGACCAGTTTGCCGAGGGCTTTGCCAACACCGCGGGGCAGGTGGTGGAGAGTTGGCAGCAGGGCGTGGCCGAGCAGCAGCGTGGCAACGAGTCGCTGCGATCCGCCGTCGGGGCGTCTCTCGCCACCCTGATCGCCGAGCTCGAGCGCGCCGCTGGCGCCCTGCAGGCAAGCTTTGACCAGAGCACCCGCGCCTGGCACGACCAGGCGCAGAGCGCCGATGAGCGGCGCCTGGAGCATTGGAGTGATACCTTCCAACAGCTGCAGCAGGGTGCCAGCGAGCAGTTGCTTGCTGCCGGGCAGCGCCTGGGGCAGCAGCTCGAGGCCTCCAGCGATCGCTGTCAGGAAGCTTTCGCAGGCAGTAGCCGCGATTTTGCCGCCACGGCCAGCGCCCTCAACGGGGAGTGGTTGCAGGTGGCCGAGAAAATGACCGCATTTTCCGACCAGCTCGGTTCAGGGCTCAATGCCCTGCGGCGCGAAGAAGCGCAGCGGGGCGAGGCCGCCGTGGCACGCCTCGAAAACCTGGAGGCCGCCGTGGCACGGCAGCTGGCGACCCTGGGGCAGGAACTGGAGCAGCCCCTGGGGCGTCTCATCGAAGTGTCTGCTGAAGCTCCCCGCGCCGCCGCCGGGCTGCTCAGCGAGCTTCGCCAGGAAATGACAAGCAATGCGGAGCGGGAGCGGGAAATCCTCGAGGAACGGCGCGCGATGCTGCAGCAGCTCGATGGACTGGCGTCCGCCCTGCAGCAGAATAGCCAGCACCAGGGGGAGGCTGTGTCCCGGTTGGTCGCTACCGCCAGTGATGCCATGGGGCAGGCCAGCCAGCGCTTCGAGGAGCAACTGGGGGCAGAGTCGGACCGGGTTGAGGCAGCGGCCGGGGTGTTTGCCACCGGTGCTGCCGAGATGGCGAGCCTTGGCGAATCATTCGGCGCAGCCATCGCATTATTCACGGATGCCAACACCCAGCTTCTGGCGGGTCTGTCCCGGATCGAGGCCTCCCTCGCCGAGAGTACGACCCGTAGCGACGAGCAAATGGCCTATTACGTCGCCCAGGCCCGGGAGATCATCGATCAGAGCCTGCTGTCCCAGCGCGAGGTTTTCGAGCAACTGCAGCAGTTGGGCGCAGGGCAGCTCGCAGCTGACGAGGTCGACTAATGGAGCAGCTGGACGAAAGTGTGAGTACGCCGACGCCGGTGTGGGCGATTTTCGGCGATCTGATGGCGGGCCTGGTGGGTATCTTTGTGCTACTCCTGGTCTGGACCCTGGGACTGCAGGTCGACCTGACCCGTTCGCTGCAACATGAGACCCGTCAGCACCAGCTGGAACAGCAGCGGCGCATGGCCCTGGAGCAGGCCCTTGCCGGACCCCTGGCGACCGGCCGGGTGACCCTGCAGGACGGCCGCATTGGTATCCGCGGGAGCGTCCTGTTTGCCCTCAACTCCGCTGAGCTCGAGCCCCGGGGCAGGGCGCTGCTGGAATCCCTGGTGGAGCCCCTGCGGGTCTACCTGGCAGGGCGAGATGAAATCCTGATGGTGAGCGGGTTTACCGACGACCTGCCGATCCAGCACGGGAACCGAAAATTTGCTGACAACTGGGAGCTGTCAGCCCAGCGGGCCCTGACGGTGACCCGGGCACTGATTGAGGAAAACATGCCGGCGGCGCAGGTTTTTGCCGCCGCGTTCGCCGACCAGCACCCGGTGGCCGCAAACCGGGACGAAAGCAGCCGCGCCCTGAATCGACGGGTGGAATTGGCACCGGTGCCGCGCACTGGCGGCTCCTGACAATGGGAACGACGATAATGGCTGACGTTGCAACCGGGCTTTCCCCCGAAGGGCTTGGTGACGCGCTGCTGGCGCTACGCGAATCCGGGGGAGAACACTTTGATCCGCCCCGGTTTCGCTATATCGAAGCCATGCTGGAGCGGGCCGGGCGCCACGGTGGCACCCTGGCGCCTGGCCTGTTGCTGCGTGCTGGTGCTGCCCTGGAGACCTATCAGCAGCGTTTGCTGGCAGCCCGGGAGGTGGCGACCCAGGTTACTGCCAGCCGTGGAGAGCAGTTTCCCGGAGCCGCCGCCAGCCTGCAGCGTTTGTTGGCAGCCGGCAAACTGGCCGAGCTCCAGTGCCTGGCGGGAAATCTGCGCCCCCGGGGCCGGCAGCGGCCGCTGGGGGAGTTACTCGAGCGCTTGCAGCAGCAACCCCGGGGGGCAGAGAATTCGCCGGCGCTGGGTCTTGAGCAGTTGTTGCGACAACAGGAGCAGCAAGCCCTGGCGGCGACCTCGTCGGAGGGGGCTGATATAGTCCCCGCCGCCGGTGCAGGCGTTCGCGATTTGCAGGCGGCCGGCGGCCTGCGCAAGTCCCAGGCGCAGCGCAGAACCCGGGAGTTGCTGATGCAGGCGCTGGATGGCTGCCCCGAAAACTCGGGGCCGTTGAATCCCGAAATGCTGGCGATACGGTCACTGGAGGCATTACGAGCTCTGTCACCGGCCTATTTACAGCAGATGATCAATTACCTCGATACCGTATTTGCCCTGGAGGCATCCGGGCCGGCGCCGGTTGGGCAAGGCTCCGGCGGCAAGCGGAGACGTGGCAGGCGGCGGTCACGCAACTGAGGACGATGGCGATGAAAACGGCGATAGGTTTGGTGCTGTTTACGCTGGTGCTGGTTTGGTCGGCCATCGCGCCCCGGGACTATTACACCTGGCTGCTGGAGGCATCCCCCGCCATCATTGGCGTCTTGATTCTGGCGCTGACCCGGCGACGTTTTCCCCTCACTCCATTGCTCTACCTGCTGATCCTGTTGCATTGCATCGTGCTGCTGGTGGGTGCGCACTACACCTATGCCGAAGTGCCGCTGTTTGAAACCATCAAACCGTGGTTCGGGTTCGAACGCAATAATTACGACAAACTCGGGCATTTTGCCCAGGGCTTTGTGCCGGCCATGATCGCCCGGGAAATATTGCTCCGGTTTGGGGTGGTGAGCACCCGTGGCTGGCTCAATTTTCTGGTTATCTGTGTCTGTCTGGCCTTCAGTGCGTTTTACGAATTGATCGAGTGGTGGGTGGCACTGCTCAGTGGGACCGCTGCCGAGTCCTTTCTCGGGACCCAGGGCTATGTCTGGGATACCCAGAGCGATATGGCTTTTGCCCTGGTTGGTGCGATCTCGGCTCTGGTGTTATTGTCTCGTGTGCACGACCGTCAGTTGCGCAGCCTGGGTACGGTCGCCCGCCAGGCGTTTCAGGGTGCTGCCAAAAAGCGGTAGGCCGCGCAATCACCTCATGACCATTGAGAAGGCAATGAGATGCTAGAGGAAATTTTCGACAACAATAAGAAGTGGGCGGCCCGGATAAAGCAGCTGGACCCGGATTTTTTTGCCAAGCTGTCCCGGCAGCAAACACCTGAATACCTGTGGATCGGCTGTTCAGACAGTCGTGTGCCGGCCAATGAGATCGCCGGGATGATGCCGGGGGAGATTTTTGTGCACCGCAATATCGCCAACCTGGTGATTCAAACCGACCTCAACTGCCTGTCGGTCATGCAGTTTGCGGTGGAGGTGCTGAAGGTCAAGCATATTATCGTTACCGGCCACTACGGTTGCGGTGGTGTCGCGGCGGCACTGGAGGATGAGGAGCACGGCTTGATCGACAACTGGCTGCGCAATATTCAGG
Source organism: uncultured Gammaproteobacteria bacterium (assembly GCA_963751595.1). Classification (GTDB taxonomy): domain Bacteria; phylum Pseudomonadota; class Gammaproteobacteria; order Pseudomonadales; family JAHEGP01; genus JAHEGP01. Next base: position 133,388 of record CAVVVC010000007.1, read on the forward strand.
AGGTTTATCACCAGAACCGGGATCGCATCGATCAAATTCCCGAACGCAAGGACAAGGTCAATGCCCTGTGCGAGTTGAACGTCATCAAGCAGGCGTCCAATGTCTGTCGCTCGACCATCGTGCAGAGAGCCTGGCGAGCGGGCCAGGAGCTGGCGGTACACGGCTGGATATACGGCATTGAAGACGGCATTTTGCGTAATCTGGATGTTTCCGTCACCGGGCCTGATCAGGCGCCGGCGACTTGAGCCACTGACGAAGCCAGATTGATGCGAAGCAGGATACTTCAGGAGCTACTGGGTGTAGAACTGGCCATTGTCCAGGCGCCAATGGCAGGGGTGCAGGATAGCGCCCTGGCGATCGCCGTTTCCAATGCCGGTGGTTTGGGCTCTCTGCCCTGCGCAATGCTGAGCCCGGCAAGGGTCCGGGACGAAGTGAAGGCCATCGTGGCCCACACCCAGGCACCATTCAATCTCAACTTTTTTTGCCACCGACCGCCGCGTTACGATGAAGCCCTGGAGAGGGCCTGGTACGGCAGGCTGGCGCCGTTTTACCGGGAGCTCGGTCTGGATCCAAAAAGCAAACCCTCGACCGGGAGTCGCGACCCGTTTGGCCAGCCTGGCCTGGAGCTTGTCGAGACATTCCGACCGCCGGTTGTAAGCTTCCACTTCGGGTTGCCGGAAAAGGCGCTGCTCGCCCGGGTCAAGGCCACTGGCGCGAAGGTGCTGGCCAGCGCGACCACTGTTGCCGAGGCGCAGTGGCTGGAGTCCAGGGGTATCGACGCCATCATAGCCCAGGGGCTGGAGGCAGGGGGCCATCGCGGCATGTTCCTTGGCGCCGGGGAGGGGGGCTCTATCGAAGCCCTCGACTCACAGAAGGGAACCCTGGCACTGGTCCGCCAGGTGGTGCAGCGGGTTTCCCTGCCGGTCATTGCGGCTGGGGGTATTGTCGATGCCCAGGGAGTTGCCGCGGCGCTGGCGCTGGGGGCCGCGGGGGTACAGTCGGGCACGGCTTACCTGCTGTGTCCCGAAGCGACAACCAGCGATGTGCACCGGGCTGCGCTCTCCAGCGCGGCGGCAACCGATACCGCCATTACCAACCTCTTCACCGGTCGGCCGGCACGGGCAATCGTTAATCGCCTGATGCGGGAGCTCGGTCCCCGGGCCAGCGGGCTACCCGAATTCCCGCTGCCGGCCGCCGCCCTGGGAGCGCTTCGCAGCGTTGCCGAGAGTCGAGGCCAGGGGGATTTTACGCCGCTGTGGTGCGGCCAGAATGCCATGGGTTGTCAATCGGTGCCGGCGGCGGAAGTGACGCGGAGTCTGGCTGCAGGTCTGTTGTAGCCGCGCCACCGAGCCCTGTGGGATTGCTCCCAGGACGGGATTTGCCGATGCGCTCGTTGCAGTTCCCTGAGAGCGGGATACAATTGCGCCTCATCATCTGGAGTCCTCCCGCTGCAATGCCCATCGTGCCACAACAATCCAGGGCCATTGCCCAACTACTGGGGCGCGCCACCCTGGAAATACTCTGGCATGGCGCTGCGCATGATCTGCTGGCTGTTGACCTGGCGCGCCAGCAACTGCGCTGTCGGGTGGGAGCCGGGCAGGCAACCTACTACCGCCGGCTTGGCCAGCGCGAGCATTTGATCAATTACGGTAGCAAAATGGTGGCCAGCAAGCACGATCGGCAGGCGGCAGCACAATGGCTGACCGGCAGGGAAATCCTGCAGCGCGGTTACTTTGGCGGCGAATTGAGCCTCGGCGGCCTGTTGGCCCACACTTGCTGTCACGAGTTCGGCCACGTCCTGCAAAGCCTCAGCGGCGGACTTGCCCGGGGGTCGATCCACAACCGGGCTTTCTATGGGATCGTCGACCGGATCCATGCGCGGGGCCTGGCGGAGGACGTACGGCGGTATATCGAGGAACAGGCGCGCCTGCGGGGGCTGACCCTGGCATTCAGCCCCGACCCGGGTCCGAAGCCCGCTGCGGAGGACTTTGAGCCCGGTGAGTTGGTCTGCTTCGAGTATCGGGGAAAGTCCGTGACGGGCGAAGTACTGCGGGTCAATCGGCAAACCGTCAATGTGAAGCCCCTGCGGCCTGCACTTCCGGCGGACTACTTTCGCATCAGTCCCCGTTTGCTCTCACGGCACCACCAGGGGTAACCATTCCATGTCCAGCCTTTTCAGTCGGATAGTCTTCGGCCCGGTGCTCCTGTGCAGCTTTGCGGGCTGGGTGAACGCGGAACTCATCGCGGCGCAACTGGGGTCGCAAAACCTGCAGCAACGGGTCGGGGGCATCGACGCCATCGGCGGCCGCGGCGACTGGCTGCTGAGTAACGGCACGCTGTGTGCCACTATCAGCGACAGCGACCATGAGACCGGTCTGTCCGCTGATGGTGGCTGGCTGATCGACCTTGGCCACTGTGGGCGTGACGATGATCAACTGGGCTACACCCATCTGCTGCCGATGATGGACCCGTCGGCCATGCTGCCGGTGACTGCGATCAAGGCCGAGGTCGCCGACGGCAAAGCCAGGCTTACCGTGGAGCGTGCCGGGCCTGCCCTGCAGGCGGTAATCCGCTACACAATGGAGCTTGATCGACCCCGGGAGCTGCGCATCGACAGTGAGCTGAGGCGCATCGCTGCCGGTCCCGATATCAACATGGTTGGCCAACTGTGGCTGCACCCGGGGCGCAGCCTCACGCCTTTCACGGTCTCTACCCGCGACCGCGATTATTCCCCCGGTTATCGTTACAAGGCCTTCGAAAAAGAGGGCGATGCTGCCTCCCTGAATACCATGGTGCCGGCGGATTTGACTGTTTTAATAGGCAGCGAAGCGGTGGGGCCGCCCATTAGCTATGGTATTCATTCACTTGAGGGCGAGCTGATCGAAGACGGGGGCGAGGGGCGGCCGCTGCTGCAGTTTTCCCTGGTGGAGGCCGACTACACCAACCAGGTCTGGCTCACGCGTCCGCTGTGGTTTGGCGATGGCGAGGGAGTCCCGGGCCGGCTGCAGATGATGCAATCGTTGTTCATGGATATTGACCCGGGCGAAACCCTCAAGCTAGCGCAGCGCGTTCTGGTAAGTACGCGGGGGGATGCCGCATCGATTACCGACCGCGTCTATACCGGGCACTGGCTGGAGGGAACCCTGGATACCGCGGCAGCGCAATTGAAACTGTACGACGCCCGGGGGAATCCGCTGACGGCAGCCCGCCCGGCAGCGGATGGCAGTTTCCGGTTAAGGCTCCCCGCTAGCGTCGATAATGCGGAGCTGGAGGTCATCACTGCCCACGGCGAGCCCAGGCGGATGGCACTGGCTTTCGACGCCGGCGACCTCCAGCTCGGCTCCATCAACACGCTGCCACTCGGCACGGTGTTGCTTCCCGGGGATACCACCCTGCGCCTGGTTTTTGCCGGTGTCGATGGGACCGCTGATCCGGCTTTTGGCAGCGATCTGAGCCAGTTCACGCTGGGGCGGCGTGCTCCGCCCCTGTCTTCCCAGACTAACAGCATCGACCTGGTGCAGGGCCAGCAAAACCCGTCCCGGGTATCCCTTGCGGCGGGCAAATACCGGGTCTATGCCAGTCGGGGGCCCCACTATACTGCCAGCAGCCAGGATATAGAGCTGGCGGGTGGGCAAGAGTTGCGGCTCGATTTGCCGGCGCTGCGGCGTGTGGTCGACACCGGCGATTGGGTAAGCACCGATTTTCACGTCCACAGCGGCTACAGTTTTGATTCCGCGATATCCGCTGAGCAGCGACTACGCAGTTTCGTCGCCCAGGACGCCGCGGTACTGGTGGCGACCGAGCACGACCGGATCGTCCCCATGGCGGAGCGCGCCAGAGCGCTTGGCCTCCAGCGCGAGATCACCGTGGTCGGGGGTGCGGAGCTCACGGGTATGGTGCGCAGCCCCCGGGCACCCGCAGGGATTGGCCATCTCAACGTCTTCCCCCTGGCCTACCGGCCAGGTGAATTTGCAGGCGGGATGCCCGCCCATGAGGGCATCCGGCTACACCAGGTCATGGCCGGTCTGCGGCGGCTGAACCCCGATGTTGTGGTCCAGTTGAATCACCCCCGCAGGGGCGTGGCGACGGATGCCGCTGACGCGTTTTTTGAGCATCTTTCCCTGGGCGAGCGCTTCAACCCCGGGCTACCCCTGGACAATATCCAGAATCGCTCACTGATCGAGGCCGGTGAAGACGGGGTCAGGGATATCGATTTTGATCTGTTGGAAATGGCCAATGGCGGCGATCTTGCGCAGTACCAGCAGGTGCGGGCAGACTGGCTGTCGCTGATTTTACAGGGAGAATACCGGCCCGCGGTGGCCAGCAGCGACTCCCATCACTTGCACCAGCCCGCTGCCCTGCCGCGGAGCTACGTTGCCTACCGGGGCGCAGCCGGTGGTCCCGTCGAGCTGGATCGATGGCGAGCTGCCGCTCGTGCAGGGCGTATCGTCGGCAGCTCCGGACCCCTGCCCGAACTCCGTTTGACCACCGCTACAGGGGTCGGTGGAGGTGTTGGGGATACTCTGGTCGGACGTGAGTTCAAACTGTCGCTGACGGTACAGTCCGCGCCCTGGGTAAACGTCGACCAGGCCTGGATTTATCTCAACGGCAGGGTGATCTGGGGAGGGACGATCCGCCCGGGCGAAAGCCTGGAGCTGCCGGTTCGGGCGGATGAGGACAGTTTTCTGTTTGCCGAGGTCTACGGCGATGCCGGGGAGACCTACCAGGCACTGGCACCGGGACAGCGGCCAATGGCATTTACCAACCCGATATGGATTGATGCGGATGGCGATGGACAATGGAGTGCTCCGGGACTGGCGAGCCTGCCGCTGGCAATCAGCCGCCCCTCCAGTTTCCCCAATCAACACCCCCGGTAATGCCTAACCGGGTGTCATACTCCGGTGCGGGGGACAGGTTACGACTTAGCGGAGGTTGAGTCCTGCTATCAGCTCGAGCACGGCAGTCATGGTGCGATTGATATCAGCGAAGCGCTCACCGTGCTGGAGAATTTGTTCGCTCCCCTGCACGTAGCGGGAGCCGTCGAGCTCATCGCTGCAGTGTTCGAGCAGCCCCCTGGCGGACTCCGCGGTGGTCTCCAGGTGAAACTGGAACCCGAACACGCGGTCATGGAGGGCGAAAGCCTGGTTTTGGCAGGCCTCGCTGCTGGCCAGGTGTACCGCGCCGCGGGGGATCGCGAAGGTGTCGCCGTGCCAGTGAAAAGCCGTGCAACCGTGCAACAGCTCGACCAGCGGATGTTTTTCCGCGCTGCCGTGCAGGGGAAACCAGCCGATCTCGCGCCGGGAATTGGCACTCACCCGGGCGCCGAGGGCCGCTGCGATCAGCTGTGCGCCAAGGCAAACTCCCAGTACCGTTTTACCGGCATCGATGGCCTCGCGGATAAACGCCCCCTCGGCTTCCAGCCAGGGGTAGCGGAGGCTGTCGCCAACGCCCATGGGGCCACCCATGATGACCAGCCAGTCGAAGCTGTCACCGGGGGGCAGACTGTCTCCACGGTAAAAACGGGTGGCGGTGACGGAGTCGCTGCGCTGCGCGAACCAGTCTGCCATGCTGGCCAGGTCTTCAAACGGGACGTGCTGCAGGTAGTGTACTCGCACTGGGAAGGACGCTCGCCTCAGTCGAGGGGTTGTTCTGCATGCTGGCGCAGGTAATATTCGCTGCTAGTGTGAATCGCGGTGGCAATGCGCCCGGCCAGTTGTTCCAGTAGTTCGCTGTAGCCCCCCACCAGCGCGGCATAGCTTTCATCCTCAACTGCCACGCGTAGCACTTCTAGCCCTTCCTGCAGTTTCTTCCCATTAGCGGTTTCGCTGATTACCCAATCTGCCTTGAGCACCGCCTGGCCCTGCTCGCGATTGAGTTCCATGACCATCAGTTTAACCCGCAGGTCCGGTATCTGGTCTGCCCGCCAGGGAAATTGCACCAGGCTTTTGCTGTCGAGTCGAGTGGCCAGATCCTCCATCAATACCCGGGTGATTCCGGCGGTGAGGGGCTCTCCCCAGCGCTGAAATTCACTCAGTTGCAGCGTATTGTCCTGCTTCAGGGTGATTTGCGGGCGGTCCAGGTAGTCCGCTACCCGTATCGGACCGATCCCGATCGAAAGCGCGTGCTGGCGTGTTGGCGCCGCCTGGTCGCTGCCATCCAGCACATAGTACTGGGTGCTGGGGGTAACGCCACAACCCGGCAGCAATAATGAGAGCCAGAGTGTCGCTGCGATGGTCTTGGTCATGGACTGCCTCACCGGTTGGATTTACCTTTGATCAGGGACTCAGGCTCCCGCTCTACGGTATCGGCGAGGACATCGACCGCCTCCGCGGCAGCGGCGATTTTGGTCAGCGCATCGCGCAGTTCGAACAGTAACGGGGAGTCGTCGGACAACAAATGGTTGGCGTTGCTAATCGCTCCCTCGGCGTTGGCAAATGCCGAACGCAGCGAACGCATCCCCTCGCTCAGGTCCCGCGCTACCGGGGGATAATCCCTGTTGAGTCCAAGCGCCAGCCGCTCTAACTCGGCAAAGGCCGATGAGATCTCGTTATCAAAAACACCATCAATGCTGGTGGCTAGCCGGGTAATGGTCGTCAGGGATTCGTTGACGTTGCCGGCGAGGGCCTTGAGTTCCGGATCTGCGGTCAGGGTAGCGAGGTTTTCTGTGATGTCGCGAAAATTTTTCGCCAAAGCATCGAAATCGAAGCGGTTGGCCAGTTGCGACAACTCCTCGATTTCCGACCTGGCCGTTGGCAGTTCCCTGACGCTGGGATCGAGGCGCCAATACTGCAGGGGGCTATCGGGGCCCATAAAGTCGACCTCGATGTAGAGCAACCCGGTGAGCAGGCTCTGAATGCGCAGCTGCGCCCGCAGCCCCCGTTGCTCGACCAGTTGGTCGAGCAAATCGTCGACCACCAGGTCGGTGTCGAATTTCAACTCATCGGGGTTGACCTTCACGTAGACCGTGTTGATGCTTTTCATGGTCTCGGGATAGATATGGCTTTCGATATCGGTGACTTCTCCGATTTTTACCCCCCGTAGCTTCATCGGGGCGCCAATCTCCAGACCCTGAATCGAGCGGTCGAAATACAGCACAAAGTTCTCGCTATCGCCAAACAGGCGGCCGCTGCCAATAAACATGATGCCGGCGAGGGTGATCGCGATGGCCCCGATAACAAAGGCGCCGATCACAGCGCTATTAGCTTTATTACTCATCAGCGTGAATCCCGGGCGTGAGTTGGCCGCGGCTGAGGAAACGGCGAATGGTGTCATTGTCGCTGTGTGCAAGCAAGTCCGCAGGCGCACCGCTATCGAGCATGGTTTTGGTTTTCGGGTCGAGAAAGACCGAATTGGTGCCGATGGCAAAAATACTGGCGAGTTCATGGGTGACGATCACCACCGTCGAGCCGAGGGTATTGGCCAACTGCAGGATCAGGTCGTCCAGCAGGCTCGAGCTGATCGGGTCGAGTCCGGCCGAGGGTTCGTCAAAAAACAGCACTTCCGGTTCCAGCGCGATCGCCCGCGCCAGCCCGGCGCGCTTTTGCATGCCACCGCTGATTTCACTGGGATAGTAGTTTTCGAACCCCGCAAGGCCGACCAGCGCCAGCTTGAAGGCGATGATATCCCGGATTTCTGCGGCCGAAAGCCGGGTGTACTGCTGCAGCGGGATCGCGATATTTTCGGCCAGGGTCATCGAGCTGAACAGCGCTCCACTCTGGTAGGTCACCCCCCAGGATTTGCGCATCGCCTGCTGGGTCGCCTCGTCGGTATGGAAAAAGCTGGTGCCATTGAACAGAATGTCGCCCTCTGCCGGCTCGTACAGGCCGATCATATGTTTCAACAGGGTGCTTTTACCGCAGCCACTCCCGCCCATGATAATAAAAATGTCGCCGCGCTTGATAGTGAAGTTGAGGTCGTGCTGGATGATCCGGCTGCCATAGGCCATGGTCAGGTCGCGGACTTCGATATGGGTTGGGGCTGCGTTGGTTGACATCAAAGCCCCAGTTTATCAAAGATGATATTGAGCAGTGAGTCCGCCACCACGAGGTAGACGATGGCGGTGACGACAGCCTTCGTGGTCGCTTCCCCGACCGCTGCTGAGCTGCGCCCACACTGCAGCCCGGCCTGGCAGCCGGCTATTCCGATCAGCACCGCAAACACCACGCTTTTGATCAGGCCGGAGCTGATGTCGTCCCAGCCAATGGCACCTTTGGTTTGCTGCAGGTATTGCAGCGGGGCAATGTCCATGCCGATGGCAACCAGCGCACCGCCGAGTATGCCCAGCAGATCGCTGTAGATAACCAGCAGTGGCATCACCAGTATGAGGGCGAGTATGCGGGGTGTCACCAGAAACTCCATCGGTGAGATACCCAGGGTCTGGATGGCGTCGATCTCCTCGTTGGTCTGCATGGTGCCCAACTGCGCCGCGAAGGCCGCACCGGTGCGGCCTGCCATGATGACGCCCGTCATCAGCACGCCCATTTCCCGGACCGTGCCAATGGCGACCAGGTTGGCGACGTAGATTTCGGCGCCGAACTGGCGGAGCTGAATCGCCCCCATATAGGCCAGTATCATCCCCATCAGCACGCTGAGCAGGGTAACGATGGGCAGGGCCCTGGGCCCGACTTGCTCGACGAAGTAGAAAAAATCCCTGGCCCGGGTATTGGATTTGCCCCGCAGCAATGCACCAAGGGCAAGGAAAAAACCGCCGATGAAACTGCAGAAATTGACGACGCCGTCGGCTATTGTTCTGAGCCCATGGCGTAGCAGCAGCAAGTGGCTCTGGTCATGGGCTGGGGCCTGGGCCGGCGCCACGGCGGTGGCAATGGCATGCAGCTTGCGCGCTCCCTCCGGCAGAGACGAAATATCCAGCGCAATATTCCGTTGCTGGCACCAACTGGCACATTGCAGGAGTCGACTGAGGAACATCGAATCCCACTCTCCCAGCGCTGTACCTTTGGTGACCAGCTCGGAATGGCGTTCAGCACCCGCCTCGAGCGCCGTTTCGAGCGGAGCAAAGTCAGGCACGGGCTTGCCAATGACCCAGTCGCCGCTGAACGCGAGTTCAAAGGTGTCCTCGGAGGCTGTGACCTGGAATTCAGCCTTCGTATTTTCGTTAGACATGGTGATTAATTGGCAATTGCGCGCTGGGCATATTCAGCGCAGTTCTACTGGGTTTTACGCTATTAGGCAAGCTGTTTCCTCTGTGGAAGCCGCCGTCTCCGGGAATGCGGCTTGGGATTAAGGTGGGGGTCGCCCAGCCAAAATCAGCGGCTAGCGTCTCGCCATTCCCTGGTTTATGCTGGCGCAGTGTGCTTGTGCAAAATGCTGCAAGCGACCCTATAGCTTGCAGCAGGAGCCTGGGTTATGGCGATCAATCTCGATGCTACCCAAACACTGACCGCGGCAATTGCGGTCCTGTTCGTCGGCGCGGCAGTACAGTCGCGCGTCGGATTTCTCAGCAACAATAATATACCAGTGCCGGTCGTGGGAGGCTTGTTGTTTGCCGTCTTTACCACGGTTGCCTTTGTCGGCTTCGATCTCGCTATCGGTTTCGATATGGCGCTGAAAGAACCCATGATGCTGGTGTTCTTTACCACCATCGGGCTGGGTGCGGACCTGCGCCTGCTGGCCCGTGGCGGGCCTCGCCTGTTGTTGTTCGCCGGTATTTGTTTTGTCTACCTGATTTTTCAGGACGCGCTGGGGGTGGCGGCTGCACTGGGCATGGACCTGCACCCCCTGGTGGGCTTATTGAGTTCATCCATCACCCTGTCGGGTGGGCACGGTACCGGCGCCGCCTATGCGGCCCAGTTTGCGGAGGTCCAGAATATCGCGGGGGTTATGGAGCTGGCGATGGCCTGCGCGACCTTCGGGCTCATTCTTGGCGGGCTGATCGGTGGCCCGGTGGCCGGTCGGCTGATCACGGCCCATCGCCTGGAAGCTGCTCCGGTTCCCGAAGCCAGCTCGGTGCCCGGGGAAGAGGCAACCGTAACGGGCATATCCAGTGAAAGCCTGCTGTGGGCATTGTTCGTGGTATTACTCTGCCTGATCGGCGGCCAGTGGCTGGCATCCAGCCTCAGCGGCGCCAGCTTCACCCTGCCGGGGTTTATCTGGTGCCTGTTCCTGGGGGTTGTGATCCGCAACCTGGCGATTCTGCTGCCCAGCCTGGAGTTGCACCGGCCCACCGTGGACATGCTGGGTTTTGTGTCCCTATCGATCTTCCTGGCGATGGCGCTAATGTCGCTGCGCTTGTGGGAATTGCTCAGCCTCGCCGGCCCCCTGCTGGTCATGCTGGCGGTGCAAACCGTTGGCATGGCGCTATTTGCCAGCTTTATCACCTTTCGCATGATGGGCTCCAATTACGATGCGGCCATCATTGCCGGTGGACACTGTGGCTTTGGCATGGGCGCTACTCCCACCGCCGTGGCCAATATGGAGGCGCTAACCCTGCGCTATGGCCCTTCACCCCAGGCTTTCCTGGTGGTGCCTCTGGTCGGCGCATTTTTTATCGATTTTCTGAATGCCCTGGTCATCCAGGGCTATCTGGCGCTACCGTGGCTGGCGTACTAGGTCGCGGTCTGTGATTCGGCGGAGGGCTTGTGTGATGTGGCGTGCTGTAGGGACCTTACTGATCCTGCTGGTCGTTTCGGGTTGTGAACGCGGGCCGGACGCAGCGTCGCTGGAGCAGACGTTACAGACCCGTCTGGATAGCAACTTTGCCGATGGCTTGTTTAGCGTACATAGCTTTCGTCGCGCTGGTTCAGCGCCGTTCAGGGATATCGAGCAGGATACCACCGGCATATTCGTGTACTACGATGCTGAGCTCCAGTTGCAGCAGGATTACAGCCTGACGGCGTGGAAGGGACTCAACGTGGGCACCCTGGCATTCGCTATTGGCGCCACTGAGGCCGGCATAAAGGGCTTTCGCTCCCGGGGCAACACCCGCGGTGACTTGTTGCAGGTGCACGGTCGTTTCGCCTTCCAGCCGGACGGGGAGCAAGGCTGGGTGTTGATTGACCAGGCCAAGGAGAAGCAGCCCGAGGGGGCCATGGCACGGAAGTCGTTGCCCGAGGGCAAAAGCCCCGACGCGGTGTTAGCCGATGCCCGCAAACTGTTGCAATCGGCGCCCGCAACGGTGGAGGATCCACGCAAGGCGCTGATCGTGGAGGAACTGGCACGGGCCATTAGCCAGATTGACCTGCGCAATGCCCGCCTCGACGGCAAGATCGTGCTCGCCACCGGTCCCGATGGGGGCACCTACCGGAGTTTTGGTCGTGCGCTTCACCAATACGCGCAGACGCTGGGGGTACCCTTGCACAGCGCCGGGTCGCGGGGCAGTGTCGAAAACGCTGTCTTTCTCAAGCGGGGCGCCGTCGATTTCGCACTGATGCAGAGTGACGTGGCGCACCAGCTTTATCAGGGCATGACTCAGGAGGGGTTGCTGCCCTATCCGGATCTCAGAGCCGTTGCCAGTCTCTGGCCCGAGGCCGTGCACCTGCTGACCCTGCGCGGTAGCGGGATCGAAAGTCTTGAAGACCTGCGTGGCCGCCGGGTAGCCATTGGCGAGCGCGGGTCGGGGAGCCGGGTCAATGCCCGGGCCATAGGCAGTGCCGCAGCGCTGCAGGTGGGGGATTTTGCTGAACTCAAGGAGTATAACCTGGCCAACGCAATCCAGGCCCTGGAAGCCGGCGATGTGGATGCCCTGTTTCTGACCGAGGCTGTGCCCGCCCCTGCGGTGCAGGCCCTGGCGGCGCGGCGCGAGGACCTGAAATTCGTGCCCCTGCCCGGGAGCCTGCTGCAGCAGCTCGCCGCCGATCAATTCAGTTACTATCCCCTCGAGGTCGCGGCGCGATCCTACCCGGGCCAGTTAAAGCCCTTCAGGACGCTTGGCCTGGCAGCGGCGCTTGTTACCAGTGCCTCGGTTTCCGATGCGACCGTGGCCAAGTTACTGGACCTGTTGATGACCGGCAGCGACGCGCTGGCCAGCGACGAATACCGAGCTGCCTTTATTTCCCGCAAGACGATGCGGCTGGGTTTGGCGCTGCCACTGCACCCGGGAGCTGAGCGCTACTACGACAATTATGATCGCGACTATCCCCGGAGTGACAGCAGTACTGACCAGTAACGGCCGGAAGCCCGTTTCAGTTGAGCTTCAGCTCGACCGGCTTGGGGCGCCACCAGCTTGACTGGCTGGTCAGCTCGTATTCCAGCATGGCGATAAAGGCTTCAATGTCGCTGTGGTCACAGTCTGCAGAATAAAAAGCCCCCAGCATGAGTTGGTCCAGCGCCTGCTGGGCCTCTGGCTTTTGCAGACGCTGCAATAGCGGTCGAATAGAGCCTTCGTAGTCGGCGCCGCCGTAATGATCCAGCCAGGCGTAAAGGGTTTGCACCACCCGGGTCCAGTCTCGCTGCTCGAGAGCGGCTTTCAGTTGTTGCTGGAGATGTGCTTCGCTGGGAATGGGAGCGCGTTTCCCGGGAGTTTCCACCGTTACCGGCCGACGCCGCCGTTGCCAGAGATAGCCGATCAATGCGGCCAGCAGCAGTAACCCCACCACTGCCGCCAGAGCCATGCGTATGCGCTGCTTCGGCGCCTCGTCGGGGGCGGCGACAGCCTCGCCCGGGTCGATCGCCACCCCGCCGGTGGCATCGAGGACCTGCTCAGGCAGGGTCACCTGTTGCAGGCTCTGCGAATCCAGATCCCACCAGTAGAAGACCTGTTCGGGCAGGCGATAGCTGCCGGGGCGTTCGATGACGTAGGTGATGGCTTCGGTGCGTCGGGCCCGATAGACGCCCCGATTGTTATCATCCTTGATTTGCGGTGGTTTTTGGTAGACGCCGAGGCCGTCCTGTTCAGGGACCGTAAGCTCGGGCAACATCATTGCCGCAATATCCTCGGCCACAAAGGTCACCTGGCGCTGGACGGCGTCACCGGGCTTGAGATCAGCCAGGTCGCGGTTGTAGCTTTCCTCTATGCGAAACGCAGGGGTGCTGATCCAGTGGTCGATGCCCTCCAGGGCTTCGGGCAGTTCAACCTCGAAGCTGGAGGGCGGGGTCATGATCTCACCTACGATCGCGCCGCCATCCTCCGAAGCTATCGACAAGTTCAGTGGCAACGAGGGCACGTCGAAGCGACCGGCGCGCTGGGGGTAGATGGATATCGACCAGCGCTGTATGGTGTAAGTCTTGCCCTGCACCACGTTGGTGGAGTTGACGGCAAATTTCTCTCGCCGCAGGATGATGGCGTCGTCGAGCTCAAGGCGTCCAATACGGGTCCCGTCACTGAACCAGGTATCGGTACTGACCTCGATCAGCAGGGTAACATGCTGCCTTACCACGATGGAGTCGCGCGGCTCGACCCAGGCCTCGACCCGGAGTTTGCCACTGGCTAGCAACTGCTCCAGACTCGGGGTTTCAGCCTTGACCGCCCCGCTGCCGAATAGCAGCAGTAAGCCCAACAGGATGGTATACCAGCCCGGCTCAGGGTGTCTCACCGCCGTCCTCCCGCTCCAGTTGCATCAGGAACTTGATGCTGAGAAACACCGAGGGATCCTGCTGGATCTGGCGCATCCATTGTTCACGAATCCCTTCGTTACTGAGAATGTCATCGGCTGACAATTGTTCGACTTCTTGCTGGCCAAATTCCTCTTTTTCGGCTCCCTCGGCTCGCAGTGGCTCATCGCCAAGTTCCTTGCTTGAGTCTCCCCCCTCGCTTTGCTGGCTTTCGCTCATGAGGTTGATCTCGTCGATGATGCCCTGCACGATGGCCCGGTTCTTGAGTGCGCCGGCATGGTCCGGCTGCTGCTTCAGCAGGCGGTCATAGGTGCGCACCGCGTAAACGTAGTTTTCGCTCTGGGCCCAGGCGTTGGCCAGGTTGAACAGGCCATCGATACTCTCTATCTGGGCGAAGGTTTCGGCGGCGGCGATAAAGTTTTCATCAAGGTACAGGGCGACGCCGCGCCAGGCGGGATCCTCGAAGCGCTGCGCCGCCGTCTTGTAATCCTCGCGCTCGAAGTAGAAGCGACCCTGCTGATCCGGGGTCAGCCAGAGATCCATGAAGGGTGCCTCTGAAGCCTCGAGCCGGGGGCTGGCTCCCATGCCCCAGGTGAGCACGGCCAGCAGGCACCACTGCAGGGTCCAGCCCTTGCGGAACCAGAGCAGGAAGATTAGTGCCAGCGGGAAGGTCAGGTAGTAACCAAAATCGACCCAGGGGCGATCGCTGTCCTCGACCGTCAGCAGATGATTGTTGATACGGCGGTTGATGCGCTCGACGTCGGTACTTTCCAGGGTTAGCTCCTGGTAGTGGCCGCCGCCGGCTGACGCCAGTCGCTCCAGGGCGTCGCGCTGCAGGGGAATGGCATCGTCAATGCTGCCCTCAGCGCCGGCTTCGAGCCCGACTCCGAGAATCAGTAACTGGTGCTGGTTGCTGTCAAAATAGTCCCTGAAGGCCTCTTCGGTCTGTGGCGTGGTCCCATCGGTGACCAGCAATACGGTGCCGGGGTTATCCGAATTATTGAGCATGCGATCGGCGATGGGGAGGCCTTTTTCTGCAAACTTACCGGACCTCGGCATCATTTGCGGCACGACGGAGGCGAGGAAGTTGTGCACGATATCCGCATCGTCGGTCAGGGGGATAACACTGTGTGCGCTGCCTGCATAAACGATCAAACCGGTGGGGGAGCCCTGTCGCAGTTCCAACAGGTCCTCGATTTTCTGTTTGGCGCGCTCGACCCGGCTGGGCTGGATATCCTTGGTTTTCATGGAGCCCGACAGATCCAGCATCACGACCAGCGCGGCAGTGTCCTTCGAGAAGGGCGAGGACTGGCGGGTCCAGGAAGGGCCGGACAGGGCGATGATTCCCACCAGAGTGAGCACGGTGCCAACGTTGATGGGGTTGAACCAGTGCGATCGGCCACCGCGCACCAGCATCGCCTTGGCGAGGTGCGGGGAGATGATTGGTGCCCACTTATCGATGGGATCCTGCTGTCGCTTCAGGTAGTACATGCAGAACAGCAGCAGGGGAATGGCCAGCAGCCACCAGGGTCGGATGAAGTGGAGGTTGCGCAGTGCTTCCAGCTCAGGCATGTCGCTCGCTCCTGCGACGCAGCATCGCGCTGAGGGTCATGGCGGTGAAAAACATCAGGTAGATGCCGATCACGATACCGGAAGGATAGTGAAACAGGCTACGTCGCGGGCGGTAGCTCAGGGTCTCGAACTTTTCCGGCTCCAGCTCGCTGATTGCCTGATAGGCGCTCGTGAGCTGGTTGCGGTCGAGGGCCTGGTAGTAACCGCCGTCGGTAAGCTCGGCGATGCGTTGCAGAACCTCGATATCCAGCGCTTCCTCGCCGATAGTCGCAGGATCGCCGATAGCAATGGTATAGATGGTAATGTCGTACTGGTGGGCTACCTTTGCCGCGTCCACCGGCGGAACCCGGCTGCCCGTGTCATTACCATCTGTCAGCACGATCAGAACGCGGTTTTCGTTGTCTGCCTTCTCAAACAGCTTGATCGCGAGTCCAATGGCGTCACCGAACATGGTGCTCTGTCCCGCCATGCCAATTTCCGTCTCCTGCAGCAGGGTCATCCAGGCGTCGTGGTCCTCGGTGAATGGCGCCTGCAGATAGGCGGCGTCACCGAACACGATCAGCCCGAGACGGTCGTGTTCCCGCTGGTCGACGAATTCCTGCAGCACCGTCTTGACCGCCTGCAGGCGGGTAATGTTTTCTCCCTCCGGGGTCTTGAAGTCGGCCACTTCCATCGAGCCGGAAAGGTCCACTGCCACCATCAGGTCACGGGCCGATTTATCGCGCACGATGGGATCGCCGACCCACTCCGGGCGCATCATCGCCAGCACCAGCAGAATCCAGGAGAGTGCCAGCCAAAAGCGCTGGAACATCATCCGCGGCAGCACCACCGCACCGGTTCCCGGCTTTTCTCCCGTCAGCTTGACCAGGCGCTGGAAAAACGGCACCTGGACGGAATCCTTGCTTTCCTTGTAGACCGGCAAGATCCAGTAAACCAGCAGGGGCAGCGGCAGCAGCGCGGCGAACCAGGGATGGGCAAATTCAAGCATGATCGCGGCCCCCGCTGGAGACCTGCATGTGGTGCCGTTGAATCCAGCGTCGCGACATGGTGATCAGTTGGTTCGCATCCTCCGCGGACAGCTGCCAGCGGGAGGGTTCCTGATAAGCTACGGTGAGCAACTGTCTTCCCGGCGTGTCGCTGAAAGCGGGCCCATCATAGTGTGAATCGAGAAACGCCAGCCACTGCTCACCACTGAGGGCTGCTATTTCGGTGCGCGGATAAGCCTGCAGAGCGGTTGCTTTGAGCAATTCGGGAAGGTTGGCCAACACCTGCTGGTATCGACCGTCGGCCTGCATCTCGATAGCATCGAGCTGCGCGAGGGCAGCCCGGCGGTAGCGATTGATCCACCAGCGCTGGGCCAGGCGGTACAAGCGGTACAGCAGCCACAGCATCAGTGCCAGCGCCAGTACCTTCCAGCCGATAGTCTGCGGCCACCAGGAAACCGGCTCCGGGATCTGTATCTCGTCGATGCCGTGGAGCATGTAGTTGCCGAAGGTGTCGCCGAACAGGTCACTCATTGCTGATTCCTGCGGCGGGCATCGCCTATCGCCCGTCGGATCTGTAACTGAACCGGCTCGACGGTATCGATGGCAAGTAACGGCACCTGGTATTTCTTGAATTCGCCCTGCAGGAACTCGACGCCGCTGACGAAATCCTCGGTGAACTGCTGCTGCAGGGTTTCCTTGCGGGCATCAACCTCGATTTGCAAGGCGCCGTCGCTGACCACCAATTGGTCTTTGGGGAGTTGCTTTTCAAGGGGGTCATAGATCTGTGCGGCGATGATATCGTTATGGCGTGACAGCCGCTTGATGCGTTTTACCGTTGCATCGTCCCAGCCCGCCATATCACTGATCAAAACCAGCAGGTAATCATGGCCGCAGAGCCGCTCCGCCTCGCGCAGGCACCGGTTGAGCTGAGCGGCGCCCTTGTATTGCTCGCGACCTGCAGCCAGCTGATGATTCATATCCAGTGTCTGTTGCAGAATCTGCAGCACCGTGGCGCGGCTGCGCCGCGGTTTGATCTCCCTGATCGTCGTGTCGTCGAACACCAGCGCCCCCACTCGGTCGCCGACGCTGAGCACGCGCCAGCCTGACAGCGCCGCCACTTCAGCGGCGACTACCGATTTCATTTTGCGGACACTGCCGAAAAACATGCTTTGGCGCTGATCGACAAGGAGCATGACGGGGCGCTCGCGCTCCTCGGTGTAGACCCGCACATGGGGCTTTCGGGTGCGGTTGGTGACTTTCCAGTCCATGGTGCGGATGTCATCGCCAACCCGGTAGTGGCGCAATTCCTCGAAATTGAGCCCTCGTCCCCGCAGCTTCGAGGCATGGCGTCCGACCAGAATACTGTGCACCGGCTGGCGGGGCAAAAAGCTGAAGCCTCGGGCCTCGTATTGCAGGCTGTTCAGATAATCCAGGCCAGCATAGACCTGGTTGTCGGGTTCGATGTCTCTTGCTTTCGCAGGCTTGGCCATAGCGGGGATCAGGCCACGGCCACCTGTTTGATGATCTCTTCGATGACCTGGTCGGCGCTCACTCCCTCGGCGGCGGCCTCGTAGCTGAGAATCAGGCGATGGCGCAACACCGCCGGGGCTACGGCGCGGACGTCGTCCGGGTCGACAAAATCCTTGCCTCGCAGCCAGGCGTAGGCGCGGCTGGCTTTGTCCAGGCCGATACTTGCGCGGGGGCTGGAGCCGACCTCCACCCATTGCTGCAGCGGACTGTCCGGGTAGATGTTGGGTTGCCGGCTCGCCATGATCATCGCAACGCTGTAGCGCGCGACATTATCCGCCACATGAATATTGTGGATCGCCTTGCGGGCGTCGAACACGTGCTGCTGGTCTATCCGGGGTGTCTCGTCAGTGGGCGCCGGGGCTTCCTCACCGCGGACCAGTTTTACGATGCCCAGTTCGGACTCACTGTCGGGGTAGTCGATATTAACTTTCATCAGGAACCGATCCATCTGTGCCTCGGGCAGGGGATAGGTACCCTCCTGCTCGATGGGGTTCTGGGTTGCCAATACCATGAACAGCTCCGGTAGCTTGTAGGTTTTACCGGCAACGGTCACCTGGCGCTCCTCCATAGCTTCCAGCAGTGCCGCCTGCACCTTGGCGGGCGCCCGGTTGATCTCGTCCGCCAGTACCAGGTTGGCGAAGATCGGGCCGGGCTGGAATGTCAATGACTGCTGCTCGCCCTCGAACTGGTAGACCTCGGTCCCGGTAACGTCTGACGGCAGTAGGTCTGGTGTAAACTGGATACGCCCCAGCTTCGCCTCCAGCGACCGTGCCAATACTTTGATCGAGCGGGTCTTGGCGGTGCCGGGGAGGCCCTCAAGCAACAGATTGCCATTACACAGCAGGCTGACGATGATGTTTTCGACGGCGTCCTCCTGGCCCAGCACGGCGGCATTCATCGATGTCTGCAGGGCTTTGATGGCAGCGAGGCTGTCTTCCATGCGATTCTCCGTTGTTATAGCTATGTTATTGGTTATATATAGCTTTGGTACGAATGACAATCCGTGCCTCGACTTGCGACTAAAATGTGCCTGTTATCCCGGGCGATGTCAATGGATAGCTGAACCCGGTGCAAAGTGTGATCGGCCGGCTGCATACGCGTTCTCGATATCCGCCGGTAGTCCCAAAATTTGATGATTAAGCTACAATAGGGCTTCATAGCAGTTGGTCAGCGGGTACCATGGTGGAGTCGTCGTGAGTCACTTTTTCCAGAACGTTTATCACAAGGTTCGCTACAGCGATCCCCCCCGCCTGCTGTTCGATGTATTGAGCAAGCTGAAAATATACATCTTCCCCTTCAACCTTTACTGCTTTGAAGTCGAGGGGGAGATCGACTTGCCCCCGCCCTCGGAAAAAACCCGGGGTTATTGCTGCGAGCAGTTGGACCGTTCCAGCATTGCAAAGCTGGCGGCCATACCCAAAAAGGGTAACACCCTGGAGGAGGTCACTCGCCGCTTCGACGTCGGTGAGGTATGCTTCGGCATTCTCAAGGGCGAGGAAATCGTCGGCTACTGTTGGTTCAACCTGAAAGAATGCACCTCCAGGCTCTACAGCTTTCCCTTCAATGGCGCCAACAAAGCCTACCTGTATGATCTCTACGTGGTGCCGGAGCATCGTGGTCGGGGCCTGGGTCCTTACCTGGTGACCCAGATGTACCCCTGGGCCCAGCAACAGGGTTTTGAACAGGTGTATGCGACCATTAATCTGTTCAATAATCCGTCAAACCAACTTACGGTGAGCTACCGTCAGGAGACCCTGGTCAAAATGCTCTACGTCTCGCTGTTCAATATCTACGAGCACACTTTCCTGTTAAAGAACTACACCAAGTAGCGGCGGTCTGGATATTGCAACCATGAGAGTGCTGGTTACCGAGGCGACCCGCAATGCCTCACATGCCCTGATCCGGGCCCTGGCGGGTCATGTCGAAGTGCTGGGCTCTGATCACCGACGTCTCCCCGGCGGCGCCCACAGCTGCCACACGCCAGCTTATCGGCATACCCCGGCGTTGACGCAGCCGAACTACGCCGAGGCGCTGCTGGAGCTGGTTAGCAGTGAAGGTATCGATGTGGTATTGCCAGGCAACCAGATCGAACCCTTTGTGCGCAACCGGGGTGACTTTCTCGCTCGCTGCCAGATGTTGCTTCCGGATCTTCCGGCCTGGCAGGCCACCTATTTCAACGATCGGACGCTTGCCTCCTGCCGGCAACTGGGCATTGCCTGTCCCCAATTGTTCAGCGCCGATGAGGCACTGGCTTACCTGCGTCGCCAGAGCGGTCACAAGGTCATGGTAAAACCGAGGGCCGATGTGGGTGGGGGCCAGGGACTGCAGTTGCACGGGGATGCCCGTCGCCTGCAGGCGGCTCTCACCGAGCTGGATCAGGATGACTACTTTTTCCAGGAGTATATTCCCGGCCCGGTCGGCAATATGCGCTCGGTGGCACTGCTATATGACGCCCACAGCCAGCGGCGCATGTACTTTACCAGCCACAAGCTGCTGCAATGGCCACTGGATGGGGGAATTTGCGCGCTCGGGCGATCCACGGAAGAGCCTGAACTGGCGGACTTCATCGAGCCATTTTTTCAACATTGGCGCTGGCAGGGAGTGGCTGAGGTAGAGCTCAAGATCGATGCCCGGGATGGCAAGCCCAGACTGATAGAAATCAATCCCCGCTTTTGGGGTAACACCAATTTTGCGGTTCAGGCCGGGGCCAATTTTGCCCTGGGCGTTTGTCGACTGTTGCAGGGTGAAGCGGTAACCCAACCGCGCTATGCGGTGGGTTTGAACTACGTTAACTGGGTCCCTTACCTGCGTTGTGTCGTCGCTGGATTGTCCGGGCAGGCTTCCCGGGGTGAGGTGCTGGCCAACTTTCGCGACACCCTTGGCCGACCGCGGGCGAAAAATACCGATATGCGCGACTGGCGCTTGAGTATTGCCAAGATGGCCATGGAAATCAGAGGCTCACGGCATCAATGAAGGGTGGCCAGGAAGAGACACGGGCAATCGTTCGCGAGGCGACGGCCTTTTCCTTCGCCTCCTATCTGTTTCAGTTGATCTCGGTGATTCGGGGCTTTGTGGTGGCCTGGTTCCTGGGGCCGGCGCTGTACGGTGTGTGGAATATATTCAAGACCTTTATGGAAACCGGCAATTATGTCACCGCCGGATCGGCCCAGGCGGTGGCACGGGAGTTGCCCTTCAACAAGGCGCAGGGGAATGAGGAAAAAAACCGGCGCATCACCGCCAGTACCCTGGGCCTGTGTATCGCTGTATCCATGGTCTGCGCCCTGGGAGCATTGCTGTTCTCCCTGCTCGATATCGCAGCGCCCTATCGTCTCGAAGCTCGCCTGGCTGCGGTAGCTTTCGTGTTGAATGCGGTACACCTTTATATACCCAATCAGCTTAAGGGCGAGAAGAAGATTTTTTTGCTGGCTGTTTACTATATCGCCTACGCGCTGCTGAATACCGTGGCGGGTCTATGGCTGATGATGCACTGGGGCATCAGCGGTCTTTTGATGGGGATGATTATCGCCAGTGCCTGGCTCACCGGTTGGTTACTGTGGCGCCGTCACCTTCCCCTGCGACCCGTACTGCACTGGCCCACCAGCCGCACCCTGATTGGTGTCGGCTTTCCCATCCTGTTCGTGGCGATCGCGCCCAAGTTGATGGCCAGCCTCGACAAGCTGATTATCTTTTCCCTGATCGACAGTACCGCCACCGGCTATTACAGCATGGCCGCGTTTTTGTCGGAAACCATCAACTACATTCCCCTGGCCCTGTCGACGGTCCTGTTTCCGCGGCTGATGTACCAGAAAGGCAAGGGTACTGATCTGACCACCATGGGTTACCTTTACGACAAACCGATGATATTTCTGGCTGGCCTGATTCCGGTGCTGCTGGGACTGATCGCGCTGAACATAGCCGTGGTCATCGAAACCCTGCTGCCGGCCTACAGCCCGGCGGTGCCGGTATTACAGATATTGCTGGCGGGGCTCTTTTTTACCGTCATCTGGAGTGTGCCCCGGGGCCTGTTGGTGGTATTCGACAGACAGCGTGTTTTTATTGTCGCGATTCCGCTTTTGCTACTTATGGGGGCGCTGCTCAACGTGGCTGCTATCCAGTTGGGATACGGTATCGTCGGGGTCGCCTGTGCCTCGGTGCTGTTTTATTTTGCCGTTTCGACCCTGGCCAATCTCTACGTGCTGGGCATTCTCGATAAAACCCGGGCCGAAAAATGGAGCACCATGTGGCGGATTCATCTGCCCTTTGTTTACGCCCTGGCGGGGGCGGCGCTGCTACTTCGCTACCTGCATCTGGATAACCCCTGGGCGGAGTCCCTGCTGGCCAGCCTGCTCTATCTGCTTTATTGCCTGCCGCTGATGATCTATGTCGATCGCAAGGTCAAGCTGCTGGCGTCTTTGCGGGCGGCGCTGCTCAAGCCTGCCTGAGCTCAACCGAGCGTTTCACTACCTTGAGCTTGCCGTTCTCCTCCACCGAAATGGCGTCGCACACTTCGATACTGATACTCATGCTACCGTCGAGTATATCGTCGATGGCATGGTGAACCTGATTCAGCTGCGCGGCATTCGGGGGTGACTCCCAGACGGTTCGGGCAACGATTCCGGTGATGGAGTTCTGGTCGATCTGATACTGGATCAGCCCGTCGATGTGCTCGATATTGGTGGTGATCAGGTAGGGGGATATCTGCTGCAGTGACGGGAGTATGATGTAATCCGAGCTGCGGCCCCCCAGCGGAAGCAGGGTTGGGCCCTCGTAACCGCAACTGCAGCGCTCCCAGGACATCAGGCCGTGGTCGTTCATCCGATAACGCAACAGGGGCATCGCCTTGTTGCGCAGGTCGGTAACCACGATTTCACCGCTGCTGCCATTGGGGGCAGGGCTGCCATCACTGTCGATGATTTCACAGATGACCTCATCGTTGTGGATATGGTAGCCGCCGCTGCCATTGCTTGCCGGGCACTGCCAGGCAATTTCCTTGAATTCAGTGCTGCCGTAATGATCGAAAATCGGCGCGCTGAAGTGCTGTTCGATAAACTGCCGGGAGCCGGATTTGAGGTATTCGGAGGCCGTGAAAATGCGCTCGACGCCGGGAATCGGGTCGGCGCCACTGCTGATGGCATTGGCGAGGGTCATCAGGTGGCTGGGGTAGCCGTAAATGTTGCGGGGTTTGAAATTTCGCAGTTCCTCAAGCAATGCGTCGGTGTCAGCAAACAGGGAAAACACCCGCAGCTTGAGCAGGGGATCGCGCAACCAGGCCTTGCTGTTGCTCTGTCGGGCTTTGTCTTCCGGCACACACTCCAGCACCGCCACACGATCTCCTACCGACATGCCGCAGGCAAACCGCGCGCGCAGCTTGAGAAAATACTTTTTTCGGTACCAGCTGAGGTCGTCGAAGTAGGTCGCGAAGGGCTCGCCGGTGGAGCCGCTGGAATAGCTGTGCTTGCAGCGTTCCATGTTGTACTTGACGCTGATGAAATCCTTGTAATTGTTGCGGATCTGCTCTTTGCTCAGGGTGGGCAGGCGCTGCAACTCCGACAGCTGATAGTGATTGTCGTGGTCGAATTTTATCTGCTCAAATACATGGCGATAGTACGGAACGTTTTCGTAGCACCGCTTCAGTTGCCGGTTGAGCAGCAAGCGCTGCCTTGGGGTCAACGGGTCGGAAGCGGAGTAAGGATTCGGCGATATCATGTTCTGGCTCGATCTGTATGAGCGCTTGGCTCTGGCTTATTGTGCGGTCTGCGCCTTGGTTTGCCCGGATTTTTTCGCAATGTCAGGCAGTGCATACCCTGTTGCCGCTGCATAACACTGCTCGTACTTTTCCGCCACACTCAGCCAGCTGTAGTGCTCTGTTACCCGGTGGCGACAGGCGTCCCCCATGGCGGCTCTGCGCTGGGGATCTCCCGCCAGGCTGTCGATGGCTCCGCGCACGGCGAGGTAGTCGTCGGGCTCAACCAGAATCCCGTTGTCTGCCAGCACGATATCGGGCACGCCACCGACGCGGGTGCCGATAATCGGCAGCCCGCACGCCATCGCCTCAATGAATACCAGACCAAACGATTCAGCCATGGTGGGGAGGACAAAGATATCACTGGCAGAGTAAAGGTCAACCAGGCGCTCACGTGGGCAGTAACCATGAAAAGTCACCTTGTCTGCCACCTGGTACCTGTCCGCCAGCTCGATCAGCTGCTGCTGATAGTTGCCCTCGCCGACGACGGTCAGGTGAACGGGGTGTTGCATCACTTGCAGGGCCCGGAGCAAATGCTGGATGCCCTTGCGCTCGATCAGGCGGGAGACGCAGATGAGCTGTACCGGGTTGGAGTCCTCCGATCGGGTATTGGCACTGTAGAACTGCTCTGATTCGATGCCATTGGCAATGACTGCGATATCGGCATCGGGAACCGACTCGAGGGCCGTCGCCTTCAAGGTATCGCTCAGGGCAACGACTTTGCTGGCATTGTGCCAGATGGATCGGGTAACCGGAAGCAGCAGCCGATGGAAAAACTGCAGTGAGGAATTGAACTGGTCGTAACCCGGTACATCCGAGCCCCGCAGGGAGACGATGTAGGGAATTCTGCGGTGCCGTCCCGGCAGCCATTGCAGCATGCCCGTTGGCAAACCGAAATAGTAATGCAGCACGAGGTAGTTCTTGTCGCGAGTCAGGCGCAAAAAAGCCGGAACGGCGAACAACAGAAAAGTGATGGCGCCGCGGAATCCGCAATCGTGAACACCTTTACGCCAACTCGTGACCCGATGGACAGTAAAGCCATCGACCTGTTCAAGCTTCGCCTGGCCCGGAGCCCTGGAGGTCAATACATCGACATCGTAGCCCTTGCGCGCCAATTCGCGAGCGAGATTGTAGGTGCCACGCCCCGCGCCGCCACCAAGTGGTGGAAACTCGTAGTTGAGCAATAGCAGGCTGGGACGCGCTTTGGAGGCAAGTGCGCCTGCAGACGGCAGGGTTTTGTCACTGTCTGTTTTGATGTGGGTATTCTCGACCTTGGAACAAGACGGCAGTCTATACCAAAAAGCGCGGCTTTTCCTGTCAGCACATGTTTTCAAGGCGCTGTAATAGTGCCGCTGCTAACGGTAGTGAGCGGATAGCAATCGGGCGCCCTCGGGGGTCGCTCCCGGGCTCGAGAGGGGCCGGTTTGCAGTCCGGCACAAAAAAGCCCGCGGTCAAATCGATCGCGGGCCTTTTCCCTATCGCGTGGTGCTAGAAAGGTTGCCGGGAATCTCTGAACGAACGGCTACCACAGGAAGGTGAAACCGATTTGCGGCCCGAACTCATCCATGTCCCAGCTGTATTCATAGTTGCTGCCCTCGCGACCGTTGTCGTAGTCCTGCTTAACGTATCTGTAGCCCAACATGATGGCTCCCCAGCGGGCAACCTGCCAGTAAACGTTGGCTTCCGCCATCCAGCTGTTGTTGCTTTTCGATCCGTCCCAGGGGTTGTTGCCGTAGTCAACGCGGCCTTCCAGGCGCCAGTTGTCGAGGAAATGATAGTTGGCGCGCACACCTACAAATGGCTGCAACCATTCGGCGCCGATGGTACGGTTTTCCGTTGGTATCTGGACTTGTACAGGGCCCGTGGGCAGTTCTGCGGTAGCGTTGGCAGAGTTGACGAAGACCTTGATTTGGTAATCGTACCAGCGCAGCCCGCCTTCGACAAAAAAGTCCAGGCCGTGGCCGTCGTAAAGCTTCCAAGCGCCACCCAGTTCGTACATGTGCTGGACATCGGTGACGTCGACGTTGCCGGTGACATTGACTGGCACGTTAATGCTGGTAGGCGGAAGCGGGCCCGGCGGGTCGAAGGGCACGTCGACGTCATAATCCACTCTGAGATCATTATCATCGGCATTGAGCTTGGTGTATTCGTAGGCTGCAAAAATCAACAGGGGCCCGCTCTCCGCCTCGATCTTGGTCATGAAGGCGCCGTCGAGAACGTCGATGATCTGATCTGCGAAGTCGAGGCTGATATCAGTTCCTCGCGTAGTGCCGTCGACACTCTTGGCCCAGCCGTAAACCGTGAGGCCAAAATCCCACTCGCCGATGGTAGTGTGCTCGGTCTGGGATTCGGTGTTCGCCAGCGTTGATGGCGACTGAGCCGCGATGCTTATGGCGGCCGCTGTGACCACCGTGCCCAACAGGCTATTTTTTTGATTTTGCATTGCTGTGACCCCTGACTCTGTTGTTATTAAAACGAATGTTTTGCGGAAGTATAACAGCCCGCTTTTCAATATCTACAGTTTTTTGCGGTAGACGCAATGCACCTTACACGGCGTTGCAAGTCGGCCGGCGGCGGGGCGGGAGGCTTGAGGAAGGGCAAGGGCCCCTTGCTGTTTTCTGAACCGAAGGGTTTGGGCCACGCAGTTTAGCTTGCTATGATAGGGTCTGGTTGGTGACCAACGCGGGTGTAGTTCAATGGTAGAACGGCAGCTTCCCAAGCTGCATACGGGAGTTCGATTCTCCTCACCCGCTCCAACCCTGCTCTCCTGACAAACGGTCTGCTCTTGAATTTCCTGGTTGGCTGCGGCCCCGTCTTCAGGCTCGGTGTTAACTGACGTCGTGGACCACAGCCGCTTCACGGCAGTCTCAGAAAGTCCTTTATCAAGCGGTGGATATCCGCCTGCGTGAGGTAAGCGGGAATCTCGCCAGCGCCCGGGCCCTGGGCTAGCAGTGGGACGTTGGTGCCAGTGTGCAATTCATCCACGGAGACGCTGGTCGCATAGTTGATCATCATGACCGTGCCCCCGGGGGTGCGCACCCTGGCGACGGCACCGGGGCTGTGATAAGCGTGATCATCGAATCTGAAGCTGGCCTGGTCGGGAATGATTTGCGCCGCGTGGCCATGATCAGCGGTTACCAACACCAGGGTGTTCTCGTTCTGCGCCGCAAACGCCAGGGCGCTTTTCAGGGCTTGCTCCAGTTGCCCGACCTCACCGATATGGCCGCAGGGGTTGCGGGCGTGGGCCTGTTTGTCGATAGACGCGGACTCGATCAGCAGGAAAAACCCCCGCCGGGGCTCGCGGCCCAGCAGCCCCAGCGCCTTGTCGGTCATGTCGCGCAGACTCGGCACGGTCGCTGCACGGGGGTTGGACTCGCAGGCGAAGGCCGTCGCGGCCAACCTTGCCGTAGCCTGTGACCGGGTTACTGACTCGGCCCTGCGCTGGCCCTCTCCCTGCCACACCGTCGGCATGTTAGTGGGGGCGAGCAGCCCCAGCAGAGGGCGGTCCAAAGGGGCCTGGCCCAGTCCGGCCTTATCGGTGGCGATAAAATAGCCGCGCTTCGCCGCGGTATCCAGGGGGCGTTGTTCGCCGCCGACGCCGGCCTGTTCGAAATAGCTGCGGCCACCTCCGAGCAGGACATCCAGCCCCGCGCTACTCAGTTGGTGGGCTATCGAACCCGGCCCACCCCGGTCGATCGACTGGCTGGTGCAGTCAACACTCACACCGTACCAATCGAGCGCCGCGCGCAAATCCCGCGGTCCCTCGCACTTGCGGTGGACGCTGTGGGTGGCAAACGCTGCTACCGTGGCATCGGTGACGCTGGCGGTGGTGACGATGCCGGTGCGATAACCCGCAGACTGTGCCTGAGCCACAAGGGTCGGCAGCTTGCGTAATCCGCGGTAATCCATTGCTATGCGGCCCGTGCTGGTCACAACCCCGGTGGCGAGGGTGGTCGCGGTATTTGCCGAATCCGCGACAAAGACAGGGCGTTTGGGATCGGTTGGGGCTACGGTCTGTACCCGCACGGAGGACAGGTTTTGCAGGCGGTCCATGGCCAGCATCCCGCTATCACCGGCCAGGTAATTGCGGGCAATCGTCAATTGCTGTTGGTCCATGCCATCGCCCAGCAAAAGAATGACATTGGCGCTGTCCCGGCGCGGCTGCCCAGCGACCGCGGCGATGGTGAATAGCCAGAGTGCGAGGCTTAATGACACCTGTACCCAGCGCTTTACGGGTGCTTTGCTCATAGGCCAGCTTGTGCCGCGGCCCGCCAGGGAATGCCTGGCGGGAACGGGTACGATCCGAGAGTTCGCAGGCGCCGGGCGGTTGTGGCTAGCGCCCCACAATGCCCCGTGCAACCACTTCCTTCATGATCTCTGAAGTGCCCGCGTAGATGGTCTGGATGCGGGCGTCGCGATAAAAGCGCGAGATGGGGTACTCTGCGGTGTAGCCGTAGCCGCCAAATAATTGCAGGCACTCGTTGACCATCCGCAGCTGCATTTCCGTGGTGCAGTATTTGATCATGGCCGCGTCTTCCACGGTCATCTCGCCGCGCTTGAATTTGGCCATGTATTTCTCGAACAGGGCAGTGCACATTTCCAGCTCGGTTTTCAATTCCGCCAGTTTGAAGCGGGTGTTCTGGAACTGGCTGATGCTCTGGCCGAAGGCCTTGCGCTCGGTGACATAGTCTGCGGTGATTTCCAGCGCCCCCTGGGCGTGGCCGATGGCCTGTGCGGCACAGCCGAGACGTTCCCGTGGCAGCTCTTCCATGAGGTGGACGAAACCACGGTTTTCGCCGCCGAGCAGGGCGTTGGCGGGCACCCGCAGGTTGTCGAAAAACAACTCCGCGGTGTCACTGGCGTGCTGGCCTATTTTCTCGATTTTCTTGCCCCTGGAGAAGCCGGGCAAGGAGGCATCCACCATAAACAGTGAAATCCCCTTCGCGCCGGCGCCGGGGTCGGTCTTGGCGCAGACAATCACCATGTCGGCGTGAATGCCGTTGGTAATAAATATCTTCGAGCCATTGATAACATACTCGTCACCGTCTCGCACCGCGGTGGTTCGCATCGCGGCGACGTCGCTGCCGGCGCCGGGCTCGGTCATACCCAGAGCGGCGACCACCTCGCCAGTGACCATACGCGGCAACCAGTAGTGCTTTTGCTCGTCGGTGCCGATGTTGTAGATGTAAGGTGCGACGATGTTGGCATGGATGTTGTAGCCACTACCCAGCCCGTGCATATTCAGGCGGCACATTTCATACTGGATCATCTGGATGACCTCGAAACTGGCCCCCGCTGCGCCATAAATTTCCGGCATGTCCACCAGCAGCAAACCGGCGGCGCCCATGGTGTTCCAGATTTCCCGGGGTGCGATGTGGTCCTCTTCCCACTGTTCGTAGTGGGGAAGCAGTTCCTGCTCGAAAAAGCGCAGAACCATATCGCGGAACATTTCCAGCTCTTCGTCTTGCTCGGGTGCCAGGGTCGCCGTCGCTGTCGTCATGATGGTATCCTCGTAATCCGTATTGCTTGCAAATTGGCGCCTATTTTATCCTGACCGATAGTGGCCTGTCTGCTGCCTTGTCTAAACAGGTGAAAAGGTTTTTTCGCCGATCGCGGCAGAGGGTGTGTCGGTCAAGCCCTGAAAAACGCTTGAAAGGACTATTTTTTTGCCAGTCGGGGCTGCCACCGACTACGCCCAAGCGTGAACGGTTATTGGTTTTCCCTGATTAGGAACTGAATTATGAGAAATTTTCTGCGCACAACCTTCCTCGGCGGTGCCATATTTTTGATTCCGCTGGTGGTGGTGTTGCTCCTGCTGGGCAAGGCCTTCAACCTGATGAAAGTGATTGCCGCCCCCATTGAGCGCATGCTGCCAGTGGATGCCATCGCCGGAGTCGGTCTCATCAACATTCTTGCCATTCTGGTAATGGTGCTGGTGTGCCTTGCGGCGGGAATGGTTGCCCGCAGCGCGCCTGCCAAGGCGCTCTATGGCAGGCTGGATGGATTATTGCTGGAATTGGTGCCGGGGTATGCCTGGACCAAAAGAGTCGCTGCGGGCCTTGGCGGTGAATCGGAGGTCGAGGGTTTCAAGCCTGTGCTGGTTGCCCTGGACGATATGTCCCAGTTGGCGTTCGAGATTGAGCGCACCGCCGATGGCCAGGTAGTGGTATTTATGCCCGGCGCCCCCGATTCGCGCAGCGGGTCGGTAGCCTACGTGGATTCGGTGCGGGTGAGCCCCGTCGCCGCCAGTTTTTTGCAAATCAACAAGTGCCTCAGGCAAATGGGCAAAGGCTCCGCCGCTATTCTGCAGGCCCCGGAAGGGGCATCCCAGTGAGCGCAGTTTCGATCAGACTAACTGGCCCGGTGGCCAGGTAGTCTGAATGCCGCGGGTTACCCCTCTGGCGGGGGTTATTCCTCTTCGCTGGCCTGGATATCGATTAACACGCCGTTCTCATCAAACCGGAGAACGTAGGTAAAGGGGCGCTTGTGGTAAACCCATTGGTTGCCCTGGTCGCGTTTTTCCCTGGGCTCGCCACAGCGCCGCTGGACCACCTGTTTATCGGGGGGATTGCTTGCAGCACTGTCAATGATGCCGTTATAGCATTCCATGGTGTCAGCCCCCGCCAGGCTTCCGGTCGCCGCCAACAGGGCAAACATCGCCCACTTCAAAAACGGGTCTCGATAGCGTTGAGTGGCTGACAATGGCGGTCCATCATCCGTCATCCGTATACGCGGGGTTTTGCTCATGGCTTGACTCCTCTTATGCATTGATCGGCATTGCTCTGAGCCTGACCGCCCTCCATGGACGACAGGACGGGCTCATCGCCATGCCTGATTGCCGGGGTTACCCAGCGCCGGGGGCCGCAGGCCGTTTTTTCCGAGCCCCGATTCTCTAATCCTTCGATTTTTGCTGTTGCTTGCTGAGAATGCCGCTCGGTAGCAAAAGCAATGCCAGTAGCACCAGCAGTTGAAACCCGTCGCCTATGCTGCCCGCAACCTGAAAGGAGAGTATCAGGCTGAGCAGCGCAATCCCCAGGGTTGACCACCAGCCGGGCAGACCGATGTCACGCAGGCGCTTGGCCATGATATTCATGGATGCCAGCGTGCAGAACATTACCAGCAGGCCGCCAATCAGCATGACCGGCATGGACAAGTTATCCGCAAAGGCTTTCTGGATCTGCTCGGCACCGCCCTCAAGCAGGGTCGCATCGAAACCCATCAGCATCACCCCGGCAAACAGCAGTAGTCCGAGCAACACGTTCAGCGTGACGAAACAGGCCACGTAAGGCAGACGCTTTAGTCGGCCTGTCCTGACCTCACCCCAAAAAATTTTGAGCATGGAATTTCCCGTTGGTTGCTCGCAGTCTATCGTTATGTGCTGGCACACGCCACAGTACTGGCAAGCCCGACCCCGCTCTCAGGTCTAACTTCTGTCCAGCGCCTGGTGGGGGTGGATGCGCCCGAAATCCGCCATGATCGCGTAGGCACAGGGTATGACCAGCAGTACCAGCAGGGTGGAAGCGAAAATGCCGAACACGATCGAAATAACCAGGGGTTTTACCACCTGGGCCTGGAGGCTGGTTTCCAGCAGAATCGGTAGCAGCCCCGCGGCCGTGGTGAGGGATGTGAGCATCACCGCCCGGAAGCGTTCGCGGCTGGCGCTGACCACGGCTCCGTAGACATCGTCGCCGAGGTCGATGTGGCGCCGGATGTACTGCACCAGCAAAATCGAGTCGTTGACCACAATGCCCGCGAGGGAGACGAATCCCATGATCGAGGGCATCGAGAGGCTGTAGCCCAAAAGAAAATGACCCCAGAAAACGCCGATAAGCGCCAGCGGGATGGCCAGCATCACCACCACCGGCTCCACGTAGTCGCGAAACTGGAAGCTTAGAATGGCGAACACGCCAAACAGGCCGATGAGGAAGCCCTTGCCCAGCGAGGCGCCGGTTTTTGCTGTCTCCTTGGCCGCACCCTCGAAGTCGAAGCGCAGCCCCGGGTAGCTGGCTTTTAGCCTCGGGACCAGTTCCTGCTGCAGCCGGCTCAGTACCTCGCGGCCGTTGGCACGGCGGTGGTCGACATCAGCAATGACGCTGATCGTGCGCAGTCCGTTGATCCGTTGAATCCGCACGAAGGAACGCTCAAAGTCCAGTTCGGCGATCGACGACAGCGGTAACTGCTGGCCATTGGCCATCATTATCGGAAAATTTCCCAGCGCCTGCAGGTCACCCGCCTGGCGTTTGTCGAGTTGCACCACGATCTTGATATTCTCCGTGCCGACCTGGATTTCATCCGCGGTCTGGCCGTAGAGAGCAGCGCGCAGTTGTGCGGCCACCATCCTGCCATCCACGCCATAGGCCTCGGCACCCGGCTTTAGCTTGACCAGGATCTCCTCCTTGCCCGGGCGCATGTCATCGAGAATGCCGGTGACACCATCAAACTGTGCAAGATAGGTTTGCGCCTCCACCGAGGCTTGCTTGAGCGTATCCAGGTCCCGGTGCTGCATCCGCACTTCGATATCCCGCCCGGCGGGACCCATCATCGGCTGCTTGAAGGCTATCGACAGGGGTTCCGCCAGCTCTCCCGTCTCGCTGCGCCAGGCATCGAGAAAATCATCGATCAGCGTATTGCGAACCTCCGCCGACAACAGGTCGAGGCGAACGGTGGCGACATGGGAGCCACTCTCCCCGGCATCGGCATTAAAGTTGTATTGCTCGGTGATATCCTGGATCAGGGGCTGGGGTTCTGCGTTCTGTTTATCCATCATTGTGCCCACCCGCTGGGCACTGGCGATAATCCTTTCGGCGATGGCGCGGGTCTGTGCCAGCGACGAACCCGGGGGCAGCACGATCCGGGCCTCGGCGATATCGCCGTCGAGGTCGGGAAACGGCACAAACTTGATGATGCCACCGGCGACCATCGCAATAGATGCCAAGAGCAGTCCGAATACAACACCCACTGTGGCGTAGCGCCAGCGCACCAACAGCGTGACTGCCCTGACCAGGTGCACATTGCGAAAGTTTTCGAAGTGGCGACTGAAGGCCTGCTTCCACTGGGGAGCGGGCTTGTCATCCCCATGATCGGACAGGGAGTGCAGCAGGTGATGGGGTAATATCAGGAATGCCTCCACCAGGCTGACCACCAGAACCATGATCAACACCGTGGGCACCACCGCCAGCACCGCACCCATCTGGCCATCAAGCCCGAGCAGGGAGCCAAAGATGAACACCGTGGTCAGGAATGACGACACAACCCCGGGTGCCACGGTGGTGACACCCTTGGTAACGGCGTCAGCGGGCGCCAGGCCGCGCTCGATATGGGCGGCAATCGATTCGGCGATGACGATGGCGTCGTCCATCATGATGCCGATGGCCATGAGCAAGCCGACCAGGCTCATAATGTTGATGGACACGTTGAACACGGTCATCAGGAACAGGCCGCCAAGAAAGGCTACCGGTAAACCCGCTGATACCCAGAAGGAGTAGCGCAGGGAGAAAAACAACCACATGCTGAGAAACACCAGGATGATGCCCTGCCAGCCATTGCGCAGCATCATGCCGAGGCGGTCTGCGACCAGTGACGACATATCGTTGGTCAGGTTCAGGGTCACCCCGGCGGGGGCACGCAGTCTTTCCTGATCGACAAATTCCACCACCCGGGCCTTGACCCGGAGAGCATCGTCGGCCTTGTTCTTCTGGATTCTGAGGATAGCGGCGGGCTTTGAGTTGAACAGTATCTGCTCCTCGTCCAGCTCGAAGCGATCGCTGATGGTGGCGATATCGCCCAGTCGAACCACCGCGCCATCGGGATCGGCGCTGACAACGGTCTGGGCCAGGGCATCCGGGGTGCTCTGGCGCGCATCGAAGCGAACCAGCAGGGTCTTGCCCGTCAGTTCGAGATTCCCCGCCGGCATGCGAATATTCTGTCGCCCGACCTTGTCGGCGACGTCGCCCACGGTCAGCCCCATGCGACGCATGGCCGCCTGGTCGAGCTCGATGCGCAGTTGGTGGTCCGAAAAACCCGCGACTTCCACCAGGCTGACATCGGCGTCGACCTTCAGGCGATGCTTGAGGTCCTCGGCATAGGCCTTGAGGTGGGGCCAACTGGCGTCGGCGGCGATCGCGATATCCACCACCGCATCGACAAAATCCAGCTCCTTGACCACCGGCGGCTCGATTTCGCTGGGGAAGTCCTTGATGGCGTTGATCTGGGTCTGGATGTCCAGCAGCAAGCGCCCGACATCGGCATCCTCCTCGAGTTTCAGCACCATGTTGGCGATGCCCTCCTGGGCGTCGCAGCGGGTCTCCTCGATACCGGTGAGGCCATCGACAGCATCCTCCATCCGCAGGCATAGGCTCTCTTCGATATCAACCGGCGAGGCCCCGGGGTAAACCACCGTGGCCGAGATGTAGGGCAGCGCAAACTCCGGGAAGGTCTCCCGCTTGATGCCTCCGAGGCTGGAGAACCCCAGCAGCAGAAAGCTGAGCATGACCAGATTGGCCAGGGTGGGATGGCGAATAAAGTAGCCGATCACCGGGGCTTATCCCCTTTCGCGGCGACCGTTGCCGTGGAGGCCGCGGTGCGCAGGCTCATCCCCTCGATGGCGGGAATCAGGTCGTTGAGTACCAGCCTGTCCCCGGCCTCAAGTTCGCCGCTGACAGCTACCCCTTCGGCGCTGCGAAACAGCACTTCGACGGTCTTGATGACGAGCCGGTCCGACGCATCCATTAGGTAGATCTGGCGGCCCCGCAGGGCTGTTTCCGGTACCACAAACTGAGCCGAGGAATAGCCTTTGATGTAGGCCGAGACAAACATGCCCCGGGTAAGCGGGGGCTTGCCGCGCTCCATCAGCTGCAGTTTGGGGAAGGACTGCTCCACTTCCAGATAGACACCCACCGTCGCCTGGTCGGGATTGACGGTTTCGGCGACCCGGGTCACAGTCGCCGGCCACTGGTAGCGATCTTCGGCGTTCTGAAACTCGACCCTGGCTTGGAGCTGGAGTTCTTCGATGCGGGTGAATTGCGGTAGTTGGGGTGAAGCTTCGATACTCCGTCTGATCGTGCCCATATCCTTGAGTGACATTTCGGCCTCGATTTCAACCCGCCCGAGTTGATAAGCCACCAGCATCTGCGAGCCCAGGGTTACCACCTGGTCCTGTTCGACGTTGACCTCTGCAATGCGGGCGTCGAAGGGCAGCAGCAGACGGGTCTTGTCGAGCTGCCGCTGTGCATCCTTTACCTTGGCCTCGTCGACACTGAGCTGGGCGAGGGTGACCTTGGTGTCGTCCGGAAGGAGTTCGTAGGCGCTTTGCAGATCCTGCACCAGCTTGCGCTGGGTCAACAGCGCTTGTTGCTGGCTCTCCAGGTCGGACTGGGAGATCAGGTTCTTTTCCTTCAGTGACAGCTTGCGCTGGTATTCCTGTTGTACCAGCGCAAGCTTCTGCTGCTCGGTCTTGAGGCTGTCGTTGAGGTTATTGGCTTCCTTGCCGATGCGGTTGAGCTTGGTCTGGGTGGCGTTGAGGTTCGCCTCTGCCTGGGCTAGTTTCAACTGGTACTCGAGGGGGTCGATCTCAAGAAGCGGGGTGCCCTCCGCCAGGATGCGGCCGGACTCGAGCTGGGGATGGCGGTAGACCAGGCGCCCGCTGACCTCGGCGGTGGCCTGCCAGATATGTTTGGGCTCCACCCGGCCATATCCCCTGACCTCCGGCGCTACCTCCTGCTTTTCGAGCAGCTTGACCTCGACCAGTCTTGCGGGATCGAAATTGGGCGCCAGCTCTGGGCTGGGTTTGAAGGCGATGGCGAGACCCAGTGCCAGGCAGCCCAGCACCAGTCCCGGCAACACCAGCGATTTACTGTTCGGTGCCATCGGCGATTTCCCTCTGCATGGTTGCACGTCCAACCGACGCCGTGATGGCGGGCATTAGACCGTGATGTCTGTGAAGATGTCCACTCCCGCGCCGGGCTGGATGGCTGCCGCCGGTAACGCAGCGCCCGCGAGCCAGGCCTGCAACGCCGGCCGCTTGCCGTCACCGGTAACGACGAACCAAACGTTTGCTCCCTGGCTCAGGCAGGGGGCTGTCAGGCTCACGCGCCGGGGAGGTGGCTTGGGCGCGTCGTCAATGGCGATCGCCAGCCGGCGCGTGGCAACGCTGGTCTCGTGGTGGGGAAACAGGCTCGCGGTGTGGCCATCCTCGCCCAGGCCCAGCAATACCAGGTCGAAGCCGGGGGCTCGCCGGAGGATTTTATCGTAGGCGCCGGCGGCGGACTCGACGCTTGCCGACGGGGGTAGTCGATGCACCTGGTCGGCGGGTATTGGCACATGGTTCAGCCAGGCGGCAGCGGCCATGGTATCGTTGCGGTCGGCATGGCCGGGAGGCAGGAAGCGCTCGTCGCCAAAATAGATATGCCAGCCGCACCAGGGGGTATCCAGCCCTCGCAGTTGCTGATACAGGCGCCGGGGTGTGCTACCCCCGGCGAGTACCATGTCGAAACGACCCTTGCGGTCAATGGACTGGCGCGCCAGCGCGGCCGTGCGCCGACAAAGGTCAGCGGTGAGCGCGCCCGGGTCGGGATAGTGGTGGAGGCGCAGATCTTGCCCGTCAGCCGTCAATGCCATCACCACGCGGTCGGGTCGTCAATGGTTGATCCCGGCCGCTACAGGTCATTGCGCCAGCGCTGATCATCGCTGTCGAACAGCCGGCTGGCAGCTTCCGGGCCCCAGCTCCCCGCCGGGTAGCTGTGGATAAAATCGTGCTCGCGACTCCACTGGCGCAAAATCGGGTCTACCACCCGCCACGACCACTCAACTTCGTCAAAGCGAATAAACAGGCTGTGATCCCCTTCGATGACGTCCAGCAGCAGCGCCTCGTAGGCGCCCAGGGGACGTTCGCCGTCACTGCGAAAAGATGCCCTCAGGGGCAGTGTACGGGTATTCATATCGAGCCCCGGCACCTTGGCCTGCAGTTCAATGTGCATGCTTTCCTCGGGCTGCAGCGACAACACGATCCAGTTCGGCTCGACGTGCTTCATGGTGGTTTCGCGAAACAACTGCAGGGGGGGATGCTTGAGCCGCAGGCTGACCATGCTGCGATCGTCGGGGAGCTGTTTGCCCGTGCGCAGGTAAAAGGGCACTCCGGACCAGCGCCAGTTATCGACGTAGAATTTTGCGGCGACATAGGTCTCGGTCATGGAGTCTTCCGCCACCCCGGCTTCGTCCCGATAGCCGACGCTGGCGTCCCCCGCGCTGTACTGGGCGCGCAGGGCGAACTGGTTGACGGCATGCTTTGGAATCGGGCGTATCGAGCGCAGCACCTTCACTTTTTCGTCGCGCAGAGCGTCGGCGTCCAGCTGCGCCGGGGGCTCCATGGCGACCACCGAAAGCAGCTGCATCATGTGGTTCTGCACCATGTCGCGCAGGGCCCCGGTGTGGTCGAAATAGCCGGCGCGGGCGCCAATGCCCCGGGTTTCGGCGACGGTGATCTGCACGTGGTCGACGTAGTTGCGATTCCAGATCGGCTCCACCAGGCTGTTGGCGAAGCGGAACACCAGCAGGTTCTGCACCATCTCCTTGCCGAGATAGTGATCGATACGGTAGATCTGGTCTTCTTCAAAATGTTTGTGCAGGTGTTGATTGAGTTGCAGCGAGGTGTCGAGGTCGTAGCCGAAGGGCTTCTCCACCACGATGCGGTTGCCGAACAGGCGGCCGCTGAGGCCCGCGGCGTCGAGTTGGCTGACAACCACGGTGAAATCCGCCGGCGCCACAGCGAGATAGAACACCACGTTGGCGCACACTCCCTCCCTCGGCTTGGCGAGCTCGGTTTTCAGGGCACCGTAGTGCTCAGCGCAGTCGTGCACTACCTGGACGTAGCTGAACAAGCCGGTGAAGCGCTGGAAATCGGTTTCATCGAAATCGTCGCCGAGGCGCTCGGGGAGTTGCTCGCGCATAAACGCCTGCCACTGCTCGCTATCCCAGGGGCGGCGGGATACGGCCACGAACGCAAGATTCTCCGGCAGTCGGCCCTCCCGTTGCAGGTAGTAGAGTGCCGGTAGCAGCTTGTTCACCGAGAGATCGCCGGTGGCACCGAAAATAACGAAATGACAGGGGCCGATCATGAGGTTTTATCATCAGCAAGGGCATGTCCACCAAAGCCCTGGCGCATCTTGGCGAGCAATTTGGCGCTGTAGTCACCACCGCCCTGGCTGGCGTAACGCATCATCAACGCCAGGCTCATGACCGGAGCGGGCACGCCCTGCTCCACAGCTTCCAGGGCGGTCCAGCGGCCCTCGCCGGAATCCGCCACCACCGGTGCGACTCCCTCCAGTTGTTGGTCGGTGGCGAGGAAATCCGCGGTGAGATCAAGCAGCCAGCTTCTCACGACACTGCCGTGGCGCCACATCTCGGCGATCGCACCCAGGTCCAGGTCGAAGTCGGTGCGGGCTTTCATCAGTGCAAAACCTTCGGCATAGGCCTGCATCATGCCGTATTCGATTCCGTTATGGATCATTTTGACGAAGTGGCCGCTCCCGGCCGGTCCGCAGTGCAGCCAGCCGGTCTGGGGGCCGGGTGCCAGCACCTTGACGGCGGGTGCTATCCGCTCGAACGCCGCGTTCGAACCACCAAGCATTAGTGCATAACCGTTGTCGAGGCCCCAGATGCCGCCGGAAACCCCGGCGTCGACAAACTCAATGCCCGCTTCTTCGAGCATGGCTGCCCGGCGCATGGAGTCTTTGTAGTAGCTGTTGGCGCCCTCCACCAGCAGATCGCCGGGCTGCAGCAGGGGTAGCAATTGAGCGATAGTCTGTTCAGTGATCTCACCCGCCGGTAGCATCAACCAAACCACCCGCGGCGAGGGCAGTGCCTCGACCAACCCGGCCAGGCTATCAGCCGCCGTCAGGCCGGTTTCGCTTGCCAGCTCGCGGGTCACCTCGGCGCTGCGGTTCCATGCGACCACGTCGATACCCCCGCGCCGCAGGCGTCTCGCCATATTTGCGCCCATTCTTCCCAGCCCTGCGATTGCCATCTTCATGCGATGATCTCCTCGATGATTTGGCCTATTGCGACACAAATAGGCTTTTACTTCAACCGGCAGTCGCCTGCTATCGGGTTTGGCGGAGTCTGGAGATGGGCTGACAGTGGTTTCCAGGCCGGGCGCTCGGCCGGGAAGGGAGGAATCAGGCCCCCTGGGGGAATACCGGCCCTCACCAGGCGCCGCCTCGCCAGACCCCGGAATGGCGGTTATCGATTGGCGGAGTTACGCGGTAACGCATGGGATTTTTTGCGCTCAATGATTCCGGATCACGGAGCATACAAGCCGGAGGTCAGCGCTGGCAAACGCCGCTAACGCCGGGTCTCACGCTCCACGTCGGCGAGCCAGCTCGATTGCTCTGGCAATGCACCGGGGGTAGCTTCAAACATCGCTGGATAATGCTCTTGGTAAACTGAAATCAGTTCGGCGAACGGTACATCGAGGAATTCACCGCGATCGACAAGATATTCCATATGGCGGTTGCCGGTTTCGTCGAAGGCATGGTAAAGGCTGTCGTTGCGGCCATCGAACTCCAGGGGTTTGAGGCCAAATTTCTGGCACAGGCTGAGGTTGAACGCCGGCGTCGCCTTGACCCAGCGCCCTTCAACGTAAATGGAGCTGTAACCGTGGAAGTAAAACACGTCGGTGCCCATGGCGGCGCGCAGGCGCTCGGTGGAGAGGTGATTGCGCACATCGGCGAAACCCACCCGCGCGGGAATTCCCGCTGCCCGACACAGGGCCGCCAACAATACCGCCTTGGGAACACACCAACCCTCACCGGCTTCCACGGTACGACTGGCCGTTAAGGCTTGCTGATTGTCGGCAACACTGTAGGGGTTGTAGCGGATATTGTCGCGCACCCAGTAATAGAGTGTGACAGCATTGTCGAGGGCAGAGTGATCCGGCTCCACCAGGGCGCGGACCAGGGCTTGAATCACCATTGAGTCGCTGTTGATGCAGGTGCTGGGTTGCAGGTAGATATCCAGATCAGTGGTTGCGTCCATAGTCTTCTCGGCCTGGGAGGTGGAGGGCTGGGGCGGTAAAACAGAATCGACCCTATTAACGCGGCCACCCAGCCCGGGTCCACCGATGAGTGGGGATGGCTCCTGAGTTCCCAGTATAGAGCGCCCAGCCGGCTGTAAACCAGACGCAGGTATTTTCCCGGGGCAGATCCGGTAAAACCCCTGGACGGTCTTTGCCGCGGGCCCTTGTCTTGTCAGCGGCGGGGGCGAGCGGCGCCAGGCTTTGCCGCAGCGGTTCAAGCGCGGGAGAGCGCAGCGCTTCTGGCAACAATGCCGGTAGGGGTTAGTGCGGGTACCCGGCTGGGGCTTCCTGCTTTATTATAGACTGCTAATACAGCAGCGTGGGATCGCTTGAATGCTTGAACAATTCCCGATCGTCTTGTCGCAAAGTGTCATCTGGGCCGACATGGACGCCTATGGCCATGTCAACAACACGGTCTACCTGCGCTATTTCGAAGATGGCAGAGTGGTTTACTTCGATCGCATTGGGGTCGATCAGTACAAGCAGCAGGCAAATATTGGCCCAATTATGGCCCGGGTGAGCTGTGACTTCAGAGCGCCGCTGCATTACCCCGACGTCATACAGATCGGGGTGCGCGGTGATCTACTGTCAACGGGTAAGCTCAGCATGGCTTTTGCCGTCTACAGTGAGAAACTCCGGCGGATTGCCGCCGAAGGCGAGGGATTGATACTCTTTTACGACTACTCACTGGGCAAAAGCTGCGCGATTCCCGAGCCCATCGTCGCGGCAATGGAAAGCCTTGAGGGGCGCAGCCCGCTGCGCTGCTGAATCCCGCGGAATAAGACGCTACTTTCCCGCTTCCCCGGGGATTGAGTTGCCGACAGGCACTGCGATCATTAGTATTGCCCCCACTAACACTGGCGTTGCAGGCAGTGGCCTGATGCATCCGACGCTCTCGTTAAGCAGGATCTGCACTATGGACTGGCTCTTGGCACTTCTGGCCGCATTTAATGCGGTCTCGATGATAACCATATACCGCGATCGCCATGCCGAGAGGGTGGAACCACCCTGGACGCTTTTCGCCTATTCCCTCATAACCACCGAGCTGGCGTGGGTGTGGCTGCCGGTCCAGTTTGTGTTTGCACTGACGCTGGTGAGCCTGGGTGCATTGTCCTCCGCGCTGGGTGTCGTTGCACTGCTGGTTCTGGTGTTGAGTTGGTTGGGCCTGGTCAACAACATAAGCCTCGCCTTGCAATCTACCAGACTCACCGAGGCGGCCTTGCAGTCGGGGCTTGGCGCTGATTATCGTCAGGACATTGGCGACCCGGCACGGCACTCACTGGAAGACGGAGCGACTTTTCAAGACTGGTGGCGACCTTTTCACATGCGCAGGCCTGGGGTCGAGAAGTTGAAAAACATCGCCTATGGCCCCTCCGGTATCCGCCAGCGGCTGGATATCTATCGACCGACCCGTATACCCGATGGCGGTTGTCCGGTGCTTTTGCAGATACACGGCGGCGCCTGGATGATGGGCTCCAAGGACCGGCAGGCCCTGCCCCTGATGTACCACATGGCGAGCAAGGGCTGGATTTGTGTTGCCATCAACTATCGCCTGAGCCCGAGCATGAGCTTCCCTGTCCATATCGAGGATTGCAAGCGGGCACTGTGCTGGATTCGTACCGAAGGTCACAAATACGGTATGAATCCGGACTTCGTCGCGGTAACCGGCGGCTCTGCCGGTGGCCATCTGACGGCGCTGATGGGTTTGACCCCAAATCTCGCCGAGTTGCAGCCCGAGTTTCCCGATATCGATACCGGGGTCCAGGCCGTGGTGCCGTTTTACGGGGTTTACGACATGCTGGCGCGATTCGACACCCACAGCAGGGACGGGTTCGTTCGCTTTATTCACAACCGGATCATCCATCAACCCCTTGAGCAGAACCCGGAAATCTGGGATCTGGCGTCACCGATTACTCATATCCATCGTCAGGCGCCCCCTTTTATGATTATCCAGGGGGAAATCGACAGCCTTACCAATTCCCGGGGTGCACACATTTTTCACCAGAAGCTGCTGGAAGTCTCCGAAAATCCAGCGGTCTACCTGGAGTTGCCGGGCGCCGAGCATGCCTTCGACAATATTCACTCGCCACGCACTGACCCGGTGATCCACGGTGTTCACCGGTTCCTGGAGTGGTCCCTGGCCCAACATTCAAAGCGCGGGGATCAGGTAACCAGCGAAACAGGCGCCGGACATACGCAGTCGCAGTCGCCGTCGACTCTGGCGCAAGCGCTATCGGGGTAAATTCTATGACTCATGTGATTAATCCCAGTGCTGAGAGCTTCAGCGCACTGGCCAGAGACGTGCCCGGGGATACCCCGATCGTGATGCTCAACTTGCTGCGGTTTCGCGAACAGGCAAACTACCCTGAAGACGCCGGATTTGATCCATGTTCGGGTATTGAAGCCTATGCCCGCTACAGTCGCCACGCCGCCGAAGCAATGGCTGCAAGCGGTGGCGAGGTCATCTGGGCCGGACATGCGTTATCACATCCCATCACGCCTCCGGGGGAGCAGTGGGACCATATTTTGATGGTTCGATACCCCAACGTGCATGCGTTTCTGGCGATGGTCATGGACGAGGCTTACCAGCAGCAAACGATACACCGATCCGCCGCGCTGGAAGATGCGCGGCTGGTTTGTATGCAGCAAGACGTATAGGCTGCCGACTACGGGATTGTTCGCTGCGGCGGCAGGCGGTGGCTGAAGAGCTGCAGGTGGATTTCTTCCTCGAGGAGCACGAGCTGCCGGATTTGTTGAAGGGCATAGAGTGGCGGCAGCTCTATGTCGGTGTTTCCTGCATTTCGATTATCGCTTGGAGAGTCAGATCTGCGGCTTTGCGTTGACGGATGGCAGCCCCTATGAAGAAACCATCAACCAGACCCTGTTGAAAGCCCGAAAATCCGGGCGCTGGCAGGACGCACGGAATCGCTTCTTCGCCGCTGAATAGTCCCGCACCCATCGCAGCAGCTTTTGCGTTGCCCGTGGGCAAAACCCCCGATAGGGAAAGTAAGGCCAACCCTCTGGGTATTTGCTAGACTTGCCGACTTTCAGTCGAGGGCAGTGGCGGCAAACGGATGCAGGCACTACAAGCACTGATCGAAGTACTGCAGGTGAAGCCTGTGGGAGAGGGTTTTGTCGGCGAGCCTGGCCCGGGTAGCCATCGCATCTATGGGGGACTTACCATTTGCCAGGCCCTCGATGCCGCCAGGCGATGTTGTCCGGCGGAATTATCGATACAATCGATGCATGGGCAATTTCTGCGGCCCGGGGATCACCAGCATGCCATCGACATTACCGTCGAAACGCTGAAAGACGGCCGCCGGTTCAAGCTGTACAACGTATATTGTCGCCAGCAGGGCAAGCTCATATTCTTTGCTTCGGTCACTTTTCACCGGCCCGAGGATGCCTACCAGCACTTCCTGGCACCACCGCAACGGCAGTTACCGGACGCTGACACGGCCCAGTTTTTCCCCCACCGGCAGCAATTCTGGAGTGAGCAAGAGGCGCAGGGCCGGTCTTGGGCGTTCGAGGTGCGGATCGAGGAACCGCTGGACTTCCACCGACGGCAAGCACCGGTCAACCAGACCTGGTTCCGTGCTGTCGACGCCGAGGGGCTCAGCGGCTGGCAGCAAATCCTGTTGCTGGCCTATGCCAGCGACTGGAATATGCCCAGCGTTGCCATGCGCCCACACGCCGTTGCAGAAGGTTACCTGCCCCAACTCGCCAGCCTTGACCACGTGATCTGGTTTTACCGCCCGCCCCGGCCTCAGCAGTGGTTGACCTATGTGCAGGAGAGCCCGGCCGCGTGGCACGGTCGCGGCCATACACGGGGCCTGTTTTACGATCAGCAGGGCGCATTGCTGGCGGCGGTATCCCAGGAGTCCTTCCTGCTGCCGCGTAAAAAGTCGCCTTAGGAGGGTCTGGGTTCTACGATGGATTGCTCACCATTGCCCGCGCCGGCTCCAATGTTCAAAACAGTCGTGTTGATCTATCATTGTCGCGTTGTGTAGGCTTCGCCAATCCGTCCATCGTGGCTGCAAATATCCCAATAACAGGAAACCGACCATGATTCGTTCAGCATTCATCTCTAAACCGCCTCTACTTGCCGCTCTGCTTGTGCTGCCCGGCCTTGCACTGGCCGAAGAAACGGGTAGCCACCACGGCGAACACGGGTCGGGCGAGATGCAAGCTGCCCATGAGCATGAATACCACAAAAACGTGGTGGCGGTGTTTGCAGGCGTAACCAGCGAGAAGCGGCGGGAGCGATCGGGTACTTTCGGTATCGAATATGAACGACGTCTCTCCCCCTCGACAGGGCTGGGAGTGCTTCTGGAGCACGCCAAGGGAGACCTGGATTTTACGATTGCGGCGATTCCATTCGCCTACCACCACGGCCACTGGAAATTTTATGCCGCGCCGGGGGTGGAGTTCTCCGACGAGGAATATGACACCGAGTTTCTGCTGCGGGTCGGGGTCGAGTATGCCTTTGAAATTGGCGGCAATTTCGAAATCAGCCCACAAATCGACCTCGAC
Organism: uncultured Gammaproteobacteria bacterium; assembly: GCA_963751595.1. Classification (GTDB taxonomy): domain Bacteria; phylum Pseudomonadota; class Gammaproteobacteria; order Pseudomonadales; family JAHEGP01; genus JAHEGP01. The sequence goes on from CAVVVC010000007.1 coordinate 177,330, forward strand.
TTTGTCGATGGCGAGATGGTAACCGTGGTCGGGCTGACCTTCGGTTACGGTTTTTAGGTGCCCAGCGCCCCGCTGTGAAAAACATCAGGTCTGCTGGAAATCGTGCCTCGATGCAGCAATGGCGGCTCCCCGCAAACCGAGATTACCGGCGGTAACCACGTAAACCGGTATGGCTCGCAAGTAGTCGTGCATGGCCCGCTGCTCACTGTCGAAGCGTTGGCGAAAGCCACTCGCCTGGAGAAAGGGAACGAAGCGCGGCACGATTCCACCGACAATATAGACGCCCCCCCGCGCGCCGCTGCAGAGAGCCTGGTCTGCGGCGGCCGTCCCCAGCAATGCGCAAAAAAGCGCGAGCGCCTCCCGTGCTGCTGCGTCCTGGTTGGCGATCGCCCGCTGCTGAATGCTCGGCGCCGACAGACACTCTTCCTGTCCCCGGATAGCGCTGATAGCCCGGTAGAGTCGCTCCAGGCCGGCGCCGGACAGCAGCGCTTCACGACTGCAGAAAACCCCCTGCTCCAGCAGCATGGCGGTCACCCTGAGCTCGAGTTCGTTGCCCGGTGCAAGGGAAGCATGGCCGCCCTCCGTGGCCACGACCTGGCATTCCTGCCCACAAGAGAGCAGCAGCGCGGTGCCGAAGCCGGTGCCAGGGCCAATGACCGCAACGGGCTGGTCGCTGCTGTCAGGCTGTTGACCGCCGAGCTGAATCCGCTCGTCTGCGCCGATGCCGGCCACGCCCCATGCCATGGCCTCGAAGTCATTGATGATCGTGAGCTGCTCAAGGCCCAGCTCTGCTTGCAGTTCGTCCCGGTGAAAAGACCAGCGGTTATTGGTCAACTGGACGACATTGGCATTGACCGGTCCGGCGAAAGCGGCGTACATGCGCGATGGCATCTCGGCCCTGACCTGGGAAAGGTAGCTGCCAACGGCGCTGCCTATGTCGGGATAGTCGGAAGTGGCCAACACCGCGATTTCCCTGGGTTCGGGGTCGTCGGTGCTGGCCAGGGCAAAGCGGGCGTTGGTGCCGCCGATATCAGCCAGCAGTCGGTCCGGGCGGCACTTCACCGGGCCTGACCGTAGCGCCAGGGTAAAAGAAACAGGCCTGCCACCGTGAGTCTATTTTGCGTTGGCATGGCAGCGATCTGAAAGCTGCCACAGGACTCGGGAACGCATCGACTGGCCGCGTTCCCGGCTGTGGCCGGGGAGGATCAGCCCCATTTGCTCATGATAGCGATCAGATCCACCACCCGGTTGGAGTAGCCCCATTCGTTGTCATACCAGTTGAGGGTTTTGACAAAGCGCCCGGCATTGACCGATGTAAAGGCCGGGTCATAGATGGATGAATAGGGGTTGCCGATAATATCTGAGGATACCACGGGCATATCCAGATACTGCAGGATGCCGCTCATCGTTGGCGACCCGGCAGCCTCGCGCACCACCTGGTTGATCTTGTCCGCGGTCACTTCGTTTTCAAGCTCGACGTAAAGATCGACCACCGAGCCGTCGGCAACGGGAACCCTGGCGGCGATACCATCGAGTTTGCCCTGAAGCTCGGGCATGACCTTGCCCACTGCCTTGGCGGCGCCGGTGGAGGTGGGAATGATGTTTTCCGCCGCGGCGCGGCTGCGACGCCAGTCCGAGTGGGGCACATCCGCAAGGCGCTGGTCGTTGGTATAGGCGTGCACGGTATTGATGAGGCCCTCGACAATTCCGAAATTGTCGTGCAATACCTTCGCCATCGGGGCCAGGCAGTTGGTGGTGCAGCTGGCGTTGGACACGATCTTGTGATCCGGGTTCAGTCCGGCGTCATTGACCCCCAGCACTACTGTGTAGTCGATTTCATCCTTGGCGGGAACCGTCAATATGACACGCTGGGCCCCGGCCTGGAGGTGGGCGTCGATCTGCTCGCGCTTGCGAAAAATACCGGTCGCCTCAACTACCACATCGATTCCGAGGTCACCCCAGGGCAGTTTATGGGGGTCTCTTTCACTGAGCATGCGAACCCGGCTGTCCGGAGTAATCAGATGATCATCCTGTAGTTCCAGTGATTTGTTGAAACCACCCATGATGGTGTCGTACTGCAACAGATACCGTAAGGCGTCGTGCTCGAACAGGTCGTTGATGGCGACGATATCGATGTCGTCACGCTTGTCGAGGATGCGAAAAACCGAACGCCCAATACGCCCAAAGCCATTGATAGCTACTTTCATTTTGAAACCTCCTTGCTATCCAGTTCCCGATACAAGCGCACGACGTCGAGGGTCCTGCAGGCATGGCCCAGGCTTTCATACCAAACCAATGACTTGACCATGCGGGACCCGGATTTGAGCGTTCCCTTGAGGTCGAATACCACTGAGTGGCGGTTGCCGATAACGTCGGATGAGACGATTGGGTCTGCGACCGTGGTCACTACTCCCGGGAAGGCCCCGCAGGCGGCGGCCATGGCATTGTTGATGTCCTCCGCCGTGACGTCGCCGTTGCTCATCACGGTACTGAGGTCAAGCATCGAGCCGCGCTGCACCGGCACGTTCAGTGCGTGCCCGGTCAACTTGCCCTCAAACTTGGGTAGCAGCTTTGCCACCCACTGGGGCGACTGGCTGGTGTTGGGAATGATGTTCTCCGCCGCCGAGCGGCTGCGGCGGCTGTCCTTGCCGGCGTAGTCCTGCAGGGGCTGGTCGCTGCTGTAGGCATGAATGGTGGTCATGGTGGCGTTCTCAATGCCCAGCGCCTCGTCCAGAATCTTCAGCGTTAGCGCCAGCGCCGTGGTGGTTGCCGATCCCGACGATACCAGGGTGTCGCTGGCTTTGGCGCTATCGGAATTTACTCCCGGTACCAGCAAACGGTCCAGCGAGTTGTCCGGCAGGGTCGTGGTAATTACCCGTGGCGCGCCGCTGTCGAGGTGGTTTTGCAGCGGGTCGGCGCTGCGGAACTTGCCGGTCGCGTCTATGACCACGTCAACTCCAAATACGTCCCAGGGCGTTTCACCGGGCACGTCGTTCTGCAACATTCGGGTTTTAAAGGTGGGATTTGTCAGGTAGTTGCCTTCCAGCTGACAATCATCAGCCCCCTCACTGCGCAACAGATAGTGCAGGATATCGGCTTTACCGAGATCTGCGACCGCGACGATCTCCAGGTCGTCGCTTTCTGCGGCAAGGTGATAGAGCTGTCGGCCAACCTGGCCGAACCCCATGATACCTATTCGAGTTTTTGAATTATTGCTCATACGAAAAGTCCTGTTGCGGGTGCTATTGATGAATTCATCCATGCGGCCGACAATTCGCCTGCGACGAACGAAGACTCTTATTGTAATTTGCGGGTGTGAAACTTTGATGAATCTATGGTGTGCGCTTCACTTACTTGATTTCGCATCGCATCGAGAGCGTCACCAGGCCGACCGAGGCCCATACGTTAATACCCAGCCCGTTTGCTTGCAAGCGACGCATCCAAATGATGCGTGTCAGCTTGCGCTCGATCATTTTTTCGCCGTTTCGCGGCCCATACACCAGCGCATATCCTCTGCTTGCCGGGTCTTCGTCTGAGCAAAGCAAGAAGGCGCCTGATGGAACCGGCCGGCCCGCTAAAGCTATAATGGTGGCCCACCCTACAACCCGCTACATAGGAAAACCGCCGTTGCTACGAATTACCGCGATTGCAATGACACTGCTGGCGTGCCATGCCAATGCCACCGACCTGAGCCTGCTCGTGGGTTACACCGTGAGCGGGGATTTTGAAAACGTCGACACCCGGTCCGAGGTAGCGATCGACGAGACCCCGAGCTATGCCCTCGCCATCGACTTTCCCTATCGCAACAGGCCGGATCAGCGGCTGGGGCTGTATCTCAGCCATCAGGACACCGCATTTTCCGATGACGCTGCACTGGCTGATAGCGATGTCGCCATCACCCACCTGCAGTTCACGGCGATGACCCTTTGGCTGCGAGGGCGCTGGGAGCCTTTTGTGCTGCTGGGCCTGGGTGGTGTGCATTACGCCCCCGCCGATGCCAGCTTGAAGAGCCTGACGCGCCTGTCGGCGCAGGTTGCCGGGGGCTTCAACTACCAAGTGACTGACAGTTTTCTATTGCGAGGGGGGGTGCGTTGGGTACCAACGTTCTTTGACGGTAGTGGTGCCGCGTTTTGTGATGGGGGCTGTAGCCTGGGGATAAGCGGCACAGTGTGGAGCCAGGTGGTGATAGATACCGGGGTGCAGTTTCGGTTCTAGCCCTTGATTGCCCCAAAGCCCGCGCCGGGCAACGGCACCCCCTTGTGCGACCCGGCGTTGTCCGTCCGCTTGCAACAGGCTGTCAGGCCGCTCTCAGTTGCAGGTTAATCTGCTTCAGCCGCTTTTGTTGCAGCTTGAGTGCATACTCAAGCTCGCGAAAGCCCGCTCGCAGATTGGTTTGCTCCCATTTGCGATACCAGTCATCCCGGGTTTCCACCAGCTTTTCCCGCCGGCGGGCATACCATTGCTCCCGCAGCGCTTTCCATTGTTGCAGGTTCTGCATGAATTGCTGGTATTCCTGCTCCAGGATGGCGCGTAGCTTTTCGGTGTGGATCGACAGCGCCAGGCTTTGCTCCGCGCGTTTGAACTGCATGGCGACAATCGCCTCCCGTATCTTGAAATCGGGGGTGCGGTTGAGGTCCCTGGCGAGGCCAAACCAGGAGGCTACCCTGATCAGCCACTTGGTGGGATCGAATTGCCACCAGCGGACGCCGTTGCGGTAGTCGCTTTGAAATTGATGGTGATAATTGTGGTAGCCCTCACCGTAGGTGAGCAGGGCCAGCACGCCATTGTCCCGTGCGCTGTTGCCGTCGGTGTAGGGTTGCTTGCCCCAGTAGTGCGCCAGTGAGTTTATGAAGAAAGTGGTGTGGTGACAAATGACCAGGCGTAAAACTCCCGCCAGCAGCAGGTTGGCCAGCCAGTCGCCGGTCAGCCAGCCCAGGATCAGCGGCGGGATAAAGTTCATCGCCAGGGCGACCGGGCCATAGTACTTGTGCTGCCAGACCACGATCGGGTCACGTTGGAGGTCGCGCACGTTGCTGAAGTCTTCCCTGCTGGAATCGTAGTCGCGGAGCATCCAGCCAATGTGTGAGAACCACAAGCCCCGGTAAGCGCAATAGGGATCCTTTTCGAGGTCGTCGATATATCGGTGGTGACGGCGATGGCCGGAGGCCCACACCAGAATACTGTTTTGCAGGGTGGCGGCGCCAAACAGGGCCAGCGGCAGCCGAAGCAGGGCGCTTGCCTTGTAGGCATTGTGGGACCACAGGCGATGGTAACCCGCGGTGATCGAGATGCCGTTTGCCACCAATACCAGGGCGAACCCGAGCCAGGCACTCCAGTGGAAGCCATGGCTCAGGCCGTACCACGGTACCGCGATTGCAGCGACCAGAAATGTCCCCAGGAAAATACTGGACTGCAGCCACAAAAGTGGCGGTTTATCTTGGTTGTTCATACCACACGCTCGCTGGGCGATGGGCCATGCTGGCCCGGCAGGTGCCGGACATTGTTGCATCGCCAATTGTCAGAATCATACAGCCGTCATGCTCCCGACCCCAGCGCATTAACGGCGGGGTCTCAACGTCCTGATGCCTTCATTCTACCACTTTTAGACAACGGGCAAGGCAGTTTGTATCCAGCCTCGGCGGGCCTGCTGCTGCCTTTAAAGACCGGCTGCGCTCCGCTAAACCGTTGACGCGGGGCCGCTGTGGGGGGCTAGCCATTTGAGTTGATCTGTTTCAGCAGTGCCAGACCCTTTTCGCGTTGAGCGTGGCAGACCGCGATCTTGGTCTCGATCTTCTTGCGTTGCTCGTCGCTTTCGCAATCGTCCAGCTTGGCCAGCAGGTGGCGTTCCTTTTTCTTCAGTTTGGCGAGCAGATGCTTGATCGCCGCCTTTTCCCTGGTTTGTGCCCTCTGGTCGGCACTCAGCAATGCGCCCAGTTGCTGCTGGATATTTTTCAACTTCATGGGGTCATCCCGTGGCAAATTGTGAAAATCGGAATCTATTGGATCAGCTTATTCAGGTCGTCCTCTTCCAGTGCCAGCTGTTGCTCGGCGGTTTTCAGTTCGGCCTCCTGGCTCGCGAAAAGTTGACGCGCCATTTCTACCAAATTGGCAGAAATATCGTAGGTGTAGCCGTTGTCGTTCATGAGCGAGGTGGCATGCATCGGGCTGATCTGGCGTTTGCGAATCAGCTCGTCGAGGGCCTTTTCTCGCTGTCGGGTCGCTTCCTTGAGCTCAAGCGCGACCACGTCCGCGGACAGTACGGTGTCGCTGTCCGGCGCTTGTTCCTGAATGCTGTCGATCTCCCGCAGTACGGTGGCGAGCTGGAGGCGAATGGCGTCGTATTGCGCACGCAGGGCGTCATCGGTGGTGCGCAGGTTACGGGACAGGTTTTTGTGCAGGTGCTTCATATCCTTGACGGCTTCAGCAATGTTGCGGCTGGCTTCGCGCAAATCTGCCAGCTGATCCGACTCCTGCTGGGATAGTTGCCGCGCCTGGGCGTTACTGATGAATTCGACGATATCACTGTACAGCGGCTTGATGTGGCGCTCGTAGTATTCGTCTATGTCTACCGGCATCAGCCTGCGTGATTTGGCTACCGCCTGGGCCAGGTCATCCGCGGACTTGATGGTGCCTCGCTGCAGGCTCAAGCCATGGGCGATCAAGTGAAAGGCATTCTCGTAGAGCCTGACCAGTTCCTTGCGCACCGCCTCGACCGCGGCCGCTGGCACTTCCAGGGTAGCCTCGTTGAGGTACATGGGCTGGGTCCGGTCGGTCGCCGGCGCTTTCACCACGCGTTCCAGGAAAACGACCATTCGCCCGATCAGCGGCGTCATGATGATCAGTCCGAGCAGGTTAAACAAGGTGTGGAAGACCGCAAGCTTGAGGGTGTAGTCGTGGTCGCGAATGCCCACCGATTCCGCCACCCAGTCCACCGCCCAGATTAGCTGGGAAATCAGCAGAATCGCCAGGAGCCCGGTAGTCACGTTGAAAATGAGGTGAGCCACTGCCAGCCTTCTGCCTTCAATATTGGCGCTTAGCGCACCCAGCATGGCGGTGATGGTGGTGCCGACATTAGCGCCAATGGCCAGCGCCATTGCATTTTCGTAGGTGATCTGCTGCGCTGCCAGGGCGGTGATGATCAGTACCAGGGTGGCATGACTGGACTGCAGTACCACAGTAGCCATGATGCCGATCAGAGTGAACAGGAACAGGCCCGGATAACCCGAGACCGCATAGTTGGCCAGATCGATATTCTGACTGAACGCGTCGAAGCCTTCCTTCATGTAGTGAATGCCGAGGAACAGCAGTCCCAGGCCCGCCAGCCCGTGACCAATGCCCTTGAGTGCCTTCGAATCCTGGAATATCAGCAATACGCCGAATACCAGCAGCGGCATTGAGTAGGCGGCTATGTTGACCTTCAGACCAAAACCGGCCACCAGCCAGGCGCCTGTGGTCGTGCCCAGGTTGGCACCGAAGATAATGCCGATGCCGGCCCCGAGGTCCATCAGGCCGGCGCTGAGGAATGATATGGTGATGAGGGACACCAGCGAGCTGGACTGCATGATCGTGGTGCTACTGATGCCCAGCAGAATGCTCTTCCACACCTTGTCGGTCGAGCGGCGCAATAGGGTTTCTAGGGTGCCGCCGGTAAACGCCTTGAAGCCCTCTTCCAGCGAGACCATCCCGAACAGGAACAGGGCCAGCCCCGCGGCAATGGTTTTAAAATTCGGGCTGATCCAAAACCCATAGGCCAGAACCAGCAGGATGGTTGGCAGAAGCAGCTTTCGCAACACGAAGTGACTCTCGGGCCGAATAGCCTCGGCCTTTGGCTTGCAGGATCCCCTGCGGTAACTGAGACACAACGATGGACGGTATGTCGGCCACTATTAAGCAGCTCTTATGATTCAGTGCGATATCATAACGCGGATGGCAAACAATAATAAGCGCCGGGTCGAAACCCGCCGTGTTTTGCAGCCGACACTCCCGACCTGACGCACCCTCAAACCGAAGCCCGAACGCATTGCCCTGAGATGCCCCGACTGCTGCTAGAGGAGAACGTCGGCGAGTCGATTGAACAGCTCGGTTTCCTCCTCCAGAACGCCCGCCAATTGGCTATGGGCTGCGGTCCAGCCAGCTTCCTGCGTGGGGTCAGCGGACAACTGCTGCATGGTCGCGGAAAGGCCAGCCCAGTGCCCGGCGCTGAGGCCGGCTAGCTCGACGCAGTGCGCGGTGACCAGGTCCGGGCGCTGGGATTGTGCCCATGCCAGGAATTGATGATACAGGTTCCTGAACAGGGCTCCCCCGGTGCCGAATCGGGTGATGGTATTGACCAGGTAAGCAGCATATTCGTGGGCGTCTACCTGGCTTTGCCAATGGGGAAGCTGCTGGCCCAGTCGTTTGATCCCGGCGAGCCCGCCGGCAACGGTAACGGTGTCGTCGTCCGCGCCCTGTTCGATCCACTGCACCTGGGATTGGTCTGTGCCGAGCATGCGCTGGACGGATTTTTTGAGGGCGTGGGCGCAGGCATCCGGCAAGCTGTTGGCGACTCTGGATGACCTGAACTCGCCCCACAAATTGGCCGTGGACATGCCGACTGGCGGGTTGCGACTCAGGCGCAAACCCTCCATCGAGCAACTTTGGATGGCGCTTTCGGTGCGGTCTGCGATATACACCTGCTGGCTTTGGTCGTCGAAGCCCAGCAGGACAAATCGATGGCCGGGAAAATGCACCTTGAACTGGCGGTAGTCGAGGTAGTAGATGTCCCCCGACAGCATGGTGGGCTTACCATCCGCCACCTGGCAGCGTGCTGTTTGCCAGGCTTTTTCGTCGTCCTCTTCGGTGGATTCCTGATAATCCAGCCCCAGGGCTCCGGCGAGATCCTGCTCCATGCTTATGCTGCGCCCGAAAAGCATGAAGGGCGGTGTTGCCCCCGGGACATCGAACAGCAGACAGTCGAGGCCGGACCCGAGCCCGAATACCACGGCTTCCGGTAACTCGAGCCGGCAGTAATGGTAGAGCAGATTGCGCATCGCACCACTGCCGCAGTGTTCCGCGGTCAGGTTACGATAATTGTCGATCAGCACTTGCATGGTCGGGCCGAAATCACTCGATTCAGGGGAGAGACCAGTGTAACAGTTCTGGCCTCCGGCAGCAGCGCAGGGTGTGTGTTGGGCTGGAAGCTTGCATCAGCAGCCGGAGGGGCGCTGCCGCGTCGAGGTCAGAATCCCGCGTCACTGGCGAGCAGGCAGTTAGCGTCCCGGATAGGCGTGTTAGACGTCGCCGATTTCGTCGACATCCTGCTGCCCCGACCACTTGCGTCGCAGATGGGACCAGGACATCCCCACCGCCAGCATGGCCGCCACCAGCACCAGCACGATCCAGGTGGTGGCGTGGTTGCCCTCGGTATTGATGATGCCATTATCGACCAGCACCCAGGCCAGGCAGGCGAAAAACGCGGAGCCGAGAATAATACCCAGTCCGCCAATGGCCGACATGGTGGAGTGAATGAATACTGCCCAGGCAATCAGCAGGGTAACGCCGGCGAGGGCCATTCCCGAGGTGAAGTTGGCGTAGTTTTCGATCAGCCAGTGTGAGTAGGACTTGCCGGTGGGATTGTAGGTGGCAAGCACCAATGCCAGCGAAAAAATAAACCGGATAATGAAATCACCGATACTGAAACGTTTTGCCATGGTGGTCCCGTTGCCTCTACTGCTGCCAAATGGTCGGGCGCATTATACTCGTGTGCCGGCCCGTGGCCATAGCCAGGTGCCGATGATGCGCTGCGCAGTCCTGTTACTCCCCGCTTGTCGGAACCAGTGGCTCCGGGGGTGGCAGTTGGGTAGTATGAGGCGGAGTGCGGGGGTGGGGACAGCGGCCAATGGCGGAAAACTTCAAGGTGCTTATCCGGGTGCGGTACGCCGAGTGCGACGCGCAGCAAGTGGTTTTCAATGCGCGTTACGCTGACTACGTGGACCTGGCGGCAACGGAATACCTGCGGGTGTTGTTCGGTGGCTACGAGCGTTTGCTGGAGCAGGGCGTTGATACCCAGGTAGTGCGACTGGCCGTCGACTGGAAATCCGCCGCCCGCTTCGATGACATCCTCGAAATCGGCATAGAAACCGCCCATATCGGAAACTCATCGTTTGCGCTAAAGCTGGGCTTTCGCCACTATGAGTCCAGGCGGGTGATCGCCAGCGCCGAAATCGTTTACGTCACGGTAACGCCCCTCGAACACCGCAAGCAATCCCTGCCCGGGTTTTTTCGCACCGCATTGGAATCGGGAGGGCGCGACCAGGGCATGGACTACTCCGGTGCCGGGTTGCTGGCCGCCCAGCCAACGCCGCCGGCTCGGGCCACTGCCACTGAATAGGAGCCAGAGCTTTGCAGGAACTGCGAGAGTGCCGGGTAAGCTGTCCTTATTGCGGTGAACCCCTGTCGATTCTTGTGGATGGCTCTGTGCAGCAGCAGGAGTATATCGAGGACTGTCAGGTATGCTGTCGTCCGATGACTATCAGGGTTGAGCTGACCTATAATGGCGACGCCTCGGTGCTTGCGCTGCACGAAGACGAGTAAACACCAGGGGGCCACGCAAATCCGGGGCAGGCGATGCAGAATCAGTCGCAATCGCTTCCAGCCCACGCCAGCAAAACAGAGGAGAACAATATGGCGAATGAAGGTTACCACGAGCCGCTCTCAGAGTTGAGCGAAGAGACCATGGACATGCACAGGGCGATCGTATCGCTGATGGAAGAGCTGGAGGCGGTGGACTGGTATAACCAGCGGGTCGATGCCTGCAATGATCCGGCACTCAGGGCGATCCTGGCGCACAATCGTGATGAGGAAAAGGAACACGCCGCCATGGTGCTGGAGTGGATCAGGCGCCAGGATCCCAGGATGGACAAGGAGTTAAAGGATTACCTGTTTACCGACAAGCCGATTGCCCACGATTAAGGCTGCAGCCCCAAGCCTGGCTGGCAAGGTCAATATCGGCTTGACCAACCCGAAAAGCCCGGCCAACGTCGGTGCAGTAATGCGAGCAGCCGGGTGTTTTTGCGTCGAAGCCGTGTATTACAGTGGCCGGCGCTACGACCGGGCCGCTGCGTTCAATACCGACACCCACGGTGCTGCCGACCACATTGCCCTTGAGGGCGTCGAGAACTTGCTTGATAGCGTCCCGGCCGGTATGGCACTGGTTTGCGTCGAGTTGGCCGAGGGTGCTACCCCCTTGCCGGATTTTGACCACCCGGCTCAAGCCTACTATCTGTTCGGCCCGGAGGATGGGACCCTGCGGCAGGCGGTGATAGACCGGGCTGATGCGGTTGTTTTTATTCCAAGCGTCGGTTGCCTGAATCTGGCCGCCAGCGTCAATATCGTGTTGTACGATCGCCTCGCCAAGATGCCCGGAAGGGGCGACAAGAATGCGCTGATCCGGCAAAGTCGCGACACCAACAATCGCATCGTGGTCAGGCGGCCGTCGCCAGGGCAAAACCCGCCGCGGCGGTCGTGATGTAATACTCGGCGGGGTGGCACTTGCCCCTGGCATCGATGGACGCAGCGTGAACGATAGCGAGTAGATCGCCCTGTCGATCGAAAATTGCCGTTTCGAAGCCCCGGTTCTTGATTTTTTCGGTTGCCCTGCCCGCCAGGAACTGGCGAAACTGCTGGTAACTCACCTGAGTGAAAACGCGCTTCATCATTTTTCTCCTTGCTGTTCGGGGCCGTGCAACAACTACGCTTCGAGCTGCAGATTGGTTTGACCTGCAGGCGAGTGCGCCATGCGGCTGGCCATACTCTGCTGTTCGTATGTACAGTATATAAGCGTTCTGGATATGCGCAAGAAAAACTGTATATAAAGACAGTTGCAGGTCACCCGCTTGCCCGTCCCCGCGAACCCGGGGCTGGGGAACAAGGCGTCCTATCGTGGGCTCAGCCGGGGGTGGTTAAGAAAGGCCCGTCGACGCAAAGCCGGCGACCATCCGGCGTGGCGCAGGCCCCGCAGATGCCGACGCCGCACTTGGTGAGGTAGTCAATGGCGCTGAAGATTCTGTCAGGCTCGCAAAATTCCCGTTGCACGGCCTCTGCCGCATGCACCATGGGCTCCGGTCCGCAGTTGTAAAACACCAGTTCCTGTCGCTCTGCATCGGACATGGCTTGCAGGCGTTCCCGCAACAATTCGGTGACCAGTCCATGGTAGCCCTCGCTGCCGTCGTCGGTTGCAATGTGCAGGGTGCTGCTAGCGCTGCATTCATCGCGAAAGTAGAGGCGGTCGCTGGAGCGGGCGCCCACAAATAGCTCGGCATTGCCGAAATCGCGAACCAGTTGGTAGAGCGCAGCCAGTCCGGTGCCGCCGCTGACGGCCATGATCCGCGCGCCCTCTGGTGGGCTGGCCGGTATACCGTGGGGTCCGCGAACATAAGCCCGTGTCCCCACCGGCAGCTGAATGAGCTGCCCGGTAAAGTCGCCGAGATTGATGACCACCAGCGAAAACGGGTCGTCGGTGAGCGCAGAGAACGGCTTCTCCCCAAGCCCGGGAATCCACAAAAAGATAAATTCGCCGGGCTTGATGTCGATCTTGTGATCAAAGCGAAGGATAGCGATGTCATCGCTGACGCGCTCGTTGCTCACCAGGGTCACCGGGCGGAATCCCATATCGATGTCGTAGCGCACCAGGCGTTCCGCCTGGTTGTCCGACTGCTGTAGATCCCTGCCGAGCACCTGAAAGTAATGCTGCATCTCGTCGGTGGTCATGCCCACCAATGCCGACCCGACCCCGAAGACACTGGCACCCGCGTCGCGATAAGCCAGTACATCATCGACACTGCTGATGCCGCCGCAGCCGATAATCGGGCAGTCGACCGCGGCGCGGATCTCCTTGACACACTTGAGGCCGATGGGGAGTACGCCCTTGCCGGACATGCCGCCAAGTTGGTTGCTCAGCACCGGCTTGCCATGGGCCGTGTAATAGCCGGGTCCCATGGTATTGATCGCGCAAATACCGGCGGCACCCCCGGCCATCGCAGCCCTGGCAATCGCCCCGATATCATCGGTGTTGGGCGTCAATTTGGCGATCACGGGAATATCGACGACATCCACTACCGCCCTGACGATTTCCTCTACCAAAGCCGGGTCCTGGCCGATAGCCATGCCATAGCCCTTGGCATGGGGGCAGGACAGGTTGAGCTCCAGACCGTCGCTACAGGGGGCCAGTAGCTGCGCGACCCTGGCGAATTCCCCGGCGTCAGCCCCAAAAATCGAGGTCAGCAAGAAGCGATCTGCAGGTATTTCAAGCTCCCCCAATACCTTTGCCGATTCCTCTGCACCCGGGTTGGTCAGGCCCACGGCGTTGACGAAGCAACCGGGTGCGTACTGGCTGAGAATCGGCTCGCGGTAGCCAGCCCGGGGATCCAGGCCAATGCTCTTGGTGGTGATCACACCGATTTCCGGCATGTTCTGCAAAATGTACTCGATAATCGACCCGGCGGTAGCGACGATACCCGATGGAATTGTGAAAGGTCCCGAAACGGATTTGCCCAAAAACTCGGTTTTCACGGTGCCTGACCCCACAGCGGCTTGGAAAGCCCGCGATTATACCCCTCGTTGTCATGGGCAACAAAGGCAGGGTAGAGGCCGTGGGTTCGGGCCCGGAGCCTGTGGCAAGGGTGCCCCGGGGCCAACGCAGGGCGGCATATTGCTGCCTGGGGTGGGGTACAACCGGCGCCGAGGGGTGTCGTGTCAGGGTACCCGCTGGCTAATGCATCGCCGGATAGTGCAAGGACTTGGGCGCTGCCCTGGCCCGGCTTTCAGTGGCCGCCGTTGCCCGGCGGCGTTGCCAGGATGGTCATTAGCGCCTGCGCGTGCTCTGCGGCGTCAAGGCCCAGGCCGGTGAGATAGCCGCCGTCGGGCTGGGTCAGCAAGCCCTTGTGGTAGAGCCTCTGGGTGGCCGCGATTTCCTCGGCCTCCGCCGACTGGTGGACCTTGATGCCGGACTGCTGTGATGACAGGTCATACAGGGTGAGAATGTGCAACTCATCGACAAGATCTGCAGTGAGTTCCATAGCGCCTCCATTATTTAATCGTTAGTGTGTGGGCCGGGCTTGAGCGGCTGGTATTCGACATAAATCGCCTCAGTGGCGTCACTGAGGCAGACCGTGTCGTCATCAACCGTGCATCGCAATGCCATGTTGCGATCGGCCATGCGCGTTATGGCTCCGGTGCTCTGGGGAGCGAGGTTGATGACCCCAAGGTTGCTGAAGCGTTCGAGCAGGGCCTCATTTTGACGCCACCAGAGCGCCGCTGTCCGGCCGCCGTAGCTGTAGATGAACACTGATCTCGCGCGGTTACAAGCTTTGCGAACACGGTCCGCCGCGGGCAGGCCGACATCGATCCAGAGGTCGATATCTCCGCTCGGGGTTTTTAGCCAGAGATCGGGTTCATCGTCGGTACTCAGGCCGCGGGCGAACTGGAGCTCGGGCGCAGCATGCAGGGCGTAGGCGAGTAAGCGCACCATGGCGCGCTCTTCAGTTTCAGAGGGGTGGCGGGCAATGGTGAGCTTCAACTCGTCGTAATAGTGCCTGCTGATATCGGCAATACTCAGCCGAACTTTGTAGATGGTGGCATTCTGGGCCATCGGCGGGGCATTCCGGGTCGGGGGATTGATTTCCAGACTACCATAAAAACCGTGCACGACTTCATACACAGCCGCTGCCCTGGCCGCCCGTCCTCGAGGAAGCGGCGGGCACCGGGGAGCTCGCAGCGCGGCGGCTAAAGCTGGCATGCAGGTTTGGCAAGAACGAATGCCATCAGGGTAGCAGCGGGTGTACCTCGGCCACATCCGAGCTGCGCCCGGGTCCGTGACAGAGGGTGCATTGCTCCTGAACTGCGCCACTGTCGATCGCCGCCTGGCTGGTGGCAAAACTTGCGCCACCGGATGAGACCATGTGGGCTTTACTGCTGGCGCCGTCATGGCAACTGCTGCAGGCGGCGGCGATCGGAGTCACCACTGTATCGTCTCCGGGGTCGGTGTGATCGGCGCCGGTATCCACCGTGGTGCCAAGTACCGAGGGCGCCAGGGGTAGCTGGAAACCCTGCTCGGTGTGGCAGGCCAGGCAGTTGCCCAACTGCCCCGGGTAGTGCACAGCCTGCTCGTCGTAAACGTAAGTGGTGAAACCGCGAAAGCCAACGATTTGCAGGGCCTGTTCACGCATGGACGCCGCATGAATACCGTGAACCATGGTCTTGAAGTCCAGGGATTCCTCGTCCTTGCCATCGGTCGGCGGCTGGTCTGCAACGTCGCGAACCTCGCGATCGGTGTTGCGCGGGTTATGGCAACTGACACAGCTATCGATGTTGTCGTTGCGGTTATTGCCGTGGAACACCAGGCTCTGGTGACAATTCAGGCAGCTATTCAGGAGTACCGACTGGCGCCGGGGTACCGCTACGCCGTCCACTTCATCGATGCTGTAGAAGCCGACGCTGTTGGTCAGCGGAATTTGCTCCGCGCTGCCGCTACCGTCCAGGTCAAGGGCGGGATGCCCTTCAACCACCGCAACTCCCGACCCGCTGGCAGCAATATTGGGCGCCAGGGTGGCATCGGGTATGGCAATGGGCGATGTCACCCGATAGCTGCCGTCGCCATTGGCAACCCCATTGGCGAGGGCATCGATGCTAACGGTGCTTGCATCCTCTTCGCCGTTACCGGTGTTGGTATAGTCGCTGGTGGACCAGCCAAGGGTGATCGCGAGCCGACTGGCACCGTCACCCTGAATCCATGGGCTGTCGTTGAAAATATCGTAGTTGCTGTTGTCCCGGGGATCGAAGATCCTGAAATTCACCACCGGGAATTGGCCCGCGGCGGTGTTGTCGATCGCTAGCACCTCGGCGGCGAAGGCTCCCCGCGCCTGTGCAGCGGCAATCCCGTGGCTTGAGGCGATGGTATCTGCCACGCCGCCGATGCCGTGGCAACTCATGCAATTGGAGTCGTCCTGCTGACCGCCGAAGTGCTGGCTGAAGTCGAGATCGTCGTGGCAACTGCCACAGGCCTCACGGCCCGCATGCTGGCTCCAGTTGTCGCCCTGGCTTGTAAGTTGCAGCGTATCGTTGCCCGGGTCGGTACCGGTGCCGGCGTGACAGTTGGCGCAGTTGCGGATGTCCTGAGGATATTTTACGTTGGAATAGTCGTGTTTGGTGTCGCTGAAGCCCCAGATGGCGTACTCGCCGCCAGCCTGCACGCTGGGCAATTGCGCCCCCATATGAATCTTGTGAATCATCACTTTCATATCGACGCTGTTGCCGCTGTTGGCGTCGGTGGATCCGGGATTGTGGCAGGTGACGCAGTATTTGACTTCGGTGCGGCCGCCGCCGTGCAGGGCCAACTGGTCGTGGCAGCGATTACAGTTGCTGGTGGCGGCGACATCGTAATGAAAAATCGGGTCGGTTGCGCCACTTGCAGGTACCCAGTCATAAATCGGGTTTGCCGGCTGTTTCGCATTGCTGAACTGCATGGCAACTCGATGGCTGCGTCGGGGCTCGTAGCCCAGATCGAGCCCTTCACTTGCGGCCTGGGCAGCGATGTCGGGAGCAATAGCCAAAACACTGGCGGCAAAGCGATAACGGTAGGTGCCGTCACCGTTGTTGGTAAACTCGCCGCTGCCCCCGCTCTCGGTGGTGGCCTGCAGCCTGGCCTGGTTGCCGGGGCCGACACCGGGTTGCTCAATACGGTTGATGTAGGATTGCCAACTGCCGGTCAGGTTGCCAATGGGGCTGGACTCCAGTTTGCTGATTATCAGCCGAATATCGCCGGGCTGCAGGTCGGTTATGGCGGTGCTATTCTGATCGGTCAGCTGAAAATCCACAATGGCCCTGCCGTCTTCGGGAATCGTGCTCGCGGTGATGAACGCAAAGAGTTCCTCGGCATCGCGATAGGCAATGGCGGGCCGATTGGGGTCGATCGTCCCCGGCCCTCCGCCGCCCGGCGGCGGGGGTGGCGCGTCATCGGAACTGCCGCCACCGCCGCCGCAGCCGAGCAGCAGGGCGATGCCGGCGCCAATTACTAGGGATTGCAGTCGCGCTCTCATGCCCTGGCTCCGTTAGCGATTGTGTACAGCGTCGACGCTGGCGCTGGCACTGCTGCGGTGACAGACATCACAGGTTTCGATGGCATCGATTGCCACGGCGTAGGGGGCCCCGAACAGCCCGCCCTCGCTCTGCATGTGCTGTAAGCTGGCCGCGCTGTCGTGACAACTGCTACAAACGGCAGCCGCCGGCGTGGTCAACAGGTCATCCCGGGGGTCGGCGATGTTGGCGCCGGTGCCGACGCTGGTCGCCAGCACGCCCGGATCGAGGGGGAGTTGGTACCCGTCAGCGCCATGGCATGTCTGGCAATTGCTGAGCCGCCCCGGATACTGCACGTGTTCCTCATCGTAGACGTGGGTACTGAAGCCGCCAAAGCCGACGATTTGCAGCGGTGCCTCGCGGAAGGCAGCGGCATGGATGCCGTGGACCATGGTTTTAAAGTCGAGTGATTCCTCGGCTTTGCCGTCGGTGGGTGGCTGGCTGGCAATTTCCCGCACGCTGCGATCGGTATTGCGGGGATTGTGACAGGTTACGCAGCCCTCGAGATTGTCGGTACGGTTGCCGCCGTGGAGCGACAGGCTCTGGTGGCAGTCGAGGCAGCTATCCAGGGCGACGGATTCGCGCCGGGGGTCAGGCCGGGGGTCGGTGATGCTGAAATACTCGACCTCGTTGATCAGGGGAATCTGGACAACCTCTTCCCCGCCATCAGGATTGACGGCAGGGTGACCCTCGATGGTCACAGCGCCAGAGCCGTTGGCAGCGATATTGGGCGCCAGGCTGCCGTCGGGAATCGCTACCGGTGAGGTGACACTGAAGCTGCCGTCGCCGTTGGCGGTGGCGCTGGCCAGGGCATCGATGGAGACAGCGCTGGCCCCGAAACTGTTCTCCGGGGTGTCGCCCGCGTTGCTGGTGTTGGTATAGTCCATGGTCGACCAGCTTACGGTGACCGCAAGCCGGCTGGCACCCTGGCCCTGGGTCCATTCGGGGTCGTTGAGAATATCGTAGCTGGTGTTGTTATTGTTGGGGTTGACGATACTGAACCGGACAACCGGGCGCTCCCCGGGCTCGGTATTACTGATGCCGAGTATCCGCGCTTCAAAATTGGTGCTCGCCTCGGCAATCAGGTTGCGGTGGGCTTCCTGGGGTCCCCGCGCTCTGCCGCCTTCAATATGGCAATTGATACAGGGCTGCTCGCCGCCGCCCCCATGGCGCAGCTTGTCGTCGTGACAGGATTCGCAGGCGGCCCGGCCCCCATAGGTAACCCATTTATGGCCATCCGGGGTCAGCGTCGCGGTGGGTGCCGGCAGGCCATTGATCTCGGCGTAGTCCACATCCTCCCGGCCGGCGTGACAACGGGTGCAGTTATTGATCACCCCGGGGTAAATAACGTGGGAATAGTCGTGTTCACTGTTGCGAAATCCCCAGATCTTATAGGGCGTACCGTCTTCCACGCTGGGAAGACTCGAGCCGCGGTGAATGCGATGGGCCATTACCGAGAAATCCACCGAGTTTTCGCTGTTGGCATCCGTAGAGCCGGGGTTGTGGCAGGTGGCGCAATAATCCATTTCGGTGCGGCCGCCGCCGTGCAACGCCAGGTCCTCGTGACAGCTATTACAGGTTGTCGTGGCCACGATCTGGCGGCTGTCATAGTTCTGGTAGAAATTGCCATCGAGTGAGCTTGCAGCCTCGCCGATGGCGGAATTCACCAGATCCTCGGGTACGAAATCGACGCAGGGATTGTTGGCGCTCGCCGCCAGGGAAAACTGCAGGCAGATTCGATGGGTCTCGGCCAGGGTGGAAGGGGAGCCCGGATCGGTGAGCAGGGTGTAAGACCAACTGCCGGTTTCGTTCATGACCAGGTCGCCGCCGCTCTCGGTCGTGGCCTGCTGGCGGGCAATTTTGCCGGTTGCCACCGGGTCCTGCACTTTGCGCGCTTCGTCAGCCACATCATCCGGGTCGGTGGCGCTGGTGAAGGTGGAGCACTGGTTGCTGCTGTCATTGACATCGGACGCGCTGCGACAGACCGGATCCTCCTGGGTCGTGATCAGGGATGCCCAGTCACTGGTGGAAAAATCGCCGCCCTCGACCAGTTTGACAAAGCTGGCACGGAGCATGCTGCTGTCCAGGCCCGTCACCCGCTGCAGGCCATTGGCGACCAGGGTGAAAGTTACCGTCGGTGGGCTGGCGAAACTGATGCCCGTGACGGTTGCCTGCACGTTATCACTGCTGGTCAATAGCGCCGCATCGATGCTGTCCGAGGGCAGTATGGGCGGCGGCGGTGTCACCGGGCCGCCGGGTGGGGTAGGCCCGGGCTCGACGCCCGGGGCGCGGTCGCCACCACCTCCGCCGCCGCATCCGATAAGCGCAAGGCTAATCAGGCAGCCCGCCAGTGCAGTCTGAAGTGTGCTTGCCATGCTTGTCATCCGTTTCGTACTCCCACCGCCGAAGCATTTGGTAGCGGCTGCTTGTCAGGGCAGTCGATAATTGACCGACAGCCCGAGGTAGTTGATGCCCTCATCGGGGCTTTGTTCGCCAAAGCTCAACACCTTGTTGATGGTGTCGGGTGCCACATCGTCGATAGCCCAATTGTCGCTCTGGTAGTAAAAGTACTGGTAGTGGAGGTTCAGCGTCAGGTTGTCGCGCATATGGTAGCGCCCGCTCAGCCGCAACTGGTGTTGCCGGGTTTCCCGATCAGGAACCGGTGTGGTGTCAAGGTCCGGTGCACCGTAGCTCTTGAAGGTGTTCTCGCCGTCGGTGTTGACGAAGCTGTAGTCCACCTCCAGGTCAAGCCTGGGCAAGGCCCGCCATTGCATGGCCAGGCCAAGTGCCTGCACGGTATCGTCGCTGTCGACGTCCCAGTTGCGCCCCGGATCGCTGGCCTGGGGAAGGGGTGGGTTCACCGCGAAGGCATTTTTCTCCACCCCGCCGCGAAAAGCGCGCCCCGACTGGGAGGCTGAAAAACGGTTGTAATTGAGGTAGGCATTGAAGCTGAGGTCTGCATGGGCCTGGTAGTTGGCACTGAAAATATAGCTTTCGGTGCGCTCGTCGATCAGTCCCAGGGTGCTCTTGTCGAAGTCATCCTCGCGCCACAGCAGGTTGAAGGCCAGGTTCCAGCGACTGGAAAGAAGGTAGTTGAGGTCGATCTTGCCTCGCAGGCGCTCGCGATTGGATAAATGGTACTGGCTCAACAGCGGGTGGTTCGAAAAGCGCTGATTATCAGGCGTTTCGTTGATCAGTTCGGTGTCATAGCGCGAATAATAGGACTGGGCCCATTGGTAGGTATCCGCCGCCAGATCGGCATAGAGTAATTCGATTCTCGCGGTGAGCGGTTGCCAGGTGTTGATGTTCAGCTGTCCCCGAATGCTGTTCTCTTCGGTTTTCTCAACCGCGGCATTGCGTCGGTCGACACGGTCAAAGGCATACTCGAGGCGCAGCTTGGTGCGCTTGGGCAGGCGGTACCCGCCTTCAAGAGCGAAGGTCTGCCTGCGGGTATCGTGGGGGGCATTATAGGCGGTATATTTGGGCGCCGGCTGATCGGCACCGTCACCACGTACATAGAGGTAGCCGTCCCGGGGGCTGTCGTTATCGCGATCGGCATAGCGATAGCGGGCTTCAAGGGTGAGGTTGCGGGTAGCGCGGGCATGCACGTTCAGCGCCAGCGTCGTGGTGGTCAGCTGGGCATCCAGGTCACCCCGCGGCAGGGGCTGGTCGACCCGCAGGGCCGGGTTTATGGTGTAATCGGCAAAGTCGTCGCGCTGTGCCGCCCGGGCATAGCTGCCGTCCAGCATCACCCGCAGGGTAGGGGAAACGATCCAGTTGCTGGTGAGTCGCAGGCGTTGGTAACGATTGTCTGGCGCCAGCGCCAGGGCGCCGCTGCCGTTGGGGTAATCCACCGCGGGGCCGTAGCCGGCGCTATAGGGATTTTGCCAGCTCAGCAGGTTTTCGTTGTTGGAGAAATCGCTGAGGTGATAGCTGGCCACCAGATTGAGGGCATGGCCCGCAAAGCTGAATGCCAGGTCAAAGTCGGTGGTGCGCTGGTCCACGGGCTGTGGCAACAGCACGGCAAGGGGGCCGGCGGCATCATTGTAGATTGCACCACCCAGGTCGGCGATGCCATCTTTCTGTTCGCTACTGAGCGCTGTTTGCAGACTCCAGCCGGCACCCAGCGCCGTGTCGAGTTGGAGGCCGTAGCGGTTGCGCTCCAGCTTGCGCTCGAAGCTACCCAGCGCGGGGTACAGGCGTCCCCAGTCCGAGGTATTGGCGCCGCCCTCCCAGTTCGACGGCAGCGTCAGGCTATCGCTTCCCACGCCGTAAAATGGTGTTCTCGCCGTGTCGTTTTTTACCTGTAATTGATTGTCAAAAAACACCGCCAGGCGGCGCTCCCCGGCGATTCCCCATTCGACTTTTCCCTGCCGGGTTTCGAGGCCGAGGTCGCGCCCGTCAACCAGCCAGTATTGCGGGCTGTTGTCGCGCCACCCAAGCCAGTGGACATTACCGATAAAAACCGCGCCGCTCTGGTACAGTCCGTTGTACTGGCCGAACATGAAGTTGTCATCACTCACCCACCCAACGCCGGCTTCCAGGTAGCCGCTGTAATCGGTTTCCCAGCGACTCGCCAGGGGGCGGGTATCCGCGGTCAGTGCGCTGTAAGGGTCGGCCTGGGCACCAGCGGGGGCAACAGTCTGGCCCACCGCGGCGAGGGAGACGCAGCTTGCCACTAGCGCCGGCGTCAGGCGCAGTCCGATTAGGGCGACGGCGCCGGGATAGTGTAATCCTGTCATCGCGCGCCCTCCCTCTAGCGGGCCAGAACCGCCCCGGAGGGGTGGTTGGAGCCGTGGACCTGGCTGTGGCAATTGAGGCAATTCTTGCCTAGCATGTTCTGGTTGGCATCACCGCTGGGCAGGTTGGCGCCGGAGTAGAGAATGCTGGGGTGAAAAGCCGCCGAGTGACATTGCTGGCACAGGAAAGGACCCTTCACGGTCAGCAAATTGTCGTTGACCGACCCGTGGGGCTGGTGACAGAGACTGCAGTCCTCGGCCGCCGGTGCGTGTTCAAACAGGTAGGGGCCCCGCTTCTCCGCGTGACAGCTATAGCAATTATCATTCAGGGTCGGCTGGTGCAGGGCAAAGGGAGTCGCCGAGCCGTGACTGTTGTGGCAATCGCTACAAGCGGTTCGCCCTTCCTTTATCGGATGACGCGACGGCAGGTTGGCCTGGGTACGCTGCCGGGGATGGCACTGGTAGCAGACCCCCGCCTGGGTGGCATCATCGAGCAGTGGATCGCGCTGCACATGTACCTTGTGGCACTGGCTGCAACTGATGTCTTCGTCATGGTGCACGCTGCCGGCCCACAGCATTTGCGAGCCGCCCTGATGGCAGGCAAGACAGGTATCGTCCCGCTGCTTCGGGCTGGAGGGCCAGCGTGGACCGAAGCTCACCTGGGGTGCTTTGCTCAGAGGTGCGCGACTGTGGGCAACGCTCGCGCCATGGCAACTCACGCAGTTGTCATTGCCACCTTCTGCCATTCGGCCATGGACGGTATGCAAGATGGATTGCACCGGAACGTCGGCGCTGGGGGCATGGCAGCCCATGCAATCAGCGGCTTCGCTCGCGGGAGCCACGGCGGAATCGGCACCCGCCGCAGTTGCAAACAACAGCCAGGAAAGCAGGCAGAATAGCGCCCGATAGCGAATACTCCCCTCAGTGCTCTTGCCTGTCGTCCATGCTCCTGTCATTGCTACCTTCATTATTAGTGGTACGCCCATGCTGCCCGGTGGGGGGTGGCGGTACTCAGGGTACGACCGCGAAGTCAGAATCCTTGCTGGTGAGGCTGAATGTCAGTGGCAGCGATACCCAGTGGGCCGCCGCGGTCTGACCCGCGCCCTGGAGGGCAACTCCAAAGGTATACCGTCCCTGCCGGGTGAAGCCTTTCTGCCCGTCAATGCCCGCCAGTGGCCGACTGAAGGTGGCCGTCCAGCGACCATTCCTGAAGCTGGCGCTGCCTTGCAGACTGGATTTTTCGCTCCAGTTGATCCGGGCCAGGATACTGGCGCTGCGCGCGCTGGCGCCCTGCTCGAGGCTGAGTTGCCAGAGCTCGACGTAGTTGCCCTCGGCCATCAACTTATCGAGTTCGGCCTGGGGCAGAGTTTGCACCGGCCGGCCGATCTGGTATTGCCGATCCCTGGACGCTGCGAGGTATTTTTCCAGCCCCTGGCCACGATCGCGTTTCATCCCCGGCATATCCCTGTGGCAGGCGGCCCAGCAGGCCCCGCGACTGAACTCCCGGCTGCCGCTATCGCCCCACATGATCGAAACCTGCTGGTCAGCTGCGGCCCCCCGCCAACTCAGGCTGATTAACAGGCGCTCCTGCTGGCGCTTGAAGCTGATGTCGACGTCCCGGGCGGCGATGGCGCCTTCAGCGGCCACCTGGGCTCCCATTTTGGCTTCCTCGCCCCGGTGGCAGGTCTCGCAGTCGAGCCCCTGGCGCAGAGGCTGTGACCCGGGGTGCTCGCTCATCAACCACTCCCGGTCGGCCTGGCCGGGTGCAAACAGTGTGATGGTCTTCCTGCTGACCGCCCGGGCTGGAAGAATCGGAGCGACACCGCTGGCGGGTGCGTGGGCAATCCCGCTGTGGCAGTCGATGCAGGTTCGACCCCGCTGTGACATGGTCTTGTGATAGCTGGTGGCCTTGGCGCTGACTTTGGGATCTTTGGCCATGGCGACCAGGTTATGGCAACTGTTACAACCGGCGGAGCGGTTGCTCAACATCTGATGAATGGCACTGGGGTTGCCGTGGGGGTTATGGCAACTGCTGCAGCCGGGATTGTCACCCACTTTCTCTGACAGGGCATGGATGCCTGTTTTCTGGGGTTTATGGCAAAGTACACAGGCCTCGATCTGGGTGCTCGCCTGCAGGGTTTTGTCGACCTCGGCGTGGGAATCGTGGCAGGTCGCGCAGCCAATATTCTGTTTCGCGTGGACCGAGGTTTGCCAGGATTTACTCACGCTGTCCTGGTGGCACTCCAGGCACTGGCTGTTTTGCTCCTCCATGCCGCTGTTCCAGCGCGGCCCGAAGCTCACCCCTGGAGAATTGATGGTGGGCGCGCTGGCGTGGGCGGCGCTCGGGCCGTGACAGGATTCACAGCCGCGCTCGGCCATCGGCGTCCCCTTTTGTTGGGCGTCCCCATGGCTTGTCGCCAGCAATGGGTGTACCGGGGATTGGTCGCTGTAGTCGTGGCAGCCGATACACAGCTTCGATCCCCCGGTTGCATAGCCTCCGGGTTCAGCAGAAAGCAG
Organism: uncultured Gammaproteobacteria bacterium; assembly: GCA_963751595.1. Taxonomy (GTDB): domain Bacteria; phylum Pseudomonadota; class Gammaproteobacteria; order Pseudomonadales; family JAHEGP01; genus JAHEGP01. The sequence goes on from CAVVVC010000007.1 coordinate 201,695, forward strand.
GCCTGCACCAAGGCAAGCGATCAGGAATACCAGGTAGCGAAGTCGTTGAGCCATGATTGCGATTCCTTCTAAGCCCGGCGTCTGCGGCTAGCCCTTCAGGGGTGGATAAGGTGCAGGCGCCTCACCTTCCGGGGTGTGGGCAATCCCCCGATGGCAGTCGATGCAGGTTTTGTCTTTGTGTTCCAGGGCCTGATGATACTTTTGCGCTTTTTCCGTTTGCAGTTCAAGAATCGTCTGCGACATTTCGTGGCAGTTACGACACTCCGCTGAATCGTTGGCCTGGAGTCGGGCGATCTCCCGGGCTTTCATCACCGGTGCATGGGCGGCGTATTTTTCCGGGGTGTCGATGATGCCGGTAAAGTGGCCCCATACCTCGCGCGCAGCTTCGATTTTACGAATCATTTTGGGGACAAATTCCTGCGGAACATGACAGTCGGCGCAGGTCGGGCGGACCCCGGTCTTATTGTGAAAATGGCTGGTCGATTCCAGCATGGCGTAGGAGTTGTCGTACATTTCATGGCAACTGGTACAGAATGCCTCGGTGCTGGTTGCCTTGAGTCCCGCCTCGAACCCCACGGTCCCGAGCACGCCGACCAGAATACCCGTACCCAACAGGGCAGCCACCGACCAGCGCGCTGACGGACTCGCCAGGCGACCGAAAAACCCTTTCTTGTTCTCCTCGGGCGGATTCACTGACTACCCCGCGGTTGTGATTTTTCGCTGTGGTGTATCGCCGGCGGTGCTGGCCGATCCCGGGGAGGGTTGCATGCTGGTGCCCGCGTCCAGGGTCGAGAACCCTCGAACAAGGCTACGCCGGATGCACGCTCTACACTGGTTCCTTGCAGGTAATTTACGCTGATAGCAATCGACCGCGAGGTATCGTCACCTTACCCCTGGCCAATCTTCTTATTTCCCCTCAGCGGGAACGTTACCACAGAGGCAGGGATGGTTTTTTGATCTAAAACAGTTTATGCCGAGAAACTGGCTGGGTGATGGGCCGGATAGTCAGGCTCGGGCGGCGCCGGCAAATGCCCGCCCCGTAGGCAGTGCCGGGGGACTCAGGCACTGCGCAGCGGGCCTGTGGGCGGGCTCAGTTTCCTGCCCGGGCTAGCGTTGGCGATCATCAGTGGGAGCCTCCCCGGTACCCGGGGCCGTTGCAACTGCCGTCGTTCGAAGTTGCAGGCCGCGTAATCGGTGGCTACCTGCCTTTAGCAGGCCTTTGGTCGCACCTGGATAGCGACCGTAGCGCAGGCCAAGGGCGAAGGCCTTCATGGCCTCCCCGGGCTGCTGAACCTGGAGGTAATAGCTGCCGGCGGCAACACACTGCCGGCCTATCCTTCTGCGCAGCGCTCGTCTTTCATGCCGTTTCAAGGGTTCGTTTTCGAAAGCCCGCAGGGTATCGAGCTTGACCACGGCGAGGCGCCGATAATCGTAGGTAAGATTGTGGCGATGGCGCCGGACTTCGGTGAGCGGATCGTTGATATACGCCACCGGGGCTTGCCGGAACGCGCGCAGGCAGAAGTCCATATCCTCGAGAAACTGAAACTGGTATTCGGCGGTCGGCGGGCATCTGAAGCGCAGATTGGCGATCGCGCTGCGCCGGAACAGCATGGTTTGGGTGTGACCGGGGATTTCGGCACAATTGACCAGGGCAGAAAAAGCGTCTTCGACAAGGCGGTAGCCGTTGCCGCCCAGCGTTGGCCTCACGCGGAGCAACTCCAGCTCGGGCAGGAAATAGAACTGGTCCGGGTAGTAGCGTCGGTCGGTGTCGAAGCGGTCGAAGTTGCTGAATACTGTGCCAATGTCTGGCTCAGCCTGGAGTAACTGCAGTTGGCGGCGAAGCTTATTCGGCCGCCAGCGATCATCGGCATCGAGGAACGCGACATATTCCCCCGTTGCCCGCTCCAGTCCCTCATTGCGAGCGGCGGCGACACCCTGATTGTGGGTGTGAATGATTTCAGCGCCCCTCGCGGCGGGCCCGGCCAATAGCTCAGCGGTGGCGTCCGTTGAACCGTCGTTGACCACGATCAACTGGACGTTTTCCACCCCCTGCAGCCACACGCTGCGAATGGCTTCGCCCAGGTACTCGGCGGCGTTGTAAGCCGGGATGATGACACTGACACTGGGGCGATATTGCATACTCAGAACGCCGGGTTACGAGGTCAGGTGATAAGGTTAAAGTAACGGCGTTCCGTGTCCAAGGTTTTTGGCATCTTTAATTAGCAGTCTACCGATGGGCGGCAGCGCCGGCTCCCCCACACGGGCTGACTGTCCCGTGGCAGGTCCCCAGCGCTACTCGGGCTTCAGGTCGATTATTCCCTTGATCAGGTCTTTTGCGGCTTTTGCCGGCGCGCCCTCAAGATGGCGGTCGATAAAAGCCCCTGCACCTTCTTTGGCCGCCACTTTGGAAACGGCCTGACTCAGGGCTGTGGTCACTTCCTTTGCGATTTCGGTCGGGGTTCCCCCGGCTGCGCCACCAAGGTTCTCGAGTTGAAGCGCCGGTAGCTTTGCCTCGTAGCGCTCAGCCCCCAGCGCCGCCAGGTCGGCGCTGACGGTTCCCTGTTGAAAGGTAAATTGATCAATGCGCATGCGCTTTGCCGGCGTGTCCCGTGGAGTATCATCGGCTGCGGGTTCCGCGCTCTGGCCCCTGGGCGCGCTTTTGGCATGTTTGCCGATGGCCTCGATGTTGGTATTTCCCTCGGCATCGGCTTCAAGGTTTACCTTGGGTCCACTGACCAGAACCTGCTTGATGATAACCGGTTCGCCGCCGAGGGAAGCGATGTCGATGGCCACTGTAAGTTGCTCCATTGCCAGCGCCGTGCCCTCGGAAAAACCGGCAGGATTGGCCACCTTCAGCCCGCGAATCGTGCCTTCCCCGCTGCGTGGCGAGATACTGACACTGGCAACTTCGACCCGCGTTCCGGTGATGCGCGAACCGTAACTTTCAATAGCAGACTTTACCAGTGGGTCCAGGTTCGAGGACAAATAGTACAGTGCCGCAGCCACCAGGACGGCGACCAGGGCCATTGCCCCCAGCACGATATTGCGAGTTTTCATGATGTTTCCTTGCTTCTGTTTCTGTTACCCGAGGGGCAAGCAACAGCCGTCATGGGGCCGTATTGGCAACCGCGGGGCTGGGCATGCCAAAAAAGCACTACCGACCCTGGGAGATATGGTGGCGCCAGCGCTGGAGTTCAATGTCTGCGGTCAAAACTGCCACCGGGCACCGGCTGCCGTGCATCGCCTGGGGGCAGGGTGTTGTTCTCGTCATCCCCGGGGTACGGGCTGGGCCGCCTTCCGGGAGCAAAAAAATCGGGTATGATGCCGGCTTCCTGCTAACCGGGGATAGCATCTGCCAATGGATACGATAGACCAGCAAGTATTGAGGCAACTTCAGCAGTGGCTTCGAGGGGGCCAAGCCTGCTGGCTGTGTACCATCGTCAGTACGCTGGGGTCGTCACCTCGGCCTGTGGGATCGCTGCTTGCCTGCAATGAAGGCGGCCAGGTGGTCGGATCCCTCTCCGGCGGCTGCGTCGAGGATGATTTGCTGGAGCGACTGTCCCGGCATGAACTGGCCCGGACCGGGCCAGAGTTGATCGAGTACGGCGTGACTGCCGAGGAGAACGAGCGCCTGGGCTTACCCTGCGGGGGGCGGCTCGAGGTGTTGGTGGAGCGCGCCGGCGCCCGGCAACTGCCCGCTTTAGACACTATTATCGACTGTCTCGATCGACGAGGATGCTGCCGGCGAGAGCTGGATCTTGCGAGCGGTGAAATGCGGGTGACCCCCACGGACAATTTCCAGCCACTCGTGTGCGCTGGGGGTATGCTGGGGCAGAGTTTTGGGCCCCGCTATTTGCTGGTGCTGGTGGGTGCCGGCCAATTGGCTCGCAGTCTGGCGCAGTTGGCGATGATGCTCGATTATCGGGTGCTGGTTTGCGATCCGCGGCCAGCAATGATCGCCGACTGGAATCTATCCGGCGTCGAGCTGGTGCAGGGAATGCCCGACGATGTCGTGCGCGAGCGGGTAGCGGACCGGTTTTCGTTGGTGATTACCCTGACCCATGACCCCCGTATCGACGATATGGCGCTGATGGAGGCGCTCGCCTCACCGGCGGGCTATGTGGGGGCGCTGGGCTCGGTGCGCACCAGTGCCAAACGACGGAAGCGGTTGCCGCAACTGGGTTTGAGTCAGCAGCAGATTGATCGGCTCCATGCACCGGTTGGGCTGAGCATCGGTAGCAAGACACCCCCCGAGATAGCGATAGCCATTTTTGCGGAATTAACCAGCCTGCGGCGCCAGGGGCTGCTGTGAAAACCGCCGCGCTACTGCTGGCGGCGGGCAGCTCGCGCCGTTTTGGTCGCGATAAACGCCAGGTACAGTTGGACTCGGGGCGCACATTACTGGCCACCAGCCTGCAGCGCTACCTCGATGTTTTCGGCGAATGTTTCGTGGTGATAGATCAGGAAGACGGCGAGCTAAAGCCCGGCTTGCGGCGGCAGGGGGCAAGCCTGGTGGAACTCTCCGGCAGAGCGCGGGGCTGTGGGATGGGGGATAGCCTGGCAGCGGGGATCCAGCACATCGCCGGGCGGCGCTACGATGCCTGTCTGGTCGCGCTTGCCGATATGCCCTGGGTCACACCGGCAACCCTGGCGGCGCTGGTGGCTGCCCTGGGGGAGGCGCCGCTGGTGGCGCCGGTGTGGCGGGGGCGTCAAGGCCACCCGGTGGGTTTTCGTGCCCGTTATTTTGCTGAACTTGGGCAACTCAGCGGTGATGCCGGCGCCCGCGGGGTGCTGCAGCGACATGCCGCAGAGTTGCTGCAATTACCGGTGGAGGATCCTGGGATCGTGCGGGATGTCGATACCGTTGTCGACCTGTTGCAGCAACCAGGGTGCCGCTGCATCGACTGAGGCCGGGGCATGGCGGCCGTAGCCGGGCCTTAGAATTAACGGAAGACGTGCGCCTGGCAGAGAATCGACGGCCTGTAGGTCCAGCCCAGGGCGCGATGGATGTTATGCATTTCCTCGATGCCGGTTGCTGTCAGCTGAACACGAACACTGCTCCTGGCTTTATCCGTCCCCTTGGGGTCGGGCCCGGCGAAGATGGCTCTGGTCTCGAAAAAGGCCACGATGTCCGCGATCAAGCGCAGGGAAAAAGGGTAGGCCGAGCCGCTGAAGTGGGCAGCAACAAGCACGGATAATTGCAGATCGAGGGTCTGCGGCCGGGCGGTCGCAGGGTGCAGTTCTGGCGGGGGAGGGCGGCGCCTGTGTGGTTCTGCCGCTACATTGACCAGGGTGATCGTCACCTTGTGGGCGATGGCCGTCGCATCCGCTCCGTCAGCGACCACGACAGGCGGCTCGTCCAGCTGATATTTTTCTACCAGGAACTGATTCAGTTGATCGGCAATCTGGTTGAGTGCAAAGACTATCATCGCGCATGTGCCCGCAAAGTGGTGAGTGAGCCTGGGTCGACCGCAGGCTGTCGCGCAGCGGCCTGATACACTGCACCCCATGCTACACAAAACCTACATATCCCTCACTCTTTGTTTGCGGGGCGCTGCCTGCTCTCCCCTAAATCCGGCTGCCGGCTCAGGGTTGCGGCTGCGAAGGCCGCTGGCCGGGGCGGTGGTCACCACGCTACACTTTGCGGGTGGCAGTCAGAGGCGAGGCAGTGTGTGAGAGGGGTAGTATGCGCGCTCTGGTGAAAGCCAGGGAAGCGGCAGTGTGCGCGGATCCGCAAGCAGTAAGGAGCGGCCTGGCATTTCTTTGTCCATGGTGGCTGGCGACCCTGACGCTATTGAGCGCACTCGTGTTAAGCCAGGGGGTGGTCGCTGAAACAGAGCGAGTCACCAGTGAGTTCGAGCAACTGGCCCTCAACCTGCGCCGCACTCCCCGCGATATCAGGGCAGACTTCGCGATTGCCGCCATTGCCGAAACCGCCGCCATGTATCAACGTGAATACAATCGTGCGCGCAACAGTGACCGTGCCCGCCTGGTGCACTGGGCGGCCGGGGTGCAGGACTATGCGGCCCGGCTGGCGGCCTTTGGCGACCACATTACGCCGCACAGCGCGGTCGGCATCCAGCTTGGCCTCGACTCCCATATTCATCTGCAGGCGCAGGGGGAGGTGGCGATACTCAGTGCCCCGCGCCCAAGCCAGCAGCGGCTGCTGGAACAGCGGATTACCCGGCATTTCTGCAGTCAGTATCCCTGTGACGGTTTGATCGAGGGCTACTCCCCGGGGCCGGGCGGTGCCATCGAAACCCTGCCGCACTGGACCTTCAGGCTGGGTCCGGTACCGTCCTGTAATAGCGGCGATGGGCTCGAGCTGATGTTCAGCAGTAGCGCCTCCCTGCTCGAAAAGCGCAAGCTGTGCAAGCAGTTGTTCCGCGAGTTCGTGCGCCTGGCGGCTGCTCTGGCGGAGCAGTCAGGTAAGGGTGTGGAACTGGATTGGCAGGCGGTGGCGGTGCGCCCGGGTGTTGTCCCGGGCAGGGAGCAGGTGTTGCTTAACGACCGTAAAAGCCTGGAGCTGTCGCTGCCCGCCTCTGGCGCCAGCCCACGACTCTTGGCCCGGGTAATGCCCTGGTTGCGAACCAAGGCCGAGGGGCAGGGCAGCCACGGGATCATGCTGGTAGTCACCAACACCGAGAGTCTGCTGCCCGGGCCGTTGTAAGCCCCGGAACCGAACGCCGCGGAGCGTTACTTCAGTCGATGTTAGTGGGCCCGGCGTGTACCCGTGTCACCGGGCCAAGTAAAAATTAACACTCGGGTAAAGGGGCGATCAGGCGGGCCGGGGAGACCGCCCGGCAACCCAGCCAAAATGCCTGTCTTGCAAAGGCCATTGATGCAGGCAGGAATGTGCGGGGCCTGCTGGCGTTATATGGCTTGCTTCAAGCCGTTATTGACTGGATTGACCGCCCTGCACATCGCTGATGGTATCGAGGGCGCAGGTAATGACGCTGACCCGGGTGTAGCCAATACGCTGCAACTGCTCCGCGGCGAGGGTCGCACGGGCGCTGGAGGCGCAATGGATGAATACCGGGGTATCCGCGTCCGGACAGTGCTCCACCATTTTCATCTCCAGCACGCCCCGGGGGATATTGACCGAGCCGGGAATGGCGCGTTCGGCGACCTCGCCGGGTTCGCGCACGTCGATAAACCAGCTCGGCTCAGTTTGGCCCTCGGCGTAAGCGGTGGCAGCATCGATGCGGCGCACGTTTTGTGCCGCCTGTTGAATCAGTTCGGGTAAGCTCAGTAGCATGGGTACTCCTGTTAATCGGCGGTAATGATCATGACGGCCCCTCGGTCAGGCCTTTTCGGGGAGGCCCGCCTTGCGCAATATTGTCATCATGGGGCACCACTTGGTAAAAGACGATTGCAGCAGATTGAGCCCAATGAAACCCGTAAACCAGAGCCAGTTGATATTCACGTAGACCGCCAGGGCGATGGATATCAAAATCATGATCCCGGCGATCATGCGAAGCGCTTCGTTGACAGTCATTTGTCAGCCTCCATTAAAGGGTAAAACCACCATACATTAGAATATTATCATATAGTAAAGGAAAGCCGCTGTCACTGTATTCGTGGAGTGCGCTCACCCCCTTGGGCGCGCCTGAAGTAGCACTTTCCCGGTACTGCGGCGGATTCAATGCTGTAATTTTTTCCCGCGCCAGGCCTGCTCGATGACGTAGGCGCGCACCGCCTCTGACTGCGCTTCAGTCAATAGTTTGTCAGCGGCCGGCATGCCCCGTGCTGCGAGTGCGCCCCCCCGCACCACGTCGCTCCAGGCTTTGGCATCATGCAGGTAAGATGAGCCCCGCAGGTCCGGAACCAGGAGCCCGGAAACCGCGTTGAGACCGTGGCAGCCCATGCAGCTGTCCTGGTAAAGGGCAAACCCCTCGCTGACGGTGGCCTTATCGGCCTGTTGTTTGGGCGGATTGAATGTGACGGTTGATTTCCAGTCCACCGGCGGCAAGGTCTTGTCAGCACCGAGTTTGAAGGTCAGCACCCGGCTGACGTTGGGCATACTCTCTGCCTGCACGTACTCGCCAAACACCAGGGCAAAAGCTCCCCCCCAGCCCGCGTTCACGGTGACGTATTGTTCGCCCTCGATCTCGTAGGTCATGGCCGGCGCGACGATTCCCGTCTGCGCGGGAAAATCCCACAGGCGCTTGCCATCGTCGGCGCGAAAGGCGACAAACCTGCCATCGGCTGTGCCCTGAAATACCAGGTTCCCGGCCGTGGTCAGGGTACCGCCATTCCAGGTACCGCTGTGCTCCACCCGCCATGCTTCTTTTTGACGAACCGGATCCCAGGCCAGCAGCCGGCCCTTGATCAGCGCACCCAGGGCATCCCGCTCGGCCTGGGAATCGGGCAGGCTGCCGATCACGCCATCGATGCCCGTGTTGGTGCCGCCTTCGCGATAGGCGAAGTCCTTTGCCTGCCCATAGTTGGCGGGGAAATCAAGCACAGGAATATATACCAGTCCGGTTGTCGGGTTGTAGGACATCGGGTGCCAGTTGTGGCCCCCGAGGTAGGAGGGAAAAATCAGGAATGGCTTTTCCTCGTAGCGCGCCCCGGGTACTTCCACCGGTCTGCCGGTTTTGAGGTCGACATGCGTGGCCCAGGTGATATCAATGTAATTATTGGCACTCAGAAGCTTGCCGTTGGTTCGATCGAGTACGTAGAAAAACCCGTTTTTGGGTGCCTGCATCAGCACCTTGCGCGGTTTGCCGTCGATGGCTATATCGGCGAGGATAATATGCTGGGTGGCGGTGTAGTCCCAGCTCTCTCCCGGGGTTGTCTGGTAGTGCCATACGTATTCGCCGGTTTTCGGCCGTAGCGCCACGATGGAGGACAGGAACAGGTTGTCGCCACCACCCGGTGAGCGCAGCTCCCGGTTCCAGGGCGTGCCGTTGCCGACGCCGATGTAAAGCAGGTCGAGGTCGGGATCATAGGCCATGGCATCCCACACCGTACCGCCGCCCCCGCCGATCTCCCACCACTTGCCATTCCAGGTCTTCGCCGCCATCGCCATGGCAGCGTTTTCGAAGCCCAACGCCGGGTTGCCGGGCACGGTGTAGAACCGCCAGATCTGTTTGCCGCTATCCGCGGCATAGGCTCCGAGGAAACCGCGCACGCCGAATTCGGCGCCGCCATTGCCGATCAAAACCATGCCATCGATAACCCGGGGAGCCCCGGTTATGGTGTAGGGCATGTCGGGGTCGACGGTTGCGATTTCCCAGTTGACCGTGCCCGTCGCGGCGTCGAGGGCCACCAAACGGCCATCCAGCACACCGACAAAAACCTGGCCCTGCCAGAGGGCCACGCCGCGGTTCACCACGTCACAGCAGGCGTGGCGGGACTTGTCCTTCGCCACCTTCGGGTCATAGGTCCAAAGCAGCTTGCCAGTCCTGGCGTCAAGCGCGTGTACGATGCTCCAGGACGACGTGGTGTACATCACCCCATCCACCACAAGCGGTGTAGCCTCGACGCCGCGCTCGGTGTTCAGATCGTAGGACCAGGCCAGTCCCAGCCTGCCGACATTGCCCGCATTGATGGTGCCGAGCGGGCTGAAACGCTGTTCGCTGTAGGTGCGCCCGTATGACATCCAGCTTTCGGTTTCGGTCTCTGCGTCCAGCAGGCGCTGTGCGTCGACTTTCGCTGCTACGGCGGGCGTTGCAGCCGCAACTGCCTGACCGAAAACCAGAGTCAGTATCAGGGCCCAGCAACCCAGGTTTGTTAGCAATAGTTCCTTCTCCATGCGCTGATCCTTGCCTTCTTTCGGATGGTGCTTCCATCGTATCAAGCTGTTCTGAAACCACAAACTGGTATAGATCCAGCGGTGGTTTGCTGTTTGCTCGGCGGGATCCGCCGGGCGGGTGTCCGAAAAGGCAGCAGCGGCACACATGGACTGTACTGTGAAGCCCGTCGTGTTTGCCGCTCCCGCAAGGTCGGTATGAGGTGTTTGCCGGGCATCCCGCTGGGTTACCCGCAAAATTCACGTTATAATTCAGAAGTCCATTGAAGAGCCAGCGTCGGTATACACTGCCTGCCCCAGTAAACATTACTCAGAGATCATTCATGCGAAAAACTCGCTTGCCGGCTTACCCCGGCGCGTCGGTACTGTCCCTTGTTTGCCGCAGTGTTTTCATTGCTGCCTTACTCGCCCTCGGCGCCTGCGGCGGTGGCGGCGGTTCCGATGACGACCCGGTTGTGGTGCCACCCCTGCCCCCCGTCAACCCCCCCGATCCCGATCCCGATCCCGATCCAGAGTTCGAGGTGGGCGATCCGCTGATTTCCCCTGCACCCGAGGGGCTGGCTTTTTACCAGCCGCCATCGCCCCTGCCCGGGCGCAACGGCGATGTCATCTGGGCCAAACAACTGGCTTCGGTGAGCAATGGCAGAATCTGGCAGGTGTTGTACCGTTCGCAATCGACCAACGGCGAGCCGGTGGCCGTCTCCGGATGGATGGGTGTTCCCGACAGCACGCGGCCGGACGCCGGGTTCCCGCTGGTGGCCTTCGGCCATGGCACCACCGGACTGGGGGATCAATGCGCGCCCACCCGGCGGTCTAATCCCACCGAGACCATTGCGCTGCTGGAAGATTTTCTGCGGCGGGGCTATGCCGTCGCCGCTACCGATTATGAGGGTCTGGGCACGCCGGGCTTGCACCAGTATCTGGTAGGGCCGAGTCAATCCTACAGCCTGCTGGACTCCGCTCGCGCCGCCCAGCGCTTCGCTGGCGCCGGCGACGAGGTCGTACTGTTTGGTCACTCCCAGGGTGGCCACGCTGTCATCCTTGCCAACGAGACAGCCCCGAGTTACGCGCCTGAGCTGGATATCATCGGTACCATCGGCTCCGGTTCCGGGGTCATCGATGACTCGGGCGCCATCCTGACCGCATTGAAGCGCTCCTTCTACAAGGGTTACGCGGTCATGGCGGCATGGGCCCAGCGGGCTGCGTATGGCGGCGATACGCCCTTCCCCGGTGATGGAGCGGCACCCCTGTCACTGTGGCTGACGGATTACGGCATTCAATTGTCACAGGACATCGAGTCCGGCTGCGTGGGTGACATCATTGACGACTACAGTGCCATTGCCGGTGATCTCCTGTTCGTCCACGATGCCCCGCTGCCTAAAATCGGCATTGATACCGATTACGCCGAGTCCATCCCCGGGCTGCGTGACGGCGCCTCGCCGCTGTTGATGATTCACGGCCGCAATGACGACCAGATTCCGCCCGCTGGTGTCATGTCTGTGGGTTGAGCAAACCTGTGACAATACCGATATGGCGATTCAGTTGGAGTGGTTCGATACCGGTCACCGGGTGCCCTATGAAGATCCCCCGGGGGCGGCAGCGGTGATGTTTCCCTGGATCGATGCCCGCTTTGCCGGTGTTCCCGCGCCCACCGTTTGCGGAAACGTACCCCTGCCCTGAGCGGCAGGGACTTGAGCCACGGGAGAAAACCGGTAACATGCGTGGCAAAGCTAGCCGGTGAAGTCCAGTGGTGGTTGCGAGTCGCTCCAATGGTGTTGTCCACAGGCGCCTGACGTGGGTCGGCGCCTGCTTCGTCGTTCCCTTGATGCTGGCGATGACTGCCTGCACCGCGAGCAATATCCCGATTGAAGAGCGCAGCTCCTCGGCGTCGGTGCCTGCGGCCAATAGTGCGAGGGTTTACGAGGTCAGGCGCGGGGATACATTGTCTGGCCTGGCGCGGCGCTTCGATGTGAGTGTCGGCGAGTTGCAGGCGATGAATCGCCTGCCCCACCCGGACCAATTGAACATCGGTGATCGCCTGTTGCTGCCCCCCGGTGCCAGTCTATCGAGCGCCCTGATCTGGCCCCTGCAGGGGTTCACACTGACTTCCACCTTCGGTAGCAGGAATGGCAGGCACAAGGGTATCGACCTGTACGCGCCCAAGGGTACTCCCATCAGTGCCGTGGCAGATGGTGTGGTGCATTTTTCAGGGCGGCAAAGCGGTTATGGCCGGGTGGTGATTCTGCAGCATGCCAACAATGTCAGAACCCTGTACGCGCACAACAAGAAAAACAAGGTCAAAGCCGGTCAGCGGGTTGTTCGCGGCCAGACGATTGCCACGGTAGGCAAGTCGGGGAATGCGTCAGGTTACCATTTGCACTTCGAGTATATCAGCGCTGGCCGGGCCCTGGACCCACAGCGCTTTCTGCCCCGCTTCGCCAGCCGCTAGTGCGGAAACCGCCGACGGCCAGGCGCCCACCGGCGTTTCAGAACGGATGGCCCACCATGACCCAGGCATTGGTGCCCTCGGGGGAGTGGGCGAGATCGAAGCGCACCACCACGCCGGCGGTGAGCGCACGCAGGGAAACGCCAAAGTCCGTTTTCCAGTCTTTGAGCAGGTCGTTGGCAGTATATGACGGGCCTACCCGGCCGCCTTCGACGAATCCCACTAACTGGAACCAATCCAGGTTCAAAAAGCGCAGCCACTCAACTCCCTTGAGGGGGTTGTAGCGCAGGGTATAACGGTATTCCGCGGTTCCGTAAATCGCCGCCTTGTCGTGGAAACGATTCATATCGTAGCCACGCATGCGATAGAAACCACCCAGCGTTGCGCCCTCGGTATAAGGGGGGTTGTTGTTGGGCCGGGTGGCCCCCGCAGCGTTTTCCTCCAGCTCCCAGCTGGGGGAATAGGCCGTCCAGCCGTTGATTGCGACGATTCGCTGCAGGGCATGATCGGAGGAGCCCAGGGAAAAGTATTTGCTGGCTTCGAATTCCACCACGGACCACTTGTCCTCCGAGTCAAACCAGGCGGCGTCATGGGTCACTGCCAGGTACTGGGAACTGCCCATCGCGGGATTGGTGGGAAAGTCGGTATTGTTGTAGAGCACGCCAAACTGCAGGGCATGCACGGTGTACTCGGCTTTCTGCTGCTCATTTTCGAAACTCTGGTAACGATTGAATTGTTGCAGTGTCAGGACCGTGGCTCCGCTGGTGAGCGGATTCCAGTGCACTCCGCCGGAGGGCTCCGATATCAGCAGGCCGTTGCGCAATCGGTAGTCGATCATCCCCTTGTCACTGGCGGCGCCGATGGGCAGCGCATATTCGAGTTTGATATCCAGCCAGTTGCTGGCCCCCGCGGTCTCGATAAAAGCGTCTTCTGACGAGTCGTTGGAACCGGGCGGTGCAATCGTCGGGGGCACGAACAAATTGCCGGAGGCATAGGCGCGCTGTCGTGGATAGTAGCCCATCATACCCACCGCAGTAATATATAGCCGCCGGGTCCAGGGAAAGCGGTAGTCCCACGCGCCCAGCGCGATGCCATGACTTTCCTTGCCGCCAAACACGGTACCGCCCACGGTCATCTGGTCCTGGTAAAACCCCCTTGCCATGCCCCCCAGACCGATCACCGTGCCCATGCCTTCGGTGGAAAAGGCATAGGGCAAAACCAGCGTATCTCCCCGGCTACGGCGATTTTCCTCCCTCTCAACAGACATTTTGACGTTCGCCGAGGGTCGTGCCTGGATTTGGCTTGCCAGCAGCAGGCATAACAAGAAAGTGAAAAAGCGCATGGGCAGAAACCCTCAGTGGTTAGCGGGCTCGGTTGAGCGGTCCATTGCCGGCTGGCAGGGTTTTCTGAAGCCGGCCCGGGCAGGCCGGTGCATTATCGGTCTTATTACCGCCGTGGTCTATTTATAAGCTTGCCAGCGCTGTGGGTTCGAGGCTTCATTCCCCCAGGGAGACAATTTTTGCAGCCTCGAAGCCGGTGTCCGTTTCGTAGGGCAGATAACCCCGGGGATTGCAGACGATCCGGGTGCCGGCGATGTTGTAGTCGAATGCCGTGTGGGTATGGCCGTGCACCCAGAGCGCGATCTCATTGCTGTCGATCAGGTCTTCAAGGTCGGTGACAAATGCCGGATTGAGGCTGTTCCCGTGGTATTGCGAAGCGATCGAACGGGGGCTGGGGGCATGATGACTGACCACAATATTCCTGTGTCCCAGGCTTTTTCCCAGTTGCCCCCGCAGCCAGGCCAGGTTCCGGCGATGCAAATCCAGCGCACGCTGCGGGGTAAACGGCTCGCCTCTGCTGGCATGAATCGCACGGTAGTCCGGCATGAAATGCTGGGCCGTGTGCATCGCGCTGCGACGATCACCATCCAGGGCGAAGTCTGTCCACAGGGTAGTGCCGTGGAAGCGAAAGGAGCCGATGTCGAGGCTGTCTTGTTCCAGCAGGTGGACATGGCTGCCCCGGGCCAGGCGCCGCATTTTAACCATGAGTTCGGGCCGGCTGTGGCCATAGAATTCATGATTGCCGGGTACGTAGATAACCGGAACAGAAAATTGCTCCAGCGCCCAGTGAATGCCGAAGATGCCGTTGTGGATGTCCCCCGCCAGTATCACCAGGTCTGCAGAGCTGCACTGGGGATTCTGCAGGCCGCTCGCCTCAAGGTGAAGATCAGACATGATTTGGAGTTTGATGGGCGACTCCCCCAAGGTTCTCATTTCAGTGAAGTCAGTGTATCGTTTTATGCCAGTGACACAATCCAGGGAGAAAGCGGCCATGTCCAAATATACCACGCTAACGGAACCGCTATACCGTTACCTTTGGGCTAGCAGCGACCGCGAGCCGGAGCTGTTGCGCCAGTTGCGACTCGAAACCGCCGAACTGCCGTTTGCACAGATGCAGATAGCGCCCGACCAGGGCCAGTTCATGGCCTTGCTGGCGCAAATGTCGGGAGCCCGGAAAGCGCTGGAAATAGGCACCTTCACCGGATACAGCTCCCTCGCTCTGGCCCTGGCGATGCCCCTGGACGGTCGCATCGTTTGCTGTGACACCTCCCGGGAATGGACCGATATTGCACGCCGCTACTGGGACCAGGCCGAAGTGAGCGAGAAAATAGAGCTGCGCCTGCAGCCGGCGCTGGAAACGCTTGAAGAGCTGTTGCAGGAAGAGGGAGAGGCCAGCTTCGATATGGCGTTTATCGATGCCGACAAGGAGAATTATCGCAAGTACTACGAAGGCTGCCTCCGCCTGTTACGGCCCAACGGCTTGCTCCTGATTGATAATGTGTTGTGGGGCGGAGCGGTCATCGACAACAGCAAAAACGATGTCGATACTGTTGCCATCAGGGAGTTGAATGCTGCACTGACCAACGATCAGCGGGTATCCCTGGCGATGGTTCCGGTCGGCGACGGTCTAACCCTGGCGCTGAAACGCTAGCGGGCAGTTGACAGGCGTTTTCGGCGCAGCGGGACTGCGGCGAAGATGCCTGAAATCGCGGCACCTGTTACTTGTTGAACCCGGTCTCACGCAAAAAGCGCGCGATCTCCTTCAGGTATTTGCCCTGGTCCAGGTGCAGCAGGTGGTTACCGGGGAACCAGTGTATTCGGCACCGGTCCCAGTGATCCCACAGCAGACGACCGTGCTTGGGTGGCGCGAGCCTGTCTCCGGCACCGGCAATCAGCAT
This sequence comes from uncultured Gammaproteobacteria bacterium, assembly GCA_963751595.1. Lineage (GTDB taxonomy): Bacteria > Pseudomonadota > Gammaproteobacteria > Pseudomonadales > JAHEGP01 > JAHEGP01. The sequence goes on from CAVVVC010000007.1 coordinate 217,136, forward strand.
CAGCCGCTCCTTGGGTATCCTGGGCGCATAAGTCAACGGTGAGTGCACCGCCATCATGTGCCGGGCCTCGCGAACACTGGTATTGGTGGCCTTGAGTACCGCCTTGATCGGCAGGTTGAGGGGGAACCACTCCAGCACCAGGTCCGGCAGGCTGGCAAGGGGGACGTTGGGAATCGAGAAGTACAGGCGCTCCTCGACCGCGGCGAGCAGGGCCGAAGTGTACCCCCCCAGGCTGATACCCGTAACCCCGATCTTCTGCACGCCCTGGGCTTCCAGGAAATCCATAAAGATACGGAAGTCGTGTACCGCGTGGGCCATGGACTCGTTGATGTGGGATATGCCATGGGCAAACAAGCCGTGGCCACTGAAGGGCGATAACAATGCCTGGCGCTTGCCGTGATGGGGCAGTGTGTAAAGCAGGATGTCATAGCCCTGCTTGTAAAACCACGGCAGGGCAAAAAACATCCGGTTGAGCCAGTATGGGTCTGCCATAAAGCCGTGGATCACGCAGATGGTGGGCCGTGGGCCACTGTCATGGCGCCAGTACTGGGCCACCGCCCGCATGTTCCGCCTATTGCGGGGATAGCGCTTGCGCATGCTTGGGTTCACAGCGGTGAAGGGGCTGTCGAAGCTTAACAACTCGCACTTGCCGTCCTCGGGCTTGAAGCGCAGCGGCCCGGCGGAGGACGCTTTGACCACGACCCGGGAAGAGTCAGGTTTCCTGAAAAATGCTGTCGGGTCGCCCCTGTCAGCCTTGCCTTTGTAAAAGCCGGACATTGCCACATCGCGCGTCAGCTGGATGGGGTTGAGGCTGCCGGGTAGCGCCAGCGTGCCCACGAGGGTGGCCCCGGCAGTGCGCAGGGCATAGTCACCCGCCGCGGTGCTGTCTACCATCAGCGCGGTGCGCAGATCCAGTTCGAAATCATCGGGAAATTTGTGGAAGCTGCTTTCGAGGTTTTCCCACCAGGGGTTCTCAGGCATGATGCGGCGGGTGTGACTGTAAGTAGCGTTGGCAACGCGGGAGACGGTCGAGGCAATGTCAAACATAGGCTTTACCACCTTTGCAGGTTTTTATTGTCGCTAGTGTAGCGCAATTCGAGAGTTCGGTTACACGGCATTCTCTGCAGTTAACGCTCAGGCTATGAGTGGCGCGAGACAGTGGCAGACTGGTGTTCGCCAGCAGGGCCCTGACGCGCTAAAGACCTCATCCCCGGCCATGGACACCACCCCCTCGAGCAGTTAACATTGCGCCCTTTCCAGCAATACCCAAGCGCCCGTAGCTCAGCTGGATAGAGTAGTGGCTTCCGAAGCCATTGGTCGCAGGTTCGAATCCTGCCGGGCGCGCCAATACCAGAACGCCCGCCCCCGCAAGGGGGCGGGCGTTCTGGTATTGGGTTGCCTGGACGGTGAGAATCTGCCGGTTCGACCAGGTCGTCCCCCGGGGGCGACCTGGCGACAAGGCGCGCCAGCGCCGCCGCCCCGCAGGGGTCGTTACAGCCCTGAGGCTGGAACGATCCATCCTGCCCGTTGCAGTTCAAACCGGACGCTAACCGCCATATCTCACCGATTCGGCAATCGCTTTTTCGGCGCGCTGCTATTGTAGCGTAAGGCGCCTATTTGGTTTCTCGCCGGATCTTGCACGCTGTACGAAATCTTCCTCCTGCGGACATAGCTACGGCTATGCCCTTAGTCGGAAAATCCCGCACCGCGCACAATCTCTCGCCGAGAATTCCAAATATCGGTGAGATATGGCGGCTAAATCCCAAGGGGGCGGGCGTTCTGGTCTTACGCCAAAGCGGTTCGAGCCGGCTATGAGGCATAGCCGATTTTGCGCGCCATGTCTATTGCCAGCTTGCGCATGAGGGAGGGCGATAGGCGCTTCAGCTTTTCGGTCACAGTCGCTTTTTTTCCAACAAACAGGTGGGCGCGTCCGTGCTTTACCGCATTCACCATGCCGGCGGCCACGACCGCGGGATCACTGCCGTGGGCATTGTAGTACTCGCCCAGGCGACGCTCCTGTTCGAGCCCGGATTCCCCGTTATAAGATTTACCGGCCACTATCGGTGTATTGATGATGCCAGGGTGCACGCAGGTAACGTCCACGTTGCTATGGGCCAGCTCCATTGCCAGCACTTCGGTCAGTCCGTCAACCGCGTACTTGGAGGCTGCATAGGCTGACATATTGGGCATGGGCGATATGGACGCCAGTGAAGCGACATTGATCAGGTGCGCCGGCCCACCGGCCGCCAGCATCATAGGCAGAAAGGCGTGGCAGCCATTGTAAACACCGTACAGATTGACCTCGATTACCTGGCGCACTGCATCCATGGGTGTATTGAGGAACGAACCATGTGCGCCGATACCGGCGTTGTTTATCAGAACATGGGGTACCCCGACCCGCTCGCGCACCTCCCGGGCCACGGCGGAAAATTGATTCGCATCACTGACATCGAGTGGAAAACAATGAGCGCGAGCTCCCGCTTTGCGGACCATTTGATCAGTAGCGGCAAGGCGCTCGATATCCAGATCGGCCAGCAGCAGTTCACAGCCCTGTTCGGCGAAGGCAGAGGCCGTTGCGGCCCCGATACCCGAGGCTGCTCCCGTAATAAAAACTCGCTTATCGCGCAATTGCTGAATTGCCATGATTCTGATCCTCTTTAGTCATACCGAATAGGGCTATTTTTAGTGCTGGAGCTATTGATGGGCGATGGTCGCTGCGGCTCAAGCTGCGGCACTGAGCCAGACTGCATCAGCCATATCCCTTGTCTCCATACCAGGTTGCGAATTCCTCGAATCCCGGTACCTCCAACGAGTTAATTTCCGCGTTTACCGGAATCTGGACTACAGCCGGCCGTCCGGACGCCAGCGCGCGTTCCACTGCTGGCTGGATGTCCTCGCGTCTTTCAACATACTCCCCGTGCGCGCCATAGCCCTGGGCAATTTTGTCGAAGCGGACCTGCTTGCCCCAGCGAGCCTCGGTATAAGGAGCCTCGTCGCCGAACGCCACGTTGTAGACTTTGACTTCAAGACCCCACGCATAGTCACAACCTACAATAAAGACTATTGGCAGGTTTTTACGCACGGCGGTTTCCAGCTCTGAAATATGAAACTGGAATGCCGAGTCGCCGCTGATAACAATTACCCGGCGTTTATCACCAACAGCCAGCTGTGCGCCTATGCCATGGGGGATACCTGTACCGAGATGGCCGAAGTTCTGGGACCAGTGGATATCTGAAGAGGCGGTGGTATTGAAAGCTATATGCCAGAGGCAGATGGCGCCGCCGTCGCGAATAATCACCGGGTTTTCCGGTAGCGCTTTTGACACTTCCTGTACCATGTGGACCGGATGAACGGGTGTACCCCCGGGCGCCGCTTCGGCGGCCGCTACCAGGCCTGTGACAGTCTCCTGCAGCAGACGTGAGTACGTTTCCGGAAAACGCGGCGGCAGTTTGTCAGCTGACAGTAGCGACTGCAGCTGCGGCACCACGTCCCGCAGGTCACCGACCAGTGGGACATCGATCGGACGGTTTACACCAAAGGCTGTAGAGTCGCGCTCGACGTAGATCCACTTGCGGTCTGTTCGCCCGATACTCCAGTGGCGACCAGTGCCGTAATGGATCTGCTCACCGATCTCTGTGCCCACCGCTAGTACCAGGTCGGCCCGGGATATTGCATCGTTGGCAGCGGGTGTTGCATAGGGCGCTGTCAAATCCAGCACATCCAGTAACCTGGATGAGGCGCCTGGCGTTGTAATAACCGGACACTGCAAGGTACTGGCCAGTTGGTTCAGGGCTTGCTGGGCCCGTGATACGAACACACCGTTACCTATCAGCAGCACGGGTTGTTCCGCCTCCCGCAACAATCCAACAGCCCGCTCCAGGGAGGAGGCATCCGCCGATTGCTGCAGCAGACGGTATTCCTCGACCTGCTTCAGCGGGCCAAAAGCGTGTACTGCGGCTGAAAAATCTTGGGGGTACTCGATGTAAACCGGACCCGGCTTCCCGGTAAATGCCTGGCGGAAGGCCTCGTGAAAGATGTCGTCGACGTGATCGGGGTGCTCGATTATGCCGACGAACTTCATGGCTTCCTCGAAGTATCGCGGCTGGCGAGTGTACTGGAAATGCCCACGCCTGACCTGCTGGTCGAAATAACGTTCGCGCTGTCCCGCAATGAATAGGGTGGGAATGTTTTCCTTGGCGGCGGCAATTGCAGCGGCTGCCAGGTTGGCGACACCGGGACCTTCATTGCCGATGATTACCCCGGGTATACCGGTAAGTCTATAGAGGCCGTCTGCCATGAAGCCGCCGGCCTGCTCGTGATGAGGTGCGATCACTTTCCAGCCGCGTTGTTCCGCCAGCGCAAACAGGGTGACGAAACAGGGATCCGGGATACCGAACAAGGTATCGATACCTTCGACTTCCAGCAATTGCAGGATACGATCCGGCACCAGCATCTCATTTTTTTCCAGATTCATGATTTGAGCTCCTGTGATAAATAATGCGATGGAGCCATAGTAGGGGCGGCGAGCTTCAGAGGGGATAGGCCAGGCGGCCAACTGCGTTTGAATTGAGGACAGGCGGCTGGTTATTTGCCGCTCTCGCGGTGCGCCCGCCGGAACTGGGTAGGCGACACGCCCAGCCATCGTCGAAAAGACTGGGAGAAGTTCTGGGCATCGCTGAATCCGCACTGGTCGGCAATCTGCTGCATGGTCATGGTGGTATTGAGCAGAAAATCCTCGGCCACCCTGCGACGCTCCGCGTCAAGTAAATCCTGGTAGCGCACGTCGTTCTGGCCCAGCCTGCGCCGCAGTGTGCGCGAAGACATCGCCAGATTTTCAGCAATGCGCTCGAGGCTCGGAAAATCACCGGGATTGCGCCGCAGTGCCATTTTGACATCGTCGACGATATTGCCACGGGCAGCCAATTTTTCGTGCAGGCTTATGCGCAGGGCACCCAGGACATCTGCCGCTTGTGGATCGTAGGTTTCTATCCTTTTATCCAGCCACTCGGCGGGGTAATGCAGTTCAGTGTGATGCTGCCGGAACCGCAGGGGGCAGCGAAAGACGTCCTTGTACTGCTCAACATTTGCCGGGGTCTTGTAGTCCAGCAGTACCCTGAGAGGTTTTGCCTGCGGACCGAGTAACTCCTCGCTATGCGCCTGCAGCGTGGCAATACCTCTTTCCAGCAGGAAGATGCGAAGTTTCTCGTCCTTCTCGCTGCATCGAATATGGTGGATGAGCAGTGACCCGGCGACCTCAAATTCCCAGTCGAGCAACAGATTGTAGTTGTTGCGTATTTCCCAGGTCTTGCGCAGGGAGTCGCCCACCGTGCGCTCCGTGGCCAGGGCCATGCCGTGGGGGCCCATATCAGAAAGTGCCGTGCGCCAGCCGATTTCAAGGCCTACCCCGTCGCGTTCAGCCAGGCGGAGGAGGTTCAGGTAAAACATGCGGGCCTGACCCTCACTGATCAGGTGATAGGGTGCGGCCAGATCGGCCAGGGAAAGCTCGGTATTGGCCAGCAGGTCCGCCGAGTCAACACCCTGCGCTGTCATGAAGGAGAGCGCCTTGCGCAGGGTAATGGCGTAAACGCGACTGGAGGGGAGCGTCATGCCGGCGCACCGGCCGTTAAGGTGATTTTCACGGTGGCCCCCTTACAGTGACGGTGCACTCGCCGCGCCCAGATTGCTGGCCACAACGTCATTGAGGGCCGGATGCCCGATTGTCATGACATCTTTGTTACCTCCAGCAATAACTCCAGTCCCCATCACCGTATCGGAGTGCCCGTAAATGATTGCATTGGCGGGTTTCTGCGTAACCGTGCGACTAGCTTCCAGCGTGAGTTCGCCATCATGCACCGTATCCCACGCGTCGAAAGCAAAGAGGCCTTCGTCCGTCTCAATAATACTCATCGGGGCAAGCCCATAAGCGCCAAACACCCCTATACCTGCCGCCGGATTCTCTATGGTCCGCTCGGTCCAGTTGAAGTCAGCTACCCGATCCAGAAGCTTTTTACTGACTATCGCTGCATTTGGTGCTGCCACGAACTCAAGGGGCGCATCCAAATAGCGATTTTTTGTAACGGGCTCCAGCTCGGTTGCGACAGAGGCGACAGTCTGCGCTCCCGGTAGCAACAACAGCCCTGCGAAAGTCATCAGCATCGGTCCGAGAATTGATCCGTCGGTCTGACTCGATAGTCGTTTCATTGGCGTTCTCCACCTGTGCTTTAAAGTGTGTTTGCGGCCCGGGGTATTGGCTACCCGCAACGGTCGCGGGTAAGCTTGTTAATTTTCCCGCCTTAGGTGCCTGCCCTGGTCGTAGGTCAAAGAGAGCTGGTCCATATAACCCGTCAAGCGCTTCGCTACTTTGTCCTTGCCGACGATCGCACGAGTGTGGGTGCTCAGCAGGATCTCCGGCCGCAGGTCCCTGATCACTTTGAGCCCGTCGCGCCAGAGCAAGGGGTCACGATAGTTGCCGCCCCGCAGGGTGCAGATGTTGGGGGTGCCTGGCCAGAAGAAGTTGTTGAGCACGACGCCCTTCTCGGGTATCCAGACCGTCAGGTTGTAATCGTCGGAGGTGTACTCGGTGAAGAACTGCATCTTCAAACCGAGAACATCCAGCTCCTCGCCATCTTCTACCGTCTTGTTTGCGGGAAGAAAGGCAATCGGCTTGCCCGCTTCCAGCTTGCCGGTCACGGCTGCATCGGGGCCGTTTTCCGGCATGAAGTTGTTGAAATGCACAATTGCGCGAGAGGCCATGATCGGTCCGACCTCGGGGATCGCTGAGGGGGCACCGCCTCCCTTCAGACTGTTCGCAACCTTTTCGTTGAGCTTCGGATGGCCGATGACCAGCATATCGTCGGGGTTGTCCACCAGGGCCCCTGCCCCGAGGGCATAATGCGAGTGGCTGTAGATGATGGCTTTGACCGGTTTGTCGCTGATTTTCCTGATGGCATCGCGAATGTGCTCACCCTCTGCCCTGTTGTCTCCGGTGTCGTAGACAATCAGACCGTCGTCGGTCTCGATGACGATTGTGTTGCCAATGGAATATCCACCGATACACCAGACCCCGTCTGCGACTTTCTCTGTAGTCGGTTCGAGATAGATGATTTTCGGGCTGATCTTGAGAACTTCAGCGTTAAGCAGCGCACCATTGGGGGCCGTCTCCAGCGATACTTCACCTCCCATGTAGGGGGATTTCTCCTGAATGCACCTGGAAGGAGGTCGTAGCGACCATGATCTCTAGAAAAATTACCGTATTTCCTTTCATTTTATTCTCTCCCACGCTCAACTTGTGATCGGCTACTTTGATTCCAGGGGTTTCACTATCGGGAACTTCCACGTTCCATCGAGAATCTCCTGACGCGGCCGATACATGCGAACGATGTAATTCCAGCCGGGCGCGATAGGCAGGAAGTTGTCCTGCCCGGGATCGCCCCCGAAGTGGATGGTGGCGCTGCCGTCCTCGTTCTTCCTGGTGGTGACGCTGCTGTAGGAATAGGCGTCGTAATCATTGACGATGAACATCCCCTTGTCATCGTAGACGGTCACCGACCAGAAGGCGTCCACCGGCACGTCCTTCACGGTGAGGGTGTAGGGAGTTTTGCCATCATTCTTTTCCGGAACGCCGGCGGTATAGGTCGAGTCCTTTGGGGGCAACCCACCCCATCCGTAGGCGGCACAGAGCAGCCAGTAGATCGGGTCAAGCTCTTCCTTGCGGCCAAAGCAGGTCCCGGTGGGCGGCAGGGCGGCGGCTACGACATTGATCTTCTCCCGCATCGCCTCCACCTCTTCCTTGTCCCAGCCGGGATCCTGCCACTTACCCTTGTCCGCCTGCCTGACGATGATCGCATCCTGCAGCGCGTGGGCCGCCTTCACGTCTTCTTCGTCGTTGGGGTCGAGAAAGGTCCGCACCAGCAGAAGCCCGTATCGCGTGCCGACGGTCTCTTCGTCCAGGACGATCTCCTGCGGGCCGTATTCAGCCCAGGTGTAGTGGTCCTGGCTGACGATCATCAACGACTGGTAGCGCCCACCCGGGTCGGGAAGGACGATGGTCAGCGGCGAGGTCAGGTCGAATACTGACCAGGAATAGATCGTGTCCCGGTTGGGACGGACTGTGGCCCTGCTGGTGACGTCGTAGGCTTCCCGTACGTGCGCGAACTTCCCGAAGGCGTCCATATTTTCGATATAGGTCCGCATCTGGAGGTCGGTCTCCGCGCGCACATAATTGCCAATCGTCACTTCGGGAGAGTCGGCAGCCAACACGGTGAAACAGGGGGCGACCGCCATGGCAACGACACACGTCATCGCCAGCAATCTTGTTCTTGTTCTCATAACGTGAACTCCTGGTTATTCCGTGACAAAGGTCTCGATGCGCTTCGACCCCGCGCCAGTGGCGTTGCCGGTTCAATCCACAGGCACCACGCCCGGCATGTTGTAGCTGCCGTCGATCAACGGCGTGTAGCGGCCATAGAAGCGAAAGCCGTCTTTCGGCGCGGGCAGCCAGCTCTGGCGCTGTTTCGGGTCCTTGGGACCGTCGTGCTGCACGTAAATCACCAGCTTGCCGTCCTCGGTGTGCAGCTTGCCGCGCTCGAGCGTATAACTGTTGAGCGAGTAGCGATCGATCGGGTTGTCGCATAAATACCCCTCGGTATCGTAGAGCGGCATTTCCCAGAACTCGGTTACCGGCGGTATGTCATCCGGGTCGAAGTCGGCCTTGATCAGCGGCACGTCCTCGGCTCTGACGTCCTTGCGCCCGGCGGCGCTCCACTGGCTGAGTGACATGGCCGTGATGCTGTCCTGGATGCCGTTAACGATCCGAATATCTTCCTCCGTATCGTCGGTCAGCGCGACACGCGCCAGTATCCCGACAAAGTCGGATTCGGATTGCAGGATTTCAGCGCCGACGAAGCCGTCGGGCAGGTCACCACGCCAGTTCGGACCGAGCAGCAAAGGCTGAACGGGGCCTAGCGCATTGAACTGGCTGCCTATCATGGCCCACCACCGGGCAGGGCCTTCATCGGCGGGCGAAACCAACTCACGCGGTTGATACCCGCAGCACGTGGGTTCAATTCATTCTGCGCGAAATTGTAGTGCAGGTGATAGATGTCGACCGGATGCATGCCCCAGAAGAACGCTTCTTTTCCTATCTCCCTGGCCTCGGCAGCGGTAAGTTCGTCTTGCACATTTGCATGTATAGATGGGGCGATCAGCATCACGCTTAATAGTGCTACTGCGACCAAAGTCGCTCTCATTCGCACCCTGCTATTTGTCTTCATGACTTATTCACCGCCTGTATTTTAATCCAATGAGTAACCTCACCGAGGTCATTCCGGCGTAAACCAGATTGGCGAGGTGTACGCCCGTTCCTGATGGGTTGCTGGCGCCCCCTCGGGGAGGCCGGTGCCATAGACCGCCGCATCGTAGGTAGTCCAGGTCGGCGTCGGAATCTCCAGGACGCGCACGTAATAGAAAGCGGGCCGGGCCGGGTCGAACGCGGGGTCTTCCCAATATGCGCTCAACATGGCATCGCCGATGCTGTTTGAGAACGTCGCCATCGCGATGTTCACCGTATTGCCAACCGCCTTGTCGCAGCGTGCTTTGAGAATTGTCCTGCCATCCGAGCAGGCTACATCAAAAATGCGCTCCTGGGTTTTGCCCGCTGCGTCCAGCCAGCCTTTCACGATCTGGATGCGGTCGAGGTTCGCGCCATCGGGGTCGCGCAGCGCCCGTACCAGCAGACGGGGCGATTTACCGGTTCCGTTGAGGTCTGCCCCCATGGGTACACCCTTGCGGTAACCGATGGCGGCGAAGTCGGGGCTGTCGACATCGGCCTGTGAAAAATCCCAGCCGGCGAATACCCGCACCTGCAACCGTGTGCCAGTACTACCAAAGACTTCCTTGCGCTTCATGGCATCCCACAGGGACTCCCGGGTATTTTCCCGGGCCCAGACACCGGCCAGCCCGGAGGACAAGGTGGCGTAATGGCGGACAGTGATATCCGGGCCTTCCGGTTGCTGAAAATAACCGGTGATAGTCTCGCTCAAGCGGCCCGGCGCACCGGGCTCACCGGGTGGGGCCTTGCCGAAAAAGTTGTTCTCTTCTGTGGTCGCCAGGGAGGTGTGGGTATCCGTGGAGCCGACCATACCGAACTTGAAGGGATTGACACCCAGCGCCTCGCCATAGGCCATGCCCTGCTCCAGGGCAGAGCGCGCATATTCACGCGGTAGCATCGCGGGTGTCTTGGGTTGGGGGCCGAAGCTGCCCTTGTCCCAGGTGCCGTAATCGGCGAACTCATCCGTTGGCGACAGGGCCGGGTGCGTCTCGCTGTCACCCTTCATCTGGGTGACCTCGTACAGTGGCTCCCAGCGCATGCGCAGCTCGGCATAATCCTTGCTCAGAGGTTTACCGCTCAAGGTGACATCGTCAAACATCAGCCCGTTGGACAGATTGCCATTGTGCGGAATAGCCAGCATCTGGCCGCCGGTCTTCTGCTCGTAGGCGGCCATCCAGGCCCACAGCTTTTCGGGATCGGAGGAATCATAGTTGGAGAAGGGAATGACCTGGTCGGCAAGATCCTTGCCGTCACGGAATACGACATTGCGGTGCAGGTTATTGCCGCCCGGGCTGGAGGTCCACTCGAAGCCGATCAGGGCCGTGAACTTCCCGGGGTCGTTGTACTGCTCCGCATACTCGGTCAGTTGCTGCCACATACTGCGGGTCAATTCCGTCTGGCCTGCAAGGGGGTCTACGCCAGTGTTCATTCCTTCGCCCCACAGCGCGTAAGCCTTGCCGTAGTCACCCTCGTAAACCAGGTTGGAGATTTCCTCGCCAAACGCGGTCTGCAACAGGTCCGGGTTCTTCTCCGTGATCATCGGCGCCAGACCCAGGTTCTCCGCATGGTCCGCCACCACCAGGAAGTCCAGGGGGCGTCGCAGGCGGGTTTTCACCCCTGTACTGGAGACTACCTCCCGGCCGAGGGCGAACTGGTAGGCCTTTTCCGGCCCCAGGCGATTGCCCACCATGCCCGCGTCAGTGGAATAGGAGGTATGCACGTGGGTGTCGCCCCACCAGACCTGTTGTGGGAAGTCCTGCCCCAGGAAAGGGGAGTAACGCTCGTCCTTTGCGGCAATCTCTTCGGCCGTGCCTGGGTGCGACAGCACCAGGATCAGTGCGGGTAGTACAATCAGGCTACGCGTTTTCATTTTATTCCTCCAGGGTACAGTCTTTTGTAAAGCCCGGTCAGCAACGAGAAAATAAGGCCCTGACTCAGGGCGCTGTTAGTCTCGCCGCTTGCGGCGGCGACCAGTTCTCGAAGGCTTCGAGGTCCGGGTTGTAAAGGCGCAGGATCACGTCGATCTCGTAGTCACCGCGAACGAGCGGCAACCAGTTCTCCTCCGGAACACCCTCGGGCTGCTCGGCGGCGATATAGATGTCGATTCCACCGTCGTCGTCCAACTGCATTCCACCGTTCTCGCCCACGCTGTATTTCTTCCGGTCGTTGGGCATGAACCAGCCGTTCTTCGTGTCGTAGAGCGTCAATGACCAGAACGCCCTGGCCGGGGGTAATTGGTCGGCCCTCATCCGGATGACATAGTCGTGGTTTGCGCTCATCGGTTGGCCGTCAACGGTCACGATAGAGGGATAAACGGCTTCCTCTGCCGGCTGGCCGATGGGACCGATAATTGACTGGAAGACCAGCGCTTCGAGAGGGATTTTCCCCTTCGGCTGAAACAAGTTCAGGAGATTCTTGTCAATGAATTCTGGGTCTGTGGCATTGGCCACTTCCACTTTGAAGACCTGTTCGGCGGCCTCACGGAATTTCTTGCCGTCGATTTTTGCGACCGCGTCCGGATCGTATTCCCGATCGGGCACGACACCCAGCGGCTCGTAGGCAGCCAGCAGTTGCCGATCCAGTTCATCTTCCGGGGCGAATGTCGTATGGTTGAACATGAACTGCATCACTTGCAGCAGGTTGTTCTCGAAGATGTCGGCATCTCTTTGGCCAAGGTCGGGAAACTCGATGTCGGCCACCGGCTTCGCCTTGCCTCCCTGGTACTCCGCAAGGGAAACGAGCTTGACTTGCTTCATCTGCTCCGCGATGCGGTCGAATCGCTCCGGTTCATTGGCATGAGGCATGACCCGGAAGACGGCCGAGACAAAGTCCCCGGTGGCTTCAAAGTAGCGATCGATGCCCTCGATCTTTTCACCCTCGTACCCTTGCGTTCTGGCAGTGTAAACCAGCATTTTCTCCGGCTCGTCGAAGTCGCCCACCCCGGTCGACATGGGGATATTCACGTAGTGGTCATAGCCGGTAATCATCAGCGAAACGTACTTGGAATCGAACGCCGGTATTTCCAGAATCATCGGTTCCCGGGTTAAATCCAACATGACGCCGATGTAGAGCGAGTCGTTGTTGGGGCGGGCGATGTCCTGCATCGTGTGATCTTTGAGTTCCGTGTTGACATCCACCGTATTCCAGCCGCCCTGCGTCAACGCAAACTTGTTGTTCACGTTGTACATGGCAACGAAGGGGTAGGATCGACGCACAAGGTTTTCGATCTGCTCATCGCTCAGCACAACTTCGGCGGTTGCCTCCATTACCTCTGTCGCCTCAATCGCTGGCGTTTTGGCTTGTGGCGTGGTGGGCTCGCTGCCCGGACCGCAGCCGGACAGGACCAGTGCGACGGTGAGGAACATCGACAAAGCACGCATTGCTCGGATACAGCGGTTGCGGCTCTTCGTTATGATTTTCATGGTATCTTTCGCTCCTTACGGGTTCTCGCCCTGGTTTCTGTAGCTGATCTGAATCTTCCCAATTTTCCCATTGAACCGGAAAGGCGCGCGATCGTAGTAATCCAGCGCTACCGGTGAACCGAGGTCCACGCCCACATCAAAGGTTTCAGACGCCGTATGCACCGATGGCACCGATCGTTCGATACGCCCCTGACCCACCTGCTTGCCGTTGACGCGCAGGGTCACCGTCGCCGGCGCCATGCGCTCCATTGAGTCATACTGGGTTTCCACCTCGATATTTACCTTGCCGGTGGGAATCGCTTCTTTCGAGGCAACCTTATAGCGGTTCATGGTCATGGCGTTGTATTCTGCCTTCAACAACCCCTGGTCCATGTAAACCGTAAACCCTGAAGAAATACCACCGACAGCAAACAGGACACCTTCGGCATCCTTTCCGATCGTTGCATCGATCACCGCCAGGGTGGAGCGCCCGCTCAAGAACTTGGGTGCCATGGCTTCCGGTATCCGGTCTTGTCCTTCATAAAACGACCATTCGGTCAGTGGCGATGATGGCATTTCACTAGGATTGTAAAATGCCGTATAAAATCCAGCACCGATCGGATAGACATGGTTTGCTGCGGCTTCCGCATTAAAAAGTGCTTTCATTTCAGCCAGCTTGGCCGGGTTTTCCTGAGCCAAATCTTTAGCCTGGGAATAGTCATTGTTCAGGTTGTGCAGTTCCCACACTTCTTTCTCGGGCTCCCAGTTAATGAGCCCGGCGGGATCGTTAAGCCAGGGTGCCTTGGGGCCAAAGGTTCCGGCGAACCACCCAGCATGATAGATACCCCGGCTACCCATCAGTTCGAAATACTGTGTCGTCTTTGCCGGCTTGGCCTCCGGTTGATTGAAGCTGTAGGTCAGTGAAGTTCCGTCCAGCGGCTGCTGCTTTACACCGTTCACCACCTGGGGCGGTGTGATATTCAGGACATCATAAATCGTGGGAGCGATATCATTGACATGATGGAACTGGGAACGAACCTTCCCATCATGTTTGATCTTCTTCGGCCAGGAGACGACCAAAGGTGTCCGAGTTCCGCCAAATTGTGCGGCGACGAGTTTAGTACCTTGGAACGGTGCTGCTCCTGAATATGCCCAGCCATGGTGATACATGACGTCAAGCTTGGGCCCGCCCAGGGCGTCCATTCCGCCATAATCCTGGTCAAGTACCTCAAGCTGCTGTGCGACCGTGGATGGCATCACATTCTGAGCCAGTAATTCAGAGATGGACCCGCCCATGCCTTCAGCGGATGGGCCGTTGTCGGAAAAGATGTAGAGAATCAGCGTGTTTTCCAGCAGTCCCTGTTGTTCGAGTTCATCAACGATTTTGCCGTATTGGACATCCGTATGCTCCAGAAACCCAGCATAGATTTCCATCAGACGGGTTTGAAACTCCTGCTGTGATGTTGGAACGTCAGCCCATGCCTGCATCCCTTCTGCCAACGGATTGAGCACCGCATCTTTGGGAATCCAACCCATCGCTTTTTGTTGTTCGAACGTCAGCTTGCGCAGCGCTTCCCAACCGTCATCAAATTTGCCGTCATATTTGTCCGCCCACTCCTTGAAGATATGGTGGGGACCATGAACCGCGCCGGGAGCAAAATAGACAAAGAACGGCGTGTCGGGGTTGAGAGTTTTACTGGTACGAATCCACTGGATGGCTTTTTCCGCCAGATCCTCGGTCAGATGATACTTGGGGTCATGGGGCACATTGACTGGATTGGTATTTTCAAACAAAGCAGGTTCATATTGAGAGGTTTCTCCTGCCATAAATCCATAAAAGTAGTCAAACCCCATGCCTGTTGGATAGCGGTCGAATGGACCAAGTTTGGTGATGTTGGTGACAGGCGTGTTATGCCATTTTCCAAACGCGGCGGTGTTGTAGCCGTAATAGGAAAGCACCTGGGGAAGGGTGGCGGTCGACTTGGGGATCACGCCAACGTAGCCATCCCAGTCCGAAGCAAACTCGGCAATCTGGCCGGCACCCACACGGTGATGGTTACGTCCGGTCAGCAAGCTGGCGCGGGTTGCGGAGCATTGTGCCGTCGTATGAAACGCGTTGTAGCTGATGCCGGTTACGGCCAGACGATCCAGGGTTGGCGTGTGGACGGGGCCGCCAAAAGTGCTCGGGTTAGAAAAACCCGCATCGTCGGTCATGAAAATGACGATGTTGGGGGCGTCTTCCGGCAGTCGGTTTTCAGCCCAGCGCCATTGGTGCGCTGAGTCTTTCAAGGTCTTTCCGGCAGTGCTTGCCGAGCCTGGCTCAGGAAACGGCAGAACCGCCTGGGCCGAAAGTCGACCGCTTGCGAAGATTAAACCCACGACAATTATCGCCGATGCGCTTGGTTTGATTTTCATAACGGCCTTTCTCCTTGAACGTTGAGATCCATTTCGAAGCGCCGGCTAGCCGCCCTCATCGACGGGTGTCAGCGGAAGCGTCGGTCCGTCGCCGGGAGCCGATCGCACGTGTGTTGGTCTCCATTTGCATCGGGCTCACCAGGGCAGTTTCACCACAGGCGAAACCGAAAAACGCAGCTGGTAGTCAGGGCCGAAGTTGTCGGGCGACTCAAGGTAGTGCCAATACTGAAGCTGAAATTTCCATGGCCGGCCAGCGAAGATTGAGGTCTTTGCGACACCGATACCGAGGGGGAATGTCCACTTGTTGCCGCTGCTGGCTTCGTGGTTGTAGGAAAACGTGGGCCCACTGGCTATCTGCCAGCCATCCTTGAGGTTGAGGGCATAAAAATACTGCCCCGCGGTAATGCTGGTATCGAAGTCATCCTCGCCGGCCACGTCCCATTGGTGCGAGACCAGCGTGCCAAGGACGCCCCAGGGGCGAACCATGGCAACGGCGGCCTCCGGCCCCAGCAGCCACTGGTCCAGCCCCAGTGCATCGTTCGTCGCCGTCGGTATCGTACCGGCTAATCCACCCAACAACACAATGCCGCCGGGAAGGGTTTTGCCCAGCGAAAGGTCGAAGCCGATATCGCCAAGATCAACGCCCTCGGAGCTGAAGCCTCCTCCCGGTTGCGGCACATCCTGGCTGAAAATAACCGGGATGGCAGGACGAACAAACAGGTTGGTGGTCTCATTCAACTTGTAAGGCAAAGAGGGCTGAAACAGCATTCGTGTCGCATTGGCGCTACTGGCACCGGGTATGTCGCCATCGTAGTCAATGTAATCGAAAAAAAAGTTCATCGTGCCCATGTTGGTGTTGGGGTCAGACAGCGAGGCAGCGACTTCCGCTGCGGACGGCGCACCCAATCCGCCGTCCTCGCCCGGCGGCGTTTCCCGGGTAAACGTTTCGGTCTCAGCATCGGTGACCCGAAACATCAACACTTCTCCGCTTGCCACGTTGCTGGCCCTGAACTCAGCCGGATCATCGAGATTCTTTTCAAAGCTGAAACAGTTGGTTTCCACATCCGAGTAGCACACCTGGTCATCTCCTTTGACGGACCAGGTGCGCCGGAAGGTTTCGTTCCACGCCTCGATCTCGGCGGTACCGTCGGCGTTGTACTTGCCCACGGCAGTCACGCCAGGTTTCAGCTCTATTTCAGCCGTGGCGCCGGCGATTAACGCCTGCAACGTGTCTGCTCCCGTCAATGGCTGCCAGTTGTCCGCATATGCCAGCGTCGATGCCACAAGGGCAAACAGGGTTGTCGCGATACTTCGTGTGTCCATTTTCTCTTTCCTTTGAAGCGCAGTTATCGTAGGGAGTTGCTGACATTCATTGCGGCGTGCACCAAATCGGTCTTGAGTAGGCGCGCTTCCGGATGACCATGGGAATGGCCGGGAAATCCCCTGGTAGCTGACCTCGTTCTTGTTGGTCGGTACTTGCTGTCACCATCCCGTCGCACCAGCTGCTTCGGTATTTCGTTTCCGGGTAGGCTGAAGTAGCAGGCGCTACGTTTAGCTTCCCGAGCCGGCGCGCGATGCGAACGGTTTTGATCGCCGGGACACCCGTGGGCCGCTGGCAAACAGCGAAGTGACCACGAGACCAGCCTAAGCCAGATCACCATCCCTTACCCGTCATTTGGTGCCATTTCGCAGGCTGAGGTATGATGCATATCAAAGCATGGTCAGTTCGTGGCGGATGCAAACATGGCGGGTATATCCACGACGACTATTTCAGTGTCTCGCGCTGATGTAGTGCGTTTTTTTTGCAGTCAGTTCGAGGCTATGGGCGCCCCGGTGGAGCGGTTGCTTGAGCAATGCGCTATTCCACCTCAGGTTCTGGATATTCCCGGTGCCGTGATACCGCTGGGCAACGCATACCGATTTGCCCAACTGGCCTGTTCTTCGCTGCACAGCGAACATCTGGGGCTCTATGTTGGTCTTGCGAATTCCCTCGACAATTACGGTGTGTATGGCCGCAACCTGCAAAATGCCAGCACTGTCGGTGCCTACCTGCAGCAGGGCGTTGACCACCTGAACCTGATTAACAGCGGCGAGCGGTTCTGGACTTCGGTGCATGGGACGGAGCTGCGCTTTAATATCGCGTCTCCGGGAGCTTGCACATTGGGCTCCCACCAGTCGCACCTTTGCACGCTGGTGATGACCGTTGCCAATCTCAGGAGAGCTGCAGGGCCAGAATGGTGGCCTCGGGAAATTGGCCTTGCCTATAGCGGCTCTGAGACCGTGCCGTCGGTAGACCTGTTTGCCAATGCACATGTCGTTCAGGGGCTGGAGCACAGCTATATCACAATCCCCCGGGCGCTCATGCGGCGGCGGCTTCCCCGCCATGCCGGCGCTGATGCATCCGAGATGGAAACCCTGGGCGACCCACTACCAGCGGATGTCATCGGGGTGGTAATGAGGCAGGTAGACGCCCTGGCGGCTGACTTTAGAGACCTGCGAATCGATAGAGTTGCCGAATCTCTCGGCACCAGTCGACGCACACTGCAGCGGGCAATCGGCCGACAGGGTTTCACCTATTTCGGCTTGCTCAATCGATATCGCATGGATAAGGCCGAAGAGTGGCTAAATCGCTCGGAAACACCCATCACCGAAATCGCGCTCGAGCTCGGTTATACCGATTCCTCCAATTTCGCCCGTGCTTTTCGTCGCCATTGCGGCTTGTCGCCGAGCGAGTATCGCGAACAAGATTAGCGAGGAGTTGGTAAGCGTACGCAGACGTCGGGCCCTGCATGCAATCCGGCACGCCAAAACCAGGGTTCCCGGGTCCGTTAGCTTGCATACACCAACCCTTCAGGCCAATTCAAAGCGCTGTGGCTTATTGATTGGCGTTTGCTGGACCGGTGCCTGATAATAGCCGGCCCTTGATAGCCAACCGGGCCTGGAGCGCCATTATGTTTGAAACCCTGCAGGCCCTGGTGCCGGACCCCATCCTGGGTCTGATGGCGGATTTTCGGGGTGATACCCGTCCCCAGAAGGTCGATTTGGGCGTTGGCATTTATAAAGACGCCGCTGGCAATACGCCGATATTGGCCAGTGTGAAAGCGGCAGAGGCGCATTTGCTGGAGCACCAGTCGAGCAAGGCTTATGTCGGCCCCGCCGGAAATCCCGAATTTAACCATCTGCTGCAGTTGCAGTTGCTGGGGGCACAGCACCCCGTGCTGGCCTCGGGGCGTGCAGCCACCGTGCAGATGCCCGGCGGTTGCGGTGCCCTGCGCGCGGGGGCCGAGCTGATCATGCGCGCCAGGTCCGATGCAGCAATCTGGGTCAGCGACCCGACCTGGGCAAACCATATTCCGCTGCTCGGCTCGGCGGGCCTGAAAATTGCCAGCTATCCCTATTACTGTGGCGATGAGAACGCCATTCGTTTCGACGCAATGATGCAGACGCTGGAGCGTGCCGGCCCCGGCGATGTGGTGCTGTTGCACGGTTGCTGCCACAACCCCTGCGGGGCAGATTTAAATCTTGAGCAGTGGGGTGCACTTGCGGAACTATTCCAGCGCCGGGGTTTATTGCCCTTTGTCGACGTGGCTTACCAGGGCTTCGGTGAGGGCATTGAGGCGGATGTAGCGGGATTGCGCCTGTTGGCGCGGCAGCTTCCGGAAATGCTCATTGCCAGTTCCTGCTCCAAGAATTTTGGACTTTACCGCGATCGAACCGGAGCTTTGACGGTAATAGGGAGCTCCAGGGCGGCCGTCGACATCGCGCACAGCCAGGTTTGCAACGTAGTGCGTGCCCTGTGGTCGATGCCGCCGGACCATGGCGCCGCCGTGGTCGCTGCCATTCTTGGTAGCGAGACCTTGATGCCACAGTGGCAACGGGAGCTAGCGCAGATGAGAGACCGCATCAATGCCCTGCGTGTCCAATTGGTGGATGGCCTGGCGGCGGCGGGGGCCGGTGATTTTGGCTTTATCGCCCGGGAGCGAGGCATGTTTTCCTTTCTTGGCCTGACGCCCGAACAGGTGGCAAGACTGCGCAGTGAGTTCGGCATTTATATGGTGGATTCCAGCCGTATCAACGTTGCTGGCATCAACCCTGACAACTGCGACTATGTCTGCGCAGCGGTTGCGAGCGTGGGCCACTAACGTGGCGCTTAAGTCTCAGCGGATATTGTTCCCGTTGGGGGTATTAGTCGTTATAATCGGGAGTCCTGCACCCGCAGAAACCGTATAGTAATGAGGGTTTTATTGTGTCGAATTGGTGGAAATTTGTGACAGCCGCGCTGCTTCTGGTTACATTCAACGTCACGGCAAGCGATGTTGAAGACCAAATTGCCGAGCGAATCAAGCCGGTGGGCAACGTTTGTGTCGAGGGCGAGCCGTGTGACGCTGCGACCGCAGTGGTTGCGACTGCTGCCGCAAACAGTGAGCCAAGGTCCGGTGAAAACGTTTACAACACCGCTTGCACGGCCTGTCATAGCAGTGGCGCTGGCGGAGCACCCATCGTAGGGGACGCTGCGGCCTGGGTAGACCGTATCGCTCAGGGTAACGATACCCTATACACCCACGCGATCAAAGGCATTAATGGCATGCCCGCTATGGGGCTGTGCATGGATTGCAGTGAAGAAGAAATCAAAGTTGCCGTCGATTATATGGTCGCCGGCAGCCAGTAGGCTGCCACGCAGTTCCGGAAAGGGCCCAAAGGGCCTTTTTTTTGCGCTGTGGGGCCTGCAGCTGTGGGTGCAGGGCAGACGCGTCCTGCAAGGCCTTCAGAAGAAAGGTAGGCCGTCGTATGCTCGGCGGTACCCGTTACCACGGTGGCCCGTCGAGGGCAGTGTCAGCAGGGGTAATTCCCCGGGCTGGCTGCTTGCCGTCGGCGGGGTGTGTCAAACAGGGGGTGAAAAGTGTTTCGCAGGTTAGCTATTGGCGCGGCCGCTATTGTACTGTCCGGTTGCAACCTTTACCCGTCACAGCCCCGGGGCGCTGAAGCCGCTCCCCCGGCGCTTCCCGAGCCGGCGATTGTTGCCCCGGTGCAGTGCCCGGAGCCGGAGCCGGTGATTTGTGAGTGCCCCGAACCCGAGAAGGTGGTGGTTGCTGCTCCGGCACCGGCCTGCAAGGAAACCAAACGTGATATTGCGGTGCTGGGCAGTGTCGAGCGGGTCGAAGTCGACGAAACCGGCCTGATTGTCAAGGCACGAGTTGACACCGGGGCCAAGACCTCCTCCCTCAGTGCGCGGGACCTGGTGGATTTTGAGCGGGACGGCAAGAGCTGGGTGCGCTTTCAGTTTGATCCGGGTGAGAATGCACCGGCCGTTACCATCGAGAAACCGGTGGAGCGGCGGGTGCGGATCAAGCAGCACGATGATGACTCGCAGCGTCGCTACGTGGTTGAAGTACGCTTGCGCGTGGGCGAAATCGAGGACATCGTCGAGGTCACACTGAGCGATCGGTCCGGGTTTGAGCACCCGATATTGATTGGCCGAAATTTCCTCACAGATAACGCGTTGGTTGATGTTGCCAGGCAGTATATCGCAGACTGACAAAGCCGGTGCGGCGCTGGCAGCCCTGGCTTCCAAGATGGCGTGCGGTTGCCGCTGTGGCGGCGATAACAATGAATAACAATGAGGAATTATCGCTTCGATAATTTCCGCTGGCGATAGGGGATTCTATGTCTTCCCGTACACAGGTTTATCTGGTGGCCCTGCTGCTTGCGGCGGTGGGGATTGGCTTCACCATATACAAGGTTGCCGTGCTGGGGTTCCCGTTTGTGCCCGGGGAGTCCAGGGATGTCTGGACCCTGGAGTCGAAGATTACCTTTGAGCCGACCGGTGGCCCGGTCGAAGTCTCCCTTGCCCTGCCCGATCCACGCAGTGACTGGGTGGTGCTGGATGAGTATTTTGCCTCCTCGGGCTTCGGGTTCTCGGTTGAAGAACAGAGCGGCCAGTCCCGCGCGGTCTGGTCGCGGCGCGAAGTGGCGCGTTCGCCGGCGCTTTATTACAAGCTACAGGTATACCGTGGGGTAAGCCGGGGCGCCGATACCGCGCCGCCGAAGAAAATAGATAAACCGGTGCTCGATAACGAATTCGAGGAGGCCGCAGAGCAACTGATAGCGACGGTCAGGGCCCAGTCCGCCGAACCGTTCAGCTTCACCCGGATTCTTCTCCAGCGCCTGAGCGAGGAGGAAGAACAGCGCCAGCGGGATGTCGTCGCCTTGCTGTCGTCGGAGTCCAGCTCCCCGGCGGCCGTCGCCATCGACATTCTCGGCCTGGCGGGAATCCCGGCCCGCATCGTGCGGGGGATCGTCCTGGAAGACGGGCGGCGGCGACAGACGTCCACCACCCTGATCGAGGTCTGGGACGGGAACCAATGGGAGCAATTCAATCCCCGTACCGGGAAGCGCGGGCTGCCGAAAAACTTCTTCATGTGGCAGCGTGGCGGGGTCTCCCTGCTTGACGTGGTGGGGGGCAAGGACTCCAGGGTCGAATTTGCCATCCTCAAGAATACCCTGCCGGCACGCTCCGTGGTGATGATGGAAAACCGCGACCAGCGTGCCGCCCTGATCGATTTTTCGATCTACGCACTACCCGTCGAGCAACAGGGCGTATTCAAGCACCTGCTGCTGATTCCCATCGGCGCCCTGGTGGTGGTATTCCTGCGAGTCGTCGTCGGCATCCCCACCTCGGGAACCTTCATGCCGATCCTGATCGCGCTGGCTTTTATCCAGACGACCCTGGGCGCAGGATTGATAATCTTCCTGCTGGTGATCGGGGTCGGGCTCTGGATTCGTTACTATCTCAGTTATTTGAGCCTGCTGCTGGTTGCCAGGGTTTCTGCGGTGGTCATTGTGGTGGTGGCCATCATGGCCGCACTGAGCGTTTTCAGTTACAAGCTGGGCTTCAACCAGGTGCTCACGGTCACCTTTTTCCCCACCATCATCCTCGCCTGGACGATCGAGCGGATGTCGATCCTTTGGGAGGAAGAGGGCCCGAAAGAGGTTTTCATCCAGGGCGGGGGCAGCTTGCTGGTGGCGGTCATTACCTATTTGGTCATGATGCTGCCCATCGTTGCCCACCTCACCTTTAATTTCCCCGAGTTGCTGCTGGTGGTGTTGGGAATCATCCTGGTGATCGGCCAGTACAGTGGTTATCGCTTGTCAGAGCTCTACCGCTTTCGCCACATGAAGGACGCCTGACATGGAGTTTATCTCACCGCGGCGCTTGAAAGAGTTGGGCATGCTGGGCATGAACAGGCGTAACGTCAGTGTGATCGGCAACTGGAATCAGCGCAAAAACTACCCGCTGGTCGACAATAAACTCAAGACCAAGCTGATTTCCCAGCAGTACGGCATGGCGGTCCCGGAGCTGATCGGTACGATCTCCCACCAGTTCGAGGTCAAGAACCTGCGCAAGCGCCTGGGCTTGACCCGCCAGTTCGTGATCAAGCCCGCCCAGGGCAGTGGCGGCAAGGGAATCCTGGTCATCGTCGGGCGCAAGAAAGGACGCTACATCAAGCCCTCCGGGGTAGAGCTGTCGATTCGCGATGCCGAACGCCACGTGTCAAATATACTCAGCGGCCTCTACAGCCTCGGGGGTCGCAATGATGTAGCCATGATCGAGTCGCTGGTGAAGTTCGATGAGGCGATGGCCTGCTACAGCTACGAGGGCGTGCCGGATATCCGGGTGGTTGTCTATCGCGGCTACCCGGTAATGGCGATGATGCGCTGCTCCACCCATTCTTCCGATGGCAAGGCCAACCTGCACCAGGGTGCCGTGGGTGTCGGCATCGACATTGGCAGCGGACATAGCCTGTTCGCGGTCCAGAATGGATTGCTGGTCGACCGCCACCCGGATACCCAGCACAGTTTCGTCGACCTGCAGGTACCGCACTGGCTGGAAATACTCCGCCTGGCCGCAGGCTGCTTTGAAATGACCGGCCTTGGCTACCTGGGCACAGATGTGGTGCTGGATCGCGAGCGCGGGCCGCTGATACTGGAATTGAATGCCCGTCCCGGGCTGGCCATCCAGATCGCCAACCAGCGCGGCCTGGCACATCGTCTGGCGCTGATCGACAGCGTCGTCGGCAAGCATACCTCGGTCGATGCCCGGGTCGATTTCAGCCGGCAGGCCTTTGGCGCCGCCGATCAAAGCGCGCTGAAATCGAGTTGATAGTTGAAGAACCTGCCTACCGACCTACTGCGCACATTCGTCACCGTGGCGGAGCTCAGGGGCTTTACCGCAGCCGCCGAAGTACTGGGGCGCTCGCAGCCCGCGATCAGCCTGCAGATAAAGCGGCTTGAGCAGTTGCTGGGCCGGTCACTCCTGCTCCGCTCGGGGCACACCCTGCAGCTGACGCCCGCCGGCGATGACCTGTTCCGTTACGCCCGCCAGATTCTGGCGCTCAACGACGAGGCTTTTGGCAAGTTGGCGGGGGGCGAGGTCAGTGGCCGCTTGCGTTTCGGGATTCCCAGTGAGTTTGCAACCACTCTGCTGCCGCGCATCATCGGTCGCTTTATCCAGGCGTACCCTGCGGTGACCCTTGAGGTCACCTGCGAGCTGAGCAAGCAATTGCTGTCGCCAGAGCAGCGCGGCGCCTTCGACCTGATTCTCGCCCTGCAGGACGATCCCCGGGCTCAGGCCGAGAGTCGGGTGAAGGTCGATGAACTGGTTTGGGTCGCAGGGCCCGAATACGATGTAAGCCCGATGAAAAAGCTGTCGCTGATCGCCGCACCGGAGGGTTGCATCTACCGCAAGCGTGGCATCGAGCGCCTCGACGCTGCCGGTGTACAGTGGCGAATGGTGTACACCATTCCCGACCTAACCGGTATCCAGGCGGCGATCGAAGAAGGTCTCGGGGTGACGGTGTTGGCCCGCAGCACGGTGCCGCAGAATCTGAGGGTACTGCGTCCCGGGGGGCGTCTACCGGCGCTGGGCAAAGTCGGTATCAACCTGTTGCACCGGGCGGGGCAAAACAGCGAGGCGGCATCGCGGCTGGCCGATTACGTGCGGGCCAGCCTGAACTAGACGCCATATCTCACCGATTCGGCAATCGCTTTTTCGGCGTGCCTGTTATTGTAGCGTAGGGCGCCTATTGGGTTTCTCGCCGGATCTTGCAAGCGGTACCAAATCTTCCTCCTGCGGGCCGTAGCATACGGCTATGCTCTTGGTCGGAAAATCCCGCACTGCGCACAATCTCTCGCCGGGAATTCCAAATATCGGTGAGATATGGCGTCTAGCGAGGCTGCTTTTCGCCCTGGGTGTATTGCAGCACGGTGATGGTCAGCGCTGGTAACAGGGTCAGGGTGACGATCGCGGCGCCGATAATGCCGAACATCACGATCGCGCCAACGCCACGATAGAGCTCGGTGCCGGCACCCGGTATCAGCACCAGCGGTGCCAGTCCGAACAGGGTGGTAATGGTGGACATGGCGATGGGGCGCAGGCGAGCGTCCACCGCCTCCTGCACAGCTTCTGCCACCGGCATTCCCTGTTGCTTGATGTTGGTCACCGCGCGATGCACCACCAGGATGGGATTGTTGACAACCGTGCCCATCAGGATCAGAAACCCGAGCATGGATATCATATCGAAGGGCTGCACGATGGCGGCCATGCCGACCATGGGCAGGGCCGCGCCCACCAGGTTGAGCAGCCACAGGCCGACAATACCGCCGGCGATACCCAGGGGAATCGAGGTCATGATCAAGAGGGGATAGCCCCAATGACTGAAGATTGCCACCAGCAGCAGATATACGATCAGCAGCGCCACCAGGTAGTTACCGGTGAGCGCCGCCCGGGTGGCGTCGAGCTGGTCGGCGGCACCGGAAATATCCAGGCTGACGCCGGCGGGAATCCGCCCCTGCTCCCGCAGCTCGGCAACCAGTTCACTGCGCACCAGCTCGACGCCCGTTTCCAGCGGAACCTCACGGGGCGGAATGATATTGAGGGTCACGGTGCGGCTGCCATTGACGCGGCGTACGGTGCTGGTGTCCACCCGCTCGGTGATGGCCGCCAGCGCGCCAAGGGGAAGGACCGCTCCGCCGGGCGTATAGATCGGAAGCTGGGCAAGGTTGTCCAGGTCGGCGTCTTGACCCGCGGCGCTGTACAGGTAGATATCGATCTTGTCGTCGGCGAGAAAGAACTCATCCACGTAACTGCCATCGGTGAGGGCCGACACCGTGAAACCAATGTCATCGCCGGACAAACCCAGCTCTGCGGCGCGGCGCCAGTGGGGGCGAATCTCTACCATGGGCTGGGCCAGGGACAGGGATGCCGGGTTGGACTGGATGCGCGGCTGGTCGAATACTTCGCCGGCGCGTCGGTAGGCTGCCAGGGCGACCTCATAAATGGTGGCAAGGTCAGGGCCCGATATATCCAGGTTGATGCTGCGAGTGCCCCCGTCATTGCTGGTAATAATGGAGCCCCGGGCGACAAATGCGCGCATCCCCGGATACTCGCGGTACTTTTTATCCAGTGCGTCCATCAGGGGCTCGATATCCCTGGCAGCCACCGGTTCGGCGATGATTCGCATGGACTGTGGGGTCACCCGCATGTTGACGTAGGCCAGGGCGGGGAGGGGCGCCTCGCCAGCGCGGAAGCTGGCCGGGTCAGCGCCGATGAATTCTTCCAGATAGGCATCGATCTCGGTGGCAATCGACATCATCGTGGCAAGGTTGTAACCCGGCGGTGCGTTCATGGAGGCGAAGACTTTCGGCTCCTCACCCTCGGGCAGATATTCCGCCGCCGGCGTCAGCAACAGGATTATCCCCGCACTCAGCAGCGCGGTGATGAAGATACACGCCAGCCGACGCCGGGAGCTTGCCAGCAGCCAGTGCACGCTGTCGAGAGTCAGGCCCGCTACCCGTTGACCCCAGCGGCGGCCACCGGGGGGCGCATTGCCCGTATTGCTGCCCCCCTCGGTAAGGTCGAGGTGCGCCGCGGCCGTGGGTAGCACGGTGATGGCCACCAGCATCGATGCCAGGATGGCGGCGGAAATGGCAATGGCCACATCCGAATAGAGCTGACCGGCTTCCTGTTCGACGAAAGCTACCGGCAGGAAAACCAGGATGGTGGTTGCCGTCGACGCAAACACCGCCGGCCACACATTTTTTACGCCGCGAATGGCCGCCTGCACCCGGTCTGCTCCGCGCCGCCGCTCCAGCGCAATACTTTCGAGCACCACGATGCTGTTGTCCAGGGTCATGCCGATGGCAAAGGCAATGCCCGCCAGGGAGATGACGTTGATGGTGCGCCCGGCAAGCAGCAGGCCGAGGAACGCAACGATGATACACAGGGGAATACCCATCACCCCGATCGCGGTGGCTCGCAGGGAGCGCAGGAACAGAAACATGACGGCTACCGCCAGCAGGGTCCCCAGCGCGAGGTTCTTGAGGACATTGCGCAGCGACTGATCCACATAGACGACGTCGTCTGCGATCAAGCGCATTGCCATGCCGCGGGGCTCCAGCACATCGCGGTTGACGGCCGCCACTTCATCCAGCATGCCGCGCTTGATATCGATGACGTTGGAGCCGGCCTCCCGGCGAATGGCGATGAAAATCTGCGGGGCACCGTTAAACAGTACCTCATCCTGTTTTTCAAAATGGTCCAGTTGAACGCGGGCAACCTCCCCGAGGGTGATCACGGCATCTCCCCGCCGCGCCAGAATCAGCTCCTCGAGCTCGGCCACCGATTCGAAGCGGCCTATCGTTCGCACCAGGTACTGGCGTTTTCCTGAGTCTATTTCCCCTGCGGAGCGATCCCGGTTGCGGCCCCGGATCGCGTTGCGCACATCGGTCAGCGAGAGTTGCCGTTGCGCCAGCCGCGCCGGGTCGATCAGCACCTGCACCTGGCGTTGCACACCACCGCGCACATCGACCTCGGATACCCCGGGTACCCGGGCAATGCGGGGTTTAACCTGGTCTTCGATGAAATCCAGTAGCAGGTCCATATCCAGTTGCCGGGGATTGCCCGGCGACGGTGCAATGCTGAAGAACATAAACGCATTGCTGGAGAACGAGTTGGCGAAGATCGTGGGTTCGTCCACGGCCTCCGGATAGGAGGGCACCTGGCTCAGGGCATTGTTGACCCGGATCAGCATCTCGGTGATGTCGGTGCCGAAGGGGAATTCCAGTTCCACCTCCGCGCGCCCGCTCTGGGCAGTTGTCACCATGCGCGACAGGTTGGGGAGGTTGCGCAGGTACTCTTCCTGCTCGACCAGTATCTCCTTTTCGACGTCCTGGGGCGATGCGCCGGGCCAGATGGTACGAATGCCAATTGCCCGCACGTCCAGGTCGGGAATCATTTGCACCGGAATACGACTGGCGGCGACGATGCCGAGTACAGCGGTGATCAGGGTGATCACGGTGACCAGAATACCCCGGTGGACGATTTTTTCGAACATGCTCAGGGCTCCCCGCGGCCTCGAATATGCACCCGCTGGCCGTTGCGCAGCGACTCGTTACCCCGCACCACGATTTCGTCCCCGGGACCCAGGCCCTCGACAATTTCCACTCTATCGCCAAAGACCTGACCCGTGCGTACCGCCAGTTCGTAAACCACAGCGCCGCTGTCGCCATCGCTGAGCTTCCATACCACCACCCTGCCATCCGGGTAGCGCAGCAGGGCGTCGCGGGGTATCACCAGGCCGCTGCGCTGGGCGGGTATCCGCAACCTGGCCCGCGCCGACATACCAGGCATCAGCCGCGTATCCTGTTGCTGCGCCGTGTCCAGGCCCACGCGCAGGAGCAGGGTGCGTGCACCGGGCTCGGCGACCGGCACCAGCGTTTGAATGACGCCTTTGAATTGCTCTCCCGGCAGGGCATTGAGAGTCAATTGCACGGGGGTATCCAGACTCAGTGCGGTGGCGAAGTCCTCTGCCACCGCGAAATCCAGTCGCAGATCATCGGTGGCGACCAGCTCGAATACACTCTCTCCGGGGGTCAGCCATTCCCCCAGCTCGACCCCGCGCTCGCTGATCACACCGGCAAAGGGGGCGGTGAGTGTGTGCCGGCGCAGCAAGGCCTCACGCAGGCCTGCATCGGCCTTGGCCTGCTGCAGCAGGGTTTCGTCCTGCTCCACCTCGGCTGCCAGGTCAAGGATCTGGGTCTGGGGGAGGCCACCGCTGGGGCCCAGGCGTCTGGCCTCTTCCAGCCGGCGCCTGGCATCGCCCAGGGCTGCCTGCGCCTGGCTAACCCGGGCTTGGGCACTGCGGCTTTCCAGCTCCGCCAGCTCAGGGTCCAGCTTCAGCAGCACCTGGCCCTGCTCTACCCGGTCTCCTTCTTCAGCCAGCAGGGTCTGCACCAGGCCGCTGGTGGCGGCGGACAACTGGGCGACCCGGGGAGAGGTAACGCTACCGGTAACTTCCACCTCACGATAGATCGCCTGCAGTTCAGGGCTTGCGACCACAACCGGGGGCCCCGGCAGTTCGGCGACGCTGACCCCGGCAAGGAGCCCAGCCAGTGAGAATAGAAACGCGCGCAGGCCCGGAGCCGATGGTCTAACCATGGGATGCCTCGTGGGGGTTAGGATATAAACCGTACGGCAACGTTTATATCACGGATTGCCGACTCGATGGATTGCTTGAGCGAGTCTGCGCACAGGGTCGGTGCCAAGCTCAGGGGGTCCCCGGATTATCGCGTGCTAGAGCGCGTGAGCGTTCCAATGGGTCTGCCGCCGCTAGATATCTGCCAGGAGGCCCTTGAGTGACGCAATCGTGGCCTTGCCGCGAACGGCATTGCGCTCGGGATCCTTTTCACCGAAACCCTCCCGGGACAGCTCATTCTGGGGCAGTTCATCGAGGAAGCGGCTGGGGGTAGTTCCCACCGACTCACCAAACTGCTTGCGGCGCCGGGCCAGGGTCATGGTCAGGGACTGTTGGGCCCGGGTAATGCCGACATAGCAGAGTCGACGCTCCTCTTCGACATCACCCTGTTCGATGCTGTTGCGATGGGGCAGCAGGTTTTCCTCCATGCCCACCATGAAGACATGGGGGAATTCCAGCCCCTTGGCGGCGTGCAGGGTCATCAGTTGCACCCGGTCGCCGCTGTCATCCTCGGCCTGTTGTTCAAGCATATCCCGCAGCATCAGCTTGTTGACCGCCTCGCCGATGTCGCTGGCGCCGTCGTCCAGATGTTTGCGCAGGGAATCCACCAGCAGCTCGACGTTTTCCATCCGCCGTCGGGCGGCGGCGGGGCTGGACGTATTCTGGATACACCAGGCGTGGTAATGCATGGCGTCGATCAGGTCCCGGATCGCGCCAATGGGCTTTCCACCCTGGCTTTGCTGACGATGGCTATCCATCAGCTCGACGAAGCCGCGCAAGCGCTGCAGGGACTGGGGGTTGGCCTTTTGCGCGTAGCCGATTTCGCTGACCGCCCGATAGAGGCTGCAGTGCCTGCCATTGGCGTAGCTGCCCAGCGACTCCAAACTGCCGGGGCCGATTTTGCGCCGTGGTACATTGACCGCTCGCAGAAACGCGTTGTCGTCATCCGGGTTCACCAGCAGCCGCAGGTAAGCCATGATGTCCTTGATTTCGTTGCGCGCGAAGAACGAGGTGCCGCCGGATATGTGATAGGGAACAGCATGCTGCTGCAGCTTGATCTCAAGCGGTTTGGCCTGGTGATTGCCCCGGTACAGAATGGCAAAGTCACGCCACTGCAAGCCCCTGCGCAGCCGTTGGTCGACTATCTCGGTAACGACCCGGTCGAGTTCGGCGTCATCGTCCGGGCACTGAATCACCCGCACCGCGTCGCCGTGCCCGAGTTCACTCCACAGGCGTTTATCGAAGACATGGGGGTTGTTGGCGATGACGGTATTGGCCGCCCCCAGGATACGTGCGGTGGAGCGGTAGTTCTGCTCCAGTTTGATGACTTCCAGCTCGGGAAAGTCCGCCTTCAGTTGGGCCAGGTTTTCCGGCCGCGCCCCTCGCCAGGAGTAGATCGACTGGTCGTCATCACCGACCGCGGTCAGCGCCCGCCGGAGCCCGCTCAACAGCTTTACCAGCTCGTACTGGGCCCCGTTGGTATCCTGGTATTCATCCACCAGCAGGTAACGCACCTTGCCCTGCCAGAGGGCGAGCACGTCGGGATCGGTTTGTAGGAGATGCACCGGGATGGTGATGAGGTCGTCAAAATCCACGGCGTTATAGGTCTTCAGCAGCTGTCGGTATTGCTGAAACATGAGTGCCGCCCGCTGCTCCCCGGGGGAGGCGGCAGTAGCCAAAGCCTGTTCCGGGCTGACCAGCTCGTTTTTCCAGTTGGATATGAGTTGTTGTATCAACGGGGCCTGCTCGGCGTGCTCCTTGCCTTCCTGCAGCAGGCAGTCCTTGAGTATTCTCAGGGTGTCATCGGCGTCGAAAATGGAAAAGCCCGCCTTGAAGCCGAGGAGGCGGTGGTGCTGGCGAATGATGCTGAGGCCCAGGGTGTGGAAAGTGGAAACGTTGAGACTCTGGGCACCGCTGCCGGTCAGGAGGCCGCCAACCCTGGCTTTCATTTCACGGGCGGCCTTGTTGGTAAAGGTGACCGCGTAGATGTGTTTGGGGTCGAGGCCGCAGCTATCGACCAGCCAGGCTATTTTTCGGGTGATGACGCTGGTCTTGCCGCTGCCGGCACCCGCCAGCACCAGCACCGGCCCGTCGATATAGCGCACGGCCTGTTGTTGTCTTGGATTGAGCTTGCTCACGGCTGGCACCTGGGGTTGGGGCGAAGCATTTTAACAGCGGGGCTGTTGCTGGCAAGGGGCCAGTCGGCGCCAGGGTGATTGCTGGAGGCCAGAGCCTGGCGGTGGCCAGCCTGGGCCACCGCCGAAGTGCCTATTGATCGGCAGCCGGGGGGTAAACCTGTTTCCAGTCCTTCTTCATATCGATAAGCGTCCAGCCTGCGGCAGGCGTTGCATCCAGCGCCTTGTCCAACCGGCCGACACTGGAATCGCGGTCGTAAGCCCACTCGCGCTCGGCGTCGGTGTGATGCACGATGGCGCCGAAGCTGGTATCGCCGGCGCTGACCCATTGCAACATCTCCAGGTCGCCGTCGGAGTTGCCGAAGGCGGCAATCGGTCGGCGACCAATATGCTGGTTGATGCCCACCGGTTTGCCCGCCTTGTCGTCGATAAAATTGATTTTGGGCTGACGCACCAGCACCGGCTTGCCGTCGCGCATCTCGAACTCGGTCACAATGCTGCTGCCCACCACCTGCTCCGGCGGAATGCCGTAAACATCTTCGGCCCAGGGGCGCATGAATTCGATACCGCCCGCCGAGACGATAAAGGTCTTGAAGCCGTTGGCGCGCAGGTACTCGAGCAACTCCAGCATCGGCTGATAAACCATGTCGGTATAGCGCATGCCGGTGGTGGGGTGCCTGGCGGTAGCCAGCCAGTCACTGACCAGCTGGGAAAACTGCCCTGTGGTGATGCCCGCATGAGTCACCATTACCAGCTCGATCAGCGCATGTTCGCCACCTTTGCTCAGGGTTGCGAAGTCACCCTCCAGCGCGGCCTTGAACGGCTGTTGATCTTTCCATTCAGGGTGTTCCGGCGCCAGCGCCTTGAGGCGATCCAGTGCAAAGGCCAGCTGGAAGTACATGGGTTTTTCAGACAGGAGCGTACCGTCGTTATCGAAAACCGCGATACGCTGTTCAACGGGCACGAAGTGCTTGCCGCCCTGATTGGTAACCTGCTCGACAAAAGCCTTGATGCTTTTTTTGCTGGCGCCCTCGTTCCACGAAGGCAAAGGGTCAGCGGCATGGGCAAGGCTGCAAACCAGTAGTAGCAGCGTGGAAAGAATTGTCGACATTTTTGTGCTCACGGGAAAGGTCCTCCATCTCCGTTCTTCTTGTTGATTTTTGGGTATATTGAGACAACCGCAGCTTGGTTGCAAGGTTTCAAACGGGCGTCAACGTCAACGTCAGCCAGCGCAGCGGGAGGTCGATGCTCAACCGGCCCGATCCAGCCCGCGAAGACTGATTGCCTCCGCCAGATGGGGGCGTTCTATGGTGTCGGATTGTGCCAGGTCGGCAATGGTTCGAGCCACCTTGAGGATGCGGTGATAGGCCCGAGCCGATAGCTTCAACTGCTGCAGTGCGGCTTCCAGAAACTCGCGGTCCCGGGGCCTGAGTGCGCATGCCACCGGGAGTTGATCCGGCGCTAAACGGGCATTGGAAACCCCGCTTCGCTGCTGCTGGCGCAGATGGGCCGACTCCACCCGCTGCTGCACAACGGGGGACGCTTCGGCGGACCGGGTGCCTGTAAGCTCGCCGGGTTGTAAACCCTGCAATGGGACATGCATATCGATGCGGTCCAGCAGGGGGCCGGAAATGCGTGAGCGGTAACGCATGACCTGGTCCGGCGTGCAGCGGCAGTCGCGCTGCGGATCACCGAGGTAGCCGCAGGGGCAGGGGTTCATGGCCGCGATCAACTGGAAGTCAGCGGGATAGCAAACCTGTTGCCGTGCCCGGGATATCATGATCTCACCCCTTTCCAGCGGTTCTCGCAGCACTTCCAGCACGGAACGCGGAAACTCCGGCAGTTCGTCGAGGAACAGCACTCCGTGATGGGCCAGCGAGATTTCGCCGGGGCGGGGCGATGAACCGCCGCCCACCAGTGCCGCCGCCGAAGCAGTATGGTGGGGAGCGCGAAAGGGGCGTGCCCGCCACTGGTCGATCAGACTGTTCTGGTGGGTGATCGACTTGATGGCGGCGACCTCGAGCGCTTCGTGTTCCTGCAGTGGCGGCAGTATGCCGGGCAGCCGGCTGGCGAGCATGGTTTTGCCGGTGCCGGGGGTGCCGTATAAAAGCAGGTTATGACGACCGGCTGCGGCAATCTCCAGGGCCCTGCGGGCGTGCTGTTGCCCCTGGACTTCGCGCAGGTCGGGATAGCGTTGCCGGGTATGACAAGCCGGTGCGGCGTGTCTTACCAGGGGCCGCCGTTGGAAAAGATGCGCGGTAATGTCCAGTAAGTGGTCGGCGGGAAGCACGCTGGCCGCGGTCACCAGGGCGGCCTCGTCGGCGTTGTCACGGGGTACCACCAGTTTGCGCCCGTCGCCGCTGCTTTCCAGTGCGGCCGGTAGCGAGCCACGGACCGGACGCAGCTCGCCGCTCAGTGCCAACTCGCCGATAAATTCGTAATCGGCCAGGGTGCTTGCGTCCAGCTGGCCGCTGGCCGCCAAAATTCCCAGCGCGATGGCGAGATCGAAGCGACCGCCCTCCTTGGGCAGGTCCGCCGGCGCCAGGTTGACGGTGATGCGGCGCATGGGAAAATCGAAGTGGGCGTTGATAATGGCGCTGCGAACCCGGTCCCGGGCTTCCTTGACCGCCGTTTCCGGCAGGCCAACGATCAGCATCCCTGGCAAACCGTTGGATATGTGGGTTTCCACTGTGACCAGTGGCGCGGTGACCCCCACGCAGGCGCGGGCGAAAATAATCGCGAGTGACATGGCCTCTCCCTGGCGTTGTTACGGCAACAATCCCGATTGCCGGCTTTCGTTACTTGTCCTGAGGTTTTTCCAGCGCGTCCAGCTGCTGGCTCAGTTGCAGAATCTGGGCTTCGAGTTGCTGGACCCGCTCCCGCGAGCGCGCCAGCACAGCAGCCTGGGCATCGAATTCCTCCCGCGTCACCAGTTCCAGGCGCGAGAACACCGACTGCGCCACGGTTTTAACGGCTTTTTCCAGGTCTTCGGACGCCGGCTTGCCGGGGAGTACTTCCCCCAGTCGCCGGGCCAGTTCGGCAAAGAGTGGTTGTTGTGTCATGACAGCCTCGTTTTCCAGGATGCCAGTTTAACCCAAAAAGGTGCGCCGGGGGTAAGCGGGGGCCCTGGCCCTATTTCGTGTCATTACTGCGCCACATTGGTGCGTATTGGGGTGGGGCCGCTTCAGCCGGCAGCGGTAATTACCTATATCCAGTGGCCGGTGCATGTTTGCTTTAATACGTGCAACGTGCCGGTACGCCGCATTTTGCGTCGGGATCTGCGGTTGAACCTTGCCTGCAAGCTGTGGCAATCAAGGTTTTGGCGCCTGCCAGGGGCCATGTATCAGCCGTGCTCCATAATCGTGCACGTACTCGTGAAGGCTGCACTCGATTCGGGCAGGACCAGGCGGGGGATTTTGGGTCGATTTTTTATAATTCCGCAAGTCATTGAATTTAATAGGCTTTTAAAAAGTTGGCACGATCCCTGCTAGGAGTGGGCATGTCTTGCTCGCGATGGGTGACAGTTCTTAACCATTAATTGTGGAGTACATTAGCAATGAGAAACTCGAAATCAGCTGTAGCACTTGGGGCGGCAGTATTGGCAGGCGGTTTGGGCGCTTCGGCCCCGGCACTGGCGGAGCTCAGCGCCAATATCGGCGTAACCAGCAACTACGTTTGGCGTGGAGCTACCCAAACCCAGAACGGCCCCGCAATTCAGGGCGGAGTGGACTGGGAAGGCGAATCCGGTCTGTATATCGGCACCTGGGTTTCCAATGTCGACTTCGGCAACATCGTCGATGTGGACGAAGCCGAAGAGCTGGACGATCTGAACCTCTTGAGCGTTCGCTCCGGTTCAGAGTACGAGGCCGACTTCTACATCGGCTGGGGCTTCGACTTCAATGAGTATGTGGCCCTTGATCTGGGTTATGTGTACTACCACTACGGCCTGCTGGAGTCCGGGTTCGACTTTGGTGAGATCTACGCCAGCGCCAGCTTTCTGTGGTTCGATGTCGGGGTTCACTACACCGTCAATGACCAGGCCGACGGCGAAGCCAGTGACATCAACCCCTTTGTTGCGGGGGACCTGCATTTCTATGGGGCCGCAGCATTCGAGATCATCGAGTCCTGGTCCCTGGGCCTGTTGCTGGGCCATTACAAGTTTACCAACGACGGTGCCTTCATGGATGCCGACTACGACTACAGCTATGGCCAGGTCGACCTGACCAAATCGGCGGGCGATTTTGGTGATGTCACCCTGTCTGTCTCGGCGGCCGACAACGAAAATGCCGACGGCAATGACAACACCAAGATTTTCGTTAGCTGGGTCAAGTCATTCTGATATCGCTTAATGCATCCATTTGGTCCGCGCTTCGGCGCGGGCTTAACAAGGAGATTCCCAATGAAAATGATTACGGCAGTTGTTAAGCCCTTCAAGCTTGACGATGTGCGAGAAGCCCTCTCCGAGATCGGGGTGCAGGGCATCACTGTTACTGAGGTGAAAGGCTTTGGCCGCCAGAAAGGGCACACTGAGCTTTACCGGGGCGCGGAATACGTTGTCGACTTCCTGCCCAAGGTGAAAATCGAGATCGCCGTTACTGACAGCCTGGTCGATCAGGTCATCGAGGCCATCAGCAAGGCAGCCAATACCGGCAAGATCGGTGACGGCAAAATTTTTGTCGCTCAACTCGAACAGGCGGTTCGCATTCGAACGGGTGAAGTAGGCGACGACGCCATCTAGTGAATTCCGGGACGCCGGAGCCCAACCGGCACTCTCACTGGAGTTTGCAACTAATCGTTCCTTATTCTGAGCTTTGCGGAGGGCTTGGTCATGGAAAACAGTATCTTTGAACTATCGTACGCACTGGACACCTTTTATTTTCTGGTGTGTGGTGCGCTTGTTATGTGGATGGCCGCCGGCTTTGCAATGCTGGAAGCGGGCCTGGTTCGATCCAAAAATACCACTGAAATCCTTCTGAAAAATGTCGCCCTTTATGCGGTGGCATGTACCATGTATATGATTTGCGGCTACGCGATCATGTACGGCGGCGACATATTCCTGTCGACCATTGCCGGTGATGGCGTTACTGGCGCCGAAGAGGCGGCGACCTACGCGCCTTCTGCCGACTTCTTCTTCCAGGTGGTGTTTGTCGCCACGGCGATGTCCATCGTCTCCGGTGCGGTGGCCGAGCGGATGAAGCTGTGGGCTTTCCTGGCATTTGCCGTAGTCATGACCGGTTTCATCTACCCGATGGAAGGCAGCTGGACCTGGGGCGGTAATTCGGTATTTGGTCTCTACACCCTCGGCGATCTCGGATTCTCGGATTTTGCGGGTTCGGGCATCGTCCACATGGCGGGTGCCGGCGCTGCGCTGGCCGGGGTTTTGTTACTCGGTGCACGCAAGGGCAAATACGGGGCCGACGGCCAGATCAATGCGATCGTGGGCGCAAACCTGCCGCTGGCAACCCTGGGTACTTTCATCCTGTGGATGGGTTGGTTCGGTTTCAATGGTGGCTCGGTGCTGGCAACAGCAACGGTGGAGAGTGCTAATTCGGTAGCCGTGGTGTTCATGAATACCAATGCAGCGGCGGCGGGTGGCTTGATAGCGGCCCTGATCACGGCTCGCATGGTTTTCGGCAAGGCCGACCTGACCATGGCGTTGAACGGAGCGCTGGCCGGGTTGGTTGCGATCACCGCTGAACCCTCGACCCCCAGTGCCCTGCAGGCGACATTGTTCGGTGCCCTGGGTGGGGTCCTGGTGGTGTTTGCCATTCTGACCCTCGACAAGCTTCGGATCGATGACCCCGTCGGTGCCATCTCGGTGCACGGTGTGGTCGGTTTCCTCGGCCTGATGCTGGTCCCGGTAACCAACCCCCTGACCGAGGACGGTGGTGCGTCTTTCTCTGGCCAGTTGATCGGCGCCCTGACCATATTCGTCTGGGTGTTTGTCACCAGCCTGATCGTCTGGGGTATCCTCAAGGCAGTCATGGGAATTCGGGTCAGCGAAGAAGAGGAGTACGAAGGAGTCGATATCGCCGAGTGTGGTATGGAAGCCTACCCGGAGTTCACCAAGTCGGTCTGAACCTGTCGTAACGACATGACCGTGAAATTTAAAGAGGGCTTCGGCCCTCTTGTCGTCTTCGCGGGTACTGTTGGCCCCCGGAGCCCGTGTGGATAGCTTATACACAGGTTTTTTCAGGCAAGCTATGGTGTTGGTCATGGCGCTGATGCAACATGTCAGCAGCCGTGTCGTCTGGCGCAGCCTTAGTGATGAAAACTTCGAGCTTCGTTATCGCGGATCAAGCTGGGATTGAGGGAGCGTTGTTCCAGGGCCGCAGTACTCGGCAAACCAAACGGGTAATAGTAAATCAGTGGCAGGTCAAGAAGTGAAAAAGAAAGGAATTGATTGGAAGGGTTACCCTAGCGGGGAGTTTTACGATGAGCTGATTACGGCGTCGGGCAATGCTCGCCTCGCCGGCAGGCAACTGGCGAACCACCTTGCGTCGCAGGCGCCGGAGGAGTTGGAGACCCGGCAGGAAACCGCCGAGGCGACCATTCGCCAGATGGGGATATCCTTTACCGTGTATACCGAAGGCGGCAATATTGATCGGGCCTGGCCCTTCGACATCATTCCGCGCACGATTCTGGCCAAGCACTGGCGAGCTACCGCCGAGGGCCTGAAGCAGCGGTTGCGCGCCCTGAACCTGTTCATCGACGATCTGTATCATGAGCAGCACATTATCAAGGACGGGATCATCCCGGAGCATATTCTGACCCAGTCAAAGAACTTTCGCCCGGAGTGTGTCGGCGTGTCGCCGCCTTTCGGGGTCTGGGCCCACGTCTGTGGCACCGATCTGGTGCGGGACGACGACGGCAAGTTCTATGTACTGGAAGATAACCTGCGGGTGCCCTCCGGGGTGTCCTATATGCTTGAGAACCGGGCGATTACCAAGCGAGTGCTGCCGGAGTTGTTCGAGAACGAGCACATCCTGCCGATCGACGACTACGCCAGCCGGCTTTTCGCCACCCTGGCCGCATTGTCGCCGCGCCGGATCAAGCGGCCGGAAATCGTGGTGCTGACCCCGGGTATCTATAACTCTGCCTATTTCGAGCACTCCTACCTGGCTCAGCAAATGGGAGTTGAGCTGGTCGAGGGCAGTGATCTGGTGGTGGGAGACGATGACTGCGTTTACATGCGCACCATCGCCGGCCTGGAGCGGGTCGATGTCATCTATCGCCGCATCGATGACCTGTTCCTGGATCCCGAAGTTTTTGACAAGGAGTCGGTGCTGGGAGTTGCAGGCTTGATGCGGGCCTGGCAGGCGGGCAACGTCGCCCTGGCCAACGCCCCCGGGGCGGGGGTGGCCGATGACAAGGTCGTCTATGCCTATGTGCCGGCGATCATCCGCTATTACCTGGATGAAGAGCCCTTGATCGACAATGTCGAGACCTACCTCTGCCACGATCCCGAGCAGCGCGCATTTGTGCTCGCCAACCTCGACAAGCTGGTGGTGAAGCCGGCCAATGAGTCGGGTGGTTATGGCATGATGATCGGGCCTCACTCCAGCAAGGCAGAGCAGGCCAGGTTTGCCAGGTTGATCGAGGAAAACCCGCGCAATTATATCGCGCAGAAAACCCTGAAACTGTCGACCGTGCCAACGCTGGTGGGGCTTGGAGCAATTGAACCCCGGCACCTGGACCTGCGGCCCTTCGTGCTGCAGGCAAAGGACTTGTATGTGACCACGGGTGGCCTCACCCGGGTGGCCCTGCGAAAAGGTTCCCTGGTGGTCAACTCGTCCCAGGGTGGTGGCAGTAAAGACACGTGGATAGTCGACCGATGAGCCTGATGATGTTGTCGAGAGTCGCGGAGCGGGTGTACTGGATGGCCCGCTACCTGGAGCGAGCGGAAAACACCGCACGCATGGTTAAGGTATACGCCAATCTGCTGCTCGATCTCCCGCGGGGGGTCGACCTGAGTTGGTATACGCTGGTCGTTATCAACGATAGCAGCGAGGCGTTCAACGAGCGCTACAAAAATCGTGACGAGCGCAACGTCATCAAGTTTATGCTGGCCGACGATACCAACGGCAGTTCCATGCTGTCGTCGCTGAAGATGGCGCGTGAGAACGCCCGTACCTGTCGCGACGTCATTCCGGCAGACACCTGGGAAATGGTCAATGAGCTGAAGCTGTTTGCTGAAGATAACATGCAGCAGGGGCTCAACCGGGGACATCGCAACCAGTACCTGAACAATGTTCTCAAGGCCTGCCACCAGTTCAGCGGACTGTTTGCCAATAGCATGAGCAAGGACGCCGCCTCGGAA
This sequence comes from uncultured Gammaproteobacteria bacterium, assembly GCA_963751595.1. GTDB lineage: Bacteria > Pseudomonadota > Gammaproteobacteria > Pseudomonadales > JAHEGP01 > JAHEGP01. The sequence goes on from CAVVVC010000007.1 coordinate 256,267, forward strand.
TTCATTCGCCTGGGTCGGACCCTGGAGCGCGCCGACATGGCGACTCGCATCATGGATGCCGGCGCCGCGGTGGTGATGTCGGCGGAGGATGCTTCAACCAATATTTCGCAGATCGTCTGGGGCAACGTTTTGCGCTCCCTTGATGCCTATCAGCCCTACCTGCGCAAGGAGAGGGCCCCGGTCAATGGCGCCGATGTAACCCGCTTCCTGTTGGCTGATGAAGACTATCCCCGCACGGTGATGTTCTCGATGAATCGATTGGTCCATGCGCTATCCCGCCTGCCCCACAATGCCGATGCGCGCAGGATTGCGCTGGCTATCGAGCGGCGCATCGTCCGCTATGACGATTATGATGTTTTGGGGGAGAACTTTCGTGAGTTCATGAATGAGATGCAACTCGACCTGGCAAAACTCCACGATTGCTTCGCAGAAACCTGGTTTTTGCTAGAGCCCACAACCGCAGACTGAGATTTTTGGGATGACAATTCGAGTTGCTCTTCGCCATAACACCTACTACCGGTTTGATCGCTTCGTCAAGATGTCGCCCCATGTGGTGCGCCTGCGGCCAGCTCCCCATTGCCGCAACAAAATCTACAGCTACTCTCTGAAGATAAGCCCGTCCAATCACTTTATTAACTGGCAACAGGATCCCTTCGGAAATTTCCTGGCGCGGCTGGTGTTTCCCGAGAAGGTCAAAGAGTTTGCGGTAGAGGTTGAGGTGATAACCGATATGACGGTTATCAATCCCTTCGACTTCTTCGTCGAGGAGTACGCCGAGCACTACCCCTTTGCCTACGAGCCGCAACTGCGAATAGAGCTGGCGCCCTATCTGGATATTGTCGAAAACGGGCCGAAATTAAGCGACTGGATGCAGCGCTTTGCCGCCGATGCCAAGCCCGGTGACGACAACCCGATCGCCATCATTGATTTCCTGGTCGCGGTCAACCAGCGCTTGCAGCAGGATATCGGTTACCGAATTCGCATGGAGCCGGGGGTCCAGAGCTGCGAGGAAACCCTGGAACTGGCCATTGGTTCGTGTCGCGACAGTGCCTGGTTATTGGTGCAGATACTGCGGCACCTGGGCTTGGCGGCGAGGTTTGTATCCGGTTACCTGGTCCAGTTGACGGCTGATGTGAAGGCACTGGATGGGCCGGCGGGGCCGGAGCAGGATTTTACCGACCTGCATGCCTGGTGCGAGGTTTTTCTGCCCGGAGCGGGATGGGTTGGACTCGATCCTACTTCGGGCCTGTTTGCCGGGGAGGGGCATATCCCCCTCGCATGTACCCCCCACCCCTCGACCGCGGCGGCCATTACCGGGGCCATCGACCCGTGTGAAGTCGAATTCGAATTCAGCAACGATGTGGTGCGCATCCACGAGGATCCCCGGGTCACCAAGCCCTACAGCGAAGAGCAATGGAGCGCCATTGATACCCTCGGGCTGGCAGTGGATACCCAGATGGAGGCGGCGGATGTGCGCCTCACCATGGGGGGTGAACCGACCTTTGTTTCGGCGCAGGACATGGATGCGCCCCAGTGGAACACCGAAGCCCTCGGCGAGGACAAGCTGAAACTGGCCAAACAATTATTGCTGCGCCTGCGGGAACGCTTTGCGCCCGGTGGCCTGGTGCATTATGGCCAGGGCAAGTGGTATCCCGGCGAACCGACGCCGCGCTGGGCGCTGGGGTGTTTCTGGCGCACTGACCAGGTTGCCCTGTGGCAGGACAAGCGCCTGCTGGCAAAGGTCAACGAGGACTACGGCCTGGGCCCGGACGACGCCCGGAAATACGCCACCACGCTATGCGATCGCCTGGGGCTCGACGCTGCCTATGTGCAGCCTGCCTATGAAGATCCGCTCTACCATATCTGGCAGGAACGCAAGCTGCCGGACAACATCGACCCGCTCAAGGCCACCCGCAAGGACAGCCAGGACCGGCGTCGGCTTGCCAAACTGTTACAGCGGGGGCTGGACCAGCCCAAGGGTTTTGTCCTGCCGCTGGGGCGTGAACCGGGCAAGCCATGGCGTTCCAGCCTGTGGCAGACACGCATCGGCACCATCAATCTGATTCCCGGAGATTCGCCCCTGGGGCTGCGCCTGCCCCTGGATTCCCTGCCCTGGGAGGAGGAGCCCGAGGTCAAGCCGGAACGGGACCCGTTCGAGCCCCGGGATGAGCTGGCCGATCCGGCGGCCGAAGACAGCGGCGCCAAGTCAAAAAAGAAGCGCAAAGTGAAGTCCGGCAAGCAGAAAAAGCCCGCCAAAGACGACGGGCAGCCGCGGAAATTGCTGCACACCGCCCTGTGTGTCGAGGAGCGCGACGGCAAGGTGTATATCTTCCTGCCACCGATGGAACACCTGGAGCACTTCATCGAGTTGATCAGTGCGATCGAAGGGGTGGCCGCCGAACTTGATATGCCGGTGGTGCTGGAGGGCTACGAGCCGCCCCGGGATCCGCGCCTGCAGCGCCTGTTGGTTACCCCTGACCCGGGCGTGATAGAAGTGAATATCCACCCTGCAAGCAGTTGGGCCCAGCTGCGGGACAATACCCATATTCTTTACGAAGAGGCCCACACCTGCCGTTTGGGCACTGAAAAATTCATGCTCGATGGGCGCCACACCGGCACCGGGGGTGGCAATCACGTTACCCTGGGTGGGGCCAGTCCCGAACACAGTCCCCTGCTGCGCCGCCCCGACCTGCTGCGCAGCCTGGTGACTTACTGGCAGCATCACCCCGGGTTGTCGTATCTGTTTTCGGGCATGTTTATCGGGCCCACCAGTCAGGCACCGAGGGTGGACGAAGGCCGGCCGGAGATGCTCTACGAACTGGAAATCGCCTTCCAGCAATTCCCCCAGGGCGACTGCGACGAACCCTGGCTGGTCGACCGCCTGATGCGCAATCTGCTGATCGACATTACCGGCAATACCCATCGCGCCGAATTCTGTATCGATAAACTTTATGCCCCCGGGTCGCCCACCGGGCGCCTGGGTATTCTGGAGTTTCGCGGTTTCGAAATGCCGCCCCACGCGCGCATGGCACTGGTGCAGGTACTGTTGCTGCGTTGCCTGGTAGCCCGCTTCTGGAAGAAACCCTATACCGGCAAGCTGGTGCGCTGGGGCACGGAACTGCATGACAAGTTCATGTTGCCCCACTACGTCTGGCAGGATATCAAGGAAGTGGTTGCCGACCTCAAGGCCGAGGGCTATCCGTTTCAACTGGAGTGGTTGGCACCGTTCGAGGAGTTTCGCTTCCCTCATTACGGCAATGTGAATATCGGCGACATCAACCTGGAGTTGCGCTGGGCGATAGAGCCCTGGCACGTACTGGGCGAGGAGGTGAGCAGTTTTGGCACTTCCCGCTATGTCGATTCCTCGGTGGAGCGCCTCCAGGTCAAGCTGACCGGGCTGGTGGGTGAGCGCTACGTATTATGCTGTAACGGCCGCCGTGTGCCGCTGCACCAAACCGGGCGCAGCGGCGAATATGTCGGCGCCGTGCGCTATCGCGCCTGGCAGCCACCCTCTGCCCTGCACCCGCGAATCGGCGTGCATGCGCCCCTGGTATTCGACCTGTACGACAGCTGGAACGGGCGTTCCGTAGGTGCCTGTACCTATCACGTCACCCACCCGGGGGGGCGCTCCTACGACGACTTCCCGGTCAATGCCTTCGCCGCCGAGGCGCGGCGGGTGAACCGTTTCTGGGACTACGGCCATACCCAGGGGCCGTTGCCGGGGAATCCGGACTTCGAAGATATCCGGGCTTTTGCTCCGGAGCACGGCTTGCCTCGCCCCATGGCGCCACCAGCGGAGGAGTCCCCCGGTGAATACGTCCACACCCTGGATCTGCGCAGTAAATAGCGTGGTGCACCAAATTGGGACATAATGGCGTCTTTTTTGCGCGTGCAAACGAGTGATTGAATCCAGTCTACTTGCCCGCTCTTCGTGGTTGGCCTACAGCGAGCCCCAGGCCAGCCATGACGAGGTGTTTACCGCCGACGGTGAGGTGCGGCCGCATTGGCAGTACCTGCTCGAAAGCCTGGAATCCCTCGGCCCCGATGTCATCAACGACCGGGAGCGCAAGGCCTGGCGTATCCTCCGTGACGACGGCGCAACCTACAACGATTACGCTCAGCCGCAGGCCGCGCGCAATTGGGCGATCGATCCCATCCCCCTGTTGCTCCGCAGCGAGGAGTGGGCGACCATCGAGTCCGGGCTGCAGGAGCGGGCCGAACTGTTGAACCTGGTGCTCAAGGACATCTACGGTGAGCGCCAGTTGCTGCGCCACGGTATCATTCCCCCCGAGATCATTTTCAGTCACGCCGGTTTTTTACGACCCTGCCAGGGGCTTGCGCTGGCAGGCGAGCACCAACTCATCCAGTACGCCGCCGATATGGTGCGCTCGGCTGATGGCAGTATGCGGATTGTCGCCGACCGCAGCCAGGCGCCCAGCGGTGCCGGCTACGCCCTGGAGAACCGCACCGTCATGTCGCGGGTCTTCCCCAGCCTGTTTCGCGACAGCCACGTGCATCGCCTGTCACTGTATTTCCAGCGCTTGCGGGCGAAGCTGACCGAGTTGAACCCGGGCAGCGATATTCCCCGCATCGTGATGCTTTCCCCCGGCTCCTACAATGAAACCTATTTCGAGCAGGCCTACCTTGCCAACTACCTCGGCTTGCCCCTGGTGCAGGGCACCGACCTGGCAGTGCGCGACGGCTATGTATGGATGAAAGCACTCGACGGGCTGCGGCGGGTCGATGTGATCCTGCGCCGGGTCGACGACAATTACTGCGACCCGGTAGAGCTGAAGTCAGACTCCCAACTCGGTGTGCCCGGCCTGCTCGAAGTAGTCCGCATGGGCAGAGTGGCGATCGCCAATCCACTCGGGTCCAGTGTTCTCGAAAACCCGGCGCTGTTGCGCTATATGCCGGATATCGCCCGTTTCTTTCTCGGGCGCGAACCCCGCCTCGCATCGGTGGGCACTTTTTGGTGCGGCGACCCCAGGGATCGGGAGCATGTGCTCGCCAATCTCAGTCAGCTGGTGCTCAAGCCCACTTCCCGCGCGGCGAATATCCAGAGCGTACTCGGCACGGAACTGAGCCAGCAGGGACTTGCTGAATGGCGTGACAAGATTCTTCAACGCCCTTACCTGTACGTGGCCCAGGAGTATCTCCAGCCTTCCAGCCTGCCGGTTTGGCACAACAACGCGCTGCACCCCAGGAGCGCCATTTTGCGCAGCTTTGCGGTGGCGTCGGGCTCCTCATACAGCGTTTTGCCGGGGGGGCTGACGCGGGCCGGCCTGGCCCAGGGTACCGCACTGATCAGTAACCGACTGGGGTCTGTGAGCAAGGACACCTGGGTATTGGCATCGGAGCCGGAGAAGCAGGTAACCTTGCGCCACGAGCCCGAGGCCGCGGTCCAGCCCCAGGCCTGGGATCGCCTTGGCGTTCCCAGTCGGGTGGTCGAAAATGTATTCTGGGTCGGTCGCTACGCGGAGCGATCAGAATCGGCGCTGCGCCTGTTGCGCACCGTATTCGTTGAGCTGCACGGTATAGAACCGCTGCCGCCGGCCAGCTACCCCATGCTGCTGCGTGCGGTCACCCATTTGACGGCGACCTATCCTGGCTTCGTTGCCGATGATAGTACCCTGTTCGCCAATCCCGAGCCTGAGCTGCTTGCCGTTGCCAGTGATCGCCAGCGTAGCGGTTCGGTTGCGTCTTCACTTAACGCACTGCTGGTGGCTGCGGACCAGATCAAGGAAACCCTGTCGTCAGATATGCAGCGCATCATCAACGATATTCGAGACCAGTTGGGCGAGCTGGAGCGCGATTTGAGCCTGGGCATCAATGCGGCGCCGGAGGCCGCGCTCGACCCCCTGGTGACCACCTTGCTGGCACTGTCGGGTCTGGCCCAGGAAAGCATGATGCGGGGCGTAAGCTGGCACTTTATGGAAATGGGCAAACGAATCGAGCGCGCCTGGCAGACGATATCCCAGGTTCGCTCGCTGCTGGTGCCGGTGGTGTCGCGGCGCGACGAAGAAGTTCTGCTGGAGGCCAACCTGCTGAGTGTGGAGTGCCTCAACAATTATCGCAGGCGCTACAACGGCCAAATGGCCGTCGCCAATGGCCTCGAACTGTTGCTGCTTGAGCCGAGTAATCCTCGCTCGCTGTTGTACCAGCTTGAATCTCTCGGGGCCCACATCAGCGAATTGCCCGCCGAGGCCGGCCAGCGTGGCCTGCCCAGCTACAGCCGGCTGGTGCTGGAGGCGAGTACCCAACTCAAGTTGAGCGACCCACTGGCCCTGGCGAGTCATGGCGACGGCGACGCCGTGCGTACCGAGCTCGAGCTGTTGCTGGCGCGCATTCAGCGATTACTTGGGGAGACCTCGCAGGCGATTGCCGATCGCTTTTTCGATCACGGCGATGGGCCACAGCCGCTGTTGCCGGGTTCCTGGGAGGCGTCGACATGAAGTACCGGATTCGTCACACCACGCGTTACCGGTATTCCGAGCAGGTCAGCCAGTGTCACAGCCTGACCCACCTGCTACCAAGGGATACTCCCAACCAGCGCTGCCTTGAATCGCGCATTGAAGTGCAGCCAATGCCGGTGCTGGGTAATACGCGCCTCGACTACTTCGGCAATCATTGTTATCACTTCACGGTACAGTGGCCCCACGTATTGCTGGATGTCACCGCCCACAGCGCCGTGGCGGTGGACGAGTTTCGCCCGGGACTCGGGCTGGACTTCGGTATCAGTTGTGCCCAGACGCGCATGGCGCTGGCCCAGGGTAATGACCTTGCCACCCTCGAGGCTCGGGAGTATTTGCTGGAGTCACCCCTGGTCAAGCTGGGCGCCCCGTTGGCGGATTATGCCCGCCCGAGCTTCGCGGAGGACCGGCCCTTACTGTCGGCAGTGCGTGAACTGGTGGATCGAATCTACCGGGATTTCACCTACGACCCGGTGTCGACCACGGTGTCGACTCCGGTCATCGAAGTGCTCGCCCACCGTCGCGGTGTCTGCCAGGACTTCGCCCACCTGGCGATTGCCTGCCTGCGCTCACTGGGGTTTCCGGCGCGCTATGTCAGCGGTTATCTCGAGACCCTGCCTGCGCCGGGGACGCAGAAGCTGGTGGGTGCCGATGCCAGCCATGCCTGGTTCGCGGTCTATTCGCCGGTGGAGGGCTGGACGGATTTTGACCCGACCAACAATACCCTCGCCGAGCAGCAACACATCACCACCGCCTGGGGTCGTGACTACGCCGATGTCACACCGCTGAAGGGTACGGTTTTCGGCGGCGGCAGCCACCATAGTGTCGAGGTGGAAGTCGACGTGGAACGCTGTTAGTGGCGCAGTCGGTGCAAGCACCGGGCGTCTGTAATACATAAGGCACCTCTGATCAATTCGGTGTCACCTCAGGCTTAGCGCCGCTCGTCAATGAGAACTACCATTGACCTTCGCGACGCGCCTTGCCAGCCATCACCAATGGCTCCGCTGAGGTTGTACCGAATTGATCAGAGTTGCCATAACTGTGTAGCGCTGATTGTCAGCCGCACAAGCCACCGGGGAATCCATCACCATGACATACTGCGTTGCCATGAACCTGCGCGAGGGCATGCTGTTTGCTGCCGACTCCCGCACCAATGCCGGCATAGACCATGTCTCCACTTTCTGTAAGATGCATGTCTTCGAGGTGGCCAAAAAGCGCGCCGTCGTGATGCTCTCGGCGGGCAATCTGGCGACCTCCCAGAGCGTCATCAGCCTACTGCGGGAAGAGGCGCGCAACACCGAGGTGCCGAATATCTGCAACGCAGAGTCGATGCACCATTGCGCGCGCCTGGTGGGTGTCGCGATTCGCTCGATCATCAACCAGCACCAGCAGGGACAGCAGTCCGCGAGCTCCGTGAACTTTAGCTGCAACTTTCTGGTGGGTGGTCAGATCCTCGGTGAGGAGCCGCGCCTGTTTCACGTCTACCCCCAGGGAAATTTCATCGAGTCGACCGTGGACACACCCTTTTTTCAGATCGGGGAGATCAAGTACGGTAAGCCCATCATCGACCGGATCGTCGATTACGAACTGGGTCTGAATCTGGCCATGAAGGCGGCGCTGATATCCTTCGACTCGACGATTCACTCCAACGTGTCGGTGGGTATGCCCATCGATTTCGTCAGCTACCGCAGGGACAGCCTGGAAATCAACCGGGAGCGCCTCGCGGAAGACAACAAGTATTACAACCGGCTCACCCAGGCCTGGTCAGGTGGCATTCGCAGGCTGTTCGAGGACCTGCCCTGAGCCAGCTGGGGTGATAAGGCTGCGAGGCCCTAACAGGTCGGGGAGCAGCCCTCGTCGGTGTTCGAGTCACAGCTATTGATATCCAGCACGTACCATAGGTAGCAGCGCGAAAACACACCGTTGAGAATCAGAAACAGGGCGATCAGCAGCACAAACCATTCGATGGCGTTCATCTGGGTGGCGGTGATCGCCCATAGCCCCAGCAACAGGCCAGCTGCGAGCCGAAACAGGCGCTCTATGTTCCCGAGGTTGCGTTCGATCATGGATCACCCTGCGCGTTGAGGTTCGCGAGGTATACGTGGCGACGGGTCAATCGGATTCTGGCGCAAGGACCCGGACGTGACGCTGGCGCCCCGCTGGAACCAATGCCATTGGGCCCACCCGCTGGCTGCTGGCGAGTTAGAACAGCTCTCCCTGGGGGGCGAGCCGGCGCACCGTATCACCCACAGCGATTCTTCCCCCCTGCAGGATTTTGGCGCACAGGCCGCCGTGGCCGAGCATCGCGGCGAAGCCTCCCGGCCCCAGTGCGGTTTCCATCCGCGAGCAAGGGTGGCATAGAGAGGTGGTCTCCAGCACCGCATCACCCACTGACAGCCTCTGGTGGCGAAGGGCACCCAGGTTGATGCCGCTAACCACAAGATTGCGCCTGAGCAGCTCAGGGGCAAGGCTTTGCTTATCGCAAAAATATTCGATCTGACGGATATACTCAGTGGAAATGATCGTCACCTGGCGGCTGGAGCCGGCTGTCTTGTTGCACCGGTGATCGCCCTCCAGGCCAAGATCCTGCAGTGCGACAGCGCTGTCGACGGCAAGCATGGCTTGTTTATGCCCGGGCCGCAGCCCGATCCAGGTGACCTGCCCGGGCCTTAGATGCATCAGGTAACGGTCTAGCAGTCTCTGTTGGCTGTTCATGGTAGGGCTCATGGTAGGGCCTTTCGATGCGCCTAACCAGCTGTTGATACGTGGTCAGCGACAGCATAATGGCTAACGCCGTGGGCTCAACATCCGCTGCTTCGTAGTCCCTCTTGCCTGGACTGGCAAGGGTGCAACCGGCTAGTGCATGGCGCGGGGCTCGGTAAACAAGCTCACTACGCGCCGGGGCCCAATGGCATTGACCAGTTCTACCCCCACGGCATAGAAACTGACGAAAATGAGCAGCACGAGGTGCGCTATCCAGAAATGCGGCCAGTGGATGCTGTCGACGATGTGCTGGTGGGCCGTTACCAGGGATCCGGTTTTCGACCACAAAGGCAGCAGATCTTCCAGGTACTGGAATAGCTGGATGATCAAAAGGTATAACAGGATCCGCCACAACACGTTATAGAGCAGGCGATGCTGGTTGAACCAGTGCAGCATCGGGGTGGCATTGGCCAGCAGAATCGACTTGGCTACCACCAGCGCGCTGATGACCGCCGATGCCGTCGACAGGGCTGTGACATTGTATTCCGCTTCAAGAACGCTTCTGACCACGCTGAGTACCAGGAACACCAGCAGAAAGAACAGCATGGGTGGCAGCAGCTCGAGCAACTCCTTCTTGAGAAATGGGAGCACATTGCGCATTGGGCTGACCCTCGGATGGAAGACGGCGGCTGTTACGAAATTGGAACCCGGCGATTATGCGTTAAAGCGAGCCCCGAACCAAGCAGCTTATCACGGCACGTGAAACCCAATGCTCTCTGCTGGCAGTATAGCGACGTCGTACCATGAATTCAGTGTGGCCAACCCAGCTTCCAGCGCCAGCCGGAAGCGGCGGTGATAATCGTTCATCCCTTGCCAGCCGGAGGGCTTGCGCTAGACCAGCCTGCCCTGCTGGTAGTCCCGAATCGCCTGCTCGATTTCCCCGGGGCTGTTCATCACGAAGGGACCCCAGTTGACGATGGGCTCCTTGATCGGTACTCCAGCCAACAGCAGCAGACGGCTGTTTTCCGCGGCCACGAACGCGACGCTGTCCCCGTCTCCGAGTACGCCGAGTTGCTGTCGTTTCAGGGGACGCTGCTGCTGGCCATCGTCAATCAGAACGCTACCTTGGTAAACGTACAGTAGCCCGCGTTTACCGGCCTCCAGGGGTATGCTTACGCTGTCGCCGGCGGCTGTATCGAGATCGAAGAAGTCCGGCTGGGTGCTGACGCCGCCGACGGGCCCGGTGACCGACGTCGAGGGTGTTGCCAGGGTCCCGGCGATTACCCGCGCCGTGCTGTTGCTGCCAACGGTAATCTGTGGAATGGCGTCGGGCGGGTACTCCTGATACTTGGGCTCGCACAGCTTTTCTGCTGCGGGCAGGTTGATCCAGAGCTGAAACCCGTGCAGTCGGCCGGATTCCTGCATCGGCATCTCCGAGTGCAAGACGCCGCGCCCGGCGGTCATCCACTGCACCGAGCCGCTCACCAACAGGCCCTCGTTGCCGAGGTGGTCGCGGTGCTTCATGCTGCCCTCGAGCATGTAGGTGACGGTTTCAAATCCGCGGTGGGGGTGTTCGGGAAAGCCGCCTATGTAGTCGGCGGCCTCGTCGGAGGCTATTTCATCCAACAGCAGGAACGGGTCGAAGCCGGGCAGCGCCCGGCCGGCTATGTTGCGCTGAATCCTGACACCGTCGCCGTCGGTCGCCGGTCGGGCGTCGTATACCTGGTCCAGTGATCTTTTGTTCGTGTTCATGGGGCAACATCCTCCCGCTTCAGGCGTTTCGGTTATGCGGACTGAAGTAATCAATGTTCGGGCCGAGGGGTACCACCCGAGTGGGGTTGATGGTTTCGTGGCTGTAGTAGTAGTGGGTCTTGATATGGTCGAAGTTGACGGTGTCGGCGATTCCCGGCTGTTGGAACAAATCCCGCAGGTAGTTCGACAGGTTGGGGAACTGCTCGATCTGCTGGCGGTTGCATTTGAAATGCCCGAAGTAAACGCTGTCGAAGCGAATCAGGGTGGTGAACAGCCGCCAGTCGGCTTCGGTGATGTCGGCGCCCACCAGGTAGCGCTGCCGGCCCAGGCGTTGTTCGACGGAATCCAGCGCCTCGAATAAGGCATGATAGGCTTTTTCGTAGGCTTCCTGGGTGGTGGCGAAGCCGCACTTGTAAACCCCGTTGTTGATGTTGTCATACACCAGGGTGTTGACTTCGTCGATCGCGCTGCGCTGCGCCACCGGGTAGTAGTCGGTCTGTACCGGGGTGAAGGCATTGAAGGCGGTGTTCAGCATGCGAATGATTTCGGAAGATTCGTTGTTGACGATAGTCGCTGTTTGTTTGTCCCACAGTACAGGCACGGTTACCCGGCCGCTGTAGTCCGGCCTGGCGGTAGTGTAGACCTGGTGCAGGTAACGGAGGTCGGGTATGGGGCCCGGATCGCCGTCTCCCCCCAGCTCCCAGCCGTGTTCCAGCATCTCGGGCTTGACGACGGTGACGCCGATGATCGCCTCCAATTGCTTGAGTTTGCGAAAAATCAATGTCCGATGCGCCCAGGGGCAGGCGAGGGATACGTAGAGATGATAGCGCCCCGGCTCTGCCTTGAAACTGTCCTCGCCACCGTCAGCGGTGACCTGGTGGCGAAACTGGGCGTCCTGGCGAATAAATTCCCCGCCGGATGATTTGGTGTCGTACCAGTCGTTGTGCCAGTTTCCTTCGACTAATAATCCCATGGTTTGCTTGCTCCTTGTCGGGTGGTGGTTTTGCGGGCCGCCTGCAGCGGCGCGGTTGCTAGTACTGCTATCGGGCGCGGGAGAGGCGGGCATCGACGGCGAACGTGCCGCCCCCCTGAATGGCAAGGGCAAGCGATGCCGCGAGCAAGATCAGGGCGAACTCGTAGCCGTTATTGCTGAGAAACAGGCCGTTACCGATATGGACGGTCATGGCCATCAACATGGTGAACGCCGCCACCAGTGCCGCGGGCCGCGTCAGCAGGCCCAGCACCAGCGCTAAGCCGCCAAAAAACTCGGCGCTACCGGCCAGCAATGCCATCAGGTAGCCCGGTGTGAATCCCACCGAGGCCATCCACTGCCCGGTCGCCTCGAGGCCGTATCCTCCAAACCAACCAAACAGTTTCTGGGCGCCGTGGGCGGCGAGAATGACCCCGAGGGCGAGCCGCAGTATCAGTGAACTGGCGCCGGCATCGCTGGCGACAAGCCGTTGCAGGAAGGTATTATCGGCCATGGAAGACTCCTGTGTTTCGCAAAATATGTTGAATTAGGGCCAGTATATCCATAGCATCTGGTATTAAAATCGGAAAATTGAAAACAATATGTTCAAAAAATATGAATAATTTTCGGGCATCGAATATCCGCTCATCGGAGGTAGCGCCGTGGCCAGCCGTCTGACCCTCGACGCCCTCGAGGTGCTGGACGCCATTGATCGCAAGGGGAGCTTTGCCGCTGCCGCTGCCGCACTTTACAAAGTGCCGTCGGCGGTCACCTACAGCGTGCAGAAGCTGGAGCAGGACCTCGGTGTGGCGCTGTTTCACAAGGTGGGGCGGCGCTCGGTGCTGAGCCCCGCGGGCCGGGTGCTGCTGGAACAGGGCAGGGAGCTGTTGCTGGCGGCCGACCGACTGGTGGAAACGACACGCCAGGTGGGTAGCGGCTGGGAGTCGTGCCTGAATATCGCAGTGGATTCCATTTTCGACCCGCAGTTCATTCACCCCCATCTGGAGGCGCTTTATCAACTGAGGCCAGCAATCGAGGTCAATTTGTACGAGGAGGTTCTGGGTGGATCCATCGAGTCGGTGCTGGAGGAGCGCGCGGATATCGCGCTGGGCGCCGGCGAGTCTGTCGGCCGACTCCAGGGCCTGCTCAGTGCGCCGATCATGCAGGTGCAGTGGTTGTTTGCGGTTGCTCCAGATCATCCCCTGGCGGCCAGCAACGAGGCCCTGCAAGAGGCGGACATCCGTCAGCATCGGGCGGTGATCGTGCGAGACTCCTCGCGTCACCTGCCCCCCAGGACGGTGCGGGTACTCGAGCACCAGGCGGCGCTCAAGGTGGCGACGATGCAGCAAAAGATCGATGCCCAGCTGCGCGGGCTGGGCGTGGGGTATTTACCCCTGCATCGCATCGATCAGCATCTGCAGCGGGGCGAATTGGTGGCGCTGCCCCTGGAGCGGCCGGTGCCACCGTCAACCCTGCATGTGGTGCACAGGGCTAACCGCAGGGGGAAAGCGCTCCAGTGGATGCTGCAAAGTCTGTTGGAGGCCGCAGAAACGGGCTAACCGGGGTGTCGGCCCTGCTCCGATGCATCAACGGTGTCGTCGCGGGGTTGGGGCTGGCTGCAGCGAACTACCGGTATGCCGTCAGCCCGCAGCGAGAGCCGCCAGCAGCAGCCCGCCGCAGGCCACGGATGTCAGCTGAAGGCGCATTCGGGCGTAGTACGCCGGCTGGGGTTTAAACAACGGATGGCGTCGCTCATAAGCCAGTAACAGCAGGAACAGCACCACCGCGGCAAGCAGGAAGTGCGCCTCCCCAAGCAGCGAGCGCGCAAAAAAAGCAAGCACCACCAGGGCGTTGCCAAGCAGCAGGGGCTGGGGCTGGCGTCGGATCAGGCCCAGCCCCCACCAGACCCCGGGCAAGAAACACAGGATTGCCAGGCTGTAATTGGCCAACAGTTCCAGCCACAGGGTTTCATGTCGCGGCGCGATCACCAGCAGCAGTGGCAGCAGGCAAAAGGGCAGTAGACCGGCTCGGCCAAGCCAGGTGGCGGTTGCGGGTAGGGGCAGCTTGTTGAGGTCGACCATGCTGTCAGTCCTGCCCCGGTGCCAGGCCACATTGCGCGAGCAGGGGCCTGATGGCTGCGACATGGCGTCGCGGCGCCCTGACCAGGTTTTCGATACGCTGATCCCGCTGTTGGCGCCACTGGCGATAGGGGGGCGGTTCCCCCGCCGCCAGGGTCGTTTCCAGGGATTGCAACGCCGGCCACAACTGATAGTAGCGCTGACTGATCTGGGCAGACCAACCTTGCAGCCCCTGCAGCCAAAATTTCTGCACCACGTTGAACAGGATATCACCCTGGGCATTATGGCGCCCCGGCTGGCATAGCGGCTGCTGGTCCAGCCGATGCCGGGCCATGGCATCGCCCCGTTCAAGCTGGGCGGCCTGCACCGCCAACGCGCGGAACAGTCTGCCACCGTCGCCGCCCCGGATGGTGGCGAGGGCGGACTCCAGGGCGCTGGAACTTGCCCCGTAGTCCAGTGCCCCACCAGTGACGCCTGCGCTTTCGGGGCTGCCTGCCGGCGCCTCACCGGCGGCGTCCCGGAGCCATTGCGCGCTCATGCGCTGCAGGCTTTCGATCGCCCCGAGCAACTCTGGCCCGGTTTGTTTCGGGTAATCCTGGAGTAACGGCGGGGCTTGCCAGAACAGACCGAACTCCCGGGCTCCCAGAGTGGCGTGCCAAATAATGGCGGCCAGCTGCGAGCGCCGAGTGTCCAGTGCGGACTGCAATTGCTGGGCCAAATCGTCGTCCTGCTGCTGTGTCAGCCTGGCAATGCAGGCTGGCGCCTGGTCGATAAATGCCAGGTCCTGTAGCAGGCGCTGTGATTCGGTCCCCAGCTTGCCCAGTGAGCTGTTGCGCTGCGCCAGGGTTTGCTGTAGCTGGCAGTCCCCCATGCCGAGGAAATCGAGCAGGGCGATGGTTTCGGTTGTTGGTCGATGCTCCAGTAACTGGCGCCTATCGGGAAATGCCAGTTCCGCGGTTTGCTCCGGGGGTGGCAGCTCCTGTTGCAGGGCCCGGGACAGCCGGGCGAGGTAATCATTGAAGGCGTGCTGGCGAGGGTCATTGCTGCAGCCGGCAAGGATCCAACACAGTAGAGCCGCCAACGCCTGCTTCATCGGCGGCACCCCTTCGCCTCGGGCTGGAACGAAGGGGCAACGATGCCGTGTCGCCGAAGCATGGCTCCGCTGGCTAGTTATCGAATGGATCGTAGAGCGGCGTCATGGGCACCCGGAGGGTATTTGCCCGCGACCGCGTTGGCTGGCCGATCATTTCATCGTAGGCACTGTTCTGCTCCAACAGCATTTGCTCGATGGCGAAGTCTGCCAGCCTGCGCTTGAAGCCCATGATGCTGTGGTAGCGCAGTGGTTTGCCCGCCGCGTCCGCTATCAGGTGCTCTTGCCCGTCGATGACCGCTACCGCATGGTAAAGGGAAAGATCCAGGGAGCGTATAATGACGGTGTCCAGAGGCTGACAGTTATGCAGTTCGTCAATCGTGATCTTCATGGTGACCGTGTTCCCGGGCTATTTTAAAGGGTCATTCAGGTTACCTTCCCAGTAGCGACGTTCTTCGCTCAGCCTGGGGTGAGTTTTTGCACCGGTATATGCGAAGGTTGGGTGAGTGCTCGCCAAAGTGTTTACGTGTAGGGTTGGACTTCGGATCGCCGCTGCCGGAAAAATTCTGCGGGCCTGCCGGCGCCAGATATGGCGGCCATTGGCTGATGAGCGGATTTCGTTACAATGCGGTCCGTCCCCTTCCGCTCCGATGCCGAACCGGGGTGCGGGGGGGGTATTTCATAGCGGTCAAAGGAGCCTGGCCTGGTGCAGGCGGGCCGGAGCCGTTATGCCCAACCCTGACAGTCAGTCGCCGGGAGTACAGAATGAACGAAAAACTGCGGGACGAGCTGCAGGCTCTGCAACAGCGTATCGCCAATACCGGCGACGGGGTGCGCCGTGATGCGGCGGCAAGCCGGCATGCCAAAGGCTATCGCACCGCTCGGGAAAACCTCCTCGATCTGGTCGATCGCGATTCGTTCGTAGAGTACGGGCAGCTCGCAGTGGCGGCCCAGCGCAATCGGCGCGATTACCGGGAGTTGCAGACCAGCACGGCAGCTGACGGCGTGATTACCGGCACCTGTACCATCAACGCTGATACGGTCGCCGAGGGCATGGCCGAGGCGGCGGTGATCATTTGTGATTACAGCGTACTGGCGGGCACCCAGGGCTATTTTCATCATCGCAAGCTGGATCGCCTGTGCGAGCTTGCGCGCAGGTCGCGGCTGCCGGTGGTGATTTATACCGAGGGTGGCGGCGGCCGGCCGGGGGATACCGATGTCGCGGTCAGCACTGCCGGGCTCAATGTCGAATCCTTTGCTAGCTGGGCGGCGATGAGCGGCCTGGTGCCGCGTATCGCGGTCAATAACGGCTACTGCTTTGCCGGCAACGCGGTGTTGTTCGGCTGCGCCGATATCACCATCGCCACGCGCCAGTCCTGGATCGGTATGGCGGGACCGGCGATGATCGAGGGCGGCGGGCTTGGCAGTTTCCACCCCTCGGAGATCGGTCCCGCCGAGGAACAGCATAAAAACGGTGTGCTCGATATTCTGGCCGAGGATGAGGCCGATGCGACCCGACTGGCGCGCAAGCTGCTGGGGTACTTCCAGGGGCCTGTCCAAGAGTGGCGCGCCCCGCCGCAGGAGGGATTGCGGGAGGTGCTGCCCCGGGACCGTCGCTTTGGCTACAAGGTAAGGACCATCATCGAGACGCTGGTCGATGAGGCGAGCTTTGTCGAGCTGCGCCGGGTGTACGGGCGCAGCATCATTACCGGTTTCGCGCGCCTGGGGGGTCGGCCGATCGGGCTGATCGCCAACGACTGCCAGCAGCTCGGTGGCGCGATTGATTCCCAGGCGGCGGCCAAGGCGGCGCGCTTTCTGCAGTTGTGTGACGCCTTTGAGCTACCGGTGCTGTCCCTCACCGACACCCCCGGTTACATGGTCGGCATCGACAGCGAGCGCGAGGGCGCTGTGCGCAGGATGTCGCGACTGCTGGTGGCGGGTGCCAGCATCAGCGTGCCGTTGGTCAATATCATCCTCCGCAAAGCCTATGGCCTCGGGGCGATGGCAATGGCGGGTGGCGGTTTTACCCGGCCTGTCTATATCGCCGCCTGGCCCACGGGTGAGTGTGGTGGCATGGGGCTGGAGGGCGCGGTCCAGCTCGGCTTCAAAAAAGAGCTGGCAGCAGTGGCGGATCCGGTCGAAAGACAGGCACTGTTCGATCAGCTGTTACAAAAGATGTACGACAGGGGCAAGGCCACCGAGGCGGCGGCATTCCTGGAATTCGACGCGGTCATCGACCCCGTCGAGACCCGCTCTGTGGTTATCAGGGCTTTCGATTCGGCCATGGCAGCCGCCCCGCCCCGGGGGCGTCGGCGCACCATGGTCGACGTCTGGTAACGGCAGCACGACAACGCAGGGGAAAACCGCGATGAGTTTTGAAACCATTCTCTACCACTGTGCCGATCGGGTCGCCACCCTGACTTTGAATCGGCCCGAACGCCTCAATGCCATTGACCACCGCATGCCCGGTGAGCTGCGCCGGGCGGTGGAGATGGCCGAGTCCGATCCCGGCGTTCATGTCATTGTGTTGCAGGGTGCCGGCAAGGGATTTTGCGGCGGCTACGATCTGCGCCTGTTCGCCGAAACCCGGGGTGAGGTGGCCGGCAGTCAGGACATGCCCTGGGACCCCACCGAAGATTACGCCATGATGGCCCGCAATACCGAGGACTTCATGGCGCTGTGGCGGGCGCGAAAGCCGGTAATCTGCAAGATACACGGAGCGGCGGTGGCCGGTGGCAGTGATATTGCCCTGTGCTGCGACCTTATCGTGATGGCGGACGATGCTCGCATTGGCTACCCGCCGGCGAGGGTCTGGGGCATCCCAACCACCATGATGTGGGTGTACCGCCTGGGTATTGAGCAGGCGAAACGCATGTTGTTCACCGGTGACCTGGTGACCGGCACAGAAGCGTTAGCCATGGGGTTGATTCTGAAATCGGTGCCCGCCGATGACCTCGATCGCACGGTCGCACAACTGTGTGAGCGCATCAAAGGTGTGCCGAGAAACCAGTTGATGATGTCAAAGCTCGCGGTCAACCAGGCCTATGAGAATATGGGCCTTAACCACACCCAGATGTTCGCCAACCTGTTCGACGGCGTTGCCCGCCATTCTCCGGAGGGGCTGTGGTTTCGCCAGCGCGCCCAGGAAGTGGGCTTCAAACAGGCCGTTCAGGAGCGCGACTCCGGCGCGCCCATTGCCGAGGGCGCAAGCAAGAAGCTGCCGCCTTCCTGAAGCGGGGATTGCACGCTCAAAGCGGCGCCAATGTTGCGCGATAAGCGGTCGCCGCTGTCAGCAAATCCATCATGTATTTTGGTTGGGTCCGGTAGCTGGGCGCTGCCGGGTTAAAGCTAAGCCAGGCTTGTGCGCTGCGTGTCCAGATGTGGGCCCCGGCATGCAGTGAGCTGCTGTCATCCAGGGTGCCCGGCTGCGGGATCACCGGATCGGGTGAATCCGAGGCCACGCCTTAGATCGAATGGCACTTAGTTAAGGAGAAATGCATGGGATTTTCAAAGCGCCGCTCCGGGCATCTACCCCGTCAGGACACGCCGTAAACCCGTCCCTTGGGGGCTCTGCGCCGACATCCCTGTCGGCGAAGGTCCTGCCGAGGTAGACACCCGAATCGGCTTAAATAAGTGCCATTTCGCCTTAGCAGGCTGCTGAAAAACTATCTGCGTGGCGATCGCAGCGTTAAAAACCGGCTCAACTCGGTCATTTATTGCCCATAAACTCCCTCGTTTCGCCGGTTCTTGCCTTGCGCTCGCTGCCTCGAATACGTTTTTCAGCAGCCTGTTAGGGCACTTTGCCACAGGCGGCGCAGCTATAGCGGGATCTGTTAACCCCGGCATCGGATACCCGCTGCCAGCGAATCAACTCGCCGGTAGCCTGCAGGGCTGTGGCTGGAAATACTGAGCCCATGGCACACGCACTGCCGGTGCGCTTTTGCCATTCACTGCAGTGGCAGGCGCAGGTCAACAGCAACGAGGCTGTGACTTCATAGGTGACTGCGCCGCATTGGCAGGATCCGCATGGCATGCCTTCCCTCCGTTGTTGGCTGTGGTGATGGTTTGCTGGTCTGTGCTCAATTTCCCTGGCAGCTTCGCAGTAAGCGAACCGGATTGGCAGCGGCCGGCGGGTGTGAGTGCACCAATAAGGCCAGCCGACAAACGGTGCGCCCGCTTTTGGTGCATTCACCCTGGAGTTTGGCTATTGCGGCGTCCATCGCAGTGCACGTTGCCCCGGGCCGCAGTGACTTTGCCCCTCAAGCGAGGTTGGCACGCATCCTGCAGTGTCACTCGCCAGGAGCTCGATTCAGGAACGCGAATCGGGAGGCAGCCCCCCGGAATTCCTATGCCTTCACAGAACCGGAGATTCGAGCGGATCCAATGCCAATGAGTCCCGGGATCTAAAGGTCGTACCGGGTCTGGCCGCGCCAGGCCAGCGTGCAGAGAGCCCGCCAAACAACCACTGGAGATTGATGATGACTCGAATGATGATGAAGATTACAGCCCTGGGTGCGCTGATTGTTGCGCTGCTTATGCCGTTTGGCGCGCTGGCAGCCGAGCGCAATAAATT
Organism: uncultured Gammaproteobacteria bacterium; assembly: GCA_963751595.1. Classification (GTDB taxonomy): domain Bacteria; phylum Pseudomonadota; class Gammaproteobacteria; order Pseudomonadales; family JAHEGP01; genus JAHEGP01. The sequence goes on from CAVVVC010000007.1 coordinate 275,906, forward strand.
CAGCATTGCCTGGTCGATTTACGTCGGCTGGATGCCCTGGGACTACGGCGCCAATGCCGGGATCGTCAAGAAATGGGGTGACAAATACGGCATAGAAATAGATGTGGTGCAAATCAACGATTACGTCGAGTCCATCAATCAGTACACAGCGGGACAGTTCGACGGCTGTACCATGACCAATATGGACGCGCTGACCATTCCCGCCGCCGGTGGGGTCGATTCCACGGCGCTGATCATTGGCGACTTTTCCAACGGCAACGATGGCGTGGTGCTCAAGGGCAAGCAATCACTGGCCGATATCAAGGGGCAGTCGGTCAACCTGGTGGAACTGAGTGTTTCACACTACCTGCTGGCCCGGGGGCTGGAGTCGGTAGGCCTGTCGGAGCGTGATATCAAGGTCGTAAATACCTCCGATGCCGATATGGTCGCGGTGTATGGCACTAAATCGGTGACCGCGGTCACCACCTGGAATCCATTGCTGAGCGAGATCGTGGCAATGCCGGATTCCTACAAGGTTTTCGACTCCAGCCAGATTCCCGGTGAAATTATCGACCTGCTGGTGGTGAATACCGAGACCCTCGAAAAGTATCCGCAGTTCGGTAAAGCGCTGGTCGGCGCCTGGTACGAAATCATGGCGCGGATGGAAGGCCAGGAAGCCAGCGGCGTCGAGGCTCGCACCGAAATGGCCCGTGCATCGGGCACCGATCTTGCTGGCTATGAGTCACAGCTCGACTCAACCAAAATGTTCTATCAGCCCGCCGATGCAGTGGCGTTTGGCAACAGCGCCGAACTGGTAAAGACCATGGAGTACGTAGCCAGTTTTTCCTTTGACCATGGCTTGCTGGGGGACGCAGCAGCCGACCCGGGCTTTATCGGTGTGGCCATGCCGGCGGGTACTTTCGGTGACGACGCCAACGTCAAGCTGCGGTTTGATACCAGCTATATGCAAATGGCCGCAGACGGCAAATTGTAAGCGCCGGACATTCGCCGCAGAATATCGAGTAGTTGAATGAAGCGACTGATCAATCTCCAGCCGAGCAGGGCGAGCAGCCTGGGGCTCGGCCTGTTGCCGCTGGTATTGCTGGTGCTGGCCTACTGGCTGGCTTCCGATGCCCGCCTGGCGGAAAACCCCAATGACAAGCTGATGCCGGCCTTTGGCTCATTTGTCGATGCTATCGAGCGACTGGCCTTTGAGCCCAACAAGCGCAGCGGCGAATACCTGTTCTGGAACGATACCGCCGCCAGCCTCAAGCGCATCGGTCTGGGGGTAGGGCTCAGCGCCTTGATCGGCCTGACGTTCGGTATCCTGTGTGGCCTGTTACCGCTGGTGAGGGCCGGGCTGTCGCCCCTGGTGACGATTATCTCCCTGATTCCGCCGATGGCGATCCTGCCGATACTGTTTATCGTGTTCGGCCTGGGCGAACTGTCCAAGGTCATGTTGATCGTGATTGGAATTACTCCCTTCATCATTCGTGATCTGCAGGGCCGGGTGATGGAGATCCCCGCCGAGATCCTCATCAAGGCCCAGACCCTGGGGGCCAACACCTGGCAGATCGTGCTTCGGGTGGTGCTGCCCCAGGTGCTGCCGCGCCTGCTGGATGCCGTAAGACTGTCCCTGGGTTCGGCCTGGCTATTCCTGATTGCCGCCGAAGCGATTGCTGCCACCGAGGGCCTGGGATACCGCATCTTCCTGGTGCGTCGCTATATGTCGATGGACATTATCCTGCCCTATGTCGCCTGGATCGCACTGCTGGCCTTTGCCATGGACTGGAGCCTCAAGTCCCTGTCGCGATGGCTGTTCCCCTGGTACTACGGTATCGGTGCCCGTGACAAGACATCGGAGCAGCCTGTGGCAACGGCGGAGAGTGCCCGATGACCCCGCTGATAGAGGCGCGGCGTGTGTGGCGTGAATACGGCAGCAACATCGTGCTGGAAAACGTCAATGTGAAGGTCAATGCCGGGGAATTCATCACCATTGTCGGTGCTTCCGGCTGCGGCAAGACCACTTTCCTGCGCATGCTGCTGGGGAGCGACAGTCCCTCGCGGGGTGCGTTGCTACTGAAGGGCCAGGCGATTCCCGATGAACCCGGGCCGGACCGCGGTATCGTGTTCCAGCGCTATTCGGTTTTCTCGCATCTGAGCGTCCTGCAGAATGTGAGCCTGGGGCTGGAATTCGAGCGTTCCCCGGTGGTGGCCAAATTGTTTGGTAGCCGCAGACGCGATGCGGAATCAACGGCGAGGGAGTTACTGACCACTGTGGGTTTGGGGCACGCCCTGCATCGCTACCCCTTTGAGCTTTCCGGTGGCATGCAGCAGCGCCTGGCGATCGCCCAGTCCCTGATCAAGCGCCCTGAAATCCTGCTCCTCGACGAGCCCTTTGGCGCCCTCGATCCCGGTATTCGCAAGGACATGCACGAACTCATTCTCGGCCTCTGGCGGGAGACCGGCGTGACGGTATTCATGACCACCCACGACCTCGAGGAGGGCTTTTACCTGGGCACCCGCCTCCTGGTATTTGACAAGATTCGACTCGACCCTGACAACCCGAACCGCTACGGTGCCCACATCAGCTATGACATCCCCCTGGGCAAGGTCCAGCCGGAGGTGCTGGATGAAATCGCGGCAAACCGGGTACTCGAAACCCATGCTTAAGGAGTGATTGCAGGTGAGCAGTGAACGGCCGCTATGGTACGAAGATGTTCTCCCCGGGGGAGCGCACTGGTCGATGCGCCTGCGGGCCAATACCAGCCTGCGCTTGATCGACGAGACGGGTGGCGCCAACGTCGGCATGCTGTTTTACAATCCCGAAAACCTGCTCGAGCGCTATAACGCTCCGGATACCCTCAAGTGTCAGCATACCTTCAAGTTGACCGCCGGCCATTGCCTGTACTCGGACATGGGGCGGATTTTCTGTTCCATCGTCGCCGACAGCAGCGGCTGGCATGATACGGTTTGCGGCAATCTCAGCGACGCCAACCTGAAAAAGAAGTGGTCGACGGCCAGTTACCAGCAGGCGCGCAATGACTGGACTATCAGTGGCGAGCATGCTTTTTTGGTGGAGCTCACCAAGTACGGGCTGGGGCTGGCGGATATGGCCGCGAACCTCAATTGGTTCAGCCGGGTGGTGGTGGATGAGAGTGGCCAGCTCAGCTATTCGGGCCAGCAGAGCCGGGCCGGAGACCGGGTCGAGTTGCGTTTCGAGATGGATACCCTGGTGGTGTTTCACACCTGCCCGCATCCCCTGGATACCGCGGCGGAGTATCCACGCCGGCCGGTGCGCTACCAATTGCTGCCGGCCCAGCCGCTGGCCGAAGACGACCTCTGCAAAAACAGTTGCGTGGAAAACCAGCGGGGATTCGCCAACAATCGACTCTATCAACTGGGCGGAGCCTGACCATGCTGCAAGCCAGTGAGTTATCACCCCGGGAGGCCGTGCGCCGAACTACTGTCGAGGCCGGCAACTACTACATGCAGGTTTTGGCCGCCGGTGAGACCATGCGCATTGTCGACCTCGAGGGCAACCAGGCCGCCGACACCCTTTTTTACCGGGCCCAGAATCCCCGGGAGCGTTACAGCGCGGTGGATACCATCCGCGAACAGGGCAATGTCTACCTGACCGCAGGCTCAACCCTGTTGTCCAACCGCGGCAACCGGATGCTGACCATCGTCGCCGACACCTGCGGCCGGCATGACACCCTGGGCGGTGCCTGTGCCGCGGAGAGCAACACCGTACGCTACGGCCTGGCGAAAAAATGCATGCACGCCTGTCGCGACAGCTGGATGCTGGCCCTGGCACAGAACCCGGCGTTTGCTATGGACAAGCGCGACATCACCCACAACATCAATTTTTTCATGAACGTCCCGATTACCCCTGATGGCGGTTTGAGTTTTGCCGACGGCATCAGCGAAGCCGGCAAGTACGTGGAATTCAGGGCGCTGATGGATGTCATTGTGCTGGTATCCAACTGCCCCCAGCTCAACAATCCCTGTAACGCCTACAACCCGACGCCCATCGAGTTGCTGGTATGGTAAGGCATGCCTTCGCGCCGTAGCCAGAGTGCTAACACTGCCTGCAGGACGACCTGCACGGGGCCACAAGCCATCGGGACGACCCGATTGACCCAGTGAGGCGAGCATGTTCAATAAAGTCCTGATTGCCAATCGCGGCGCCATTGCCTGTCGTATCATCCGAACTTTGAAAAATATGCAGATCCTGTCGGTGGCTGTTTATGCCGACGCCGATGCCGACTCGGCGCATGTGCGGATGGCGGATGAGGCCTATTGCCTGGGGGCGGGGGGCGCGGCACAGACCTATCTCGACCAGGACAAGTTGTTTGCGCTCATCGCCCAAAGTGGCGCCGAGGCCGTCCATCCCGGCTACGGCTTTCTCAGTGAAAACGCCGGCTTTGTCCGCCGTTGCGCCAGCGAGGACGTCGTCTTTATCGGTCCCTCCAGCGATGCCATCGAGCTATTCGGACTCAAGCACCGGGCCCGACAGTTGGCGGAGCAGTTTGCCGTACCGGTAATTCCCGGTAGCGGTTTGCTGACTACCGTGGATGACGCCCTTGCCGCCGCTGACGCCATTGCTTATCCGCTGATGCTCAAGAGTACGGCAGGGGGCGGTGGTATCGGTATGCAGGTGTGCCATGATCGGCAGCAGCTGCAGCAGAGCTTCGAATCTGTCGTGCGCCTGAGCGAAAACAATTTCTCCGACGGCGGCGTGTTCCTGGAAAAGTACATTCCCCGGGCGCGTCATCTGGAGGTCCAGCTGTTCGGCGACGGTTGCGGGCAGGTGGTGGCGCTGGGGGAGCGGGATTGTTCCTTGCAACGGCGCAACCAGAAGGTGATCGAGGAGACGCCGGCGCCGGGACTGACCGAGCAGCAAAGAGACGCGCTGCAGACGACCGCCCGGCGGCTGCTGGAGGGTGTGGGTTATGCCAGCGCTGGCACCGTCGAGTTTATCTATGACACCACCACCCGGGATTTCTATTTTCTCGAGGTCAACACCCGCTTGCAGGTAGAGCACGGGATCACCGAAGAGCGATTCGGCGTCGACCTGGTGCAGTGGATGGTGGAGCAGGCCTGGGCGCCGCTGGTGGATTTACAACAGCGCCGGGAGCAACTCGAAGCGGCCGGTCACGCGATCGAGGTGCGCCTGTATGCGGAGGATTGCGCGCGCAATTTTCAGCCCTCGGCGGGTCTTCTCAGCCAGGTCGAATGGCCGGATGCCCCGCCGTCGTCCTGTCGTCTGCGGATCGATAGCTGGATCAGCGCCGGGGTCGAGGTGTCGAGCTATTATGATCCGATGCTGGCCAAAATGATCGTGCACGGCCCTGACCGGGCCGCTGCCATTGCCGGTATGCGAACCAGTCTCAGACGCACCGAACTTTGGGGTATCGAAACCAATCTCGCCTATTGCGCGCAATTGATGGAAGAAAAAGCTTTCCTCCGGGGCGATGTGTACACCGGGCTGTTACAGCAGTGGGCGTTTCAGTCCGGCAGCGTCGAGGTCGTGGCCCCGGGCACCATGACCACCCTGCAGGACCTGTCGGGCAGGCGGGGTTACTGGCATGTGGGTGTACCCCCGAGTGGGGCATTCGACAGCTACAGTTTTCGCCTCGGCAACGCGCTACTGGAAAACGACGCAGACTGTGCCGGCCTTGAGATAACCCTGAAGGGCCCGACCCTCAGGTTCAGCCAGCCACAACAACTGGTGGTGGTCGGTGCGGAACTACCCATTGCGCTGGATGGGCAAGCACGGTCAATGTGGAGCGTCATTGACGTGGGTGCCGGGCAGACATTGGAGATCGGCCCTGTTGGTGGTAACGGCGCCCGCGCCTATCTTTTGGTGAGGGGAGGCTTCGAGTGCCCCCGCTACCTGGGCTCGCGTTCAACCTTCACCCTGGGAAAGTTTGGCGGCCACGCCGGGCGTGCACTGCGCACCGGAGACATCCTGCACTGTCGCGCCATGGCGGGCCGGGTGGCCGGTTCGGTACCCGAATCCCACCGCCCCCGGCTCACGCAATCCTGGACTCTGCAGGTGATCTATGGCCCCCACGGGGCGCCGGATTTTCTTACTGAGGAGGATATCGCAGCTTTTTTCTCGGCGGATTGGGAAGTGCACTACAATAGTAGTCGCACCGGCATTCGGCTGCTTGGCCCGAAGCCGCATTGGGCACGTGACAGCGGTGGCGAGGCCGGGATGCATCCCTCCAACATCCATGACAACGCCTATGCTTTTGGCAGCGTCGACTTTACCGGCGATATGCCGGTTATCCTCGGGCCCGACGGGCCGTCCCTGGGGGGCTTCGTATGCCCGGCCACCGTTATCAACGCTGACCTGTGGAAACTTGGCCAACTCAAAGCCGGTGACAAACTGCGATTTGTCCCGGTTGCGATGGAAGCAGCGGTTGCGCTCGATCGAGCCGTCCTTGGAGGTGAACCCTGGTATGCACTTGCCCCGGTTGCACCCGGGTCCTGCATCCTGCGCCGGCTGGTAATCGGCGGTGCCGTGCCGGTCGTTATCCGCGCTGCGGGTGACCGCTTCGTGCTGGTTGAATTCGGCGAACAGCAACTGGACCTGGCGCTGCGATTGCGGGTGGCCGCGCTGGAGGAGCAGCTGCAGAAAATGGCAGTGGAGAGTGCCGCACTGGGAGCTGCCCTTGTCGACCTGACCCCCGGCATCCGCAGCTTGCAGGTACACTATGACCCACTGCAACTGGCGTTGGCGTCATTGCTGGACTGTATCGAAGCGGCGTGTCATGAACTGGAAAGTCAGCAGGACGTGAGCGTTGCATCGCGCACCGTGTACTTGCCCCTGAGCTGGGACGATGCCGTCTGTCAGCAAGCGATCGACAAGTACATGCAGTCGGTGCGAGCTGATGCGCCATGGTGCCCCGACAATATCGAATTCATTCGCCGTATCAATGGCCTCGACAGCGTCGAGGCGGTCAGAGATATTGTATTTTCCGCCGAGTATGTGGTGATGGGTCTGGGGGATGTCTATCTCGGCGCCCCGGTGGCAACCCCGCTCGATCCGCGCCATCGCCTGGTCACCACAAAATATAATCCCGCGAGAACCTGGACCGCGGAAAATTCCGTTGGCATCGGCGGCGCCTACCTGTGTGTCTACGGGATGGAGGGGCCGGGGGGATACCAATTTATCGGCCGCACCCTGCAAATGTGGAATCGCTACCAGAAAACGCAGGAGTTTGAGCTACCCTGGCTGCTGCGCAACTTCGACCGTATTCGATTTTTCCCGGTGACACGGCAGGAGCTGGAGCAGATCCGGCGCGACTTCCCCCGCGGTGACTACCGCTTGGAGATAGAGTCCGGTGCATTCAGTCTGCGGGAGTATCAGCAGTTTTTGCATGACCATCAGCCGCAAATCAATGAATTCCAGCGCCGGCGAGAAGCCGCTTTTGCGATCGAGTTGCAGCACTGGCGGGACAGCGGCCAGTTCAACTTTGATACGGAAATTCCTGCGGCCGAGCCAGATGCTGCTGAGTCGCTGCCCCCGGGACTGGTTGCTGTCGAGAGCACTGCGGCGGGCACTATTTGGCAGCTCCTGGTCGCCGAGGGTGAGCGCGTCGAGTCGGGGCAGACGCTGCTGGTTCTGGAGTCGATGAAAATGGAAATACCGCTTGCATGCGGTCAGGGGGGAATCGTTCGCCGCGTTCTCAAGCCCCAGGGTGCCCAGGTGCGTGCGGGCCAGGCGCTTTTACACATCGAGGTGGAGAAATGATCTGGCAAAACCTTGACCTGACCTTACAGGGGTTGCGCGGGCACTATTCGCGGGGGGACTTCAGCCCGGCAGAGCTGGTCGACCATTTGCGCGGGAAGGCGGCACGCCATGCCTCCAGAAATATCTGGATAAGCCAGTTGTCGGATGAACAACTCGCCCCCTGGCTGGCGCGACTCGCCGACGCCTCGGTGGAGGATCTGCCGCTGTATGGGGTTCCCTTCGCCATCAAGGACAACATCGACCTTGCCGGGGTTGCCACCACCGCTGCCTGCGAGCAGTTTGCCTACATCCCCGAACGCAGCGCCACCGTGGTGGAAAAGCTGCTGGCCGCCGGCTGTATCCCGCTCGGAAAAACCAATATGGACCAATTTGCAACCGGGCTGGTCGGCACCCGCTCGCCGGATCCCTGGGGCCCCTGTCAGAATGCCTTTGACGACGACTACATTTCCGGTGGCTCGAGCTCAGGTTCTGCGGTGGCGGTGGCGCTGGGGTTGGCAAGCTTTGCCCTGGGGACGGATACGGCAGGTTCCGGGCGGGTGCCGGCGGCGATGAATAACATCGTTGGCTTGAAACCCACCCTGGGCCTGCTGAGTTGCCGCGGGGTGGTGCCGGCCTGTCGCAGCCTGGATACGGTCAGCCTGTTCGGCCTCACGGCCGATGACTGCGGCACGGTCTTCGGGCAGGCGGCAGGTTTTGACGAGGCCGATGCTTACTCGAGAAACAACCGGTTCGACAACGGTACCCGGGTCGCCGGTATTGCTGCTGGTGAGCTGAAGCTGGGAGTGCCCGCCAGTCGGCAGTTGGAGTTTTTCGGCGATACCCAGTCGCAGCGCGTGTTCCAGGCTGCTCTCGAACAGTGGCGGGCGCTGGGTGCGGCGCTGGTGGAAATTGACTTTGAGCCTTTCCTGAAGGCTGCTTCGCTATTGTACCAGGGGCCTTGGGTGGCGGAACGCTACCTGGCCACCCGCCGCCTGCTCGAGAGTGATCCCGCTGCCATGCACCCGGTGGTGCGGCAGGTGATCGAGCCCGGCGCTGAATTCTCGGCACTGGATTACTTTGACGCCGCCTACCAGCTGCGTGCCCTGAAGCAGCAGGCGGATGCACAGCTGGCGCAGGTCGATCTGCTGCTCACCCCCAGTCTCCCGCGTCAGTTTCGAATTCAGCAGTTGCTGGAGGAGCCCGTCAAACTGAACAGTCAGCTGGGTTACTACACCAATTTCATGAACCTGCTCGACTACAGTGCGCTGGCGCTGCCAGCCGGTTTCACCGAGCGCGGCCTGCCTTCCGGCATCACCCTGGTTGGCGAAAGCTTTTGCGACCAGCGCTTATTGGCCTGGGGCAGGCGCTGGCAACAGCATCTGGGGCTGTCACTGGGGAGCACGGGGTTGGCTGCCAGTGCCGACACGGGTCTGCCGCTGTTCAATGCATCGGATCGGGTGGCTCTGGTCGTTTGCGGTGCGCATCTGGATGGGCTTCCCCTGAACTGGCAATTGCGGGAACGCGGCGCCCGGCTGTTGGAAGCCACCCTGTCGGCGCCCCGCTATCGCCTGTTTGCCCTGTCGGATGGCAAGCGCCCGGGGATGATTCGCAGCCCGTCCGATGGGCGGGCTATCGAGGTGGAAGTCTGGTCCCTGCCAACCCGGGAGCTGGGCAGTTTTGTGGCGGCGATCCCCGCGCCGCTGGGTATCGGCAAGGTCGAACTGGCGGATGGTCGCTGGGAGAGCGGCTTTATTTGTGACAGCTATGGCCTGGAGGGTGCGACGGACATCAGCGAGTTCGGGGGTTGGCGTGCCTGGATTCAACGCTAGTGTGGCCTCCCGTCCCGGAGGCAAAAAACCGGATCTAGATGGCTTTATAATCTTGTTGAAATAATGTCCGGTCACTTAGAAAAAAATATAATAAAAAACCTGCAATAAACTTTTGCCAGCGCTGCCCCACAGGCTATAAATTTATCGTGGGGCCGCAGCTCGGAATGCAGCGGCCAGGCAGTTTGTTCCCCCCTGAATGGAAGGCCTGAGCTATGGGATCAAAGCGTCCAACAGATGATATAGATGATGTCTCCATGGAGCTGGAATCCAGCTCCCGGAGCTGGGTTAATAAAGATGATCCGGAGCGCTTGTCGGTGACTTCGCGACAGCGTATCAGGGATCAGATGCAAGCAGATATCGAAGCGTTCCTGGCCCGGGGCGGCCAGATCGAACAATTGGATATCAGCACGTCGGCGCACAACCCAAGGCCACGGTGACGATCCGCGAACACGCCCGAAGCGGGATCAAAGATGGGGCTGGCCCAGGCGGCTTTCAATTTGGCGGATGCAGCCGGGTAGCTCGGCGAAACGGCGAATAGTCGCGCTTGGCTCTGGGGCCAGGGGTGCTGCTTGCTGCTTGCGATCAAACCAGATCGTGTGCCAGCCAAAGCGCTGGGCGGCGGCAATGTCGTGCTCCAGGTGGTCACCCACGTGAACGACCTGGTCGGGCGTGGCGCCGGTATCCAGCAGGGTGCGCTCAAAGTGCAGGGGCATAGGCTTGCTGCTGTTGAGTGACTCCGCCGAGTAGGCGAAGGCAAAATAGCGCCCCAGTGGCAGGCGATAGATATCGGCATTGACGTTGGTCAGCACTCCAAGCAGGTAGTGGTCGTGTAATTGTGCAATGACTTCCTCTACCTCGTCGTACAGCTCCACATCGTGGCGCGCCACCATAAAAATTTCCATAGCCCCCGCCGCCATCTCACTTGCCTCATCCGAGCTGATGCCGGCGCGCTCCATCGCGGTTTGCAGGGCAAAGCGCCTGGACTCGGTAATCTGGTGCAGCAGGTCTGGCCGTTGCTTTACCAGCTCCATACGCAGCGCCCGCAATGCCTCAATTGAGAACTGTTGCATCACTGGCGCGCAGTGGACCTGCAGCCAGTCGGCCAGGCGCTTCTCCGCGCGGACCAGGACCGGCGTGACGTCCCAGAGGGTGTCGTCGAGGTCAAATGTGATGACTTTGATCATGCCGCTCAACCCCCGGGTTTCTCGCCCTTGGACCCGGCTACAGCTTTGGTTTTTCTGCGTTGGGCCCGCGGGTGGGCGTCGTCATAAACCTTTGCCAGGTGCTGGAAGTCGAGGTGGGTATAGACCTGGGTGGTGGAAATATTGGCGTGGCCCAGCATTTCCTGCACTGCGCGCAGGTCGCTACTCGACTCCAGGAGGTGGCTGGCAAAGGAATGGCGCAGCATGTGCGGGTGTAGCCTGCGCTTCAGCGATTGCCCGGAGGCCATTTTCTGCAGTCTGGCCTGGATGCTGCGGGGATTGATGCGCCGCCCCCGGGTGCTGATGAACAACGCCGTATCCAGGGGGTCGGCAAGCTGTTCGGGGCGCACCGCCAACCAGGCCTGGAGGGCAAGAATAGCCTGGCGGCCAACCGGCACGGTGCGGGTTTTATTGCCTTTGCCGGTAACCGTGACCAGTCCCTCGCGCAGATCGATCCCCGCCAGATCCAGGGCAGTCAATTCCGCCAGGCGCAGGCCGGATGAGTAAAACAGTTCAACCATGGCTTTGTCGCGGACTTCAATCCAGGTGGAAGCGGGAGCAGACAGTAGTTGGTCGAGTTGGTCGGTATCCATGGTGACCGGCAGTCGGCGGGGTATTTTGGGCGCCGTGACGCCCACAGCCGGATTGTGTGAGCAGCGCCGCTGCTTTACCTGGAACTGGTAAAAGCTGCGAATCGCAGAGAGCAAGCGCTGAATGCTCTTGCCCCGAAGGCCCCGGCGATGGCTTTGCGCTGCCAGGGCACGTATATGCCCCGGGTCCACCTGCTGCCAACGCTGTAACTGGAGCGTGTCACAGTAATCGCATAGTACCGCAAGATCACGCCTGTAGCCGGCGATGGTATGGGGCGAGTAACGGCGCACACTGGCCAGGTAGTCCAGGAACGCCGCGACATCGCTTGCAAGGGTTGTCGAAGCGCCGGGCTCGTCCATACTGAATCAGTGGCCGGGCAGCAAGCGCGGCAGGACGACGTTGAGAATATCGCTGACGTAGCTGAGAAACAGGGTGCCGGTATTGGCTCGGTAGTGATTGGGATCGTAACTACCCACCGCCAGTACCCCCACCACGTCACCGTTGCCAAGCGGGGCAACCGCGGCGGAGCCAACCTGGTTGCCGGCCAGCTCCGGAAACAGGAAGGCCATTTCTGCGGGGCGCAGCGCACCACAGACGGCTCGAGAGCTGGTGAGTATGCCATTGATCGCTTCCCTGGCTTCTTCCAGCGGCACCACCCTGGCCTGTGCCGAGGGCTTTTGGTGGGATTCGGCGAACAGCGTCAGGGCGCTGACATCCGCCTTGAATTCCTGCTTCAGCGCGACCTGCACGGCGTCGATGAGTTCGTCCAGGCTTTGAGCGGCGACGACACTCAGAACCAGCTCCTTGGTCTTGTTGAACAAGTCATCGTTTTCCCTGGCAACTGCCATCAGTTCCGCCAGTCTGTGGCGCAGGTCCATATCCCGCTCCCGCAACAGGCTCACCTGGCGCTCCACCAGCGACACGGCGTCGCCCGCGCAATGCGGGAAGTTGATGTCGGCCAGCAGCGCCTCGTGCTCGATAAAAAAATCCGGATTGGCACGAAGGTATGCGCTGACCTGCTCGGCGCTGATTTCAGAATCGTTGGTTTGGGTCATTACTTGGTGAATTCCCTGCCAGGTGGTTGAGAGATTATATGCATTGGGCCCTGCTACCGCCAAACCCGCCGTCTGGTGAGCCGTCATTGGCTGCCCGGGTTGCGCGTTTCAGCGGCCTGTTTAGAGACGAATGTGGCCATCGAAAACGATGGTGGCCGGTCCGGTCATCAGCACATGGCTATCGCTTCCCGCCCACTCAAGCTGGAGTTTACCCCCGGGCAAACTGACCTCCACCTTCGGGTCGAGGAGTCCGCGCAGAATGCCGCTGACAACAGCGGCGCAGGCGCCACTGCCACAGGCAAGTGTTTCTCCAGCGCCGCGCTCATAGACGCGCAGCCGCACATGTTGGCGATCGATGACCTGCATGAAGCCCACGTTGACCTGGCGGGGAAAGCTGGGGTGTTGCTGCAGTTGCGGCCCGAGGGTCGCGACCTCGGCCAGGTCGACATCATCCACCAATATCACCGCGTGGGGGTTGCCCATCGAGAGCGCGCCGAAATCGATCCTGCGGCCGTCGATCACTACATTATAAACCGCTTCCTGCGCATCGGTAAGGAAGGGAACGCGTTGGGGGGTGAGTTCAGGTGCGCCCATATCGACTCGCACCTGGCCCCTGCCCAGAACCGCCAGTTCGATCAATCCAGCCTGGGTCTCGACCTGAATCAGGTCCTTGTCCGTCAACCGCTTGTGGCGTACGAAACGGGCGAAACATCGTGCGCCATTGCCGCACTGCTCCACCTCCTGGCCATCGCCATTAAAGATCCGGTAACGAAAATCCACATCCGGATCCCGGGGTGGCTCGACCAGCAGTACCTGGTCACAACCAACCCCAAACCGGCGGTCAGCCAGGCGTCTGATGACACGGGCGTCGATGTGGAAATGCTGGGATACCAGGTCGACCACGACGAAATCGTTGCCGAGTCCATGCATCTTGGTGAACCTGAGGGGGCGCCGCCGGCCTCTTTTACTGCTGCCCTGCCTCATGGCAACACGCTCTCGCCCCGCACCAGGTCGTCGAAGTTTTCCCGCTGGCGCACGACATAGGTTTGCGCTCCATCCACCATGATCTCAGCCGCGCGTCCCCTGCTGTTATAGTTGGAGCTCATGACGAAGCCGTAGGCGCCCGCCGAACGCAGTGCCAGCAGGTCGCCGGCTTGCAGCGCAAGGGCGCGATCTTTGGCAATAAAGTCTGCGGTTTCACAAACCGGGCCCACCACGTCCCACGTCAGGGTCAGGTCATCGGCCCGCGTTGCCACCGGGTCGATAGCCATCCACGACTGATAAAGCGCCGGCCGGAGCATGTCATTCATGGCGGCATCGACAATGGCAAAGTTTTTATCCGGGTTGGACTTGAGGTATTCGACCCGGGTCAGCAGCAGGCCGGCGTTGGCGACAATATAGCGCCCCGGCTCAAACACCAGGGTTAATGGCCGCTCGCCCACCAGCCGGCGCAACTCGCCGATATACTGCTGGGGAGAGGGGGGCTGCTCATCCCGATAAACCACGCCGAGGCCGCCACCGAGGTCGAGGTGGCGCAGCGGAATGCCCCGTGACGCCAGTTCATCGACCAGGGCCAGCACCCGCTGCAGGGCGTCGAAAAAGGGTCGCGACTCTACCAGTTGGGAGCCGATGTGGCAGTCCACTCCAATGACGTCGATATGGCTCATGGCGGCGGCCTGTTGATACACTTCCAGGGCGTCAGCAATATCAATGCCAAACTTGTTTTCGCGCAGGCCCGTTGAAATATACGGGTGAGTATTGGCATCGACGTCGGGGTTGACCCGAATCGAAACCGGGGCCTTTCTTTGGAGTGACTGCGCGACGGTTTGCAGTCGAACCAGCTCATCCACTGATTCGACGTTGAAACAGTGGATGCCCAGTTTTAGTGCCAGCGCCATTTCGGCGGCGGTTTTGCCCACCCCGGAGAACACCACCTTGGCCGCATCACCGCCCGCGGCGATCACGCGTTGCAGCTCTCCCCCCGAGACGATATCGAAGCCCGCTCCCAGCCGTGCCAGCACATTCAGCACGGCAAGATTGGAATTGGCCTTCACCGCGTAGCACACCAGGTGATCGCAGCCGGTGAGCGCTTGCTGGTAATCCCCCAGAGCCCCCTCGATAGCGGACCGGGAATAAACGTAACAGGGCGTACCGAAGCGCTGGGCAATGTCGTCGAGCGCTACCGACTCGGCATGGAGTCGACCATTGTGATAGGCGAAGGCAGTCATCTAGGGTAGTCGCTGTTCCTGATTGATCGTACTAGTTGATGGCGGGCGACGGGGCGGTCTCGGCGCCCCGGATTCGGCCGCGCTGGTCAGTCTCAGTCTGCCCGGTTTCTGCCGGTGTTGACTCGGGGTCCGGCGGGGGCAGGTAAAGCGGCCCCTTGAGACCGCAGCCAGCCAGTAACCAGAGGCATGTTGTCGTGACGAGGAAAAGGCGCATCGGATACTACTTTTTCTGCATTAGCCAGCCATTATAGCCAGCGCAGGCTGCTGCAGAAAACGCTTATTACAGATTTCTGAGCTTTATCGGGCCCCTGCGTTACTGGCGCTCCAGATCCTGGCCACGCTGCCCCAGTTTTTTCAGGCTTCGGTCTGCGGCTGCCCGAACCTGCGTCGGCGCGGTACCGCCAATATGGTCCCGCGCCGCGACAGAGCCTTCCAGCGTGAGCACCTCAAACACATCCTGCTCGATGGCGGGGCTGAAAACCTGCAGTTCCTCCAGACTCATCTGCGACAGGTCGCGCCCCTGGTCGACGCCAAAGGCTACCGCCTTTCCCACCGCCTCGTGGGCATCGCGAAAGGCAGTACCCTTCCTCACCAGGTAGTCGGCGAGGTCTGTGGCGGTAGCAAATCCCTGGCTGGCGGCTGCATACATACGGGCGCGATTCGGGCTGATATTTGGTGCCATATCGGCGTACGCTTTGAGGCTGTCGCGCACCGTGTCGACAACATCGAACAGCGGTTCCTTGTCTTCCTGGTTGTCCTTGTTGTAAGCCAGTGGCTGGGCTTTCATCAACATCAGCAGTGACAGCAGGTGACCACTGACACGGCCCGCCTTGCCTCTCACCAGCTCCGGCACATCCGGGTTTTTTTTCTGCGGCATGATCGAGGATCCGGTGCAGAAACGATCCGGCAAGCGGACAAAATCGAATTGCGCCGAAGTCCACAGCACCAGCTCTTCGCTGAAACGCGACAGGTGCGTCATTATCAGGCTGGCGGCGGCGCAGAATTCGATGGCAAAGTCGCGGTCAGACACCGAGTCCAGTGAGTTCTCCGTGGGCTGCTCGAAGCCTAACAACTTTGCCGTGTGGTGGCGATCGATGGGATAGGTCGTGCCCGCTAGCGCGGCGGCTCCGAGGGGTGACTGGTTCATGCGGCGCCGGCAGTCCCGCAGGCGGTCGTAGTCGCGGTCCAGCATGGCGGACCAGGCCAGCAGGTGGTGGCCAAAGCTGACCGGCTGGGCCGTCTGCAGGTGGGTAAAACCCGGCATGATGGTGTCGGCTTCAGCCACGGCCAGTTTGACCAGGCCGAGCTGGAGGCGCGTGATTTCGGCGCAGATGATATCGATCTGCTGGCGCAGGTAGAGCCGAATATCAGTGGCGACCTGATCGTTACGGGAGCGACCGGTGTGCAGCTTTTTCCCGGTAAGCCCTATCTTTTCGGTCAGTCGGGCTTCAATATTCATGTGCACGTCTTCGAGTTCCAGCGACCATGCAAAGTCGCCGGCTTCGATTTCCTGGCGTATTTCCTCCAGGCCGCACTGGATTTGCTCCAGTTCCTGCTGGGTGAGAATATTGCACTGGCGCAGCATGCTGGCATGGGCCAGGGAACCCTCGATGTCGTGGGCATACAGCCTGCGATCAAAATCCACCGACGCCGTGAAGCGCTGAACGAAGGCATCGGTGCCCTCACTGAAGCGCCCGCCCCAAAGCTTGCTGGTGCTGTCCTGATCCCGCATGGTGTGCCGTGCCCGTTGATTCAGTCGAGTGAAGCGGGCGATTATAGCGTTTCGATGACGCCGATAACCAGCCCGCACTTGGCGGCTGGCAGTGGCCGGCACCGCGGCTGCGATGGTTTACACTTAGGGCATCCATTGATTGATCCATGCTTGCCCTAAACCAATGATGACCATCGGCCGGCGCAGCCAGGAGCTTGCGGCACCAGTGACCTCAACCGAAGCGCGAGACAGTTTTTTCCTGCCCGACCTGTGTACCGTCGGGGCCGTATTAATCCTGGTATTACTGGCGCAATTGCTGGCTCTGGTGCTGACCCTCGCTGTCGCTATCGATTCCGGTTTCAGCTGGGAGTTCCTGGCACTAGGCTCACTCTTTACCCAGTGGGTGACGCTGGTATCTGCGGCGCTGTTATGTGCCCTGCGTTCCCAACTGGCGGGCCTGACAGTGCCGCGGGCGGCTGCCACCAGTTACCTGCTTATTCTGTTGGTCGCTTTTGGATGCAGCGTGGCGGGGCAGTACCTGGGATTTATTGGTAATTCCGGAACCGTCGCCTGGCGGATCACGCTGATCCATTTGCTGATTGCGGCCATCGTCGCCGGCATTGCACTTCGTTATTTTTATCTCCAGCAGCAATTGAGGCAGCAACAGGAAGCCGAATTGCGGGCCCGCATCCAGGCCCTGCAGGCGAGAATTCGACCCCATTTCCTGTTTAACAGCATGAATGCCATTGCGAGTCTTATTGCTTCTGACCCAGCACGGGCCGAGCAGGCGGTGGAAGACCTTTCAGACCTGTTTCGCCAAAGCCTCGCGGATCAGCAAACGCTGGTGCCGCTGCGGGAGGAGCTGGAGTTGTGTCGCCGCTTTGTGGCGATAGAATCGCTGCGCCTGGGGGAGAGGCTGGAAGTGGAGTGGGCGATTGATCCCCTGTCCCACGGGGTGCTGATTCCCCGCTTCACCCTGCAGCCTCTGCTTGAAAATGCAATCTACCATGGCATTCAGCCGCTGCCCGGTGGAGGGCGGGTAAGCGTGCGGGCTAGCCTGGAGGCAGAGCGGTGTATCCTGCAGGTCAAAAACCCTGTGGCAAGCAGCGGCAGCGTTGGCAGCAGTGGCCACCGGATTGCCCTGGAGAACATTAGCCGTCGGCTACAAGCCTTGTACGGTGACGCGGCGAGTGTCACCATCGACCGTGCGAAGGAAAGCTTCTGCGTGACGCTCAGCTACCCGCAAGCTCTGCCTGCAGAGGCCAGGGCATGAAACCCAGGGTGTTGGTCGTTGATGATGAGCCCCTGGCCCGCGCGCGGCTGCTGCGGTTGCTGGAAGCCATTCCGGGATACGAGCCCTGTGGGGAGGCGGATAGCGGCCAGCGTGCTATCGAGCAGGCCAGGGAGCGGGCAGCCGATATCGTGCTGATGGATATTCGCATGCCGGGTATGGATGGGCTGGAGGCCGCAACCAGGCTGGCTGCGCTGTCGCCACCGCCCGCCGTGATTTTTTGCACGGCCTACGATGAGTATGCCCTGCCGGCCTTTGCTGCCAGCGCGATCGGGTACTTGCTGAAACCGGTGCGCCGCGACCAGCTCGCCGCGGCCCTGCAGCGTGCGCAGGGTTTGAACCAGGCCCAGCTTGCTGCCCTGCAGCCCGCCACCCCGAGTCCCGCACAAAAGGTGCACCTGAGCACCCGCTCCCAGCGCGGTGTGGAGCTGATCCCGCTGGCCGATATTCGCTGCCTGCTGGCTGACCACAAATACGTGACTGTGGTCCATTCTGGTGGTGAGCAACTGGTAGACAAGAGCCTGAAAGAGCTTGAGCTGGAGCACCCCAAGTTGTGGGTTCGCACCCATCGCAACGCCCTGGTCGCTGTCGCCTGGATAGAAGCCTTGGAGCGCGACCCCCGGGGGCAGTATTTCGTGCGCCTGGCGGGCACCCATCACCGGCCCCGTGTCAGTCGCCGCCACCTGGCCCAGCTGCGAGACCTGGTCGAGCAATTGTAAGCCCGTCGTTGTATCATTTCGCGGCTGTCGGTCGTCGCCTCGCCCGCGCACCGGTGGCCGAAGTCGAGTCTCGACAGTCCAGCGGCATGGCGACTTTGGTGCCGGCTACGATTGGACTTTCAACGCCTGGAGGCAGCCCCACGAATGCAGGAAAAAGTGCGCATCGCAACCCGAGAGAGCCCGCTGGCCCTGTGGCAGGCAAATTACGTCAAGGCCGCCTTGCAGCGGACCCACCCGGCGCTGGAGGTGGAGCTGCTGGGAATGACCACCCGAGGGGACAAGATCCTCGATACTCCGTTGGCGAAAGTCGGCGGCAAGGGCTTGTTCGTCAAGGAGCTCGAAGTGGCGATGCTGGAGGGGGTTGCAGATATTGCAGTGCACTCCATGAAAGACGTGCCGATGGAATTCCCTGAGGGGCTTGAGCTTGGGGTGATATGTGAGCGAGAGGATCCCCGTGATGCCCTGGTCTCCAGTCGTTACCGTTCGCTGGAGGATCTGCCCCCGGGTGCCAGGCTGGGAACCTCGAGTCTGCGCCGGCAGTGTCAACTGCGTGCTCAAAGACCCGATCTGCAGGTGCTCGACCTGCGCGGAAATGTCAACACCCGCCTGCGCAAGCTGGATGAAGGGCAGTATGACGCCATCATTCTGGCGGCAGCGGGGCTGAAGCGCCTTGGCATGGAGCAGCGTATTGCCAGTTGCATGGCGGTGGAGCAAAGCCTGCCGGCGGGTGGTCAGGGGGCCGTCGGCATCGAGCTGCGCAGCGACGACGCCGGAACTCGCAGGCTGCTGGATAGCCTTGGTCATGCGGCGAGCGAGCGCTGTGTTCGAGCCGAGCGGGCAATGAATGCCTATTTGCAGGGCGGTTGTCAGGTGCCCATTGCCTGTTACGCCGTCGAGCGCGACCAGCAACTTTGGCTGCGGGGGCTGGTCGGCCATCCGGATGGCAGTGTGGTGTATCGCGCCGAGGCGACTGCCTCTCTTCAGCAGGCACACAGCCTTGGATGCCGGGTCGCCGAGATGTTGCTGGAACAGGGCGCGGGGCATATTCTTGCGGCCATCTATAACGACGACAGTAACGACGATGGCCGTGGCTAGCGGGGTGCTGGCGGGCAAGTGTATCTGGTTAACCAGGCCGATCGGCACGCCTGGCCAGTTGCAGCGGCGGCTGGAGGGTCTTGGCGCAAAGGTGCTGCAGGCACCGCTACTGGAAATCCAGCCCCTGGGCCAGGATCATCCCGCGCTGCAGGCCGGGCTTGGGTATATCGCCCGGCTGCACGATTACCGGCACATCATATTCATCAGCGGCAACGCGGTTCGCCATGGCATGGCGCTGATCAAAGGTATTTGGACGCGACTGCCTCGAGGGCTGGACTGGTACGCCATTGGCACCAGCACCGCAGGCCAGCTGGGGGAGTTCGTCGCCGGGGTACAACATCCCCCGGGGCCGCGGATGGATTCGGAAGCTTTGCTTGCGCTGCCCGCATTGCAGTCAGTTGCTGGCGACAAAGTGCTGATTGTCCGGGGTCTGGGCGGGCGTGAAACGTTGGCGCAAAGCCTGCGGGCGAGGGGCGCTGAGGTGGACTATCTGGAGGCCTACCAACGGGCCAAGTCTGGTACACTAAAGCCGGAGGTTCGCCACGCGGTGGCTGCAGGGGTCATCGATTACATCGTGGTCGCCAGTGGTGAAACCCTGAATGCCCTGGTGGCACAGTTAGCTGGCGGCGCGCAAAGTGTCGATGCCGCTATTGTTGTTCCCGGCCAACGAGTGGCATCATTGGCCGGGGAAATGGGCTTCGGGTATACCGTTGTTGCGGCCAACGCCAGCGACGACGCGGTCCTTGAGGCAGTGATCAGAGCGACCCAACAGCAGGGGTGACAGAGTGAGCACGGAACCGGAAAAACCCAAGAACAACGCCGCTGGAACCGATAAGAAAGCTACCACAGCGGTCGATAATAAAACGGTGAAAAACGACCCGGGACAGAAGTCCGCGGTCGAAGGGCGGGCTGCAGCTGGGCCATCAGATGCCAGCGACAGCCGGGCAAAGAGCAGCCCTGGCGCCGCTGCGACAGCTGCGAGCAATGCAGCCGCGAGCGCATCGGAGCGTACGGCTTCGGCCGCAGGTACAGCGGCAGCAAGCCCGTCGAAGAAATCCAGCGCTTCTGGCTCTGCCGCAGCCCCGGCCAGGCCGGCCAGGGTCGAGGAGAAGAAGCGGTCCTCCGGCGGCGGCTCCTGGTTATCGGGGCTTGCCCTGCTGCTGGCATTGCTGGCGTTGGCGGGCACTGCATACCAGTGGTGGTTGCAGCAGCAGGGCGGGGTTGACGAGCTTGCCCAGGAGCAGGAAGAGCCCTGGCGCGATCAACTATCGCTGCTGGGGCAACAGTCCGGTGAGCTGAAGACGCAGTTGGAATCTGAGGTCACCGCGCTGGAAGAGGAGATCAAATCGCTGGAGAGCGATATAGGCGCCGGCAGGTCCCAGCTGGAGTTGATCAAGCGGGAAACGGAGTCCGGCATCGAGCAACTGTCGTTGAGTAATGAGGATCTGTTGCAGCAGGTTGCCAACCTGGGTAGGACCGACCGCGACGATTGGAAACTGGCCGAGGTGGAGTACCTGCTCAGGCTCGCGCATCAACGTGTTGTCATGGGTGGGGAGCTGAATAGCGCGGCTTCGTTACTGACCAATGCAGACAATATCCTGCTTGAGCTAAATATGGCGGGCCTGCACAAGGTGCGCAAACAGATTGCACTGGACCTGGCTGCGGTGCGGGCCGCCCAGGAACTGGATAACGAGGGCATTTATCTGCGCCTGGAGGCACTGCAAGAGCAAGCCGGAGAGCTGCCGTTTTTCAGCATGCCGACGATCAGCGAGCCGGATTCGCAAGTCACTGAGCCCGAAGATGACCTGTTCGATCTCGCCGCAGAAGACTGGCAGGCAGCCCTCGACAAGGGCTGGGATCAGGCTGTCGAGAAGTTCAAGACACTGGTGGTCGTGCAAAAGCGCGAGGGGGATGTCGAACCCCTGCTGTCTGAAGCCTGGCAACGGCTGGTGCGAGAGCGCCTCGCGTTGGATATCGATCAGGCCAAAAACGCCCTGGTGTTGCAGCAACAAACGGTATACCAGCAATCGCTCGGCAATGCCGTCGAGATTGTCGAGAAAAACTACATCACCGATGATCCCGCTACGCGCTCGGTGCTGAATGAGCTGCAGAGCCTGCAGGGGGAGCAAATCGTCGCCGAGCTGCCGGATGTGTCGGGTTCTCAGGAAGCGATACGCGCCTACATCGACCGCAAATTCAAGGCGCGGGAAAGCGCCGCTGCCGCGGCCGCTACCGAAGAACCCCCTGCAGAGAGCGCGTCGCCTGAATCAGCGGCCGGTGATTCTTATTGGAAGCAGATGGGGGCCGACTAAATGAGACGCTTATTCCTGATATGTCTGGCGGCCCTGTTGGCCGGTGTGTTCCTGGTTAGTCTGCTGGAAAAAGACCCTGGCTATGTGCTTATCGCCTACGGCGACACCACGGTTGAAATGAGCGTTTGGACAGGTATCGCCCTGACTTTGGCGGCTTTTTTCCTGCTCTACCTGCTGATAAGAAGCTGGAGTAACACCCGGAAAATCCCCGCCAAGGTTGGTGGGTGGATGGAACAGCGCAACGAAAAAGCAGTCAGTAATCAGGCCAATCGTGGCCTGACCGAATTTGTCGAGGGCAAGTGGGATCGAGCCAGCAAAAACCTGGAACAGGTCGCGGATCGTTCCGAAGCCCCATTGGCGTACTATTTGCTTGCAGCCCAGGCCGGTCATGCCATGGGCGATGAGGCGGCGGCGGAGAAAAACCTGCACAAGGCCCGAAAAAGTTCGGCCAGCAACACTTCGGAATTGGCCGTGGGTCTCGCCCAGGCCCAGTTGCAGCTCGACAAGGGTCGGCACGAGCAGGCTCTGGCGACCCTCACCCGAGTCAAGTCGCTATCCTCCTCACACCCGGTAACCGTGAAACTCCTGGCCAGGACTTACGAGGAGCTCGGTGACTGGGAACAATTGCGCAAGCTCTTGCCCGAGCTGAAACGCTCCCGGGCACTGCCCGAGGCCGAGCTGGGTGCGTTGGAGCGAAAGATTTATGCCTCGCTGATAGAGCAAACAACATCAGCCTCGACCAATGCCGTGGCCCAACTGGAGAAGACCTGGAAGTTGCTGCCCAAGGAGCTTGCGGGGGATCCGGAAATGGAGGCCGTGTACGCGCGCCAGTTGATTGCAGCGGGCGCGCCGGCGGTAGCAGAAAAGTTTTTGCGCAAGGCGTTGCGTAAATCCTGGGACGACCGGCTCGTGCACTGCTACGGTCTGGCACCTGGGGAAGACCTCGCACAGCAAATGCAGTTGGCCGAAAGCTGGTTGAAGGATCGTCCCAACAACCCTGAACTGCTCCTTTGCCTGGGGCGGCTGGCGCTGGATAATAATGCCTGGGACAAAGCGCAGGAATATCTCGAGGCCAGCCTGAGCCTCAGTAATCGCCCCGAGACCTGCGCCGAGCTTGCCAATTTGCTGGCCCGGCTGGGCAAGCCGGAGCAGAGCGTGGATTATTTCCAGCAGTGCGTTCAGGGAGCTGTCGCCACCAACGCCCTGGCGTCCTTGCCCAAGCCGGCGGCTGCATCGCTGCCCCAGGAAGGGTCGGGACAGCCGACCGTTTGAATATCGCGGTGGTGTAATTCGTGGTGCTGCAGTCCGGCGATACTTGTCGACGGGGGCGCCCGGGGGCGATAACGCTGCAATGGTGATGCCGGCTTCGGCGCCTGCGTCAATCCCAAGAATTCTCATCGGGTTATGGCTGATAGGGCTGCCGACCCTGGCGTCTGCGCAGTGCAGGTGTCCATGGCAGGGCCCTTTCAGTTGGCTGGTTGATGATGCCGATTACGTGGTTCTGGGCGAGGTGGTTGCGACCCGGGGAAACTCCTTCGATCTGCAGGTAATGGATTCGCTGAAGGGCCGATCCAGCCAGGGGACGATTCGAGTCTGGGCGGCCCACAGTGGCGCGCAGTGTCGACCGGATGTCGGCCGCTTCCCCCCGGGGGGGCAATGGTTGTTCGCCCTGGAGGTAATAACCGAAGTCCCGCCCGGCGGTTTCAATCCATCGACCCCGAATTTCAGCTATGGCCGGCCAGGCGACTATGCGCTGTCAAAATGCGGAGCCTACTGGCTGGAGCACCGCGACGGGCTGCTGAGCGGAAATATCACTTCCGTATACCAGTGGGATTACGCGCCCGAAATGAACCCTGTGCCGGTGAGTCTCATCCAGGCCTTCATCGATGGCGAGGCGGGCTACGCTGACATTATTGCCATCAGCGATGAGGTGACCAGTCGGGAAGCCTGGATGCGAAAAATGCGCCAACGCATGCGCGAGGGGTCCTGAGCTGGCGGGATTACTCCAAACAGCTCAGTAGCCGCCCTGCCAAGGGCCTCAGAAAATGTCCAGAGCCTGCCAGATGTCATCGATGCGCTTCTTTACTGCGCCCGACATGACGATGGGCTTGCCCCATTCACGTGTGGTCTCCCCGGGCAATTTGTTGGTCGCGTCGAAGCCTATCTTGGAGCCCAACCCCGAAACCGGCGACGCGAAGTCGAGGTAGTCTATCGGCGTATTTTCGACAATCAGCGTGTCACGGGCGGGATCCATGCGCGTGGTCATTGCCCAGATGACATCGTTCCAGTCACGGGCATTGATGTCGTCATCGGCGACAATAACAAACTTGGTGTACATGAATTGCCGAAGGAACGACCATACGCCCATCATAACTCGCTTGGCATGACCCGGATATTGCTTCTTCATGGTAACCACCGCCATGCGGTAGGAGCAGCCTTCGGGGGGCAGGTAGAAATCGACAATTTCGGGAAATTGCTTTTTAAGGATAGGGACAAAAACCTCGTTGAGCGCCAGTCCCAGAATCGCCGGCTCGTCCGGGGGACGGCCGGTGTAGGTGCTGTGATAAACGGGTTTTTCACGGCAGGTGATGGTGTCGACGGTGAATACCGGAAAGCGGTCGACCTCGTTGTAGTAACCTGTGTGGTCCCCGAAGGGGCCTTCATCCGCCATGTCATCCGGAGCAATATGACCCTCCAGCACGATCTCGGCGCTGGCGGGCACGGTGAGCTGGTTGGTTAGGCAGTTCGCAACCTCGGTGCGCGATCCCCGCAACAGCCCGGCGAAACCAAATTCGGACAGTGAGTCGGGTACCGGGGTGACCGCGCCGAGGATGGTGGCTGGATCGGCACCCAGTGCTGCGCTAACGGGGAAGGGTTGCCCCGGGTTTGCAGCCTGAAACTCCTTGAAGTCAAGGGCGCCACCGCGGTGTGCCAGCCAGCGCATGATAAGCCGGTTCTTGCCGATCACCTGCATCCGGTAGATGCCGATATTCTGGCGTTCCTGCTGGGGTCCGCGGGTGATAACCAGGGGCCAGGTTACCAGCGGGCCGGCATCCCCCGGCCAGCAGGTCTGGATAGGCAGGGTGCCCAGGTCAACGGCGTCGCCTTGCATTACCCGCTGTTGGCAGGCCGGCTTTTTTACCAGCTTCGGACCCATATTCAGGACCTGCTTGAATATGGGCATCTTTTGCCAGGCGTCCCTGAGGTCCCTGGGGGGATCCGGCTGGCGCAGGAATGCCAGCAATTCGCCAATCTCCCGCAGGCTGTTGATGGAGTCTGACCCCATTGCCAGGGCAACGCGGCGCTGGGTACCGAACAGGTTGGCCAGCACCGGCATGTCGCTGCCCTTGACGTTTTCGAACAATAGTGCCGGCCCGCCCCGCTTTAAGGTGCGGTCACAGATTTCGGTAATTTCGAGGTAGGGGTCGACCACGATAGGAATGCGTTTCAACTCGCCCTTGCGTTCCAGGAACTGGATAAACTGGCGCAGGTCGGCG
Source organism: uncultured Gammaproteobacteria bacterium (assembly GCA_963751595.1). Lineage (GTDB taxonomy): Bacteria > Pseudomonadota > Gammaproteobacteria > Pseudomonadales > JAHEGP01 > JAHEGP01. The sequence continues at coordinate 301,159 of CAVVVC010000007.1, forward strand.
TACTCCATAGTCACCTGTAGCCTCTTGCCCGCGGAGGAGTCGCCTGGGGTGCGCTGCGATAATGACTGGACACGAGCACGGTGCGCCTCGCGTTACTTCTTGCCTTTCATGGAGTCGAAGAACTCGTCGTTGGTCTTGGTCTTGCGCAGTCGGTCGAGAAGGAATTCGATCGCGGGCGTGTCTTCCATGGAGTGGAGTAATTTACGCAAAATCCACATGCGTTGCAGCTCTTCTTCGCTGGTGAGCAATTCCTCGCGTCGGGTTCCGGATCGGCGAATATTGATCGCCGGATAGACGCGCTTCTCGGCTATTTTCCGGTCGAGGTGGAGCTCCATGTTACCCGTGCCCTTGAACTCCTCGTAGATGACTTCATCCATTTTGGAGCCGGTGTCGATCAGCGCCGTTGCGATGATCGTCAGGCTGCCGCCTTCCTCGATATTACGAGCGGCGCCAAAAAACCGTTTTGGACGCTCCAGTGCGTGGGCATCAACGCCACCGGTCAGGACCTTGCCCGATGAGGGAACGATGGTGTTGTAAGCCCGGGCCAGCCGCGTAATGGAGTCCAGCAGGATGATAACGTCTTTTTTGTGCTCCGCCAGGCGCTTGGCTTTTTCTATCACCATTTCGGCGACCTGGACATGGCGAGCGGGGGGCTCGTCGAAGGTGGATGCGACCACTTCAGCGTCTCGGTTGACTCCCACGGAGCGCTGCATCTCGGTCACCTCCTCGGGGCGTTCGTCGATGAGCAGCACGATAATATGGCATTCCGGATTATTGCGAATGATGCTTTGCGCGATGTGCTGCAGCATCAAGGTCTTGCCTGCTTTCGGTGGCGCCACGATCAGCCCGCGCTGTCCCTTGCCGATGGGTGCTGCCAGGTCGATGACCCGCCCGGTCAGGTCTTCTGTGCTGCCATTGCCGGCTTCGAGAATAAGCCGTTGGTTGGGGAAGAGGGGGGTCAGGTTTTCAAACAGGACCTTAATGCGCGATTGCTCGGGCTTGGTAAAGTTGATGTCGTTGACCTTTAGCAGGGCAAAGTAGCGCTCACCTTCCTTGGGTGGCCTGATCTTGCCCGAGACCGTGTCCCCGGTACGCAGATTGAAGCGCCTGATCTGACTCGGCGAGACATAGATGTCATCGGGCCCGGCCAAATATGAACTATCGGCCGACCGAAGGAACCCGAAGCCATCCTGCAGGATCTCCAGCACACCGTCGCCATAGATGTCTTCCCCGCTTTTGGCATGTTTCTTGAGGATCGCGAAGATGATGTCCTGCTTGCGAGATCGGGCTACGTTTTCTTGCCCCTGGTCCTTGGCGATTTCTATCAATTCGGGAATGGGTTTGGTCTTGAGGTCGGTCAGATTCATATTGGGGGTGCTTCAGGAGAGTGGTGGTTGGTTGAGTAATGCAATGGCGCAGCCAAAGGGCAACGGCAGAACCGTCTTATGAGAGGATTTCCTGTATCTTTTGTGCGGGTTGTTGCGACGAGATGTGTGCTTTTTTTAAAACAATATCACCGAACGGCGGGTTCGTCCAGCGACCGTACAAATTTTATAGCGCGGTCCCGGGGTAATGCGACCGCGCTCACAGCGCCTATATGGCGCCGTCAATAAATTCTTTCAGTTGCGTCTTGGAAAGTGCGCCCACTTTGGTGGCTTCGGCATTTCCACCTTTAAAGAGCATCAGGGTAGGAATGCCCCGAACGCTGTACTTCTGCGGCGTTTCCCCGTTGTTGTCGACATCGACCTTGCATACTTTGAGGCGACCGTCGTATTCTTCCGCGATTTCCTCCAGCACTGGCGCAATCATTTTGCAGGGCCCACACCATTCAGCCCAAAAGTCCACCAGTACCGGTTGGTCGCTATTGAGTACTTCCTGCTCAAATGCGCTGTCGCTAACGTGAATGATGGCGTCGCTCATAGTTGTCTCCAGTATCGACGAGAGGCTTATTTCGAGGCAGCGCATCATAGCATCGTTTCCCGAAAGATGGCAAAAAGCGGAGGCTAAATTCGATGGAATTTACTATGCTTGCACCAGAACGTATCGCAGGAGAACGCCTTGGCCGAAGTCAGCCGTGCGCCACAGGGCCCGGTAGCCACTATTGATATGGGGTCGAACAGCTTTCACCTCTTGATTGCAAGTTGGCATGAGGGGCAGTTGGCGACCAGGTTTGTGGCGGTTGAAAGAGTGCAGACTGCGCTGCTGATGCAGGGTGACCGCGTCACTGCGGAAGCCGAGCGGCGGATATTGTCCTGTCTGGGCCGGTTTCGTGCCAGCGCTGATGAGTACGGCTGTCAGCGAATCATCGCGGTGGGAACTTCGGCGCTGCGCAGGGCCAGGAATGCCAGCGAGCTGCTTGCCAGGGCAGAGCGAATTCTTGGTTGGCCGGTTACGGTGCTCAGCGGGGCTGATGAAGCAAGGCTGATATATTCCGCCGTCGCATTTGCGCGCGGCAACCCCGGGGGCAGGATGCTGGTGCTGGATATAGGGGGCGGCAGCACCGAAATCGTAAGCGGCAATGGCCACCGGATTCATGATCTCGATAGTCTGCCGTTGGGTTGTGTCAGCAGTCTCCAACGATATTTTTCCGATGGACAATTAACGCGGGATCGCGTCGACGCCTGCGTGCGGGCAGCACGGCAGCGGCTGGCGCCGGTGGTGCCGCGTTTCAAGGCCTCACCGGGGGTGGCAGTAGTGGGCTGCTCGGGCACCGCACTGGCGATTGCCGGGCTGTTGGGCCTGAGGGAGGTTTCCCGAGCTGACCTGGAGCGTTTGCGGGATCAACTGCTGGACCGCTTCAAGCGGGTTGATCATATTCATCTCGGCGGACTGGATAGCAACCGCAGCAGGCTGCTGGTGCCGGGCCTCTGCATTCTGCAGGCCCTCGTCGACGCCTTTGCCATAGAGCGGATAGTGACGGTTGATGTTGCATTGCGCGAAGGCGTAGCGCTCGCCTGGTACCAGGGCAACGAAGCGGTGGGCTCGGAACTCTCAACGGGTATCGCCCTCTAAGCACCACGCTTCCCTCAGAGAGTCTGTCCATGCTGAACCAACGTGTAATACTGCTGGGGACAGTGCTCCTGGCGATCGCCCTTTTTTTTGCGCTCGGCATCAACGAGTATCTCACCCTCGACTATTTCAATCGGCAACGCGAGGCTCTGGCCCAGCAGCTAATTGCCTATCCCCTGCTTTCGGCGCTCATCTATTTCCTCGTTTATGTGCTGGTGACCGCGCTGTCTCTACCGGGTGCTGCGGTGATGACCCTCGCCGGAGGAGCGCTATTCGGCTTTACCAAGGGTGTGCTGCTGGTCTCCTTTGCCAGCACCATTGGTGCGACCCTGGCATTTCTGCTGTCGCGCTGGCTATTCCGGGGCTGGGTACAACAACGCTTCGGCGACCAGCTTGCCAGCGTCAACCGGGGGATTGAAAAGGATGGCGTGCGCTATTTGTTCACCCTGAGGCTGGTCCCCCTGTTTCCGTTTTTCGTTATCAACCTCCTGATGGGGTTAACCCCCATCAAGGTGCGTGAGTTTTTCCTGGTGAGCCAATTGGGAATGCTGCCGGCTACCCTTGTGTTCGTAAATGCTGGTACCCAGCTTGCTGCGGTTGAATCACTGGGCGATTTGCTGTCCCCGGCCTTGATACTCTCCTTTGCCCTGTTGGGGCTTTTCCCCTGGCTGGTGAAATGGGCAACCGCGTGGATGAGCCAGCGCAAGCTGTTGCGGCAGTACGTCAAACCGGAGAAGTTTGATACCAACCTGATCGTAATCGGCGCCGGTTCAGCCGGTCTGGTGTCATCGCTGATCGCGGCGGCAGTCAAGGCAAAGGTGGTTCTGATAGAAAGGCACAAAATGGGCGGCGACTGTCTCAATACGGGTTGTGTTCCCAGTAAGACCGTGATCAGTTCGGCCCGTCTCGCGCATCAGGTCGGCCGGGCGGCAGAATATGGCGTCGATGCAGAGTTGGCAGGCGTCGATTTCGGGCGCGTTATGGCCCGGGTTCAGCAGACGATCAAAGCCATCGAGCCCCATGATTCAGTTGAGCGCTATACCGAGTTGGGTGTGGATTGCGTGCAGGGCGACGCCGAATTGATATCGCCATGGGAAGTCAGGGTCGGAGATCGTGTGATCAGCGCCCCCAGGATCATTATCGCCACCGGAGCGGGGCCTCGAATACCGCCGATTCCCGGCCTCGAGCAGGTTCCACATACCAGTTCCGACGATTTATGGCAGCTCGGTGAACTGCCCCGACGGCTGCTGGTGCTGGGTGGAGGTCCCATCGGCTGTGAGCTGGCCCAGGCCTTTTCGCGGCTGGGCTCCGAGGTGAGTATCGTTAGCCGCGCCGAGGGATTGCTGCCGCGGGAGGACAGTGATGTTGCCGAGTTCATCACCCGGCGTTTCGCCAGCGAGCATATCCAGGTGTTATGCGACCACAGGCCCCAATCATTCATCGCCAGCGACGGCAGCTTTAGCCTGCGGGCAGAGCATAAGGGCGCAGTGGTAGAAGTGCCCTTCGACCTGGTGTTGATCGCTGTGGGGCGCAAGGCGGCAGTCGACGGCATGGGTTTGCAGTCCCTGGGTATAGGGACCACGGCAAGCGGAACCCTGGAGGTAAACGAATACCTGCAAACCGCGATGCCCACGGTTTACGCCTGCGGTGATGTTGCAGGCCCCTATCTGTTTACCCATATGGCGTCCCACCAGGCCTGGTTTGCCACCGTCAATGCGCTGTTCGGTCGTTTCAAGCGCTTCAAGGTCGATTATTCGGTGGTGCCCTGGGCGACATTTACCGATCCCGAGGTTGCCCGGGTAGGCTTGAACGAAGCCGATGCACGGGCCCGGAATACGGCCTACGAACTCAGTGTCTACTCCCTTGAGGGCCACGACCGGGCGCTAGCCGAGGGCGACAACCAGGGCTTCGTGAAGGTGCTGACAGTGCCGGGCAAGGACCGCATTCTCGGTGCAACCATCGTTGGGCCGCACGCTGGCGAGCTGATCAGTGAATTCGTCACCGCGATGCGCTACAAGCTGGGCCTGAAGAAAATACTGGGCACCATCCATATCTACCCGACCTGGTCAGAGGCAAACAAGTTTGCCGCCGGTAATTGGCGCAAGGCCAATGCCCCGGAGCGGGTGCTGGGGTGGGTCGAGAAGTACCACCGCTGGGTTCGCACTGGATAAATGGCTGACAAGATGGTTTGATAGAACCGTCGTCATTTTTTCGCCAGGAGGTGGGTAGCATGGGTAAAGTTGCAGTAGTTTTGTCCGGTTGCGGTGTTTATGACGGCGCCGAGATTCATGAGAGTGTACTCACTTTGCTGCGGCTGTCGGAGCGGGGAGTCAGTTACCAGTGTCTCGCGCCCAACATCGAGCAAATGCACGTTGTGAATCACCTCACGGGCGAGGTGGCCGAGGGCGAAAGCCGAAACGTGCTGGTAGAGGCGGCGCGAATAGCGCGCGGGGAGGTGCTCGACCTGAAGCAGGCACGGGCCGAGGATTATGACGCCCTGTTTGTGCCCGGTGGGTTCGGTGCCGCCAAGAATCTCTGCGATTTTGCAGTCAAGGGTGCTGACATGACGGTGCAGCCCGACTTTCTCAAGTTTGCCGTCGACATGCATACGGCGGGCAAGCCCATCGGCCTGATGTGCATTGCGCCGGCCATGTCAGCGCGGATATTTGGCGCTGGGGTGGACTGCACCATCGGTACTGACGCCGAGACCGCCGCTGCAATCGAGGCGATGGGCGCCAATCATATCAGCTGCCCGGTCGAGGAGGCCGTTATCGATCGCGAGCGAAAGCTCGTGACGACTCCCGCTTATATGCTGGCGGGTAATGTCGCCGAGGCCGCTGGCGGCATCCATCGCCTGGTGGATGAGGTCCTGGCGATGTGCTAGCCGGCTGGGCTAGTCCTGCTGGATAGCGAAAGTCGCCCGTGACCGGAGCAGACTCTGTTCCCCGTCAATTGCTCCGGCTTTGGGCACGAAGTCTCCGCAAGGGCCTGGTTCGTGGGCAAACCCCAGTGAACTTGCTACGTGGCCGGCTGCACAAGCAGGTGAACCCTCGCGGTTGCCATGGGCTTTTCTTTGTAATCCTGCCATGCGGTCACGGAGACATTGATTATTTTTTTGCCCTGTCGAATGACCCGGCACTCAGCGTAGCTCTCCTGAAGCCTGCCGGGGCTAAGGTAATCTATCGCAAAATCGATGACCTTTGGCACTGTTGTCGTATTTTGCGTCAGCAGCAAGTGGAGGGACGCTGACATTTCCATAAAACCGGCGATGACGCCCCCGTGCAGGGCCGGCAGGGTCGTGTTGCCGATATTACTTTGGTTCGGTGGCAGGGTGAAAAGCAGCGAGTTACCGATCGGGATACATGACATGCCGATGAGTCTGGCGTAGGGAATTTCCCTGATCAGGCGCTCGAATTCGCGGTTTTCCCGTGCCTTGATCAATTCCTGATCCAGCCTCAAGGCGCACCCCCTGCTTGTGCAAGTTTGCGACCCAGGCGCATGAAGGTAGCGACGCAATAAGCGATCGGCCGCTCGGCATCGCCTTGAAATGCTGTTCCCCGGGCAAATATGACATTGTCGGTGACCCGATAGACCTGCGCTTCGCCATGCACCGCCTGGCCCGGCCGGGCGGCGCCCATATAGTCGATGCGCAGGTCCAGGGTAGGGCAGAGTTCGAGCCTTTGCAGTGCCAGGGGCACAGCGACACCCAGGGCGGTATCCATCAGGGTCGTCAGCGCGCCACTGTGAATGACTCCAGAGGCAGGGTCGCCAATCAGGGTTTCTGAGTAAGGCAGTGCAAGGGTTGCGCCGCCCTGACTGGCTTTGACAACCTCGATGCCAAGCAGCTCGCAGTGAGGTACTGCCGCCACGAAGCGGTTTGCGAAATGCTGTGGGTCGGCAATCGTCACAATGTATAATTCTCCCTGGCTGCGTCGCCATGGTAACGATGACGCGCGGGGAATGACAGTTCGCTGCCGGGTTATTGTCGACCCTTGTACTTGCTCAGGAGAGGAAAATCCGTTGCTATCCGGTCAGTCTTTTTGGCAGTTCTCCCAGGGCCTGTACCAGTGCGATGGGGTTGAAGACTGTTGTATCGGGCTTCAGGAGGAGTACGGCGCTGACGTTAATGTCCTGTTGCTGTGTTGTTGGTGCGGGATGCAAGGCTGGCGGCTTGATCAATCGTGGTTCATGGCATTGCTCGCCGACCCGCAGTTGCTGGTGTTGCGCGAGCAGTGCATTGCACCACTGCGCAAGTTGCGACGCCTGTTGAAAACCCAGCCCCTGGCCGGGGCGCAACAGATGCGCCAGGGTGTCATGCAACTGGAGCTCGAAGCCGAGAAACTGGAGCAGGATTATCTGCTGCAGCAGTTACCCAAAGTCGCAGCTGGCGGGGGTGGGATCGAGCTGCTCTGGGGTAACTTGCGGGCGTACTGGACAGTGCTGCATGCGCAGGAGCCGGATGTTGCGAAATTCAGCCCGTTGTTGCGCGGCACGTTTCCCGATCTCACTGATGAGGAACTACCCGGCCCGGGGGCGGTCTGAGTCCCCGTCGCCCTGCTGCCCCAGTGATGTGTTATGGGCAGTGAAGTCACGCAGGGTGGTGTTTTTGTCCTATAATGCCCTCCGCTCGCAGTTTCCGGCGAATACATTCATCCAAAAGGAACGATTAATGAAATCTAGACACCTGCTTTGTGCGGCGTTGCTGCCGCTGTTTATCGTCGCTTGTCAGAAAGCTCCGGAGCAAGCTGTTGTGCCAGAGCCTGCGGCTGCTTCGCCAAACCTGGAAAGCGATGTGGAAGTCTACTCGTATGGCGTGGGCTTTCAGATTGGTAGCCAGATGGCGGCCAGCCCGATTGCAATGAGCTCGGAAAACGTGATTGCCGGTTTGGAAGATGGGCTTGGCAAGAATGAGTCGCTCGTGTCACAGGAAAAGATGCAGGAAGTTGCACAGCGCTTCCAGGCCGAAATGGCGGCCAAGCAGCAAGCCGAGGCAGAGGTTTTGTCAAAGGACAATGCCGCAGCGGCGGAAACCTTTCTGGCGGCGAATGCCACCAAGGAAGGCGTGACGGTGCTGGATAATGGCCTGCAGTATCGGGTTATCGAAAGTGCCGAAGGTGCCAAGCCCTCCGAATCAGACACCGTTGTCGTACACTACCGTGGTACTTTTATCGATGGCACTGAATTCGATAGCAGCTATAGCCGCGATGAGCCCGCTGAGTTTCCGCTAAACGCAGTTATTCCAGGCTGGCAGCAGGCGCTCCAGTTGATGCCGGTTGGCTCGAAATGGGAAGTGTTTATTCCGCCGGCTCTGGCTTATGGAAGCGGTGGCCAGGGTCCTATTCCACCCAGCTCAGCCCTGATATTTGAAGTTGAGCTGATGGAGATCAAGCCCTCGGAGGCTGTGACAGAGGAAAAATAGGACAACATTGCTTGAGGGCGGCTTTGAGCAATGGGATGTCACCTCCGGCCTGGGATCGAATATCGAGGCCGGGATTTTCATTGTGTCCTGGGGATCGACCCGCCGCCTTCGTGCTTTGCCCTTGCTGGGTCACTGCCGGGTGTGTCGCGGAGGCAGCTCGGAATGACCTTTAGCCCCAACTAAAAAAGCTCCCGGGCAGGTCGACCGGGAGCCTTTTTTCTGCGGATCGTCGTCAGGCGATCGACTTTTGCCGTTCGGGTTCTTGCTGCACCACGAGTGGGCTGTGGCTGCTGTGCATTTCTTCGATCAGGCGATCTTCCATTTCGAATCGTGTGCTGAGCTCCTCGCCAAGGCGTGAAAGGTCTTCCTGAAAGTCTTCGTGGGTATTTTCCCAACTCTCTTCGGTGGCGTATTTGTCATTGAAGTCCAGCGCGAACTGGGTGCTCTGGTGCAGCTTGGGGTAGAGTTCCTCTACCAATAGCACAGAGTCATCGTTGGCCGCCTCGGCCTCACGAATCAACTGGTCATAAACTTCAAAATGCCCCGCGCTGACATAGTCGACGAGGATTTGGCAGAAGCGCCGAACGTCAGTCCACCGAGGATAAATCCCGCTGGGATCCGGGTTGTTGCCACTGTCTCCATAATTGCAATAGAGAACCAGTAGCTCCTTGCGCTCCTCCAGCCACTTTTCCAGGGTGGTTTCCACAAGGCTCCACTGTTTCTTCAGGTTTTCGCTAACTGTCTGCATGGTCGGTGACCGTTGTTCTTGTTCAAGTTCTTCTGAATATACTTTGCTTCGCCGGATCCAGCAAGCTTGAACGCCTGAAACCCCTGTATTTATAGGTGCGAAACAAAATCCCCTAGACCAATAGTAGCGGTAAGATTAGCGCTGTCAACAAACCCGTCAGGCCCATTCCAAGGCTGGCATAAGCCCCGGCCTGCATGTCGATGTCGAACGCCCTTGCAGTACCGATTCCATGAGCGGTAAGGCCCAGGGTAAAGCCGATTACCCGGCTGTCGGTGATGCCGATACTGCGCAACAGGGGGGGCGCCGCCAAGGCACCGGTAACCCCTGTTATGATCACGGCTCCGGCAGCCAATTGGCCGATGCCCCCGATCAGCTCACTAATCGAGAGGGCAATTGGCGTGGTGATCGATTTGGAGGCGAGGGATAGCAATACCACATCGTCTGCGCCCATTAGCGCTGCACCGGCAAGCGCAATGGCAACAGCCGCGAAGCCACCTAGCAAAGTCGTTAGTACAATGGCTGTGCCGTGGGCGCGGATATTGGGAAGCTGATGGTACAGCGGAATAGCAAGCGCCACGGTTGCCGGACCCAGCAACCAGGTCAGAAGTGCGACCCTGTCTTGATAGTCGGCAAACGAGACGGGCAGTAGCCATAGGCCCGCCGCAATTGCCATGGGACCCGTGATCAGGGGGTGGCACAGTGAGTTGCGATGGGATTTCTCGAACAGTGCCATCGAAAGCCGAAAAATGAGCAGGGTCGTCAGAATGGCAAGTGCAGACCAGCCGGAGCTGATGGAAAGCAAGGTATCGCCGCTAATCATGATTTTTCACCGCGCCTGAGTAGTGCCTGCAGCAGTAGGGCCACCAGCAATTGGGTGACGATCGTGGCAGGGACGGTGGCGACCAGAATGGCAGGCCATTGCCGAGCGATCTCGCTTTCAAGGAACCAGATGCCGACCGCGGCTGGAATAAAGAAGAAAGACAGGTATTTGATAAACCACTGCGCTACCCCGCTCAAACCCTCGGGTTCACGGTCACGAGCGGTAAGAAAGCCGAGCATCAGAATCATTCCGATAACCGGTCCGGGAATCGCGTGCAACCAAATGTCTTGAAGACTGTTGCCAAGCCACAGAACCGCAAACAGCAGTATCAGGCCGTTAAGGACTGGAATCATGGGGGCTTCGGAGTGATAGATAGAGGGCGCTGGCTACAATCATCAAAAACGCAACCAGCGTCCAGCCCGGTATGCTGATCCCCATGAACGTCCACAACACTTCGGCACAGTTGCCGTCGCCTTTCAGCATCATCTCCAGGGCTTTACTCAGCGGAAATGTCTCTAGAATGTAATCGACGCTCGGACCGCAGGCCGGCGCTTTCTCTGGCGGCAGGCTTTGCAGGTAGAGCTGGCGGATCGAAAAGCCCGAGCCGACGGCCGCCATCAGTGCTACCAGCCAAGCGTAGATCCGGGTGCCTTTTTGCAGGGGGTTGTGGAGACAGGCAAGGAGGGCAAAAGTACCGGCCAAAACGATAAAGACTCGCTGGGTCATGCACAGGGGGCAGGGCTCGAGGTCAAAGACATGCTCCATTGTGTAACCCACGCCCATCAGGCCGCAGCAAAAGAGAAAAATAAGCAGGAACAGGGTGCGTGATGAGATATTTCTCAGCATGTAAAAGCTTGGCCTCGGTCGATGTCTTTGCGAGTGCGGTAATCAATGGTGGCGGCGGTTGGCCCGATTGCGGTACGTCGAGCTTGTGTGGCTGGAGATTAGTGTAAATGCCCGGGCCAGGCAACTGGCAGTCGTATCTATTACGCAGCACTCCGGGATGCAGCAGCAACGAAGGTGCCGGCGAGCCCTGCAATGGGCTCGAGCCTACGCCCTTGCCAGATTATCGGTATAGGCTTGCAATTTGGGGTAAAACTCGAAAAAGCTGGATTCGAGTTGCTTCAGCCTGGGCTCCACTTTGTCAGCAGCACCGGCCAGCGGATTGTCGTGGGAGAGTCGCAGGCCGATGCTGCCCAGTACCCGCTCTACCGTTGTCCATTCGCCGTATTGACTTAGCAGGTCATGCTCCATCATTCGTTGGCCGAAGCGTCGTGCCGGCGCAGGCCAGCTGTCAGTTGCCGGGGAGATGGCCCGATAGACCGACTGGGCGAAACGGGGTAACTTCTGGGAGTGGAACCGCGACCAGTGACGACTGAGGAAATAGTCGAACACCACGTCGGTGACGATACCCGCGTAGCGGCGAAGTTCCGGCGCCAGTTCCTGGCTCACGCGTTTGACGTCCTCGGCGCTGTTGCTGAAAGCGTCTATTTTGCGGTGCAGCGATATGCCCCGTTCTACCGCCGTGCCAAACTGGCCGCGGAGCGGTCCCTTGACGAAATCCCCCAATAGTGCGCCCTGCAACATGGCGGGATGGTCCCCCGCCAGGTGGAAGTGGGCGAGGTAATTCATGACTCCAGGTGGTCCTTGACCACCTCGTATTGACGGTAGTATCGGGCGAGGAAGGTATCAAAGTCCATTCGGTCAGCCGCCTCGACGCGGTGTTGCTCCGCGAGGGACTCGGTCGCTGCGTGTTGAAAACACTCCGCGTCGCCAGCCGGCAGGGGCCGTTGCAGAAAGTAGTCGGCGTGAGCGAGTGATTTGTTCATCGCAAAGTGAAACCACGGAATCTCTTCTGCGCGCATATCTGCGATGATTTGTCCCGATGGGGTTAGTTTGCTGTTTTCCAGCTTTTCAATCTGTTGGTCCAGGGCGCTGACATAGTCGTCGGCATTGGCATCCGTATCGAGGAGTGTTGCGATGGGCTTCAGTTGTGCCATGATTTGGGCCGCCCACTCTTTCATGGGGCGCTCCGCTGAACCCTCCTCCAGCATGACATTGCCGTCTCTGCCGTGATTTACCACCGCCGTCAGGTTGGCCTGGTTCTGATGGAATTCTGCCGGGCCGAGGTCTGGACTTTGCTCGAGCAGGCAGTAAAGAAGGAATGTGTCGAGGAAACGAATTTGTGTCTTGTCGATACCCAGTGGCAGGTAGGGATTGACATCGAGAACCCGCACTTCTACGTACTGGATGCCCCTTTCCTGAAGGGCCACGATCGGGGCCTCTCCGCTGCGCGTCGGCTGCTTGGGACGTATGCTGCTGTAAAACTCGTTCTCGATTTGCAGCAGCGTGGTCGTAAGCTGCAGCCACTCGCCATTTTTGCTCCTGGTTCCCATGGCCTGGTAGCTCGGATGCTGGCGTGTGAGCAAGTCTTTTAGGGAGGCTATGTAGGTGGGCAGTGAGTTGTAGCAAATTTCAAGGTTTTCCTGGGCACTGCTCTGGTAGCCCAGGTCGCCCATTCGCAGCGCGGTGGCGCCATCCTTGAACAGCGTGTTTTCGTCGAAGGGCTCAAGGTCATGGTTGCGGTCGCCGATGAAGCTCTTGCACAGCGCCGGCGACGCGCCGAACAGATACACCAACAGCCAGGCCAGCCGACGAAAGTTACGGATCAGGGCAAGGTACTGGTTGTTCTTGAATGCCTGTAGCGGATCGCGATTGGACATGGCGTGCTGATAGGCCCGCCAGAAACTGTCACCCATGGAAAAATTGTAGTGAATCCCAGAAATTGATTGCATCGCCCTGCCGTAGCGGTGCCCGAGCCCGAGCCGGTAGACCGTTTTCATCTGGCCGATGTTGGACTTGCCGTAGCGGGCAACGGGAATATCCTGGTCGCCACGCAAAATGCAGGGCATGCTCGCGGTCCACAGCATCTCCTCGTCCAGGCATTGGTAGGTGAAGCGGTGCACGCTATCGAGAATGCCAAGTAACTCTTCCAGGTCACTTGTTGGTGGAGTGATGAATTCCAGTAGCGCCTCTGAATAATCGGTCGTTATGTACGGGTTGGTCAGCGCTGAGCCGAGACAGGTCGGGTGTTTGGTTTTCGCCAGGCCACCTGCGGGGACAATTCGCAAGCTCTCCTTTTCGATACCCCGAACGACGTCCTTCAGGGTTGGCTGCACCCGGGGGCTGCCAATCATTGCCAGACGCTGATGGTATAAATTGGACAATGCTTGGTCCCCTTGGCATGAGCGTGATGTCGATTGCGCAGTTTACTGACAGTGACCTCCCCTGCAAAGTGCAAGATTGAACTTCCGGCCGCCGGTAGACAGCTTGTCGGGGTCATCCCCCCCCCGCCTGCCCAGTGCTATTGGCCATCGTTATAGCCTTGCTGAATTTTAGCAACCGGGGGCACGTAGTTGCCGATGCCTAACCGAAAGCTGAGGCCTGGCCCAGGGGGCACGAATCACTGGTTCGCGTGGCCTGGCTGCTCGTTGCTGTCACAGGCGATGACCCGTCCTTTGTGATCAAACAGCCGCAAGGGCGGGCCTTCAGCCCGGTCACTGCGTACCAGCTTGGCCAGGTGCTGCGCACAGTCGAGCCGGTACGGTGACAAGCCCTGGCCGCTATAGTAGCTGCTGACCGTCCAGCCGGATTCCGCGCGGCCTGGCTGACTAATGAAGCCCCCGAGCTTGAGGGCAAGGACGGTCAGGGCTGCGGTCAGGCTGGCCGTAGCCAAAACCAGCCTGAAACGATAGTGATTCATGGGTGCACCGCTTGTCTGGGTAAAAAACCAACGCCAATATAGGGTGCTTGTGGGGCAAATGCGAGAGCCAGCAACATGAAAGCCATCGATGATCTATTGCTATTCTGGTTTGGCCCACTGGATGAGAATGGTTTCGCTGATCCGGCGAAAAACCGGCTTTGGTTTGGGGGCAGGGCGGTAGACAACCTGATCAGCCAGCGATTCGGGACATTGGTGGAGCTGGCCCTGCAGTCTGAATTGGACGCCTGGGCGCTGGAGCGCGACGGGCTCATCGCCCTGGTAACCTTGTTGGACCAGTTCACCCGCAATATCTATCGGGGCACGCAGCGTGCTTTTGCCGGTGATGCCCGCGCTCGTGATCTGGTCAATGGAGCTATTGCCCGGGGCATCGACCGGGAGATGCCCCGGGCCTGGCGACAAATGCTGTATCTACCATTGGAGCATTCTGAGAATCTCAGCGATCAAAACCTCTCGGTTGCGATGTATAAACTTTTTTTGGAAGACACACCCGCGGGCTGTCGAGATCCAGTACTGGAATCCCTCCGCTGGGCACGCAAGCACCGGGATATCGTCGCCCGCTTTGGTCGCTTTCCCCATAGAAATGCAGCAATGAAACGGCGGCCGACCCGAGATGAGAGTGATTGGCTGGCGCAGGGAGGGGACCGATTTGGCCAATGACCGTCCTGGCGGTAACCGAAACTGTCCACCGGTGCCCGACTATGGATTCGCCCCCTTGACTGGCCGCATCCCCGCGGTTTTTAAGTAGTAGTCCGTATCGCTGGCGTAGAAGCGCTTATTGGCGATTCGATCTGATCAGTCTATATTTTATTTTCGAAAATTTATTGTCGCGAAATTTGAGTGTTATACCGATGGAACAGAAAATTGCAACCGCATGGCTGATGAACTCACGCCGCATCCAACAAACCCTGGAAGATCTTTCCAGCCGGAAAGTCGCCAGCAGTGATCGTCAAATGGCCGTTATCGCTGCACTGAAGCTGTTGCGAACTGAATATCAGGGGCTGAGTGTGAAGCAGGTTGGTGAGGAGTTGACTGATCTTTCAGAGCGAGAGCGCAGCGATCTCGCACGCAAGCTGCATCCGGTGCTGTGCTCATTGCGCTTGCAAAAATGGATGAAGGAATCGGGTGGGCAACAGTACCTGGCGGAAAGCACGGGCCCCAGAGGCGCGTTGGTCCGACGAGTATTGTTGGATGCTGACGCTATGGATCAGGGAGACAGAAACTCCAGCGGTGACACCTGGATTTAAAGGGATCTACCAGCGAGCTCCAAGCATCGCTTTTTGCCGGCCTCAGGTCGGCTTTTTTGTTTGTGTACCTCAAGTCGCCCCTGATGCACTCGGTTGCTCCGGATAAGGGCTCGGCAGACACGTTGCCATCCTCCCGCTACGACCCCGGTACGGGGGCTCCAGCGGCGCGGCTCCCGGGTTAGACATGATGTTTTGACCTGCCCAACCTCAACGCTCGTGGATTACCATTGGCGTTGAACAAACAACCGGTGGCAGAGCCACATTGAGGAGGGCAGGCATGAAAGAGTTTACCGCAGATCACACCGCGATCACGAGCCATTCGGCAGTCGAGGCATTGAACGGCAAGAAAGACCCAAACCCGGTTAAACACTATGGGGCGTTTATCGGTCTGGATGTGCACAAGGAGACGATTGCTATCGCGGTTGCTCTCCCAGGTCGAGAGAGCCCGGGCTATCGCGGTGAGATCGCGAATACGCCGAAGGCTCTGCGGCGCTGGCTGGAGCGTTTGAACCACGAGTTCGGTGGCGCCGTTCTGCTGTTCTGCTACGAGGCCGGGCCCTGCGGATACGGACTCTACCGACAGCTGATCGCCGCTGGCCACGACTGTGATGTGGTGGCGCCCTCGATGATTCCCAGGAAGGCGGGCGAGCGAATCAAGACCGACCGGCGCGATGCCACCAAGCTGGCGACGTTCCTACGCTCCGGGGAGCTGACACCGGTCTGGGTGCCGGACGTGGAGCAGGAAGCGATGCGCGATTTGACGCGCGCCCGCGACGACATGAAGAGCCAGGAACGCAAGGCGCGACAGCAGCTCAATGCCTTCGTGTTACGCCACGGTCACCACTGGCCGCGGGGGAAGTCACGCTGGACGAAGACTCACTACAACTGGCTGGAGTCGATCGCGTTTGAACAGCCGTACCTGCAAATCGTATTACAGGAATACATCAATGCGGCCAGGGCGGCCACCCAGCGGGTTGACGACCTGACCGAGCAGATACACCGCGTGCTGCCGAGCTGGTCGATGGCGCCGGTGGTGGACGCACTGGTGGCGCTGCGGGGGATTGATGTGCTGGCTGCGACGGTGCTGCTGGCGGAATTGGGAGACATCAGCCGCTTTGATTCACCGAAGCAGTTGATGGCGTACCTGGGCCTGGTGCCGAGTGAGCACAGCAGTGGGGGCCGACGGCGCCAGGGCGCGATCACCCGAACCGGCAATGGGCATGCACGCCGAATGCTGGTGGAGTGTGCCTGGAGCTACCGCTTTCCGGCTCGCCAGACCATGCACCTGAAGCGCAAAGCCCAGCGCGCCTCTGAGCCGGCGAAGGCGATCGCCTGGCGAGCACAGAAGCGCCTTTGCGGCCGCTACAGGCAGCTGACCCAGGCAGGCAAGAATGTGAAGCTGGTGTGTGTGGCGATCGCAAGAGAGCTGGTGGGCTTTATCTGGGACATCGTACGCCAGGAAATGCCGCGCCTGAGGCAACCGGCGGCGATCCGGTGATCGGCACCGGGTCGAGGCCATAGAATATCCAGGACCAGGGGAGGTACGACACAGGCATCTTGGGTCAGGGTCTATTCAGCCGGTGTGGAGAACCCTTGTGGCGGCTACATCGGCATCGACCACCACGGGACAATCTCGAACGAGCGTCCCCGGTCGATGATCCCTGACACTAGAAAAAGGCCAGCTCCGCGACGCAGTGAAGTCAGGTGGTAACCAATCCACGTATATCAGCATGATCCACCGTCGCAGTCTGCTGGATAGGTCCTGAGCCAAGGTGCTTGACGCAAATACTATGTGAGTCCGACTATTGACAGGTCAAAACATATCAGCTGATCGCCGCTGGCCACGACTGTGATGTGGTGGCGCCCTCGATGATTCCCAGGAAGGCGGGCGAGCGAATCAAGACCGACCGGCGCGATGCCACCAAGCTGGCGACGTTCCTACGCTCCGGGGAGCTGACACCGGTCTGGGTGCCGGACGTGGAGCAGGAAGCGATGCGCGATTTGACGCGCGCCCGCGACGACATGAAGAGCCAGGAACGCAAGGCGCGACAGCAGCTCAATGCCTTCGTGTTACGCCACGGTCACCACTGGCCGCGGGGGAAGTCACGCTGGACGAAGACTCACTACAACTGGCTGGAGTCGATCGCGTTTGAACAGCCGTACCTGCAAATCGTATTACAGGAATACATCAATGCGGCCAGGGCGGCCACCCAGCGGGTTGACGACCTGACCGAGCAGATACACCGCGTGCTGCCGAGCTGGTCGATGGCGCCGGTGGTGGACGCACTGGTGGCGCTGCGGGGGATTGATGTGCTGGCTGCGACGGTGCTGCTGGCGGAATTGGGAGACATCAGCCGCTTTGATTCACCGAAGCAGTTGATGGCGTACCTGGGCCTGGTGCCGAGTGAGCACAGCAGTGGGGGCCGACGGCGCCAGGGCGCGATCACCCGAACCGGCAATGGGCATGCACGCCGAATGCTGGTGGAGTGTGCCTGGAGCTACCGCTTTCCGGCTCGCCAGACCATGCACCTGAAGCGCAAAGCCCAGCGCGCCTCTGAGCCGGCGAAGGCGATCGCCTGGCGAGCACAGAAGCGCCTTTGCGGCCGCTACAGGCAGCTGACCCAGGCAGGCAAGAATGTGAAGCTGGTGTGTGTGGCGATCGCAAGAGAGCTGGTGGGCTTTATCTGGGACATCGTACGCCAGGAAATGCCGCGCCTGAGGCAACCGGCGGCGATCCGGTGATCGGCACCGGGTCGAGGCCATAGAATATCCAGGACCAGGGGAGGTACGACACAGGCATCTTGGGTCAGGGTCTATTCAGCCGGTGTGGAGAACCCTTGTGGCGGCTACATCGGCATCGACCACCACGGGACAATCTCGAACGAGCGTCCCCGGTCGATGATCCCTGACACTAGAAAAAGGCCAGCTCCGCGACGCAGTGAAGTCAGGTGGTAACCAATCCACGTATATCAGCATGATCCACCGTCGCAGTCTGCTGGATAGGTCCTGAGCCAAGGTGCTTGACGCAAATACTATGTGAGTCCGACTATTGACAGGTCAAAACATATCAGCCGCCATATCTAGAGCCTGCTCATAAACTTGCCAGCAGTGCATTTTCCAGCGCCAGGCGCCGCCACTGCTCCACCCACGCCCGCCATTGCTCAACGCAAGTTTTGACGCGGTTCGGGAGCCCGTGCTCTCCTCCAGCCCTGGTCTTTCTCCAGAGCCAATAAAACACCTCCAACAGGATCAACAGGTTCATCACCAGAAAGATGCTGTTGATCCACGCCCTGGACGTATCGGATCGCTTCGCCCGGATGTAGTTGAGTCGGTAGCCGTTCTTGCCCTGACCGAACTTGCCCTCAATCGGAATCCGCTGCAGATACGCTTCGCGTCGCATGGCTGCCAGCCGTTTCAGCGCCCCCTGGTTTTCCTCGGTCACTTTCTTCGGCCTGCCCAGGGGCTTTCCTGCAAAACGGATGCCGCGGTCTTTGAGGTATCGACGGTTGTCCCGGCTACCGTAAAGCGTGTCGCCCAGAACCACTGCAGGATAAACACCATGATGCTCCCGATAGGCCTCGACTTGTGAGGGCAAGTCATGGCCTTCATGGAAAGCATCCCACCGCAGGTGATCGACTCGCGCCACACCGTCACCGGTGAGGCTGACACTGAGCTTGGCACCGAACTCCGTCGGCTTGTCCACTTTGCCGCGGACAATCGGCCGCACGTACGGCTGGCTGATGCTCACGATGCGATCATCGCAACGTCTGGTCTTGCTGTGGTACATCGCCCACTGTTGAGCAAACACATGCTGGATCACCCAGTACCGGTGCAACAACCAGCGTGGCAAGGGTAATGGCCTATAAGCCGGAAAGTGCGTTAACAGCTGCTCAATGTGGCCCAGGTTGCGGCGCAGGTACTGCAGCTGTTGCTTGATGCCACGGCGTATCAACTTTGCGCCCGGGCGCTTCTTCTTCACGATGGCGAGGTAGGCCTTGCGCGCTTTGTGCCGGTAGGTCCGGGGCTTATGCGTCAGCCCTGCCTTGGCATAGAGCCGGTCGATGATCTGTTCGCTGAACTCCCTGGCCTCATTCAGCAGGCTAAGGTCTGTCGGGAAGCGGATCGCCTGTGGTGCAACGGTGGCATCGAGGATCAGCTTTCCCTGATGCGTCGCTTCTTCTGCGGTAGGCGCCGGCTCGCCAGCCGAGCCCCCCGGTGGCGGGTTATCGTCGTTCTCCGCCGGTGTTTGCCGCTTTGCCACCCCCTTCTTCGCTTTGTCTTGCTCCACAGCCTCAATGACCGCCTCATAAAAAACATCAAACACGGATTGCCCCATACGCTTGCGGATCTCGACAAACAGCGACGGGACGAAAGGGGCTTCCATCTGATAACCGGGCAAGCCGACGAAGTATTGGAGATAGGGGTTTTCCTGAATCTGTGCCACGGTCTCCCGGTCGGAGAGGCTCAGCTTGTGCTTGATAATCACAGCACCAATGACCAGGCGGGCATCTTTGGTCGGCCGCCCCTGTGTGCTGGAAAGGCCTTCGTAATAGGCCTCGGCCAGCGCGTCCCAGGGAATGCACTGACTCATCTTAATCCAGCGGTTGTTTTCATCCAGCGCGGTCTGGAAGGGCCAATCAAACTCTGCCAGGGAGAGCTGACGATGACTCTGTGTTCGGATCATGGGTGCACGCTTTTTAAAGGCGGGGGCTTGTTTTTCGTGCACCATTGTACCCCTGAAACGAGCAAATACCTATATGAATCAATGTTTTAAGGTTTATGAGCAGGCTCTATCTACCCGATATTTGGAATTCTCGGCGAGAGATTGTGCGCGGTGCGGGATTTTCCGACTAAGGGCATAGCCGTAGCTATGGCCGCAGGAGGAAGATTTCGTACAGCGTGCAAGATCCGGCGAGAAACCCAATAGGCGCCCTGCGCTACAACAACAGACACTTCGAAAAAGCGATTGCCGAATCGGTGAGATATGGCGGTTAGTTCCCGCCTTCCTGACCCGGACCACTGGCTTTGCTGAACCTGCGCCTGATTTCAATCGGCTCACCAACGCCGCGGTAGATGTCCGTATGCTGAACCAAAAAGCCATCGGGATCGATGTAGTAGCGCTGGATAACCCGCGTCCCTTCGTCGAGCGCGCTCTCTATGATCAGGGATTCGCCCTCCCAGTTGCCAAACTGGACTGGTTCCTGTTTGTGGCTGCCCCAGCCGCTCAAACTCACGGATGCTGCCCCCTGGTTGGGCACGAAAACCACGGGCTTACCAATGTCAGGCCTGATTGCGAGCTTCTCCCCTTGCATTTGCACCAGTAGCTTTTTCGCTTGTACTAGTGGCAGTGGTGTGCGCCACTTGACGGCATCTTCCTCTTTCTTGCCACCCCAGCCCCAGCCTGGTTTCTTTCGACCGCTCGCCGCGGCCTCGGTCAGGATAGCGGAGACGTCATCGCTGTTTTCGACATCCACTTGCCAGTGACCAAAAATTGACGCTACAGCCATCGAGTGCCCCAGCAGGAGAAAAACGTACAGTACAGACCTGAACTTCAATGTTGATCCGCCCCTTGCTGGTATGCGACGTTGTTTACGCCCGGGCACTGTGCCATGGCTGTCATGTTGGTCCGCTGATCTTATCTCGCTTCCACGCGTCGTAAAATCCCCGGCTAGAGTGAATGGCACTTACTTAAGCCGATTCGGGTGTCCATCGGCAGGACTTTCGCCGACAGGGATGTCGGCGCAGAGCCCTCAGGGACGGGTTTACGGCGTGTCCTGGCGGTGGATACCCGGAGCGGCGCTTTGAAAAGCCTATGCATTTCTCCTTTAAGTGCCATTCGGGCTAGAGTGTCTTGCGCAGCAACTCCTCGCAAAAGCGCTCGAGCTGTGCAAGCGTGCCAACCTCGTAGACCGCATCAAAGTGGGGCTGGTATTGCGCCATGACAGAGTCTCCGCTGTTCCAGGAAAGGCGGCCTTCAGGGTTGAGCCAGTAGCTTCGGCCGGCTTTGCTGGAGCACCGCTGAAAGCTCGCTACCGAGGGGTCTGCGTGGTTGTTGCGAGCATCGCCCAGAACGATGATAACACTTCTGCGGTTGAGCAAGGGTCCCGCCTGTTCCGCGAACGCCTCCAGTGCGGCGGCATAGTCTGTTGAGCCCCTACCCACCTGCAGCAGGGTCGTAGTAATGGCGTTTTCGATATCACCGCGAGCTTTCAGTACCGGGCTGATATCTTCCAGCCGATTGGAAAACGCATAACAGCGCGCTTTGGGGAGCAACTCCTGCAAGCTCGCCACGAACAGCAGCATGACCTCGGCATATTGCCGCACCGACCCGGAAACATCACAGAGAATAAACAGCCTGGGTCTATCACGGTGTTTTCGTCGCCAATAAAGCCGAAAAAGATGGCCATCGGTTGCAACGTTGTGGCGCAGGCTGGCATGAAGATCGAGCATGCCCCGGCGATAGTAGCGTTTTCGACGTTTGAAGTGTTTGATCAGTTTCCTGCTGATCCTGGCTACCAGCTGCCGGCAATAGGCTCGTTGTCGTGGATCGAGCCGATTGATGCGCGTTTGCATCAGCATCTGGTCGCGGACAGTGGCGGAGCGCGCCTCTCCCAGCAGGGTGTACTGCTGATTTACGTGCTCACGCGCGTAGCCCTGCAGGCGCGCAGCGAAATCCTGCAAGCTGCTCAGCGTCGGGCTGCCACCGGGGGCCGCTCTGGCAGCCTCGAGCATTACCTGTTGCAACAGGGGCCACTCGAGTTGTTCCAGAATCCTGCGCCTGAAAATTCCTTTCTGGGTGAACAAACGAATGCTATCCAGCCCGGCTCTAGTCCCGGCATGCTGCACCGCCAGGGTCAGTTCGTCCTCGCTGGCATTGAACAACTGCCGGAGCTCGGGGCTCAGTTCCCCCTCGATGTCGTGCTGGCGGGTATCTGTTTCATGTTCACTTTTCTTTGCGGGCTCGTCCCGACCCTCGACCTGATTGCCATAAAACTGTTCGAAGACCAGCTCGAACAATTGTTTATCGGATTGGGTTTTCGCAAGCACCATGGAAAGGGCGCTTTTCAACTGGCATCGGTTGGTATAGCCGACCAGCTTGATCGACTGCGCAGCCGCCATGGTCTCATCGCTACTAACGGGTAAGCCGGCATTGCGCAGCGCGGCCACAAATTTCACCAGGGTTGTTTCCACCGTTCAGGGGCTGCTGCCAAGCAACTGCGGAAGCTGCTCGGCTACCGCATCGACATCGGTCTTGTGTTTGAGCAGCACATTCAAGGTAGCCAGCACGGTGGTGTTGTCGAGGGTATCTGCATGCAGCAGTAACAGGGCCCTGCCCCAGTCGATGGTCTCGCTGATGGCGGGTTGTTTGCCTAGCTCCAGTTGGCGCAAATGCTCTACAAATGCGGCCATCTGCTGCGCCAGGTGTGCTGACAGGTCGGGAATCCGCGAGCGCAGAATGGCAATCTCCTGCTGCATACCCGGGAACGGTATGTACAGGTGCAGGCAGCGTCGCCGTAATGCGTCGCTAAGCTCACGGGTCTGGTTGCTGGTGAGGATTGCCAGCGGAATCTGCCGGGCTGCAACCGTTCCAATCTCCGGGATTGAAACCTGGTAGTCCGACAGGATTTCCAGCAGCAGTGCTTCGAACTCTTCGTCGCTCTTGTCGATCTCGTCGATCAGCAGCACCGCACCGCCGGGTTGCTGCAGTGCTTTCAGTAATGGCCTGGGTTCCACGAAGCGCTCGGAAAAAAAGATATCGTCCATGGCGTGGAGCTTTTCCATGCTGGCCGCCAGTGTATCACCGTCGCCCACCACCTGGTCGATCTGCTGTTTGAGAATCTGTGTGTAGAGCAACTGCTTGCCGTACTTCCATTCGTACAATGCTTTGGCCTCGTCGACACCCTCGTAACACTGCAAGCGAATGAGAGGTTGGTCGAGAGTTGCCGCTGCCGCCTTGGCCAGCTCGGTTTTGCCTACCCCCGGGGGGCCTTCGATCAGCAGGGGTTTTTGCAGTTTGAGAGCGAGATACAGCGCCAGCCCCACCTCGTCACTGGCAATATAGCCATATTCACCAAGCTGCCCGGTCAGGGCTTGGGCGCTGATTGGGGTCGTCGGCTTTTTCATAGGGGGTTCCGCGGTGGATGAATGGGCTGTGCAAGGCGCTCGATAATGGCGCGGTGGTGTGGAAAAGTGCGTGCCAGAGCGGCGGCGTTCCCCATTTCCATATCCTGAGGGCAGAACCCCGGACATACAGCTTCACTGAGCAGGGCGAACTCCCCCGCGACAAGCTCCGTTGCCTTCCAGTAGCCGCCAGGGACCAGTAGCTGAAGCTGATGGCCTCTCTCCAGCTGGTTTCCAAGTACACTGTGTTGCAGCTGTCCGTTCGGATCGATAAGCCAGTAGTCCAGCGCGCCGCCGCAATGAAAATAGTGCATTATGTCCGAGCGGTTGCGATGCCAGTGGCCTACAGGGCTGTCGTCGGTGAGCAGATAGAAGATGGAGCTCATGGCGGGCCGAGAGAGGCTGGTACCGGGGCCAAGCTGATGCGCAGAGACGAAACTTCGTCGAAAGTAGCCGCCTTCGGGATGGGGAGATAACTGCAGCCGTTCGATCAAAGTGTTTTTATTCATGCTGATTGGCTATCATTCTCCTCTTGTTCGGTCAATGTCGCCACGACCTGATGGCAATTGCCCTGTCTTTTTACCCTTAAGCTACCGTGAGCCTTCTCCCTTAAAATGAGTGACGATCTCAGAATACTTCATGCAATGCAAGCTGGGTGCCGCGCGCTTACCCTGGCCGGGATTTTGCTGTTGGTTGGCTGTGCCGCGACGCCGGTGTATACCCGTCAGGACGTGGCCCTGGCAGCGCAACAGAACCAGTTGGAGCTTCTTTATAAGCAGATTCAGGTAGACCTGGCGCAGGTAAAACCGGGCACAGACGAAGAGCTTGCCCTGCAAACGGTGCAGAAGGATATTGGCCAGCGCCTGGCACAACCGCAGCAGTCCGTGGTGGAATCCCTGCGGGCTGAGGCGGCAGAGAAGCCGCTGTCGCTGGCTCAAATCGATCAGCTTGAGGATGCCGCTGACGAGATTGAAAAGTGGCAGCCCGAGCGCAAGCAGGAATTGCAGGGCCTGTTAAATACAGAGCGTGAGCGAACGGCTCAGCGGCTGCAGGTGGTGAGCAAAGAGCTTGGAGGCTTGCCTGAGGGCGAGGCAGGTCGGCGCAATTTGCTACTGCGGGAACAAGGTCAGTTAACCGGAGGTAAGCACGGCGATTCATTGCAACGCCAGGCTGACGAAGAGCTGGATATGCTGTACCGGCAGGGTTCGGAGGCCCTGGACAAGAAGCAACTCACAGTTGCCAATGAGCTGTTGCAGCAGGTGGCGATTGTTGATCCCGAGTATAAGCGCCTCGCCTACAAGCAGGAACTGGTTGCCACCGGGCTATTTGAACAGCGCTTCTGGCAAGCGCTGGTGGACTCAAAGCCGGAGCAGGCCTACGACCTGTTTCGCGAATTCAGCGAAACGATGGCCTTTGCGACCAACCGCGAACAGATCAGTAAAGATGCGTTGGAGCTTGCCCAGTACTTCGAGGCGCTGGGGGAAAAACAAATGCGTCAGAAACGCTGGCTCGAAAGCTACGATGCGTTTGCCCGGTCGGCGTATATCCGTACCCGACTCGAGTCTCCAGAGGCCTCGGCACGGGGCTTGGGCAATTTCGTCCGTGAAATGGAAAATCGCTTCAAGCGGGCTCGCCGAGGGGGCCAGGCCGAAGCTGCTCTGGCCTATGCTTCCATTATCGAGCGTTTGCAACCGCAGCATGCGCTGGTTACGGCTGAAGGCCCCGCCACGCTGGACGCCATCCACGAGCGCGCGGTTGCCAAAGTCAGTGTTGGTCCCTTCGCCGGCGCTTATGGTCAGCAATTGGGGCGCGAAGTCAGTCGTTTCCTGACATCCGCGGCTCCAAATAAAGTGCGGCTCGTCGACCGGGTGACGCTTCGCACCGATGCTGGCGACGATAACAAGGGGCATGCGTTTCTGGTGCTGGAGGGAGAAACGGTGAGGGCCAACGTCGAAACCACCGAGCATGCGCGAAGTGAGACCAGGACAGTTGTGACAGCAACGGAGTCCGGTCCCAATCCACTCTACAGGGTATGGCGAGAGCTGCCACGGGATGAGCGCAAGGAGGCGGAAGAACCGCCGAAGACCGCCCAGCTGCCAGTCTATGAGGACGTTGTTGTCAATCATAGGGACATCACCATTGAAGCTGTCCTGGCTGTCAAATACCAGCTTTTGGATGCCGCCGCCGACAAGGTGATCGAAGGGGACACGCTCAGTGATACGGTGTCTGCCAAGTCAACGGCAACCCCGGGCATGCGCCAGGGAATGTTTATTCAGCAAGCCATTGCCGCCAGCCTGCCCGCTGAGGCCGAAATGTACAATCAGCTGACCGAGGGCCTCTCCGAGGAAATGGGCAGAAGGCTGGTGACCCAACTACTGGAACTGGACACGCAGTACGCCAGTGCTGCACGCCAGTTTCAACAGGAGAGCAAATACCCTGCTGCGACCGAGCAGTGGGCCTACGCCTATGCGGTGAGTGACCCTGATAGCGAGGAGCGCGAACGTTATCGATCGGCGATGGAGCACGCTGTGCTGGCAAAGTAGCCTGCCCCAGAGTGCGAGGTGGAGCAGGGGTTGTCGATCCCAGCGGTCATTGTGAAACACCGCCGCTTTCGCTATCACCCGGTGGCAGTGTAGCGGGCTGCCGTAAAACCGGATTGTCCGGATCGACCCGCTCCAGCTCAGCCAGCAGGCTTGGCAGTTTTTCGGTGTTGTCGGTGGCAACTGCGACGTCGATTTCCATTTCCAGCTTCTCGGCGATCAGTCTCAGTCCCCTTCGTGCCTCGGCATTACCCGGCGCCACCTGCAGAACAGCCTGATATTTTTGCAGTGCATTGTTGTCGGTGGGGCGGGTATACCTTCGATTGGCGATATCGTATTCAGCGCTGCGCAAAAGCCCGGTAATCTTGAATTGGTCCAGCATCGCTTCAGCGCGATTGTTTTCCACAGCAGCCCTGGCGCGAGCGGCTGCCACGCTGGCCTGATGTTCCGCTACCGCCTGGTCGAGACGTAACTGCAGGGCTTCCAGCTGCGCGAGTTCCGGAGCCAGCACGGTGGCTTGTTGCAGGTAGCCTGCGGCCGCATCAAGGCTATTGGCTGACAGTGCCTTGTCGGCCAGGGTGACAAAGTGCTGTGCGATGGCGACTTGCCCGGCTTTGGCGTCTGGATTGTCCGGCTCTAGCTCAAGCACTTCCCGGTATAACAGCAGTGCATTGCGATCCGGGGGGGAAACCACGGCGCCTGCGGCCATCAGTGACTGGGCTTCGGTGAGCCTTTGATTGATGATGCGACGCTGCCTGTCTACGACCGGCAGCGCAGCCGGGTCGAGGTCGACCAGTGCCGCTGTGGCTCCCAGCGCGAAACTGCTGCTGGCAGCCTGCATCGGTAATAGCGAGCCGTTTACCGCTAAACCAAAAGCTTGGCCGGAGAGCTGGACAGTGGCGAGTTCGGCGTCGCTGGGCACTGCAGCATCAGCCCGAGCAGCAAGCTCGGGCTGGCCGTTGGGGGTAGATCCGGCTGGCGGTAACAATCGATCCACCATCGCCAGGGTTCGCTGGTAATAGTCACTGGCTACGATTTGTCGTTGCAGCGCCTCCAGCTCACCTGACTTCCAGGCGTAATAACCGGCGCCAAGCAGAAGCGGCAGGAGCAGCCAGGGGAAAATCCGGCGCCTACCGGTCTGCTCCCCAGTTGCACTTCGATGCTTTCTGCGATCGGGTTTGACCGTATTGAGAGGTGCCGGATTACCCTTCGTCTCCGGGTCGGCGGCTTGTGCCTTGGCCGTCGTTTCCGGCTTCGGCTTCGGCTCCGGCTCTGGGACGAGCGCTTGAAAATCCTCTGCCGCGGCCTCGTCCCGCTTCTGGTTGCGGAGGCCGCCCAGGCGCAGTTGATCCAGGTCAGTTATCAGCTCCCTGCCTGTGCTGTAGCGCTGCGCCGGCGCTTTGGCCAGCAGGCCGTCGATGAGGGGTTGCAGGGCGCTGAGTTGACCGGGTAGCCGGGGGATGGGTTCTTTGACGTGCTTGATGCCGATGGCGATCGAGTCCTTGCCGTCGAAGGGAACGTAACCCAGGAGCATTTCGTAAAAGACGATGCCGAGCGAATAAAGGTCGGAGCGTGTATCAAGTTCTTCGCCCCTGGCCTGTTCCGGGCTCATGTACTTCGGCGTACCGACCACCATTCCCAGTTGGGTCATCTGGGTGTTGCCGGTCATGGTTCGTGCGATGCCGAAATCGGTGAGAACTGCGCTGCCGTCGTCGCGAAAGAGGATGTTGTCTGGTTTTACGTCGCGATGTATGAAACCCTTTTTGTGGGCATAGTCGAGCGCGGCTGCGATCTGACGCAGGATGGACATGGCCTGACGTGTGGTCATGTTCTTCTTGAGCCGTTCTTTGAGGTCTCCGCCGGGGTGGTATTCCATGGCGATGTAGTAATAATCGTCCTGCACGCCAACGTCATAGACAGCGATGATATTCGGGTGGGAAAAACGTGCGGCGATACGTGCCTCGCGCATGAAGCGTTCGCCGTAGTTCTCATCCGCTGCGAGCGCGGGGGCCATTACCTTGAGGGCGACAACACGGTCAAACCGTTCCTGGTTGGCTAGATAGACTGTCGCCATCCCGCCAGTTCCCAGCTGGCGGAGAATTTTATAGCCGGGAATGGCGGGTACTCTGGAGATATTGTTGCCGTGGGGTGAAGTCACAATGGATTATCGGCTCATCGCTTCGCTGGGGGATAAGGGGCAGACTTTTGCCACACGATACGCAAACTGACAGGGTGCCGCCATCGGTATTTCCCGATAGCCTGCCTGTTTCACCCGCCGGGATAGTAGCGCGGCCTCAGCCGCCAGTCATGTTCATGAAGCGGACTATCTGTGGCTCCGAGTCAAGGTCGAACTCATGACTTTTCGGCTTTAATGCCATGGCATCAACGATTGCATCCTGTAGCGGTGCGAGTTGTCCCGGATGGCGGCGAGTAACAGTTCGCAGGTCGACCGAGTGCTCGTTACCCAGGCATAACAGCAGGCGCCCCTCGGCGGTCAGGCGAACCCGGTTGCAAAGTTCGCAAAAATTATGGCTGTGGGGGGATATGAAGCCGACCCGGGTACTGGTGCCTGCAATGCGGAAGTAACGCGCGGGGCCCTTGCTGGTTTCGGTGGTGGGGAAGAGTGAATGTTTCCCATCGATGATGGCTTTTACGTCCTCGCTGGAGCAGAAACCAAGGCGCCGGCCATGTTCATTGACCCGCCCCAGGGGCATTTCCTCGATGAATGTGATATCCAGCTCGCGTTTCAGACAAAACTCCAGCAGGTCGTTCACCTCGTCATCGTTGAGCCCGCGCTGGATCACTGCGTTGAGCTTGATGCGCTGGAAGCCGGCGCGGCGCGCCGCTTCGATACCCCGCAGCACACGGTCCAGCTTACCGACTCGGGTGATAGACAGAAATTTGTCAGCTTGCAGGCTATCGATGCTGATATTGAGTCGGCTAACCCCGGCCTGGTGTAGCGCACCGGCAAATTTTTCCAGCTGGGACCCATTGGTCGTCATCACCAGCTCCTGCAAGCCATCGAGCCGGCGCAGGGCTTGCAGCAACGAAACCACATTGTTGCGTACCAATGGTTCGCCGCCGGTAATGCGTATTTTCGTCACGCCGAGGCTGACGAATGCTGTGGCTATCAACTGGAGTTCTTCAAGGGACAGGATTTGGCTGCGCGGCAGAAAAGTCATTTCTTCCGCCATGCAGTACGTGCAGCGAAAATCGCAGCGATCAGTCACCGATATCCGCAGGTAGTCGACTCGCCTGCCGAAGCCGTCCGTCAAAACTTCAGAGTTGGGTGTTGCAGACAAGGGTGGCCACTCGCTATTGCTGTACAGTTTGTCTGCAGGATGGTAGCAGCATGGCGCGCGCTTGTTAACTGTTTGCAAAAAATACGAAAATGGGTGGCGCAACCGGGCCCCGGGCGATCAAGGTCGCTGCCCGGGCCACGCAGTTAGGGGGCGTCGGATTGCTGAGCGTGTTGGTGCGCACTATCGGTCTGACGCGCGAGGGATTTATTCCCAGTCTGCCGGGTGCGCTGGTCATCAGCGCAGTTTGTCTGGTGCTTACCTGGCGGAACCCGAGCCGGCGCGCGGGGCAGCGAAAGCCCATCCGGCCCGGAATCGAGACTGTTTCAGCGGGAGGCGTTCTCCAGCGCGTTGGCGCAACGAATACAGGACTGGGTGTAAGGTAGTGCCTTGAGCCTGGCTTCTGGGATCGGATTGCCGCAACTCTGGCAGATGCCGTATTCATCGTCTTCGATACGGGTCAGCGCTTCCAGGACGTTTCTCAATTCCAAGCGTGTCTCGCGGTCCAGCTCAAGCAGAACCTCAAGGTTTTCAAGCTCAACGGCCTGCTCTGCGAAGTCTTTTTCGATGGGCTCGTCGCGGTGATGCACGTCTCTGTGCAGGCGCTCCGCCCGCAGCAACAGCTCATCCCGTTTCTGTTTTAGCGAAGCTTCGATTGCTGGAATGTCCACGGCGAATCCTCAAGGTCATGAACCGTGAGTGTCACCCGTGCGCTGGGATAGGGCATTGACCTAAATCAAGTGCGCTATGTTCATAGCGGCCGGTAGTTTTCAGCCGCCGCCGTTACTGCTGCTGCTGCCATTGCTGTTGCAGTTGTTCGATGGCGCGACGAATGGAATCGAACGCGATATCCTCCCGGCGCACAGCGGACAATTCGAGCCAGCGCACGGCGGCGACATCGTCGGCTGGAATGATAGTGGGCTTTTCATCGAGCTTGAATTCAAAAATGGTATCGGTGGTCTGGTAGAGAACCCCGGCATATCGATAGGTATTGGCAAAAGAAAACAAATACCGTGGCCGGTCCAACTGCAACCCGAGTTCTTCATGGATTTCCCGGGTCAGTGCTTGTTCCAGGCTTTCACCAGGGTCGGTAAACCCTCCGGGTAAATCCAGCATTCCCCGCGCTGGCTCCCGAGCCCTGACGGCCAGCAGGATTTCAGGGCCGTGACGGATCACGGCACCGACCGCCGTGGCGACATTGTGGAAGTAGCAGAAATTGCAACTCAGGCAGGTCAACTGCTTGCGGTCACGAAACTCGATCTCTGCGGAACGGCATTGGGGGCAGTGAAGAAAGGGTGATATGCT
The DNA here is from genome assembly GCA_963751595.1 of uncultured Gammaproteobacteria bacterium. Lineage (GTDB taxonomy): Bacteria > Pseudomonadota > Gammaproteobacteria > Pseudomonadales > JAHEGP01 > JAHEGP01. The sequence continues at coordinate 331,448 of CAVVVC010000007.1, forward strand.
CATTTCGAGGAACCCGTTTTACCGGCTTCCAGCGTCGTTTTCCCGCTTGTTGACAGGCGGTACAACTCGAGAGCGTTGCCAGCGAAAACAGCGGGCAGCAACGCCTCGTCGAGGGCTTCGACAAGGACTTCGAGATCCCGGGTACTCCAGGCCCTTGGCGCCCGGGTACATGGCAGGTCGGTTCCAAACATCAATGCCCCCGGGTTGATCGTCGCTATTTGTTGCAGTGTTCGGGCAATGTTGAGGTCGCAACGGCTGAAGCCCGTTGCCTTAACCCGGGCTCCACCCTCTACCAGACGCAACAACTGGGGAAGCCCAGCCTGTGAAAGGCCCAGGTGATCGATGCTCAGGGCAGGCAGTTGTGACAATTGGCTGCCAAGGGCCCCCAACTGCTCGGCGTCAATGTATAACTCAACGTGCCAGTCGGCCAGTTCGAAAACTCGCCAGGCGAGTTTCTGGAGGTGTGCAATGTCTTCGGAGCCGCCACGCTTGACGTTGAAACGCAGGGCCCGAACCCCTCGCCGGTCGAGTTCGAGAATCTGCTGATCGCTGGCATCGTGGGGGAGTTGGGTGACACCGACGAAGCCTGGGCCGAGCTTTGCCAGCGCGGCGACGAGGTAGGTCTGGTCAAAGGCCTGGAAGGATCCTGACACAACGGCGCCACCGATTACAGGTAACCCGCTGACACGTTGACGGTAGTGTTCGCAGGTGAATGGCCCCGGGGTATAGCCATGGTTGGGCTGCAGTGGGAACTGTGGGTCGATAATGTGCAGGTGGCAATCAAAAATCGTCGTCGGGGCAGCTTTGACAGTCATCGCCCGATTGTACATCGAAACGCACCTGTGATTGGGCCCGGAAACGATTGCCTGCGTAAAAAGGACTGTCCTGGAGTGGGGTTGGAATTATCAGGTCGGGAAGGATTATGTTGGGGGTCAACAGCGCAGCGTCGATGACGCCGGAAGAATGACGGCTTGGATCAGGGGGGCAGCAGCACGCGGGGGCAAGCAGCCTGTTAGAATCGTCGGTAATAACCCGGTATCGGGATAGGCGATTGTGATTTTTCACTCCGCGTTAGGAACCACTTATACTCGAGCCCTGGAAATAAGCAGAATAGCCGGTGGAATTGCAGGCGCCGGCCGAGGCAAAAGGAACAGAAACGGGACGTGTGTTGCCCAAAAACAAGCCTGTAAATCAGGAGATTGCCAACAGTGAATGTGTTTATCACCGGAGGAACCGGCTTCGTAGGCTCGGCACTTAGCCAAACACTGGCGGGCCGCAGCGATCAGCTAACTGTATTGACGAGAAACGCCGGGAACGCGCAGCAGCGGGTGGGCGTGCCGATCAATGCCGTGGAATCCCTGGCGGATGCCAACCTGCCTTCGATGGATGCGGTTGTCAACCTCGCGGGTCTTCCTATCGCCGACCGGCGCTGGAGTGAGAAGCGCAAGCGGGCACTTTATGCCAGTCGGGTCGACCTGACCAAGCAATTGGTCGATGCCCTTGCGGAGCAGGAAAAACCCCCGAAAGTACTCGTTTCAGCCTCCGCTGTAGGCTTTTATGGCGACGGCGGCGATAGTTTGCTGGACGAGCAGTCGCGGCCGCACCCTGATTTCAGTCATGATCTGTGTGCGGCGTGGGAGGCCGCTGCGTTGCGCGCGGAAAAGCTGGGGATGCGAGTATGTATCATACGCATTGGTCTGGTGATGGGCCCTGGCGGCGGTATGCTTCGGCGAATGCTTCCTGCTTTCAAGCTGGGTTTGGGTGGCCGAATGGGCTCGGGTCAGCAGTGGATGAGCTGGGTAAGCCTGCAGGACCTGGTGCAGATGATCGTTTACCTGATGGATCACGCAACGCTCCAGGGTATATTCAATGGCACTGCGCCAAACCCGGTGCGCAACAGTGAATTTACCAGCGAGCTCGCGAGCGTACTTGGGCGACCGGCGAAGATTCCGGTGCCAGCCCCTGCGCTCAAGCTAGCGCTGGGCGAAATGTCGCAATTGATGCTGGAGGGGCAACGTGTTATCCCGGCCCGCCTGCAGCAGGCAGGTTTTACCTTTAGTCATCCTACCCTGCGGGAGGCGTTGCTCTACAGCCTGACCTAGGAAGCGGCAGAAAGGCGTAGTCAGGCTCCTTTTTGGAGGCGCCCCCCTGCCGCACCACCCGCTCGCAATGAATTCCCCGGCCTGACAAGGCGATCGTGATCAATGTCCGGCAGCCGAAAACTCCTTACAATTTCCTCAATATCTTGTTGAGGCCGGCGGGTTGCTGCCGGCGGGTGCCATTGACTCGGGGGCAGGAGGATGAATACAGCTAAGCTAGAGCAGCGCATGCGGACAATGCTGGAGACAATCGACCGGCATTTTAATGAAACGGCGGCCTGCACTGGCCTTGACGCCATGCCCTCGGAGGTACGCGCCGCGATCGCTGCTACCCCGCGGCACCTGTTCGTCCCTGAGGCCGAAAGATCCCGGGCATACCGGGATTGCCCGCTGCCGATTGGCCTGGGGCAGACGATCTCGCAGCCGTTCATCGTGGCCCTCATGACGGCGCTGCTGCGACCGGGTCCTGGTGACAGGGTGCTGGAAGTTGGCACCGGATGCGGCTATCAGGCCGCCGTGTTGGCACGACTGGTCGATAGCGTGTACACGCTGGAAATCGTAGAGCCATTGGCGGTCGCTGCGAGTGCCCTGTTAGCATCGATGCAACTGGAGAATGTCTATTGCAGTTGCAAGAACGGCAGCGCCGGTGATGCCGAGCATGCGCCCTTCGACGGTATTATCGTCACCGCGGCGGCAGCCGATGTACTCGATGCCCTGATCCAGCAGCTGCGCCCGGGAGGGCGTATCGTCATGCCACTCGGTGTCCCCGGCCATGGTCAACAGTTGACTCTATTGACTAAGTCCCCGAGCGGCGAAGTGGGTCGCCGGGCGGTACTGGCAGTGCAATTCGTCCCCTTTACCGGCGGTTAGCACCGCGCTCTGATGGAAGATTTTGCGGTCAGTTTTATTACCCTGGGTGCCATGTTCCTGCTGGGGCTGGCAGCGGATTTTGTGGGTCGCCGGACCGCTGTGCCGCGGGTCAGCCTGCTGGTGCTTTGCGGCGTCGCGTTCGGCCCGTCTGGATTAGACTGGATTCGTATTCAGGACAGCAGAATTTTCGACCTGGTCGGGAGCGTTGCCCTGGTGATGGTGGGCTTTCTCATCGGCGGAAAGCTGCAGCCACGTCGCTTGCTGCGCCAGGGACGGCGGGTGTTGCAATTGTCCATCGCCGTCGTTGTGATGACGCTGCTCAGCGTCGCCCTGACCCTTGGAGCGATGGGTTACCCCTGGCCACTGGTACTGGTGCTGGCGGGCATCGCGACGTCGACCGATCCGATAGCCACGATCGATGTGTTGGAGCAGGAAAGAACGGGGGACGACCTGGGGGATACCCTGCGCGCGGTCGTGGCGATCGATGACGCCTGGGGGTTGGTGGCTTTCAGCTTGCTGGCAGGGCTGGCGGTGGCGATGAATGGTGGCGAATACCCGGCAGCTCACTTGGGAACAGCCTTCTGGGAGATCGGTGGGGCGATTGCGCTCGGAGCACTGCTTGGGGTGCCTATGGGCTTACTCAGTGGCAGGCTCGCCCCCGGCGAGCCCACCCTGGTCGAGGCTCTGGGTATTATTTTCCTGGCCGGGGGCCTGGCTATGTTGCTTGGCGTTTCCTATCTTCTCACCGCCATGGTGCTCGGTGTGATGGTGGCGGTGGTTGCGAGGCATCACCGCCACGCCTTTCACGAGATCGAGCACATTGAATGGCCGCTAATGATACTGTTTTTTATCCTCGCAGGTGCTTCCCTTGAATTCGACCGTATGCTGGCGGCTGGTGGGATTGGGCTGGGTTACTTTTTCCTTCGCATCGTCGGGCGCTGGTTGGGCGGGGTGGTCGGATTGTGGGGCCTGGAGCGCAGCTTGGTGGATCGCGGATGGATGGGCCTGACGCTGCTGCCCCAGGCCGGCATCGCAATGGGGACGGCCCTGGTGGCGGGACAGCACCTGCCAGAATATCGCGACACCATTCTCACCGTGGCCGTTGGTGCCGCTATCGCCTTCGAACTAATTGGGCCACCGGTGACCGCACTGGCCCTGCACCGGCTCTCCCGCTGAACATTGCCGTCGAAAACCACGCCACTTTTGAACTGTCTCACATACTAGTAACATTACGTATAGGCCTTGTGAAAGCGCTTATTGAGAATACCGCGTCCAGCGTCCATAGTTAATTCCATAGATAAACGCAGACGACGAAACAAACGCAGGTATTCCCCATGATCAAAAAAGCTGTTAACTACAACCAACCCGGTGCCCGCGAGCGCGGAGTAGAGATGCTGGCAAACGCCGTAGCGCGACTGGTGGGACGCTGTTCGTGTATGAGTGCGGAGATGCGGCTACGATTTATGGCACGCTTGCTCGACAACTTCGTTGACGCCGATTCCCTGCCAACCAATGAAACGGCAGTGAATTTTTCACTGGAGGCGGTGATGGAGTCAGCAGAGCGCGACCCCGAGGAAGCGGTGACCAGGGCAGCACAATTGTTGACCCGATCGCTCACCAGGGAGCAGGGTTTGAATCGCGAGGGTCTTTATCGTTTCTATGATGCCCTGTTCGAGCGCCTCATACCCAGGGAAATGAATCCCCGCTTCGCTGTTGCCTGATCAGGCAAGCGACGCCTACGTAAAACGGCAGCCCTCGGGCTGCCGTTTTACGTTTCTGACTCAGTGGGCTTGCTTATTGGGGGCGCAAGCGGCTACCGCGAAGCGCTGTGGGTTGATTCTGGCTGTCTGCGCTAAAGTAGTCCTGACAGGCGCTGAACACGACTTTGGCCGCTGCGCGGCTGGAGATCCGATCCTGGTTTTTTTGAAAGCAGCTATCGACGGACCGCGGGCCAAACATACCCCGCTTTGATGGTTGGGGAAAGCGGGAGCGGCAATCGCTGGTCAGGGCCTGAAGAGCGACCCCACCAAGGTCGGGAGTTATGGCATCGAGTACGCATTCCGCGTAGCTATCGACCCCGCCGGGCAATGGGATGGTAATTTCAATGGCGTTGGCCTGGCCAAGGCCGAGGAGCCAGAGGGCGCCAGCGGTGAGAATTTTGTGTCTGGGTAGGTAGTTCCGGAGTGGCTGCATGGCGGTTGGACGCAAATTGAACATTACCTGAAGCTTAGACCGGCTCGCCCCTGGCTGCAAAATCTTTACTGGCTGATACGGCATCGCTTCTCTCAGCGACCGCTGAGCTTGTCACAGATAAAATGCAGAAAACCAATATCCTTGTCAGGGGCCTGGGCCAGCCGCTCCATGGCCCAACGGTGACTTTTTTCATCCGCGGCGATACCGGCACGGTCCAGCAAATCTGCCAGTTTCTGCTTCAGGGCACGATATTGCCCGGGCTGCGGCGAGGTTGTTCGGTCTGAGTCCGGCCGGGCGAAGTCTGCGAGGCTATAACTGTAAAGCATGACCGCCTGGCCCAGGTTGAGTGAAGGGTAGGGTGTGGCCATGGGTACCTGGGTGATTGCATCGCAGAGTCTTATTTCCGAATTGCTCAGGCCGTGATCCTCGCGGCCGAAGACAATCGCTGCGCGTGCCACCGAGCCTTGTTTCTCCCCCAGCAGTTCGCGCAGTTCTGGCGGAGTATGGTGGTAGCGTCTATGGTGGCGGCGCTTGGCGCTGGAGCCAACGACAAAATCGATGTCGGCAGTGGCAGCCGCCAGTGAGTCATAGCTTTTCGCCCTGTCGAGGAGGTCGCTGGCGCCGTGGGCTAGCGCCCGTGCTGAGGGGGTGTCCTGGAGCGCGGTGCCCACCAGTCGAAGCTCACTGAATCCCATGGTTGTCATTGCCCTGGCTGCCGCGCCGACGTTTTCTCCCCGCTTTGGTTCAACCAGGATAAAGACAATGTGCACTTAGTGCTCCGCGTGGCCGTCCGGGCCGTGGGCGTGACCGTGGGCCAATTCTTCAGGGTTGGCATCCCGGATATTGGTGATTCGTATGTCGAATACTATGGTTTGACCGGCCAGTGGATGATTGCCATCCACAGTCGCCTGGAATTTGCCCATTTTCACTATCGTTACCTGGCGCTGACCCTTATCGGTGCTGACCACGGCAATACTGCCCGGGCGGAGTTTGCGGTCCCGGGATTGCAGGTGTTTCACGGCAATTCTTTCTATCAGCGCTTCGTTGCGAAGGCCATAAGCGTCGCCAGGGGCAAGTTCAATGGAGAACCCCTCGCCGGCCTGCTTTCCCGCCATGGCCTGCTCCAGTGCGGGCAGAATATTGTTGGCCCCGTGAAGATAGACTGCCGGCTGATCCTCATCGGTGGATTCAATCACCGTGCCGTCGGGGGACTTCAGCGCATAATGAAAACAGACGACTTTACGGTTCTCAATGATCATGGGTCTTTGCCTCCTGATGTCGGTCGCGCATGGTAGACGCGTGGTGGCAGAAAGAGAAGCGGTATCGGGGTTCCCCTTTATCCTTTCTGCCGACTTGCCCCAGGGTTGCCATGGGCGTAGCTTGGCTGGCAGATTGCGCTCCAATAGTGGTCAAAAGTAGGACAAGGGGAAGCCCAGGTTGAAGGAAACCGCCTTGAGCTCGCCACCCGCTGAATTATTGCCACGGATAATCGAGAAGCCGACTCGACTCAGGGGAACGAAGCTGGCGACGGTGACGGTTTCACGAAAGCCAAAGGTAAGCCCCAATTGATAGAGGTTGTCCAGTTCGACGCTTTCCCCGTTTATCCCGGCAATGTTCAAATCGTCGGCAAAGTGCTGCCAAAGAAAAAATAGGCTGCTACTTAGTGGATGCCCGAGCAGTTTCCAGGGTAGTGGGTAGTTCCAGTCGACGCCGTTTTCCAGCAGCACGAAGCCCTGGTTGCCCTCACTGGACACGATGTGTTGGCCAGCACCCAGTATCCGATTGCCCAGGGCGAATCGGTGCTTGCCCCAATCCCACCAGGCATAACTGCGGATGCCAACTGAGTACATCCAGGCCGTGGTGCCCTGATCTAGATCCCTGGCGCCGCCCGCGCTGATGGAAGGTATGAGGTGCCAGTTGGCCCGCATCTTGCGGTCCCACGCAATGCCGGGAAGAAAAGAAGCCGTCATCAAGCGATCGGGAAACTCGAACCCTCCATCGTCATCCCGGAGGTCGCGAACACCGACGGATACCGGCAGAAGCAATTCAATACTGTTGCGCTCGTCGAGCTGGCGCACTTGCCACTGCAGGGGCACCCGCATAACAAAGACCCGCTCGGTTTCGGTGCTGTAAAACCCCGTTCCCAGAACCGTACTGTAGACGTAGTTAAAATTGAAATCCTCGAGATCCGGCTCGTTGGCGCGGACTTTACTTGCTTGCAAGCCGCTCGCGGCGATTGCGCAGACGCTGAGGAACAGGGTTAGAAGTCGGTGATGACGCGACATAGTGTGCCAGCGGGGTGGGTTGTCATGACTGGCAAACTATAGACCTTGCTTCAATGGCGCATCAAGTACTGATTCCCGGGTTGCGGATCAGGCCTGCTCAGTTTGTGCCGGGGGTGTGGATTCCTCGCGCGGCAAAACTTGCTGAATAATAGAGCCTGCTGTAAGTTCGAGCCTGGTTAGAATTTAGACTTCTTCAGTCGGGGTTATTGCATGGATATTGCGGGAAAAGTTGTCGTGGTTACCGGTGGTGGTCACGGCATTGGCAAAGCGCTGTGCCTGGCGTTCAAGGAAGCCGGCGCCAGCGGCGTTGCCGTTGCTGACCTCGATAGCGAGGCCGCTGACAGGGTAGCGGAGCTTGTCGGCGGCATTGCTATCGAATGTGACGTGCGCGATGAAAAACAGATTCGGCAGCTGACGGAGACTGTGCGGAAAAAGCTGGGGCCGATTGATATTTTCTGTTCCAACGCCGGCGTTGGTTGTGGCGATGACCCGGATTCGACGGTTGCCACCGCGGATAACGAGGCGTGGCAGCTCAACTGGGAGGTCAATGTCATGGCCCACGTTTATGCCGCACGGGCCGTTGTGCCGGGTATGATTGAGCGTGGCGGCGGTTATCTGGTCAACACGGTTTCCGCGGCGGGTCTGCTGCAACAGATCGGCGATTCCGCATACTCCACCACCAAGCATGCGGCGCTGGGCTTTGCCGAATCCATGGCCATAGCCCATGGTGACCAGGGCATTCGGGTGTCGGCGGTTTGTCCTCAATACGTGGCCACCCGCATGATTGGGGTCGAGGAGGAGGACGGGGAGTCGAAAACCTTGGGCGCGGGGGTCATAACACCCCGGGCCGCTGCCGCTATCGTGCTCGAGGGCATACGCGCTGAACAATTCCTGATTCTTACCCATCCCAATGTGGCGGACTACTGGCAAAACAAGTTTGCCAACTACGATCGCTGGCTCGGGGGGATGCGAAAGCTCCGCCGCTCCCTGGTCGGGGACGACAACAAGCTTCGTCTGGACCAACTGCATCAATCATCCCTTTGACGGGGAGGTGCCCACCTTGGCTGCCCGTGCGCCCTCGGCCTGAGTGGTCCGTGCTCTACCGGCGCGACGGGGTGAAGAACGATGTCTGAAATACTCCTGGTGCGTCACGGACAGGCCTCCTTCGGCAGTGATGATTACGATGTGCTTTCCGACCTCGGCGGGCGCCAGGCGGCGCACCTGGGGCGCTATCTGGTCGCTGCGGGCTATCGCCTCGACGGTATCTACAGCGGAACACTGCGACGCCAGCTCCAGACCGCGGGCGCGGTCATCCAGTGTTATGCGGATGCGGGCCTTGCCACTGTGCCCCTGGTGCAGGACCCGGGTTTCAATGAGATGGACAGCGAGGGGCAAATGCAGCAGCTCGCACCGCGATTGGCCCAGACCGATGCCCGCGTCGGCCGGCTTTTGGGCGCCGCCCGGGGCGACAAGAAGGCTTTTCAAAAGCTGCTCAGGGTCGTATTCGGCCACTGGCTGGCGGGCTCTGTGGCCGATACGGGTTTACAGTCCTGGCCAGAATTCCAGGCCGAGGTTTTGCGCGCCCTGGAGCGGGTTCGGCAGGCTCAGGGAAGCGGCACCACCAGCATTGTCTTTACTTCTGGAGGGGTGATCGCAACCCTGGTCGCCAGGGTGCTGGGTATGCCGGACACCGCTGTCTACTCGGTTTACGAGCCCGTCATTAATTGCTCCATTACCCGCCTCCTGTTCAGCAGCACACGGATATCGCTGTCGAGCTACAACGAATTCTCCTATCTCCAGCACCAGGGATTCGATCCTCCGCAACCCGATATTATTTCCTACCGCTGACCCGCCGACACGGGTTAGGAGGAATGGCACTTCCTTAAGGAGAAATGCATGGGATTTTCAAAGCGCCGCTCCGGGCATCCACCGTCAGGACACGCCGTGAACCCGTCCCTGGGGGCTCTGCGCCGACATCCCTGTCGGCGGCGGCCAGCACAGTGTTCTGGCTGGTGAGCAGTGGCGACAGCTTGAGTACCGCGCGGGTAACGATGCCCAGGGTGCCCTCGCTGCCGATGAATAATTGCTTGATATCGCAGGCCGCATTGTTTTTGATGACCTTGCTCAGAAAGTTGATGACCGTGCCGTCGGCGGTCACGGCTTCGATACCCAGTACCAGGCTGCGGGTCATGCCGTGGCGAATGACACGGTTGCCGCCGATGGTTGCGCTGCCGCGAGCTCCCAGGTCCATGGGAAAGCTGAAACCGGCGGCTTCCTGCACTGCTTTTAAGGGAACACCCGCCTCTACGGTCATGGTGTGCGATGCCGAATCGATATCTTCGATGTTGTTCATCCGTTCCAGGGGCAGAGCGATTTCCTGTTCCGTCGCGACGCAGCCTTGTACCAGGCCTGTCTTGCCGCCCTGGGCGACCACGGGCTGCCCGGCTGCCTGGCAGATTTTCAGGATCTCTGATACCTCGGCAGTGTTTTGAGGTCGCAACATGGCGGCGGCTTCACAGGGGCCGGCACCCGGCCTGCGGCTTCGCGGGAACTGACGTCAGCGCCGGTAAGGACGCCGTTGTCCCCGAGCAGTTCCTGAAACTGTTTGATCAGTGTATCCATCGGTACGGTTCCTGCTGGCTGGGGCCTGTTACCGGCCCTCCTGGCTCATGGCAGTAAACAGAGATTATCTTATCTGTCCACAAGTCCGCCCCGCCAGCACACCACGCGGCGCGCTTTGCCCCGGCGCATGCGGTCGGTAGTGGAACCGATCGTGGGTGCTATCGGTGGGGTCTCCTAGCCCCTGTGTGGCAGAGCCTCACGCGGCCTTAAGCCGTTGAAAAAAGCATGTAGGTAGTTGACCGACTCGATCTCAAGTGATGCCATGCTCTTCCAGCGAGGCAGCTCCATGGCAGTCATATTGGCGCCGGCCAGCATGTTTTGTGCCACACTGGCATCGATCAGCCGAATACTGCCATCGCGCATACCATCACGGATAAACTGGCCAAACTGTGCGCTGCAGCGGTGGGTCTGGCGCAGTACTTGCTTCCGTTTTCCCGGCGGTAGCGAGATCAGGTTGTTGTAGCGTATCAGCGGGCCGGCGCTCGAGTTCTGGAGGTAGAAGATTTCCCGACAGCTGATTTCGAGCTTTTTTATACCTGATGCACCTTGTTCCTGGGCCTGGTTCTGTATTTTTTGCGTCTGCTCCAGAGAGCGCTCGAAACACTGCAGAAGCAGGTCGTCCTTGTCCTTTATGTGGTAGTAAAAAGCGCCCTTGGTAACCCCCAACTGCTCCGCCACTTCGTCGAGGGAAGTACCTTTGAAACCCTTTCGATTGAAAAATCGGGTCCCTGTCTTTAGGAAAGCCTCCCGCTTCCTGCGGTTGTGCTCACTGTGATCGAAGCCGCTGCCGACGGAGTCTTCCTTGGATGCCCATGGCAGGGAGTCGAATTGATAGGTGTCGGGGTCGGGATGCAGGCCCCGCAGCATTATGTCACTGGCTGCCCACGCCGCGTCCTCGATGGCCTCGGGTGCTAGCTCCAGCAGCCAGAGCGGCGACCAGGAGAGGGTGGCGATCAGGCACAGTGCCGTCGACGTGGTGTCGCAGGGAGCGACAGACTGGTCGTCGATGCCCTCCCCAATCATCTGCCTGATGCGGGCAAAATTGGCGGCGAAGCGTTGCTCGATAGACGCGCGCTGGGCGGGGGGAAGCGAGGGGACCTCCAGCAGCAGCGCGTGGTGGGGAGACCGCCCTTCGATAACATCCCGCCAATCCATAAAATTGTCGACCACGAGACGCTCCAGCTTTTGTGCCCCCGACAGTGGGGCATGGTCAACGCTGGCAATCCTGGCGGCGTGGTGCTCACAGCTGGCCAGGTAGCACTGGTACACCAGGTCATGCTTGGTTTTTACGTAGTAGTACAGGCTGGTTTTACTGAGATTGAGGGAGTCTGCAATGTCCTGCAGGGTGGTGGAGCGGCTCCCCCTGCGATTGAACAGTCGCGCGGCTTCGGCCAGTATCGTCTGGCGCTTGGCCTCATGCTGGTGGCTTCGGTTGAAGGGAGAGGTCGCCGGATTATCGTCGTTGCCCATTTGGCTCCCGGTTTACTGAGTGTGATCTACCCGTGGGTTACGGCTGCACGCCAGTAACGGATAATAAAATACAAAATACTTGAATGACAGCAAAACATACTATATGTTCGAATCCATCCCTTGGACGCTGGTTTAATCCGTTTAAAGTTTGGCGGGGACAGTGCAGCCTGGCTGCAGGGGAGCGTGTTGGCGTCGGGCGGACAGCGCTGGGCTTAGTAGTCTTCCCGAACCTGTGTTGGCACGGCTGAATGCACTGGCGAAAATGTCGCGGCCCGATTCGGGCTGGCGCTGCGCCGGGCAATACTTTGATCAGGAGGTACATCGGTATGGAACTAGGCATCAGTGCAAAAGTCGCACCCATTCTCGAGGCGGTAAAAGAATTTATCGCCTCGGAAGTGATGCCCGTGGAGGGTGAGTTCCGGGCGCAGGTGGCGGTGGGTGACCGCTGGCAGCTTACCCAGCGGCAGCAGGAAATCCTGCAGGACCTCAAATCCAAATCCAGGGCGGCGGGGCTGTGGAACTTTTTCCTGACCGATGGCGCCGGCGGGTCCGGATTGAACACCGTCGAGTACGCGTATCTGGCCGAAGAAATGGGCAAGTCGCATCTGGCAGCCGAGGCCTTCAACTGCAGCGCCCCTGATACCGGTAATATGGAAGTGCTGCACAAATACGGCACCGAGGCGCAAAAGAAACAGTGGCTGGAGCCGCTTCTCAATGGCGAGATTCGTTCGGCCTACGCGATGACGGAACCCGGTGTCGCCTCTTCTGATGCCACCAATATAGAGACCCAGGCGGTGCTCGATGGGGGCGAGTGGGTCATCAATGGTGAAAAACATTACATATCAGGAGCCGGCGATCCCCGCTGCAAGATTCTGATCGTGATGGTGAAGACCGATCCAAACGCGCCCAAGCACCTGCAGCAATCCCAGATCCTTGTGCCCATGGACACTCCGGGGGTGGAAAACCTGCGGCCGATGCAGGTATTTTCAATGGACGATGCGCCCCACGGCCATATGCACCAGCGTTTCACCAACGTGCGGGTCCCGAAGGATAATATGATCCTGGGGCCGGGGCGTGGTTTCGAAATTTCCCAGGGACGCCTGGGCCCGGGAAGAATACACCACTGTATGCGCGCCATAGGGGCCGCCGAACTCGCCCTCAAGCTAATGTGCGAACGGGCCGTGTCGCGAACGGCTTTCGGCAAGCCGTTGGCGCGGCTGGGGGGCAATATCGATATCATCGCCAATGCCCGCATGGATATCGAGCAGGCGCGTCTGCTGACCCTGAAGACCGCCTGGATGATGGATAACGTCGACCCTAAACAGGCCCGGGTCTGGATCTCCATGATTAAGACCGCAGTGCCCAATGTCTCCATCGCCATTGTCGACCAGGCGATCCAGATGTTCGGTGCCCTGGGTGTGTCCCAGGACACACCCCTGGCGGAGCTTTACATGGCGCAGCGTACACTTCGCCTGGCGGACGGTCCCGACGAAGTTCACCGTATGGTAGTGGGGCGCAACGAGTTGAGAAAATACCGGGATCAGCAGGACGTCAACGCTACCTTTCGAGACGGCTGAGCCTGGTTTTGGCGGCCGCTGCGTCGCGCCGGAAGCCCGCTTCGAAAGGGCCGCTCCAACCGCGGCCTGTTAGCGCGGCGAAACATTTGAATCATTGACGGAGACATAGCATGCGCGCAGTTGTTTGCGAAAAACTCGGCCAGCCAGAGGACCTGGTGTTGCGGACCGACTGGGAACTGCCCGAGCCCGGGCCACAGGATGTGCTGGTTGAGGTCCGGGCGGCGGCTTTGAACTTTCCCGACATCCTCGCGATTCAGGGCAAGTACCAGATGAAGCCCGAGTTGCCGTTTGTGCCCGGGGGGGAGTGCGCGGGGGTGGTGTTGGAAGTCGGCAGTGAAGTGACCGCTTTCAAACCCGGTGACGACGTGATCAGCATGGCGTTTACCGGTGCCTTTTCAGAACGCGTGGTCGCGCCGGCGGCCAGCCTGATGGCCAAGCCTGCGGGCCTCGACTATCGTCAGGCTTCCGGCATTGGGATTACTTATTTTACCTCCTACTATGCGCTCAAGCAGCGCGCGGTTTTGCAGGCGGGGGAAACCCTGTTGGTACTTGGCGCCGGCGGCGGGGTGGGTATTACCGCGGTTGAACTCGGTAAGGCAATGGGAGCCAGGGTTATAGCGGCCGCCAGCTCCGCTGAGAAGCTGGCGTTGGCAAAAGACAAAGGCGCGGACGAACTGATCAATTACTCCGAGCAGCCGTTGAAGGAAACCCTTAAAACGCTGACCGATGGCAAGGGCGTCGACGTGGTTTACGACCCGGTAGGTGGTGATTACAGTGAGCAGGCCCTGCGCGGGATGGCCTGGAACGGCCGCTTTCTGGTGATTGGCTTCGCCAACGGCACCATTCCCAGTATTCCGCTAAACCTGACCTTGCTCAAGGGGTGCTCCATTGTTGGTGTTTTCTGGGGCGCGTTTGCGGCACACGAGCCCGCTGAGCATCATCGCAATGTCAGCGAGCTCTGGCAGATGTTCGAAGATCGCAAGCTGAGCCCCGTGGTCACCGATGTATTTCCCCTTGGCGATTATGTCGAAGCCTTTAACTGTCTTGCAAACCGCCGCGCCCGGGGTAAAGTCATCCTGGATATGACCCTGTAGGTGGAGACGGCCTTGACCGACGGATTCAGCTTTCGAACTGTGCCCTGTATCGAGTGCGGGCCAGGCACGGTCACCCGCACCGGTGCCCATTGCCATCGTCTCGGCATCAGCCGCCTGTTGGTGGTGACAGATCCGGGCCTGGTTCAGTTGGGCCTGGTTGACCCGTTGCTGCACTGCCTTCGTCACGACCACGTCAGCTTTGAGGTGTTCGCCGAAGTGCGGGAGGACCCACCGGTGGATACGGTGCTTGACGCCGTTGCGCAGGCGCGTGCAGCGGGGGTCGATGGTGTTCTCGGTTTGGGTGGCGGCAGCTCCATGGATGTCGCCAAACTGGTCGCGGTGCTGCTGGGTACCGGTGCGCGCCTGGAGGAGATCTACGGCGTTGACCAGGTCAAGGGCAGGCGTCTGCCGCTGATTCAGATACCAACCACCGCCGGCACCGGCTCGGAGGTCACCGCCGTGGCGATCGTGACAACCGGTGCCAGTACCAAGGCCGGTGTAGTGTCCGATGCGCTGCTGGCCGATGTTGCCTTGCTCGACGCGGAGTTGACGCTGGGGATGCCACCGGCACTGACGGCCATGACCGGAATCGACGCCATGGTGCACGCTGTCGAGGCATACACGTCCAGGCACAAGAAAAACCCGTACTCGGACATGCTGGCGCGGGAAGCGCTGTGCCTGATGAGCGCCAATATCCGGATTGCGGTAAAGCAAGGCGATAATCGTGATGCGCGCACTGCGATGCTCTATGGTGCGATGCTGGCAGGCCAGGCCTTTGCCAATGCCCCGGTCGCCGCGGTGCATGCGCTGGCCTATCCCATAGGCGGTCATTTCCATGTGGCGCACGGCCTGAGCAATTCGCTGGTATTGCCCGGGGTGTTACGTTTTAATGTTTCTGCTGCTGCAAAGGAATACGCTGAGCTCGCGGCATTGTTGGTTCACGGTGTTGACGGCCCCACCGAGCGCCGTGGCGACAGCCTGGCAAGCTACTTCGAAGCTTTGATCGAGGAGCTGGGATTGCCCGTCCGGCTTCGCGATGTCGGCATTGGTAAGGGCGACCTGGAAATGTTGGCCGACGAGGCAATGCAGCAACAGCGCCTGTTGGTAAACAATCCGCGGGAGCTTGGGCGTGATGATGCACTGCGTATCTACCGGTCAGCCTACTGAGCAGCGCTGACCAAAGGTACGAAAACCCTGGGGATGCACATGGTTGACAAAAAGCCGATCGTCCGTGGTGACTTCTCGCTGTTCTACCCGGTCGTCACTCGCTGGATGGACAACGATATCTATGGCCACGTCAACAACGTAACCTACTATTCGTGGTTCGATAGTGTTGCCAATCGTTACCTAATTGAGGCCGGCGGGTTGGACATTCACAATGGCAGCACCATCGCCTATGTGGTGAATTCGTCGTGCAATTACTTCGCTCCGGTCGCCTATCCACAATACATCGACATAGGATTGCGGGTTGAGCACCTCGGCCGTAGCTCGGTGCGCTATGGTTTTGGGGTGTTCGTTAGAGACGAGGCAATGGCGGCGGCTGCCGGGCAGTTTGTGCATGTGTTCGTCGATCGTCGCAGCAACCAGTCTGTCGAAATCCCAACTGGCGTAGCGCAGGCCCTGAAAAACATTAAGTTGTAAGCAGGTCCTTCGCCACGGCATAATTCTTGACGCCCGTGGGGGTTTTGCTGTAAACCGTGACGTTGTGGTCAGAATCAAGGCACACGACAATAATGTTCCAGGGTCACAGCATCGTGCGCATTACAGGCATTTGTGCTTGGCAATTAAAACGAAGTGAGGAGAGAATCAATGGCAATATCAAAGGCAGGGGCTTCTGCGAAGGAAGCAGTTGAAAAAAAGATCGGTAAGCTGGATCTTGGAAAATATCTCGAGGATATAAAACTTGGCGACCTTAGCCTTGAGGATGTTCTCGATGGGGGTAGCAAGAACCTTGAAGCCATAGCAACCGCAAACCGGGCCATGATCGAGGGTTACACCGATGTGGCCAAGCGGCAATACGAAATGCTTAAGGATCTCCTCAAGGAAGCCCGCAAAGTCGGCGGCGACCGCTCGGAGATTGTCCAAGAGCTGAAAGGCCTGGTGTCCCTCGCGAAGAAAGATGTGCAGGTTCTGCAAAAAATGGCCACCAAGGTGAACAAGGAAGCGCAGCAGATTATCAAGAAGCGCACCGACGCCAATATCAAAGCCTGGAAAAAAGTCATAGAAGACGCAAAAAATGTGGTGTCCAAGGCGCCACCGGCGAAGAAAAAAGCTGCAAAGAAAAAAGTCGCTGCGAAGAAGAAAGCGGCGCGCAAGAAGGCGGTAGCCAAGAAGCAGTAATCAAGCAGCTGCAGCCGCTGGCCCAAAACATCGGGTAAGGGCTTAGGCCAGCTAACGGGCGCGCGCCGGCAAGGTGCGCGCCCGTTATTGTTTGTGGATCCGTGGGCGCCCACGGCGGCCAGGGGGTACCGCTTCCTATTGTTCTCCGTGCTGCTGGCGGAACTGCAATGGCGACTTCCCTGTCCAGCGCCGAAAAGCCCGGCGGAAATTGGATGCGTCGTTGAAGCCTACCCTGTAGGCAATGCTACTCAGCGGTAAGCGGGTTTGCCGCAGGCAGTTAATGGCTTGCTTGCTGCGCACCTGGTCCATCAGCTGTTGAAAACTGGTTTGCTCGAGGTCCAGCTTGCGCCTGAGAGTGCGGGAACTCATGGCCAGCATACCGGCAACATCCCCATGATTGGGGTAGACCCCTTCACAACTATCCAGCAACACGCGCACTTTCTCGGCCACTGATGCGTCGAGTTTCATTTGCAACAACAGCTCCTCGCACTGGGTCGCATAGATTTTTGCCAGTTCCGGGTTGGCCCCGGCTAGCGACGTCGATAGCAGGTCCCGGAGACAGCCCATGCGGAATTGCGCCTGTGAGAAGCGCACGTCGGGACCGAGTAATTCGTGAAACCGTTCTGAGTAGTCGGGTTCGGGGGCGGCAATGTCGAAGCGCAAACGCAGGTCCTGGGTCTGCATGAGGTAGCGCATACTGCTGTTGAAGGCAGTAAAGAGGCACTCATAGCTGAAGCTTTGGTGGAACCAGCGCTCGCGGTCGTCTTCAACCGTAAAGAAGCAGTAGTCCTGCTCGGTGCTGAAATCCAGCTCCAGATTGAACGCGACCAGCCGATAATAGCGTAACAGCAGGGAGAGGGCTTGTTCCAGGGTTTCGCTATTCATCGCCGCGTAACCGAGCGCAGTATGGCTGCTGATATTCAGGCGCTGGCCAAAGTCCAGACCCAGCGCAGAATTTCCGGTCAGCCGGTAGGCTCGCAGCACCGCGGTCTCAAAGATCCGGTGGTCTATCCAGCGATCAGGAATGCGAATTGCCGCGGCGTTCAGTCCGGAGTCCCGCAGCAGCAAGTCACTGTCGTAGCCACTGTCTTCAACCAGCGCTGCCAGCACCGCAAAGTACTGGCTGGGCACAGCCTGCATTTTGCGCACCCCATTGTGGCCGGAAATGACCTCATTATGGCTTAGCAGCACCTTGTTGCATAGTGCGACCTGGCTACAGTACAGTTGAAGCCATAACTAAAACAGGACGGCAAGACGATGAACCTCGATTATCGAAGCACAGCCCCCCGCAGTATTGTTCGTTTTGAAGATACCGCGCGCGATCCCCTGGACCAACTTGGCGAGCGTGACCTGGCACAGGTTGTCGAGATTTTCAATACGCCACTGGCCGGTCACTACAACTGGGATTATCGAATTCAGGACGATCGCATCAAGAAGCTGTATCAACTCGGTAAACAACTGAACTGGGATTCCGAAGTCGATATCAACTGGGAGCGCCCGGTCGCCATCGACCAAATGCCAGAGATCAATAATCTTGTTGGCTACGAGCCCTACGAGTCACTCAGCCCGGCGAGCAAGGACGAATTCTGGCGCCACAGCCAGTCCTGGACGCTGTCCCAGTTTCTCCACGGGGAGCAGGGCGCACTGTTGGTGGCCTCGCAGTTGGCTTCCTGTGCTCCTACGCTGAATGCCAAGCTCTATGCCGCATCCCAAACATTCGATGAAGCTCGTCATGTGGAGACCTTCAACCGCTTCATCCGCGAACGGGTGAAAATGATGTACCCGGTGAACCACCACCTGAAGGGTATTCTCGACCGTATCCTGAGTGATCCACGCTGGGACCTCAAGTTTATCGGCATGCAGATCGTCATCGAAGGCCTTGCCCTCTCTGCCTTCAACACCATGCGCTCTGTTTGCACTGACCAGGTGCTGAGGGATTTGTTGTACCTGGTCACCCGGGACGAGGCCAGGCATGTCACCTTCGGCATCAATTACCTGGAAGATTTTGTCAAGAACCTGAGCCAGCAAGAGCGGGAAGATCGCGCCCTGTTCGCCTACGAGGCCTGCGTGGTGAGCCGTGATCGGTTAATCGCCACTGATGTTTTCGAGCACTTTGGCTGGGATGTGGAAGAAACCCGCAAGCAGGTCCTCGGGGGCGAGGTCTACTCGCACTTTCGCACGGCACTGTTTTCCCGTGTGGTGCCGAACCTTAAGCGCATTGGCCTCATGACCGATGCCATTCGGCCGAAATTTGAAGCCCTGGGGATTCTTGATTACGAAGACTGGCCGGATGATGGCGATATCGACTGGACCCAAATGTCACGCCCGCTGAACGCCGAGGAAGACGTCGCATGAATACACCGCTGCTGCTGGGGGGAGTTGCTGCGACACTGGTATTTGGTATTGTGCTGCTGGTGTCCGAAGCAAGGGAGTCGCGCGCCGGCATCTGGTTTTCCAAGCCCCTGGCCGCGGCGGGGTTTGTTGCCTGTGCCCTTGGGTTCGGCGCACTGGAGTCCAGCTATGGGCTCGCTATCCTGGTGGGGTTGTGTCTGTCCTGGCTCGGCGACGTGCTGCTTATGGCTGGCGGTCGTGGCAACAGTTTCCTGCTGGGTATCGTCAGCTTCTTTCTTGCCCACTGCGCGTACATTGTGGCGTTTATCGGCCTCGCACCCGATTGGCAAGTCGCCGCAGTAGCGGCGCTTGTCATGGCGATCCTGCTGGCATTGTTCATGCGCTGGATCTGGCCCTATCTCGAAGGCGCGTTTCGCTGGGCGGTGCTGGCATACGTGATCGTGATCGGCATCATGGTGGCACTGGCCGCGGGCGCCAGCGCGGCCACCGGTAATCTGGCTTTGGTGGCGGGCGCGGTGCTGTTCGCAATTTCGGATGTTTTCGTCGCCCGCGATCGCTTCGTGCAAGCCGGTTTTACCAATAGACGGTGGGGATTGCCACTGTATTTTCTCGGCCAACTGGTGCTGGCGGCGTCTGTGGCCAGCCCGCTGGTGCAGGGGCCGCAGCAGCTTGAACAGGCCGCCCCGGCGCCGCTTGCGGTCCCTGCCCGGAGCGAGCCGTGATGCAGTGCCTGCCGCCGTGAATAAACTCCCCGGGTGGACCCAGGCCGGCGGCCCTTGATCCGCTTTCGCGGGGCTCGCTGCCGCGGTTCCCCGATGCTTGCAACAGCGTGTACCCTCGGGCTTAATAAGCGCAATTCGCACGGTAGATGGAGTCGGATTTTGCGCAGTCATACGCTTTTGCTGGGGTTAACCCTTGTCCTGGGCCTGTTCCGCCCTGCACCCTCTCTCGCCGATAGCGGTACCGGTAAGGAGCCGGCGGAGCGTTACACGCCTATCTTCGACATGCGTGCGGCTTTTCATCCGCTACCATCTCGTGGGGGTATGGTGGTGTCCCAGGAGCGCCTCGCCAGCGAGGTCGGCAGCGAGATTCTGCTTCGGGGTGGCAATGCGATTGATGCGGCCGTTGCCACCGGCTTTGCCCTGGCCGTTTCCCTGCCCCAGGCAGGCAACCTGGGTGGTGGGGGTTTCATGCTGGTTTACCTGGCTGCCGAGAAACGCACCATTGCCCTCGACTACCGCGAGATGGCCCCCAGGCGCGCACACCGGGAGCTTTTTCAGGATGCCCAGGGCAACGTCGATAGCGAACGGTCGCGCTTCGGGCTGCAGTCCTCGGGCGTGCCCGGCACGGTAGCGGGGCTCGCTTATGCGCTGGAAAAATACGGCACCATGAGTCTCAGCGAAGTGCTGCAGCCAGCTATCGCGATGGCTGCCGGCGGCATTGAGGTCAGCGATACCCTCGCTCAATCCCTGGCCTGGCGTGGTGATCGATTGCGCGAAGATCCGGCCTCTGCGGCCTACTTTTTCAATAGCGATGGCTCGCCCCTGCGGGTGGGGCAGGAATGGCGCCAGCCGGATCTGGCCTGGAGTCTCAAGCAAATCGCCCGCCATGGGCCAGAGGCGTTCTACGCGGGTTCGATTGCCGACAAGATCGTCGCTACCATGGAAGCCGGGGGCGGCCTGGTGGGCCACGCCGACCTCAGCGCTTATCGCGTGGTTGAGCGCACGCCGGTGTACGGTGACTATCGTGGCTACAAAATAGCCTCCATGCCCCCGCCATCCTCTGGCGGTGTGCATTTGATTCAGATGCTGAACATGCTGGAAAACTGGCAACTGGGTGAGCTTGATCACAACAGTGCAAGCTATATTCACCGCCTGGCGGAAGTCATGCGTCTCGCCTACGCTGATCGCAGCAAATATCTTGGCGACCCGGACTATGTCAGCGTGCCCGTCGCCGATCTGCTGGACAAGGCCTACGCGCGCCGTCTTTTCAAAAGCATCAATCTGCAACGCGCCGGCGACTCGGCGACGGTGGGGCCCGGCCTCGAGCCGGCTGCTGAAAGCCACGAGACGACCCATTACAGCGTCTGGGATCGCGACGGCAACGTGGTAGCCAATACCTACACCCTGAACTTTTCCTTTGGTAACGGGGTCTCGGTTGCCGGCGCCGGATTTCTCCTCAATAACGAGATGGATGACTTCTCGGCTAAGCCCGGTGTACCTAACGCCTATGGTTTGGTGGGCGCCGAGGCCAATGCCATCGAGCCCGGCAAGCGACCGCTGTCGTCAATGACGCCGACCCTCGTCTTCCATCAGGGTAAGCCGGTGCTGGCAACCGGCAGCCCCGGTGGCAGTACCATCATCACGGTGGTCCTGCAGCTGATACTCAATTCCATCGATTTCGGGATGAATATCGCCGAGGCGACCGCGGTCCCGCGGATACACCATCAGTGGCGCCCCGACCAACTGTTGCTGGAGCCGCTTATAGGTAGCGATACCCGTACCGTGCTGGAACAGATGGGGCACAAGGTCAGTACCAGTTCGCGCCTGCTGGGCAAGCTCCAATCGATACGCGCCGACGATGGCGTGCTGTTTGGCAGCAGCGACAACCGTTGGCCCGACAGCAGCGTGGCTGCGGCCGAGTAAGTCCTTCGAACCAGGGCATGCACTTTCACTGACGTTGTCGGGAAGCTGAGATCAATAATGGAAAAGGCGACACCCAGGCATATCGTCGCTGCTGGCGCCCTGGTCAGCGACGCGAAACAGCGGGTGCTGCTGATCGACAGTCCCTGGCGCGGCTGGGAGTTTCCCGGTGGCCAAATCGAGTGCGGCGAGGATGTCATCACCGGTTTGAAGCGCGAGATTCTCGAGGAGACCGGTGTTCAGGTCAGGGTAGGAGCACTGGTCGGGCTGTACTCGAACCTTAGCAACGGTATCGTGATAGCGACGTTTCTGGCTGACTACCTGTGCGGAACACCTGCAACCAGCTCGGAGAGCCTGCAGGTGAAGTGGTTCACCCGCGAGGACTGCAAAGCCGGGGTAACGCATCCGGCGGTGGGGGCGCGGTTACTTGACCTGTTGGACTATGACGGTCGAACCGTCTATCGCGCCTACACCATGGAGCCCTACCGGGTCGTTGTCGAACACCGGGTATGAACCCACAGGCTGGAAACGAGGGGGTAGTATGGAAACGGGTAGTGGCCCCCTGCGGGGTATCCGGGTGTTGGAACTGGGCCAGTTGCTGGCAGGGCCGTTTGCGTGCTCGATGCTGGCTTACTTCGGTGCAGAGGTGATCAAGGTTGAGGCCCCGGGTCGTGGCGACCCCATTCGCGGTTGGCGCGAAGTCGTGGGTGACACCTCCCTGTGGTGGTATAGCCTGGGCAGGAACAAGAAAAGCGTTACCATCGATTTGAAGGCGGCTGCCGGCAGGGAGCTGGTTCGCAAGCTGCTTGTCCACTGCGATGTGCTGGTCGAGAATTTTCGTCCGGGGGTCATGGAGCAGTGGGGGCTGGGCCCGGAGGAGGTCAGAGCCATCAATCCCGATGTGGTGTATGCGCGCATTTCCGGTTACGGGCAGACTGGCCCCTATTCCAGCAAGCCGGGTTTTGCCTCGGTCTGTGAAGCCGTGAGTGGTTTTCGCTATGTCAATGGCTTTCCCGGCGAGGCGCCGGTGCGCGCCAACCTGAGCATTGGCGACACGATTGCGGGCATCCATGCTGCCCTTGGTATCGCCATGGCGCTGCTGGCCAGGTTCAAGAATGGCGAGCCTGGCCAGGTCGTGGATGTCGCCCTGTACGAGAGCATGTTCAACCTGCTGGAGGCCGTGGTGCCGGAATACTCCGGCGCCGGCGTGGTGCGAGAGGCCTCCGGTACCACGGTAACGGGGATTGTGCCCACCAATACCTACCGCTGTGTCGATGGCAAGTTTATCGTGATTGGCGGCAACGGCGATTCGATCTTCCAGCGCCTGATGAAGGCCGTGGGCGAAGAGGCGCTGGCTGTCGACCCGCGACTGGCGCATAACGCGGGAAGGGTGACCCACGAGCGGGAAATTGACGGCGTCCTCGCCGCCTGGTGTGCCGCCAGGCCGTCGGGTGAAGCCATTCGCACACTGGAAGCGGCGCGGGTACCGGTAGGGCCCATCTACAATGTTGCCGACATGATGGTAGACCCCCACTTCAAAAGCCGCGGCTTGTTCGAAGAGGTCACGATCGATGGCAGGCCGCTGGTCATTCCGGCTATGATGCCGAAATTGACGGCGACCCCGGGTGGTACCCGGTGGCCCGGGCCGGCGCTCGGCAGCCACAATACGGAAGTGCTGGGCGATTTACTGGGTCTTGATGAGCAGCAACTGCAGGAGCTGGCGAGCATGGACGTTATTCAACGCGACCCCGAGTAGCTCACTGTCACCCGCGACTGGCAATCACCTTCCCGTAACCATGGAGTACAGGATGATCGCGAAACAGGCACTGACCACCGGTTTGGCAATCGCCACGGCCGTTCCGGAAATACGGCATTTCAGGCCGCGCCCCGATGACACCGTCGACTCGCTCGGTCTGCGCCTGGAGCGCAATGCCAGGGATTACCCTGACCAGATCGCGGTGTTGTTCGAGGGCCGTGAGCTGAGCTGGGGCGAATTGAATGCGCTTGCCAACCGCTACGCGCATTGCCTCCGGAAGCGGGGAGTTGGCCATGGCGACTGCGTCAGCCTGCTGATGGAAAACCGCATCGAGTTCCTGGCGGTGCTGGCCGCCCTGAGCAAGCTCGGTGCGATCGCCGGGTTGATCAATACCAAGCTCCAGGGCCGCCAGTTGGTGCACTGTATTGCGGTCACCCAGTCCGTTGCCTGTATCGTAGGCGGGGAACTGGCGCAGGTGCTGGAGCCGGCCATCGGCGAACTCGATCTGGAGCAGGGCGCAGACTACCTGTGGGTGGCGGATTCCGGCAGCAAGAAAGTGCCAGCCTGGGCGCTGGACTTAACTGCGGCCAGTGCGACCGCCGGCACCGCCAATCCCGCCACCACCCGCAAGGTCACGCTGGGCGATCGGGCGCTGTACATTTTCACCTCTGGCACTACGGGTCTGCCGAAAGCCGCGGTGATGAGCCATAAGCGCTTTTTACTCAGCGCGACAGGCAGTGCCAGGATGAGTCTGCAGCTCGACGAGGGTGACCGGATCTACCTGTGCCTGCCGCTGTTCCACGGCACCGGCATGATCATCGGTTTTGGCAGTGCGCTGGTTGCCGCCTGCTCCATCTTCTTACGCCGGAGTTTTTCCGCCAGCCAGTTTCTCGACGAAGTGCGCCAGTACGAAACCAACTGCCTGGTCTATATCGGTGAACTTTGTCGCTACCTGATGAACACGCCAGAGCGTGAGGACGATGCCGATAACCCCCTTCAGCGCATGAGTGGCAACGGTCTACGGCCCGATATCTGGAAACCGTTCAAGCAGCGTTTCGGGCTGGAACGCGTCGTGGAGTTCTATGGATCCAGCGAAGGCAATGTGGCTTTTGCCAATACATTGAATAAGGATTGCACCATTGGCTGGACCATCCAGAAAATCGCCCTGGTGCGTTACGATATCGACGCTGATGAAATCCTGCGCAATGGGCGTGGCCGTTGCGAGCGAGTGGCAAAGGGCGAGGCCGGGTTACTGCTGGCCCGTATCGACGACACCACGCCCTTCGAGGGTTACACCAATCAGGCTGAAACCGAAAAGAAAATTGTCCGCAACGTATTTTCCCGGGGAGATGCGTGGTTTAACTCCGGCGACCTGATTCGTCGGGTCGACGTCGGCTTTGCCTTCGGTATCCCCCACTACCAGTTCGTTGATCGGGTGGGCGATACTTTTCGCTGGAAGTCCGAAAACGTCTCTACCAACGAGGTTGGCGAAATACTCAATGACTTTCCCCAGGTGAAACTCTGTAATGTTTACGGGGTCGAGGTCCCGGGAGCTGACGGTCGCGCGGGGATGGCGGCCGTAACCCTTGTCGCGGGCGTTAAAAGCCTCGACCTGAAAGCGTTCTCGGCGTACGTCAACAAACAGCTTCCCGCGTTCTCGCGCCCGGTTTTTATTCGGGTGCAAGGGGATATCGAAGTCACGGGCACGTTCAAGTTGCTCAAGGGAGACCTGCGCAAGCAGGGTTACGACCCCTCACAGGTCGATGACAAACTGTATGTGATGAAGCCCGGTTCCGACCGCTACCAGGCATTGACCAAAGCATTCTACAAAACGATCAAGGCGGGCACCGCCGGCTATTGATCAACCGTTGCCCCGCCGGCTGGATCGTCGACCGTTTCAGGGCTTTGCGCCGCTGCTTCTTCGCGAGCGGCTCGCAGCATATCGATTAACTCCGGCCTGTGCGCCGCCGCGATATCGAGCCCGATCTGGCTGCTTTCGCGCAGCAGTGTGGGCATCAGCAGCACCAACTTGAGACCCGCCGGCGAACGGTAGAACTCAACGATGGCGTCGAGTTCCTCGACGCTGAAGGCATTGCGATACATTGCTGCCAGCCGCTCGCGAATCTGGTTCCACTGCAAGTATTCCTGCGCCCACGCCGCTACTGTCGGTTGATAATCCCTTAAATCGGGGCTGGCGCTCATCACCGTGTCCACCAGTTGTGCCTGGATTTCCAGCATTTGGTCCTTGCCGCCAAGCAGGTCGACCAGGGTGTATTCCGGTCCCGCCGCTGACTGCGCCGCGTTATCGATCGCGGTGGTAGCGCTGGACTCGGTACCCGGCCCGGCCTGGGCCGGCGGCGGAGTGGTGTTTTCAGCCTGCTGCGCCCCCGCCATCAGCGGGAGTAGTAATAGCATTGATAGCAGTAGTCGCATGATATCCTGGGTTTCCTGATTGGAAAGGGGATTATATACCGTCACCCCGGGCTTCGCAGCGGGCCCGGTTGCCACAGCGCCGGGTCGACCCGATAGTACCCATGCAATTGCTGGTACAGTTCCGGGTGCAGCTGCTTCAGCTCCCGGGGCCGCTCGAAGAAAGCCTCCGTGGCAACTGCAAAGAATTCTGCCGGGTTGCTGGCGCCGTAATGATCGAGCAGTGATTCCTGTTCAGCTTCAGACTGTTGCTGAAGTAGCAGGAACTCCTTTGCCAGCACCCGCGCCCAGCTCTGGTAACACGAGCCGGCCCCCAGTAACGGCGCACCGTTGGCGCTGCCTGACTCCTGATCCAGTTGGTGGGCAAATTCGTGCAGTACCACATTGTGGCCGTCCTGGAAGTTTCGTGCCCCTCTCTGGACATCATCCCATGACAGTATCAGGCGGCCATTGCTCCAGCTCTCGCCGAGCATGGTGTCGCTGCCCTCGTGGACCACGCCGCTGCTGTCATGGATCTGCTGATTTGGCCGGTAGGCCGCGGGGTAAACCAGGATCGCCTGTAAGCCGGCGTAGCCGCTGGTGGGGCGATTGAGTAACAGCAGGCAGGCCTGGCCCGCGATGGTCACCCGAATCGTGTCGTCGATCACCAGCCCACCGCAGCCGTAGAATTTTTTCTCGTCCAGGAACAAGACGATCTGGTGGCGTAGTTCGGTGAGGATAGGCTCGGGGAGGCTGGTATAGAATGGCAGCCTGTCCCGCAGTATTTCGTCCCACCGGGCGGGGAATGGCTGCGCCAAAAGACGCCGGCGCCGAATTCGAGGTAGTGCAACGACCAGCGCGAGAATGACAGCGACGGCCAACAGGAAGAGTAGTGCCGGTTCCATCATTCCGGCCCCGGGCGCCTGTCAGGCATCCGAGCGCCCCTCGCGGCTGCCCTTCCGTCGGGCGTTGACGAGTAACTGTCCCAGGGTGCCCACGGCTGGCTTTGGCGGCGCTGCATTTGCGGCCGAGGGTCGACCGCGCCTTTTCTGCGCCGACGCCGTGTTGCCTCCGGGTTCGGACGCCGCTTGCTGGCTATTCAGGCGCATGGTCATGCTGATGCGCTTTCGCTCGAGGTCGACTTGCAAAACCTTGACCCGAACGATATCCCCCGCCTTGACCACCTCCCGGGGGTCCTTGACGAAGCGGTCGGCCACCTGGGAAATATGAACCAGCCCGTCCTGGTGCACGCCGACGTCAACGAAGGCGCCGAAGTTGGTGACATTGGTGACGGTACCCTCAAGCACCATATCGGGCTCGAGGTCGGAAAGTTTCTCGATGCCTTCGCGAAAGGCGGCTGCCTTGAAGTCCGGGCGTGGGTCCCTGCCCGGTTTTTCCAGTTCACCAAGGATATCGGTAACTGTCGGAATGCCGAAACGACTGTCGGTGAATGCCGCCGGCGAGAGCGTTTTCAGGTAGGCGCTGTCACCGATGAGCGTGTCCAGCCGACGCTTTCCCTGAGCGGCTATTTTTTCGACGATGGCATAGGCTTCCGGGTGCACCGCGGAGGCATCCAGCGGGTTGGGTCCGCCGTTGATGCGCAAAAAGCCAGCCGCCTGCTCGTAACTCTTGGCCCCGAAGCGGGGTACTTCCCGCAATTCGGCGCGCTTGGCAAAGGGGCCGTTCTGATCCCGATACGTCACGATGTTTTCCGCCAGCAACCGCGACAGGCCGGAAACCCGGTTCAACAGTGGGGCCGATGCAGTATTGACGTCGACGCCGACGCCGTTGACGCAGTCCTCGACCACGGTGTCGAGCTGGCGCGCCAGTGCGACCTGGCTGACATCGTGCTGGTACTGGCCCACGCCGATGGATTTCGGGTCGATTTTTACCAGCTCTGCCAGGGGGTCCTGCAGGCGCCGGGCGATGGATACGGCGCCGCGAATGGTGACATCGAGATCGGGGAACTCCCGCGCCGCATATTCCGAAGCCGAATAGATGGACGCCCCGGACTCATTCACCATGACCTTGGTCAGCTTGAGTTCTGGATGTTGCTTGATCAGGTCGCCGACAAAGCGATCGGTCTCCCGGCTGGCGGTGCCGTTGCCGATGGCAATCAGCTCGACGCTGTGCTGGCGGCAGAGTTTGACCAGCACCTGCTCCGCTTCGGCGATCCGGTTCTGGGGCGGGGTGGGAAAGATTGCACAATGATCCACCACCTTGCCGGTGCCATCGATGACGGCCACCTTGACACCGGTGCGCAGACCGGGGTCGAGGCCTATTGTCGCCCGGTTCCCGGCCGGCGCCGCCATCAGCAAATCTTTGAGGTTGGCGGCAAAGACCTTGATCGCCTCGAGCTCCGCAGCCTCACGCAACTCGGCCAACAAATCGGTTTCGAGGTGGGGCTGCAGTTTTACCCGCCAGGTCCAGCGCACTACCTCAGCCAGCCACTTGTCGGCGGGGCGCCCCTGGGGCCGCAATTGCCAGTGCTGAGCGATCCGCGCTTCACAGGGGTGCACCGCCTGTTGGTCGGCGTCGGGCAGGGTCAGAGACAGCGCCAGCAAGCCCTCGTTGCGGCCGCGTAGCATGGCCAGGGCACGATGCGACGGTACTTTGCACACCGGCTCATCGTGCTCGAAGTAGTCCCGAAATTTGGCCGCCTCGCGCTCCTTGCCCTCAATCACCCTGGCGCTGAGCAGCCCGTCCTGTTTCAGCAGGCTGCGCAGCCGGCCCAGCAGGTCGGCATCTTCAGCGAAGCGTTCCATCAGGATGTAGCGGGCGCCGTCGAGGGCCGTCTTGGCGTCCTCAATTCCCAGGGCGGGATTCACATAAGCGGCGGCCGTTGTGCCAGGGTCAAAGCTCGGGTTTTCCAGCAGCGCATCAGCGAGGGGTTCCAGGCCAGCTTCCCGCGCTTGCTGTGCCCGGGTACGGCGCTTCTTCTTATACGGCAAATAGAGGTCTTCGAGTCGGGTCTTGGTGTCCGCTGCGCGAATCGCCTGCTCCAGCTCCGGGGTCAGTTTGTCCTGCTCGGTGATGCTTTCCAGAATTGCCTGGCGGCGCTGGTCGAGCTCGCGCATATAGTCCAGGCGCTCTTCCAGCGCGCGAAGCTGGGTGTCGTCCAGCCCCTGGGTGAGTTCTTTACGGTAGCGCGCTATAAAGGGCACGGTCGCGCCCTCGTCGAGTAAGCGGATTGCTGCTGTTGCCTGAGCGGGTGTGATATTGAGTTCGTTGGCGATGCGTTCGGCAATCGACATGGCTATGGATAATCCTGCTGTGCGAGAAGGCCGGTATTATGCAGCAGCGTCGCCCCGATGGCGACATTGACAGTGGATGGGCTCGGGTACTACTGACCCAGCTCTGCGATGGCGGCCTGGTAAAGGGCCTTGCAGTCGCGGTAGATGTGACCGTATTCCTCGCTGAGATAGGGCGCGACCAAATGTACGATCTGGAACACGCCCTGGTGAATCGCTGCCGGCGGACTGAGCTGCTGGCCCTTGAGGTCGCAGTACGTCAACCAGTAGGTCAGTAACAGGGTGATGCTTTCACACAGTTGATCCAGCTCTTCGTCGTCGATGCTGAGGATGCCATGCTCGGCTACCTCGCTGAGCAGGGCGCGGGCGGTGCGGGTCTTCAGCTCCATCAAGCGTTTATACTTGCGGTTGATCGGATCGTAGCGATGGAGCAGGTTCGACAGGTTTTGGTAAAAGAAGCGAAAGTTGTAAATTTCTTCAAAGACAACATAAAGGTAGAACCAGCTATCCTCGACGCTGAGCTGCTTTTCCAGCGGGGCGCGAAGAATATCGCTAAGGGTTACCTCGAAACGGGCGAACAGAGACTCGATAATCGCCTCCTTGCCCTTGAAATGGTAGTAAAGGTTGCCCGGGCTGATTTCCATTTCGTTGGAAATGTCCACCGTGGTGACGTTGGGTTCGCCCTCTTCATTGAAGAGCATTTGGCTGGTATGGAGAATCCGGTCTCTCGTTTTCATTAGAATTCTTCTCGCAACGATACCCAAGCGCGGAGAATAGCATCGCGGTATCGGGTAAATCCAGACGCGTCGGCAAGCTGTCCCCCGGCGGAGCGTTCCTGTGTCATTCCCTTTACTGGTTCCCCGTCGGGGGCAATAACACAGTCTCCACTGGTATGTCGGGGCACAAAAAAAGGGGTGTGTCAGCTGACACACCCCTTAAGCAAGACTAAATGAGACCTGAATGGAGCTTAGGACGTTGCCTTTGCAGCGGCTTGCTTCGCTGCGTTTGTTGCCTTGGTAGTCGCAGCTTTGGCCCGGGTTTTGGCTTTCCTGGCTTTCGACGGAGCCTTTTTCTTGCTTGCCCCGGGAACCAGCTTCTCCTTGACGGAGCCAAAGTTGCTGCGCAATTCGTTGATACGATCTTCGAGTTTCATTTCCTTGGTGATATGGAAATCCTTGATAAACCGTCCAGCATCCTTCTGTACATCCTTGATCCGCTTCTCGGCGGTTTTGTGGACCTGCTCACCCCGCTTGACCAGTTCTTTAAACAGGCCTTCGCGTTTGTCGCTGATTTCCTCGACCTTTTCCTCGATTGTCTCGTATATTTTGTCGTACATGCCGAGGTTGGCGAGGTAGAGATCCTTGGCGATATCGCTCAGTTTTTCGGTCTTCACCTCTTTGCTGACTGCTTTCTTTGTCGCCATCGTGTGTCCCCAGCGTTTATCCTATGGTGAGTAAATTAAGGGATATTTCTAGAAAGGTCATACTAAATCCGTCACCCGCCGCATCCACTCAGCAATGGGCACAGTATCGGGGACCAAGCGGTATTGCGAAGCCCGGGGTGATAAGGGCGGGGCCGGGAAAATGTTTTCTCATGGTGCGCCGGCGACTGGCATAATTCAGGGTCTGTTACTGGCCGTAACAAAAAGTCTGCTCGGCAAGGGCAGCGTGATCGCAAGCAGGGGTTTATCGGGTTTTAGGGGATGACGATGGCGGTAGTGTGATGTTAGAAAATCGGGGCTGGATTACCACGGCGCTGGTGCTGGCGCTGGGGATGGGTGTGGCGGTGTTTTTGTTTCGCGGCAAGCCGCAGCCTGAGCGTCAGCCTGACACCCCGCCGCCGCCGCCCGTCGCCGAATTTATCACCCTCAGCCCGTCCCGGGTAGAACTGGCGGTGAATACACAGGGTACCGTTCAGCCACGCCGCCAGATCGATTTGGTCGCCCAGGTGGCGGGTAAAGTGGTAGCCACACCAGACAGCTTTGCAGAGGGACATTTTTTTTCGGCGGGCGATGTTCTGGTGCAATTGGAGCAGCAGGATTATCGCTACGCCATCGAGCGGGCAAGAGCCAGGGTGGCGGAAGCCAGGCAGGTGCTTGCCCTGGAAAAGGGGCGGGTGCGTCAGGCAAAACGGGAGTGGCGTGATCTGGGAGATCGTGACGCCAATGAACTGTTCCTGCGCGTGCCGCAGTTGGCAAGTGCCGAGGCCGGGTTGAAAGCTGCCAGTGCAGACCTCGGCCAGGCCGAACTCGAATTGAAGCGCACCGCTGTCACGGCACCGTTTGATGGTCGGATCTTGCAAACGATGGTCGATGTCGGGCAGTTTGTCGTCCCCGGAAGCCCTGTGGCACGGATATACAGCACCGGGGCTGTGGAAATCAGGCTGCCGCTTTCGGATCGACAGGTGGGTTTGCTGGAGCTCAACCTGCGCCCGGGCGAAGCGGCGGCCGCAGAGCCTATCCCTGTGTTGATCAGCGGCCGGCTGGGGGGCAGGGAGTGGCAGTGGCAGGGGAGGGTCACACGCACCGATGCGGCGATCGACAACCGTAGCCGAACCCTGTTCGCGGTCGCCGAGATCGAAGACCCCTTCGTTGTTGATGCCCCGAGCGGCCGACCACCTTTGTTGATAGGACAGTTCGTCCGCGCCCGAATTAGCGGTCGCAGCCAGGACGATGTCATCGTCATACCCCGCGCTGCCCTGCGGCCACAGGATATGATCTGGTTGCTGGGGCCTGACGACAGGTTGCTGCTAAAGCATGTCGAGGTGTTGCAGGTCGACGGGCAACGCGTGCTGGTTCAGGGAGACTTCAGCGGGCCGGTGCGGGTTATCGTCTCACCGCTGACCATGGCAGTACCGGGTATGCGCCTGGACCCGAGACCTGCCCGCGAAGCGGTGGGGGCGTAGCCCTTGAGTCGCATCGTTCACTGGTTCGTTCACAACCCCATTGCCGCCAATCTGTTGATGGTCATTACCATCGTCATGGGCTTGTATACCTTCCCTCTGGTATCCAAGCAGTTTTTCCCCGAGCGCGAGCTCGATACGATCCTGGTCACTGTGGTATACCCCGGCGCGGGCCCCTCTGAAATCGAGCAGCAAATCTGTGTCCGCATCGAAGAAGCTATCCAGGATCTCGACGGGATAGAGCGGGTGGTCGCTACCGCCCGGGAAGGCCTCGGTGAAGTGAGTATCGAAGTCGAGGGGGATTACGATTCCCTGCGCCTGCTCAACGAGGTCAAGAGTCGGGTCGACGCGATTACCAGCTTTCCGGTTGCTGCCGAGCGACCCCAGGTCAATGAGGTCCTGTGGAAATCGTTGTTGATCAGCGTCGCCATTGCCGGTGATATCGGCGAGGCAAATCTGAAGGAACTCAGCGAATACCTGCGCGACGATCTCGCCGCGCTGCCGGAGGTGCAGCTGGTCGACCTGCGGGAACCGCGGGACTACGAGATCGGGATCGAGGTGTCAGAGCTCGACCTGCGCCGTTACGGGTTGCGCTTCGAAGATGTGGTCAACGCGGTGCGGGGTTCCTCGCTTAACCTGCCGGCGGGCAAGCTGCGCACCGCGGGAGGCGATATCCAGCTGCAAACCCGAGGCCAGGCCTATGTCGCCGCCGACTTCGAGTCGATTGTACTGCTTGGCGACGAGGATGGGACCCGGGTGTTGCTGGGCGATGTCGCCACGGTGAAGGATGGCTTTGAGGAGAGCGATATCGTCGCCCGTTTCGATGACAAGCCCTTCCTCAGGCTCGACGTATATAGCACCACCCGGCCCGACATCCTGAAGACCAGCGAGGCCGTCTATGCCTGGGTAGAGCAACAGCAACGCCATTTGCCGGCAGGGGTAGAGGCGGTGATCTGGCGTGACCAGTCCGAGCCCTTCAAGGCTCGTCTCAATACCCTGATCAATAACGGCCTCGGTGGCCTGGCCCTGGTCTTTATCGTGTTGCTACTGTTCCTGCGGCCTCTGCTGGCGTTCTGGGTATGCCTGGGAATCGTCGTAGCTTTCCTGGGCGCCATCTGGCTGCTACCTGTTACCGGGGCATCCCTCAATACTATTGCCCTGTTCGCGTTTATCCTGATTCTCGGTATCGTCGTCGATGATGCCATTATCGTCGGTGAGTCGATCTATGCGGCCCAGTCCCGGGGGCTGCAGGGTACTGCCGGCGCCGTTGAGGGCGCGACCGGTGTGCTCAAGCCGGTGTGGTTTGCGGTGATCACGACGATGCTGTTTTTTGGCTCTTTTTTTCTTCTCCCCGACGATACCCCTGAGGCCCGACAGATCGCCTGGGTCGTGGTGCTGGCGCTGGGCTTTTCCCTGCTTGAGTGCATGTTCATCCTGCCGGCCCACCTGGCACATATGCGCCCGGAAGAGCCGGGAAAGTGGCGCTGGCTCGCAGGCCTGGAGCGAACCCGGGAGCGCTTTGCCCGGGGTATGGAGCGCTTTGCCGAGCAGGTTTATCAGCCCTTTTTGGGTCGTTGTATGCAGCGGCGGAACCTGACTCTGGTGAGTTTCCTGATGGCGCTGTTGATCACCATCGCAATCTACAGCGGCGGCTGGCTGGGAGCGAGCTTCTTTCCGAGGGTATCGATCGACTTCCTGGTGGGCAGGGTCATCATGCACGAGGGCAGCCCCTTCAGCCAGACCGAGCAAGTCATGAACCACCTGGAAGCCACGGCGCTGCGGCTCAAGCAGGAGGTCAACCCCGAGGACGGTGAGCCGGTGGTGGTGCACGTCGAGTCCCTCGCGGCGCAGGATTGGGCAAGGGTGACGATTGGCCTGGGAAAGAGCCAGCATCGGGACATCTCGGCCGCGGAATTGAAGCGGCGTTGGGAGGACGATATCGGTGAGTTGGCCGATGTGAAAGACTTCGACATCCGTTACACCATCGGCCAGCGCGGCAAGGATATCGAGTTTGAACTGGTCGCGCCGGACCTGGAGACACTGCGGGGCGCTGCCGCGGATGTCAAGCAGCAGCTCGCCCGCTTTCCCGGGGTTTACAACATCCGCGACAGTCTCGACAATCCCAGCCCCGAAATCGAGTTACGGCTCAAGCCGCTGGCAGAAAATCTCGGAGTCAGCCTTGCCGATGTCGCGCTGCAGGTGCGTCGCGGCTTCTACGGCGAGGAAGTGCAGCGGATACCCCGCCTGCGCGAAGAT
Source organism: uncultured Gammaproteobacteria bacterium (assembly GCA_963751595.1). Classification (GTDB taxonomy): domain Bacteria; phylum Pseudomonadota; class Gammaproteobacteria; order Pseudomonadales; family JAHEGP01; genus JAHEGP01. Next base: position 365,565 of record CAVVVC010000007.1, read on the forward strand.
GTGAAGGTCATGGTGCGTTATCCCTACGCCGATAGAGGCGACGTCAATTTTCTCAGGGAGATGCGCATCCGCGCCCCCGATGGGCGCGAGATCCCGTTCGAGGCGCTGGCGGAGATTCACTATGTTCCCGGCTACCGTAAGATCGACCGGGTAAACGGACGCCGGGTCTCAACCGTCACAGCGGAGACCGAGCAGGGCTATGACGCCGGTGCCGTGGTCGCGACCCTGCTTGGCGAGCAGCGACCCGTTCTCCAGGCCCGCTACCCAGGTTTCGATATTCAGGTGGAGGGCCGGGAGCAGCAGCGGCGGGAATTCCTCACCCAGATGAAGCGGCTGATGATAGGCACGACGCTGGTGGTGTTTGGAATGATGGCCATCGTGTTTCGCTCCTACTGGCAACCGATCCTGATCCTGGTGGCGATCCCCTTTGGTTACATGGGTGCTGTGATTGGGCACCTGATTTTCGGTCGCGAAATGAGCATGTTCTCACTGCTAGGGATTATCGCCTGCGCTGGAGTGGTGGTTAACGACAACCTGGTGTTGATAGACCGGGTCAACAATCTGCGGGGCAGGGGTGTCGTGCTCCGGGATGCCCTTTTGCAGGGGGGAAGGGATCGCTTCCGGCCCATCGTGCTCACCTCCGTTACCACCTTCGTCGGTCTTTTGCCGATCACCCTCGAGCGCAGCGTGCAGGCGCAATTCCTGATCCCGATGGTGCTGTCGCTGACCTTCGGCGTTCTTTTTGCGACCTTCGTGACACTCATCTTCGTGCCCTGCCTCTACCTGTTTTGTGATGCGGTGGGGCGCAGGTTCAATCGCTTGTTCGGCGGGACTGACGCCGGGGAGGGGGTGGAGCGGGAAGCCTGAGGGGGACGTGGGCATGGCCGCAGCAAACTCGGCCATGCCCGCGGGGGCGCTCTATTCGGCCCTGGGGCCGGCGGCAATGATGTCCTCGCCAATGTCAAAGGAAGTAATGTTCTCCAGAAATAGCTTGGCCAGCTTCCGCGCCTGCTCATCGTAAGCTGCAGGATCGGCCCAGGCATCGCGGGGGTTGACGAATTCCTGGTCAACACCGGGAATCGCCTTGGGTATATCGAGGTTGAGGATGTCCAGGTGTTCCGTCTCTACGTCGTCCAACTGACCATTCTGGGCGGCAGCCACCACGGCCCGGGTAACCGGGATGGGAAAGCGCTTGCCCTGGTCGCCCGAGCCGCCGGTCCAGCCGGTATTGATCAGGTAAACCTTGCTGCCAAAGTCTTCGATACGCTTCATCAGCAGGTCGGCGTAGACGCCGGCCGGCCGGGGCATGAAAGGCGCACCGAAACAGGTGGAAAAGGTGGGGTGGATGCCGGCTTCGGCACCCACTTCGGTGGAGCCGACCCGGGCGGTGTAACCCGACAAAAAGTGGAAAGCCGCCGCTTCCTTGGACAAGATTGCCACCGGCGGCAGGACACCGGATACGTCACAGGTGAGAAAGATGACGGTCTTCGGTTCGCCGGCGCTGTTTTCGGGGACCCGTTTCTCCACGTGGTCCAGGGGGTAGCTGCAGCGCCCGTTTTCGGTCAATGAGGTGTCGTCGTAGTCGGCAACCCGCGAGGCGGGGTCAATGGCAACGTTCTCGACAATGGCGCCGAAATCGATAGCGTCCCAGATGACGGGTTCGTTCTCGTGGCTCAGGTTTATGGTCTTGGCGTAGCAGCCCCCTTCGATGTTGAACACTGAGCCTTTGGACCATCCATGCTCGTCATCACCGATCAGATAGCGGGCCGGATCGGCGGATAGAGTGGTTTTACCCGTGCCGGACAGGCCGAAGAACAGCGCGGTATCGCCCTGCTCGCCGACATTGGCAGAGCAGTGCATGGGCATGACATCTTTTTCAGGCAGAAGGAAATTCTGCACCGAGAACATCGCTTTCTTCATCTCGCCGGCGTAGCGCATCCCCGCTAACAGGACTTTGCGCTGGGCAAAATTGACCACGACAACGCCATCGGAATTGGTGCCATCGCGCTCGGGATCACAGACGAAGCCGGCCGCATTGAGAATTTGCCACTCTTCCTTTTGCCCGGCATTGTAGCTCTCGGGGCGAATAAACATATTGCGCCCAAAGAGATTTTGCCACGCGGTCTCAGTGGTGACCCTGACCGGAATGTAGTGCTCAGGGTGGGCGCCAACATGCATTTCCTGCAGGTAATGGCTTTTGTTCGCCAGATAGTCCGCCACCCGCTGCCACAATTGATCAAACTTTTCCGGCGCAAACGGGCGGTTGACCGAGCCCCAATCGATAGCGCCCTCACTCCCGGGTTCGCGCACAATGAAGCGATCCGCCGGGGAGCGGCCCGTGCGCTTGCCGGTGGTCACTGCCAGGGCACCTGTGTTGGTCAGAATGCCCTCGCCATTCGCCAGGGCGTGCTCAACAAGCTGGGCCGAACTCAGGTTTTTGTGTACCGTGGTATTGCTCTCGATCGAGTTGTTCATGCAGTCGTTCCTGTTGTGCGCAGTTGCCGTGAAATCGCCGCCGGTGACCCGGAAAATCCGCGTTCCGAAAGGTAAACCGGGATGGTCTGAAATAATGGGGCGCCATTATGGCAAAAAAAGCAGGAGGAAGTAAGGCGAGCCAGCGTTATTCGGTATTACCGCACTGAAGCTATGCAGGAACTGATGGCTCGTTTACCTGTGCCGTCGGCAGGCTGTGGCAGCCGCGACTGTTCAGTCCTCACGGTGGCGATTCTTGAAACGGTGTATCAACCGACGGTCGCGCTTGTGGGGTCGACCGCCCGGCTGGTGACTGCCGGCGTTGGCAGCGCGCCGGTTGGCCGCTTCCTGCTCACGCAGCAGCAGGCTTTCCTCGGTTTCCCGATACAGTTGGCTGGCGATACTGGCCGGACCCCGTTGGTCAGACAGGGCCAGGACTTCGATGGTCATCTGTTGCTGTCCCCGGCGAATGCGCAGCTGCGCGCCTGCCACCACCTCCTTACTGACTTTACAGCGCGCCCCCTCGTATTGCACCTTGCCACCCTCGATCGCCTGTTTGGCGAGACTGCGAGTTTTGAAAAAGCGGGCAGCCCAGAGCCATTTGTCGAGCCGCACTTTTGCTGGCCGGTGGTCGTCCCGGGCAGGTTTCGGCGTGTTCATTACTGCTCGCCCCCGTCAATCACGGCGTCATTCAGGGTTTGCGGCGGCATGATTTCGTCAAAATGATGAATCGCGGGAAATTCCAGTTGGGCGCGACGGGGGCTGCGACTGTCGGGCTGCAGCAGGGTCAGGAGGTGGCGGATGCCAAAATCCCGTGCCGCCCGCAATACCACTTCGGTGTCATCGATAAACAGGGTCCGCTCTGGGTCAAAGCTGAATTTGCGGTGCATCCTGTGCCAGAATAGCTGGTCTTCTTTGGGAGCATTGAAATCGTGGGATATAATGATGTCATCGAGCCACGGACGCAGATCGATGTGTTCCATTTTCAGGGCAACGCTGTCGCGGTGGGCATTGGTCACCAGCAGGCAGTCGCGATGGCTCTGCTTCAGCGCCTGGAGAAAATGTGCGACATGGGGCCGCAGGGCGATCAGGTGGGTGATTTCTCGCTTCAAAGTGGCGATATCCAGTTCCAGTTGCTCGGACCAGTAGTCGAGGCAATACCAGTTCAGACTTCCTCGCTCGCTGGCGAAGCGCTCTCTAAGATGTTTTCTAGCCACCGATTCCGGCTGCTGGCGCTGTTCGGCATAGCGTCTCGGCAGATGATCCAGCCAGAAAAAATTGTCGAAGTGCAGGTCCAGCAGGGTGCCGTCCATGTCCAGTAAAACCGTATCGATGTCGTTCCAGTTAAGCTTCATGGTGGCATTTTGGCTTAAGATGAAGGGTATCTCAATGCGGCCGGGCGCCAGGGAGGCAAGATGAAAGTGTGTACCCGGGCTGTCCTGCATCGGGTTCCCTCGGCCAGCGCTGCGATTGCTATGGTCTTGAGCACGGTGGCAACATGCATGAGTTGACCTTGCCTCTATACCAGCTGTGCCAGGCGGCGGGCGAGCAACTCCGAGCCCTCTACGCGCAGAACCTGAGGCGTCCGCTGACAGTCGACTTCAAGGATGACAGCTCACCGGTGACCGAGGCTGATCGGCGTAGCAACCAGATCCTGCAGCAGGGTCTTGCGCGGATCAGCCCCGGCTTGCACATCCTGTCCGAGGAGACCGCTATCCCCGACTTTGACCAGCGCAGTCAGTGGAACCGCTACTGGCTGGTTGACCCCCTCGATGGCACCCGTGAATTTCTTGATGGCTCCGGGCAATTCTGCATCAGCATCGCGCTGGTGGATTCCTGCCGGCCGGTGCTGGGGGTTATATATCTGCCCCTCACCGGCGAGATGTATATTGGCGGTACCGATCAAGCGCCGATGCTTTACACCCGGCGCGAGCAGCGCAAACTGGTACCGCGCTCGGCATCCCACGATGCACCCATCAAGGTATTGACCAGTAGTCGGGGAGCGGAGGACCCCCGGGTTGGCCAATTCAAGTCCGATCTTGGGCGCCACTTCCCCTGGATGCTGGAAGAGCTGCGCGGCAGTGCCTGGAAGTTCTGTCGCATCGTCGAGGGCGCCGGTCATATTTACCCGCGTTTTGGCGCGACCTCAGAGTGGGATACTGCTGCCGGGCAGGCGTTGCTGGAGTCCGTCGGTGGGACGATAATCGATATGACCGGCCGCCGTCTCGCCTACAATCTGCGGCCCCAGCTGCAGAACCCCCCGTTCATTGCGCTGGGGCCGGCCAGCTTTGATTGGTGGCAGCTAATCGGGGAGCAGCGAATTAAAACCTGACTTTTAATTCCCAATCGATATAAAAGCCTGTGCCTCGTTGCCTTACCATGGGTATTGCCCTGGAGGGATTAAGGTTTTTGCCTGGGTGGAAGCAGATTGTACCTGGCCGAAGAGCCTTTCGGGTGCCTGGGACACTGAAGGAGCTGAACACAATGAAGGATCATCACGTGCTTTCGGCAGCGCGGCATCGCGGACAGAATTTGCGTCAGCTTTTGTTGCAGTCCTATCTGGGTGATAACCGACTGCTGTTTCGCAAACTGGTCGGTGAAATCACTGATCTGGAATACCGCCTGAATGACCTCCAGCGGACGGCGGTGACACCGGATTATGACTTGCTGAGCACCTGCCGGGAAATGCTCGATGCCCGGGTCGACTTGCTCAAGACACTTAGCTGAGTTTGCTCGCCGGCGCCCGTCTTCCCCGATCATGTTCCCCCTCCCCCGATCCAGCTCACTCAGGGCTTGGATGCACTGAAATCGATGCCAGCACCAGTCAACCTGTCCGAGTGTGAGCGCCTTTCCCTGAGTAACCCCAACATGGCAGGGCTCCAATCGGTGGCCGGAGTTGCAAGATGAGCCGGTCGATTGCGGGATATTGGCTATTATTGTCAGCAGGAACTGTTTTCAGCAGGCATGGACTGAGCCTGCGCTTTTCGCCCCGGGGCCAGTGGATTACAATTCGTGCCATGATGAGATCGTTGATTTACAGTGCATTCCTGCTGGGTGCCGGTGTTGCCCTGGCTTCGCCCAAGGCCGACTTTGTATTGGTCAACAAGGCCGAGCGCAAACTCTACCTGTTGCAAAACGGGATGCCGTTCAGGGAGTATCGGGTCTCCCTGGGCCCCCAGCCCCGGGGTCATAAGTTCAGAGAGGGTGATGATCGAACGCCCGAAGGCAGGTACACCCTTGACTTCAAGAAGGCCGACAGCGACTTTTACAAGGCCATACATATCTCGTACCCGAATCAATACGATCTGGAACTCGCACGATTTGCGGGGGTCAATGCTGGTGGATCTATCATGATCCACGGGTTTCCGGATCGGCCGCTGGAGTTCCCGGCAGCGGTTATCCAGCGGGTCAACTGGACCGATGGCTGTATTGCGGTCACCAACGAAGAGATGGACGAAATATGGAATGCCGTGGATATTGGCACTCCAATCGAGATTTTACCCTGAGTAGCCAGCGGCTGATTAGCATTGATGAGCATTGACAGAATGTACAGGACAGGTTGCGTTTTGCTGCTGTCGGTTTTTTTACTGGCGGGGCCAGCGCAGGGTATGGAGCGCCTGCATATTTTTGCATTGGGGCCCGCTACGGGTGATGTAGTCGGCGAACTGCAGGAGGTGACGGTTTCGGATCAGGAGACCCTTATCGATATCGGTCGGGAATTCATGTTCGGTTACGATGCCTTGCGTGCGGCCAACCCGAAAATTGACGCCTGGGCCCCCCAGCCGGGAGAGGTCGTTACCTTGCCGGCGCAACACGTTTTGCCCGCCGCGCCGCGTAAGGGCATCGTTATCAACGTTTCAGAGAAGCGGTTGTATTACTACCCTCCCAGCGCCCGCGGACAAACCCCCACGGTTGAGGTCTACCCCATCAGTGTCGGGCGCGGTGATTGGAGTACGCCCCTGGAAGTGACGAAGGTGACCGGGCGAGCCAAAAACCCGGATTGGTATCCGCCGGCGTCGGTGCGCAAGGAGCACGCTGCCCGGGGCGACATACTCCCGGCCAGGGTGCCCGCTGGGCCGGATAACCCACTCGGTCAGTATATCCTGCGGCTTGGCATTCCCAGTTACTTCATTCACGGTACCAATCGTGAAAATGGCATTGGGATGCAGGTTACCCACGGTTGTATACGCATGTACCCTGCAGATATCGAGAGCCTGGCGCTGCGGGTCAAAAACAATACCCCCGTATACATCATCAATCAGCGCTACAAGGCAGGCTGGAAAGAGGGGGTCTTGTATCTGGAAGTACATCCACCGCTCGAGGGTTCCGCAGGAGCCGTCGACCAGACCAGCCGCAGCATTACCACTGCGCTTGCAGAGGCAAAAAAGCAGGTACCTGACGCCGTTATCGACTGGGATGAGGTCTGGCGCGTACAAGCGTTGGAACGGGGCTTACCCACACCCGTCGGGGGAACACTCTAGCCCTGCAACAGGCTCGGCCAGAGCTGTTTGTCCCCGCCGCAGCAAATTTTCTTATACGCGGGCATAAAAAAGCCCGGCAGCCTTGGCGGCGCCGGGCTTCGGGCACAACGTTTGACTACTTCGCCATTGAGCGCTGGAAAGCACGATCAATTTTGTCGTTGGCTTCTTCGGCGGTCATGTTGGCTGCGTTAGCCGTGGCCAGTGCCTGGTCCGCAGTGGACTGGGCGCGCTCAGCTGCAGTGCGAGCAGCTGCGGCATTCTGGTTGGCTTCGTTGGCGGTTTGCTCAGCGGCGGCGGCCATAGAACGTACTTCGTCCAGAGAGCTGTTGCTGGCACAGCCAGTGGCAATCGCGATAACCGCTGCTGCTGTCAGTACTTTCATTGGGTTGTGCTTCATTGTCTATCCCCTTACGTTATTGGGAAAAAATTTAATTTCAGTTTGCCTTTGATAATGCTTGAAAAGCCTAATCAGAGGATGTGGTTAAGTTACCACCATATACAGGTGTATTTCCAGTATACAGGCCAAAGTTTTGGGCTTGCGGCCCTTGGCGCTTCAGGAGCGAAGCGCCGAGGCGGCAATTTTGTAATCGCTGACCGGCCGCTGTAATCCGGTTGTGGCCCGGCTAGGGTGCCAGCAGTTGCTCGGCAAAGGCCTGAAGATCTTCCAGGCTGTGCAGGTCGCGCTCAAAATGCGGTACTCTCTGGACCGCAATCTGCTGCTGTGCTACGGGTGTGTTTGCGATCGTATACTCGTCCGCCAGTGCCAGGTCGTGTTGCTCCTGGTAACAATCCAGCAGTCGCTGGGTGAGCTCGGGGAGAATCTCTACGCTGGCTGCCGCGGCCGCAAGTTCCTTTTGGCAGTTGGCGCTGAGTTGCTCTGGCCCGCGCGCCGTGTGAACCCGATTTACGATCATGCCGCCCACAGGGAGGTCCTCGCCGCGCAGGCGCTGGAAGAAGCGTTGGGCTTGCCCCAGGCTGGCGGGTTCGGGTGCACATATCAGCAGGAAACTACTGTCACTCTGCCCCAGCAGCTCTCGGACGCGCTCCGAACGCTGCTTGAAGCCCTCGAACATATCGGTAAAAACCAGGAAAAACTCGGACAGTTCGTTTAGGAACTCGTAGCCGGTCAGCTTCTCGAGAAACTTGAGCGACTTGGCTGAGCCTCGCTTGAAGAGCTTCATTCCACCCTTGCCGACTACTTTGTAGGGCTTCAGCAGCACCTTCAAGAAGCGCCCCTCGAAAAGTTCGAACATGCGTTTGGGGGCGTCGATAAAATCCAGCGCATGCTGTGAGGGCGGCGTGTCGACAACGACCAGATCGTAGCGATTCTCGCTGGCTATTTCGTAGACCCGCTCCATGGCCATAAATTCCCTGGAGCCGGCCAGTGAACTGCTGACGTGCTGATAATAGTGGTTGTCAAATATTGCCTGGCGCGCTTCGGGACTGGGTGCGTAGCGTTCGACGAGGTAGTCGAAGGTGCGCTTGGTGTCGAGCATCATGCCGTAAAGAGCACCGCCGCCTTTGCCCGCTGTCAAAGAAGAAATATCGATAGCCTGGGGTTCATGACTGAGGCTGTCCAGGCCCATAGCCTGGGCGAGCCGTTTCGCCGGGTCGATGGTGAGTACCAGCACTGAACGCCCCCGACTGGCGGCCAGCAAGCCAAGGGAGGCCGAGGTAGTGGTCTTGCCAACGCCGCCACTGCCACAGCACAGCAGGATGCTTTTACTGTCAAGTAGCGCAAGTAGGTCCAGGTCGGGCATATTCATGAGCGGTAACCCCCCAGCGCAGGTGCCAGCTCGACGACAATGCCGTCGATGATTCCCCGGGCATCAAATCGACGCTGTATAATTTGCGGGACCTCGACCAGCCCCTCAGTCCGATTCTTTGATAATCCGTCCATATAGCTGGCTTGCAAGCTGGCCTGCTTGTGGTGTGCCATGGCGCTCTCCAGTACTGTACGGGTTTGCTGACTAACGGACTCCATTTGCTGTCGCAGTTGCTTGATTTCCTTATCGACGAAGCGCCTGGCGCGGGTGCGGTTGATAATCATCGGGCCCGTGCCAAGGGCCAATTCTCCGCTGACATAGTCGAGCAGTTCTCCGCCTTCCTGAATGGCCATTTCTTCCGCCAGGGCGACTACCAGCACTGTGCAGCGTCCCTGGTCGCCAATCAAGCTCTGGATTTTCTGGGCGCTGCTGTTGACCGGACCACTACGAATGGTGCTCGCCAGCACGGAAGGCGTGCGCAGCATCAAGGCACAATGCCCGGTGGCGGGGGCATCGAATACGATCGTGTCGAATTCTGCCTTGCCATCAGAACCCTCCGCGAGGTCGTAGAGTTTACCCAGACACATAATCTCGTCGAATCCCGGGGCGGCATCCGTAAACTGGCTCATCATCTTACCGTTGAGAACCCAGTCATAGAGCAGGTGCATGGGTATGTTGCGATGGAGGTATTCCTTCATCGACAAGCGACTGTCAAGGCGGCTCACCCACAGATTGCTTTCCGCCTCCACCGGCTCGTAGGCAACCCCCAGGTCCAGCAGGGGATGCCTGGCGTCGGCGCGCTCATAGATGGTAAGTAAGGTGCGTTTACCGCTACGGGCGCTTGCGGTTGCCAACGCCGTGGCGATGGCTGTTTTACCCACCCCACCCTTGCCGGTCACTATCTGCAATTGGGTGTCGGGTATCTTCGTCTGGGCGTTCACATGCGTTTCATTCATGAGCCGGGTATTCACCTGAGAGTGTCGCTACGAGGGCAGGAGGCCAAATTTAATCACATTTACGGCCCCGTCGTGAAATACGCGTTTCTGCAGCTGTGGATTGTTTTTGCGCTGCAAGGTATTTCATATATGCAAACCCGGAATTGATCGGCGTAGCTTAACAGCGGTCGCTCCTGTTGTTATGGTGTGGCTGCGGGAAAAGGCCGGAGCATCAAGCTCACGGGGCCTCGCAGGGTGAACATCAACAATGCCGGGCGTGCCGTCGATCGAGGGCCCGAGGTTTTTGAAAACGAGGTGCTCCGCTTCCTATCATGCGATTGTTGCTGGCTCCCATGGAGGGTGTGATAGATCACACCATGCGTGACCTGCTCAGCGGCCTGGGCGCCCTGGACCGCTGTGTTACCGAGTTTGTCAGGATAAGCGATCTGCTCTTGCCGCCCCGGGTCTTCCGGCGATATTGCCCGGAACTGGATCGGGGAGGGGTAACATCAGCCGGTGTGCCGGTTTATCTTCAACTATTGGGAAGTAACCCCTCGGCCATGGCCGATAATGCAGCCCGGGCGGTGGAGATGGGCGCTCGGGGGGTCGATCTCAATTTCGGCTGTCCCTCGAAGACCGTCAACCGAACCCAGGGAGGTGCCATTTTGCTGCGTCAACCCGAGCGCGTGCATGCGGTGATCGCCGCCGTCCGACGAGCCGTGCCCTCCGCTACGCCGGTTACCGTCAAGATTCGGCTCGGTTACGACGATGCTGCGCAGCTCGAGGATAATGTCAGGGGGGTTGCCGCCGCCGGCCCCAGCGAGTTGGTGGTGCATGCGCGCACCCGGCGTGACGGCTATCGACCACCCGCTTACTGGGAGCAACTGGCACGGGTCAGGGAGTGGATTCAGGTGCCGGTTGTTGCCAACGGCGAAATCTGGAGTGTCGATGACGCAAGGCGTTGCCGCGAGGCCAGTGGCTGCGACGATTTGATGTTGGGTCGCGGTATCCTGACTCGTCCCGACCTCGCGTGCTTGATTCGCGCCCACGACCAGCAACGGGTGCTTGAACCGCTGGACTGGCCCGGGGTGCTGGCGCTGGTATTGCGGTTATTCGAAGCCATGCTTCCCATTTACCAGTCGAGACACGTGGGCAACCCGGTTAAGCAGTGGCTGGCTTACCAGCGCTTCTATTTTCCCCAGGCGGCGCAGTTATTCGAGCATATCAAGCGGATGCGTAATCCGGGTGATATCCATGCCGCCCTCCGTAGCGGCATTACACAGGCCCGGGAGTGCGCAAAGCCCGGGCGGGGGCGCAGCTAGAAGTTTCCGGGGTTTGCCCTCTTGATCGGCGCCGGGCACCGGGGCTGTCAACATGAGACCCGGCAAGAGAGCCGCATTCAGCTGCGTCAGAATTTTCGCGATTAGCCCTGATGGATTTCCTCAGCGGCACGCTCGCCGGTGCTGATGGCACCGTCTATATAACCGAACATCTCCAGTGCGGTGTGCTCGCCACAGAAGTGGATATTGCCCTCCTGCAGGCCAGCAGCACCCCACCACTCGGTGTAATCACCGAAGGTCTGGGTAGAATAGGAGCCTTTGGACCAGGGGTTAGCGGACCACTTGGACAGCATTGCCCTGCCGGTAAAGGCGCTGCTGGTACCCGGGAACACCTGATCCACGATAGCGAAGAAGTGATTGAGGTCCTTTTTGTTCGGCGCCGCAAACGGCCTGTCGTTGCCAATACTGTTAGCATAATCACCGCCAAAGAAGTTCACCAGGATGCCGTCCCGGGTACCGGTCACAGAAGTAGAGTCCCAGGTATCAAACAACTCCGGGCGGCCCACATAGGTAACGCCATTGGTGGTGAACGGCTGACCATTGACCATCGTCGGCTGGGCCCAGGGGCGAGAGTTGCAATGTATCGCCATTTTACCGTTGGAGCCAAACGCCATGCGCTCGATCGCCATGCGCTTCTGCGGACGGAAAGAATCGTAAATGCGCGAATCGATATCCACATCCCTCAACAGCGAGAACGGCAGCGCCAGAACCAGGCGATCACAGGGGTACTCGTGACCGTCTTCAAAGCTGACGGTATACGGGCCATCAATAGTACCGCTGATGGCCACCAGCTTGCGACCGGTCTCGATGGTGCCATCCGGCAGCTCCTCGGCCATACGGCTTGCGAGCTGGTCGTTACCACCGGCGATACGGAAGCGTTCATCGGTACCGGCCAGCGGCAGCGCCGTATTGATCGGGTTCCAGGCCAGCAGGTAGATGAGATTCAGGGCCGTTGTCGCCTCTGGCTGGATGCCATATTCGGCCACGATGTCCGCCTGGAATACCTGCCCCATGTTGGAATTCGCACCGATGCCAACGGCATCCAGCCAGCTGTTGACGTCCAGGTAGTCCAGTTCGCGATGCATCGCATTATGGCTGTCGTAGGTGGGCACCCATGGTGCATCCTGCTGCGCCCGCTTGAAGATCTGGTAGACCTCGCGCCACTCTTCGTTGAGTTGGTGTTCGGTGTAGTGTTGTCCATTGACGTAGTACAGCTCGTTACCGCCGGGTACCGCGTTGCCGTTCACGTCCTCGACGTCCAGCTTCAACTGGTTTGCCAGGTTACGGGCGTAGCTGTGCTCGGTGGAGATCAGCTCGCCGCCGCGTTCCACAGGATGGCCGAAAATAGAGCGGTTGGTGCTGGTGCGCCCACCCAGGCGGGTGTTGCCCTCGAATACCTTACTGCTGGCACCGTAATTCTTATACAGGCGGTGTGCACAGCGCAGACCGGCAACACCAGCGCCGATAATGGCCACACGCCCAGGGTCGGTGGCGCCACCAGCGATCGCCTGTGCCGGGCGGGATACGGTACTCGCGGCACCTGCAGTACCCATAACAGCAGCACCCAATCCCAACTGCTTGAGGAACTGGCGGCGACCTTCCGGGTCGGCGTTTTTACCAACAAGGCGTGTGCCCTGGTTAATGATGTCAAGACTTTCGTCAGCGGGCAGGCCGGTTTTGTCCGATAGTTCCCGGGCCGCGCCCAGACGGCGCATCAGTCCCGCGAGGGGAGAAAGAGACTTGCGACTTCTCATTGCTGTCGTTCCTTAAAGAGGTGAATTTCGTGCCCTAAAACCGCTCGGGCCTGGCGAATTTTCTTTACCGATCGCCGGTATTTGCGATAGTGACATACATAAGCGCAATCGAACTATCAAGCTGTGTGCTGATATCGAATAGCAATGTATGGCTATAATTCTAGACCGGATCATGCGCGCGGGTTGCAGAAAAACGGCGGGAAGTCCTTGAAGAAAGTGGTGACTAAGCCAATTAATCGAGAGCAAACCGCGCTGACAGGACGGCACCAGACCTCAAGTGAATTTCCATACGTCCAACGCCGAAACGTCGAAGCCGATTTCAGTGGTGGCGATATCACGGGCAATGCCGGTATCACCTTGCTTTCCCGTGTAGACCTGCAACTCAGGCTTACCCGGGTATTTGCCACGGGCGATGAATGATCCGCGCCGTCAAGCCAGTTGTGACCACAAGCAGCCCGCGATCACCCGGCCCGCGCGGGACCTTGGCTGGAGCCACTACCTCCCAGCGGTAGCCCAGGTTGGCGAGTTGACGGGAGTCACGACGCAGGCTCTTTGAGCGGGATGAGCGCCTTGGTCGATTCGGAGTGCCTCGCGCCGACGGTACCGACAAAATGCTGCTTCGCCTGTATCCAGCCCTCGCAAAGTTATTGCCGTGGACTTGGCGTGCACATCCGATCCAATCAAACCCGTGGCCGGATTGTTCATGGTCTGCCTCCTGTACTTGGCCGTAGATCACGCCCTTGGGCCTTCTACATGTGGATAGGCGCACTGGTGTGCGCAACCCACGATATTGAGGGGGGCAGGCCTCTTCAGCAAATCAAGTCAGCCAGGACCCAGCTTTCCTTGGAGAGGACCATTTTGTCTAGCAGGCTGTGGTTTCACGGCGGGGCAATACGCAGCATCACCTTACCGGTACGCCCCGGCAGGGTTGCCGCCGCCAAGGCATCAGCGACCTCACCCAGGGGAAAGGTCGCACTGACCCGGCTAGTGAAAACGCCCTTTAGGGTAAGGCGTTTGACAGTGTGCAGCACCCGCAGCAAAGTGAGCGGCGATTGTTGCAGCATCCAGTTGGGCAGAATAAAACCCGAGATTTGGGCGACGGGCATCATCAGATCGCGGACCGGCAGTTGCAGTGGGCTATTGCCCAGCGTGCCGTAAAGCACCAGCTTGCCCCCCAGGCCAAGACAGCGGACCACTTCGGCAGTCAGTTCTCCGCCGACGCAATCGATGGCATGGCCAACCCCCTTGCCGCGGGTAATGCGAAAGACCTCCTCAACCGGATATTGCTGTGAAGTATCGACAACGGCATCGGCGCCCAATCGTCGCAGCTCTTCACTGTTGCTCCCAGAGCGCACCACGCATACGGTTTTGAAGCCATAGTGTTGCCCCAGCCGAACCACGCTTTTCCCCAGCGCCGACCCGGCGGCTGTCACTAAAAGCCAACCACCGCGGGGGATCTTCAGTACCTCCCGGGTCATGACATACGCGGTCAGCGGATTGACGAAAAACATCGCGCCCTGTTCATCTGAGATCCTGTCGGGCAGGGTAACCGCCTTTTTGGCATCGACCACGATATATTCCTGCCAGCAGCCGTTGGGCGGGCCGCCGGCGACGGCAACACGCTTGTGCTTCAGGCGTTTGGCCAGCAAGCCAGGGCCGACGGCGTCCACGGTTCCCATGCCTTCGCCACCAAGTGCATAGGGAGGCTGGGGGCAGGGGTTGTCCAGCGCAGGTGAATAAAAAACCGGCTTGCCCTGGTTCTGCCCCTGGTTCCAGATGATGCGTTGGAGTGCACTGTGATAGGTACCGTGGACAAAGTTGAGGTCTGAGGGGTTGATCGGGCTGAGCTGCATCCGGACCCGGATTTGACCCGCGCCGGGCTCTGGTACCGGCGCATCGACGATGCGGATATTCCGGGGGTCTGGCGCAAAGGCGTCAAGCTGAACGGATTTCATGGGTTTATCGATAAAGGTGGCAAGTGGTTTTTGGTCCTGAGCGGGTTATTGCTGCTGGTCACCGGTTCGATGGCTCCTGACGGCACTTAGTTTCCATCGCAGATGTCGGCGACTTCGGCGTCGGTCAGCTGCACCAGATGCTGTGGGCTCAGTTCGAGCTCCAGGCCACGACGGCCGGCACTGACAAACACACTGGCGTGATCCATCGCCGACCTGTCGAGCACTGTCCTAAGGTGGCGTTTTTGCCCCAGCGGGCTCACGCCTCCTAATACATAGCCGGTGGCGCGCTGCGCGGCACTCTTGTCAGCCATGGTTGCCTTTTTGGCATCCAGCTTGCGAGCCAGCAGTTTCATGGACAGAGTGCAGGACACCGGCAAAACGGCAACCGCCAGCTCGTCCTTGTCCAGCTCGACCACCAGGGTTTTGAAAACCCTGGCGGGTGCCAGGCCCAGCTTGTCAGCGGCTTCCATTCCGTAGCCAGTCGTTGCCGCATCGTGGGTATAGCTGTGCAGGGTGTGGGCAACGTTGCAGCGTTTTACAAGTTTCACGGCTGGCGTCATGGTCAGGGAAAGTCGCAGCGGCTCAGTTGAGATCGGCCTGGTTCGCTAGCGTCTCGGTGCATCAGATTCCGGGGTCCACACCCGTCATCTCGATGGACAGGTCCCACAGCTTTTCGGCGATCCGGCTGTCGTGACTTCTGCGGTTTGATTCTACCCTCACCGCCGGCCCAGCGGTTTCGCCACGTTTGCGCGGGCCGAAGTACTGCCCGCCCCGAACATCCTTGCCGGTTGCTGCCAGCAGCGTCGGCCATGCGCCCTGGGCCGCGCTATTGAGCAGTGGCCTGAACAGGGGAGCCGCCAACATCAGGGCTCCCGGTATGTATCGGGTCAGTTCGGTTTCTGCTATGCCGGGGTGAGCGGCAACTGAAATGGTTTCAGTCTCATCCCCGGATGCCTCCAGCCGATGCTGGAGTTCGTAGCAGAAGTAGAGGTTGGCGATTTTGCTCATGGCGTAGCGCCGAATAGCACTGTAGTTCTTTTCGGCATTGATATCGTCAAAATCGATTTTACCCCTTCTATGGGCGATGCTGGCGGTACTGACAATCCTGGCGTTGGGTGTTTGGCGCAGTTTCTCCAGCAGCAAGCCGGTGAGGGCGAAAGGCCCCAGGTGATTCACGCCAAACTGGGATTCGAAACCATCCTCGGTCAGTTGATAAGGAGGCCCCATGATGCCGGCATTGTTGATCAGCACGTCGAGGCGCGGCTCTTGGGCCACCTCTGCAGCTGCCCGCCTCACAGAGCTGAGATTGCCGAGGTCGATTTCTACCTGGCTGACGTCTGCACCAGGGTGTTCGTCCAGTATTGCCCTGAGGGCTTGCTCTGCTTTTTCCGGGGATCGGCAACCGAGTATCACCCTGGCATTTTTGCCCGCGAGGGCTTTCGCCGCTTCGAAGCCCAGCCCCGTGTTGGCGCCGGTGATGAAAAATGTTTTTCCCGACTGGTCGGGGACATCCTCTGCGGTAAACCCTTTCATACTCTACTTGTCCTTCGTAAGTTTTGTTTCTCAGGGAGTCGCTTGCCGGCTTGAACTCCGTCGCCAATGGTATCCCTGCCGCGGCCGTGCGAATGCGCTTCGGCTTGTGGTAACGTAAACCGACGGCCAGGCTCGTCGGATCCCGTGCGGCGTCTTACTCGCCTAAAACTGATGCCAGTATTGTTTCCCGACTTGTCACAAGTCAATGCCTTTTGCCTGAGGGAAGGTCCGGGCTCTGAAAAGTGCGGGGATTTCGGGACTGTGAGGCTCGCAATGCCCGCTCACAATGAAGACGGGTTGATTGGTCACATCACCCGGGTGGCGCCGGTTGCGGGTGGACGTAATGCAACAGGCTACGGGAGCCGGAAATGGATATAGCACGATCCTTCGATATGGGGATAGCAGTGGTGATGAAGTCGATTTTGATCGGTGAGGGCATCGATGTGCTGGAATACAGCGGTTCGGGGCACGTCTCCATCGCGGGTGCTGACCAGTCTTACTATGTGAAAGTGTCAGAAGCGGATGCCCCGCGGGCCAGGGCGCTGTTGTCGAAAGCGGGATACGAAAAGTACATTATCGGGACGGGGGCGTGATGCGTAGGTGAGCGTCACAGTGCGCTGGAAAGAATCGTTGATTGCCGGATTCTGGGCAAGGGAATCTGCGAACACTATTGGCCTCGGACGCTGCTGACCTTTCGACGACAATCGCCGCGTGGTACCGCATGCCGCATTTTGTGTCAGGACGAGGGCGACTGGTCCAAAATCGACGACCGCCTGCCCAGATACAGAGGTGCCGGACCCGATGCGCCATTGATGCCAGTGAGTCTTCGACCAGGGACTGGTTCATGAAAACACGGGCTCAGTAGCGACCAGGTTAAATTATCGCGGCTGGGCAGGCGGGCCGTTTGCTTGCGCCTTATGAGGGATGCGAGGCCAATCAGGCCGCTACCTAATAGCCAGGCCGCCGCCGGCAAAGGTACGGTGGCGACATTGTCGATCGCGCCGGATCTGGAGAGGCTGACTTCAATGGATTTTACCGCGGCGATTCCGGTCGCTCCGTTGAATAAAACCCGCTCGAAGAAGTTCGGCGTGCTGTCGGTATCAGTGTTCTGCAGCGCATAATTACCCAGCTCGTTGTTGTCGGTGTCAAATAGCTTTACCGTCGATCCGTCATCCATATCGAACACGTCGATGCTGATGGCAGTGGTCGGGTTGGCGAAAGTCCAGCTTCAGGGTTCCGCCCCTGGCATTGTCGTCCGGAGTATTGTTGTTGTTCTCCTGGACAATCAGTACCAGGCCCGCAGTCAGCTTGTCTCCGCCGGGATCAGCAATATTGGTAAAGGGGCCGGTCAGGTCGGGGTCGGCTCCATTGCTGGTGGTGTCATACACATAAGCCTGACCAATGCCGCCGGTGGCGCTGACCGTCACACCCGAGATCTGGTTGGTGATGGCAACCCCGGTGCCCACGGGCAAGCCCTCGAAGTCAATCGCTGACTGGGCGGAAACGGCAAACGCCGATAGCGCAAGGCTGGATAGGATTTTCTTCATCGCCATAGTCTCCACTTCGGTTGACTGTGCCACTTGTTCCGCTGCGCTGTCCTTTGCCCAGGGATCGCTCTCACCAGAGACTTAGCAATAATCAGGCCAATATTTGAAAATCCTTTAAAAGCAAAGCCTTGGTGATTTCTTGCTGATTGTAGGTTGGTGAGATTGTAAGTTTTATCGACGGTTGTGATGGGCCGCCGTCTTTGCTGCCGGCGGGCGCCGCATAGTGGTCCTGTTTGTGTGCTCAGGTGTTAGCTGCACCGGTCTCTCCGGTAATCGGGCGGGCCGAAATGGCGGGCTTTGCCTCGACAGTTTTCGGGCTCCGGGCTCCGCGCTCTTCATCATTAACGGGCGGAGCCGCGGAGTGAGATTTTTTCGATCCAGGGACCATGAGAACTATCGGTTGAGGGTGCTGGCCCTCTGCGGGTGGGGCGGTACTATTAATCGGATAAGGATGAGTGCCCATCTCCCATTAATTGGGTAGAGCCGCTCAAGTCTGGAGGTGTTACTGCGATCACTGAGGAAGGATGGTGCCCAGAGGCGGAATCGAACCACCGACACGGGGATTTTCAATCCCCTGCTCTACCGACTGAGCTATCTGGGCAAGTGCATCGAAACAGCTCGGCTTGTGACTTTGCGGAGTCGATGCAGAAGTGCCTGTGCGCACAAGGCGCGTATTAAACCGT
>CAVVVC010000008.1:0-290385 GCA_963751595.1 uncultured Gammaproteobacteria bacterium
GTTCACGCCATTCCCCCCACACGCACTGCTGTCCAGGATTCTCCGCCACTGGTTTTGCAGCGCATTCGATTCATAGTGACGGCAAGCTCACGGTCCGACCATTGTCCCCCCAAGGCCCGAATGACTTCGACGGGACTCGGGCGTCGATCTTCAGGATAGCGACCCGTTCGCACCCGAGCAATCCGTATCTCGGAGTGTCGACCACCACTCCAATGAATCGTCACAATCACTTCATTTGAAACCTCGTTGATATCGATGACGACTTCCTGAATAAGGATTCGAGTAAACCGCTGTTTGGTTTGCGGCTGAGCGCCAGGGGCATTCCAAACCGCCGGGAGATCATGCGCCAGAGTGATCAACGCGTTGCGATCGATCTCCGGGCGCGTTTCCACCCGCCGGTCCAGCCCGGCAATAACGCCTCAAGTGCCGCGACGCGCTCAAGTGACGTATTCCAGCGTGCCTCGAGCGCGTCGCGCCACAAGCCGTTTGCTCGGGTCACGTACCTCGTGCCGCCGCGCAGCCAACGACGCCTCGTAGCGCGCCTCCTCAAGCTGTCGTGCCAGCGCGCGCCTGACTTCATCTTCAACCTCGCTGACTTCTCTGCGGCGGCTATCGCCACCTCGACGGCATGGTTAGATATCACTTCCATGATCTGGGTCGCGACGGCCCGATCGACCCGAACACCGCCAATCCCGATGCAGCCTTTGCCACCGTTCTGGCCCATACCACCCCGGCACAAATACCGGTGGGCGTGCCCCGAACGTGCACCATAGAACACGCGCATCATTCTGCCACAGCGACCGCAGCGTATAATCCCTCTTAACAACGCCCGTCCACCACGCCCGACTTGCGTGACGCGCGCTTCTGCATATGAGCATTCTCCGCCAGCATGTGCTGATTCTCTTCAAACTCCTCCCAGGTTATGTAACCGGGGTGATGATCATGCAGCAGCACGCTCCACGACCCTCTGACTCTCTTATGCCCCTCAGTTTTGCGGGCTCGACCATCCTCCACGTGGGTACGCTGCTCTGTTCTCCCGAACACGTAGGCGCCTGCATAGATCGGATGCTGCAGGATACTGAGTATCCTATGATACGCCACGGGTTGCCATTCGATCCGATGCTCGATTCGGTGTTGTCGATACACCGGTAGTTGCAGATCTGCTTGCTTTATCCACAGCATCACCTGACGTGCACTGCCTAATTCCCGGAATTTCCGAAACACCAATCGGATAGCTCCCACGATCCGTTCGTCGGGATCCATCTCGATGCGACCGAGTTCATTCCAGCAATAACCTGGCGGCAAAGCGAACCGAAGCTCGCCGCGCTTGGCCTTCGCATCCCGAGCGGCTAAGCCGCGTTGGCGCAAAAGGCTCAGCTCATACTCCGACATCGTCCCCTTCAAACCCAGCAAGAGACGATCATTGATGAGTCGCGGATCGTAGACCCCGTCAGGGTCAACAACGACGGAACCTACCAATGCACACGAGTCAATCAGATGATGCCAGTCGCGACCATTGCGAGCAAGCCATGATGCCTCGACACAGAACACCGCACCAATCGCATCACTGCATACACTGGCCACCAACTTCTGGAATCCAGGACGTTCCACCAATCCAGAACCTGAACGACCCAGATCCTCGTCTATGACGCTGACCCGCGCAAATCCCATAGTCTTAGCGGATTCGGCGAGTGCGTATTGACACCGCTGGCTTTCGGTGTGGTATATGACTTGCCCCAGTGTTGACTGGCGGATGTAGACGACCGCACCGCGGCGCAAATGCTCAGTCGTCAGCTTCGGGTTCATTGTCCCCTCCCAACTACCACTGCTCGTTAGATGGGTCATCGCCGTACGCCTCCAAGAGTAGTTCGGCGAGCACCTTTATCAGATCCTCGTGAATTTCCTCCGTCAACGGGTGGGGCTGAGGGCTTTCCAGCGCCAGCCCGAGCTGAGTTGTTACACTGTGTTTTGTTTGCTTCATTGAGTCCCCCTTCTGCTTCCGCAGAACCCAATGATGCAGGTTGTATCCCTTGTGGTGAAGCGAGAAGAGGACCTCGCACAGCTCATTCAGTGATTCGAGAGAGGCCTGTGGAGCCCGCAATTCCATCGTTGAGCACAGTGTGCCATCAAACATCCATGTTGGTAGTTCTCGAGAGTAGCCTTCGCCGGCATCGACGTGCATCACTTCACTTCCACGTTTCCCGGTGCATCTGAACACCGCGAGACGCTGACCGTGCAGGGGGTGCCAGCGGTATTCAACTATTACGAACGGAGAACGGTATGCAGAATGTTTCTCGGTTCCGCAGTCAGATGAAGGTGCTGTATTTTGATCGCTCAGGCTATTGCATCTGGTCGAAGAAATTGGAGCAGGGGCAGTTTGTCGTGCAGAAAAATACGGCGGGCAAAAAGCCGCTGGATTGGACGGGGCTGAAGCTGTTGCTGGAGGGGATAGAAATCAAAAAAGCCAGGCAATACAAGCGCTTTTGCTACCCCGGATAAGGCCCGGTTTGATACAATGGCGCCATGTCTACCGCCCCCATCACCCCTGCGAAATCCACTGACCGGCATGCGCTGATTCAGACCCAGGCCAGGGAGATTTCCACCCTCAAGCAGGATAACGAACAGCTCAAGCGTCAGCTGGATTGGTTCAAGCAGCAGTTGTTTGGCAGCAAGTCCGAGAAGCGTGTCATTGAGAATCCGGAGCAACCCCAACTCACCGGTTTGATGGGCGAACCGGTCCCACCCCTCCCGCCGGGTGAGAAACAGAAGATCACCTACGAGCGCGGCAAAGGCAGTAAGCAGCGGGACGATGACTGCGTGACCGATAGCGGTCTGCGCTTCGGCCCCGAGGTGCCAGTCAAAACCATCACCCTCGATTCCCCGGAACTCAGTGGCCCCGATGCCGATCAGTACGAGGTGATCGGCTACAAGACCGGACACCGGTTGGCGCAACGTCAAAGCGCCTTTGAAGTGTTGTGCTACCAGCGTGCGGTGCTGAAGCGTAAGGACTCCGGCAAGCTCACCACCACGCCGGCGGCGCCCAACGTACTGGAAAACAGCGTTGCTGATGTCAGCTTCCTGGTGGGTATGCTGGTCGACAAGTTTACTTATCACTTGCCCTTGTATCGGCAGCACCAGCGTTTGAAAAGCAGCGGCATCGAGCTGAGCCGGGGCACCTTGACCCAGCTCTGCCAGCGCAGCATTGAGCTACTGCGCCCGATCGCTGAAGCCCAATTGGCTCACATCCTTCAGAGCCAGGTGCTATCCATGGATGAGACGCTCATCAGAGCGGGGCCTACCAAGAACAATAAGGGCAAAGGGGTAATGAAGCAGGCCTGGTTCTGGCCGCTGATGGGTGATCAGGAGGAAATTGCCTTCACCTTCTCCGCGAGCCGTGGTCGAGCCCATATAGAGACCACCCTGCAAAACCACTTCACTGGCACCCTGGTCAGCGACGGCTACGTGGCGTACAGCAGCTACGCGGCGAAGAACGCACAGATCACCCATGCCAATTGCTGGGTCCATGGGCGACGCCAGTTTGTGGAGGCCGAAGGCGACGAGCCGGCACTGGTGAAACAGGTGCTCGATAGTATTGGCCACCTGTACCGGGTGGAAACGCAGATTCAAGACAAGCAGTTTGAAGGAGAGCAGAAACGCAGCTTCCGGCTGACCTACAGCAAGCCGGTGGTCGATCAGCTGTTTGCATGGTTCGATAAGCAGCGGCAGCGCCCTGAACTGCTACCGAGCAGTCCCTTCTCCAAGGCGATGGCTTACATGCAGAACCGGGAGACCGCACTGCGTGTATTCCTGGAAGATCCGGCCGTACCGTTGGACAACAACCACACGGAGCGCGCCCTGCGCGTGGTGCCCATGGGCCGCCGCGCCTGGATGTTTTGCTGGACAGAGCTCGGCGCAGAGCATGTGGGCGTTATCCAAAGCCTGATCGTGACCTGTAAAATGCAGGGTATCGACCCGGCCACCTACCTGGTCGATGTACTACAGCGTGTCGCTATTCATCCCGCCAGCCAGGTTGAGGAACTCACGCCCCGACGCTGGAAAGACCTGTTTGCCGACAACCCCCTGCGATCGGACTTGCATCATGCGCATTGATATCGACGATCTGTCTTACGGTGAATTGCTGGACCTTAACAGACGCATTATCGCGCGCCTGAAACACCTGGATGCCGCCGACACCATCGATGCCATGATGAAGCTGACGCTGGGCAGCAAGGTGTGCTTTGACGGCGGCAGGCACGGTATGCAGGTCGGCACCCTGATCAAGTTCAATCAGAAGACGGTGACCGTGCTCACTGACGACGGCAGGCACCGCTGGAAAGTCTCCCCGCAAATATTATCGCCAATCATCGAAGAAGACGGCGACAAAGCGAATGTCATTGAGCTGAAAAAGAAGAAGTAAAGCGGGATTGGTGAGAGTCAATCGCTGCCTGGAATGAACGCTTTCTGCTAAAGTACCCGAAGCGAAAGCGTTCATTCCAAGTAGTAGTTGACAGCTGCGTATTCCGGCGAACGTGACCGCTCGTTCCGGGCACCGGGCATCGTGACCGACTTGCATACCAATGCAATCTGGCGGTGGCTGTTTTACACTAATCGGTAACCTTCCTTCAATTTTCGCATCGACGGGCCGGTCAGGTTACGGGGTTGGCATGCTCAATGGCATGACGTCTCCGAATGAACGGTTTCGGACTACCTACAGAAAAAATGATGCACTATCATTAATGGTACGAGCCTAAGGTAGGGTTCTAACTACAAGAAAGTGGTGGTAGCGTTTAGTATCTTAAGAAGGTTGGGCGTTTGTGTATTTTTTAACCGCCGATATTCTATGTTCGCTCTACCTTTTTCGGCCGTTCCACGTTCAACTTAGAAAAGGCTTGCAGGCGCTATCAATCAAGATCAGTAGTTGCTGTGACGTAGACCGACCTTGTCGCGAATCAGTGAAATATAACTGCGGAAGCAATGAATCAGCAAGGTTTTCAAAATGTTTCTTAACCTAAAACAAGAAGAACTGAAAAAGCTAAAGCATGTCAAATGGGATCCAAGGCACAGCAAAGTTACCGGTAACTATCCGGATTTTTTTATTGCTGGTCCACAAAGGAGCGGTACAACATGGTTTGCAACGCAAATACGCAGACACCCAGGGATAAGAATGGCTTGGCCGAAAGAATTGTATTTTTTCAATCGCTTAGATGACAGCTTAAGTGGAGCCTCATTCCATCGCGAGATAATGCGCAAAAAGACTTCAACTTTACCGCGGGGTTTCTTTAAAAGCATGGCTAAAGTTACCTACTTTGATTATCTGAGTAGAACCGGACTAAATGCCAAGCAATTGGAATGGTATCTTTCCTTTTTTGCCAATTCCGCTACGAATCGACTAATAGATCTTTTCTCCAGGGATTTTGGGCGCTGCACATCATCAGAAAAATTGGTTCGAGGCGAGGCAACAGCATCTTATGCCACTCTAGGCGAATCGGTAATAGACGATATGGTTACCCTAAATCCCGAGATGAAAGTTGTACTGACCTTGCGACATCCAATAGAGCGAGCATGGTCTCATGCGCGAAAGGATCTTCCACATGACACTTTACAGGCCAAGGAGCGAGGCGAGATCACCGAGCGTTTAAAAGCCTTTTTCCTAAATGACTATCAATTGAAATGCAGCAACTACTCTATGATTATTGAAACCTGGAAGCAAAAGCTAAAGCCAGGTCATCTGCTTATAGTCAACTACCATGAAATTGAGGAAAACCCCAAGAAAAACTTGCTAAAAATATGGAATCTTCTCGCGGTGGACCCTAACTGGATGCCCAAAGAGGAACTAGTACAAGCGAAAATAAACGCTCGAAAAGGGTCTGTCGTCCCTGATATTGTCCGGCCTCTACTCGAAGATACTCTACGCGAACAAGTCCAGTGGTTCGAGCGGTGGGCCCTGACCTCAGGAACTTAAAGACATAATATATACTGGGCCACTGCCGTCCCATAAAACTGGCATAAAAAATGCCTGAATCTCAACAAGTTGATACAATGGATGTGCTAGCAAAACATTACAAAAACAGGGAGGCTCAGGCCTTGGCACGTCATAATACGGTATTTGCTCAATTGCTAAAATTTATCCCGCGACATGAGTTCGAGGCCCTTGCTAATCAGGACCACTAAGGCCAGAAATTGGGCAAAATGTCACGCTGGTCGCAGTTCGTGGCTGTTAGCCTTACCCAGTTCGCTGTCCGCTCCAGCCTTCGCGATGTCGTCTGCAATCTATCGGCGCAAACTGCCAAGCTCTACCACCGCGGCAGTGCTTGTGTAACGCGCGCCTCACTTGCTCGGGTGAACGCGAACCAGCCCTATACTCTATAAGAGACACTGTTTCATAAACTATTATCCCGCTGCTAGGGAGTCGCCCCGAGGCAAGGATTTCGCTTCAACAACAAACTCTACTCCCTTCATGCCTCGAAATAGACCTGTGCCTATCAGTATTTCCCTGGGCGAAATTCTGCGGCACCAAAGGTGCCTTTAAACTTCACTTCGGCTTCGATCACGACGGTCTGCTACCCAGTTTTGTGAACGCCACCGACGGCAAGTCTCACGATGTCACCATTGGGCGCACCCTAGAATTACCGATAGACAGCATCGTCGTCATCCCCGACGAAGGGCAATGGCTCAGCGGGTAATACGTCAGCGCCGTCAGTCGCCAGCCGCTTGCGCCATTGATAAAAACTGGCCAAGCCAATGTTCTGACTCGCGCAGAAAGCTTTTGCCGAAAGGCGCGAGTCAGCCTGCGCATTTACCAGGGTTTGCCATTCACTTTGTGTGCGTCGATGATAGGTCATTGCCGCTCTCCTGAATTTAACGAAGAGCTCAGCTTACGGAGGTTGGTATGCTCAATGGCATGACGTCTCCGAATGAACGGTTAGCCTGAAGCTATCCTTGTCACTTTGGCCGGCGGCCATCAATTCGTCGCTACTGGATCTGCCTGCAAGGCTTCTCTTTGCGCAGCCCTGGATGTGCTGGCCCGATGATCGACTCAAGCGTTCGGCATCCGCCACTGATATGCGAAGTGTTTCGAAATCCCCGTTAACGCCACACGACGGTGTCGTTATTAACAGGTGAAATCTGGCGGTTCAATTGACGAGGGTGCGAGTGAATTAAGTGCCGAAAAGCGAACACCTCGGCTTTCAAGCTCGCTTTTACCCGGGCGATCTTATTGCTTTGGCCATTAAGCCATCGGAAGGGCAGATATGCCAAACTAAAGTATACTTCGCTCATACAGGTGAATTAGGTGATTGGTAGATTCACTGGAATGCTACCCATTGTAGCCAACGTCGGGCATACGGCTATGCTTTTGGGCTGTGGTCGCGACTATCCGAGGCAAACGCGGCGACTGTTAACCTATTCCCTGGTCAGGGCAGACCTGAATACAGATGGATCAGAATAGAGATATTTCCATGATGCATGGTCGTTACTTTATCCCCCTAGCGGTAGCTCTCGTCCTCGCGCTGCTCAGCTACCTGTTTGCGGACGGCCTGGCCGAGCTGGAGCTGCGCTGGTCCAGGCAGGAAGAGTACAGCCACGGCTATATGATTCCCCTGGTCGCTGCTTTCCTGTTCTGGCAGAAGCTGCCGGCATTGATCCGATTGGACTGGCAGCCCGCCTGGGCGTGCGTGGTCTTGATGATGCTGGCGATCTTGGGATGGCTTCTGGGCGAGCTGAGCTCGCTCTACATTATCGTCCACTACGGCATTATCACGGCGCTGGTGGCGCTGGTGCTGGGTACTTTTGGCTGGTCGGGTTTGAGGATGACCTGGGCAGCCCTTGCCTACCTGGTATTTATGATTCCCTTTCCCGTCTTTATTTACCAGGGCCTGTCGGCGAAGCTGCAATTGCTGTCGACGGAGCTCGGGGTCTGGTTCATTCGCCTGTTCGATATCAGCGTTTTCGTGACGGGTAATGTCATTGATCTTGGCGTGTACCAGTTGCAGGTAGTGGAAGCTTGCAGTGGTCTGACCTACCTGTTTCCTCTCATGAGCTTTGGTTTTCTGATAGCCGTCCTGTATCGCGGTCCCGTCTGGCAGCGCTGTCTGATCTTTATCTCCACTGTCCCCATTACCATTGTGATGAACAGTTTTCGGATCGGTGTTATTGGCGTTACCGTCAAATACTGGGGAATCGATATGGCGGAGGGCTTTCTCCACGCCTTCGAGGGCTGGTTTGTGTTCATGGCCTGCCTGGCGATTTTGTTTCTGGAGGTCTGGATACTCAGTCGATTCCTCGACGAGAAGAAGCCGGTTTTGGATCTGCTGGATTTTACCCATCCGGGTTGGGACGACCTTCGCGATATCCCCTCCGGGGCCAGAAACACGGGCCCAACACTCATTGCCTTGGTATTGGTATTGCTGGCAGCATTGCCACTGTCCTCGATGACAAAGGAGCGCATGGAACTGGTGCCGGAGCGCAGGGAATTCGCCTACTTTCCGCTGGTAAAAGATGATTGGATGGGGCGTGAAACGGCGATCAGGCCGTTGATTCTCGACCGTCTCGCTCTGACCGACTACATCAAGGCCGATTATCGCCGGGGAAGCGATAGCTATCCCGTCGAGCTGTATATTGCGTATTATGATTCCCAGCGCAAGGGGTCGGCTATTCACTCGCCCAGGGCATGCATACCGGGTGGTGGCTGGCAAATCAGTCAGCTCGAACAGCAGGAGCTGGGCGCATACAGCGACGAAGATTTGCTGACCGTTAATCGCCTGGTCATTGCCAAGGGCCAGAGCCGACAATTGGTTTACTACTGGTTTGCCCAAAGAGGCAGGATTATTACCAATGAATACCTGGCCAAGTTCTACCTTTTCTGGGATGCAATGATGCTCAAACGTTCAGACGGTGCCCTGGTTAGAGTGATCACTATGGTGCCCGAGGGGGAACCGATCGCCGATGCGGATCGTCGATTGCGGGACTTTATTGATGTCTTTTACCCGGAAATCAGTGAATCAATACCCGGTCGATAGTGGGTGTTGTCTGATGGTAGCGCCCTGCTTGAACAGGGCAACGGACAATAGCACTTTATTTTAGTAGCCCATGGTGGATCGCCGCAGTGGGTTACGCTTAAACGGGCTGCGTGACTGCGCAGCCGGGCTTACCTGGCCAAGGTTCTTGAATGTTGGCAAGGTATCGCTTTTTTGTGGATGGCCAGGCGATAGTGTTGGTCGATGCCGCTTGCTGTGAAACACCATCCTGAACTTGGATAACGTATTCACTATGAATTTTCTTTACAGTTTGACGGTAGCGTTTTTTTTGACTATCGCAATCATACCGCTGATTGGTCGTCTTGCTCCCCGGCTCGGACTGGTCGACCAGCCGGTGGGTGGTCGAAAACTGCACAAGCAGCCTATTCCCCGAACCGGAGGCCTGGGAATCATCCTCGGCGCCTCCATCCCCCTGCTATTTCTGTTGCCCCACGACAGTCACCTCATCAGTCTGCTCCAAAGCTGTGCGGTTGTAGTGCTGTTTGGTCTGCTGGATGATCGTTACGAGCTGAGTTACCAGTGGAAGCTTTTCGGGCAAAGCCTGGCGGCTGTCATTGCGATGTCGGGGGGGATCGTCCTGTTCGAGCTGCCCTTTTTCGGTCTCGAGCCCGCCCCGGAATGGCTAAGCTATCCACTGACTTTTTTGTTTCTTGTCGGTGTCGTCAATGGCGTCAACTTCTCCGATGGGCTGGATGGGCTGGCGGGGGGCACGTCGATCATGGCGTTGCTGCTGGTGCTTATCCTGGCGCTGCAAATCGAGGACTACTCGGTAGCCCTCATCGCGCTGTCCTTCGTCGGTGGCGTGCTGGGTTTTCTGCGGTACAACACCTACCCAGCGAAGGTATTTATGGGCGATGCCGGTAGCCAATTGCTGGGCTTTCTCATTGCCTGCCTGGCTATTATCGTCACCCAGGAGCAGGGCAATGCCTATAACAAGTTTTTACCTGTACTGCTGTTGGGCATCCCGATTCTGGACCTGCTTCAGGTCATCCCCGTGCGCATTCATAAAAAGCTTCCCTTGCCCGGGCCGGATAACGAACACTTTCACCACCAACTGATCAAAGTCGGGTTCAGGCACTACGAGGTTGTCGTTGTTATCTACCTGCTGCAGGCGGTGCTGATGGCCGCAGCGTATTTTTCACGCTATGGGTCAGATCTTGAGGTTGTGCTGTTCTATCTTGTCTTTGTCGTGACTATCTGCGGATTACTGCTGGCGGCAAATGCCTCTGGCTGGAAGTTTCGACAAAAGCAGCGACAAAACGATCGCCGGGAAAGGCGCAATCGACTCCTGCGAAAGCTGTCCCCCCTTTATCGCTATCTGGCAAAAATAGTCAGCGCGACTATTATCGTTTTTCTGTTCTCATCAATTTTTTTCATCGGCGATTTCGATAGATCCCTGGCCAAGGCGACCTTGGTTATTGCGATATTGCTAGGCCTGGCCAGCCTCATTCTGGCTGCTTATTACAAACAATTAACCCGACTGTCCTGTGGCATTGCCAGCATATTGATTGCTTATCTGTTGTCCCAGCAGAATCCTCCCTTGCATCAGGAGGTTTTCGTGACCGGGTTGCTGATTTTTTTGACTTTGTTCCTCTTGCTGTCGATTCGCATGACCAGAAAGGATGACTTTACCCTGGATACGCAGGATCTGTTGTTGTTGCTGGCCGTTGTTTTTCTGCCGTTGTTGCCCTTTGAAACCCTCGACAGCTATTCGGTGAGCCGCATCGTGTTGACGGCATTTTTGTTGCTTTACGGCGTAGAGTTTCTGATTAATACCGGCAGGGGCTCAGTGAAAGCGGTTAACGTCAGTTCGATTGCCTCACTGGCCCTAATCGGCATCATCGGGTTTATCTGAATAACGGGTTACCTGACGGCTCACCCAACGGGTTGCCCGGCCCCTCCCTCGGCAGTGTTTGCTGGCTGTCAGATTCGCTGCAGAAATCTGTGCTGATGTCAGGACCCGGTTCCTGGGTTATGATGCGTTGACCGCGACGGGAGCTGGAATCATGGACTTGACCTTACTGTATTGGCATTGGCTGGTATTCGGCATGGCCTTGATGATGATTGAAATTGCCCTGCCCAGTTTCACCGCCCTGTGGTTTGGTCTGGGGGCGGTGCTGGTTGGCGTGTTGCTATGGCTCGTTCCGTCCCTCTCCATCAGTTGGCAGGTTTTTATCTGGGCGATCAGCTCAGCCTGCGCAGCCTTTTTCTGGTTTCGCTATTTCAAGCCGAGAGCCGTCAACAAGACCATGGCAGGGCTCTCCCGGGAGGCTATCATCGGCGAGACAGGCCATGTGATTGCGATTCCACGGGAACACCAGCGCGGCAAGTTGCGCTTCAGTATTCCGGTGCTGGGCTCCGAGGAGTGGGATTTCATTTGCCACCAGGAGGTACAGCCGGGTGACCGTGTCGTGGTGGTGGAATTATCCGGAAATACCCTGGTAGTGCATAAACAATAGTCGAGGATTGCTCATGGAAAGTCTGGTGCCTGTTATTGTCTTTTTTGTCCTGGTCCTGGTAACCATTGCCAAGGGGGTAAGGCTGGTACCCCAGGGTAGCAAATGGGTGGTGCAGCGACTTGGTAAGTACCACAAGACCCTGGGGCCGGGGCTGAATATCGTTATCCCCTTTATTGACGAAGTCGCATACAAGCTGACCACCAAGGACATCGTACTCGATATCCCCACCCAGGAAGTGATCACCAGGGACAATGCTGTGATCCGCGCCAATGCGGTCGCCTATATCAACATTGTCTCGCCGGAAAAAGCCGTGTACGGGATAGAAGACTACGCGATCGCGATCCAAACCCTGGTGCAAACCTCACTGCGGTCCATTATCGGGGAGATGGATCTCGATGATGCGCTCTCGTCCCGTGATCATATCAAGGCCAAGCTCAAGGCGATGATCTCCGACGACATCGCAGACTGGGGCATCACCCTGAAGACGGTCGAGATACAGGACATCAACCCATCGGCCACCATGCAGGATGCAATGGAGGAACAGGCAGCCGCCGAACGCGGTCGGCGGGCGACCGTCACCCGTGCCGAAGGCGAAAAGGAAGCGGCCATCCTCGAGGCCGATGGGCGCCTGGAAGCATCCCGTCGCGATGGCAAGGCCCAGGTGGTGCTGGCCGAGGCCAGTCAGGCCGCAATACAAAAAGTGACCGAAGCTATTCAGCAAAACGAGTTGCCCGTGATGTACCTGCTGGGTGAGCGCTATATCGACTCGATCAAATCCATGTCCAAGTCGAGCAACAGCAAGATGGTACTCATACCCGCCGATCTGCCAGCAAGCATTCGCGGCATGATGGGCAAAGGCTAACCGGAGCAAGCAAGGTCGATCGCCATAGCCTGTCAGGGCTGTTGTTCGGAGTACGCCTTCAGGGCATCGGCTATCGACCTATCGTAGGGGTGCTGCTGGGCAGCCTCCTGCAAAACCTCAACGGCCCCCGTGGTGTCGCCACTGCTGTGTAGCGCCACTCCGTACACATAGCTGTAGCGGGGCGATCCAGGTGCCAACTCGGCGGCTTTTTGCAGATAGGGCATGGCCTCCTTTATTTTCCTCTCCCGCACCAACAGCAAACCCATAGCATGGTAGGCCGGGGCTTCCTCCGGGGCCAGGGTCATGGCCTGCTGCAACAGCGGTTTGGCTTTGTCTTCGGCGCCAGTCGAGCGGTACAGATCAGCCAGGTTCAGCATCGCCGGTATGTACCCCGGCGATAGTGTGAGCGCATGTCGGTAGGCCGCTTCAGCCTTGGCAGTGTTTCCCTGCGCGGTTTCATACAAGCCCAGGTTGAGCTGACCGCTGGGCATATCGGCATTGAAGGCCAGCATCTGCTGGTACTCGGCGAAGAGCTTGTCGAGGCCCTGGGCCTGGTTGCCGCTCAGTTGCGATCGCGGCGTGCCGGCCAGTGCCGCGGCCACGGCCATACGCACGGCCTTGACCGGGTCCTCCGCAATGGGCCCCAGTAGGGTATAGCGCTGATTAACCGGCAGCGTTTCGAGGGCATTGACGGCCGCAACACGCAGCAGCGGGTCGTCGGAGTAAAGATGATCGATCGCCTTTGTCACCGTTTGGGTGCTGGGAAAACGGCCCGTTTCCTGCACCGCTGTTGCGCGCACGATGAGTGATTCCGATGGGTCATCGGCCAGTTTTTGCAGCATTTCCAGCGCGGCGGGGTTGTTGCCCCGGGCGATCGCCAGCGCGCTGGCATGCTGGTCCCGCAGGGGCTGGTGGCCGTACCAGTCCAGCAGGGCTTGCTTGGCCCAGCTATTGTCTTTGTCCTGATGACAGCCAGTGCAGGCATTGGGGGTGCCGAGAAGGCCACTCAATGCCGGTTGGGGTACCCTGAAACTATGGTCCCGCCGAGGGTCGACCACCATGTAGGTGCGCTCGGGCATATGGCAGTCAACGCACTGGGCGCCCCGCGAATCGACCTTGTGATGGTGGTGGGCCGGGGTATCGAAGACGTCGGCATTGTGGCACTGGCTACACAGCGCGTTGCCTTCCGCGCGCAGTTGCAAGCTATGGGGCTCGTGGCAATTGCTGCAGACCACGCCCTCGGCATGCATCTTGCTCTGCAGGAACGAACCGTAGACGTAGACTTCGTCCTGAATCTGGCCGTCAGCAAAGTACAGGCCGTCGAGTAACAGGCTCAGGCTGTAGTTCTCCAGAAAGGCGGCATCTTCTTGCCGGTGGGCCAATTCCTGGCGGCGGGAGTGGCATCCGGCACAGGATTCGATCTGGCCCTGTGGCCGCTGTTCACGGGTATTGACCGCTGTGGGGCGCTTGTCGGTCAGCTCCCAGGGGGCACGGTCGTCCAGGGAAATCAGCAAGCCTTTGTTGGCGATTTCGTCTTTGCCTGCCGCCCACTCCAGGTGTTTGCTTGCCGCACCGTGGCAGGATTCACAGCCTACCGTCACTTCTGACCATTCGGTATGGTAGGTGTTTTTCTCCGGGTCATAATTTTTCCGCAGGTCGGTGGAATGGCAGCTCGCACAGCGACTGTTCCAGTTCTGGAATGCCCCGGTCCAATGTAGCGGGTCGTCGTGGGGAATGGCTTCGTCGGGATACAAGTGAAACCAACGCTGCCCACCCTCCTGTTGCGGGCGGCTGTCCCAGGCTACGCTAAGCGCTTGATAGCGGCCATCATCGAAGGCGATCAGATACTGCTGAAGCGGATAGAAGCCAAAGGTGTAGTCGATGGTGAAAGTTTCCATTTTGCCATCGGCATTATCGGTCTCGACGGTATAGACGCCGTCCGCCATTGAAAACTTGCTGGTAACGCCAAAGTGGGTGAAGGTGGCATCGTCAAAATCACCCAACACGGTCTCTTCGGTGGCAGGCTGCATTGCTTGCCAGTGGTGGGATTTCTGCCAGCCCTTGTAGGCTTTTTCGTGGCAGCCGGCGCAGCTCTCGCTGCCGACGAAAGATGCGGCGGTATTACCCGCATCCGCATGAATAAAAGCGGAGAAGGTACCGGCCAACAATAGCCAGCATAGCCGCGACGGGAAGAGTATTCTGAACATAGCAGGGGGCTGCTCCGGATAAAACATTGCAGAGATGACCAAAAAACGCCTAGCATAACATTTTTGCCGTTGGGCAGGGTCAGGCTGGTGGGAGTCACCGGGAAATAATCACTATGACTGTCGTAAGGGTTTTCGCCGGCGCAAATGCGGCCGGCAATCCCTGTGAGCTTATCGCCGCCCGGGCTCCGGCTGAAGGGCGGATCGAGCGTGGTGATACGACCCGGTGTTTCAGCTGGCAATGGCAGTCCGGCTCGGGGCGGGGGCCAGGTCGATCAACCCGGGTGGCCGTGGCGTGCTATTCCCCTGAGGGGCGGGGTATTCAATGCTGTGGTCACGGCTTGCTTGCAGCAGGCTGGTACTGGCTTAATCAGGGTCTGTCGGCGCCTCTGCAACTGGCAATGGCAGGTTGCAGCGTGGACTGCGTGCCCGACGCCGGCAAGCTGTGGCTGCACTTCAATGGCCTGTCGAGTCACCCGGTGGCAGTACCCAATTGGGTTCAAACTGTATTTGAAAGCAAGCCCATTGGGGCGGCAACGGCGGGCTCCGATGACGGCTATCTGGTACTGGAATGGCCGCGAGGGTTCCCCCTGCGGACCTTACCCGTACCGGCCCCGACCCTGGCCCGCCATACCCGGCGGGCTGTGATTGCCTGCTGCTGGCCCGGCGGCGGAACAGGAATGTTACACTTTCGCTATTTTGCGCCCCAGTATGGCGTTGCGGAAGATACCGCTACCGGTTCGGCCATGCGCATTCTGATGGACTACTGCCGACAGCGGCATCAGCTCGACAGGGTCGAGGCATTCCAGTGCTCGGCGTCCGGGGGAACGATGAGCGCACGGGTCTT
Organism: uncultured Gammaproteobacteria bacterium; assembly: GCA_963751595.1. Taxonomy (GTDB): domain Bacteria; phylum Pseudomonadota; class Gammaproteobacteria; order Pseudomonadales; family JAHEGP01; genus JAHEGP01. The sequence continues at coordinate 15,408 of CAVVVC010000008.1, forward strand.
GGGCGACAGAATTGCCGTGGGGGGAAGCGTCGAATGCTCGCAGATATGATGGAACGACGGCCGACCGCGCCATTGATTGATCGCTACAGGCACACCAGACAGCAATCACTGGCCGCCTGCGACCCATTGGCCATCGAGGATTTCGGACTCCAGGCCGAAGCATTCACCAGCCCGCCCAAATGGCACATAGCGCATACCAGCTGGTTTTTTGAAACCTTCCTGCTGCAGCCCTTCCTGGAGGATTACCGCCCGCTGGAAGCCGCCTATGCCGTGCTCTTCAACTCCTATTACAACGCCGTCGGGGAGCAGTTCCCCAGACCCCGGCGGGGCCTGCTGTCGCGTCCCACGGTTGCCGAAGTCATGGCTTATCGGCGCCATGTCGACCGCCACATGACAGACTTGCTGGCGCAGGAGCAGCACCCGCAAAGACGGCAGATTGAATTGCGCTGCCGGCTGGGGATCGAGCATGAGCAGCAGCACCAGGAATTGTTTTTCACCGATCTCAAATATTCCCTGTTTCATAATCCGTTGCTGCCGGCCTACAGGGCGTCCGACCCGCGCGCTGCGAAACCAGTCCGCAGCCTGGCGTGGCATGGTTTTGCCGGAGGCCTGGTTGAGATCGGTCACGATGGTGCGGGCTTCGCCTTCGATAACGAAGCACCTCGACACCGGGTGTACCTGGCCCCCTACGAGCTTGGCGATCGCCTGGTTACCAATGCCGAGTATCAACGGTTTATCGACGACGGCGGCTATCATCGCGCGGAGTTGTGGCTCGCTGATGGATGGACGGCCCGCCAGGAATCCCAATGGCAATGCCCACACTACTGGCTGCAGGGTCAAAGTGGATGGCAGGAATACACCTTGCATGGGCTCCGCAATCTGGAGCCTGCCCAGCCGGTATGCCATCTCAGCGCCTACGAGGCCGATGCCTATGCCCGCTGGGCGGGATGCCGCCTACCCACGGAGGCCGAGTGGGAACATGCCAGTGCCAGCCAGCCGGTGATGGGTCGTGCGGTTGATGACGGGGATTATCAGCCCCGGGCCGTCGCCGACAACAGCGGCATGAAGCAGCTTTACGGCGAATGTTGGCAGTGGACCAGCAGCGCCTATGCGCCGTACCCTGGTTTTACGGCGGCAGCCGGTGCCATCGGCGAGTACAATGGAAAATTCATGTGCAACCAATTGGTATTGCGGGGGAGTTCCTGCGTGACTGGCCAGGGGCATACCCGGCCGAGCTACCGAAATTTCTTTTATCCGGGGGACCGCTGGCAATTCAGCGGATTGCGCCTGGCGAGAACCTTGTAGGCCCTAATGGCACTAACTTAAGCCGATTCGTGTGTCTACCTCGGCAGAGCCCCCAGGGACGGGTTTACGGCGTGTCCTGACGGGGTAGATGCCCGGAGCGGCGCTTTGAAAATCCTGGGCATTTCTCCTTAAGTAAGTGCCATTCTTGTAAGCCCGGGTTGGTTCGCGGCACGGAGCAGAGCGGTGGCCAACCCCCGACGGACTTCTGCACCGGCGCAGGCAAATAATTCAGAGGATCACCATGAAAGTAGCGACCCGACAGGAAAAGCTGGCCTTTACGAGCAGCAGCCCCGGTAATGTCAGCTTTGAAGATCAGCACCCGGGTCAGCAGGATGCGGGCAGGGAACTACGCCGCGGCCTTTCCCGGTCGCAGAAAATGATCAATCCCAAGTTCTTTTACGATCAGGAGGGATCCAGGCTTTTCGATCAGATCACCCGCCTTCCCGAGTACTACCCGAGCCGCACCGAGAAAGCGATTCTGACGACCTGCCGGGACCAGATCGCCCGCTATTGTGGACGCGGCAGTGTCATAGTCGAGCCGGGTAGTGGCAGCAGTGAAAAGATCCGGCTGCTACTCGGCGCACTGCAGCCCAAAGCCTATGTACCGCTTGATATATCGGCTGAGTTCCTGCAGCAGGCGGCCTGTCGCCTGGGGGAAGAGTTTCCCGCGATTCAGGTGCATGCCATTTGCGCCGATTTCTCCCACAACTGGAGTTTGCCTGGGACTTTGCCCGCAGGTAAGCGAGTGGTTTTTTACCCCGGTTCGACCATTGGCAATCTCGAGCCCGAGGCCGCTGTGACCTTTTTGCAACGCATGCGCCAGTGGGTGACCCCGGGGGGCGGGGTGCTGCTGGGCGTTGATCTGCACAAATCCAGTGACCGGCTCAATGCGGCTTACAACGATGCCGCGGGTGTAACCGCCCGCTTCAACCTGAATTTACTGGCCCATGTTAATCAGGCCCTGGGTACACGCTTCGATCCGGCCAAATTCCGCCATCGGGCTTTTTATTGTGAAGAGAAGCGACGGATAGAAATGCACCTCGTCAGTGCAGCAAAGCAAAGCGTAGCCTGCGGCGAAGCAGTGTTCGATTTTGAGCCCGGTGAAACGATACACACCGAAAACTCCTACAAGTATACCCTGGAAGGCGTTCAGAACCTTGCCCGGCGTGCGGGGCTGAAGGTGGCGAAAAGCTGGATGGATGATGAACAGCTGTTCAGCGTCCATTACCTGGAGCTGGCTTAGCAGCCTGTCAGGCGGGTACGGTTACCAGGTACCGGTTCCCGCTTCGCCTTTCCACGGCCCGACGACTTCATTGGTCACCCAGCCACCGTAGAAGCCGCCCCCCTGGGGTCTCACCCGCTGGCCGTCGACACGGCAATCGAGCTGATGCGGATAAAAGGCCAGCCACCCTGCAATGGCGGCAAAAGCTTGAGTCGGTGAATCATAGCTCCAGGCGACCTTCGGCAGGCTGGCATCGGCGGTCACCAGATCCCAATAGCGGGCTTCACCTTTCCACTCGCAATAGCTGGTGCCGGCGGCGGCCCGCAGCAGCGCGGTATCCACGTCCTCAGGCGGAAAGTAAAAAGTCGGTGGGCTGGCGGTCTCGAGAACGCGAATGGCACGGTTGCTATCGACGACGCAAACGTCGCCCCACACTATGGTGACACGGCGCTCGGCGGTCACCAAGGCCGGTGGCCTTGGATAATCCCACACTGATTCCTCGCCCGGTCCGGGAGACAGAGCAAACGCCGGTCTTCGCTTGCCACGATGAATCCACATGATAGCCATGCCTCGCTGCTCACCAGTATCGCCCTGTTTTTACGTCGCGGTAACGGAATCAGACTGGGTTGGATGGCGGTAAGGTTGTTATCGGAACCGTTTTGAGCCAGCATGTCTGCCGCAGCGTAACCTTCGGGGCTCCTCCATGCCGCCCGCGTGAAGGCCTGCGCCGGGGACCAAAAACGTGGCGGTAGGGCGTGTGTCACTGGGTTGAATGCCGGGACCAGCGGCTTTGGTCGGCGGAAAAGGACAATAAGACATGCGTTGGGCTAAATTGGGACAGATTGGATTTATTGCAGTTGCGGCGCTGATTGCGCCGGCAGCAATGGGGCAGCAGGGAGGGCGCGGATTTCCCGATGAAAGCGGCTGGAGCGGCAACCTCAGTGCTGGCCTCACCTATATTTCAGCGGCGAGCAACTTCGCCACCGATCGTTACGGGCTGGGGGATGACAGCCTGGAATCGCTGGATCAGCAGGCAGACAGGAAGGGCGCTTTCGTCGGGTTTCCCCGATTTGAGGTGCGTTATACGTTCGCCGAGTCGGGTTGGCAGTTGCACCTGGGTAATGCGGCGTTGGATTTTTACCGCTTCGATCGCGCCAACGTGGCAGGCGTCAGGAAGAACTTCGATGGTCTGGGCATCGTCGGTGTCGGCTATGTATTCAGTGCCCTGCCGGATTACGTCTGGGAAGACCCCTATCGCTTATCCGAGGATCGCGACGAGACCCGGCGTCGCAGTGCGGGGGGGCGATTTACCTGGGATTTTATAGGCGGAACTCCCGTCAGTTTTCGCTATACCGAGCGCAGAGTCCTTATTGGTGACGATTTCAGCGGTGGCGATCTTGGCTTGAGTCCCGAGAATCTGGAAAAACTGCAGCGTGATGGCCGACAGCGGGTGGCTGAGGTCAACCTGTTCGTACCCCTGGGACAGGGCATGGCTCTACTGCCCGCACTGACCTACATCGACAACGATCGCGATGGTAAGGCGGTATCAAATGAGATTGTTCAACTGACCGTCGTCTTCAGAATGGCACTGACAGAGCGGTTGACCCTGCTGGCAGAAGTACTGGGCGGTAGCTTGCGTGCCAACGATGAGAACCCCATTTACGCCGAGACAGAAAAGAACAGCCGATTCGGCGCGGCGCTGACCTTTCGTTACAGCCAGCTATTGGGCTATGAGCCGCTATCCCTGATCGTGCGGGCAGGAAGTTATCGCGAGCACAGCAACATCGATTTTTATTCCGGAGACATCGACAGTATCGGCGCATTCATCGGCTATGATTTCTAGCCCCTTGCGGGCTGTTCGCTAAAAGGATAAGGATAATACAGTTATGGTGAATAACAGAGAGTTCGACATCATCGTTTATGGCGCGACGGGTTACACGGGTCGCCTGGTTGCTGAATACCTCGCTCGGCAATACGGCGCCAATGGCGAGCCCCGCTGGGCTATGGCGGGTAGAAGCCGGCAAAAACTCGAGGCCGTGCGCAGTGAAATGGGTGTCCCGGAGAGCGTGCCGCTGATCGTGGCCGATGGCAGCGACGCGCAGTCGTTGCGGGCCATGGTGGAGCGGGGAAGCGTCATGCTGACCACCGTCGGCCCTTACGCATTGTACGGCTCCGATCTGGTAGCAGCGTGCGCACAAGCGGGAACCGACTATGTCGATCTCTGCGGCGAACCGGCATGGATGCATGAAATGATCCGCCGGTATGAGGCAACAGCCCAGAGTACCGGTGCGCGCATCGTATTCTCCTGTGGCTTCGACTCCATTCCCTTCGACCTGGCTGTCTATTTTCTGCAACAGGCGGCGCAACAGCAGTTTGGCGCTCCGGTGCCCAGGGTCAGGGGCCGGGTGCGAAGCATGAAGGGCACGTTCTCGGGGGGTACCCTGGCCAGCTTCAAGGCGACGATGGTGGCGGCCGCCAAAGACCCGGAGATCGTGTCGCTGCTGAGCAACCCCTTTGCGCTCACGCCAGGGTTTTCCGGGCCAGCGCAACCGGCGGGCAACCAGCCTGAGTTCGATGCCGTGCTTGGGAGCTGGGTAGCACCGTTCGTGATGGCCACCATCAATACCAAGAACATTCATCGTTCCAACCTGCTGTTGCGCCACCAGTACGGGGAGGATTTTGTCTACGATGAAATGCTGCTTACCGGGCCGGGGGATGAGGGCGAGGCAATGGCCAGGGCCGTGGCAGAAGACAAGTCCATGGCCAACGACCCGCGCCAGCCCGGGGAGGGTCCCTCCAAAGCAGAGCGGGAAGCCGGTAGCTATGACATTTTATTTGTCGGTGAAGCCGGCGATGGTCGAACGATCAGCGCCAGTGTCCAGGGTGACATGGATCCCGGCTATGGCTCCACCTCGAAAATGATCGCTGAAAGTGCTGTTTGTCTGGTGGCGAACCCCGACCTGGCGGCCGGCGGTATCTGGACGCCTGCCCCGGCTATGGGCGATGCGCTGATTGACCGGCTGCAGCGCAACGCGGGCCTGCGCTTTCAGTTGGAGCCGGTATGAGCCCGAAAGCTTGCGCCGGGCGTCAGATCCGGTAGAGTTCCAGCGGAGCAAAGGACGCTACAGCATGGAAATCAAGGGTATCGCGCACATCACCTTAACGGTCAGTAACTTCAGCGCGGCACGGGAGTTCTACGGGCAGCTTTTGCCTGCCCTGGGTATGACTCCAGTGCTGGACGTTGGAGGTTATTACCTGTGTATCGGCGGCAAAACCGGGATCGCCATACAGCACACAGCGGAAACTCCGCCGGGTGACCGCTTTCAGCAATCCCGCACCGGGCTGCATCACTTTTGCCTGCGAATGCAATCGCGGGAGGATGTGGATACTTTGCATCGACTGGCCAGGGACCTCGGCGCCCACATCGTGCATGCACCCCAGGAGGATGCCTGGGCCGAGGGCTACTACTCGGTGCTGTTCGAAGATCCCGACGGAATCCGCATCGAAGCCAACTTTCTCCCGGGCAAGGGCTTGTTCGAGGGGCACGGGCAGGTCAATTGCCGCTGACCCTTATGCCTGTACCAGCTGGATGAGGGCCCACGCCAGCTGAAAGCGCAGCAGAATGGCTGCGCGGCATCGCTTGCACAACCGCGGCCAATGACTAGAATGCGCCGATGGACGTCAGTCGAATTCTCGAATCCCTCAATGAACCCCAGCGCCAGGCCGTCTGCGGCGACACTGGACACCAACTGGTGCTTGCCGGCGCGGGCAGCGGTAAAACCCGGGTGCTGGTGCACCGCATCGCCTGGCTGGTGCAGACCGAGAGTGTCTCTCCCCAGAGCATTCTGGCGGTGACTTTCACCAACAAGGCGGCCCGTGAAATGCGCAGCCGCATCGAAGAATTGCTGGGTATTTCGACCCGGGGCATGTGGGTCGGCACATTTCATGGCCTGGCCCATCGCCTGCTCAAGGCGCACTGGCGCGATGCCGGCCTGCCCCAGGCTTTTCAGATACTCGATGCCGATGACCAGTTGCGCATGATCAAGCGGGTGATGCGTGCGCTGGATATCGACGACAGCAAGTGGCCGCCGAAGCAGGCACAGTGGTACATCAATGAGCAAAAGGATGAGGGTCGGCGCGCTGCCCATGTCGAGGACTGGGGCGACCCGTTCAGCCGCACGATGCTGCAAATCTATCGCGCCTACGAGGAGCTCTGTGAACTCTCGGGGATGGTGGATTTTGGTGAGCTACTGCTGCGCTCCCATGAGCTTTGGCTGAAGCAGCCGCTCATACTCCAACACTACCAGCGCCGCTTCCGCTTCGTGCTGGTCGACGAATTTCAGGATACCAACACCATTCAGTACGCCTGGCTGCGGGTGTTGGCGGGTGAGCATTGTGCGGTGACCGCGGTGGGCGACGATGATCAGTCCATTTACGGCTGGCGCGGTGCCAGGATCGAAAACATCCAGCAATTCAGCAAGGATTTCAGCGCCGCCGCCGTGGTGCGGTTGGAGCAGAATTACCGCTCGACAGCTACCATTCTCAGCGCGGCCAATGCGGTGATCCAGCACAACAGCGAGCGCCTCGGCAAAGAGCTGTGGACAGACGGGGAAGAGGGTGAGGGCATAGCGCTGTACGCCGGCTTCAACGAGGTCGACGAAGCCAATTTCATCGTCAATCGGATACAGGCCTGGATCGATGAGGGCCGCCAGCGGGCTGAATGCGCCATCTTGTATCGCTCGAATGCCCAGTCGCGCAGTCTGGAAGACGCGTTGTTGCGGGCGGCGATTCCCTATCGGGTTTACGGTGGCCAACGGTTTTACGATCGGATGGAAATTCGCAATGCGCTGGCGTATATGCGGTTGTTGCTGAATCGGGACGATGACGCCGCGCTGGAGCGGGTGATCAACACGCCACCCCGGGGGATTGGTGAAAAAACCGTGCAGCAGTTGCGCCAGCACGCCCGCGATCAGCGCCAGCCGCTGTGGCAGTCACTCATCCGCTTGCAACAGGGGTCCGGGGTGACGAAACGCGCGGCAACCGCACTGGGCCAGTTTGTCGAGCTGATTGAAACGCTGGACTCCGAGAGCCGTGAGCTGAGCCTGCATGAACTCACCGATCATGTGATCAGTGCCAGTGGGCTGCTGGAATTTCATCGCAATGAGAAAGGGGAGCGCGGTATGGCGCGGGTCGAAAACCTAGAGGAGCTGGTGTCGGCAACCCGGGCTTTTGACCCTGACCCGGCTGAAGACGCGGGGGCGCTGCAACAATTTCTCGACAGTGCCGCCCTCGATGCCGGCGAGCGCCAGGCGGACGAATACGAGGATGCCGTGCAGTTGATGACGCTGCACTCGGCCAAGGGCCTCGAGTTTCCGCTGGTATTTGTCGCCGGTATGGAAGAAAACCTGTTCCCCCATCGAATGTCGATTGCAGAGCCAGGGAGGCTCGCCGAGGAGCGGCGTCTGTGTTACGTCGGTATCACCCGGGCAATGGAGAAACTGTGCCTGACCTATGCCGAAAGCCGTCGCCTGCACGGTAGCGATAATTTCAATGCGCCCTCGCGGTTTATTCGCGAGATTCCCGCCCAACTGATCCAGCAGGTGCGCCTGGGTAGCGGCGCGCAGCCTATCAGCGCGACGCCGGCAGCGCCTGTCGAGCCCGCCGCCAGTATTGCCCTCGGCCAGCGTGTGCAGCACACGATTTTTGGCGAAGGCACCGTGGTTCAGCTCGAGGGCCAGGGTCAGCACGCGCGCATCCAGGTCAATTTCGACGACGAGGGTTCAAAGTGGCTGGTGTTGCAATATGCTCGACTTGAGTCGCTGTAGAGTGCGGGTCGAGTGCGCACCATTATGAGGTCAATCCTGCGCACCAGCGCTATGCCTGCAATCATTCTGCTGTTGCTTGCGGCGCTGACACTGGTCTTCGGGCTTTGGGTACGGGAGCGCAGCCGGCAGCCGTTGGCGGCGGGCGATTTCGCTGCGGACGCGCAGGGTATCGCCCGCTACCACTGGAAAATGGTGACTACCTGGCCGCGCAACTTCCCGGGCCTCGGCACTTCACCCCAGCGCCTGGCACAGTGGGTAGAGCAGATGAGCGGGGGTCGCCTGGTGATCGAAGTCTACGGCGCCGGGGAGCTGGTGCCCGCGATGCAGGTGTTCGACGCGGTATCACAGGGTACCGCCGAGATGGGTCATGGTGCGGCCTATTACTGGGGTGGCAAGTTGCCGGTTGCGCCGTTTTTTACCACCGTGCCCTTTGGCCTGACGGCCCAGGAAATGAACGGCTGGCTGCACCACGGCGGTGGCATGGAGCTTTGGCGCAGGGCCTACGAGCCATTCAACCTGGTGCCATTGGCAGCGGGCAACACCGGCGTACAGATGGCCGGCTGGTTCAATCGCGAGATCAACGATATGGACGACCTCGCGGGTCTGAAGATGCGAATTCCGGGGTTGGCCGGGAAGGTGTTTGAGCGCGCCGGCGGCACCGCAGTGACCCTGCCCGGGGGTGAGATCTACACCTCGCTGCAAACCGGTGTGATCGACGCTACCGAGTGGGTGGGGCCGTATAATGATCGCGCCTTTGGACTCCATGAAGTCGGCCGCTACTACTATTACCCGGGTTGGCATGAGCCCGGCCCGACCCTGGAATTGCTGGTCAACAAATCGGCCTGGGAGCAACTGCCTGCGGATTTGCAACAGATTGTGACCGTTGCCGCGCGGGCGATCAACCAGGACATGCTCGACGAGTATACGGCGCTCAACAATCAGGCCTTGCAGGACCTGGTCGACAAGCACGGGGTGCAACTGCGCAAACTGCCCGATGAGGTCCTGGCGCGCTTGCAGCAGATATCGGCCACAGTCGTTGCCGAAATGGCTGCCGAGGATCCCCAGGTCGCTGAAGTCTACCGGTCTTATCGGGAGTTTCGCGACAACGTCGAGACCTACCACCACATTTCCGAGCAGGCGTATCTGCAGGCCAGGCAGCTCGATGGCGGGCAGCCGTAGCGGAGCGTGCTGGCTTTATTCGGTGATAGCCCGGGTTCGACCGTTATCGTCGATGGCGACAAATATAAACGTGCCCTCGGTGACCTTGGTGATTTCCCGTGTACTGGCGTATGAGGCCCAAACCTCGATACTGATTTCCATGGAGCTGCGACCAATCGACAGCAGCTCGGCGTGGCAGCTGACCAGGGCACCCACCCTTACCGGCACCATGAAACTCATCCGGTCGATGGCTACGGTGGCGACCCGGCCCCGGGCCCGCTTGCTGGCGGCTACGCCACCGGCGAGGTCCATCTGCGAGACCAGCCAGCCGCCGAAAATATCGCCGTTGGCATTGGTATCCCTGGGCATTGCAATGGTTTGCAGCACCAGTTCACCGGAGGGTTTGGGGGTAGAGTCGATCATTGCCATCGTTGTCAGTTCCTTGTTATTTTTTTCGGAGGGCAGCGGGCGGTCGTCAGTAGACCAGCGCCGGTAGCCAGGTGGCCAGCTCTGGCCACAGAAAGAGTAACAGTATGAGAAGTAACTGCAACAGGATAAATGGCACCACCCCCCGGTAGATATCGCCGCTTGGCACCGATGCAGGCGCGACGCCGCGCAGGTAAAACAGCGCGAAGCCGAAGGGCGGGGTCAGAAAGGATGTTTGCAGGTTGATCGCGATCACGATGCCAAGCCAGACCGGATCGACCCCCATGGACATCAGTATCGGCCCGACAATGGGCACTACGACGAAGGTGATTTCAATAAAATCGAGAATAAATCCCAGTAGGAAGATCACTACCATTACCACCAGGGTCGCGCTGAGGGCACCCCCCGGGAGTTGCTCGAACAGCCTGTGAATGAGTGTATCACCACCGAAACCGCGGAACACAAGGGAAAAAAGCGCCGCACCGATCAGGATCATGAACACCATGGCGCTGGTTTGCATGCTCTGAAGGCCGACCTGCAGCAAGCGGCGGCGGGTCAACTCGCCCTTTGCCAGTGCCAGCAGGGTCGCGCCAATCGCGCCGACACCGGCGGCTTCGGTGGGCGTTGCGGCGCCGCTGAGAATAGAGCCGAGTACGGTGATAATCAGCAACAGTGGCGGCAGAATGGCACGCCAGATGGGGGGGCTTGTCACACCCACCGTAATTGGTGGCATGCTCGCCGGGTGCACGCGGGCGTAGCTGGCGACGTAAAGCAGGTAGAGCACCACCAGGATGCAGCCGGGGATCAGCGCACCAACAAACAAATCACCCACCGAAACCGTGTCGGGAGTGAAGTTTCCCAGCGCCAGTTGCGCCTCCTGGTAGCTGCTGGAAAGCACGTCTCCCAGCAGCACCAGCGCGATGGAGGGGGGAATAATCTGGCCGAGGGTCCCGGTTGCACAAATGGTGCCGCAGGCCAGCGCAGGTTGATAGCCGTTTTTCAGCATGGTCGGCAGTGACATCAGTCCCATGGTAACCACGGTTGCCCCCACGATACCGGTGCTCGCTGCCAGCAGTGAACCCACCAGAATAACCGAAATACTCAGTCCTCCGCGGCGCTGGCCAAACAGGGCACCCATGGCCTCCAGCAGATCTTCTGCGATACGGGAACGCTGCAGCATGACGCCCATGAGCACGAACAGGGGTACCGCCGTGAGTGTGGTGTTCGCCATGATGCCGAACAGGCGATTGGGCATTGCGCTGAGAAAGGCGGGGTCGAAGTGGCCGGCCAGAATGCCGATGGCTGCTGCCAGCAGGGCGCTGCCCCCCAGGGTGAATGCGACCGGGTACCCCAGCATCAGCAGCAGGCATACCAGCGCGAACATGATCAGGGAGCTGTACTCAGCCATCGACAGCGTGATTCCGTGCCTGCACCTGGCCGGCTTGCGGTGCTGCGGTGGCTGCGCTCACAGCGGCATTGAGCAGGGCCAGCCGGCGCAGGATCTCTGCCAGGCCCTGCAGCAACAGCGTTACCGCCAATACCGGGATCAGGGATTTCAGCAGAAACACCGCGGGGAGACCGCCGGGATCGGCAGAGGACTCCCGTATCGACCAGGCATCGGCGACATAGGGAATGCTTATCCAGAGGATGAACACACACATGGGCGCCAGCAAAACGATGCTGCCAATACAGTCGATCCAGGCGCGCGTGCGGGGTGACCAGCGCCGGTAAAAAATATCGACCCTGACATGGGCATCGCATTGCAGGGTATAGGCTGCGCCGAGCATGAAGGCTGCTGCGTGCAGGTAGTTGACCGATTCCTGCAGCGCCTGTGAGCCTGCATCGAAGCCGTATCGCAACACGACTACCAGACCGGTGGCCGCCGCCATCAGCAGGCAAAGCCAGGCGGCCAGTTTACCGCAGGCGCTCCCGACCCGGTCGAGGCGGCGGGCAAAAGCCAGGCTGCGGGGCGGGCTAAGGGCGGTGGTGGCTGGCGTGGTTTCACTGCTCATGGGGGCAGTATTGTAACTGAATGCCCTGGGCTTGCGTCGGCTGTTATGGCGCCGGAATCCTCCAGCGCAAGTCGCAGCTCCGCACCGGTCTGGGGGGAGCCATGGAGTGCCTCGGGACCGGTGGGTAGTGTTATAATTCTGCGCTTTGCCAAGGGTAGCACTGACATTGACAGATCCAGCTTTGATTCTCCAGCTCTATGCCGGTACCCGCGGCGATGGCGAACCGGTTGTAGAGAAGGTCGCTGTGCGCAGCAACGGTGATGCCAGCTATTGCCTGTTGCACTCGCCGGCATTTGTACGTGGCCTGGCAAGGGGTGACAGTTTCGAGCTGGTCTCGGAGCGCGCCGGCACGTTCAAGGTGACGCGCCGAGCCGGCAATGTCGCGGTGCGAGTGTACTGTAGGACCGCAGTGGAGGTGCTCGATGCCGCACTGACCCCCCAGGTAAGTCAATTGGAGGGGCGCAGGGATATCAAGTCCCGGTACCTGTTGGTATATTCGATACCCGTGGCCGCGGGCTTTGACAGCATCGAAGCGATATTCGATCAGGCCATCAGCGGTAGCGCCGATGCCAGCTGGAGCTATGGCAATGTTTACGACGAGCATACCGGCGAGCCCATGCAATGGTGGCAGCAGCCGTCGAATCCCAATGAGATTCATCTGAAAAGGAGCTAGATCCCCATGCTCGTGGTTATTTCCCCGGCCAAGACCCTTGATTTCGAGAGCGCGCCGATCATTCGCAAGAGCAGCCAGCCCCTGTATCTGGACGATGCCCAGGTGCTGGTGGAGCAGTTGCAGCAATTGGCGCCCCATCAGTTGTCGTCGCTGATGTCGATCAGCGATAAGCTCGGCCAGCTCAACTATGACCGCTACCAGAACTGGCGCCGACCGTTTTCCCTGGACAATGCCAAGCAAGCCCTGCTCGCGTTCAAGGGGGATGTTTACACCGGGCTCAACCCCGAGCAGTTCAGTCAGGAAGACTTCGCCTTCGCCCAACGCCATCTCTATATTCTCTCCGGTTTGTATGGCGCCCTGCGACCCCTGGATCTCATACAGCCCTATCGCCTGGAGATGGGCACCCGGCTGGCCAACACCAGGGGCGCCAACCTTTATGAATTCTGGGGCGACAGGATTACCGAGAGCGTCAACAAGGCGGTCAAAATGTCAGGCAGCGAAGTACTGGTCAACCTGGCGTCCAACGAGTACTTTAAATCCATTCGGCGTCACGCCCTGCGCTGCGAAGTGATCACCCCGGTGTTCAAGGAAAATAAAGGCGGCAACTACAAAGTGGTCAGCTTTCTGGCGAAAAAGGCCAGGGGGATGCTGACGGCCTACATCATTCGCAATCGCCTGGATTTGACCCAGGACATCAAGGCCTTCGACGAAGCGGGCTATGGCTACAACCCGGGCCTGTCGACAGCCCGGGAATGGGTTTTCACCCGGGGCTAATCATGGACAAGCCCTTTTCCCAGGCCTGCGAAAATAACAAGCGGGCCATTCTGGGAGAGCTGAGCAAGCTGTTCGCCGGTGTCAGCGAGGTCGTCGAGGTGGGCAGTGGCACCGGCCAGCATGCGGTTTTTTTTGCCCGCAACATGCCCTGGTTGCAATGGCAAACCACCGACCTGTCACTGCACCACGCCGGTATTCGCCGTTGGCTGGAGCAGGGGCCCCAAAACGCGTTGCCACCATTGACGCTGGATGTGATGAGCGAAGCCTGGCCGGTCACCCGTATCGAGGCTCTGTTCAGTGCCAATACCGTGCATATTATGAGCTGGGAAGCGGTGCAATGCTTATTTCGCGGCCTGGGTGAGCGAATGCAAGCCGCTGGTCTGGCCTGCATTTACGGGCCGTTCAATTACGCCGGTGCCTATACCAGTGAAAGCAACGCGAGTTTCGATCTGTGGCTACGTGAACGGGATCCCCGCAGCGGCATCCGGGATTTCGAAGCGGTCGATCGGTTGGCGGCTGGCGTTGGCCTGGAACTGATAGCTGACAGGCCCATGCCGGCAAACAATCGGCTGCTGTGCTGGCGGCGGGTCGCGCCTCAGGCCCCTGCCTGCTGATCGCCTGGTTGCGGTTCGCTATCCTGAAGCAGTACCGCGTTAAATCCTGCCTGGCGCATGAGGAAGGTAGCCAGTTCGCTGCGGGGGCCGCCCTCGGGGGTAATGTAATAGTGTTTGGCGATGTCGAGTTGGTCGAGACGTTCGCGCAGGGCCACCAGCGGTATGTTCTGGCTGTTTTGTCGATGTCCCCGGCGATACTCCGGGTACAGGCGCACGTCGAGAATAATATTGTGGTCAGAGGGCTCGTTCAGGATACCGGCGAGTTTGTCTGCGCGGGTCTTGACCACCAGGGAATCGCGGATTAGCTGGTTGAACGTCGCCTGATCCACGCGCCCCAGCACACCGGCTGTCTCCATGTAGATCTCGGCATTGCGGATGGTATTGCCCACCAGCGCCTCCTCACCAAAGTAGCTCCCCGGCATCAGGCTGAACTCCTTGCCCTTATAGGGGCCCCGGGGGTCAGTCTTGACCACCGCAAGGCCCTTTTTGACGACGTAGAAGTAGTCGCCGTATTCACCGGCCCTGACCACGGTCGTACCCGCGCTGTAATTGATGTCTTCTATTTCTGCCAGCAATAACTGGATATCCCGGGCCGACACGTGATTGACCAGCGGGGAATGGAGAAACCCGGACATCCAGTCGGCGTCGAGATTGGCGTCCTCGACCATGTAGGCGCTGTCGAGCTGGTCATCGCTTGTTGTATCCAGTTCGTATTCGGGGGGTGTGGAGTGCGCGTCGAGTGACTCGAACTCTGAGGCTTTAAGACGCATTATCCGGCACTTGGTGCGCGCGGTGATCTGGGCATCCGCGCCCGCCATGTCCTGCAGCGGCTGACTGGCGCGCTTGTCATCGTGCGCGATGTTGAAACGCTCGAAGAATGACGAGCGTACCTCGATATTGCCCCGCAGCAGATAAAGAAGGTAATCGCACTGCTGGTTCTTGCGCAGGATGGTGCCGCCGGCCTCATAGAAAATGACCTCTGCCCTGGACAGCAGTGTTTTTGCCTGGGCTTCGGGCATTTGATTGAAAGGGCTAAACGTTACCAGCTGATCCAGCGTAAGTACGGACATACCATGACACCTGCAGATACTGCGAAATAAAGACCAGTGCTAAGCATAGGTCGCTGTGCCACAGCGACTGTGACCCAGTCCTGGGTTCGCGCAGGGTTTGGCAGTCGCGATGTGACGCGGATCACAGTTCGGGGGGGATCGACAGCGCTTCTCGACGTCTGCAGCGACAGCCAGTCGTGGCCTATCGAGGAGGCTTACCGGCTGTCAGACTTGAACGGTAACAGGCCCTGGGCCCGATGGGTGTAACTTCTTACCTGGGGGGTTTCCGCAGCGAGAAAATCAGCGATGGCGGCTCGAAAACCCGTGTCTTTCACCAGATGGTGGGACCAGGTAGCCACCGGAGTAAAGCCGCGCTGGATCTTGTGCTCACCCTGGGCGCCGGGATCGAAACGTTGCAAACCCTGCTCGATGCAATACTCGATTCCCTGGTAGTAGCAGGCTTCGAAGTGGAGAAAATCGCTCTCTTTGCTGCAGCCCCAGTAGCGCCCGTAGAGGGTATCGCCGGAGACAAAATTCAGTGCACCGGCGATCCACTGCTGACCCTGGCGCGCCATGACCAGCAGGATCGCATCGCGCATGGTGCTGCCTATTTCATCGAAAAACGCCTGTTTCAGGTAGCCGCCGTGGCCGCTGCGCTTGGCATAGGTTAGCTGGTAAAAAAGGTAGAAGTGGTGCCAGAGCTCCGGGGTAATTTCAGCACCGCGAAAACGATGCAGGGTGATGCCCTGCTCCCGGACCCGCCGGCGTTCCTTGCGCAGTGACTTGCGCTTGCGGGAGCTGAATCGCGCCAGGAAAGCCTCGAAATCCCGATAGTCGCTGTTGTACCAGTGATACTGCACGCCCAGGCGCGGCAGCAAGCCGCACTGTTCAAGCTGGCCCCCAGCATTATCATCGGCAAACAGTACATGCCAGCTGCTGGCACCCAGGCGTTGGATTTCAGCATCGATCGCGCTACAAACGATCTGGTAGCTGTCCTCCGGCGCCCCGGGGGCCAGCGCCAGGCGTGGTCCGGTGGCAGGGGTAAAGGGTATGGCGCTTAACAGCTTGGGATAATACGGGAAACCATGCCGTTGGTAGGCCTCGGCCCAGCTCCAGTCGAACACATACTCGCCATAGGAATGCCCCTTGATATACAGGGGCATAACCCCCACCAGTATGCGGTCAACCGTCATCAGGGCATGATGGGGCTGCCAGCCGCTATTGCCCCCCACACTGCCGCTGTGCTCCAGGGCTGCCAGGAAGCGATGCTGCAGGAAGGGGTAGTCACCACCAACGACCCTGTCCCACTGGTGCGCAGGGCAGTCATCGATCCTGGGGATGAATTGAATGTCCATGCGCGGGGCGATCAGCGCGCCAGGTAGTCAAGGGCGATACCAATGAATATTGTCGCCCCCACCCGGTTGTTGTCGAGGAATGCCTTGAAGCAATCCGGGCGCTCGCGGTTGCGGATCAGGTACTGCTGATGAACGAACAAGAGGGCTGCTCCTGCCACGCCCAGATAGTAGATCGTGCCCAGTCCGAATTCGCGTCCGCTGAGGATGAGCAAGGCGATGACCACGATCTGCAGGCAGGCAGTGATGACGCGTTCATGCCGGCCAAACAAAATGGCGGTGGACTTGACCCCGATGAGGACGTCGTCTTCCCGGTCGACCATGGCATAGAAAGTGTCGTAGGCCACGGTCCAGATCAGGTTGGCAAAGTAAAGCAGCCACAAGGCCGCAGGGAGTTGATTGCCCTCGGCGGCAAATGCCATCGGGATCGACCAGGAGAAAGCGGCGCCCAGGGCCAACTGTGGCAGATGGGTAAAGCGCTTCATGAAAGGATAGAGGGACGCCAGGATGATGGCGACGAAGGATAGTTTGATGGTCAGGGGGTTGGTCAGCAGCACCAGGCCAAAGGCGGCCAGGCAGAGCAGCGTGAACAGGACCAGCGCTTCGCGTTCGCTGACGGCACCGGTTGCCAGGGGGCGCTCACGGGTGCGCTCCACAAACGGGTCGAAATGGCGGTCTGCATAGTCGTTGATGACACAACCGGCGGAACGCATTAGCAGGGTGCCGAGTGCAAAAATGATCACTATCTGCCATTGCGGGGCGCCATCACTGGCGAGCCAAAGGGCCCACAGCACTGGCCACAGCAACAGGTAGGTGCCGACGGGGCGGTCGAGCCGCATCAGCCGGGCGTAGTGGGGAAGCTGCTGGCGCAATCGCGCCACGGTGTCACTGCTGTTGAGTAGCTTGTTCATTGCCTTCGAGCCTGGCCGCGGGGGCCGGTTTTCGCGTCTGCTGCAGGCACCGGCGGGGTTGCACCGGTTGGCGTACTGCTGCGGGTGGTGTCAGAAGCGCCTTATCATAGGCCATGGTTCAAAAGCCGGCAAAAATATCTCGCATACCAGCAGTGGCCGCTGATTGACGACAAAACGCGAGCGCCGACCCCACAGGGGTGTATCCTGCTGCAATTCGGCGCTGACCAGGGTGTTCCCAGGCGGCAGCAAGGCTACCGCGAAGGGGTCCCGCTCCATGTTGGGTACCTGGAAAAGCCAGGAGCCCAGGGAGCGATTACCCAGTGAGCGCAGCAGTCGGTTGTCCCCGGTCACGGTGCTTGCCGGAATGACTGAGCGCGCATAAACCCAGGGTTGGCCTCGAACCAGTAGCAAGGTTTCGCGCAGTAGCGCCCGCTCCCGGTCGCGCATCTTCAGAGCGGCGCGCTCGTCGGTGCGGGGGGCACCCCAGCAACTGCGTTGCACCTGCACCCTGAAGTCACCGGCGCCGGCCCGGACCAGGTGTTCGGTGAGGGATGTCTGGTCCAGCAGCCAGGGCCTGACCTGCAGTGGAATGCGCGCTCTCACCAGACGGTGGTCGCGCCAGCGCGCCAGCGCGGGCTGGCACTGCCGAGTGCAATGATCGTAGAATACGCGCTGCTTCATAGCGAGGTAGCAAAGTCACTCTGTGTTGCCAGCCGGGTTCGACTGGCGGGCGGCAGAATGCGGTAATTTTTGCCAACATGCAAGCCGCTACCGGGCTCAAAAACGTTTGTACCACCCCTGACCCTGGTTTTTGCCCGGGCGGGGGCTGGCGGGAGGTGCACGATGGCAAGATGGGAATGTATAGTTTGCGGCTGGGTCTACGATGAAGCGAAGGGCGACCCTGAAAACGGCGTTCCCGCCGGCACGCCCTGGGCTGCGGTTCCCGATGACTGGCTGTGCCCGGATTGCGGCGTCGGCAAGGAGGATTTCAGCCTGATACCGGAACCCGAGGTCGAGGCGGTGCCGCATCACGGGGAAGAGGCAAACGGCGTCGATCTGGCGAGGGCGCCGCTGGTGGTTATCGGCAGTGGCCTCGCGGGTTACGCGGTGGTGAAGGAATTTCGCAAGCACGACCGCGACACCCCATTGATCGTCATTACCGCCGATGATGGGCGCTCCTACTCCAAGCCGATGCTGTCGACCGGTTTTACCAGGCGCTGCAGCGCCGACGACCTGGCCCAGGCCGACGCCGGTACCCTTGGCAAGCAATTCAACGCCAGCATCTGGACCATGACCCGGGTCAAGGCGATCGATACCGGGCAACAGCTGATCAAGCTGGGGGACGCCGAAACCGCCATTCACTACAGCAAGCTGGTACTGGCGCTGGGCGCCGATACCATTACTCCCCCTATCGGCGGCGATGCCCAGGATCATGTCTATGCCATCAATGACCTGCTGGACTACGCTGATTTTCGTCGTGCCCTGGAGCGTAACAAGGCGCAAAAGGTCTTACTGATTGGGGCTGGCCTGATCGGCTGTGAGTTTGCCAATGACCTGATCAATGGCGGTTTCGAGGTCGAGGCAGTCGATCCGCTGGGTTATTGTTTGCCGGGCCTGCTGCCTGAGGTCGCGGGCACGTCGGTGCAGCGCGCGCTGGAGGCCGAGGGAGCCTGCTTCCACTTCGGTTCGCTGGTCACGGCGGTGAGTCACAATCCCGCCGGCGAGGGCCTGGTGGTAAGCCTCAACAATGGCGAGACCCTGCATGCCGATATGGTGGTATCTGCGGTGGGGGTCAGGCCGCGAACGGCCCTTGCCAAGGCGGCGGGCATCGCCTGCAATCGAGGAATCGTCACCAACCGCCTGCTGGAAACCAGCGCTCCCGGTGTCTATGCGCTGGGCGATTGTGCCGAAGTGGAGGGGCATGTGCTGGTCTATGTGGCACCGTTGATGGCCGCGGCGCGTGCCCTCGGCGCAACCCTGGCTGGGAAGCCGACACCCGTGGTGTATCCGGCCATGCCGGTCACCATCAAGACACCTTTTTGTCCGGTGGTGGTGAGTCCCCCGGCCCCCGGCGCCCAGGGTAGTTGGCAAATCCAGCAGGACGAGAACAATGTGATCGCTGAATTTCGCGCTGCGGGGGGCGAATTACTGGGGTTTGCCCTCACCGGTGAGGGCATCAAGCAAAAACTGCGCCTGCAAAAAGAACTGCCGTCGATTCTGGCGTGATTTACCCGGACCCTTCCCGACAACACCACCCGATAACGAGGTTTTCCCCACGATGATCAGGAAACTCCATTGGCAAATCCTGATCGCTATTGTGGTTGGCGCACTGGCCGGCATTGCCAGCGGCCAGGACGCGCAGCTGTTTGGCATCCGCTTTTACGACATTTTCAGCTTCATGGGGGAACTGTTCCTGAATGCGCTGAAAATGATTATCGTACCGCTGATCTCGGCTTCCATCATCACCGGTGCGAGTAACCTCGGTGGCTCAAATCTGGGTCGGTTGGGGGGGAAAACCCTGGCCTTTTACATGTTTTCCAGCACGGCTGCCATTCTCATTGGCCTGCTGCTGGTTAATGCCCTGAGCCCGGGACTGGTCGACGGCAAACCGCTGATGAACGTACTGGACCTCGACGTCAGCAACGACACTGCCGCCGTCGCCGAGCGCATCGAGGGACGCGGCGGCAGCGATATCGTCGACGTGTTCATTCGCATGGTGCCGCCCAACGTGGTTGCCGCGGCTGCCAACGGGCAGATGCTCGGATTGATCTTTTTCAGCCTCCTGTTTGGCGCGATGATTCAGCGGGTAGAAGAGCCCTATCGCAGCAGCCTGGTCAATTTCTGGCAGGGCGTGTTCCGGGTGATGATGGAAATGACGATGCTGGTGATGCGATTCGCGCCACTGGGGGTATTTGGCCTGGTGGCCAAGACCATGGCCGTCACCGGCTTTGATGTCATGCTGCCACTGGCGTGGTTTTTTATCACGGTGCTGCTGGCGCTGGCGCTGCATGCCCTGGTACTGCTGCCGTTGGTACTGATGGCGGTGGGGCGGATCAATCCAATCAGCCATTTGCAGGTGATGGGCCCGGCACTGCTGACTGCTTTTTCCACTGCCTCCAGCTCCGCCACCTTGCCGCTGACGATCGAGTCGGTTGAAAAGGGAGCCGGGGTTTCCCAGCGCACCAGCAGTTTCGTGCTGCCCCTGGGGGCTACGGTCAACATGGATGGTACCGCGCTTTACGAGTGCGTGGCTGCGATCTTTCTGGCCCAGGCGTATGGCGTGGATCTCAGTTTTGCCCAGCAGTTCATGATTGTGGTGATTGCGCTGCTGACGTCGATCGGTGTCGCCGGTATACCGGCGGCCAGCCTGGTGGCGATCTCGATTATCCTGGCCGCGGTGGGAGTGCCCCTCGAGGGAATCGGCCTGCTGATGGTCACCGACCGAATCCTGGATATGCTGCGCACCGCAGTTAACGTCTTCAGCGATTCCTGCTGTGCCGTTGTGGTTGCCAGTAGCGAGGGCGAAGAGCTGACATATCCGGGTCTTGAAGAGCGCAGAAGCCTTGAATAGCGGCGTGTTCCCCGGGCGTTGCCGCCCGGGCAAGTGGCTGGCCGCCGGCCTGCTGATCCTGTTGGGGCTGGCTGCCCCGATGGCGGCGGCCCTGGCCCCGGAGCAGCAACTACAGCAGCTACTGGGTAAGCTGGGTCTGCAGCGTTTCTTTAGCAATGTCGAAGCGTTGGCGGAGCAGGAGGCCGAGCGCTATGCCGGAGCAAGTGGCAGGGAGGGTGTGAAGACGGATGCGGGGCTGGTGGGGGCCGATTTGCAGGCCCGGTTGGAGGTGCTATTGCTGCAGCAATATGACCCCAACAGCTACCGCAAGCTGATCGGTATTTTCTCCCGGCCGGAGTTGGCGCCCATTATCCAGTCCTGCCATGGAGAGGGTCTGGAGGATACTGCATCCCCGCTGGCGGACTACCAGCAACAGCTGCAGCGCCAGCCCGCTCGCTCCAACCGGATTAGCCTGGCCCGCAAACTGGACAGGGTAACCCGCACCTCGCACCTCGCCAGCCAGTTGTACAGCCGGGTTGAGCAGCGCGTTTATCTCGCATCCCGTGACGAGGACGCCCCGGTGATTCGCTGGGACGAAGTGTTGGCTGAGCGTGAGGCAACTTTTCAGTTGGCCACAGAAACCTGGTACTTGTATTGCGGTCGCTTTTTCCAGGATGAGCGCCTGCAGGAGCTGATAGACAGCTATCGGCAACCCGTGGTTCAGCAATGGCTGGATCAGTATCAGGCGGCACTGGATAAAGTACTGCCCTTCGCACTGTCTCAATAAAGCCCGGATTGCCGCCGTTCAAAGTACAATCAGATACCGGCATAGGTATCGCCCTGGGGTATCCAGCGTTGCACCAGCGGTTGGACGCGCTCAGGGTGCTCCTCGACGATACGGGCTGCCAGTTCCCGGGCGTTTTCGATCAATGGCTGGTCGCGGAGTAAATCGGCAATGCGAAACTCCATCATCCCGGTCTGCCGGGTGCCAAGAACCTCGCCGGGGCCGCGCAGCTCCAGGTCCCGCTCCGCGATAAAGAACCCGTCGTTGCTGTCGCGCATAGCCTGGAGGCGCGATTTACCGGCTTTCGACAGGGGCGCCTGGTAAAGCAGTACACAGTGGCTCTGCTTGCGACCTCGTCCAACCCGACCCCTGAGCTGATGAAGTTGTGCCAGACCCAGGCGCTCCGGATTTTCGATGATCATCAGGCTGGCGTTGGGCACATCGACGCCGACCTCGATCACGGTAGTCGCCACCAGCAGGTCAATCTCTCCCTGCTTGAAAGCACTCATGGTGGCGGCTTTTTCCGCCGCCTTCTGGCGTCCGTGAACCAGGCCAACGTTGATATCCCCCAATGCTTCCTGCAGCAACTGCGCCGTGGCCTCAGCGGCCTGGGCCTGGAGTAGTTCCGACTCTTCGACCAGGGTGCAGACCCAGTAGGCCTGTTGCCCCGAACCGCAGGCCGAATGCACCCGCTGCAGCACCTGCTGGCGCCGGTCATTCGCAATCGCCACTGTGGTCACGGGTGTTCTGCCCGGTGGCAACTCGTCGATCACCGAGCAATCGAGATCGGCATAGGCGGTCATGGCGAGGGTGCGGGGGATGGGCGTCGCGGTCATGACCAATTGGTGGGGGACGCTTCCCGAGCCCGACTTCTGCTGCAGCAGGAGACGCTGATGGACCCCAAAACGGTGCTGTTCGTCGACAATATTGAGGCCCAGGCGGGCAAAGCTGACGTCCTCTTGGAACAGCGCGTGGGTGCCGATAACGATATCCGCATTGCCCTCAGAAATGTACTGTAACTGTTCGCTGCGAGCCTTGCCCTTGAGGCGCCCCACCAGCCAGGCGATTCGATAGCCCAGGGGCTCGAACCACCGGCGGAAGTTGTTCAGGTGCTGTTCTGCCAGTATTTCCGTGGGAGCCATCAGCGCTACCTGGTAACCGGCGCTGATTCCCTGGAGTGCGGCGATGGCGGCAACTACCGTCTTGCCCGAGCCCACATCACCCTGCACCAGGCGGAGCATGGGTACCGGACGCTCCAGGTCTGCGCTGATCTCGGCACTGACGCGTTGTTGCGCCGCGGTAAGCTGGAAGCCCAGCTCGGCCAGAAAACGATGCCTGGCATCGGTCTCCGTCGGCATTACCGGCGCCCGCTGGCGGCGGGTTTGCTGGCGCAATTGCAGTAGACCCAGGTGGTGCGCTACCAGTTCTTCCATTGCCAGTCGCTGCTGTGCCGGGTGGGCGCCCGCAGTCAGTAAGGCCAGGTTGGCAGTGGTCGGGGGTTGGTGCAGGAATTGCAGGGCCGCGGCAAGCTCCCAGGCATCGGCCTGAGTGGGCAGCAGTTCGAGGAGAGGGTGCTGCTGCATCAGCTTCAACGCTTGTTCGGTCAGATTGCGCCAGCGGGCCTGGTGCAGGCCTTCGGTGCTGGGGTAACACGGGGTCAAGGTGTCGGCAAGCTCCGGCATGGCGGCGCCGATGGCCCGGTACTCGGGGTGAATCAGCTCAAGTCCCGACGGCCCGCGCCGCACCTCACCGTAGCATCGTAGCCGAATGCCATCCGCCAGTTGTGACTTTTGTTGCTGGCTGAAATGGAAAAAGCGCAGGGTTATCAATCCACTGCCGTCTTCCAGCCGGCAGACCAGGCTGCGGCGGCGGCCGAACACCACTGAAGAGGCCCGCACCTCGCCTTCGATCACTGCATCGCGCCCGGGCTGGAGTCCTGCGATGGGCGTGATGCGGGTTCGATCCTGGTAGCGCAGGGGCAGGTGGAACAGAATATCCTGGACACTGGCCAGCCCTAGCTTGTGCAGTTTGTCGGCGAGCCTGGGTCCCACACCTTTTAGTGCGGTCAGCGGCAGGGTATTCAGTGTGGTGGCGCTCATCGGTGTTTGTGGTCGCCGGATCGGCAGGTGTAAAGGCCAGCACCCGCAGGGCACCCCCCGCCCATGATTCGAGGCCACTGGCGCTCCCCTTGAGCACCCTCACCGTCGCCGCTGTTCGTATTGGGCAGTGCCAGCCGGTAGTGCAAGTGTGTGACATTCACTGGCCCGGATTACCTCGCCGTTTATCGAAATGCTCCAGCGCCAGGTAGGCAGCACCAAAACCGGCAGCGCCGAAAATAAGGATATTGGAATCGGCACCGGAAAATTCGTAGTGCGGATGCCTGAAGAACAGGAAGTGGAGGACGCCATGTAGTACCAGGAATGCGCTGATCCCCCAGCGGGCACGCCGGCGTACCGAGGTATTGAGGCTTGCTACCAGTGCAAGCAGAATCGCGAAAAGGGGAATATGCGCATACAGAAACAGCAGCTTTCCCGTGTTGTCCGCCAGTCCGGAAAGCAATGGCAGCAGTCGCCACTCATGGTTAGACATGGCATCGAGCTCATGGGTAAACAGCATCGCCAGGCCGAGATAGAAAGCACTGGATTGGAGGCCGGGAACTTTGGATCGGATTGGCACTTGAGCCCTCTTGGCGGGTTGGTGAAGCGCTTGTTCGAGGCCGTTTTCCAATCGCCGCCCTCAATTTTGGCAGCCAGGCTACGGTGCGCGTTTTATAGCATGTTAGGGCCGCTCAATTCCAACCTGGAAGCGGCGAGGCCCCCCGGATGCATTCCCGGGGACGCAATCCAGTGCCCGCGCGCGCGCCCGGCTGGTAAACTCGGCTTCCTTGTATAGTCGGTTGAGGACAGGTGATGGAGAAGGGGCAGGTACTTATTGTCGGTTGCGGTGATGTTGGCATTAACACGGCGAAATTGCTGGTGGCCGAGGGCCACAGGGTGGTTGGCCTGCGTCGAAACACCGCTGCATTGCCCGATTTTATCGAGCCTCTGGCAGCAGATATCGCTGACCCTGCCAGCCTCGCGCCGCTGCGGCACCGATCCTTTGCTACGGTCCTGGTGACGACATCAGCGGGAGAATTCTCCCCTCAGCGCTACCAGTCGGTTTACGTGGACGGCCTGAAGAATGTTCTCGCAAGTTTGCAGCATCATCCCCCCGGGCAATTGCTGCTGGCCTCGAGTACGTCGGTCTATCACCAGCAGGACGGTAGTTGGGTTGATGAGCGCTCGGCGACCGAACCGGAGGGTTTCGCGGGTCGTTGCCAGTTGGCGGCAGAATCGCTGGCTCTCGCCAGCGGTTTCGCTGCAACAGTCGTGCGTTTCGCCGGGATCTATGGGCCTGGCCGGGAGCGATTGCTCAGGCGCCTGCAGCAGGGCTACATTGTGGCCGCCAGTAATCGCAACTATTCCAACCGAATTCACAGTCACGATTGCGCCGGTATTCTCGCCCACCTGGTCGCCCGGCGCCTGCGTGGAGAGAGCCTGGAGCGGCACTACCTTGCGGTGGACTGCAAACCGACTCCCCTGCGTGAGGTGTGCGAGTGGTTAGCGCAAACCCTGGGGCTGGACCCTGGTGCTATGCAGGAGGATGCGATGTCGCTTCGGGGGGGCAACAAGCGCTGCAGTAACCGACGTTTGCTGCAAAGTGGCTATCGCTTCCTCTACCCGGATTACAGGGCGGGCTTCGCGGCACTGCTGCGCAAGGATAATGTCAGTCCAGCACCATGATGGCCTCGATTTCTATCATGACGTCACGGGGCAGGGAACCGACCCCGACGCAGGCGCGCGCCGGGTAGGGTTGGTCAAAGTACTCGGCCATTACAGCGTTGACCTTTGCAAAGTGGGCCAGATCCGTCATCGAGATATTGAGTTTGACCATGTCGGCGAGGTCGCCGCCTGCGGCCAGGGCCACGGCCCTCAGGTTATCGAACACCTGCCGGGTTTGGCCCTCGATATCATCGGCGGCCACCTCCATGGTGGTGGGGTCGAGGGGAATCTGGCCAGACAGCCACACCGTGTTACCGGCCTGAACAGCCTGGGAATAGGTACCGATCGCCGCCGGCGCGGCGTCACTGTGTAGGGCTTTTTTGTTGCTCACGTTTGCTTCCTCGATCATATCTTGGCCTGACGACCTTACTGACCCCGGCTACGGTTCGGATCCGGCGCATGACCCGGGCCAGGTGCACCCGACTCAGCACCGACAATACCAGCGTGACCGAGCTGTAACTGGGGTCCTCCTCGTTGCTGGAGATGTGTTCGATATTCGATCCCATGGCGTGGATCTGGTTGGCGATGGTGGCAAAGATGCCACGCTTGTTCTGCAGCACAACGCGGATTTCCACATCGAATTCGCCCTGCACTTCCTCCGCCCACTTCAAGTCCACGCACTTCTGCCGATTACCGCGGATATCGGCGATGTTGTTACAGTTGTTTCTGTGCACTACCAAACCCCGGCCGGCACTGATGTGGCCGATAATCGGGTCGCCCGGAATAGGGCGGCAGCAGCGTGCAAAATTGACCATCACGCCCTCGGTACCCGCAATCACCAGGGGTGCTGACTGGGTCTGAAGCTCGCCGTCAGTTTCCTGCTCTCCCTCGAGCAGCCCCCTTGCGGTGAGGAACGCCACCCGGTTTCCGAGCCCGATTTCCTCCATGACCTGCTCGAGGGTCGAGTGTCCGCTGCGCTTGAGGAAGGCTTTTATCTGGCGTTTTTTCAGGCGCTCGATGCTGCTGTTGAGACTGCCCAGGGCCTTGTCCAGCAGCTCCCGACCGAGCTCTACCGATTCCGCCTGGCGCTGGTGCTTCAGGTAATGGCGAATATGCGAGCGGGCCTTGCCAGTGACCACAAAATTGAGCCATGACGGGTTGGGCTTGGCGTCAGGGGAGGTAATGATCTCTATCGTATGGCCGCTTTGCAACGGTTCCGACAGCGGCGCAAGGTGGCGGTTGATACGACAGGCCGAGCAGTGATGGCCGAGATCAGTGTGTACCGCATAGGCAAAATCGACAGCGGTTGCACCGCTCTGCAGGGCAAGTATCTCGCCCTTTGGGGTGAACACATACACCTCGTCGGGGAACAGGTCGACTTTGACATGCTCGATGAATTCGAGGGAATTACCGGCGCGCTCCTGCATATCCAGCAGGCCCTTGACCCACTGCCGGGCCATCAAATGGGAGCTCTGCACGGGTTCCTCGTTGACGGTCTTGTAAAGCCAGTGTGCAGCAATCCCGTTGTTGGCCATCTCCTCCATCCCGTGAGTGCGGATCTGCACCTCGATGTGAACGCCGTGCATGCCGATGACCACGGTATGCAGGGACTGATAGCCGTTGGACTTGGGGATGGCGATGTAGTCCTTGAACTGGCCCGGCACCGGCTTGTACATGCTGTGAATCATCCCCAGCACCCGGTAGCAACTGTCGACCGAGTCGACCACGATGCGTACGGCGAAGACATCCATGATTTCGGCGAACGATTTTCTTTTCTGGCGCATTTTCTGGTAAATGCCGAAGAGATGCTTTTCCCGACCCATAACCGTCGCCGGCTGATTCTCGTTGGCCAGGCGCTCGACGATGGAGCTCTTGATCTTGTCGACCAGCTCCTTGCGATTGCCCCTGGCGGCGCGCACCGCTGCCTGAATGCGCCGCGAGCGCATGGGGTGCAGTGCGGCGAAGCCCAACTCTTCAAATTCGAGGCGCACGCTGTTCATCCCCAAACGGTTGGCGATGGGGGCGTAAATGTCCAGTGTTTCACGCGCAATGCGGCGGCGCTTCTCCGGGCGCAGCACACCCAGGGTGCGCATGTTGTGCAGACGATCGGCGAGCTTGACCAGGATAACCCGTATGTCCCGTGCCATCGCCAGCGCCATTTTCTGAAAGTTCTCGGCCTGGGCTTCGGCCTTGGATTGAAATTCAATCTGGGTCAGCTTGCTGACCCCATCCACCAGCTCCGCGACGGTGGGGGTAAACTGTTCGGCCAGCGCATGCTTGCCGATACCGGTATCTTCAATCACATCGTGCAGCAGGGCGGCGACCAGGCTCTGATGATCCATTCGCATGTCAGCGAGGATGCAGGCTACCGCCAGGGGATGGGTTACGTAGGGTTCGCCGCTGCGGCGCAGTTGGCCGTCGTGGGCTTGTTCGGCGTAATAATAGGCGCGGCGTACCCGGTCAATCTGCTTGGGTGGCAGATAAACACTCAATGTTTCGGCTAGGGAATCTATATTCTGCACGGCCGGGCCCTGGTTAGCTGCTTGCCACCCCAGCGCCGGGTTCGCGGTTGTCGTCCCAGGCAGTGCCGCAGGGGGCACTAACCTCTCGCTGCGCGTTACTCTTCTTCCGGCTGGGGCATGATGACAATCGGTATTTCTTCTTCAACCTGCTCTATAAAATCACTTTCCACTTCGTCCAGGAGCTTTTGGGTAACCAGCCCCTCGGCGATTTCTCTCAAAGCCAGTACGGTGGGTTTGTCAGAATCGATCTGTACCATGGGTTCTTTCCCATAGACACCAATCTGACGGGCGCGCTTGGCGGCGACCATTACCAGGCTAAACCGGTTATCCACATGTTCGAGACAGTCTTCTACAGTAATTCGGGCCATAAAATATCAATACCTACGATGGGAACAACGCCAGAACAAATGGCTGAGTTTGGAATAGCAGGAAAGTGTATCAAAACGATGTGAAGGCGGAAAGCGATTTCAGGCCAGCAGTTCGCTGATCAGGTTGCTGAAGCGCTGGGACTGGCGGGCCAGTTTGAGCCGCTGGGCGCGGAATATGGCCGTCAGCTCATCCAGCGCGACGTCGAACTCGTCATTGATGACCAGGTAGTCGGCCTCTGCATAGTGGGACATTTCACTCTGGGCCTGGGCCATGCGCGTGGCAATGGTGCTTTCGTCATCCTGGCCCCGCCCGCGCAGCCGGGTTGCCAGGGTTTGCCGGGAGGGGGGAAGGATAAAAATAGCGACGGTATCTGGCATCAGCTTGCGTACCTGCTGTGCACCCTGCCAGTCGATCTCGAGAATGACATCGGTGCCG
This sequence comes from uncultured Gammaproteobacteria bacterium, assembly GCA_963751595.1. GTDB lineage: Bacteria > Pseudomonadota > Gammaproteobacteria > Pseudomonadales > JAHEGP01 > JAHEGP01. Next base: position 44,150 of record CAVVVC010000008.1, read on the forward strand.
GACTGCAGTGTTTGCTCCACCCACTCCTGGGATGTGCCATACCAGTTACCGAAAACCTCGGCATGTTCCAGGAAACCGCCCGCTGCCAGCTTCGCCTGGAACTGTTGTTGACTGACGAAATGATAATTGACGCCGTCTTGCTCGCCGCTGCGCTTTGATCGTGTGGTGTGTGACACCGATACTCTAACCATTGCATCGCGCTGCAGTAAGGCAGCAACCAGGCTGGTTTTGCCTGCGCCAGAGGGCGCCGATATGGTGTAAAGCGTGGCGCGGGATTCGCTTGTTTCAGGGTTGCGATTCAAGGTACCAATCTGCTCAGGGGTTGTGGTGAATAAGGGCTAAACAGCTTTATGCTCGGCAAGCTTTTGCCTGCCCTGTTGGGCCTGGCTTGCAGTTTACTACAAACTAAAGCCTGCGATTGCCCGGGCTTTGGAAATTATGCTTCTTGTCGATGCAGTGCTGGTGAATGCGACGCTGCAGAATGCTGAATCAGGTTCGGGTGCTGCGGTTGTGTCGATCCTTTCGAGGCGCAGTGGCCGCAAAAATGCGATCGTAGTTTACCACCCGGACTGTCATCGGTTGCCCGCTAGATGCTGTCGCGCTAGCCCTTGGGAGTACCGAAAGTAGGACCGGGACTGTCAACATTTTTGAGCGACAGTCGATAGCTGCTCCGCCACTGGCTTGGCGTTACCCCGGACCAACGCTTGAAGGCTCTGCTAAAGGAAGTGGTATCGGCGTAATCCAGTGCGTCTGCAATTTGGGCTGCCTGCATTGTGCTGTTGGCAAGGAGCTGTTGTGCCAATTCGTAGCGGATGCGTTCCAATTCAAGGCGAAAGCTTGTCCCGGCGGCCGCAAGGTGACGGTTAAGGGTGCGCTCATGCATCCCGAGTTGTCTCGAAATATCAGTCACCGAGCAGCGATGAGTGGCAAGTGAGCGGCGCAGCAGCACTTGCAGGTGGCCCACAGGGTTGGGTATTTCTCCGGCATGAATGTCCTCTGCCCTCTGCTCGAGATAATGGTGTAGCAGCGGGTCTGCACCTGCTATCGGCTGTTCCAGTCAGTTGGCTTCGAACAATAAAGCGTTGCAGCACTCATTGAAGCGCACGCCCGACCTGAGGGCATGTCGATAGGGTGCCAGGTTACGTACTGGCTGTCGCGACAGCAGCACCTGTGTCGGAGCCCATTGTTGGCCGCACAAACGGCGCATCACCCGGCAGAGGTAGGTCATGGCGAGGTCGTAGATCTGCGCCTTCGCGCTAGCCTCAGGCAGAATGATTTCGTAGCCCAGCTGTACCATCCCGGAGTCGACGACCAGGGTAGTGATACCACCTCGATCATTAAGATCGAGGTGGCGCAGCAGATCTTGCAAGGCAAGGCCTACCGTAGGCGCACACTGCAGCAGAAAGCCCGTTATACCGAGTGAAGATATCGAGGCGCGCTCGCCCAAAAGCAAGCCAAGATGGTCGCAACCGGTTGCTGCGGCGCAGCGAGCGAGCAATCTGCTGGCGCGAACGAATGGAACCTCTAAATCGGGGTCAGCGAACTGACTGCAGTCAAAGCCCAGGCTGGCAAACACCGGAGCGGGGTCACAGCCCAGTTCCTGCACCAATTCAGGCAGGTTCATAAGAGGGCCGATCCGCAGAAAACCGCATGGCAACTGCTGCGTTGTTGCAGTAAGTGATCTCAAGGTGAGCAATCGTCCTTTCGTCATGTAAACGACTTTTTTAGCGCTTGTCCGAAATTGTCAGTTATTAGTCTTTATCTGGCAAGCGGGCCGCCGGTCAATCTGGTTAAACTCGCAATGAAATTCCCTCAAAAAGATGTGGTTTTATGCTCCACCTGACAGGCCATTTCGTGTTCCGCCGAACAATGCCGGGAGGAGAGACGACGATGGGTTACCAAACCGCCGATAACGTCCGTGTAAAGCGGACTGCCCTGTCAATGGTTTCAAACCTGAAAGAGAGGCGACAAACTGGTGCGCCGGGAGTGGCACCTGAGAATGCCGGCGGAGCCGTGCACAGGGCCGGGGTGCGCTGCTGATGACGCTGGTAAAAAATGTTCTGAAGGTGTTATTGGCGGTGTTGGTGGTGGCGGCTGTGGGCCTGATGGTGGTCAGTCGATCACCCAAGTTGCACACAGAGGGCGCTGTCGCCAGCGCTGTAGACGCCTACATTTACGGCTATCCGCTGGTCACTTTTGACATGGCCCGCAGGCAGCAAACCAACGTGGCCCGTGCCGATAGCCAGCATGCGCCCATGGGGCAGCTGATCAGGATGCGCAGCTACCCGGCGGTGGATAACCACTGTTGCGCTGCGCCCAATGCGGACACTTTATACACCCTGGCCTGGCTGGATGTCGGTAGCGAGCCCTGGGTGATCAGCATTCCCGACATGGGAAATCGCTACTTTATTGTCCCGTTTCTTGACGGCTTTTCCGAGGTGATAAAGGTTGCCAGTCCAAGCGAAACCGGCAGCAGGCCCCAGGTCTATGCGATAACCGGTCCGGGTTGGTCAGGTAGCTTGCCGGAAGGGGTAACGGAGGTGAAATCCCATACCGCCATGGTTTGGATGCTTGGGCGTATCTACAGTACCGGTAGCGAACAAGACTATGCGGCGGTGCATGCCCTGCAGGACGAATTTTCTCTGGTGCCTCTCAGTTCATATGGCAAGCCCTATACGCCGCCGCCCGCCAGCGTAGACCCTGATTTCGACATGAAGACCTCGGTGCGTGCGCAAGTCAACGCCATGGACATCTATCAGTATTTCGATTATCTCGCAAAGTTGTTGCAACACAATCCGCCCAAGCCTGAAGACGCGGCGATGGTTGCCCGTTTGGCCGAGATCGGTCTGGTACCGGGGCAGGCTTTCGACCCTGCTCCACTCAAATCGCTGGATCAAACCGTGCTCGATACGCTAGCTGAATCTACCGGCGAAAAAATGGATTCGAGCTCGGCCAGTGCGCACTTTTCCGAGGGCTTGGGGTTGGCTGAAGGGCAGGATTTTGATACCAGTAAGCTAGGCTCGCTGGATAAAAGTGTAATCAAGTTTGTGCCCAAGGTCGCATTACTCGAGATGGCAATGCGGCTAAAGGAGCAAAAGACGACTAACGGCTGGCTCTACTTTACCGAAGGAGTAGGCAACTGGGGTACCGACTACTTGTTGCGGGGAATGGCCAATATGCTGGGGCCGGGCTGGAATCGAGCGCAGGATGCCGTGTACCCGATCTCGCAAAAAGATGCCCATGGCAGCAAATACGATGGCGCCAAATACCAATACGTGATGCACTTTGACAAAGGGCAGCTGCCACCTGCAGATGCTTTCTGGTCTTTGACGCTCTATGACGCGGATATGTTTTTTGTGCCCAATGTCATTGATCGCTATAACCTCAGCCAGCGCGATACCTTTGTCACTAATGCTGATGGCTCAGTGGATATTTATATCCAGGCAGATTCACCCGGTAATGGTAGAGCGGCGAACTGGCTGCCGGCGCCCAGAGGAAACTTCCAGCTGGTACTGCGCTTGTATGGGCCGCCATCGGCCGGGCCAACTATTCTCGACGGCAGTTGGATACCCCCAGCGGTGGAACGTGTGAAAACACACTGAGACTGATGGGCGAACTGCTCAGTACGAGTAGAGGCACGAGCATCAATGCCGGTGGTTCTTGATGATGGGCAATGAAGCCTCTATCGAAATAGGGAGAACATACAATGAAATCGATTCGCGAAAAAATTCAAATGAGCGCTCTGGTACTGACCTTGCCCCTGTGTTGCAGCTACTCACTGGCGGCCACTGGCGAGAGCATAAATCTCGAAAATGATGGTGACGGTGCGAAAATGACGCGCTTTGAAAATCTAAACGATTACCGCTATTGCGAGATTTTCATGATCAAGAAAAATCCTGACAGCGGCGATTTGTACGGCATTTTTTACAATACGACCGATCGCAACAGGGGGGCAGAAACCCGGGATAGCTGCCCGGACGACCTCTGGTCAAAAGTTGACATTGAAGAAAATGCCAGGAAGTACGATTTACTGAAAGTGTTCAAGAATGGTCCGCGTTACTGGCTGTATGACTGGCTTGATTTGCCCGTGGGTGCCGAGCGCAATTTTGATGGTCTGGATGCGCGCTGGTTTGGTGTTGTCAACCTGCCAAAGGAATTTGGCAAGGCCGGCGCCACGTTCTACAAAACGACTGAAGTACATCGTAAATCGAAGCAGGGCTATAAAAAAGGCCAGACCGTTTTTCTGCTTGACGACCCACATGGGGGCGTTTGGATCATGCAGGCTTACTCCCGTATTGTGGATTCGAGCTTGAGCTACGAAGACCTTGCAACACTGGCGACAAAGCTCAAGCTACCCGAAGGTTGGAAGTATCGAAACAAGGTTCTGGAAGAGGACCTGGGAGTTGGTGCTATTAACGGTATCGCAAGGGTCACCCAGGACAACCTGGAAAATACCTATAACCAGTGCTTTGAGGCTGACGGCCAGAAAAACTGCACCTACTTGCCATAGACATCATTGGAGAGGGTGGCGGTGTCACCCCCATTGGGATGCCAGGAGAACGGGATCTATGAATATTGCAACCACATAAAAGAGTACCCTTTGGTTCGCTCTTGCACTCATGCTGTTCTGGTTGCTGGTGTCATGCTCCTCTGCGCCAAAGAAACCCGAGTTGAATAGTATGGTGGGGAAGGAATGGAGCGCGAGCGTGGACAAAACCATTGCTGACTCGCAACGCGCTGCCAGATTAAAACAGTTGGGTGATGAATTGGTAGCAGTGTCCAGTTCGATACAAGAGGACATCGATACCCTCAATATGAATCTGATGGAGCTGAATGAGAACTACGCCGCCAGCCATGATCAATTTGAGCGGTTGCTCGAAGAATTTCGGCAGCAGCGAAAACCAAAATTTGCTCGCTACCGCGATATTATTTTCGCAATGCGGGGTGAAACCAGCGCTGCGGAGCGGAAGGCGCTAACGAAGTAGTCATAACAAAAAGGGGATAACGCATGCTGGCAGCGACGGTACTTGCTATTTTTCTGGTTTTTAGCATGGATGGTGCAGCATTTGGCGAGTTCATGAGCGACTACGTCAAGAAACCAATAAAAACGACGATTGAGGATGATGATCGGCGCCAACTGGCACTGCACGAATTATCGTCACTGAAGCGGGGCATCAAAGACTTTAATAAAGGTGTTTCCAAAGATACCAAAAAGCTTAAGAAGTTGGTTGATGACTATGTGTCTACGCCCGAAGATTTTGATAATCTGTTTGCCTCAGCATTTTCGCGGCGCGGGCAGGAGATGGGTGAAATCTGGACGCGAAGACAGGCCATGCTGCGACATATTCAGGCCAACGAATGGCAGGAAATTATGAGCAGCGCAAAGGCCACTGCGCAAGCGAAGGGCCAGTAGCTGCTCGATGACTCACCAGCTGTAGCTGGCCTGCAACACTGCCGCATTAAACCAGGCGAAGGTATAGACAGAATCGTTGTCTGCGCCGCCCTCGATGGTGCGGTAGCCGGCGCCCAGTTCCCAACCGTTGTTGAATTGGCGGCGCAGCGAGAGCGCCAGGTCGATGGCGCGTCCCTGGGGCGCTGCTGCGAGGTCGGCATCCAGTACCATGCGCCACTGGGGAGTGAATGCGTAGCTGGTTTTGAGTGCCAGCAGTGGTACAAAGCCGACATCACTATCCTTGCTGCTGGTGCCGCCCTGGCTCAACTCTATCTTCGCGTCTCTTACGAACAGTGTTCCACCCAGCTCAAAACCCCAGCGCTCGTTGTCCACCAGGGTGTAGAGATAGCGCAATCGGTAGGAGTTGAACTTGTAATCGACTTCTAAGGTTTCGTCGGCCTGGTAGGTGGCGCCGGCGAATCGAATAGCCTTATCGAAGCTCCCCTTTTCGCTGTAGGAGAGCGGCGCCAGTACCAGTTGAAACTCGTGGCGTTGCCAGGGCCTCCACGCCAGGGCAAGGCGCGCCGAGGGGTAGGGCCCGTTGCCGAGGTCGGCGATGTCGAACCGGTCGCCCGCATCGTCGTTGGGTACCTGCACGTCGTTATGGTCAGCCCACACTGCGCCGACCTCGACGTCGAGGCGCCACTGGGTGTTGCTGGCAGCGCTGCTGGCAGCGCTGGCGATCATTGCCAGGGCGGCCGCGCCAAGGGTAACGGGAAAGCGATTCATGCTTGATCTCCGGTTGAATAACGAGCGCTATTGGCGTACGCGCGAAAGGGGTGGATCGATCATTCTACCAGCCCATCGGCCCCGGGTTGGACTTATTCGATATTCTGTACCTGCTCACGCATCTGCTCGATTAATACCTTGAGCTCCACCGCTGCCAGGGTGGTGTCAGCGGTGAGCGATTTGGCGCTCAGGGTGTTAGCCTCGCGGTTGAGTTCCTGCATCAGGAAGTCCAGCCTGCGGCCGCAGCTCTTTCCCCGGCCAAGAATCCGGCGGACCTCCTCGACATGGGTGGTAAGCCGATCGAGCTCCTCGTCGACATCCGCCTTTTGCGCAGCATGGACCAATTCCTGTTCAAGGCGACTCTGGTCGAGCCCGGCGTCTATTTCCTCCAGTTTGGCGACCAGCCGCTGTCGTTGCATGGCGAGTATTTCCGGCAATCGATCGCGTAACTTGCTGACCTGTATTTCAATACTGTCCAGCCGTTGGTTGATAAACGCCGCCAACGCGGTGCCTTCGCGCTGCCTTGTCTTGATCAAATCCTCCAGTGTCGCCTCGAAAAGCGAGCGGGCGTCGGCGCCAACGGTCTCCTTGTCGGCTTCCGCTTGCTGCAGTATCCCCGGCCACTGTAGCAGTTCAAGTGGGTTGATGGTGCCAAGGCTTTTCGCCTGTTCACGTAGTTTGGTATCAATGCCCAGCAAGTCCTTCAGCAGTTCGTCGTTCAGCAACAGCCCAGCCCGGGTTGTGGGGGCTGGTTGGTACTTCAGGCTGCAGTCAAACTTGCCGCGGGTGACATGTTGCTTCAGGTTTTCCCGCAGTGCTGGCTCGAGGAAACTGAAAGCCTCGGGGAGCTTGAATCCGGGTTCGAGGTAGCGATGATTGACGGAGCGTATTTCCCAGGCGAGGGAGTAGCCCTCCCGGTGGTATTCCCTGCGGCTGAATGCGGTCATGCTACAGATCATGGCAAAGCCCGTCGCTGGAGTCGGAGGGGTATTCTAAACGGCCACAGACACAACGCAACGTAAAAGCAAGGCTGGTGCCCCGGGCTAGGTGTCCGCCGTGTGCTGTGTATAATACCGGCCCCCAGCTTGAGCGCTGCAAACAGGATTCTGAACATGACAGTAGCAAGGCCCAGTGGCCGCCGTCCCGAAGAATTAAGGTCCATTTCCATAGAGCGCAATTTCACCCGCCATGCCGAAGGCTCGGTACTGATCTCCATTGGAGATACCCGGGTAATCTGCACGGCTTCGATAGAGTCCGGTGTGCCGCGATTTTTGCGTGGCAAGGGGATTGGCTGGTTGACGGCTGAGTACGGCATGTTACCGCGCTCGACGGGCAGCCGAATGGATCGCGAGGCGACCCGGGGTAAGCAAGGTGGTCGGACCATAGAGATTCAGCGGCTGATTGGTCGCTCGCTGCGGGCTGCAATCGACCTGGACGCGCTGGGAGAGTATACGGTCAAGATTGATTGCGACGTGATTCAGGCTGACGGCGGCACCCGGACCGCATCGATTACCGGGGCCTGTGTCGCCCTTGTGGATGCCATCACCGCAATGCGTAGTAACAAACTAATCAAGACCAATCCCCTGCTTGGAATGGTGGCGGCGGTTTCGGTTGGGGTCTATCAGGGGGTCCCGGTCCTGGACCTCGATTATCCAGAAGACTCCAATGCTGAAACCGATATGAACGTCGTTATGACCGAACAGGGTGGTTTTATCGAAGTTCAGGGGACCGCCGAGAGCACGCCTTTCAGCGCCGGGCACCTAAGCAACATGCTGGCGCTGGCGGAACAGGGCATCGAGCAACTGGTGGTGGCACAAAAGGCCGCTCTGGACGACTGATTGGGGCGTGTCAGGCGGGATCAAGGACTTCTGCAAGGGGTGAATCGGGCATCGGTGCCAGCCAATCCAGCCCATGAGGCTGGGCTTGGCTCCCAGCCTGCGGGTTTGGCTGCAGGCAGCCTACTTGAGCTCGATATCGTAGTCCATGATGACCGGACCGTGGTTGGAGAAAAGTTGGGTTTTATTGATAACCCCGTATTCCGCGCTATTGCGCAGCCCGCTTGAGAGTATCTGCAGGTCTGTCCGCAAGCCGCCCTTCTTGCGGTCGCCGCCGGGCCACCAGCTGAACTCGTCATTGTCGTTGGTGATTCGCCTGAAAGCGTCCACATAACCCAGCTCACGGTAGAGCGTGTCCAGCCATTCGCGTTCCTCCGGGAGGAACCCGGGCATATCGATTACCGACGCGGTATCCTGCACATCGGCTTCCCGGTGCGCAATGAACCAGCTACCGCAGATGATGTACTCCCTGCGCTTGTTGCGGATCTTGTTCAAGTGGTTTTGCAGAAGCTTGAAAAACTGCGCTTTGGTAGCGAGTTGCTCTGGCTGGCCTGGCTCTGCCATGGGCGCGAGGAGGCTGCCGATGCTGATATGCTCGAAATCGGCCTGGATATAGCGCGCTTCTATGTCACGATCACCGAAGCCCAGGCCGGTCATGATGGCTTTGGGCATTTGGCGCACGTAAATTGCTACGCCGTTGACGGAGTCCGGGGAATCAAAGAAGTAGGGAAAATAGCCATCGGGGAAATATTTCTCGTCCTGCAGATCGTACTCCTGGGCACGCAAATCCTGTACGCAGATGATATCGGCGTCCTGATCGACTACCCAGTCGTAAAAGCCTTTGTTGGCCGCGTTTTCTATGCCTTCTGCACAGAAGCTGATGATTCTCATGGTGCCCCCTACTTGTTATAGCGGGTATCATACCCGATGAGTTGTGACGATGGCATTATAATCCAGCGCCCCCGGCGAGTCTTACCACCCTCAATAGGGAATTACCCAAACACCCGATTGGGCCCCGAACGCAAAAAGCGTTTGGCTCACAAGGAGATAGCAGCAAATGCAGCCCTATCAAACCGATTTTATAGACACAGCCCTGGTCAACAAGGCATTGAAGTTTGGCGAATTCCAGCTAAAGTCAGGTCGTATCAGCCCCTATTTTTTCAATGCTGGAGAGATTAGCTCCGGTGCTGGACTGGCCACTCTCGGAGCTTGCTATGCGGCTGCGATCAGTCAAGCGGAGCTGGATTTTGATATGCTTTTTGGCCCGGCCTATAAAGGGATCACCCTGGGTGCAGCGACTGCCATGGGACTGGCCACAAACTATCAGCGGGACGTTTCCTTCGCGTTTAATCGCAAGGAAGCCAAGGATCACGGCGAGGGCGGGAGTATTGTTGGTGGACCCCTTAAGGGCCGGGTCTTGATCGTGGACGATGTCATTACCGCAGGTACGGCGATCAGGCAGTCCATTGATATCATCGCTGCTGCAGGGGCACAGCCGGTTGGAGTGGTTATCGGTCTTGATCGACAGGAGCGCGGCGAGGGCAGCAAGTCTGCGGTTCAGGAAGTCAAATCCCGCTTCGGGATCGATGTCATCAGCATTGTCGGCCTTGAGCATATCGTGGATTTCTTACGAACGGATGGCAAAGATATTGAATTGGTGCAGCGTATTGAAGCCTATCGAGCGAACTATGGCGTTACCGATGACTAGCGGGCGCCGGGTAACAGGCAACAGCGGCGCCTTGTTCACGCTGCTGTTGGCTGCAGTGCTGGCCACCGAAGTCGGCGCGGACAAGGTTTTTTACCGGTACAAAAATGAGCAGGGAATCACGGTGCAATCAGATCGCCTGCCCCCCGAGGTGGTGCCCCGGGGTTATGAGGTGGTCAGTGCCAACGGCGACGTTCTCAAGACCGTTGCGCGGGAGCTAAGTGAAACTGAACTCGAGCTAAGGGCCGAGCAAGAAGCCCGCCGTCAACGCGAAATCGAAGAGCAGGAACGGATCCGGAAATGGGATAAATCCCTGATACTGCGGTACAGTGACGTTGACGAAATCGAGGCGGCCAAGCAGCGGGCGCTCAAGGAATATGACACCCGGATCGGGATTCTCAATGGCAACCTGATGTCACTCAAGGGCCAGATCGAAGCGGAGCAAAACGATGCCGCGAATTATGCCCGGCGTGGCAAGGATGTCCCCCCCGCACTGGAGGGCCGCCTGGAGGCACTCAAATCGGAAGTGCTCTATGCGGAGTCCTCCATTGACGAGTTGGGCAGGGAAAGGGTTGCTACGGGCTTGCAGTTTGAGCGAGATAAAGAGCGCTTCGAATATCTGATGGAGCTTGCCGGCAATCGCAATTAATTCGCCCGCAGTGACTGACTATTCCGCATCGGTCAGGTGTGGCCGAGCAACAAGATTGCCCTCCCGGGTAACAGGTGCCAGCGCCCGGCTCAGCAGTTGCCACTGCTCCTGCCAACATTCCGTAGGGCGGTATTGAAACTGCGATCGTACGAACTGGACAATACGTCCCTCAGTTGCCGCGATCATCAGGTTGGCGGTCGCGGCAATATTGGCGGTCTGAATACCCTCCTTGATCTCACCCTCCTTGATGATCTGTTTTAACTGCGTTTCAAGGCGCTGATAAAACTGTACGATGCGCTGGTGCAGCCGCTCGTTTTCACCGGTCAGTGCATCTCCGGTCAATATTCGGGTAATTCCCGGATTGCGCTCGGCAAAACTGAGCACCAGATTGAGAATTCGCTCGATGCGTGGAACGCAGAGTTCCTCCTCCTGGAGAATGCGTCCGACGCGACTGAAAATCGTTACCTCGATAAAATCGATCAAACCCTCGAACATTTTGAATTTGCTGGGGAAGTGCCGGTAGAGAGCGGCTTCAGAGACGCCCACCTCCCGAGCCAGCGACGCAGTGGTAATGCGGTGGCCAGGATTTGCTTCCAGCATGTGTACCAGCGCCTCAAGGATCTGTTGTCGTCGGCTGGTTGTCGATTTTGAGCGCGCCATGGATTCAACTTGACTGAGCGAGGCAATATCCTAGCGATAAGCACCCTGGCCTGCAATAAGCGAGGCGATCCAGGACGGATGCCATAGGACCTCAATGCGCTATGCGAATTGACTGATCAGTGTTCCCACCCCCTCGTCGGTGAACACTTCCAGTAGTACTGCGTGGGGAACCCGGCCGTCAATGATATGTGCGGAGTGTACTCCGCCTTTGACGGCTTCGAGGGCGCAGCGGATCTTGGGCAGCATGCCCCCGCTGATGGTTCCGTCAGCAATCAGGCGGTCGACCTCGGCGGTGCTCAAGCCGGTCATTACCTGCTGATTCTGATCCATCAATCCGGGCACATTGGTCAGCAGCATCAGCTTCTCTGCCTTCAGGACTTCGGCAACCTTTCCGGCGACAATATCCGCGTTAATGTTGTACGAGGAGCCGTCAGGGCCGACCCCGATGGGAGCAATGACCGGGATGAAGTCGCCGCTGACAAGCACATCGAGCACCTCGCGCTCTATGTGCTCAACCCGGCCGACATGTCCGATGTCGATGATTTCCGGTACCGAGGTCTCGGCGGATGGTCGCTCGATGGTCAGGCGGCTGGCGCTGATCAGGTTACCGTCCTTGCCCGTGATACCAATTGCCTTACCGCCGTTTTGGTTGATCGTGGCGACGATGCTCTTGTTGACGCTGGCTCCGAGTACCATTTCTACGACGTCCATGGTCTCGCTGTCAGTGACGCGCATACCGTCGATAAACTCACTCTTGATATCGAGCTTGCGAAGCAAGTCACCTATTTGCGGGCCGCCGCCGTGCACTACGATCGGGTTCATGCCCACCAGCTTCATCAACACAATATCACGCGCAAATTGCTGATTCAGTTGGCTATCGGTCATGGCGTTGCCGCCAAACTTGACAACCATGGTTTTGCCGGTAAACCGCTGTATGTAGGGCAGGGCTTCAGTGAGGACTTTTGCCACGTTCATGGCAGATTCGCGATCAAGAGACATGGTTACCTCGGCTACCTTGGGGGCGGTGTAGATTGGCAGCCAAGTCTAGCGAATTATCGAATGCGGGGCCATCGAGCGCGGTGCGGGCTGCTAGCGCGGTATTTGCAGCCCGGGTTGGATAATATCGAGTTCTTCCTGAAAGCGATGAATGATCTGGGCCAGCGCTTCTTCGGAATCAGCCTCGAATCGAAGCACTAGGTATGGGTTGGTATTGGAAGCCCTCAGCAGGCCCCATCCCTCCGGAAAATCGGCGCGAACCCCGTCGATCAGACTGATCTTGGCATCTCCCAGGTCGGCCTGCTCGGCGAAAAGCTTGACGATGTCGAATTTTGCTGCATCGCCCACTTCCAGGAACAGCTCCGGCGTACCGAACGAGGCTGGGAACTGTTCGAGAACCTGGTCCAGGTCGGGGTTACCCGTGCTCATGATTTCGATCAGCCGAGCGGCGCTGTAGAGGCCATCATCAAATCCAAACCAGCGCTCCTTGAAAAAAATGTGGCCGCTGAATTCCCCGCCCAGCAAGGCACCGGTTTCGACCATCTTGTGTTTGACCATTGAGTGACCGCTTTTCCACATGATCGGTCGTCCGCCGTAGCTGGCGATGACATCGTTCAGGTGGCGGGTGCACTTGACATCAAAAACCACGTCGCAGCCGGGGTTGCGCGATACAACATCCTGGGCGAAGAGCATCAAGAGCCTGTCAGCCGGGATGATTTTACCGCTGGAACTGACAACGCCGATACGATCACCGTCGCCGTCAAATGCTATCCCCAGGTCGGCTTCGTTTTCTCGTACCTGCTGTCGCAGGTCAGCAAGGTTTTCTGCGACGGTTGGATCAGGGTGGTGATTGGGGAAGTGGCCGTCGACATCGCAATACAGGGGTATCACTTCGCAGCCTAGCTCCTCGAACAATCCGGGAGCCAGGACCCCCGCGGCGCCGTTGCCACAGTCGACGACCAGCTTTAAAGGCTGGGCGATCGCAATATCTCCGAGGACGTATTCGATATATTGGGCATTGATATCGGCGCTGCTGTAGCTGCCGCTGCCGGTCAGCAGCTGGCGCTGATCGATGCGTTCCTTGAGGCGGGTGATGCCGCGGTCAAACAGTGTTTCGCCGGCGATGACCACCTTGAGACCATTGTAATTGGCTGGATTGTGGCTGCCGGTCACCATGACCCCACTCGCCGTGTTGAGTTGATAGGTCGCAAAGTACAGTATGGGGGTCGGCACCAACCCCAGGTCGATCACATTCACGCCGCTTGCCTGCAGGCCACTGGCCAGTTGCTGAGCAAGCTCTTCGCTACTGAGGCGCCCATCCCTGGCGATGACAACGGATGTTTCGCCTTGCTCCTGGGCTTCGCTGCCAACGGCCAGGCCAATCTGGTAGACCGCGTCAAGGGTCAGGTCTTCACCCACGATTCCGCGAATGTCATAGGCGCGGAATATTCCGGGGTCGACGGGAGGTGATGGCTCGGGCTGCTGCTCTTTGGGTTCTTCCAGTTCCTCCGCATAGCCCTCGATGCGCTCTTTACTGCTGGCTTTCCGGCCCGACATTTTCGCGCCGAGCTCGGCAGTAGCAGCGGCATCGTTGAGGGAAGGTTTTCCGGCGACTGGGGGTAACTGGCTGATATCGAACGCCAATGCACCTACCTCGGTAAGCTGGTCGAGCTTCATTGCCGGTGGAAGTGCGCGTTCCCCCGCTTTCAGTTGGCCGAGGTAGTCCTGCAGCTCTTGCAGCTCTGTTTCCAGCTGCTTGCGAATCCTGCGATAAACCCCAAGGCCGAAGGTCAGCAGGAGCAGGCTAGCGCCCCCGAATAATAGCCATGGGAGGGCACTGGGGCCACGTGTAGCCTCCACCAACTCAGGTGAGGCCTGGAATGCCAGCCGCCAGCTTGGGTTGTCGGAAAATTCGCGGTAGACCCTGGGTGCTCCGGCCGCGGCATCGCCCCGCTGGTACAGGTCGAGGGTTTCATCGTTGAGCATATGTTGCAGGGTTAATTGGCCGCGCTCGGCACCGAGCCGATCCATGATGTCGGTGAACACTGTGCTATCGATACTGAGCAGAAGAGCCCCCGAGATCCCCCTCGCCTCGCTGTCGACGGTCTGGAGCAGGGTGATGACGTTCTGCCCCCCATCTTTGTAGGCTTCCGGCGGCACTGGCTTGCCCCGGTTGGCGCGAATCAGCATGGCTGTCTCGATACGATTGAGGCGGTGGCCAGGAAAATCCTGTGCCGCCGTACCCATTGCGTCCAGAGGCACCAGTTTAAGGCGGATTGCATTGGCGTAGGCACTGCCATACTCGGATTCAAGGGTGCGCAGGGCAAGCGCGTTGTCTTCCTGCAGTGCTGTTACGACTGCGGGACGTGTGGCAAGAAACCGCAGGTAGGTTTTCTGGTCTTCGATGAACTGGGAAAGCGCGATTACCTGGGCATCCACCAGTTGCTGGCTGGCAGACTCCAGTTGTTGTTGCCCGCTAGTCCTGGCGACAACAAGATTGAGGACCGCTGTGGCGACCAGGGGCAGCAGGAAGGCCAGTAGCGTAAACAGCCACATTGGCCGTAAAAAATGGACGGTAGACCCATGCTTTTTTTCGCTGCCTGTGTTCTTGCCTGTGCTTTTTTTCCGCTTTTTCATAGTGGTGCCCGAGCAAAATTCGTCTTAATGGGCAAGTTTAGTTGACTTCCTGTCAAGCGCTATTCAGGCTCTGAGGCGGGTTGCAATCTCGCTGATCAGCATGCGGGCCAGCCTTTCCTTGGGAGCCTGCTCCAGGATCACTGTTTCCGCTGGGCCAATTAGAGTGACCTGGTTCTCGTCGCTATTGAAACCAATCCCAGTGCGGGCGACATCGTTGGCGAATATCAGATCCAGGCCCTTACCCAGGAGTTTGGATCTGGCGTGCTCCGTGACGTTTTCAGTCTCGGCAGCAAAGCCAACACAGAATGGCCCGGGCTGCAGAGCCGCCACTGCGCTGATGATGTCCGGGTTGCGCTCAAGCTCCAGCACCATGGTGGGTTCACCCTTCTTGATTTTCTGGCTTGCCGCTTTTTTCGGTCGGTAGTCGGCCACTGCCGCCGTCGCAATAAAAATATCGCAGCTGGCGGCGGCGGTCATGCTGGCCGCATGCATTTCTCTGGCGCTGTTAACCCGCACCAGGTCGACCTTCGGCGGAGAAGGTAACGCAACCGGGCCGCTGATCAGGGTGGTGAGTGCACCTGCTTCAACCGCCGCCTCCGCAAGCGCGTAGCCCATCTTGCCCGAGCTGTGATTACTGATAAACCGCACAGGGTCAATGGCTTCCCGGGTGGGTCCGGCTGTTATCGTTACCCGAAGCCCCGCCAACGCTCCGCTGGCGAATAAACAGGAGAGGCACTCCGCGAGATCATCGGCCTCGAGCATGCGGCCGGGTCCGGTATCGCCACAAGCCTGGGAGCCCTCGGCAGGCCCAAACAGGTGTGCACCCCGGCGTTGAAGAAGTTGTGCATTGTCCTGGGTGGCGGCGTCCAGCCACATTGCCTGGTTCATCGCTGGAGCCAGAGCCAGTGGTGCATTGAGGGCAAGCACCAGCGTCGTCAGTAAATCGTCGGCCTGGCCCTGGGCAATTCTGGCGATACAGTCGGCGCTTGCCGGCGCAATGATCAGGGCATCCGCCCAGCGCGCCAGCTCGATGTGCCCCATGGCGGCTTCGGCCTCGGTATCCAGCAGCGCGGTGTGGACCGGATTGCCGGACAAAGCCTGCAGGGTCAGTGGGGTAATGAACTGCTGGGCTGCTGCTGTCATTACCACGCGAACCTGTGCGCCATGTTGTTTAAGGCGTCTTACCAGTTCTGCGCCTTTATAGGCAGCGATGCCGCCGCTGATGCCGACGATGATTCTTTTGTTGGTGAGATTTTGAGTAGGCATTATTTCCGGGTTTTTCGCCTGCGGCTGAAAAGCGCCTACGATACCATTGCGTTCTGCCCACGAGAAGGCATTCCATCGCAGCGAACTGCGTCAACGACAACAGGGAGGTTGTTATGGCGATCAAGGATTGGCCCGAACAAGAGCGGCCCCGGGAAAAGCTACTCGCTTCGGGTCCCGGTTTTCTGTCAGATGCCGAATTACTCGCTGTCTTCCTCAGAACCGGCATCCGCGGTAAGAGCGCTGTAGATCTGGCGCGGGATTTGCTCCTGGGGTTTGGCGGGTTGCGGCAAATTCTGGAAGCCGACCGCACGACTTTGTGCGCAGCCGAAGGCCTCGGAGAGGCCCGCTACGCGCAGTTGCAGGCGATCCTGGAGATTGGTCGCCGCCATTTGCTGCAATCCCTGCAGCGGGAAAGCGTTCTCACCAGTCCGCAGTGTACTCGCCATTTCCTCATGCGCCAGCTTCGTGCCTGCGAGCAGGAGGTGTTCCTCTGCCTGTTCCTCGATAGTCGTCACGCCGTGATCGCCTGTGAGGAGTTGTTCCATGGCACTATCGATGGTGCCAGTGTCTATCCCAGGGAAGTGGTAAAGCGGGCACTGAAACACAATGCTGCGGCGCTGATCCTGGCCCATAATCATCCCTCGGGTGTGGCGGAGCCCAGCCAGGCCGATGTGCGGATCACAGAGCGCCTGAAGTCTGCGCTGGCACTGGTAGATATCCGGGTGTTGGATCATATGGTTGTCGGCGATGCTGAAGTGGTTTCCCTGGCAGAGCGTGGGCTACTTTAGTCGGACTTGCCATTCTTGCCGTCGAAGATATCGAGCAAGGAGCCCAGCCCTCTGCTGATCTCCCGTGTTGGGTCTTTAATCCCTGCCTTCATCGTTTCGATGACGCCCTTGGTGGCTTGCACGGTGACCCTGGGCCTCTCCAGCGGTCCCCTGACCAAGAGGTACAGTCTGGTCATGTTGCTTGCCGCCATGCCAACAAAGGGCACCAGCCCAACGACCGCATCAAAGGTGCCGAGAACCGTGAGCTCGACCTCCATGTCGATGGTATTCGAGGCAAAATGTATCAGACCCTGGCCGCTGGACTTGAAGGCCGATGTAAGCAAGCGTGATCGCAGGATATGGATATCTCCTCGGTCAAGGTCCATTTTGGTTGACAGGGAAGTGAAGCGAATGCCTTGTTGCGCCAGGTCTTCGCCCATGGTGCCCTCGATCAGCCCCTCGAGGTTGATGACTTCGAGTACATGGAACAGAGTCTGGGTGAGCGGGTCGACCCCGGCTATGCGCCCGGGTCCGGCCTTGATATCAATGGTGCCCCGCAAGCTCGACAACAGATCGCTGCCGCCGGATCCAGCCAAACTACCGGCGCTGCTGAGGAGGCCGCTGACGGCTGTTCGATGGCCAACTATGGCTGGCGCCAAATCCTCAAGCTGCGCCTCGCTGAGCTCGAAGCGGGTATCAAAAGCGATGCGCGAAAGATCCTGAAAATTTAATTCGCCGTTACTTTTAAGGGTGCCACCGGCGACGACTGCTGACAACTCATAATCCCGCGCAAGCTGCTGATCATAATCGAAGCCCAGCTGTAGCTCACTGAATTCAAGCCCGCGGTAAACGCCTTTCGTGATTACACCTTCTATCGCCACCGTGGCATCCCGGAGTATTTCGGGCAGTTGGGGGGCGGGCCGGCTATCGTCTGCATTCACCGCAGGTGGAGTGCTTGCATTGCCGATGGAATCCAGCAGCTGGTCGAGGTTCAGAGTGGGTGAGGTGAGCGCGATCGCCCCGCTCAGACGAGGGTCCAGCGCCAACTTGCCGGATACCGAAATGGGCTGCTGATTGAGCCTGAAAGACGTTTCCTGAGTTGCCAGCCGCCGTCCGCCCAGTCTCAGTCGGGTGTTTAATTCGTCGATTTTGTAAGTGCCTATCTGGAACCCAAGTTTCTTACCAAAAAGGGTACCTTGCAGGCGCGTTTTACCTGCCTTCGATCCGTCGTAATGGATTGACAGGTCTGCATCGACGCCACCCGCAACGTCCATGGATTGCAGCTTCGGTATAAAAGCTCCCAGCCAGGCCGGCTGAAAGTCGGACGATACCAGATCCAGATCGACCGACCAGGAACCCCCGCCAGTGCGTGTGAGTGCCCCATCGATGCTCACAGGAGCGTCATTGAGGGCGCCGTGAACGCCCTCGAATCCCAGCTGCAGCGTGTTTTCGAGCTTGAGATTCATCTGGCCCTGCAGCTGCAAGCGATTATCGGTGTCGAGGGCGGTCAGCTGCAGGTCATTGACCGTGGCGTTGCCGTCAGCTCGCCATGCCCCTGACCCAGCGCTATCGTAATCAAGCGTGAGCGCCAGCAGCCCCTCCGTGCTGAGGTGAGCGATGCCATAATCGTGAAGGAAGTCTCCGACCTGCTCGCCCTGGCTGGTGGCCAACGCCACGGGACCGTCTGTTTTCAGGGACAGGCAGGGTTTATCCAGCAGCATTGAGGTTTTGAGCGTAATCGATGGCAGGGCCAGGGCACCGATATTGATGCGGATATCATTGCTTGTGAGGGCCCCGTCCGCGAGGGAGAGATGGCCATTGATGTTTTCGAACCGGGGTAGGGTGGGCGCAGGCCGGGCTGAGAGTTGTGACAGCTCGATCGAGCCCGACAGGGCCTTGAACAATGCCTCCCAGCTGTAATCGTCCTCAGCCAGGGTAATCGCCGGCAGCTGGATATCGGTGAGGAACACGGTGCCGCCGCCTGCCAGTAAATCACGAAGCGGGCTCTGGACTTCTCCCAGCTGCAGCCAGGGTATCAGTGGGCCCGCAGAATCAAGGGGTATCTTCGCACTCAGTACAGCATCACGGATGACGGCGGATTGCCCCAGGCTGTCCAGCGTCAGTTGGGCCTTGGCTGCAATATCGCCGATGCCAATTGCGATGCTATCAAACCGAAATTGATCAGCTTGTTCCAGCGCGCTGAATTGCAGGGTCCAGCCGGAACCTGGCAGGGGCTCGGGCCATAGGCTTGGATCGCGATAGCTTAAACAACCCGGATCGATTTCGCCGGAGATCGATCCTGAGGCTCCCGGCCAGCCCTGGTATCGGAGGGTGGTGCGCCAGGATCCCTCCAGTCGGGCAACCCATTCAGCGCCAAGCCAGGGTAGCAGGGCCTCGGGCTTCAACGCTTGGAGTTCGCCGTCAACGGTCAGGCGAGGCTGTTCAAAGTCAAACTGCGGGGTAAGGCCATGTAGCGATCCACAGGCGGCCAGCTGAGCCAGTGTTTCCTGCTCAGGTGACAATTGCTGCAGCGCCAGTTCGAAATTGACAGCGGAGCCCGGTGCCAACTGGCTGGTTTTGATGGCAATGTCATTAAGGTGTAGCTTCGGAATCCGGGTGTCGTTGGATTGGTCAGAATAGAACACCTGGCCAGCTTCGACCCGAAGCGACTTCAGTTCCAGAGTGTAGGCGGTATGGGTGTCATCGCTTCCGCTTCCGGGCTGGATGGCTGGCGCTGCGGCACCCGCTGACTCCACCGTCAGCACGGGACCCTGTAGCAGGATATCCTTGATAACCAAGCGCTTTTTCAGCAGAGGGCTGGCGGCGATCCTGACAACGACCTTGCCGCATTCGAGGCTGGCTGGCATTGGCAAGGTGCCTGTAAGCGATAGCCTGTCAGCCTCAAGCCAAATGCCGCTGGTCAATTTGAGGCCCCAGCGCAGCCGGCCCAGTTGCAATTGCATGCCAAGGGCTTCGCTCGCCAGGTTTTGCAGAGAATCACGGTAGCGATTGAGGTTCACTACCTTGGGCAGCGCGAGCAGCAACGGCAAAAGCAGACTGGCCGCTATTGTCAGGACAAGATGCCAAGCTTTTAGGAAGCCGGTTTTCATTGTGTTTTTATACTCAAAACCGAAGCTGATGATGCTACCACACGCAGCACCGAACCGTCAGTAAAAGCAGCCGTCGCCCCTTGTAAGGCAAAAGGTGTTCTGGTAAAGTGCCGCGCTCTTCGAAGCTGGCCCAGGGCGTACCCTTGGGGTAGCCAGCGATTTGAAATTTTTTTGGTAACGAGCAGTTGAGTAACCACCCAGGGTGGAGAGGCCAGAGCAATGTCCAGAGTCTGTCAGGTAACCGGTAAACGACCGGTAACCGGAAACAATGTATCCCATGCGAAAAACCGGACCCGGCGTCGATTTTTACCGAACCTGCAAACCCATCGGTTCTGGGTGGAGTCGGAGCAGCGTTTTGTGAAGCTGCGAGTATCGACCAAGGGCATGCGTATCATCGACAAGTGCGGCATTGATTCGGTGTTGGCCGGTTTGCGCGCCGACGGCGTCAAAGTTTAAGGAGCACGTATCATGGCTAAAAGCGCCCGAGAAAAAATCAGGTTGATATCCTCAGCAGGTACCGGCCATTTTTATACGACGGACAAGAACAAGCGCAACACGCCTGACAAAATGGTATTCAAGAAGTACGATCCCGTGGTGCGCAAGCACGTTGAATACAAAGAAGGCAAAATTAAGTAAGCTCGATTGTAGCGCCTGGATTGCCGCCACCGTGCTCAGGTCGGCCGCTCAGTCGCTGGCTTCGCGAAAAAGCTGCAAGTTCCCGCATTCATCCCTCTGCAGTCGCCACCCGGGCTTGACCCAGGTGGTGGACGCTTGCTCCGCAATGAGTAAGGGTCCGCTGTAGGTCCTGTCGATTTCCAGGCCATCCCTTTGCATCAGGGCCACGGGTTGGTCGATGCCGTGCACCTCAACCCAGGTGGGTTGGCGCTCGATGTAAGCAGCTCGGGGTAGCTCAATGGGAGCAGACCGGGCGCTGACCGTAGCTCGAAGGTTGACAAGCTCCACGGTTAGTTCCATAGCATGGCCATAGCGAACTTTATGAGCGTCGTGGAAGGCGCTGACCGCGGTGGCGACGTCACCCTGCCAGGGAATATTGAGGGTGAAGGATTGTCCGCTGTAGCGCAGATCAAGGCTGAATTCGGCAGTAATGTCCCCAGCAGGAATCCCCTCGCTACGCAGTTCACGCCGACCCACCGTTGCCAGCTGCAACAGCGTGCCCTCGATGGCGCCGGCATTGGCTTCCAGCAGTAGCTGGGTAGCGGTGCGCGTCAGTTGTCGCTGCCTTGGAGCGACGAGCATCCCAAAGGCTGACAATACGCCGGCATGCACCGGGACTAGAGCCCGCTGCAAGCCTAGCTGCTCTGCCAGTTCACAAACATGCAGACCCCCGGCACCCCCAAAGCAACACAGCGTAAAGTCGTCCGGGTTATGTCCGCGCTCAATGGAAATCGCGCGCAGCGCTCGGCTCATGTGCTCATTAGCTACCCTGATAACCCCTTCAGCAGCGGACTCGGCGCTCATACCCATCGCGTTCGCCAGTTTTTGCACGGCCGTTAGCGCGGCCCTGGGATTGAGCCGCATCGCCCCGCCAAGAAAGTGACTGGCTTGTAATCGGCCGAGCACCAGGTTGGCGTCGGTGACCGTAACCGCGTCACCGCCGTTGCCATAGCACGCTGGCCCGGGGTTCGCCCCTGCGGATTGCGGACCAACATGGAGCATACCCCCGGCGTCAAGACTGGCGATGGAGCCTCCGCCGGCGCCAATGGTTTGCATGTCTACCATTGGCACAGCCACCGGCCAGCGACCTATGGAGCCTTCATTGGTCAGGCCGATTGATCCATCCAGAAGGGCGACATCCGTCGAGGTGCCTCCCATGTCAAAACTGATGAGGCGAGTCCTGCCGGCCCCGAGCCCCATGTGAAAGGCGCCAGCCAAACCGCCGGCCGGTCCGGATAGCAGCAGGTTGACGGCTTTGTCAGCGGCTTGCGCTGCTGCCATTGTTCCCCCGGAAGACTGCATGATGGTCACTGGGGTGGGTTTGAGCGCCGTTTCCAGGCGTCGCAGGTAGCCGCTTACCAGGGGCCCTAGCCAGGCGTTGAGCCAGGTAGCGATCCCCCGTTCGTACTCCTTGTATTCTGGTAGTACCTGTGAAGAGCGGGAAACGAACAAATCGCCGGGCAGGGCAGCTGCAATCCGCTTCTCGTATTGCGGGTCAAGGTAGGAGTAGAGCAGGTTAATGGCGACGGACTGGGGTCGAAGGCGCTGTATTTCCTCCACCAGCCGGGACAGGTCGGCATCAGTCAGTGCCTCCAGCAACTCACCACGTTGGTCAATTCTGCCCCCCGTCTCCAAACACAGCTCCGCCGGTACCGGAGGCGGTAACGGGGTGGCCTGCAGTTCATAGAGCTGAGGGCGCGCCTGGCGGCCGATCGTTAACATGTCGCCGAAGCCGCGGTTGGTGACAAATGCCGTGCGCACCCCCTTGCCTTCCAGCGCCGCGTTCGTCGCCACCGTGCTACCGTGGATCAGTAGTAGATTGCCGGTCTTCAGCTCTGCGTCCAGCCCCAGCGCTCCGATGCCCTGCAGTATCGCCCGCTCCGGAGCGTCGGGGGTTGAGAGGACTTTATGAACGCGTATTCCGGAGTCATCCAGAAGCACGAAGTCGGTAAAGGTACCTCCGGTGTCCACGCCCAGCAGCATGTGTTTTTCCCTGATCGTCGAGAGGAGGCTATTTCACGTTCAGTGTCGGTTGATGTCAAGGAGCTGACTGGTTAAGGGGTGCCCATGGCGATATCCTGTTGCGGCGTTTACATGCTCACCAGTCCAACAGAGTGCATTATGCCCGAGCTTCCAGAAGTAGAGACAACGGTGCGGGGTGTGGCCCCACATGTGCTGGGACAGACGATAACCGACGTGTCAATTCGCGATGGCCGGTTGAGGTGGCCTGTTCCGGCGCAGCTACCTGAAGTCCTGCGTGGCCTGTGCGTCCACGATGTCCGGCGGCGGGGTAAGTACATTTTATTCGACTGTGGCAGGGGTCATTTGCTGGTGCACCTGGGGATGAGTGGTAGCTTGCGGGTGACAACCGGCGAAGGCCCCCTGAGGCGCCATGATCATATCGCTATCCGCTTTTCCAACGCCATCGAATTGCGATTTCACGATCCCAGGCGCTTCGGCGCCATGCTTTGGACCGAAGCGTCGCCAGCAGTGCACAAACTGCTGGTCGGGCTCGGTCCAGAGCCGCTGGAGAGCGATTTCGACGCCAGCTATCTCTATCAACGCTCGCGCCACCGACGAAGCCCGGTGAAAGCGTTTATTATGGACAGCAAAGTGGTTGTTGGAGTAGGCAATATCTATGCCAATGAAGCTTTGTTTATGGCGGGGATTCACCCCTCCCGAGCAGCGGGGAGAATCTCGCTGTCACGTTACCAGTGCCTGGTAGAAGCCATTAAGTCGGTGCTGGCAGCGGCGATTGAGCAGGGCGGAACGACCCTGCGGGATTTTGTCAACGGTGATGGTCAACCCGGATATTTCAGTCAGCAACTGTGGGTCTACGGACGAGGCTCGAAACCGTGTGGGCGCTGCGGTGGCGCGCTCAGGGAAATACGCCTTGCCCAACGCACAACGGTGTATTGTCTCCAGTGTCAACGCTAGTCATGCGACGCGACCCGCGTGAGTCACGAAAACTGTGAAAAATGCCCGCCGGATGGGGTGCCTGGGGGACGTTTAAGGTCTAAGATAGGAATATCGTTTGTGCCCGGGCTGAAAACCGGGCGTATCTATCTTTAGGAGAATAATTATGAAGGCAAAGCTAAGGTCGCTTACCACCGCTACGGTATTCGGGCTGTTGTTCAGCTTGCCCCACCTCAGTTTTGCGCAGCAAAGCTACAATGATCGGGCCTATGACAAGCCCTACGACTATCGCAATGATGGGCGCGACAATTACGAGCGGCAAACCTACGAGCGACCCTCTGCTGGCGCCATGGCGATCGATTTATTGGTGGCCCGCCCGGCCTTGCTGGTCGCCACCGTAGCGGGCACAGCGGTATTCCTTGTTGGCCTACCCTTCTCTGCCATGGGCGGAAATGTTCAGGAGTCCGGTGATACATTGGTACGCGGCCCAGCGGCAGCAACCTTTCGGCGTTGCCTGGGGTGTGTGAACGGCGTCAAGCATGAGGTCGATTACGTCGACTACGACAGGACAGCAAATCGCGGGTACGGCACTGAAAACTACGGCTACTGAAAGGTTGCCTGCCGACCTCGGCAATCTGCAGTAACTATCCAGGGATGCTAACAGGGGCCACGCGCAGTTATGCGCGTGGCCCCTGTCGCGTTGGGCTCAACAACCGGTAAGGCGCGCGTACTTTACCCTCAACTGTGCTTCTGTCTCAGGATGCTCAGGATCCAGTGGTATGCAGTCGACGGGACATACCTGCTGGCACTGAGGTTCGTCAAAATGTCCCACGCATTCGGTGCATCTCGACGAATCGATTACATAGATGATTTCGCCCTGATAGATGGCCTCATTGGGGCACTCGGGTTCGCAGACGTCGCAATTGATACATTCATCGGTGATTAAGAGAGCCATAGCGCCTTCACTCGGTAATTGAGCAAAACAACCTGCTAATCGGGCGAGAACTTTTTTTCCAGGGCTCGCAGCACCGAACCGTGGACAAAGGGTCCGACATCCCCGCCCATGGAGGCGATTTCTCGAACCAGGGTGGCAGAAATATAGGATAAATGATGGGGCGGTGTCAGGAACACCGATTCAAATTGAGGGCTTAGCGCACGATTCATGTTGGCCAGCTGTAATTCGTACTCGAAGTCGGCGCCTGAACGCAAACCCCTGAGCACGACGTGGGTGCCGCAGGATGCGACGAATCCCGTCAATAGCCCGGAAAACGACTTTATCTCGACATTTTCAACATGTTTCAGCGCCTGCTGACATAGCGCTACCCGTTCTTCCAGATCAAACAGCGGGCGCTTGCTTTCGCTGTGTGCAATGGCCACGATCACTTTGCCAAACAAGCGCGCCGCTCGTTCAACCAGGTCCACATGGCCATTGGTGATTGGATCGAAAGTGCCTGGATATACCACTGCAGTCATATTGCTCCCCGGCTTGTGTAAGTTGAGTTGGGCATCTGGTACGAACCGTTGGCCGGTTCACGGCTAGCGGTCGGCGCTTGTTAATGAGCCCTGATTTGTCGCCCGCACGTTATCGGATCGCAGAAGTTGGCAGCGAACCTGGCCGGCATCAAGGATTCGCATCGGCTGCCAGCTTGGGGGCAGTGCGATCGTTTGCTCTCGATCCGATTCGACATAGATCAGGGCATCGTGGGATAGCCAGCCCCCAGCCTCCAGCAGGGGTAAGGTGTCTGCCAGCAGCCCCGTGGCGAAGGGTGGGTCCAGAAACACCAGATCGAAAGGCTTCGAGGGTGAACGGCTCAGCCAATGGCGGGCATCTGCCCGGTAAACGTTTACCCTTGAGCCTGCGCCCAGGGTGCTAACGTGCTCGCGCAGGGCATTGCAAGCGCGGGCTGACATCTCGATCAGGGTAGCTGAAGCGGCGCCGCGGCTGACGGCCTCCAGGCCCAATGCACCGCTGCCAGCGAACAGGTCCAGGCAATGTGCATCCACTACGTACGGGCTGATCCAATTGAACAGAGTCTCGCGCACACGGTCGCCGGTCGGCCTCAAGCCCTTGAGGGGAGGGAAGTGTAACTTGCGACCGCGCCACTGACCGCCAATGATGCGCAGTGTCCCCGCAGACCCCTGCTGTGTGCCCGGTACGCGTTTGTTAGCCATGTGGAGAAGCTCAGGTTGGGCCTGACGCCGACGAAAATGGTAGGATAGCGCACCTTGTCAGTGTAACGGTATCACCAGAAGGAAAAAATTGATCACCATGAAACAGATCAAGAAAGAAGGCAATTCCGACGATGGTGCACTAACTACGGCGGGTGCAGCACCGGACCAATCCGGCCAGCCAGAGGACCCGATTGCCGTTGCCGAGCGGGAATGGGCTGAGTTGATCGCCAGGGAAGCGAATGCGGAGCAGACGGAGGGCACGGCTTCGCCGCAGCCTGCTGCTGTCGAGGAGCAGCCCCAGTTTGACCCGATAGCCCTTGCGGAGCAGGAGTGGGCGAACCTCCTCGCGGAAGGCGACGCCGTTCCAGAGGCCGCCGAGCCCCCCATCGCAGAAACGGGGGAAGCTGTGGAAACCCCAGAGGGCGGTTTTTTCACGCGGCTAAAGAAGGGCTTGAAGCGCACCGGAAGCGGCTTTGCGGAAGGTATGGGGACTTTCCTGCTGGGCAAAAAGGAAATTGATGACGAGGTCATGGAAGACCTCGAAAACGCTCTGCTGGTGGCCGACGTGGGTATCGAGGCGACGACCGAGATTATCGATAACCTCACCGCCAGGGTTAAACGCAAGGAGCTGGCTGACGGCGAAGCGGTGGTTGGGGCACTTAAAGTCGAGCTGGCGAGGTTGTTGGCACCCTCAGAGCAGCCTCTGGTTGTTGACCCTGCCCATAAACCCTTTGTGATTCTGGTGGTTGGCGTCAACGGGGTTGGCAAGACCACAACTATCGGTAAATTGGCCCGCCGATATCGGGATGAGGGCAAGTCCGTGATGCTGGCGGCAGGAGACACTTTCCGGGCCGCTGCAGTAGAGCAGCTGCAAGCGTGGGGAGCTCGCAATGATGTTCCCGTGATCGCACAGAAAACCGGCTCAGACAGCGCTTCCGTGCTTTACGATGCGCTGCAAGCCGCCAGCGCGCGCAACGTTGACGTGTTGATAGCGGATACCGCCGGAAGGCTGCACAACAAAGACAACCTGATGGACGAATTGAAAAAGGTCGTCCGGGTCATGGGCAAGCTCGACCCGGGGGCGCCCCACGAGACCCTGTTGGTGCTTGACGCGGGGACCGGCCAGAATGCGCTGAGCCAGGCCAGCACTTTCCAGTCGGTGGTGAATGTCAGCGGCCTGGCATTGACCAAGCTCGACGGCACCGCCAAGGGCGGCATCATTTTTGCCATCTGCAAGCAGACCGGGTTGCCCCTGCGCTTCATCGGGGTGGGCGAAGCGGCTGAAGATCTTCGGACTTTCAAAGCCGAAGATTTCGTTGATGCCTTGTTCGACAGCCAGGGCTAGAGCCTCTATTTTGAGCAAGGGTGATTTTCGCGGTGCAGCATCAAATCGGGCAACGATGATTCAGTTCGACAACGTCAGTAAACGCTACAGCTCTGGCCACGAAGCCCTCAACCGGCTCAGCTTCCAGATCAATCGTGACGAGATGGTGTTCCTCACTGGTCACTCGGGGGCGGGCAAGAGCACGTTGCTGAAGCTGATTATGCTGATGGAGAGGCCCAGTGAGGGGCAGGTGCTGGTAAACGGCCAGAATCTGCGAAAGCTGGGTCGTCGACAGGTCCCGTATCATCGGCGTCGAGTGGGTGTCGTGTTCCAGAACCATCAGCTGTTGTTCGATCGCACGGTTTTCGACAACGTTGCGCTGCCGTTACTCATAGCAGGCTATCATCCCCGTGACGCCGGCCGGCGTGTTCGTGCAGCGCTGGACAAGGTTGGCCTGCTCTCCAGGGAAAAGCAAAACCCGATAAATTTGTCCGGCGGCGAGCAACAGCGGGTGGGCATAGCGAGGGCGGTGGTTAACAAGCCCCTGGTGCTGCTGGCCGATGAGCCCACCGGTAACCTCGACCCTGAGCTTTCGGCAGAAATCATGCAGCTATTCGAGCAGTTTAATCAGGTGGGTGTCACAGTGCTCGTGGCGACCCATGACCTGGCTCTGGTTGCGCGTATGCCCAAGCGGATGCTGACTTTGCAGGATGGCCAGTTGACTAGCGGCGAGGAGCAAAGGGTGACCCATGCCTAGAAAGGTCAGCCAGCGGCAGCCCCGTCGTGAGAGTGGGGCAGTTCAGCGTAGAGCAAGCATTGCAGATCGGCTTGGAGCCTGGCGCTCCCATCATCAGCTGGTGGCAACGCAGAGCTTTCGGCGCCTGCTCGTCCACCCCCTCGCAAGTACATTGACGTGGTTGGTGATCGGCATTGCCCTGGCGTTGCCCGCCTCGTTGTTTGTCGCGCTGGATAATCTCCAGCGGCTCACCGGGGGCTGGGACGGCGCAGCGCGAATCTCGGTGTACCTGGACGATAGCGTTACGGAAGACGATGGGCGCAGGCTGGCAGAGGCGTTGCAGGATAAAGCCGAAATTAGCGGATCTTCGTACCTTTCAAAACAGGAGGCCCTGGCGGAGTTTTCCACGCTGTCGGGTTTTGGCGGGGTATTGGAGCAGTTGCCCGCAAATCCTTTGCCCGCGGTGGTGGTGTTGCAGCCCGATCTGGCTACTGCTTCGGCTGCCACGCTGGGGGCATTGCTGGATGACATTCAGCAACTACCTGAAGTGGAGCTTGCGCAAATGGACGTGCAGTGGGTTCAGCGACTGTATCGTCTTATGGAGCTGGGCAAGCGGATTACGTTTGCGCTGGCCATGTTGTTGGGTCTGGGAGTGCTGCTGGTTACAGGAAACACGATCCGGCTCGCTATTGAGGGTCGGCGGGAAGAAATCGAGGTAGTAAAATTGGTGGGCGGTACCGATGCCTATGTCCGCCGCCCCTTTATCTACGCCGGTGTGTGGTATGGCCTCGGCGGGGGTGTGGTGGCCTGGGGGGTTCTAGTGGGCCTGATAGCCTGGCTGGACGGTACCGTGGCAAGTGTTGCAGGGCTGTATGACAGCACCTTTGAATTACACGGTCTTGGCATTGCGGGGAGTGGAGCTTTGTTACTGGCAGGTCTAATGCTGGGCCTCGGCGGGGCCTGGCTGGCGGTCAGTCGCCACCTCCACGTTATCCAACCGCGTTAAGCCTTTAATTTTTAGTGGGTAAGGGAACTATTTGCGTCTTAGCACTCTAACAAAAGGAGTGCTAAAATGGTCGTCAGATCGAAAGAGGGGTCTTATTGTATGAACAGCGAATTACAGCCAGTCACCCTGATGGTGCCAGGTAGTAATGTCAATGCCTACATCCAGGCAGTGAACACGGTGCCCGTGCTCTCCGTCGAGGAAGAGCAGGCGCTGGCTCAGCGATTGTATTACCAGCAGGATCTCGAAGCCGCCAGGCAGTTGGTTCTCAGCCACCTGCGCTTTGTCGTCCACGTGGCGCGCAGTTATACGGGTTACGGGTTGCCGTTGGCAGACCTGATCCAGGAAGGTAATGTTGGCCTGATGAAGGCGGTAAAGCGGTTTAACCCCGAAAAAGGTGTTCGTCTGGTCTCGTTCGCCGTGCACTGGATCAAGGCCGAAATGCACGAGTTCATTTTGCGCAACTGGCGTATCGTCAAAGTTGCTACCACCAAGGCCCAGCGTAAATTGTTTTTCAATCTACGGGGACAGAAGAAATCCCTCAACTGGCTGTCGAATGCCGAAGCCGAGGCGGTGGCAGATGATTTGGGCGTTGACGTGGTTGAGGTTCGCCGTATGGAGGGGCGGCTCAGCACCTACGACACCCCCTATGATGGCGCAACGGACGATGATGACAACACCAGTTACGTGGCCCCCGTCAATTATCTTGAAGACCACAGCGCTGACCCGGCGCGGCAACTGGAGGCCACCGAATGGGAGCAAAACAACGAGCAAAGTCTGCATTCGGCGATTGCGGAACTGGATGAGCGCTCCCGGGATATCCTGGCCAGCCGCTGGTTAGCGGAAAAGAAGGCTACCTTGCATCAGCTGGCGGACAAATATGGCGTATCGGCCGAGCGAATCCGCCAGATTGAGCAGAATGCCATGAAAAAGATGAAGGCCAGCCTGCAGGCTTAGGCAGTGCACGCTGGAATCTGAAAGCCGCTCTTGGGAGCGGCTTTTTCGTTTGCGCCGTTTTGGAACAGGCCAGAAATGGGCGCTGTTCCGGCACAGCTCGCGATGCTTTAAAATAGCGAGTCACCTTTCAAAGTGCAGCCTGGATGGAGCAGCCAATTGGCCAAATATTTTCTGCTAATCGCCGCGGTCTCAGGGTTGTTGGCTGTAGCCCTCGGAGCCTTCGGCGCCCATGCCCTCAAGGGTAAGCTGGCCTCGGATCTTATGGCGGTTTATCAAACTGCGGTCCAATACCATTTTTATCACACCCTGGCTTTATTTGGCGTCGCGCTGCTGCTGGTGCAATTTCCGAGGCACACTGCACTGCTTGCGGGAGGCGGTTGTTTTGCCCTCGGCTTGGTGCTGTTCTGTGGAAGCCTCTACGCCCTGGCCTTCTCCGGGATCCGCTGGCTGGGTGCTATTACCCCTGTCGGGGGGCTGGCATTCATGCTGGGCTGGCTGGCATTGGCCTGGTTCGGCATTGAGCAGGCGGACAGATTGTGAATCAGTTGATGCCGAGCGGGCGCAGGCCGATTCGAAGCTTTGTGGTGCGTCCCGGCCGAATGACCGAAGGCCAGCGCAATGCGATTGAGCGCAAATGGCCGGAACTGGGTCTTGCGGTTGCTGACGGACCGGTTGACTATGCCCGGGTATTCAACAGGCGGGCGGACACGGTGCTGGAAATTGGATTTGGGATGGGGGGATCGCTGGTATCGATGGCCACTAGCCAGCCAGCGTTAAACTATATCGGCATCGAGGTTCATCCCCCCGGGGTAGGCAGCCTTTTACTGAGCTGTGAAGAGCGGGGGATAGAAAACATACGGGTCTATCGAGAGGATGCGGTGGAAGTGCTCAGGCACTGCATCGTGGATGCTAGCCTGAAGGGCGTACAGCTGTATTTCCCTGACCCGTGGCCCAAAAAAAAGCACCACAAGCGGCGCATAGTCCAGCCTGAGTTCATCGCTCTGGTGGGTGCGAAGTTAGCTCCGGGCGGTTTTCTCCATATGGCCACGGACTGGCAGAATTACGCCGAACACATGCTGCAGGTGATGGCCGACCGGCGGGAGTTCGTCAACGGTGCGGGTGCTGGACAATATAGCGAGAAACCATCCTGGCGGCCAAAAACCAAGTTCGAGCTGCGGGGTGAGCGCCTCGGGCATGGTGTCTGGGACCTGCTGTTCTTCAAGTGCTGAAGCCCCGGGCGGGTTGCTGCCAGGGTCCTAATCCATAAAGGTTTGCAGGATGGAATCGAGAAACCGCTCGCCCCGTTCGGTTGTGCCAATTTGGTCCGATTCTTGCCGCAGCAGGCCCCGTTGGCGAAGCTGCTCCAGGGCGGTTTCGATGGTGGCCAGGTTCAAACCGGTGCGTCGACGGTAGAAACTGCTGGGTACTCCTGCTGACAGCCGCAGGACATTCATCATGAACTCGAGTGGTAGCTGTGCGGCGGTAAGATCGCGTTTTCCTGCCACCTGGCAGTGGTTTCTGGCCATGTAGTCCAATGGCATTCGGGTTTTCCAGCTGCGCCGGATACGATTGGCGTCCGGGGTGCTGACTTTACTGTGGGCACCAGCACCGATACCGATATAGTCGCCGAACTGCCAATAGTTGCTATTGTGCTGTGATTTCTCGCCGAGGCGAGCAAAGGCGGATATCTCGTACCTTGAGTAGCCGGCTTGTTGCAACCTGGCACGGCCACCTGACTCGATCGATTCCAGCACAGGTTCCGAAGGTAGCTTTGGCGGCCGCTTGTAGAACTCGGTATTGGGTTCGAGGGTCAACTCGTACCAGGACACATGTTCGGGCTCAAGACCTATCGCCGTTTGCAAGTCAGTCATGGCCTGGGTAGCGTCCTGCCTGGGTAATCCGTACATCAAGTCCAGATTGATGTTCTCGAAACCGGCGGCGCGGGCGCGGGAAAAGGCCCGCATCGCATCTGCAGCTGAATGGACGCGACCTAGCGCCTGCAGTCGACGGTCATCAAAACTCTGGACGCCAATCGACAGGCGGTTGATCCCGGCTGCGCGAAATCCGATAAATTTCTGCGCGTCGACAGCACCGGGATTGGCCTCGAGGGTAAGCTCGATATCCTCCTCCCAGCCAATCAGCCGCCGG
Source organism: uncultured Gammaproteobacteria bacterium (assembly GCA_963751595.1). Taxonomy (GTDB): domain Bacteria; phylum Pseudomonadota; class Gammaproteobacteria; order Pseudomonadales; family JAHEGP01; genus JAHEGP01. The sequence continues at coordinate 75,887 of CAVVVC010000008.1, forward strand.
CTGGTCTCGAGCAGGGTATGTATCGCCTCGGGTGATAGCAGGCTTGGCGTGCCGCCACCGAAAAAAATGGAACAGAGCCTGCGCTGCTGAACACCCTCCATCTCCTGTTCAAGGTCCCGGAGTAAGGCGGCGACATACGCGCTTTCTGGCAGCGCTGCGGGGGCCTCGTGGGAGTTAAAATCACAGTACGGGCATTTGCGGATGCACCAGGGAATGTGAATATACAGGCTGAGTGGCGGTAGCTCTGCCAGCTGGATACGCGTTTCGCTCACTGTCCAACTGCGCTGGCGAGACGTTCGAGCTGCGCCATCATGCCCCTCATGGCGACGGCGCGATGACTGATCCGGCTTTTTAGCTCAGGGCTCATTTGTGCGGCGCTGCAGTCGTACTGAGGTACCCAAAACAAGGGATCATAGCCGAAGCCGTTATCGCCTATTGGAGAGCGCAGAATCCGCCCCGCGAGGCTGCCGAGGAAAATCAACGGACAGGGGTCCTGGGCATGGCGCATGAAGACCAGCGCACAGTAGTACCTGGCACCGCGCTGCGCTTCATCCGTTCCCTCAAGCTCGGCGAGTAGCTTTTGGTTGTTGGATGTATCCGTTGCCCCTGGACCGCTGTAGCGGGCAGAGTAGATACCTGGTCGTCCGTTCAGCGCATCGACTTCCAGACCCGAATCATCTGCGAGAGCCGGCAGCTTTGCATGCTCGCAGGCATGGCGAGCCTTGATAATGGCGTTTTCAACGAAGCTGAGGCCGGTCTCATCAACTTCCGGCACTCCCAGTTCACTTTGTAGTATCACTTGGAACGAGGCCGGGGCCAGCAAGCGGTCAAATTCTTTGAGCTTACCCTTGTTGCCACTGGCCAGAACAATCTTTTGCATGGCCGCTTACTTCTCGGGAGAAACCCGCTTATTGAATTTTACCGCGATGGGCGGCCTGTTCGGGTCGGGCTGTACTTTCAGGTCAAAGTAAAACACCGCCTCGCTGGTGGCGCGGACTTCAGCGATATAGTAAACCGCATCCTTTTCCCTGATCTCGCGAAATTCGATCGGCTGGGTGTGGATGAGGTCGGAGCGGGTGCCGGTGACCCGCGCCGATTGCGTTTGGACACCGGTGTCGGCGTCGTTGCGTGTCACCGAAACGTTGAGCACTAGGCGATCCCGTGACCGCGTGATGTTGTATGTGGAGGCAATATTCGGTTGCAAAAAGCTGGAGGGAAAGAGGCTGTGGTACACCGTGTAATCCCCCGACCTGGTCTCGAACTGTTGCTGTGGCTGTACCTGTGCCTGGGTAAACCCCGGCAGCGTCGTCAGCAGAAAGGTTAATGCAGTGGATAGCGTTAGAATGAATTTCACGGGTTCACCTACTTCGTTATACGGTAAATGGCGGTAAAGCCAAACAGGTTGGGCCACTTTCGGGCGCTTGTGGTCGATTCGCCCTGCGCGTTGAGAAAGCGCCGATTGATGATATCAATGTTTTTATCGCGGCACAGTTGCTCGAAATCCCGGATCGTACAAAAGTGGATATTGGGGGTGTCATACCACTGATAGGGGAGAAATTTTGAAACCGGCATCTTGCCCTGGGTGGTGAGGTAGTAGCGACAGCGCCAATGGCCAAAATTCGGGAAGGCCACAACGCCGACCCGCCCAATGCGCAGCATTTCGTCGATAACCAGGTGGGGAAAGTGCACGGCCTGGAGGGTTTGGGTCATCACCACCGTGTCGAAGCTTTGGTCCGTAAAATTGGCCAGCCCCTTGTCGAGATCCTGTTCCACCACGTTAATGCCATCGGCGACGCAGCGCGATATTGCATGGGGGTCGATCTCGATACCGTAGCCCTGTACTCCCTTGTCATCGATCAACTGGCGCAGTAATGTTCCGTCGCCGCAGCCAAGATCCAATACCCGCTCCCCGGGCTTGATCCAGGCTTGAACTAACTCGGTGGGCAAGCGCATTAGGGAAGTCTCCCAAGATCGCTATGAACGCGGCTCATATAGTTACGGAAAATCTCCTGATAGCGTGCATTGGGCAGCAGAAAAGCATCGTGGCCTTTATTGGATTCTATCTCGGCATAACTCACCGGCTTATGGGCAGCCAGCAGCGCATCGACGATTTCCCGGGATCGCTGCGGCGGGAAGCGCCAGTCAGTGGAGAAAGAAAGCACCAGAAACTTGCACTGCGCACGGCTGAATGCCAGCACCGGGTCGTCGCCATACTCACGTGCAAGATCAAAGTAATCCAGCGCCCGGGTCATCAGGATATACGTATTGGCGTCGAAGCTGGTTGAAAAGCGCTCGCCCTGATACCGCAGGTAGCTTTGAACCTGGAACTCGATATCCGATTCCTGGCCAAGGGCGAAACTGCCGCTACGCAGCTCGCGGCCGAATTTCTCCCCCATCAGATCATTGGACAGGTAGGTGATGTGTCCGATCATCCGCGCCAGAGCAAGCCCGTCCAAAGGAACACTCTGCTGGCTCAGGTAGTTACCCCCGTTGTAACCCGGATCAGAGGTTATTGCTCGCCGTGCGACTTCATTGAAGGCCAGATTCTGCGCGCTCAGTTTGAGCGCGCTGGCAATGGTAATGCAATGGCCGATCCGGTCGGGATATTCCAGCGCCCAGCGCATGGCTTGCATGCCACCGAGGCTGCCGCCGATGACAGCTGCGAAGCGCGCAATGCCGAGGGCATCGGCAAGCCTTGCCTGGCTATTGACCCAGTCGCGTACTCTTAACAGGGGAAATTGCGCTCCCCAGCTCTGTCCCGTTGCCGGATTGATGGAACGGGGACCCGTGGAGCCAGCGCAGCCACCAAGATTGTTGGAGCTGACGACAAAAAACTTTTGCGTATCGATGGGCTTGCCGGGCCCTACGTACAGATCCCACCAGCCAGGTTTGGCCGGGTCTTCGCTGTGATAGCCTGCGCAGTGATGATCGCCAGACAATGCATGGCAAATCAGTATCGCGTTGGAGCGATCACTATTGAGCTCCCCGTAGGTCTCGTAAACCAGTTCGAAGCTGTCCAGTCGCCTACCCGATGCCAGTGTCAGTGGCTCGGTAAAGCACTGCCTTTGGGGTGTTACAAAACCCACCGAATCTGGTGGAGGAGTAAATGGCATGGGTTTTCGTATCGCCGTAATTTTAACTGAGGAGGCAGTCTAATGAGGCAGGCCCCTTGAAACAAGCGGAGGGCTCGGCAGTCACGCTTTTTTACCCAATTGGGTGCCGATCACAGGCGTTCGGCTCGCGACAGGCCAGGGAAGACTTTGCCTTGGCAGCACTGGAGCAAAGCGCCTGAATACTGCAGCCAGCCTCCCGCCGCGGCAGAAAAGAATTCACATTGCCAGCAGCAGGTTGCCGGGCAAACCGGTAGCAATGGCAGCGTGGTTGAGCAGGATAGTGAAAACATTAATAAGGATGAAAACCAGGATGGGTGACAGGTCGAGCCCACCCATGGGTGGCAGTAGCTTACGCACGGGGGCCATCACCGGCTCGTTGATCTGGTTGAGCAAAGCCAATGCGGGGTGGCTGCTGCCCGGTGCAATCCAGCTGAAAATGATTGCTACCAGGATCGAGAAAAAGTAGATTTTGACGATGGCTGCGGCTACTCCGATCAGGCTCCAAACGACAGCACTGACCGGATTGGGCATGGCCCCGCCAAGCAGCATGTAAAGTAAGTTGATGATAATAAACTGGATGATCAGCGCAAGAATAAGGGTTGCGAAGTCGATGCCACCAAAGCCGGGAATGATGCGCCGCAGTGGGCGTACCAGGGGATCGGTGGCCCTGACCACAAACTGGCTGATCGGGTTGTAGAAGTCTGCACGCGCTACCTGCAATAGCAATCGCAGCAACACAACGATCAGGTACAGACTCATAATCGTGTTGATGAGGTACGCGGCAATCTCGACCATAGCGCCCATGTTTTTCTCCAATACGATAATTAGTGCGCCTGCGGCAACCGGCAGGCTTGCGTCGCTCCGGCGGTCTGGACCAACCACCACCGCGTACAACGCCCAAAGTAATAATACTGCATTTCCGCCATTGGTAGACGGTATACCGAGGCGTTCATGGGCTTATTTCCCGCCCAACTCATCGGCCAACTCCACCGATCGTCTGGCGCAGCTTGCCATGGCTTCAGCGAACAGAGGTTTCAAGCCGCCTCGTTCGAAGGTGAGTACTGCCTGCTCTGTGGTACCCCCCGGAGAGCTTACCCTGTGTCGCAGTTCTGCCGGGCCAACTTCACTATGTTGGGCCATGCTCGCTGCGCCCAAGGCTGTCTGCAAGGTTAGCTGCTCCGCCACGGTTTGGCTAAGGCCTTGTCTGACCCCCGCCTCGATCATCGCTTCCATGGCGAGAAAAAAATAAGCGGGGCCGGAACCCGAGACCGCCGTCACGGCATGTAATTGTTCTTCGTCGTCGAGCCACACCGCGGTACCAACCGCCTCCAGAATCGACTGCGCCAATTGCTTTTGTTCCGCACTGACCTGGGGGTTGGCAAACAACCCGGCGGCACCTGCTTGCACCAGCGCCGGTGTGTTGGGCATGCAGCGGACTATGGGTAGGCTCGGATCGCTCCAGCTCGCCAGCGCCTCAAGGTTCACCCCGGCGGCAATCGACAGCAGCAGGGGCCGGCGCCGGCGTAAGATATCCCGCAGGGGTTGTAAAACGGCCTGGAGGGCCTGGGGTTTCACCGCAAGGATAACGAGCTGCGCAAATTCAACGGCCGCAGCATTGTCCTGGGTGGTGGCAATTCCCATGTCTGCTGCCCGGGCGAGGCAGTCCAGGCTGGGGTCTGCCGCAATGATCGAGGAAGGATCGTATCCCCGCTGCACCAGCCCACCAAATAACGCAGATGCCATGTTTCCAGCCCCGATAAAGGCCAGGGTTGCTTGTTTCACCTTGGGTTACCCGCTTTTTCCGCTATAGAGGCGGCAGTTTATCCGTTCCGCCCACATTAATTAAGCTGGGGATGAGGATTTAGTGACGGAGCCGGGTTTGGCCGGCCTTGGGCCAAAAATGGCGGTGCCAATGCGGACCCAGGTTGCCCCCTCCTTGATCGCGGCCTCCAGATCATTGGACATTCCCATGGACAGGGTATCGAGCTCGGGCAGCTGGCGTTGAAGGTCATTTAACAGATAACGTAGCTGGCGAAACTGCTGGCGTTGTTCCTGCTCGTCCGCGGTCGCTCGCGGAATAGCCATCAGGCCGCGCAAGCGAAGCTGCTTCAGCGATGCGACTTCCTTTGCCACGGTGACCAGATCGGCTGTTGCGAGCCCGGCTTTGCTGGGCTCAGCTCCGATATTGACCTGCAGGCAGATATTCAGAGGGGGCTTCCCGGGATTGCGCTGCTCACTGAGTCGGCGGGCAACCTTGAGTCTATCCACGCTATGTACCCAGTCGAAGCTATTGGCAATCGGCCGGGTTTTATTGGTCTGGATGGGGCCGATGTAATGCCAGCAGATGGGCTCGCCGCTAAGAGCCGCGATTTTGGCCTGGGCTTCCTGCAGGTAGTTTTCGCCGAAATGGCGTTGGCCGCAGGCCAGCGCTCGCTTGATTTCGCTGACCGGACGGGTTTTGGAGACTGCGAGTAATCGAATGTCGGCCGTATCACGCTGGCAGGCACTGGCGCAGCGCTCAATTCTTTGCTGAATTGCCAGCAACCGCTCCTCGATGTTCACCATGGGAAAGCCTCCTCGCTGCACCATTAGATAGCCGATTAACAGGCCATCGCAGCATATACCAAAGTGCATCGCAGGTTGACCCAATTACCACCGGCGACGGCCTGTTCCCGTCCCTGTGGTTTTCCCAGGGGCCTTGCCGGCCTGACAGTGCAGAAATCCTTTCATGCGCGCCTGTGCGGCGCTTTTTACGGGCGCCGGCCTGCGCAATCGTCCAGCTTTGCTATAGTGTCTTTAGCCGGCGCATACCGGGCAACCGGGTATCCTGTCGAGCTGCTGGCAGCGACCCCGCACCAAGCCCGAAACACAGTTCTGGCTGGAACCAGATAACCGGGTGGCGGCTTTGAACGCAGACTACAAAGCGAAGTTGCCAGATAGGCAACTTGAGGAATCCTATGGACATAACGGAATTACTGGCGTTTAGTGCCAAGCAGGGTGCTTCTGACCTGCACCTTTCGGCGGGATTGCCACCCATGATTCGGGTAGATGGCGATGTGCGTCGGATCAACTTGCCGCCGATGGAGCATAAGGAAGTCCATCGCCTGATTTATGAAATCATGAACGACAGGCAGCGCAAGGATTACGAAGAATTCCTGGAGACCGACTTCTCCTTTGAAGTGCCCGGTGTGGCTAGATTCCGGGTCAATGCGTTTACCCAGAATCGAGGCGGCGGCGCAGTATTCAGGACTATCCCGTCCAAGGTGCTGACTCTGGAGGACCTGGGAATGGGGCAGGTTTTTCGCGATATTTCGATGAGGCCCAGGGGATTGGTGCTGGTCACCGGGCCCACCGGCTCGGGTAAATCCACCAGCCTTGCTGCCATGATGGACTATATCAACGATAATAAATACGATCATGTACTCACCATTGAGGATCCGATCGAATTTGTGCATGAAAGCAAGAAATGCCTGATAAACCAGCGTGAAGTGCACAGAGATACCCACGGCTTCAATGAGGCGCTGCGATCGGCGTTGAGGGAAGATCCGGATATCATCCTCGTTGGTGAGATGCGCGACCTCGAAACCATACGCCTCGCGTTGACCGCTGCCGAAACCGGACACCTGGTGTTTGGCACGCTCCACACCACGTCCGCGGCCAAGACTATCGACCGGGTGGTTGACGTTTTTCCCGCGCAGGAAAAGTCGATGGTGCGCTCGATGTTGTCGGAATCCTTGCAGGCGGTTATCTCTCAAACCCTGCTAAAAAAAGTCGGTGGAGGCCGGGTCGCAGCCCATGAAATCATGATCGGCACCCCTGCGATAAGAAACCTGATAAGAGAGGACAAAATTGCGCAGATGTATTCTGCGATCCAGACGGGGGGTGCCCTCGGCATGACCACCCTGGATCAATCCTTGACCGATATGGTGCAACGCCGTTTGATCACTCGCGAGGCCGCGCGGGAGAAAGCAAAAATGCCCGAGAACTTCTGAAGCTAAAGAGTATCCAGGCAAGGAGTAACGACATGGAAATGGAAAAATTGCTGAGGCTGATGGTAGAGAAGACAGCCTCGGATTTGTTTATTACCGCCGGCATGCCGCCCTCGATCAAGGTGCATGGCAAGATATTGCCGGTTACCAAGGAGTCCCTAACCCCGGAGCAGGCGCGAGAGGTTGTGCTGGGGGTCATGAACGATGAGCAGCGCAAGGAGTTTATCGCTACCAAGGAGCTCAATTTCGCGATTTCAGCGCGCGGGGTGGGCCGCTTTCGAGCTAGCGCGTTTTACCAGCGGAACCTGGCAGGCATGGTGCTTCGTCGAATTGAAACCCGCATCCCCAAGCCCGAAGACCTGCTACTGCCCGAAATCATCAAGAAACTGGCGATGACCAAGCGTGGCCTGGTTATTTTTGTCGGGGCGACGGGTACCGGTAAATCAACCTCGCTGGCGTCGATGATCGGCTATCGCAATCGCAATTCAACCGGTCACATCATCACCATTGAAGACCCGATTGAATTCATTCATCAACACGATCGCTGCATCATTTCCCAGCGCGAGGTAGGTATTGACACCGCTTCGTTTGGTGCCGCACTGCAGAACACCTTGCGCCAGGCGCCTGATGTCATACTGATTGGCGAGGTGCGATCCCGGGAAACCATGGAGCACGCGATTGCGTTTGCCGAAACCGGGCACCTGGTGCTGTGTACCCTGCACGCGAACAACGCCAACCAGGCGATAGACCGGATCATTCACTTTTTCCCGGAAGACCGGCACCCGCAACTGTTCATGGACCTGTCACTCAATCTCAAGGGGATAGTGGCGCAGCAGTTGATTCCCATGCCCGACGGCAAGGGGAGGCGTGCGTGTATTGAAGTCATGCTCAATACCCCGCTGGCGGCGGATTTGATTCGCAAGGGTGAAGTTCACAAGCTCAAGGAGCTGATGAAGCGATCCCGGGAGCAGGGAATGCAAACCTTTGACCAGGCGTTGTACGATCTGTATGCGGAGGGCAGCGTTACCTACGAGGACGCGCTCGCACACGCTGACTCCTCCAACGACCTGCGCCTGATGATCAAACTGGGCGCCGACAACAATAGCGCCAGGTTAGGGGCTGCGGCTGACCGCCTGAGCATGGAAGAGGACGATGACGATCAGTATCAGATGGGTGGCCGCTTTTAGAGGAGTTGCTGTGATAACCAGAGCTCGAGAATGAGCACTGCCGCCAGGCTATCGATTGCGCCACCCCGGGTGCGTTCTTCCCCCTGCAGGGACAACCGGTCTTTGGCCTCGAAGCTGCTTAGACGCTCGTCCTGAAGTTCTACCTTGACGCCAAAGCGCCCGTTGAGCCGGTTTGCGAAACGGCGCGCCCGGCGCGACATTTCGGACTCTGTGGTATCCATATTCAGTGGCAATCCCACGACGACACGGCTGGGCTGCCACTGCTCCAGCAATGCTGCAATGCCTTCCCAGGGCGGGCCGCCATCTCGCATTTTCAGGTGGTTTAGCGGACTTGCGCTGCAGGTAATGGCCTGCCCTACCGCAACGCCAAGGTATTTGCTGCCATAGTCGAAAGCGAGAATCGTGCCTTTAACCCTGGAGTCCGCCATGCCGAATTGGCCTGCGCTAGGCGTGCCCGGCATGGGAGGACAGCAGGTCGAGGTCTATGCCGAGTGTTGCGGCTGCCATTGCGGCCTTTCGGTCGAAGGGTACGTCGAACAGGATCGACAGGTCCGATGGCAGTGTCAGCCAGCAATTATCCGCCAGTTCTTCTTCCAACTGCCCTGCTGCCCAGCCAGCATAGCCCAGAGCCATCAGGCTTTTCGGTGGGCCATCGCCGTTGGCCAGTGCCATGATAATATCCATGGAGGTGGTCAGGGCGACATCCGTCGTCACTGCCAGGCTGGAATCCCACCTTTGCTCATCGGCGCGGTGCAAAATGAATCCCCGGTCGGTATGGACAGGGCCACCTGCAAGGACGAGTTGATCGGCGTGGCGGTTACTCGTCAGCTCGAGTTGCTCGAACACATCGGGCCAGCAAATGTCGAGCGGGTGATTAACGATAATCCCCATTGCACCGTCTTCACTGTGTTCGCAAAGGTAGGTCAGTGAATGGGAAAAAATTGAGCCCGTCAAACCGGGCATGGCAAGCAAGAAGTGGTCTCTCAATGATTGAATTTGCGCTGCGGCTGCCATTGTTCCCTCCCGCAAAGCCCTCAAAGATGCCCGTCCATCATGACAGCCTGCTGAACACCGTCCCGAAAGCCCTGCCTTGGCCGAGCCTGTGGAAGCACTCTGGCGTGTCACCCTGATCATTTCTCAAACCACTATACTCTGAACCTGGCCACAGTCCAATTGCTTGAGTTTTCAACCGCGACTGCTCAGCGTATTGTTCCTGAACTGCCAGGTTCGAATGATTTCGAGTATATCCGCTTTCTCTCTTAATTCGTCGGGAAATGGTGCGAATGGGGCCGCCAACTTGACCGAGCGGATTGCCGCCTGGTCGAGTATGTTTCTACCGGAGGAAGCAAGCACATCGATCCGCTTGATACTACCATCAGGCAACAACGCCACGACAAGCCGGACGTCACCGCTGTATTTTTTGCGCCTGGCCTCCTCCGGATAATACCGATTGCCCACATTCTCGACTTTTTGCTGCCATTCGAGCTGGTAGCGGGCGTCGTCACTGGCCAGGGTGGCGACCGATGTAATGCGATGTACTTTGGGGCGACGGGTATAGGCTCGCCGCTGTCGATCCAGTCGTGCTTGAAGGCTCTGTATTTGCTGCTCTGGCTCCTCGAAGATTTGCTCTATCTCAGCTTGGCCGGATACTTCCGACTGCTCGGCCAGTGTCGGTGCGGTCATTTGTGCAAGGGAGTCCTGGCGGCTGATTATCGTGTTCGGAACCAGCTGGGCTACCTGCGGGGGACGGGCAGCGGCTTCAACAGTCTTGCGAATAACATTATCGTCCAGCGGGGCGAGGTCATCGGTCGTAAGCTCCTGGCGTTCTTCCAGAGTGCCGCTACCCAGTTGATTGTGTTGCGAAAGGAAATCAGCCTCTTTGGGGGCTTCCAGCGTCTTGTGGGGTGCCAGGGTAATCTCGAGTCGGGGGGGAGCCTGCTTTGAGCCCTCGAGGGCAAATCCGAGCCCGAACAGCAGCAGGCCGTGAACCAGAAGCGCGAGCAAGCCGGAGACGCCCATGCGATCGAGGTCCTGGTCCAGAGGATAGATTTGCGCCATGTGCACTAATTTCGTCCCAGTTTCTTGCTGATACAGTCCATCAACTTGCCGCCAATGTCAGTTGCGTAAGCTGCGTCAATTTCCCGAATACAGGTGGGGCTGGTCACGTTAATTTCAGTCAGGTAATCGCCGATGACGTCGAGCCCGACAAACAGTAGTTCCTTGTCCCTAAGGGTAGGTGCGACCTGTTGACAAATCCAGCGGTCCCGGTCGGTCAGTGGACGCGCTTCACCTTTCCCGCCAGCGGCCAGGTTACCCCTTGATTCGCCACTGGCAGGAACCCTGGCAAGGCAGTAGGGGATGGGTTCACCGTCGATCAACAGAATGCGTTTGTCACCCTCGCTTATCTCGGGGATAAATTGCTGCGCCATGATAGTGCGACTGCCAAAATCAGTCAGCGTTTCGATGATCACCGAGATATTCGGATCGTCCAGCTTGACGCGGAAAATCATGGTGCCACCCATCCCGTCCAGGGGCTTCATAACGACATCGCGGTGCAGTCCCAGGAAGTCGCGTAGTTGCGCCGGATTGCGGCTGACCAGCAGAGGCGGTGTGCAGTTTGTGAACTGGGTCGCAAAAATTTTTTCGTTGCAATCGCGCAGGCTGGAGGGTTTGTTGACTACCAGTACCCCCTGCCTCTCGGCAGCATCGAGGATGTAGGTCGTGTAGATATACTCGTTGTCGAATGGTGGATCCTTGCGCATGAGTAAAACATCGAAACCGGCCAGTTCAAGTTCTTCCTGCGCCTCGGCGTGGTACCAGTTGGACGGGTCGTAGCTGACGGCGCTGAGGCGCTGGGCGCGGCACAGGGCATTGCCAGATTCCAGATATAAATCAGACTGTTGCATGTAGTAAACGTCCCAGCCCCGGGCCCTGGCCGCGATCAGCATCGCCAGTGTCGAATCCTTTTTGACACTGATGCCTTCGATCGCATCCATGATAACGCCAAGTCGGATAGTCATAGCTGTTTTCCTTTCCAAGAGCGGATATGGAGCGTATTGCAAGCACGGGATATGGGGCGGTTGCATCCTTGCTGGAGGTGACAATTACCTCCCCAAATCAGCAGCCAAATTATTACCGGTGGAATTATGCAAAATTCCACAACGAAATCTATAGTTACTCAAGCATGTCAATTACAGCTCAGTGCACACGTGAGCGACCGGCGTCGCCTGCCCCCAGGTTGCCGCTGCTGCCATTAAGGGAACGATTCTATGGAAGTCAATTTTGAAAGTCTAAAGGTTATGGTTATTGATGACAGCAAAACCATACGTCGCACCGCAGAAACGCTGCTGAAGAAGGTTGGCTGTACGGTGTTTACTGCGGTAGACGGCTTTGATGCCCTGGCAAAAATCGCTGATAACCGGCCGGATATCATATTTGTCGACATCATGATGCCGCGACTGGACGGTTACCAAACCTGCGCATTGATCAAGAACAACAGTGAGTTCAAGTCAACGCCGGTCATCATGCTTTCAAGTAAGGACGGCTTGTTTGACAAAGCCAAGGGCCGGATCGTTGGCTCTGACCAGTATCTAACGAAACCCTTTAGTAAAAACGAATTGCTTGGAGCCATCGAAGCCCACGTGAGCAATCTGGCCGCCTAAAAATCAGACTAACCAGTTTTTGGATAAGAGGTATAGCAAGTGGCACGAATATTAATAGTTGATGATTCGCCGACTGAAACGCATTTGATACGCGGCATGCTCACCAGCCAGGGCCACGAAGTGCTCGAAGCGAGTAGCGGCGAGGAAGGGGTCGCTATCGCGGGCAAAGAACTGCCGGATATGGTGCTGATGGATATTGTGATGCCCGGATTGAACGGTTTCCAGGCTACGCGACAGATCAGTAGAGACCAACGCACCAATCACATCCCGGTGGTGATCGTGACCACCAAGAACCAGGAGACTGACAGGGTCTGGGGTAAGCGACAGGGTGCCAGGGGCTATCTCGTCAAGCCGGTACAAGAAAACATGTTGCTGGAGACCATCAAGGACGTTTTAAAGCCGGCCGGTAATCAGCAGTAACGTTTGTAACAGGGGTCTTTGATGCATAGCGATAAACAACCGTTCTCCCTCCTGCTGGGCCTGGCTAATCGAAGTCTGGCAGCGGCACAGGGCCTACCGGAGCAGGAGGAAGCCGCAGATACCTGGACAGGCGTAGCATTCACCCTGGGTGGTCAGACCATGGTCGCTCCGATGGAAGAAGTTGCGGAGCTGATGCACGTCCCTGCATGGACCGCCATGCCCGGCGTCAAAAGCTGGGTAAAAGGCGTCGCAAACGTCCGTGGAAGGCTGTTACCGATGGTCGATATCGAAGCGTATTTTGGTGGCACTCTGGGAAGTACCAGTAAATCTCGAAGAGTCATCGCTGTCGAATGCGAGGGGCTCTTCGTCGGTTTGATCGTCAACGAATTAATCGGTATGCAACATTTTCCTGTGGATACCTTTGTCAAACAAATTCCCAAGGATGCGGGTCCTTTCGTGGAATACACCACGGGCACTTACGTCCATGAAAACAAGACCTGGACGGTTTTTAGTCCGTTCAAGTTGGCGAAGGATCGCCGTTTCGTCAATGCTGCCGCCTAGCGCGGTCAGGTAGGTAAACTTCTTTAAATATAACGGTCTGATAACAGCCTGGGGCTCGGAGTCCAATCCATGAGTGGAAATAACGTAACATCTAAGCTGCCCAATAACCGGGGCGTAACATTTCTGGTTGTCCTTCTGATAGGAGCGATCGGGGCGTTTATCACTACCGCCTATATGGTGGTGAGAGATGCCAACTACGATGCGAAATATCTGGAGCTTGCTGGTGATCTACGGGTCATGATGCAGGAAGTATCGACGGCGTCGCGCCAGGCGATAGCCGGCGATGCGCAAGCCTTTGACGACCTTGAAACAGCGCGCCAGGGTGTTGACAGAACTTTACAGGTACTAAATAACGGTACCACAGGACTACCTTCACCCAAGGCCATGCTGAATGTCGAAATTAAAGAGTTGAATGGCCTGTGGGCCGAAACCAATGATGCGGCGCAAACCGTGGTTGCGAACAGGGAAAGAATTCTGTTCCTGCATGAGGTGGCCCGCAATCTCAACGCATCGATTCCGGAGCTCCAGCAGGAGTACGATTTTGTCGTCGAGATTCTGATAGAAAACGGTGCTTCGCCGAATCAGATTGCTATTGCCCAAAAACAGGCTTGGCTTGCCGAGCGGATTGCCCGTAACGTTGAGAAGATGTTGCAGGGTACAGCCGACGCCAAGGAAGCTGCCGACATGTTTAACCTCGATGCAAGTATGTTCGGAACCGTATTGACGGGCATGCGCGAGGGCAACTCGGCAATGAAAATAAAGAAGGTGCGCGACACCGAGGCTGCGCAATCGCTGGATCAAATTGCTGAGCTGTACGGTTTCGTCAATAACTTCATCGACAAGATCTTTCAGGCCTCTCCGGATCTGTCAAAAGCTCGGGACGCTGGTAACGTGCTGGTGGACAAAGCCCCCGGTATTCAGGAAGCGACTTCGGTGCTGACCCAGCAGATTGGTGATCTGTCCAGCGAGCGCACGGTCAACGGAACATTGGTCCTGATTTCGGGTGTTGCCGTTATCATCCTGATGGCTTCACTGGGTCTGCTTGGGTTTATCAACACTCGCAAGCGCCTCGCGTTGGAGGAGTCTACCAACGAACAGAACCAGGTGGCCATTCTGCGCTTGCTCGATGAGCTGGGTAATCTGGCGGACGGTGACCTTACTACAACTGCAACTGTATCTGAGGACTTTACCGGTGCGATTGCTGACTCGATAAACTTTACCATTGATCAGCTGCGGGTACTGGTATCGCAAATCAACGATACCGCTCTGCGGGTGACTTCTGCATCCCAAGAGACCCAATCCACAGCTCTGCACCTGGCAGAAGCTGCCGAGCATCAGGCTCATGAGATAGCAGGTGCCTCGGCGGCGATCAACGAAATGGCTGTTACCATCGACCATGTGTCTTCAAACGCCGGAGAGTCTGCACAGGTAGCGGAAAGGTCAGTAAAAATTGCTAACACTGGCGCTGAGGTGGTGCAGAATACCATTCGCGGCATGGACACCATTCGTGAGCAGATTCAAGATACTTCCAAGCGTATCAAGCGTCTGGGTGAAAGTTCCCAGGAGATTGGCGATATTGTTTCCTTGATCAATGACATTGCCGATCAAACTAACATCCTTTCTCTGAACGCTGCGATCCAGGCGTCTATGGCCGGCGACGCGGGCCGCGGATTCGCGGTTGTTGCGGATGAGGTACAGCGACTTGCGGAACGTGCGTCAGGGGCTACCAAGCAAATAGAAGCACTGGTTAAGACCATTCAGTCCGACACCAACGAAGCGGTAATTTCGATGGAGCAGACGACTGCAGAGGTGGTCCGCGGTGCTCGCCTGGCTCAGGATGCGGGTGTTGCCCTGGAAGAGATCGAAAACGTTTCTACCTCGCTATCTGACCTGATACAGAATATCTCCAATGCGGCAAGGCAGCAGGCAGCTTCTGCTGGACACGTATCCAACACCATGAACGTAATCCAGGAGATCACCTCACAGACCTCAGCCGGTACTACGGCGACAGCGGGCTCCATCGGGCGCCTTGCGGAACTGGCGGGCGATATGCAGAAATCTGTCGCCGGATTCAAATTGCCCGAGGAGCATATTGAAGGCGACCTGGATATAGCAATGGTTGCTTCAGGCCAGGATTTCGATGGATCTTTGAACAGCTCCCATGCCGGAGAGGTGTCTCCAGGTGCTGGCGAGCGCGTGGAGAAGGAACGGGAATCCGAAGCAGAGCGATTGGCTTAATCAGTGGCGGGCGTTGCGTCGAGCACCATGGAAGCCGGCAGCGCCAATCGCTTGGCTTCCAGACTTTCAGACCGGCAACTAGATCTCTGGCAGGCACATCTCGAGCATCGTTGGGGTGTGCGCCTGTCAGTTTCGCCGCAGTCTATCCAGCTCGGCCTGGATCGAAGGCTGGCGGCGACAGGCTGCAAGGATTATGAGACCTACTTTTCCCGTGTGAAAGCCCCGACGAGCATCGATTCAGAATCCGCGGAACTATTGCATTCCATTACCTGTGAACCAAGCGCGGCCTTTTGCGAGCCGGCATTGGTCAAACTGGTCGAGTCATTCCTGGTCGATCGCGTTAGCCAACCCCGCAACAACGTCTTCTCGCTTGATCTTTGGAGTGCGGGTTGTGGCAGGGGCGCGGAGGCGTGGACGCTGGCAATGCTGGCGAAACACGCTGCCGCCCATCATGGAGCGGGGCTCTACTTCGGCGTGATGGGTACCGATATAAGCAGCTTCGCCCTGCACGAGGCCAGGGCAGGGGTTTACACCCGGGGCGAACTGAGCAGCGTGACCCCGGAATATTTTGAATCCGGACTGACAGCAGTTGGTTCCGACCTCGCCGGCATTACCGAAGAATTAGCTGATCGAGTGTGCTTCGTGCAATCGAACCTGGTGACGGCAGAGGAACTGTTGGGGATCGATATGGACGTTATCGTTTGTCGCAATGTTTTGCCTTACTACTCCACGCAAAGCAAACACAGGATACTGGATCGCCTGGTCGACCATCTCAAGCCGGGTGGGTTGTTGGTGGTTGGCAGTGGCGATATGGATGGATGGTGCCATGGGGCCGTCCGCAGCTTGAGTACAGAGCCCCTGCAGGCTTGTGTCCGCCAATAGAACATTTAATAAGGTTGATAAATCACTATGGCTGAGCGTCGAGATTATGTAGCTCTGGACTGGATCTCGGGAGAGATCGATGAAACGCTGAATAAGGCATGCCAAGCGCTGGAATCCTACGTCAAGGAGCCCGGGGATACCAGTAAACTCAAAGAGTGCATGAACCAGGTCAGTCAGGTTCAGGGCACTCTGCATATGGTGGAGTTTCACGGTGCATCGCTGTTTGCACACGAATTGGAACTCCTGATCCAGTCCCTGTGCGAAGGGGGTGTCATCGACGGGTTAAAGGCACAGGAAGCTATCATGGCAGGCCTGCTTTATTTGCCCGGCTTTCTTCAGCAGGTAAGGGCGGCTCGCCAGGATTTGCCGGGAATTTTGTTGCCCCGCATCAATGATATGCGAGCAATTCGCGGTGCAGAGTTAATGTCTGAACTGGCCTTCTTCAATCCGGACATAGCACTCGACGATACTTCATCCGGGGCATCGGTAGAGGTCGATCAGGAGACTTTCGACGCCCAACTTATCCCTGTAAGAGACCTTTTCCAAAAAGCCTTCGTCGGTATCGTTCGAAAAAGAAAGCTCAAACAAAACCTGCCGAAGCTCAATTCGATTTGCGAACACCTCCAGTTACTGAACCAGGGCAAGCCACGTGAATCACTATGGCAAGTGGGCCTGGCTATTGTCGAAGGTGTGACTGAACACTCGATTCACCCAAACGCCGCCATCAAAACTCTCCTGAAGGAAATTGATGGGGAATTGAAGCGCCTCCAGCAACACGGACTTGACGCTCTGCAGGTACCGGTTGCAAATGAAACGCTGAAAAGCTTCCTCTACTATGTCGCCCGCTCCAATGGAGATTCACCGCGGGTTCAAGAGGTGCAGTCGATCTACCACTTGAAGCAGGCTCTGCAGCAGGATGGTCAGCAAGAGCAACTGGCGGTGGACGCTGCTGCATTGAGCTCAGTGGTGGATGCGCTGCTGGAAGAGCTCGCCGCAATCAAGGACTACCTGGACCTGCATGGTCGGCGTGCGGACTCGGACAATATGGAAATCAACGACACGCTACCGATCATAAAACGTGTTGGTGATACCATGGCCGTGTTGGGTTTCGTAGCACCTCTGGCGATAATTCGTGAGCAGCAACAAATATTGGAAGGCATCGCCAACGATACTGATTCTGACGGTGCCGAGGGCTTGCTGAGTGTTGCCCAGGCTATCATCGGGGTTGAGCAGGAACTGCTGGGCTATGTTGCCTCCTCGGGTTTGAATACTGATGCTGTGAGCGAGCAACCGCATCTGCGGGGCGCCAGGCAGACAGTTTTACGGGAGGCTCGCAAGGACCTCGATCCGGTCAAAGATGCAATCATCGATTTTGTTGCCAATCAGTGGGATCACGCCAAGCTTGAGAATTTGCCCGCCAGGTTGCATGAGCTGTCAGGGAGTCTGGGTATTGCCGGAATGGAACGTGCTGCCCGGGTTCTGGAAGCATGTCAGTGCTATGTTTGGAACTTGCTTGACGGTAAAAAGCAGCCGGACTGGCCGATGCTGGAAAAGTTCGCCGACGCAATCAGCGGCATTGATTACTACCTGGAGCGCTCGGCCGACGACGGCGACGCCGACAACGAGGATATCCTCGATATCGCGGTAGCGAGTGTAGCCGACCTGGGTTTTGCCATAGACGAACTCGATAACATGGAGTTGGCCCAGAGCTATCCCGTTACCCAGTCTGGTGATTCAGCGGGTGATTGCGCCACAGACTCTGAGTCGAATACTGGCGTCGGACCGAATTCTGCCCCGAAACGGGCCATCGAGGATCAACAGGCAGCAGCAGATACGCAACGTAACCGCGAACAGGCTGATGCTGGTGAAGCTAACGAGCAAGGGGTTTTAGCAGCGGCACCCGATGAAGCGGAGAAAGCCGCAGCGTCAGCCATTGCGCATCGATTTACGGAATTGGAGCCGATAATCGAAGAACCCCTTGATGAGGAAATTGCTGAAATCTTCGTCGAAGAAGCAGCCGAGGTATTGGAAACCATCCAGGCCAATCTGCCACAGTGGCAGTCGAATCCCGATGACGAGGGTTCCCTGGGGGAGATTCGCCGCGCTTTCCATACACTGAAGGGAAGCGGCCGAATGGTCGGGGCGAGCCTGCTGGGTGAGCTGGCGTGGTCAATAGAGAGTCTGCTCAACCGCTTGCTTGAACGCTCCCTGGACGTAGCGGACGATCACCTTGCGCTGGTTGCCCGGGTCACGGCTCTGATCCCCGATATGGTGAAACGATTCGAGAAAACCCAGCCGGTCAACAAAGCCTACGTTGATCATGTGATGACCATGGCACAGGCGCTGTTGGAAGAGGAGACCGTCGACGGTACTAGACTGGCGGCAATAGAACCCCAGTGGCTGGCGACCGAGCTTGCTGTTGACGACGTCCAGCACGGTGCCCCGGCTGCCGCTGAGGTCGAGCAAGCCGCAGTGGTGGATGACACCGCGTCACAGGCTGAGGAGGCCAGTGAGCGCGCTGCTCTTCTGGAGATTTTCGAGGCCGAGGCGCAGCAGCATCTGGCCGCCATGCAGGATTTTATCGTTGCTGCAGAGCAGAGTAAGGAGCCTGTGGTTGTCAGCGATTCACTGCAGCGAGCTTTACACACGCTCAAGGGCTGCACCCGGATGGCCGACGTGGATGCACTCGTATGCATTGTCACGCCGCTGGAGCAATTGGTGAAACAAATGCAGGCCGCTCGCACCTTTGTCGACGATGAAACGGTAGCGGTCATTCGTGATGCGACACGCCTGGTTTTCATCGGCCTGCAAAAGGTCAGGGAAAATGCCGCCTGTGAAGCATTCAGCGAAACAGAATCCTTGCTGCAAAGGATCTCGCAGCTTGAAGCCACCCGCATTCCCAAAGCGGACAAGGGTAGCGATAACGAACCATCCTACCTTGATCGCGTTGGTGTGTTTATGCTTGAAGCTGCCGACTCGCTTGCAAGTGTGCACACTATCATTGAGTCCTGGCGCAGTAATAACGCACTGACAGATGGCGACTGGTTCATCGTTGGTGACTACTCTGCGGAGATCGCGAGTAAAGCCCTGGACCTCGAAATCATGCCACTGGCAGAACTGACGCAAGCCTGGTCGCAGGCGGCACAGCGCCTCCACGAAAGTCAACCGACAGCAGAAATCATCGAGGTTTTCGGCCGCACGCATGCGGAGGCGGAAAGCATGCTCGATAACCTCGCCGCCGATCAGAGTATTGAGAACCTGGATCCCGATTTGCTTCAACAGCTGGAAGCGTTAAAGCCTGTTGGCTGTCAGTCCGAGTCTGAAGAACCGCTCCATTCATCGGCCAGCAGCGCTCCGGCCGCGCCTGACATGCACGTGCAAGATCAACCGATGGATGTCCCAGAGGAAGTCGATGATGAAATGGTGGAAATGTTCATGGAGGAGGCGCGTGACCTGCTCGAGAACATCGATGAAACCATCCAGCAATGGCAGGAGGATCGTGGTCGGCGTTCCTGCGTTGAGCTATTGCAACGGTTGTTGCACACTCTCAAAGGTGGTGCACGCCTCAGCGGGCTGAAGAGCCTCGGCAACCTGAGCCACAATTTCGAGACCCTCCTCACCGTTGCCGACGAGCAGGGTGTGGCATTCGATGATCATTTGTTTGCGCATGTCCAGCGCTACCAGGATCAAATCGTGGCTATGGTTGAGCAGGTCAGGTCGGGTCAGCCGGTAGCCGACATCGATGAGGATTCTGCCGAAGACTTGGCCCTGTTACTGAAACCCGTGGAGATGATCGATCTGCCCGGGGAAGATCAGGCACTGGTTGAACAGGCGCGCGCTGCGGCACGCAGCGCCGAAGTGACCCAGGCTCGGGTAGCGCAGGAGGCGGTTAAAATCCCCGCCCAGATGATCGAGCAACTCGTCAACCTGGCCGGTGAAACCAGTATCAACCGTGGCCGGGTTGAAGAACAGATCAGCGAGGTAATGTTTTCGCTGGCTGAGATGGATGCCACCATCGATCGTATGAAAGAGCAGCTAAGGCGGCTTGACATCGAGACGGAGCAGCAACTCATTTTTCGCCAGGAACAGGTTGAAAGCCTGGGGCTGGAGGAGTTTGATCCCCTGGAAATGGATCGCTATTCAGTCCTGCAGCAACTGTCGAGGTCGCTCCAGGAAAGTGCCTCCGATATCAAGGAAGTGAAAGGCAGTATCTTTAACAAGGCCCGCGATATGGAGACCCTGTTGCTGCAGCAATCGCGCATCAACACGGATCTTCAGGAGGGCCTCATGCGCTCTCGCATGGTGCCCTTTGCCAGACTGGTGCCACGCTTGCGGCGGATTATTCGCCAGGTAAGCCAGGAGTTGGGTAAGAACGTCAACCTGGAGCTACTGAACACTGAAGGCGAGATGGATCGGACCATACTCGAGCGCATGGTACCCCCCTTCGAGCACATGCTACGCAACGCGGTCGACCATGGCATCGAATCTGAGGAGCAGCGTCGCGAAGCGAAAAAGCCCGTCGCCGGTAATATCACGATAAGCATGGCACGCGAAGCCGGGGACGTGGTAATTACACTCGCCGATGATGGCCGCGGGATCAGCCTGGATGCGGTTCGAAGTAAAGCGATAGAGCGCGGAATGATGGCTGCAGATGCGTCGCTGTCTGATCGCGAAGTGTTGCAATTTATCCTGCAACCGGGCTTTAGTACCGCACAGGCGGTTACCCAGATTTCTGGCCGCGGTGTCGGCCTGGATGTTGTCGCCAGTGAGATCAAGCAAATCGGTGGCTCGGTGGATATCGAGTCACAGCCTGGCCGCGGAACTCGCTTTGTTATTCGTCTACCCTTCACAGTTTCAGTGAACCGGGCGTTAATGGTGCAAAGCTGTGGTGAAACCTATGCCGTGCCCCTCAATAGTATCGAGGGTATTGTTCGGGTAAGCCCGTTCGAGTTGGAGGCTTACTACCAGCCGGACGCGCCTCACTTCGAGTATGCGGGGCAGTCTTACAAGTTACGCTACCTCGGTGGCCTTACTCGCAGTAGTGCGAGGCCGGACCTCGAGCGTGAATCCATGCCGCTACCGGTGATGCTGGTGCGAAGTGGTGAGCACTCGTTCGCCATCCAGGTAGATAAATTGCTGGGAAGCCGTGAAATCGTGGTGAAAACTTTGGGCCCGCAATTCAGTGCTGTGCAGGGATTATCCGGCGCAACAGTCCTGGGTGATGGTGGTGTGGTAGTCATCCTCGATTTGCATGAGATTATTCGAACAGACCTCTCGCAGCCACAACTGAACGAGCTGCTGGAGCAAGAGGATCAACCAGAGCAACCGGAGGTTGACCGTAATCTCCTGGTAATGGTGGTCGACGACTCGGTGACGGTGCGCAAGGTAACTTCGCGATTCCTTGAGCGCAATAACATGGATGTGTTATTGGCGAAAGATGGCGTTGACGCGATGCAACTGCTGCAGGATCACAAGCCCGATGTCATGTTGCTTGATATCGAGATGCCGCGCATGGATGGCTTTGAAGTGGCAAGCAGGGTCAAGCACAGCAGTAAACTGAAGCATCTCCCAATCATCATGATCACGTCGCGATCCGGTGAGAAGCACCGCCAGCGTGCGGAATCGATAGGTGTCGACAAGTATCTCGGTAAGCCCTACCAGGAAATTGAATTACTGAGCTGTATAAATGAGCTCACCGAGACGGATGTTGATGCTTGCAATCGGGAGCAGATCGCTTAGCCCCGTTTGAGGGGCACCAAAGCGGACTGTTGATACCACTACTAGCGGAATTCACTATGACTCGACATCTGATAGATGTGAATAAGGCGGTTGACCTGATTACCATGCTGTTACCGGTGGCCGGCAAAAATCTTCTGCTGCCCAATGTTGCCGTCGCCGAAATCATTCAACTGGGTGAACTTGCCAAACCGAGCAATCACGCTGCCGGAATCCTCGGAGCCTGCTGCTGGCGCGGGACTCGCATTCCGGTGCTTGCGTTTGACATGCTGAACCAGGAACCCTCAAGTGAGGTTGATTTCGGTTTTCATGCCGCGGTGATTAACGGGGCGGCTGAGGCGCTGCCCTTTTACGCTATCGCTACCCAGGCACCGCCGAGAATGATGCGGGTTAACCACAAGGAAATCACCGAAAGCGCGGGAGCCAGCCCCGGTCCGGCAGAGTTGATGATCGTGGATACTTGCGGCGAAACCGCGACGATTCCGGACCTTGAATATATAGAGAAGCAACTGCTGGCAGTATTAGGCTCACAACAGGCGCCAGTGGCCCAGGCGGGCTAGCCTAGAAGTCTCCCCACAGGTATTGTGCCAGAGCCAATGCTGCAACCGGCACGGTTTCTGTACGCATCACCCGGGGACCAAGTGCCGCGATTTCGAAACCAGCCGAGACGGCCTGATCCTTCTCGGTCGCTGAAAACCCACCTTCCGGGCCCACCAGCATCCGTATACTGTCATGCTTCGCCGTAGCCCAATGCCGCAGATTCAGTCCCGATCCGTCAAACATTAGCCGCAGACCATCGCCTGGAATCTGCAACCATTGCCCCATATCGGTAACTGAATGAATAGCGGGGAGCGTATTGCGACCGCACTGCTCGCAGGCACTGATGGCGATCTGTTGCCAATGCTGTCGCTTTTTTTCCAGCCGGGGACCATTCAGTCTTACCTCGCAGAATTCCGAGCTCAGGGGTGTAAGTGAAGAAACGCCAAGCTCGGCTGCTTTCTGCACAGCCCAATCCATGCGATCGCCCTTGGACATGACAAGGCCCAGGTGAAGCTGCAGCGGCGATTCCATGCTGACCCGGGCGCAGCGCTGCACGCGCAGTGTGACGGTGCCACGCTGGTGGCTTTGAATGACCGCCTCATATTCGCTACCGTCACCGTTGAAGAGGCTTACCGCGTCCCCCGGTTCGCGGCGCAATACCCGGCCCAGATAGTGTCCGCTCTGCCCCTGCAATTGAATCTCTAATCCAGGTGCCAGGGTGGCATCGGTGTAAAGTCTTGGAACGCGCATAGTGGGCCCAATTCAGGAAGCGTCTGCTTGCATCCCCAGATTGGCGCAAATGCCCAGGGTGGGTTCGGATTGGTTCATGGTATAGAAATGCAGGCCCGGTGCGCCGGCTGCCAGCAGCTTCTCGCACAGGCGAGTGACCAGCTCAGCGCCAAAGGCCACCAGGTCGCTCTGGTTGCTGCCATAGCTCTCCAGTTGTTTGGCCACCCAGCGTGGGATGCTTGCCCCGCAGCGGGCAGAGAAGCGGGCAAGGTTCTGATAATTGGTGATGGGCATAATGCCGGGATAGATCGGAGCGGTTATTCCAGCAAGCTGGCAGCGCTCAAGAAACCAGCTGTAGGCATCAGCATCGTAAAAATATTGTGTCAGAGCGGAATTTGCACCTGCGTCGATCTTTTGCTTGAGGTAGGCGATGTCCTCCTCATAGCTGTTGGCCTCGGGGTGGACTTCAGGGTAGGCAGCCACCTCAATCTCGAAATGATCGCCGGTATGGCGGCGGATAAAAGCCACCAGCTCATTCGCGTAGACCAATCTCGCCATGCCCATGCCTGATGGCATGTCGCCCCGCAGGGCAACGATGCGCTTGATACCGTGCTGGCGATAATCCTCCAGCAATGACAGCACAGAGGTTTCATCGTCGCCGCCAAAGGAGAGATGGGGAGCAACGTCGTAGCCGTCACCGAGGATCGCCAGTACTGCATTGCGCGTGGTGTCGCGGGTGGACCCGCCGGCTCCGTAGGTGACCGAGAAAAATGCCGGTTTCAAGCGCCCCAGTGAGCGGCGGGTCTCGCCCAACTTGACCATCCCCGCTTCGGTCTTGGGTGGGAAAAATTCGAAACTCAGACGTTTATCGTAACTCATGGTCAACCTGTGAATATCGGGCCAACGGCAGCCCTCCATAGCGGGGCGCCGAGGCAAAAATTGAAGTTTGCATTGAACGCGCGCGAGCGTTGGGTCAACGTGCCGTTCCCAAGTGGGCTTCTTCCGGGGCTGGCTTCACCAGTGCCGAAAAAACAGAACGAGCATCCAAAACGCCGAGATGCCCGTCATGCTTGGGTTGCGCACACTTGCTCGCGAGTTGGATACTGGCCCCTAGTAACGATACGACTCAGGTTTGAAGGGGCCGTCTGTTGGAACACCGATGTAGTCAGCCTGCTCCGGGGTGAGCTTGGTCAATACCCCGCCGAAGCCCCTGACCATATGGCTGGCGACCTCCTCGTCGAGCTTCTTCGGCAGTACTTCGACCCGAATCGCCGCCGGCTTGAGCTCGTCCTCGAGGTGGGCAAAGCTGCGCTCATACAGGTAGATTTGCGCCAGTACCTGATTCGCAAATGAGCCGTCCATAATTCGCGAGGGGTGCCCGGTAGCATTTCCCAGATTGACCAGGCGACCTTCAGAAAGCAGCAACAGATGGTCTTCTGCGCTATCGCTGCGAAACACCCGATGTACCTGTGGCTTGACTTCTTCCCAGCGCCAGTTTTCCCGGGTATACGCGGTATCGATTTCGTTGTCGAAGTGACCGATGTTGCAGACGACCGCGCCATTTTTCAGTGCCGCCAGCATGTTCTTGTCGCAGACATTGAGGTTGCCCGTTGTCGTGACGACGATGTCGGTCTTGCCCAGCAGTGCGGTATCGACACTTTCCTCAGTGCCGTCGTTAACCCCGTTAATGTAAGGGGAAACCAGCTCGAATCCATCCATGCAGGCCTGCATTGCGCAGATAGGGTCTATCTCTGAAACGTTGACAATCATCCCTTCCTGGCGCAGTGACTGTGCGGATCCTTTGCCGACATCACCGTAGCCGATAACCAGCGCTTTCTTTCCGGCCAGCAAGTGGTCCGTGGCGCGCTTGATGGCGTCATTCAGGCTATGGCGACAGCCGTACTTGTTGTCGTTCTTGGATTTGGTGACTGAATCGTTAACATTGATGGCAGGTACTTTCAGGGAGCCCTGCTTGAGCATCTCATGCAGTCGGTGAACCCCTGTCGTGGTTTCTTCGGTGATGCCGTGCACATGGTCGAGCACTGCAGGGTACTTTTCATGTAGCATCGCGGTGAGGTCTCCCCCATCGTCCAGCACCATGTTGGCATCCCAGGGCTTGCCATCCTTGAGAATGGTCTGCTCCAGACACCATTCGTATTCCTCCTCGGTCTCTCCTTTCCAGGCAAAAACCGGGGTGCCCGCTGCGGCAATTGCGGCAGCGGCATGGTCCTGGGTGGAGAATATGTTACAGGAAGACCAGCGCACCTCTGCACCAAGCGACTGCAGGGTTTCTATCAGCACGGCGGTCTGAATGGTCATGTGAATGCAACCCAGGATCTTTGCTCCCTTGAGTGGCTGCCCGGCACTGTATTTATCGCGTATTGCCATCAGTGCCGGCATTTCGGTTTCTGCGATTTCAATTTCCATTCGACCCCAGGCAGCGAGGTTGATATCCGCTACTTTGTAGTCGCTGAGTTTGGGTTCAATTTGTGTGGCAGTTGTCATGGTTAGTGTTCTCTCTGAATGAATTTTTGGGTTTAGAGGGCAGCGCGCAGTGCGTCGGCCTTGTCTGTCTTTTCCCAGGTGAAGCTGTCGCCGGTGCGGCCGAAATGGCCATAGGCCGCGGTGGGCCGATAAATGGGTCGTTTCAGATCCAGCATGGCTACCAGGCCCTGAGGTCTGAGCTCGAAGTGCTCGCGCACCAGGTCGACAATCTTGGTGTCGGGTAGCTTACCTGTACCGAAGCTGTTAACCGAAATGGAGGTGGGCTCGGCAACACCGATGGCATAGGAAACCTGTATCTCACAGCGATCAGCGAGTCCGGCGGCAACGATATTCTTGGCAACATAACGGCCGGCGTAGGCCGCAGAACGGTCCACTTTGGAGGGATCTTTACCGGAAAAAGCGCCACCGCCATGACGGGCCATTCCACCATAGGTATCCACGATAATCTTGCGCCCGGTTAGGCCGCAGTCCCCAACGGGGCCGCCGATGACAAACTGGCCGGTGGGGTTGATATGGTATCGGGTACCGGCATGCAACCATTTGGCCGGCAGGACATGCTTGATAACGGTCTCCATGATCGCTTCCTGAATATCCTGCTGGGGGATGTCGGGGTCGTGTTGGGTAGACAGCACCACCGCATCGACGGCCACGGGCACGCCATTTTCGTACCGCAGGGTAACCTGGCTCTTGGCATCCGGGCGCAGCCAGGGGAGAACGCCATCTTTGCGCAGATGCGCCTGGCGTTCCACCAGTCGGTGAGAGTAGTAAATGGGTGCTGGCATCAATACATCGGTTTCGTTAGTGGCGTAGCCGAACATCAAACCCTGGTCGCCGGCACCCTGTTCCTTGTTTTCTCCCTCATCGACGCCCATCGCAATATCGTGGGATTGTTTGCCAATGGCATTCAGTACGGCGCAGCTGGCGCCGTCAAAGCCGACGTCCGAGCTGGTATAGCCGATATCAAGGATGACGCCCCGAACGACTTCCTCGAGATCGACATAGGTGTTGGTGGTGACTTCACCGGCGACAATGGCCATCCCTGTTTTGACCATGGTTTCGACCGCAACCCGGGCGTTCGGGTCGTCAGCGATGATGGCATCGAGCACGGCGTCGGAGATCTGGTCCGCCATCTTGTCGGGGTGGCCTTCGGACACCGATTCTGAAGTGAAGATACTGTATTCTGACATCTAGGGGTTCCTGTGTGATTGACAATCAAGTTTGGGGTTATGGTGTCGAGCGCGTGAACTGCCGCAACTGGACGCTAAAGCCATTGCGCTGGGCAAAGTAAAGGTGCTGGCCACTGTCCAGGCCCGCGGCCTCGGCCCAGTGGCCGATATCCTCCGGGTCGAATCCCAGCCAAAGATCCCCGCAGGCTTCCCGGGCCCAGGCCTGGTCGTGGCGACACAATTCCGCCAGGAACAGTGACCCGCCCGGTCGCAGCAGAGCTGCCATATCGGCGATAACATCGGCGGGTGAGGGCGTATGGTGCAGCACCATATTGGCAACGATGCAGTCGGGTTGCAGCCCTGCCTCGCGAGCCGTGAGCGTATCGCCAAGCAGAAGTTCCACGTTGTCCAGGCCCCGGCAGCATTCCCTAGCCAGGGTTAGCATGGTGTCGGAGATATCGAGACCGGTAACCCGATCAAAGCGCGTTGATAACTCGCGTAAAAAAGCGCCTTCCCCCGGCCCGATCTCTAGCGAAAAATGTCGGGCTCCCAACCCGGCACCATCGATTAATTCCAGCATCGGGTCGGCATATTGCCGGTATATGGCGATCAGTTCCTGTTGTGCCTGAAAGCGGCTCGCATTTTCGCGAAAAAACTTCTGCGAGGAAGAAGCCCGCTGCTGGTGTACTTCGGTGATGCGGTCTCTCACTTCGGGGCGCAGGGGTAAGCAGTCAACGGCGTCCAGCAGGGTTTGCCAGAGAGCCTGCCAATGGGGAGCGGGTGATTGGTGATGGCGGCGGTAAAAGACCGAATTGCCCTCGCGTCGGCTGGCAACCAGGTCGACCTGAGCCAATACCTTCAGGTGGTGGCTCATGGCGGGCTGCCGCATATTAAAGATAGTGCACAATTCCTGAACGCCAAAGCTTTGCTTGTCTAGTGCTCGCAATATCTCCAGGCGCAAGCAATCACCGCTGGCCTTGAGCAGGCCAGCGAGCTGATCACTCTCCCGGGTTGGAAGATCTTGGGGTGTTTTTACGGGTACAGTAGACGACATGCGCACAGTGTAGCAGAAGCGATAGCTATATCAAAATAAATCGATATAGATCGCTTTTTGCCAGCTGCGCACCGCCAGGGGAAGCCCCTGCGGCCCGGTCGGCAGAGAGGCTGCTAGAAGTGGACGCCCTTCATGATGGCCGCCATTGCCATTTGCTCACTGCTCATTTCGACCTTTTTGGGCTCTTTGCCCCCACCTTTGACGCCCTTGGCGGCCTCGGAATCCGGGAACATGCGGTAGGACGTGTTCCAGATAATCTCCATGAATTTTGGTGCAAGCGCATTGGCCACGGCCATGAACAGCCCGGTTGTCGTGGCTACTCGCCTGGGTTTGTGCACCACCGCCTCCACGATGAGCTCCATTGCCTCGTCCACGCTCAATGCGGGTGCGTAGTCATAGAGTTTGGTGGGCGCAATCATGGGAGTACGTACCAACGGCATATTGATCGTGGTGAAATGTACGTTGCGGTCGGAGAATTCAGACCCGGCACAACGCGAGAAAGCATCCAGTGCCGCCTTGGAGGCAACGTAGGCTGAAAACCGCGGTGAGGAACCCAGCACCCCGATGGACGAGATGTTGATTATCTGCCCTTGCTTGCGACTGCTCATTGAAGGCAGGAAGCCCATGATCAGCCGCAGCGCGCCGAAGTAGTTCAGCTGCATGGTACGCTCGAAGTCATGGAAACGCTCGTAGGACAAGTGGATGGAGCGGCGAATGGATCGCCCGGCGTTATTGACCAGGATATCGATATGGCCGTGATCCTTGAGCACCTGCGCAACCAACTTGTCACAGGATTCCATTTCGGCGATGTCGCACTGGTAAATGTGGGCCGTGCCGCCCTTGGATTCAATGGCGGTCTTGACTGCTTCGAGATTCTCGAGGGTGCGCGCAGTCATCAACACGATGGCGCCGGCACCCGCCATTTTATGGGCTATGGCTTCGCCGATGCCCGAGGAGCCGCCGGTGACCAGCACAATCTTGCCCTTGACGTTGCCCTCCAGGCTGTTATCGGTAAACAGGTCGGGGTCGAGGTTGCGTTCCCAGTAATCCCAGATGGCTGGGGCGTAGGTGGGCAGGCGGGGTACTTCGATGCCGCTGCCCTCGAGCAGGCGGCGGGTATCGCGGCTGTCATAGCGGGTTTCGTAGTCAAAGAATACGCTGGCATCTTCAGGCATCTCCAGGGTTTCGTAGAGTGCGGTCCTGAGGCGTTTGACGGGGGGTAGTTTACCGACGATGGCGGTCAGCCCGGCGGGCATAAAGCTGAAAATCTTGCGGTCGAAGCGCATGCCCAGCTTGGGTGTATTGCCTGCCTCGGCAAAAATATTGATCAACTCGCCCATGCTGTAATGGTCGGGGTTGGTGAGGTGGAAGCATCCCCCGTCGTGGTCAGGCAGGTGTGCCAGATAGTCCATGGCGTCGACCACATAATCAACCGGCACCACGTTGGCCAGCCCGGTTTCGATACCGACGAGGGGGAACCAGGGCGGTAGCAGATTGCGAAGCTTCTTAAGGCCGCCAAATAGGTAGTAGGGGCCATCGATCTTGTCGATTTCACCGGTCTCAGAGTGGCCGATGACAGCGCCCGGGCGGTAGACCCGCCAGGGAATACGGCATTCCTGGCGGACAATGCCTTCTGAATCGTGCTTGGTGCGAAAGTAGGGGTGATCGAGGTTTACAGCCTCGTCAAACATTTCCTCATACCAGGTTCCAGGATACATACCGCTGGCAGCTATCGAGCTGACATGGTGGAAGCAGCCGGCTTTCATCTTTTCGGCACACTGCACCGCATTGCGGGTACCCTCGACATTGGCTTTTTGCTGGCTTTCGGCATCCGCTTTCATGTCGTAGATGGCGGCGAGGTGGAAGAAGTGGTCGATCTCCCCCTTGAGCGCCTTCATATCCTCGCTGCTAACGCCCAGCCCGGGTTCGGTCAGGTCGCCATAGATCGGCTTGATGCGCTTCTTGCCGTTGCTGCAGCGTTCCTGCAATTCCTTCAGCTTGTGCTTGGATTCCTTGCGCAGTAGTACATAAATTGTGCCTTTGCGGTCGATCAATTTCTGCAGCAGGAACTTACCGATAAAACCGGTGCCGCCGGTTACAAAGTAATTCATAGACGAAGTCCTCAGTTATTCGAATTTAGTCGTTTCGCAGTGGCGACCAGGGCGCCCCTGATACAGTCCGAACCTAGTGTACCGTTCCTGCCTGCCAAAGCAACGGGCGCCCGCCGGGTCTTGCGCAGCGCTGTTCAGGCTGTGTGCCGGAGAAAACCGGGAAAGGGATTTGCTGTTGCCGGCGGGCTGAGGGAAAATAGCGCCCCTTCGTGACCGCTATCCCAAACAGGAGTTAAAGCAATGCCGTCCCGTTCCGAATTAGCGAACGCCATACGCGCCCTATCCATGGACGCTGTGCAGCAAGCCAATAGCGGTCACCCAGGCGCCCCCATGGGCATGGCGGACATTGCCGAGGTGCTCTGGAATGACTACCTGTGCCACAACCCGGCCAACCCTGAATGGGTTAACCGCGACCGCTTCGTTATGTCCAACGGCCATGGCTCGATGCTGGTCTATTCGCTGCTGCATCTCACCGGCTATGCCCTGCCGCTGGACGAACTCAAGAACTTTCGCCAGCTCCACTCCAACACACCCGGGCATCCGGAATACGGCTACGCGCCGGGGATAGAAACCACCACCGGGCCGCTGGGCCAGGGTATATGCAATGGGGTTGGCATGGCCATTGCCGAAAAAACGCTAGCAGCCCAGTTTAACCGCCCCAGCCACGCCATCATCGATCATCACACGTACGTGTTTCTGGGAGATGGCTGCCTGATGGAGGGTGTTTCCCATGAGGCTTGCTCCCTTGCCGGAACCCTGGGCCTGGGCAAATTGATTTGCTTTTACGATGACAACGGCATTTCAATTGATGGCGAGGTGGAACACTGGTTTACCGATGATACGCCCGCACGTTTCGCCGCTTACAACTGGCATGTGGTGCCGGCTGTCGACGGCCATGATCCGGAGCAAATTGCGGCGGCCATCGAGCAGGCTCGGGCGGAGACGGGGCGTCCCAGCCTGATTTGCTGCAAAACGATCATCGGCAAGGGCTCGCCCAACAAGCAGGGCAAGGAAGTCTCCCATGGCGCACCGCTGGGTAGCGATGAAGTGGCGTTGACCCGTGAGGCCCTAGGGTGGTCACACCCGCCCTTTCAGATTCCCCAGGCGTATTACGATCAGTGGGACGCCACTGCCAGCGGTGGGCAGGCGGAAGCCGCGTGGAATGAAGCGTTCGCCAGCTACGAAGCGGATCATCCCGCGCTTGCCGCCGAGTTGCAGCGCCGGGTCGGGGGTGGTCTGCCCGCGGGTTTTACCGCTGCTGCCGACGCCTACATTGCCCAGTGCCAGCAGCAGGGCGAGTCCATTGCCAGCCGCAAGGCTTCGCAAAATTGTCTTAACGCCTATGGTCCTTTGCTGCCCGAAATCCTCGGCGGGTCCGCGGACCTGGCGGGCTCGAATCTGACCCTGTGGAAGGGTGCAACGGGAATATCCCGGGCGGATGCCTCGGGCAATTACATCTACTACGGCGTACGTGAGTTTGGTATGACCGCGATTATTAACGGTATCGCATTGCACGGGGGGTTTATTCCCTATGGCGGCACTTTCCTTATTTTTATGGAATACGCGCGCAATGCCCTGCGCATGGCGGCGCTGATGGGGCAGCGCAATATTCAAGTGTATACCCACGATTCCATCGGCCTGGGCGAAGACGGCCCCACGCACCAGCCGGTGGAACAAATCGCCAATCTGAGGGCCACTCCCAATCTTTCCACCTGGCGCCCCTGTGACACGGTTGAAACGGCCGTTGCCTGGCGCTCTGCGCTGGAGCGGGCCGATGGGCCCACGGCGCTGGTGCTGTCCCGGCAGGGCTTGCCACACCAGTCCCGCAGCGAGGAGCAGGTCTCCGCTATTGCCCGTGGGGGCTACATTCTGGTGGACTGTGATGAAACACCGGACGCTATCATCATCGCCACCGGTTCAGAAGTTGGCATTGCGGTGGAGGCCCAGGCCGAATTGGCCGCGCAGGGCCACCAGGTACGGGTAGTTTCAATGCCCTGCGTTGATCGTTTCGAGGCGCAGGATCAGGCCTGGCGGGATTTGGTTTTGCCGGGCTCGGTGCGCAAGCGCGTTGCGGTGGAGGCAGGAGCGACTTCTCCCTGGTACAAGTATGTCGGCCTGGATGGCTCGGTACTGGGCCTGGATCGTTTTGGTGAATCGGGACCCGGGCCAGAGCTGATGGAATACTTCGGGTTTACCAGCGCCGCCATCAGAGAGGCCGTCGAGAGCCTGCTTCAGCAGTGACGGGAGACATGGCGGGGAGCCGGCCGCTGCGCCTGGCCATAAATGGCTATGGTCGCATCGGTCGCAGTGTACTGCGGGCGCTGTACGAGTACCACGGCTGCGGCGGAATGCAGGTGGTCGCAATCAACGAGCCCGCCGAACTCCATACGATGGCGCACTTGACCCGCTACGATTCCACCCATGGCCGGTTTCCCGGCCGGGTAGAGTTCGCTGGCGACCGCTTGTTGATCAATGGCGATAGTATTGCGACGCTTCACTCCGAACAAGTGGAGGGGTTGGACTGGGCTGAGCTTGGGGTTGACCTGGTGTTGGAGTGCAGTGGCAGTTTCAGCAGTCGCAGCGAGGCCGAGCGGCACCTGGCGCGGGGCGCCGGCGCAGTGCTTTTTTCCCAGCCGGCGGCGGCAGATGTCGATGCCACCGTGGTCTACGGCTACAATCATCGGCAGATCGAAGCGTCCCATCGAATCCTTTCCGCTGCGTCCTGCAGTACCAACGCGGTCGTGCCGGTGATCGATGCCGTCGAGCGTGCCTTTGGCGTCGAGCATGGGGTTATCACTACCATTCACTCTGCAATGAACGACCAACCGGTGATCGATGCCTACCATCATACCGATCTGCGCAAGACCCGCAGCGCCATGCACTCGATCATTCCCATCGAAACCGGCCTTGCCCGGGGCATCGACCGGGTGATGCCGGCGCTTGCGGGTCGCTTCGAGGCCCAGGCGATGCGCGTCCCAACCATGAATGTCTCGGTTATCGACCTCTCTATCGTGTTGCGCCGCGAGGTCAGCGAGGCCACGGTCAATGCGGCCCTGCTCGACGCCAGCGAGTCAGTTTATCGCGGGGTGCTGGGCTACACCGATGAGCCGCTGGCGTCCTGTGATTTCAACCATGACAGGCATTCTGCTATTGTTGATGCTAGTCAGACCAGGGTTGCCGGTGGCCGCCTGGCCAAGATTCTGGTGTGGTTTGACAATGAATGGGGCTATGCCAACAGAATGCTGGATGTGGCCGCCCACTGCCACAGCGTCGGCGTGGGCAGATGAACAGTTCGACACCCCGCCAATAGCAACGATGAACCAACGAACAGGGAGGCTGTATGGCCGTAATCAAGATGTCAGACCTTGATCTGGCAGGAAAGAGAGTGCTAATCCGTCAAGACCTCAATGTGCCCCTGAAAGATGGCAAGGTTGCCAGTGATGCGCGGATCAGGGCGTCGCTACCCACGATTCAGCGGGCACTGGAAGCCGGCGCCGCGGTGTTAGTCATGTCACATCTTGGACGCCCGGCGGAGGGCGCGAGCACCGAGGAAAACGCCCCCTATAGCCTCCAGCCCGTCGCCGACCATATCGGGGGCATGCTGGGTCGAACGGTACCGCTGGTGAAAGAGTATTTGCAGCAACCGGTTGCGGTGGATCCGGGAGAGCTTGTGCTACTGGAAAACGTGCGTTTCAACCAGGGCGAGAAGAAGGATGACGAGCAACTCGCCAGGGCCTATGCGAAGCTGTGTGACGTTTTCGTCATGGACGCCTTCGGCACTGCGCACAGGGCGCAGGCATCCACCCATGGGGTCGCTCGCTACGCACCGGTAGCCTGCGCCGGGCCGCTTTTGGCGGCCGAGCTGGACAACCTGCAACGAGCGCTGGCCGAGCCGGCGAGGCCGATGGTGGCCATCGTAGCGGGGTCCAAGGTGTCCACCAAGCTCACCGTGCTGGAGGCACTTAGCGAAAAGGTTGACCAGCTCATCGTTGGCGGAGGTATCGCCAATACCTTCCTGGCCGCGCAAGGTTTTCCGGTGGGCAAATCCCTCTGCGAGCACGACTTGATTCCCCAGGCGAAGCGCCTGCTGGAGCATTGCCAGATTCCCCTGCCGACCGATGTCGTCGTGGGTAGTGAGTTCAGCGAATCGGCCCCGGCCTCGGTCAAAGCGGTGAAGGATGTGGCTGACGACGACCTGATATTGGATATCGGGCCCGAATCCGCACGCAGGCTGGCGGATATTCTCGCCAACGCCAAAACGATCATCTGGAACGGGCCGGTAGGTGTGTTCGAGTTTGACCAGTTCGGTGAGGGCACCCGGGTCATGGCCCAGGCAATTGCGGACTCGGATGGCTTTTCCATCGCTGGCGGTGGCGATACTCTGGCCGCGGTGGACAAGTACGGTATAGCGGACCAGGTATCCTACATCTCGACCGGCGGCGGCGCTTTCCTGGAATATGTCGAGGGCAAGGTTTTGCCCGCCGTTGCCATGCTGGAGCAGAGGGCAGGCGCGGAGTAGAGAGCGCGCACCGTTATGGCAATAAACATCAATGCCGTACTGCACCATATCGATAAGCTGGACATGGCGCGGCTGACCGGTGCCGATCCCGCGGTGCAGCAGTACTTCCGCCACTATGGGATCAATTTCGCGGAGGCCATTGCCGGGGTGACGCAGCATATTGGTCGGCTGCGAAGTGGCCACTTCGACATTGTCTGCCAGCTTTACCTGCGCGAGAAACCCCGGGGAACGGTGTTTCTGGTGCATGGGTATTTCGACCATGTCGGCCTTTACGCTCCCCTGATTGGCTTTCTGTTGGAAAGAAATTACTCGGTGGTTGCCTTCGATCTTCCTGGCCACGGTCTTTCCAGCGGCGAGGCGGCCTCGATCAACAGCTTTCGGCACTACGACCGGGCTTTGGAAGATTGTATTCGCGCCTGTGAACACCAGCTGCCCGAGCCATGGCACATCGTGGGCCAGAGCACCGGTGGCGCCGCGGTGATGAGCTACCTGATGCGGGAACCGAATCACGCATTTGCCCGGGTTTCCCTGCTGGCGCCGCTGGTTCGCCCGATGCACTGGCGTGTGGGGCGCTGGGCCCATTTTGGGGTTCGCCGTTTTCGTGACCAGCTGCCACGCAATTTCAGAGCCAACTCCCACGACCCGGAATTCGTCGAGTTCGTGAAAAAGCAGGACCCACTCCAGTGCCGCTTCCTCAAAATGGAATGGGTTTCTGCCATGGATCAATGGCAGAAATGGTTTACCGGCTTGCCGGCCAGTGAGGCCCGGCTCCAGGTGATCCAGGGGGAGGGCGACACCACCGTCGACTGGCGTTACAACCTGAAGGTCATAGAGGAAAAGTTCCCGGGCGCGGAAGTATTGCGGGTGCACAAGGCCAAGCACCACCTGGTGGGAGAGACGGAAGATCTCAGAGGCCAGGTGTTCTCAGCGATCGATCGGTACTTTAGCGATTATCCAGCAGAAAAAGGGCACTAAACCGTACCGGGGTTTATGGGAAAACCCGGCTTTTGAACAGGAAAGGATTTTCGCCCTGGCAAGGGTCGTCGGGCTGGCCGTTGACTTCCAGGGTCAGGCGATCCCCTGGTAACAATGGGCCGACGCCCGCCGGCGTCCCGGTCAGTATCACATCCCCCGGCAGCAGGCTGAAGTGCTGGACAATGGCTTCGATCAATGTCCTGATAGGGAATAGCATTTCGCGGGTGTTTCCGCTCTGTCGCGTTTGCTGGTTGAGCCGTAGTAAGAAGCTGATGTTTTGCAGGTCGGCAAACCGATCGGCGTCGATGAAGGCAGAGCAGGGGCATGCACCGTCAAACCCTTTGGCGATTTCCCAGGGATGCCCCAGCTTTTTCAGCCGATCCTGCACCTCCCGCAGGGTCAGGTCAAGGGCAATACCTACGCCGGTGATGGCATCAAGCGGGTCAGTCGACATGGAGCTATCGAGGGCTTTACCTACCAGCAGCGCCACTTCGGTCTCGTGGTGCACAGCGCCCCGCCCTGCAGGCAAGCGGAAACCCGGGGTCAGGGGCACCAGCGCGGTAGCAGGCTTGATAAAAAGCAGTGGTGATGCTGGAACCGGATTGTCCAGCTCCTTCGCATGCGCCGCGTAGTTGCGCCCGACACAAACGACTTTCCCCACCGGCAGCGCAATGCGGCTGTCGTCCAGCCGGCGATGGTAGTAGCTGTCAGTCAAAGATCTTGCCCGGATTCATGATGCCGTTGGGGTCGAAGACCTGTTTCACCTGGCGCATAAAATCGATCTCCGCATTGCTGCGCGAGTACCCCAGGTAGTCTTTTTTGATCAGCCCGACCCCATGTTCCGCTGAAATACTACCCCGGTAGCGTTGCACGATTTCGAACACGCCCTTGCTCACGCCCTCACAGCGTTGCCGGAACTCGTCGATGCTCAAATTGTCTGGCTTCAGTATGTTGATGTGGGTATTGCCGTCGCCGATGTGACCGTACCAGATAACCTCCCAATCGGGGTACGCTGCGGCGATCAGGGCGTCCACTTCCCCAATAAATGCCGGCACTTTGGAAACCTGGACGGAAAGATCGTTTTTGTATGGGGTCCAGCGGGATACCGTTTCAGAGATATCCTCCCGCAGGCGCCACAGATTGGCAGCCTGTTGCTGGCTTTGGCTAAGCGTGCCATCCAGTACCCAGCCGTTTTCGACACAGGTTTCGAACAGCTCCATTGCGGTGTCCAGGTCGGCCTCGGAGTCTGCTTCGAATTCCAGCAGGGCATAGTAGGGCGCGACGGTGTCGAAGGGGCGGGCCAGGCCCTGGTGCTCGACGACTTTGTCCAGCGCGGCCTCTGAGAAAAACTCGAATGCGGTCAGGTCCAGTGCGCCCTTGAATTTGGCGAGAATATCCATAATCGCTGCAAACTCCGGCACCCCCAGCACCATCACTCGCAGTGAACCCGGCGGTCGGGCGAGCTGCATGGTCGCGGCTACGACCAGTCCCAGGGTGCCTTCCGCGCCGATAAAGAGCTGCCGCAGGTCGTAGCCACAGTTGTTCTTTACCAGGCCCTGGTTGAGTTCCAGCACCTCGCCGCTGCCGGTCACCACCACCAGGCCAAGCACCCAGTCCCGGGTCATCCCGTAACGTATGACCTTGATGCCCCCGGCATTGGTGCTGATATTGCCACCGATCTGACTGGAGCCGGCAGAGGCAAAATCCACTGGATAGAACAGGCCCTTGGACTCGGCAAACTCCTGTAGCTGCTGGGTGACCACCCCTGACTGGCAGACCACGGTCTGGTCGGTGGCATTGAAATCGAGAATTTTGTTCATGCGGTCAAAGGCCACCACAAACTCACCGTTAGTGGCGACAGCCGCTGCGGACAAACCGGTGCGCCCCCCGGAGGGGACCAGGGCAATGCGATAGTGATTGGCCAGACGAACGATTGCCTGCACTTCCTCTAGCGTGCCGGGTAATACCACCGCCGCTGGATTGGGCGGATAGAAGCGGGTCCAGTCCTGGCCGTAGGATTCGAGACTGTCTTTGTCAGTTAAAACCCGCTCGGCGCCGACAACGGCACGCATTTCCTCAAGGAGGCCGGGGGGAGAAGAAGTTGTCATGGGGCACTGTGCCTGTTGGGCAATTTGCAGCTGAACGGGCCGAATATGGTATCATGCGTGCCCCGTTCCGGTCTCGCCGGAATGCCGTTGTCACACCGCTACAGAGCATATATTCGACATGTCTACTCCAACCCCGGACACCATCGTTTCCAGGAAAGTACCATCGACGTCCTTTGACAAAAACAGGATTCGGTTTCTGCTGCTGGAGGGTGTGCACCCATCGGCAGTGGCTACCCTGCGCGGCGCAGGCTACGAAAATATTGATTACCATAACGCCGCGATTGCTGAGGACGAACTGATGCAACGCATTGCCGATGCTCATTTTGTTGGCATCCGTTCGCGCACCCAGCTCAGCGCCAAGGTTCTGGCTCGAGCGGAAAAGCTCAATGCTATTGGCTGTTTTTGTATTGGCACCAATCAGGTCGATACGGTCGCCGCGCAGAACCGCGGCATTCCGGTCTTTAACGCCCCCTACTCCAATACCCGCTCGGTCGCCGAACTGGTGCTCGCCGAGGCGATTCTGCTGTTGCGCCGGGTTGCGGAGAAAAGTGCGCTGGCGCACCGGGGGGTGTGGCAGAAATCCGCTGCCGCGTCCTACGAAATACGGGGTAAGGTACTCGGTATCGTCGGCTACGGTTCGATCGGTTCCCAGCTTTCGGTGCTGGCAGAATCCCTGGGTATGCAGGTCGTGTTTTTCGACACGGTCAAGAAACTGCCGCTGGGCAATGCGCGCCAGCTCCTGTCGCTGGAAGCGCTTTTGCAGGAGGCAGACATTGTCAGCCTGCACGTGCCGGAAACGCCAGCCACGCGCAATATGATGGGAGATCCACAGCTGCGACGCATGAAGTCGGGCGCAATTTTGCTGAATGCCTCACGGGGTACGGTGGTCGATATCGACGCGCTGGCCGAGGCCCTGCGCAGCGGTGCGCTCGCCGGAGCCGCGGTGGATGTGTTTCCCCATGAGCCCAAGTCCAATGACGAGGAATTTGTCTCCCCCCTGCGTGGCATCGATAACGTTTTTCTAACGCCGCATATTGGCGGTTCAACGGTCGAGGCACAGGAGAATATCGGTTACGAAGTTGCCGAGAAGCTGATTCGCTACAGCGACAACGGTACCACAACGTCGGCGGTGAATTTTCCGGAAGTGGCTCTGCCAGAGCACCCGGGCTCGCATCGCTTGCTGCACATACACCGCAATGTTCCGGGGGTGATGAGTGCGATCAACCAGGTTTTTTCCAGCAATGATGTCAACATAAGCGCACAGTACCTGCAAACCAATGCCGATATTGGCTACGTGGTGATTGACGTCGATAAAGACTACAGCGACCTGGCCCTGAGCGGTTTGCGCGCCATCGACGCGACCATTCGCACCCGGGTTTTGTTTTAGAGCACTGCATCGGCAAATCTTCGGCCCCTGGCCGGATCACATCAGGACCACCCTTCAGCTTTGCCTTGGGGTCGCACCGACCCAACGCGCATGCTTACTCCGCTGTAGTCGTGGCGCCGTGTTCGCGGCCAACCGGTTTTCGGCTCCAATACCGGAGCATGTTCGAGGCGAAAAAAAACCGGCGCAGCATAGGCTGGGCCGGTTGGGCTGTATCGGCAGCGCTAGGCGGGATTGGTTGCTGCCTTGGCCTTGGCGGAATGTTTCTTGCCGCCACGGAGTAACCAGGTCAATGCTGGTAGCAGGGTCAGTGCGCCCACCATATTCCAGAGGAACATGAAAGTCAGCATGATACCCATATCGGCCTGGAACTTGATGGGCGAGTAAATCCAGGTGCCGACGCCAATGGCCAGGGTGAATCCGGTAAAGGCAACCGCAGTACCTGTGGTTTTCAGTGTCTTGAAATAAGCTTCCTGGAGCTCGTAGCCCTCGGCAAGGTACTGTTCGAGGCGGCTGTAGATATAAATGCCGTAGTCGACACCGATACCCACCCCCAGCGCGATAACCGGCATGGTTGCAACCTTGACCCCAATGCCCAGGCTAGCCATCAGGCCCTGACCAAGGATCGAAGTCAGCGCCAACGGCAGGATGATACAGGCGACGGTTTTAATCGACTTGAAGGTCAGCAGGCAGAGCAGGGTAACCACACCGTACACCCAGGCCAGCATCTGGTATTGTGCCCTGCTGATAACCTGGTTGGTGGCGGCTTCTACCCCCGCATTGCCGGCTGCCAGTTCAAAACTGACTGTCTCGCTATTGAACTTTTCGCCAAACTCCGCGACCGCGCTGGTCACCCTGTTCAGGGTGTCAGCCTTGTGATCATCGAGGTACAGTATCACCGGTGCCATACTGCAGTCGGTGTTCATCAACTCGGTCGGAACCCGCGACAGGGAGTTGTTGAGGATGTACTGGTTGCGACTCAATGAGTACCAGCGGGGATCACCCTCATTCATACCCCAGATAACCATCTTCGACACGTTGACCAGTGATGCAGCAGATTGCACTCCGGGGACGTTTTCCATATAGCCCTGGAAATAGTCGATGGCCGCCATGGTCTCATAGTTGCCGCAGGCCTGGGGTGGCGTCTCCGCCATCACTACCATGACATCGGTGCTGGTGGAGAAGTTGTCGGTGAGGTACTCGTTGTCCAGGTTATACCGCGAGTCGGGTCTCAATTCCGGTGCTCCCGGATCGAGGTCACCGATTTTTTGATCCTTGCCGGTATAGAGGCCGAGTGCCAGCAGCAGCAGAGACGCGACAATCGCGATAATGGCCATCGGTGGGGCGGCGAAGTTGGATAGCAGCCTCCAGTGGCTGAACTCACTATGCTTTTTGGTATCGAGGTATTTGAGGCAGTGCTTGCTGACACCCGTGTAGGACATCAGTAGCGGCAGTAATACCAGGTGGGTAAATACCAGGACGGCAACGCCCAGGCTGGCGGCGACCGCCAACTCCTGAATAACCGGTATCTCGATGACGCGAAGGGTGAAAAAACCTATACCGTCACTGAACAGCGCCACAATACCCGGAACAAACAGGGTCAGAAATGTCGCCTTTGCTGCTTCAAGTGCAGTATCGCCCTTGAAGCAGCAGCGACTGATACCATTAATGATCTGCACGCCATGACTGATGCCAATAGCAAACACCAGGAACGGCACCAGCATCGAGTAGGGATCGAGACCGTAGCCAATGGTGTGTAAAAGACCCAGTTGCCAGATCACCGCAATGGTGGAACACAGCAACGGCATGGCCGTGCTCCAGACGTCGCGGGAATAGATATAAAGCAGGACCAGGGTGATACAGAAGGCGATGCCGAAGAAGATCGCGACCTGGGAAGCGCCCTCGATCAGGTCACCGACCACTTTGGCAAAGCCGGTGATATGAATCTCGATATCGTCGGACTGGTATTTCTCCCGTACTTTTTCTTCCAACGCATCGGAGAGCGCCTTGTAATCAAGCCGTTCGCCGGTGGTTGGGTCGGTGTCGGACAGGGGTGCCAGCACGATGGCTGCCGAGAAGTTATTCGCTACCAGGCGGCCAACCTGCCCCGAACGCAGGGTGTTGGCGCGCAGCTCGTCCAGACTTTCGGGCGAGCCGTCGTAGGTATCGGGTATCACCGCGCCGCCGACAAAGCCCTCTTCCGTCACTTCACTCCAGCGTACGTTCGGGCTCCACAGCGACTGCAGCCCGGAACGATTGACGCCGGGAATGTAGAAGACCTCGTCGTTTATCTGGCTGAGTACTTCCTGAAACTCCTTGGTAAAGATGTCGCCACTGCGGCTCTCTACGATGATCCGCACACTGTTTCCGAGCGCCTTGAGGTCGTCCAGGTGCTCGAAATATTTTTCCACGTAGGGGTGATCCACCGGAATCATCTTCTCGAAGGATGCATCGGGCCTCAGCTTGCTGGCCTGATAGGCAAGAAAGGCCGTTGCAATCACGAACAGCACTATCAATGGTGCCCTAAAGCGGAACATAAAGTTGGCGATGGCGCCTTTCACACCATCCAGCATCGCGTGCTCAGTGTTATCACTCACAGTGCTTCACCCTTCAAATTGTTAAAGGAATCGAGTTTTATGGCGCCACCGGTGCCGACTATCAACAATTCTCCACCTTCCAGCGGAATGATGCCCGCCAGCGAGTTGCGCGCCGGATGAAAGCGCTTTTCGAAGTCGGTGCTGTTGGGGTCACCCTTGAGGACAGCTCCGGAGGCGCCCACCAGGTAGACATTGCCATTGGCAAGGGTACTGCCGATATAGGTAGTGGAGCTTTGGGTGTCCAACTGGTTCCAGGTATCGCCGTTATCAGTGCTGTACAGCACGTTGCCCCGCAGGCCATGCACCGCAACCTTGTTGTCGCCAAGGGTGAGTACTCCAAACAGGGAGCCATCATAGGGAATATCCATCCGCTCCCAGGTTTCACCGTCGTCGCCAGAGCGAAAGGCCATTCCCGCCTCCCCGGCAATGAACAGGGTGCCGTCGTCGCTGGAGGTGATCTGGTTGAGGTGCAGCTTATCGGGGTTTTCCAGCCTGCGGCCTATCCCTTCCCAGGTTTCTCCACCATTGGTAGTCTTCAGAAAAATGCCGTAGGCACCGACGATGTAACCCTCGTTCTCATTTTTGAACCAGACACCCAGCAGCGGATTGGAGGTCCCGTCTTCCAGCGCAATTTTGGCATCATCCAGAGCCGCTTCTGCATCCTCAGCGGCCCAGGCCAGGTCCTCCTCGAGCTCGGGATCTTCATTGGCTTCTACCTCAGCCTGCAAGCGGGCGACCTCGGCTTCCAGGAAGGGCAGCG
The DNA here is from genome assembly GCA_963751595.1 of uncultured Gammaproteobacteria bacterium. Taxonomy (GTDB): domain Bacteria; phylum Pseudomonadota; class Gammaproteobacteria; order Pseudomonadales; family JAHEGP01; genus JAHEGP01. The sequence goes on from CAVVVC010000008.1 coordinate 118,123, forward strand.
ACTGTTCGAGAATCTGGGCGCCGGTCAGTTGGATTTCCCAGTTCTCGCCGCTGTCCCGGGTGGTCAGAACGATACCCTCGTGACCAACGGCCCAGCCTCTCTCGGGGGTGGGAAAGGACACCGATGTCAGGGCAAGTGATACCGGGACGCTGGCTTGTTTCCAGGTGTCGGCGTTATCGTCGGAGTAGGTGATCATACCCCTGGCGCCGACGGCGACGACGCGCTCACCAGCATGATCCGCGTCCAGCAATACCGCCTTGCCGGGCTTGCTGTTGGGCAGGGCCGGGAGCATCACGTAGTTCGGCGAGGCGCTGGGCTCCGGTTCTTCCTGGGCCCAGCTGAATTGGCTGCCCAGTGCAGTGGCCAATAAGCCAACGAGTAGTGTTCGATAAGGTTTGGTCATGGCGATTCAACAATGTTCGAATAGTGGAAAAAAAGGGGCCGTTAAGCCCCTTGGTGGTTATTGCTCTGCCTGCTTACTTGCCGGCGCGGCGCAGTGCCGCGGGGGTGTAGTCGCGCATGGAAACGTCCTGCACATCCCATGTGTACTGCTGCCCTTTCATCTCATTGTCAAGACCTATGGCAATGTAGCGTCCGGCGATCAGGTCGTATTGCATCTCCGCCGCCAGCCAGGGCACCTGCTGGGTGTAGTGAACGATGGTATGCCCTTCGTGGTGGCGCCACAAATCTCCGCGGCCATCGTAGTTGTCGATGATAGCGATTTGCCAGGTGTCCTCATCCACGTACAGCGTACGCTTTCCGTAGATATGGCGCGCGCCCTCTTTGAGCGTGGCTTCCACCACCCATACCCGATGCTTCTCGTAGCGGGTATATTCCGGGTTGACGTGCCCGGCCTTGAGGATATCGGTGTACTTGAGACTGCCGTCCTTCAGCTTATAGGCGTTGTAGGGGATGTAGATCTCCTTTTTGCCTATCAACTTCCAGTCGTAGCGTTCCGGCGAGCCATTCATCATATCGAGGTCGTCGGCGGTGCGCAGGTTATCGGATCCGGTACCGGGACCGTCGAAGGCAACTTCAGGCGCGCGCCGCACCCGGCGCTGGCCCGGGTTGTATACCCAGGCATTACGCGGTTCTTTTTTCTGGTCGATGTACTCGTGCACCAAAAGCACGTCCCCTTCCAGTCGGGCCGGTGCCTTGATGGTCTGCATAAAGGTGAACAGGAGGTTGGGATTGTCATTGCCGCTCAGTGAACTGGCAAAGCTCAGCTTTTCAGCAAACCACACCGGCACGAAGTTGCCGTTGGTTTGTACCGGGGTCTGGGTATATTCGCGCTCCACCGAGCAGTCGCAACGGTAGCGTGTGACATGGTTCCAGTACACTTCCACGCCCTGTGTGGGAAACGGAAACGGGACGCTCGAGCTCCAGTCGGTGACGCCGTAGCCACCGTCAACCAGTTGGGTGGTGGTGGCGTTCTTCTTGGTTGCGTCATAGACCGCCTGGGGGTAACCCGCGGTGCGATGGGTCGGGTATACCGGCAGCTTGAAAGTTTTGGGATAGCGCTTGAGGGTTGCGATCTGCCCGGCGGTCAGGTTTTCAGCGTACTGCTGATGGTTCTGGGCCGTGATCGTGAACAAGGGCTTTTCATCGGCGAAGGGGTCGATCATGCGCTGGCCGGCCTTATAACCCGCGGGTGGTTCCGTCATGCCGCCGGTCCACTCCGGTATGCTGCCGTCGGCGTTGCCGGCACGCTCGGCGCCCATGGGGGTGAACTCGGGGCCGCCGAGCTTGGCGGCCTCGTCAGCGGAGACGGCGGCCTGGGCAGCGGAAACGGCTATACAACTGCTGATCATGGCAGGCAATAATAGCTTGCTGGGTGTTCTCATGTTGGTACTCCATTCGGCTTATCAAAAATATTTATAATGGGTTTTGTACGCTTTTTATGCACAGCGCCAACCCCGGTTGGCGCTGGCTGTTCGGCGCGATCAGAAGCTGACTCCAATACTGGCAGACAGGAAGTCGCGGTCAGAGATGACGCTGTAATCACCATCAAAGAACGCGGTGTAACCCAGGTCAAAGGTGTAGCGGCTGTTGTAATCACCCGCGAGGCTGATGCCCAGTGCCTTGCTGCCCTGGTTGAAGCCAAAGGGCGAATAGCCTTCCACGTCGTGGCTCCAGGCCAGTTGCGGGGTCAGGTTGACACCGGCAAACACGTTGCTGTACTTCCATACTCCCCGCAGGCGGTAGCCCCAGGCGTAATCGGTGTGATAGCCGCGGCCGGTACAGTTTTCTGCCACGGTATTGGGCCTTAGATTCACAGCCGATGGATTCCGAACAGGATCTGGCCATTTTCCAACGGGCTCGAAAGAACCCTTGCCAAAAGTTGGCTGAGCGACCGTAGTTCTGGCTGTCATCCAGGTCATGGATATAGTTGCCGCCAAATTCGGCAACCACCGTGAAGGAGCCCGCGCCCATCACCTGAAAGAACTGCTTGATCAGGGTGAACTGCAACTGGGTGTAGCCGTTCTCATCGTAGCCGTCAATGGTGCCGCGGGCACCCGCGGCCCTGGCCCGGTCGAGCTGGGTGCTCCAGGGCGCCTGAAGACCCAGAGCGAACGCCTGCAGGGTCTCGGTGGTGTTGATATCAAGCGGCATATTGGGGCGGTGGCTGACCTCGGCACCTACCGACCAGCCGCCCAGGTTGGTATTCATGCTCAGGCCGTAGAGCTGGATATCTTCCGGGAACTGCAGCACGTAGGTGGCCTGGCCCGCCGGGTTGGGGTTAAGTTGCGGCGCCCCCAAAAAGGAGTCATCAACCGAGGTGTTGCCCATAACGCCACCAAGGTAAGGCAGGCGGCTATGGTAGTTGATAAAGTAGAAGCCGAATTCGGTGGAGTTGAGGTTTTCCGCATAGTACTTGAACGAAACGCCGTACTGGCCGGTATCGCTGGGCTCCTGGTCACCACCGGCGTTGCGGTAAACTCGAGCCTGGGATATTGAAGGGGCCAAAATCGACCCGGCCCAGCATTTGCTGGTCCGGGATGCTGTTGAAGGCAGTAACCGCGTCACAGCCCTCCATAACGGCATCGGCGGTCGAAAACAGGGTGCCGCAACTGTCGAGCTACCGTGCGCTGCCATTCGAACTGGTAGAAGGCCTCCATGGTGAGGTTCTGGGTAAGGCCGACGGAGGCAAAGGCCATGCCCACGGGCAACAGCGCCTCCTTCAATTCGGCGCCGGGCCGGCGCAGGGCGGTGATATCGATCGGGTTGATCACGCTGATGCCGTTCTGGATAAAGGTGCTCTCACCCCAGTTCACCACCTGGCGACCGATACGCAGGTCGATGGGCATACTGCCGACATCGAAGCTGGTGTAGAAGTAGAGGTCCAGCAGGGCGATGCCGCTGAATTTGTTCAGTTCGGGCATGCCGCTGTCGCTGAGGGGCGAGTTGGCCTGGTAGCCGTTGGGAGAATTGCCGTGGTCGACATCCCATTCCTCCAGGGCGTAGTCGTACCAGTACTTGAAGCGGGTAAACAGGCCCACCTGCTTGTAGGACAGGTCGAGGTCGTGCAGGCCCTTGAACACGAACGAGAACATATCGCCGCTGCCGTAATTCAGGTTGCCGTCGTCGGCAACACTGGCGGAGGCGACCCCCTGGTAAGACAGCGGGATTGGAGCCTGTATGCCCCCCTGGCCAATATTACCCGGAGCCAGCAACCGGTCATCACGGCTTTCCATGCGCCAGCTGCCCCCCAGGCTGATGGTGGAGTTGAAAGCGCCGCGAAAATCACCCTCGCCGAAGGTGATGGCCTGGGCGGGTGCCGACATCAGCGCCAGGGAAATACTGGACAGTGCAAATACGGGAACAACCGGCTTATTGCGGATTTTCATCGTTGGCTCGCTCCTCAGGATTGTTGCGAGTAGTTATCGTTCTGGCTGGTTCCTTAACAGGCTGGGCTGTTATAGAACCGATTTATTAGCCCCTCGCAGCGGAGCTTACTCCATTGTGTAACAAAAAAACAGCTTGCCAAAACTCGTGTTGGAATGCTTTCAGGCTTCGTCTGGTTATGCGGTCCCAGGGTGCTAGGGATTTTTTGCCCGCAGGTGTTTCACGCCATCGCTGCACCCGAGCAATAAGGTGTCTGCTGGCCTTTTGGCGAACAGGCCGTTGCAAACCACCCCGTCGATGTTGTTGATATGCTGTTCGATATTCACAGGTTGGGGAATGGGGAAGTCGTAGATGTCAAGAATAATATTGCCGTTATCGGTGACGATACCCTCGCGGTACACCGGATTGCCGCCAAGTTTCACCAGTTCACGGGCAACGTGGCTTCGCGCCATGGGGATAACTTCGATGGGCAGCGGGAAGCCACCCAGATGGTGCACATACTTGGACTCGTCGGCGATACAGATGAACTGCTCCGCCACGGCAGCGACGATTTTTTCCCGGGTCAGTGCCGCTCCTCCTCCTTTAATCAGCTGCAGCTGCTCGTTGCACTCATCGGCGCCATCTAGATAAAAGGGCAGTTGCCTGACGGCATTCAGGTCATAGACCGGAATACCCCGTTCTTGCAGTCGCCTGGCGGTGGCCTGTGAACTGGCCACCGCGCCATCGAACAGATTCTTGATTTCGCCCAGTTGGTCGATCAGGTAATTGACGGTGGAGCCGGTACCGATTCCGAGCACGGTATCGCCGTCGAGCTGCGACTTGATGAGCTGGACCGCGCTCTGCGCGACCTGTTGCTTGAGTTGATCCTGGTTCATTGTCGCACCCCCTATTTTTGAGGCCGAGTATACATGATCTATGGCGCCGCGAAGAACAAGCGGCTAACATGGCAGCGCTTTTTCACGCTGTGCCGCCTACAACCATGCCAACCTCCTACATCAAGAAAATACTCAACGCACGCGTTTACGATGTTGCGGTGGAAACGCCGCTAATGCCAATGCTGCAAATGAGTCAGCGCGCCGGCAACACCGTGCTGCTGAAGCGCGAGGATTTGCAGCCGGTTTACTCCTTCAAGATTCGCGGCGCTTACAACAAAATGGCGGGCTTGCCAGAGGAGGCACTGGCTCGGGGCGTGGTGGCGGCGTCGGCGGGCAACCATGCCCAGGGCGTCGCCCTGGCGGCAAAGGAGCTGGGCGCCAGGGCGACCATCGTCATGCCCTTGACCACGCCGGCAATCAAAGTGAATGCGGTGCGCGCCCGGGGAGCCCGGGTGATACTCCATGGCGATACCTATGACGAGGCGGCCGGGTACGCGCAGAAGTTGGTCGCTGACAAGGGCATGACCTACGTACCACCCTACGACGATCCCGAGGTGATAGCCGGCCAGGGTACCGTCGGCATGGAAATACTGCATCAGCATAAGGGTCCGATAGACGCCGTGTTCGTCCCGGTTGGCGGCGGCGGCCTGTTGGCCGGGATCGCCGCTTATATCAGTTACGTGCGTCCCGGAGTCAAGGTCATCGGCGTGGAGCCCGAAGATGCCGCTTGTCTGGCGGCCGCGCTGGAAAAAAAGCGCCGGGTGACCCTGCCCGAGGTCGGAATATTTGCCGATGGTGTGGCTGTTGCGCAAATTGGCAAGGAAACCTTTCGGGTGATTCGCAAGACGGTGGATACCGTGATTACCGCGACCACCGACGAGATGTGCGCGGCTATCAAGGATATTTTTGATGACACCCGCTCCATTGCCGAGCCCGCCGGGGCATTGTCCCTGGCGGGGTTGAAGAAGTATGTCGAGCAGAATAATGTCAGGGGCAAAACCCTGGTGGCGATCCACAGTGGTGCCAATATCAACTTTGATCGCCTGCGTTACATCTCCGAGCGCACGGAAATTGGCGAAGGGCGAGAGGCCGTTCTCAGCGTAACCATCGACGAGCGCCCGGGTAGCTTCAAGCAGTTCTGCAGTGTCCTCGGCAAGCGCAGCATCACCGAATTCAACTACCGCTATGCCGATCCGGTGGCGGCCCAGATCTATGTCGGTGTGCAGATATCCCCCGAAGGCGATGACCGCGAACAGTTGCTGTGCCTTTTGCGTGAGCAAGGTTATGCCGTTACCGACCTGACTGACGACGAAGTGGCCAAACTGCACATTCGCCATATGGTCGGAGGACATGCGCCCCAGGTGGCCGATGAAATCGTGTATCGGTTCGAGTTTCCGGAGCGGCCCGGCGCCCTGATGCAATTTTTGGGACGGCTGGGGCAAAACTGGAACATTTCGATGTTTCATTACCGCAACCACGGCTCTGCCTACGGTCGGGTATTGGTGGGCATGCAGGTTCCATCCGGCGACAGGAGCAAATTGCGCAAGTTCCTGGAGGAACTCAACTACCCGTTCCGCGACGAGACCGATAACCTGGCTTATCAGCAGTTTCTCGGCTAATTGACCGGTTTGGTGGCAGCTACCGGGTCCGGCCTGGGGTGATGTCGTAAAAAAGCCGTAATCGGTTCATAAAGTGCTGGAATATTCTATCCAGCTTGACTAACCTCTCTCTTATTAAGCGAAAAATAGTAATTACGTCGCATTCTGAGTGTAAATAAGTAGAGTTTCCAACGGGGAAAAATCATGTCGAGAAAGCCTGATGCCTTGGTAATGGCCGTCGTTGTTTTTTTTACCGGGACCTTGCTCACGGCTACAGTGCAGGCCCTGATCTAGTCGTTCCAGATCGAAGCTCCGCGCTCTGGCACGAAATGCCACGATAGTTGAACCCTGCTGCGTGCCCCCACATCTGTCTGTGGACAGACCGCGGCGCGGCGCGTCAAAATCTTCCGCTCAGGAAACATCTCCCGCGCTGTCGGGCTGTGGTGCGCGCCGACGATACCGTGTATAGCGGCCGGCCGAGGTGCGGCAACGCGCTGGTGTCCGTGATTGCCTGATCGCACTACCTGTGCGCCGTGTACAGCGCCCGATCAGTGGCTATGAAATCCATGGGTATGTCCCATCGCTTGATCGCCAGGCTGTCCCGGGTTTTTTGTAGCTGATGAGCGGTGCCCACCAGCACGGGTCCCACGGCCTGCGCGCGGCGCTGCTTGAAAGCAAAGGTTCTGTCGTAAAATCCCCCCCCCATACCCAGGCGATTGCCCTCGATATCGAAAGCGACCAGGGGTAGCAGAGCAAGGTCCAGCCGTTCCGGCGGGATCAAGTCTTCACTTCGAAAGTAAGGTTCGAGGATGCCCAGCCGGTTGCGTCGCAGTGGCGTCAGTCCCGGCCGGTAGCGCATGAACAGCAGCGTTTTCCCCGTCGCCAGCAGTGGCAGGTAGATGCATTTGCCGCTTCGTTGGGCGGCATGCAGCAAGGGCAAGGGACTGATCTCGCCATCATTGGGCAAATAGCCGGCGATGTGCATCGCGCGTCGATAAAAGGGCTGGTTGGCCACCCGGCGGGCGAGGGCAGCCGCTGCCTGGTGTTGTTGACAGCCGCCGAGGCCTCGCCGCCGCGCACGAAAGTGCTGTCGAAGTTGGTGTCGCGGGGGAGATTGGTGGTTCATTGGCAGGAATTAAAGGACCCCGGAGAATCGCTGTCGGCGTCGCCTTGAACCCAAGGTTCAAGGTGGTGGTCCCGGCTATACCTTTAGGCTTTCCGTCTAGCGGACATGCTCACCAGCACTGCATCAGGACCCCCAGGCATAACATTATCGGCTCAAGGACTTTGCCAACGGGCGAAAACCCCAGGGTGTGGATCATAGTATAGCGCAGTGCTTTTTCAATGACAGCAAAGAAAGCGCTAAAGCTCCAATTGGCGACAGCGATGCAGAACGCTGTCAATCGACTGGCCCAGCTTGTTGATGCGCTCTTGCTGCTCGGGGTCGGTTGTAGCGCCTCCCGCACCACCACCGTGCAACAACTCATTGGTCACGTTGAGGGCGGCCATGACAGCGATGCGATCGGAGCCGATGACTTTGCCGCTGCTGCGTATGCTGCGCATGGTGCTGTCGAGGTGGCGCGCTGACATTGTCAGCATGGCCTCCTCTTCTGCAGAGCAAGCTACCTGGTAATCCTTGTCCAGAATCCTGACGCTGACGGTCTTTTTTCCAGTGCTCACGACTCTTGCTCCAGCGACTTGAGCCGCGAAATCATATTGTCGACCCGTGAGCGTGCGAGATCGTTTTTCTCGCGCAATTTGGCCCGCTCGTCCTGCCACTTCGACTGACTCGACTTGAGCTGGCTGTTTTCCCGATAGAGTTCTTCGCACAGGATGATCAATTGTTCGACCTTTTTTTCCAGATCTTCGAGTGATGTTGATTCCATACAGAAGGATGCCCCGGGGAAATTTCGGTAAATATAAGTTGACAGGCAGTTCTGGTCAATGCAAGCGACGGTATTTAAAGCAATTTCTGCATTAAAGGGCCGCTTGCCGGGCCAATTTGACAAAGCACTGCCCGACGAAGTTAAAACTGCTACCATTGGCCGCAAATCGTTGGATGCTGCTATGGACAACCGGGACGACTTTGCGCTGGATGATTTTGAACGCCTGGACGAGGCGATGGTGGAGCTGGAGGCCGTTGTTTCGACCTCGGCCTACCATGGCATGGTGTGCGGTATGATGATCGGCAACAACGGCGGTCCGGGGGCAGACTGGTCAAGCCAAGCCATGGAGTTTATCGGCCTCGCGCCGGGCACAGGCGCGAGCAACGCGCTGGGACTGGTTCTGGAGTTGCCCAAGGAAGTCTTGGATTCGCTGGAGCGCGAAGACTTTGGTTTTCAGTTGATGCTGCCAGCCGACAGCGTGCCTCTGGCAGAGCGGGCGGCTGCGCTGGCACAATGGTGCGAAGGCTTCCTCGCCGGCCTGGCATTAGCCGGTCAGGACCAGCAGCACTGGGATGATCTGCCCGCCGAACTGGTCGAGGGCTTTGACGACCTGGTGGCTATCGCCCAGCTTGGGGCGGCGGATGACGATGCGGAGCGGGATCTGGTCGAGTTGGTTGAATACGTTCGCCTCGTGGTGCTGTCGGCGCACTCGGAGCTGGTTGCGAAAGATCGAACTGAAAAACCGGAACATGCGGCCACCCCCTTGTTCCGGGGCAGCAATAAAATCCATTAGCGACAATTTTGAACCCTCGCAAGCCGTCCCCGGGCCACCGACAGGGTCAGCCCCGGGTCGTGGAGGCGGGCTTATGGGATACTAGCTAGGTGACCATGACGATTTCCAAGCGCGAGTACGAGCGGCGTCGAAAAGACCTGATGGCCACGATGGGGGCTAACAGCATAGCGGTTGTGCCGGCGGCCCAGCAGCTGCTGCGCAATCGCGATGTTGAATACCCCTTTCGCCAGGACAGTGATTTTCATTACCTTAGCGGTTTCGAGGAGCCTGATGCGGTGCTGGTTTTGCTTCCCGGGCGAGCCCAGGGCCAGTACGTCATGTTCTGCCGGGAGCGCGACCCCTCGAGGGAGTTGTGGGATGGTTATCGCGCGGGCCCCGAGGGTGCGTGTGCTGACTTTGGTGCGGACGATGCGTTTCCGATCACCGATATCGACGACATTCTCCCCGGCCTGATGGAGGGGCGTGAGCGCATCTACTATGCGATGGGCCGCACGCCGGAATTCGATCGGCGCATCATGGAATGGCTGAATAGTATCCGCGCAAAAGTCCGCAGTGGGGCGCATCCCCCGGGCGAGTTTGTCGACCTCGATCACCTGCTGCACGAGATGCGCTTGCTGAAAAGCCCCGCCGAACTGAAGCTGATGCGTCGCGCTGCCGCGATTTCTGCGGCTGCCCACGTGCGGGCGATGCAGACCTGCCGCCCCGGGCTCAACGAGTATCACCTCGAAGCTGAACTACAGCACGAGTTCATGAGTAACGGCTGTCGCAACTGGGCGTATCCCCCGATTGTTGGCGCCGGGGTTAACGCTTGCATTCTGCATTACACCGCCAACAACTGTCCCCTGAAAGAGGGTGACCTGGTGCTGATCGATGCGGGTTGTGAGCTTGAGGGATACGCTTCTGATATTACTCGAACCTTTCCGGTTAGTGGCACTTTCAGCGTTCCCCAGGCCCAGTTGTACCAACTCTGCCTCGATGCCCAACTGGCGGCGATCGACAGTATAGCGCCCGGTGTGCCCTGGAATGCTCCCCACGAGGTGGCGGTCCGGGTGTTGACCGAGGGACTGCGCAAACTCGGCTTGCTAAAGGGTCAGCTAAAGCGGCTTATCGACAAGCAGGCCTACCAGCCATTTTATATGCATCGCACCGGGCACTGGCTTGGCATGGACGTGCACGATGTGGGTGATTACAAGATCGGAGATCAGTGGCGGGAGCTCGAGCCCGGCATGGTACTGACAGTGGAGCCGGGCCTGTATATCGCGCCGGATAACACCAAAGTGGCAAAAAAATGGCGGGGCATCGGTATACGCATCGAGGACGATGTGGTGGTGACCCAATCCGGTTGCGAAATTCTCAGCCACGGGGTGCCCAAGGTGTTGGACGAGATCGAGGCGCTGATGGCTGGAGGCGAGCCGGGATGAAATCGCGCTACGATGTCGTTATCGCCGGGGGCGGCATGGTGGGTGCCAGTCTTGCGCTGGCACTGGCCAGGGCATTCAACGACACCCTCGATATCCTGGTGGTTGAGAGTTTCCCGCTGCCGCCGACGGGGGAGCTTTCCTATCAGCCCAGTTTCGATGCCCGGTCAACGGCCCTGGCGGCTGGCAGCCAGGAAATCTATGCCGGGCTCGGGGTCTGGGATACCCTGGCACCTCAGGCCTGCCCTATCGACAGCATCCATGTGTCGACGCGGGGGCGCCCCGGTTCAACCGTGATGCAGGCGCAGGACGAGTCGCTGCCGGCGCTGGGTTACGTGGTCGAAAACCAGTGGCTCGGCCGGGTTTTGCTGGATCACCTGCAGCGGTTCTCAAGCTTGCACTGGTGCGCGCCGGCCACGGTGCGGACGGTGAGCATGCTCGCTGACGCCCGCTGCCGGGTGACGCTGGAAAAAAATGGCGACAAGTTTGAAGTCGACGGTGAGCTGCTGGTGATTGCAGACGGCGCCTGCTCGGCGCTAGCGGCATCCCTGGGAATTGCCTACCGCCGCAACGACTACGGTCACCAGGCGATCATTGCAAATATCGCTACCGCAAAGCCACATCGTGGCAGGGCCTTCGAGCGTTTTACCGACCAGGGGCCGATGGCACTCCTGCCCTTGCAGGCCAATGGTGCGACCTCGCGCAGCGCCCTGGTGTGGACCATGCCTGACAGCCTCGCGGCGACAACCGCGGCCCTGGATGAAAGGGGATTTCTGGCACAGTTACAGCAGCGCTTCGGCTATCGGCTGGGCGCGTTCACCCGGCTGGGGGAGCGTCACAGTTATCCCCTGCAACTGGTCGAGGCCGTCGAGCAGGTGCGCAGGGGCGTTGTGGTGATGGGCAATGCCGCCCACTTTCTGCACCCGGTTGCAGGCCAGGGTTTCAATCTCGCGCTGCGCGATGTGGCTCATCTGGTCGAAGTGTTGCGGGCTGCGCGTGCTGAGGGGAAACAGCTGGGGGAGCTATCGGTTTTGCAGTCCTACCAACAGGCCCAGGCCTGGGACCAGCGCGCGACGACCCTGTTCAGTGATCGGGTTTCTGAGGTCTTTACCTGGTCCCAACCGTTGGTTGCGGTAGCGCGAGATATCGGATTGTCCGCTCTAGATGTGGTAACGCCGGCGAAATCCTGGTTTTTGCGCCAGGCTGCCGGTCTCGGCGGGCGCGGCACTGGCTGGTCGCGCCGCGGTGCCTGAGGTGCGCCGGTTCGATGTGGTCATCGTGGGCGGCGGTATCGCCGGCTCGGCGCTGGCGGCGGCATTGGCGGGAAGCTCGCTGCAACTGGCGGTGATCGAAGCCTCGAGCGCGACGGACAATGCTCCGATGGGCAGCGTCGAGCTCGCTGATTATGATCCCCGGGTCAGCGCCCTCACCCCTGCGTCCCAACGCTTTCTGGACCAACTTGGGGCATGGCCGCTGATCGCTAAAGTGCGGGTAAGCCCCTACCGGCACATGCACGTTTGGGACGCCGACGGCACGGGCGCCATCGATTTTGCGGCGAGCGAACTACAGCAGCCGTGTTTGGGGCATATTGTCGAAAACAGGGTCACGGTTTGGGCGCTGCACCAGGTGCTGAGGAGTGCTCCGAACGTTGTGTTGCTGGATAGATCCAGGGTTGCCGAAATCCAGCCCAGGGGCCCGGTGGATGAAGCGGGCGAAGCCCTGGCTTACTCACTGCTGCTGGATGATCAGCAGCAATTGGATGCGGGCCTGGTCGTTGCCGCCGATGGTGCTCTCTCGTCGATCCGGCAGTTAGCGGGGTTCAAGACCCGGGAATGGGACTATGAGCATTTTGCCACGGTCACCACGGTTGCTACCCAGCATCCGCATCAGCAAACCGCCTGGCAGCGTTTTCTACCCGAGGGTCCGCTGGCCTTTCTGCCCCTGGCGGGTGCAACCCAGAATCACTGTTCCATCGTCTGGTCCGCCGAGCCTGGCCTCGCCGGGCGCATTGCGGCGCTGGATGACACTGATTTTTGTGACGCCCTGGGCAGGGCTTTCGAACATCGCCTTGGCCGTATTCTGGATGCGGCGCCACGCACCAGCTACCCCCTGCGCCAGCGGCATGCTACCCGTTACTTCAAGCCGGGCCTGGCCCTGGTTGGCGACGCGGCCCACACCATCCACCCCCTCGCGGGCCAGGGCATTAATCTTGGCTTGAAGGATGTCGAGGTATTGTCCCAGGAGTTGCTGCGTGCCCAGGCCCAGGGCCTCGAGCCCGGCTTGCCGGCGGTATTGAGCAGGTTTCAGCGGCGCCGTATGGCCGACAATCTCACCATGATGCTGGCAATGGATGGGTTCAAGCGCCTGTTCAGTCAGCAGGCCCTGAGTGTCCGCTGGCTGCGAAATGCCGGAATGAGTCGGCTCAATCAAAGCCCCGGGATCAAGCGCCGCATCATGCGCCAGGCCATGGGCCTGTAGTCCATCGAGATGCCCTGGAGCGCGCCACAGCCGATGACGGCAGGCTGAGGATACTGGGCAATTGCTGGTCCTACCGACTGTTTATTCCCGCGTGTCCAGAGTAGAATTCCGGCCAGTATCCAGGCAAACCTGATGCGAAACTTTTGGGGCCGGGACGGGAGTCGGCTTCTTTGGCCGGATGCCATGGGCGTTAGCAGGTGTGCTGGTAGCGGATTGCGGCACGGACCCACTACATTAGCGCATTGTTCTAATTCACTCTCCCCAGTCGGCCTGAATGCAACAGGGGGCCGGGGACATTGTCGATAAACAGCCACCGGTACGCCGGAAACCATTGCAGACACAGGGGCATCTATGAGCGAAACGCCACAAAATTTGAAATACGCCACTTCCCATGAGTGGGTGCGACTTGAAACTGATGGCAGCGTGACCGTCGGTATTTCCGATCACGCCCAGGATGCTCTCGGTGACGTTGTGTTTGTCGAGTTACCGGAGCCGGGTGCGGTACTGGCGGCTGGTGCAGAGGCCGCGGTAGTGGAGTCGGTGAAGGCGGCGTCCGATGTCTATGCCCCCGTGGGTGGCGAGGTAATCGAGGTCAATCCGGCCCTGGAGGATGCGCCGGAGACGATCAATGCCGATGCCTATGGGGAGGGCTGGTTCTTTCGCCTCAAACCCGCGGATATTACCGAACTGGAGAGTCTGCTCGATGCTGCTGCCTATCAGCAGCTGATCGAAGACGAGTGAGCGCTCCTTGGAGTTAGCCACTGTTCGCCTCAAGCCCGGTTGCGATCGGCGTTTGCGTGGCGGCCATAGCTGGGTCTACAGCAACGAAGTTGATAACGCCCATTGGCCGCTCAAGGGTTTAACCGTGGGAGATCAGGTCCTGTTGGAAGACAGCCGCGGCAAACCGCTGGCTTTGGCCTACGTCAACCCCAACACTTTAATCTGCGCCCGCATTATCTCCCGCGACTACCGGCAGGTTGTGGATCGGGAACTGATTCAGCGGCGTGTCGAGTCGGCCCTTCAGTTGCGGCAGAATCTGTTCCAGCACCCCTGCTACCGGCTGATCTACTCAGAGAGCGATGGTTTGCCCGGCCTGATTGTCGACCGCTACGACGACGTGCTGGTATTGCAGGTCAACACGGCTGGCATGGAACGCATGCTCGACGATGTGATTGCAGCGCTCGAAACAGCGATCGCGCCAAGGGCTATCGTGCTGCGCAACGACTCTCCCAGTCGCGCGCTGGAGGGCCTGGAGAGCTATGTTCGAGTGGCGGTCGGCGAGCTCAATGAGCCGGTGCTGATCACCGAGAACGAAACCGAGTTTTCGATCCCGGTGCTCCAGGGGCAGAAAACGGGCTGGTTTTACGATCATCGTCTCAATCGTCTGGCGATGCGGCGTTTGGTGAAAGATGCCCGTGTTCTCGATGTTTGCAGTTATATCGGTGGTTGGGGTATTCAGGCGGCAACCGCCGGGGCCAGTGAGGTGCTGATGCTGGATTCCTCTGCGCGCGCCCTGGAGCATGCCCGCGAAAATGCCGAACGCAACGGGGTTGGCGGGCGCTGCGCGATACTCGAGGGTAAGGCCCAGCAGTCGATGCGGGAGCTGTACCAACAGGGTCGGCGTTTCGATCTGGTGGTGCTGGATCCGCCTGCTTTTATCAAGCGCCGTAAGGACGCCCGCCAGGGGCTGCAGGGCTACCACCGCCTCAACGAACTGGCCATGCGCCTGGTGGAGCCCGGCGGCTTCCTGATTTCGGCCTCGTGTTCGATGCACCTGAGCGCAGAGTCATTGCTTGATGTCGTGCGCGCAAGTAGTCGCCAGTTGCAGCGGGAGGTTCGGGTTATCGGCCGTGGCTATCAGGGCCCGGACCACCCGGTACATCCTGCTATTGCCGAGACCGCCTACCTGAAAACCCTGTTTTGCCAGGTGAGCGCGGGTTAACGGCTTACCGATCTGGCGGCGTGGCATCCGAGCCCGTCGGGGTTAATGGCCGGGGCTTTCCAGCAGGCTGATGATGGGCCAATTCATCCGCTCGGCATAGCTGCGCAAAGTGCTGTCGGGATCCACCGCGACGGGATGCTTAACCAGCTTGAGCAGCGGCAGGTCATTGTGTGAATCGCTGTAGAAGTAGCTGTCGCCCTCCAGCGAAAGGTTCTGCTCCCGCAGCCAGCTTTCCAGGCGTTTTACCTTGCCTTCCTGGTAGCATGGCGTTCCCTTGACCTTGCCGGTGAAGCGCTTGCCCCGGATCTCACCCTGTGTGGCGATTACGGTATCGATGCCCAGTGCTGTGCCGATGGGTCCGGTGATGAAGTGGTTGGTGGCGGTGATGATTAGCAGGGTATCGCCGGCCCTGCGGTGGCGGGCAATCAGCTTGTCGGCTTTGGGCAAACGCATCGGGTTGATTTTGGTGGCCATGAACTCCCGGTGCAGCGCCGCGATTTCCTCCATGTCGAGGTGGCGCATGGGTTGCAGCACAAATTCCTGGTAGGCGATGATGTCCAGCGCGCCGGCCTGGTAGTCACTGAAAAAGGCGTCGTTGCGTCGGCGATAGCTATCGCCATCGACCAGGCCCTTGTCTGCGATGAACTCTCCCCACGCGTGGTCACTGTCACCGTTGATCAGGGTGTGGTCGAGGTCGAAGATTGCCAACGCCATAGTCCGGTTTCCCGCAGTGCGTATTCAGGGGTGTACCGTAGCATAAACCCGGGCCGCGGCATCGACAATTATTGGTCCGCCTGCGTTTGGCGTCGGTGGCAGTTTGTGGAACAATAGAGCGGTTAAGCAAACCACGGGGAACAACGGCGACTATGGTCGATAGCGATGGGTACAGGCCGAATGTTGGCATTGTGCTGGCCAATAAAAAAGGGCAATTGCTGTGGGCGCGCCGCGTTGGACAGGATGCCTGGCAGTTCCCCCAGGGGGGCATAGGTGCGGATGAAACCCCCGAGGAAGCGATGCTGCGCGAGTTGCACGAGGAGATTGGCCTGCATGCCCACCAGGTCGAGGTAATGACCTGTACCCAGGGTTGGCTTCACTATCGTCTGCCCGAAAGGTTGGTGCGCCGTCATCGCGAACCGATCTGCATTGGCCAGAAGCAAAAATGGTTTCTGCTACGCATGCTGGCCACAGACAGCGACGTGTGCTTTCATCGCAATGACAAACCCGAGTTCGATCACTGGCGCTGGGTCAGTTACTGGTATCCGCTGGGTCAGGTCGTCGCCTTCAAGCGAGAGGTGTACCGGCGGGCATTGCTGGAGTTGGCGCCTCGTCTGCATGGCCGGCGACATCGCTCTTGATCAGGGCACCGAGCCTCGCTGAGGGGCCATGTCCTGCAGTCCACCGGGGCGTCAAGCCGTTGGTGACCTCGAATTTTTCAGAGATGCCTTAAGGACAACCATGCTCGACTCCCTTCGGCGGATTGTACAGGAAGTCAATTCAGCGCCTGACCTGAACGCCGCGCTGGACGTGATTGTCGTCCGTGTCTGCGAAGTCATGGGCACGGAAGTCTGTACTGTGTATCTCCACGATCCGGTCACGGATCGCTATGTGTTTATGGCGACGGAGGGGCTCAATAAGGATCAGGCCGGCAAGGTGAGTCTTTCCCGTGACCAGGGTCTGGTTGCCCAGGTCGCCAAGCGCGAGGAACCCCTCAACCTGGAGGCGGCGGAGCAACATCCCAGCTTCCATCTGGTTCCCGGCATCGGCGAAGAAGCCTTTAGCTCTTTCCTTGGCGTCCCTATTATCCATCGCCGGCGGGTGCTGGGCGTGCTGGTTGTGCAGCAACAGCAGCGGCGCCGTTTCGACGAAAGCGAAGAAGCCTTCATGGTCACGCTGTCTGCCCAGTTGGCTGCAGTGATTGCCCATGCGGAAGTTACCGGCGTGATGTTTCAGGTTGGCGTTGGTGGGGTCCGTGGTACAGCCACTTTCCACGGGATTGCCGGGGCGCCGGGTATCGCCGTTGGGGAATGCCTGGTGGTCAGCCAAAGCGCCGATCTCAGCACGGTGCCCAGTCGCAGTTGTGCCGATCCCGAGGCTGAGGTTCGATTCTTCCAGCAGTGCCTGACTCATGTTCGGGACGACATACGCGGTCTGGCCAAGGTGATGGCGCCGCAATTGCGGCCGGAAGAAAACGCCCTCTTCGATGTCTACCTGAGCATGCTTGACGATAACGCACTTGGGCAGGAGGTCATTGTCCGGATTCGTGATGGCGAATGGGCTCAGGGCGCCTTGAGCCAGGTGATGCTGGAGCATGTGCGTAGCTTTGAGCGGTTCGAGGATTCCTACCTGCGGGAGCGAGCCGTCGATGTCAAGGATCTCGGCAGGCGGCTGCTGACCTACCTGCAGGAAGCCGCTATCGACGACCGTGAATTTCCGCAGCAAACGGTGCTGGTGGGGGAGGAACTCACCGCCTCGATGCTGGCTGAGGTTCCTGAAGGCCGCCTGGTCGGGCTGGTGTCGGTGCGTGGCTCGGTCAACAGCCACCTGTCTATCATGGCGCGGGCACTGGGGATTCCCACCGTGGTCGGCGCGGTGGATATACCCTTTACCCGGCTGGATCACGAAAAAGTGATCGTCGACGGTTTTTCCGGTGACGTGATTTGTAACCCGTCGGCAGAATTGCACGAGCAGTACGTAGCGCTGCGCGACCAGGAGCGTCAGTTTAGCGCCGACCTCGAGGCGCTGGGAGACGATCCCTGCGAAACCACCGATGGCCATCGCGTATCCCTCATGGTCAACACCGGGTTGATCAGCGATGTGGGTCATTCGCTCAAGCAGGGCGCCGAGGGTGTGGGGCTGTACCGCACTGAGATCCCCTTTCTGATGCGCGATCGTTTCCCCTCGGAGGAAGAGCAGCGCCGGATCTACCGGGAGCAGCTCGAGGCCTTTCATCCCCTGCCGGTCACCATGCGCACGCTGGATATCGGTGGCGACAAGGCGCTACCTTACTTCCCCATCGCCGAGGATAATCCCTTCCTCGGTTGGCGCGGAATTCGCGTAACCCTTGACCACCCCGAAATCTATTTGGCCCAGGTCAGGGCGATGATGAAAGCCTCGGAGGGTCTGGACAATCTGCGGATCATGCTGCCAATGATCAGCAACACGGCGGAGCTCGACGAGGCGCTGCAGCTACTCTATCGCGCCCACGATGAGTTGCTCGACGAGGGTTTCAAACCGGCGGTGCCCCTGGTTGGGGTCATGGTCGAGGTGCCCTCGGCGGTCTACCAGGCGCGTGAACTGGCGCGCCATGTCGACTTTCTGTCGGTTGGCAGTAACGACCTGACGCAATACCTGTTGGCGGTGGACCGCAACAACCCCCGGGTTGCTGATTTGTACCATTCCTACCATCCGGCCATTCTGCATGCGCTCAAGCAGGTGGCTGATGCGGCCCATGCCGAGGGCAAGCCGGTGTCTATCTGCGGTGAACTGGCCAGTGATCCCGGCGCGGCGCTGATGCTCATGGCCATGGGCTATGACGTATTGTCGATGGGCGTGAACAGTCTGGCTCGCAGCAAGTACGTGATTCGGCAGGTTTCCACAGCGCAGGCCCGCCAGCTCCTCGATCGGGTTCTGGAATTGCACAGCGCGCGCCATATTCAGCAGGTGGTTGATGAAGCGCTGCGGGATTTCGGCGTATCGCCACTGCTGCGCCCGGCAATCGTGTTATAAGCCCGGGCTTAACCGCCATATCTCACCGATTCGGCAATCGCTTTTTCGGCGCGCTGCTATTGTAGCGTAAGGCGCCTATTGGGTTTCTCGCCGGATCTTGCACGCTGTACGAAATCTTCCTCCTGCGGACATAGCTACGGCTATGCCCTTAGTCGGAAAATCCCGCACCGCGCACAATCTCTCGCCGAGAATTCCAAATATCGGTGAGATATGGCGGTTAAGGGTCCGGCTGCTCCCGGCGCAGGGGTATATCGTAGCGCACCTGCCCGCGGCACTGGCCACTGGGGTCAAACGAGCGCTCGATAAAACGCAGCTCGCCTGCTGTGGGCACACTCAACACCGTGCTTACCCTTGTGCCGTAATCTGGCGACAGGATGAAGCGCGGAGCCAGCAGGCGCTCAAACTCCAGGCCCACCCCGGTATCGGGCAAATGTCGATCCTTCGGTAGATCGCGGCTATCGAGTACCGCGAGACATTTGGCCAGAACATTCTCGCTGCCCAGGGCTTGCTTCAGCGCCTCCTTGCCACTGACGACCTTGGGCCAGGTCTCGTCCAGGGTACCATTGCTGACGCCGTAGAAGCCCGGCTCCAGCACCCGGTAGTGGCGGTTTTGGTGGGAGGCGTAGCAGAGTTGTTCACCGTCCCATAGCAAAAGGTTATAACCCCCGTAACGGCTTGCTGCGGCAGCCAGCTCGCTGGCGAAGTGTCCGGCGCGCCTGCTGCCAAGCAGGAATTTCGTGCACAGTTCACCCCGGGAGCGCTCCCCGCTGGTAGCGCCCGGTTCCCTGAAATTGGTCACCGCTGCGAAGCGCCCACTGCGGGTGACTCCCAGCCAGGTACCGCCGCCGCGTAAGTCCCGTCCCGCGAGCAGCCGGGGTGCCTGGGGCCAAAACCGCGCTGCCTCGGCGGGGCGCTGATGGTACTCATCGCGATTCGCCGCTATCAGCAGGGGGTGATGGGTATCGACTCGGTAGGCAAACAGGATCAGGCACATGGCAGCGGCGCATCAGTTATTTTCCCCCGCGCCATTGGCAGCGGGGCACGGCTTGACCATAATAGCGGGCTTTCGCGAACGGGCAAACACCGGCGGCTTGATGTTACTTCTGATCTACCTGGTACTCGGGGCGCTTGCTGGCACGGTCGCGGGGCTGTTTGGCGTCGGTGGCGGCCTTATTATTGTGCCCACCCTGATTTACACCCTCAATTGGCAAGGGGTGGATACAGGGGTTGTCACCCACCTGGCGGTAGGCACATCGCTGGCGACCATCGTGGTCACATCCATGAGTTCGGTGCGCGCACATCACAAGCGGGGCGCGGTGGACTGGTCGATCGTCGGGGCGCTGACGCCCGGCATTGCCCTGGGTGCGGTGCTGGGTGCGGTGACCGCGAGCTATTTGACAGGGCCCCAGCTACAGCTGGCGTTTGGGATATTCGTACTGCTCATCGCGGCCCAATTGGGGCTGGGCCTGTCCACCGCACCGCATCGCGAGTTGCCGGGTGCGCCGGGCCTGCTGGCGGCGGGTGGAGTCATTGGCTGGATATCTTCACTGTTCGGAATTGGTGGCGGTTCGCTGACGGTACCCTTCCTCTCGTGGTGTAATGTGGTCATGCAGCGTGCGGTGGCCTGCTCGGCTGCCTGCGGGCTGCCTATCGCGCTGTTCGGGTCCTTGTCGTATATCTGGCAAGGGTGGAGCAACGATGCACTGCCCGCGGGTAGCTCTGGCTATGTTTACTGGCCGGCATTCCTCGGGATCGTGCTCACCAGTACCGTGTTCGCCAGGCTGGGGGCCAGTCTCGCTCACCGCCTGCCGGCACTGCTGCTGCGCCGCAGTTTTGCCCTGTTTCTGGTGCTGGTAGGCAGCCAGTTGATCAGCGGCAGCGGTCTGCTGTTCTAGCTCCCGCGCCTGCGGCAGAATGCAGGTCGGAGGCAAATCTTACAAGATTTCAGGTAAGGTCAAGTAAAGTCATGATTCAGTACCCAGAAATAGATCCCGTTGCATTTTCCGCAGGGCCATTACAGGTGCATTGGTACGGTTTGATGTACCTGGTGGGAATCCTCGGGGGATGGTTTTTGCTTGCCCGGCGCTCGTCCCGCGCCGACGCACCGGTTGATCGAAAGCAAGTGGATGACCTGATCTTTTACGTCGCCTGTGGCGTCATCATTGGTGGGCGGGTAGGCTATGCCCTTTTCTACGGCATGGATCAACTGCTGGCCAATCCTCTGTGGTTGTTCTATGTCTGGGAAGGCGGCATGTCCTTCCACGGTGGCTTCCTGGGCGTCATGGTGGCGATGTGGTTGTACGGCCGCAAGGTTGGCCGCCACCCCATGGACCTGCTGGATTTTATCGCTCCCGTGGTTCCCATTGGTCTGGGTATGGGGCGACTGGGCAATTTTATCGGCCAGGAATTATGGGGTCGTGCCAGCGATGTGCCCTGGGCGATGGTCTTCCCCAAGGACCCCAGTGGCCTTGCACGCCATCCCTCCCAGCTCTACCAGGCCTTTTTCGAGGGCCTGGTGCTGTTTCTGATTCTGTACCTTTTCTCCATGAAACCACGCCCCCGCTATGCCGTGTCGGGCTTGTTTTTGTTGTTCTATGGAATCTTCCGCTTCGGCGTGGAATTTTTCCGTGAGCCCGACGCTCACCTCGGTTTCGACCTGTTTGGTTGGATGAGCCGTGGCCAACTGCTGTCGCTGCCAATGATTGTGGCAGGCTGCATGCTGTTGTTCATCGCTGCTTACCGGCGACCTGAGCCCGTCGCGCCTGTTGCCTCAAGCGCAGCCAAACCCGGCAGCAGAAAAAAAGCGTCTCGCAAGAATCGATAGTGGTGGCCGCGGCAGACAGCCGGTTACGTCCCCTTGGTATTGTCGACAATTTTTTGCACGAAATAGCGCGGGCGTGCGCGCACGTCGATGGATACCCGGCCAATGTATTCACCGAGCAATCCCATGCCCACAAACTGCGCCCCGATAAAAATAAACAGGATTGCGAACATCGGGAAAATCCCCTCGATGCCCCATCCCGGCCCATTGATCAGGCGCAGCAGGATCAGTATCACGCCAAAAAGAAAACCCACAATGGCAATGGCAAAGCCCACCATGCTTAGCAGGCGCAACGGGGCAGTGGTAATCGATGTCAGCAAATCGAATTGCAGGTTGACCAGGTCCATGAGCCGGTATTTGGACTCGCCGAATTGGCGTTCAGCGTGCACCACCGGTACTTCGGCTGTGTTGCGGCCAAAGCTGTTGGCGAGGATGGGGATAAAGGTGCTGCGCTCGTGACAACTGAGCATGGCGTCGACAACAGAGCGCCGGTAGGCTCTGAGCATGCAGCCATAATCGCTCATTTCTACCCCGGTTACCCGCCTCACCACATAGTTGACCAGGCGGGATGACTGGCGTCGAAAATAGTTGTCCTGGCGATTGACTCTAATCGTGCCAACGACATCGCAGCCCTGGTCTATCTCAACCAGCAGCTTGGGAATTTCCTCTGGCGGATTTTGCAGGTCGGCGTCGAGGGTGATAACCGCTTCACCCCTTGCGTACTCGAAGCCGGCCATAATTGCCGCGTGCTGGCCATAGTTGCGGTTCAGCAATATTCCGATAATCAGCTGCGGGTGTTGCTCGGCGGCAGCAGTAATCAGCTCTGCCGAGCGATCGCGACTGCCGTCGTCGACCAATAGTATTTCTACCCGTTTATCGACGTCACCGGCGACCTTTACCAGCCGCTCAATCAGTTGCGGCAGGTTGTCCTGCTCGTTGTAGACCGGGATCAGGATCGATATAAACCGGGTGTGCTGGCTGTTGTTTTGCAAGATGATTTCGTTCATTTGCGGATATCCGCGATTGCATCGATGACCCGCTCGATATCACTGTCCAGCATGGCCGGGAACAGGGGTAGCGAGCAGATGCGATCGGAATTCCATTCGGTGTTAGTGAGGTCTGCGTGCCGCAGTTTTTGCTCGCGATAGTACCTTTGCTGGTGAATGGCGCGAAAATGCAGGCCACTGCCAATTCCCCTCTGCTTCAGTGCCGCCATAAACGCGTCGCGGCTGACACCGAAAGTCTCGGCCTCGACGCGGACAATAAACAGGTGCCAGCTATGGGTGATCGGCCATGGGGGGGCTGCGAGTGGTGTTATCCCGTCAATTACCGCCAGTGCCTCCCTGTATCGCGCGGCCAGTGCGGCTCGCCGCCGATTGAAGGTATCCAGGCGCCGCAACTGGCCAAGCCCAAGCGCCGCCGCCATATCGGGTAGATTGTATTTGTAGCCAGGTTCTAACACTTCTGCCTGTGGTGCGCGGCCCTGGGTCTTGCGTTCGAAGGCATCGGCTCCAAGGCCATGGAACTTCAGGCGCCGAATGCGCTCCGCCAGACGTTCATCATCAGTGACGATCATCCCCCCTTCGCCGCTGGTGATATTCTTGATCGGGTGAAACGAAAAGATTGCGGTTCCGCTGTCGCCGATAGGGCGGCCTTTGTAGGCGCTGCCAGCGGCGTGAGCCGCATCTTCAATCAGTGCAACCGAGTAGCGGGAGGCCAGTGCCCGGAAGCCGTCGAGGTCGGCTGTGGCGCCGGCGTAGTGGACCGGTATGATCGCCCGGGTTTTTGGCGTTATCGCGGCTTCTGCGGCGGCGGGGGAGATCATCAGGGTGTCCCGATCGACATCGACGAACACCGGCCTCGCGCCACAGAGCACAATCATGTTAACCGTTGACACCCAGGTGAGTGACGGGGTGATCACCTCGTCGCCGGGGCCGATATCCAGCGCCCGCAATACCACCTGCATGCCACCGGTAGCTGACGCTACCGCAATGTTGTGGGCGCTACCGCAGTACTGGCCGAAAGTGGTTTCGAGTTCAGCCGTGACCGGTCCGGTGGTGATCCAGCCCGAGCGGAGTACAGCGGTAACCGCAGCGATATCATCGTCGGATATATCAGGCCGGGAAAACGGTAAAAAATCCATCGTTACAGCTCTTTGGGCAGGTGGCCGATCTAAAAGCATTTTTCAGGCAGCTACGAAAAGCAACTGAAAAAGCGCTAGTTTGCAACAATTCCTTGGTTTTTTTAACAGTGTCGTACTGTCGATTTTCTTAATCTCCTTGCAGAAAAAATCCGAGTGCCGTGTGTGCCTTCACTATCGCGGCCCATCCGATTCAGTCAATTGTCAGCGCTTCAGTCGAGAAACCTCTGGACGGGAATGTTACTTGACGGTTAGATAGGGTGGCCATAGGCACTACGTCCAATGTTACCTTACCGACGCGGTGACTATGATGGCAGCCTGAATTTTAGGGCTAGGGCCTTTTAACGGTATCCGCCACAGTTCAGCGCTGATGATAACGAATCGACTCGCCGGCAGATGGGGCGGCCGGATTGAATAAGCGCTGGATGAGCGGGTGTGCAGTGCCTCACCTCCATAGGGCCTTCCGGCTCGGCAAGAGTGGAAAATGAAAGCTGTCGTTTTTGCCTACAACAATATGGGTTACTGTGGTATCGAAGCGCTATTGCATCATGGCTTCGATATCCTTGCGGTCTTCACCCATGCCGATGACCCGCAGGAGAACATCTATTTTAAATCCTGCGCAAGGCTCGCGGCTCAGCACGATATCCCGGTATACGCGCCGCAGAATGTCAATCATCCCCTGTGGCAGGAAAAAATCGCGGGTATGCGGCCGGATGTGATTTTTTCTTTCTATTACCGCAAACTGTTGGGAGCCGAAATACTGGCGCTAGCGCCCCTTGGTGCATTCAATCTGCATGGGTCGCTGCTACCGCGTTACCGTGGGCGAGCGCCGATCAATTGGGCGCTGGTCAATGGTGAAACCGAAACCGGCGTGACCCTGCATTGGATGCTTGTGGCGCCCGATGCCGGCGATATCGTGGCGCAGCGTGGGGTCAGCATCGACCCCGACGATACCGCTGCAAGCCTGGGTGACAAGTTGGTTTTGCAGGCCAGTGAAATGCTTGATGAGGCGCTGCCCCAGATCGCTGGCGGAAGAGCGATGCGGGTGCCGCAGGACGAAGCCCAGGCTAGCTATTTCGGTGGCCGTAGCGCAGCAGATGGCGAACTGAACTGGCATAGTTCTGCGACCCAGTGCCATAACCTGGTGCGCGCCGTTACCCAGCCCTTTCCCGGCGCCTTCAGCTTCGCCGGCGAACGTAAGCTTGTTTTATGGCAGACGCGTGTGCAGCCTAGCGACCATCGCGTGCCCCCCGGCACCGTATTGTCGAGCCGGCCGCTGCGTATTGCCTGTGCAGAGGGAGCGCTGGAGGTGTTGTTCGGCCAGGGCGACGCCGGGCTTTACCTCAATGGAGCCCAGTTGGCTGAGGAATCAGCCCTGGTGGAGGGAACGCGACTGGGACCCCGGGCGTCAGCGCGCATCAATGCCCAAAGGCGCCGCAAGGTGCTGATTCTGGGGGTCAATGGTTTTATCGGCAACCACCTGACCGAGCGCCTGTTGGCGAGCGGCAAGTTTGAAGTGTATGGCATGGACATCTCTTCCAGCGCCATTGACCGTCTGCTGCACCGCAACGATTTTCATTTTGTCGAAGGTGACATCAGCATTCATGGCGAGTGGCTGGAATACCATATCAAGAAGTGTGACGTGATTTTGCCCCTGGTGGCTATTGCTACGCCAATAGAATATACCCGCAATCCGTTGCGTGTGTTTGAGCTGGATTTTGAAGAAAACCTCAATATCATCAAGCTCTGTGTAAAGTATGATAAGCGGGTGATATTTCCCTCGACGTCAGAAGTTTACGGTATGTGTGACGAGCCGTATTTTGATGAGGACCATTCCAAGCTGGTGCTTGGGCCGATCAATAAGCAGCGCTGGATCTACTCCGCCAGCAAGCAATTACTGGATCGCGTTATCTGGGCCTATGGTGATAAACATGGACTCAAATTCACCCTTTTTCGTCCGTTTAACTGGATTGGGCCCCGCCTCGACAGTCTTGACTCAGCGCGTGTCGGCAGTTCCCGGGCCATCACACAATTGATCCTCAACCTGGTGGAAGGCACGCCGATAAAACTGATTGACGGTGGTCAGCAAAAACGCTGCTTTACCGATATCTCGGAAGGTATCGAGGCGCTATACCGGATTATCGACAATCAGGGCGAACGCTGTGATGGCAAAATCATTAACATCGGTAATCCCGACAACGAAGCCAGTATCGCGGAATTGGCGAATATCCTGCTGGAAAAATTTGAAGCACATCCCCGGCGCAATGAATTTCCGCCGTTCGCCGGCTTTAGCAAAATTGAGAGTTCGGCCTACTACGGCGAAGGCTATCAGGACGTGCAGCACCGACGCCCCAGCATACGCAACGCCAGCCGCTATATCGATTGGCGACCGGTGATTTCGATTGAGCAGAGCGTGGCCGAGACGCTGGACTTTTTTCTTGAGTCGGCCCTGGAATCATTACCCCGATGACCGCAACTGTACCGCACATAAAGGTGGGGCTGCGGATAGACGTCGATACCCTGCGAGGTACCCGTGACGGTGTGCCTGGCCTGTTAAAAATACTCCAGCGCCACGGCATCGTAGGGACGTTTTATTTTTCGGTGGGGCCGGACAATATGGGGCGACATTTGTGGCGTTTGCTCAAACCGACCTTTCTCTGGAAAATGCTTCGCTCCAATGCCGCCAGCCTTTACGGGCTGGATATTCTGTTGCGCGGTACCTTCTGGCCGGGCCCCAATATCGCCGACAAGGCCGGCTCGGCAATTATTGCCGCTGCCCGCGACGGCCACGAGATTGGCTTTCATGCCTGGGATCACCATCGCTGGCAGACTCGGGTGGAGCAGATGTCACCACAGCAAATGACCGACTCCATCCGTTGGGGTTGCGATGCGCTTGCCAGGCTGACCGGCGAGCCGGTTACGACAACGGCGGTGGCGGGTTGGCGGGCAACGGAGGCGGTCCTTGAGGTCAAGCAGGGTCTTGGCTTCGCCTACAACAGCGACTGCCGTGGTGACAGTTTGTTTGTGCCGGTGGTCGATGGCAGGGAGCTGGCGCCCCAGGTGCCGGTAACCCTGCCGACCTATGATGAAATCATCGGTAGCAATGGGGTTACCGATCAAAACTATCATCAAGCCGTTCTCGATGCCCTGCATCCAGCCAGCCTGAACGTTTACACCGTTCATGCCGAGGTGGAGGGCATTGCCCGGGCAGGCCTGTTTGATCAGCTGCTGCGGGAGGCCCGCAGCCGCGGGATCGAATTTGTTCCACTGCGTCGGCTGTTGGAGCACGCAGATGTCAGCGCCTTACCCCGCGACCGTATCCAGAAGCGGCAGATGCCAGGCAGGCAAGGATGGGTCTGTTGGCAGGCGAGCGCCGCCTGAACTGAATACGTGAGCGTGTATTGTGGGTGAAGTGAATTGGTATGAGAGGTTATTTTCTTGTCGCGATGACAGTCGCTTTTACCGTCGCTGGCCAGTATTTCCAGAAGCGCATGGCCCAGCAGTTGTCACGTGAGCAGAACGAAATCAGCGCAGGTACTGGTTGGCAGTCGCTGGTGGATACCCGGTTGCTGGCGGCGGCCTCGTGTCTGGCTATTGCGATGCTGTTTTGGTTGCTGGCCATGCAACGCCTGGATGTCAGTGTCGCCTACCCGCTGCTGGCGGCAAACTATATCGCCATGCTGATGTTGGCACGCTGGCGTTTCAATGAGCAGGTCCCACCGGTTCGCTGGCTGGGTGTGCTGGTCATTATTGCCGGTATCGCCTTAATTGCCGGGGCGGGCACATGATAGGCGCAGTGGCCTGGCGAGAGCTTGCGCTGGCGATGTTGTGTGTGATTCTGGTGAGCGCCGCTCAGCTCAGCCTCAAGCTGGGTGCAGCGGCGTTACCACTGCTCCATTCCGACGGCCTGGTGGCGACACTGCAGCATGAAGGGGCATGGGCAATGCTCTGGCTGACCGTTGGTTTGGCCAGCTATGGCTTGTCTCTGCTACTGTGGATACGGGTATTGATGCGCCTGCCGTTGAGTGTTGCTTATCCCCTTTTGAGTATCAGTTACGCGTTGGTATACCTGGTTGCGACGTCGTGGCCAGCCTGGGGCGAAACTGCCACCTCGACGCGTAGTGTCGGTGTTGGTCTCATTATTCTGGGCGTGATGCTGGTGTCGCTGCCGGTGAAAAGCACCGAGGTTTGAACGTGATTGACGCCCAATGATCAACGCTGATTCAGCTGACAGCCTGGCTGTTGACCGATTGTTCATCTTGGTCTTTATCGTACTTCTGGGGCTGGCAATTGCCAATACCGTGCGAACCCAGGATCTGTGGTTTGCGGACGAGGTGCGGGTGGGTGGTATCGCTATCCAGATGGCCGACCGTCAACTCTACAGCGTTCCATACCTCGGTGTTGATCCCTTCGTCGAGAAGCCACCGCTGTACTTCATTTCTGCCGCGCTGGCCTATCGCTTGCTGGGTGCGCCAGATGATCCCGCCTGGTCCTTGCGTCTGGCATCCCTGTTCTGGGGCTTGCTTGCGGCGGGCGCCTGCGCTGGCCTCGCTGCCACAGTGGCTCAGCGCTATGGCGGCAGGGCTACAGGCAGGCATGGATGGTGGCTGGCGGGACTCACGGCAATGCTGATTTTGCTCGCCATACCCGGTTTTATCAAAAATGTCGTGACGATAAGAGTCGATATCGCCCTGGTGTTTTTCAATACCGCCAGCTTGCTGTGCATCTGTCGGTGGCTGTTCTATCAGCAATTGCGCTGGCTGTACGGTGGGGCGTTGATGCTATCGCTGGCTTTCATGAGCAAGGGTATTATCGGGCCGGCGCTGGTGTTTTGCAGCGCCTTGGCCCTGACCCCCGAAATCCTGCAGCTGGGCACGGTCCACTGGCGCCGCCACGGTTTGCATTACTTGATCGCAACGGGTGTATTTTTACTGCCGGTGAGCCTGTGGTTGCTGCTGATGTACCAGCACGGCGGCAGTGAGTTGCTGTCTTTCTGGTTTTTCGACAATCAGGTCAATCGTTTTGCCGGGGGCAGTAGCCTGGGGCATGAGTCGCCGGGGCAAGTCTTCTACTACTTCGGCCCGCTGGCAGAATACCTCGCGCTGTGGTTGCCATTTCTCTTGGCCTGGGTTGCGTCGGTGTTTTACCAGGCTGGTGCAAGGCGCGGCCTGGCCGGTGAAGATCGGCTCTTGCTGCTGATGATCGTGTTGCCGCTGGTGCTATTGTCCGCTGCCAGCACCAAACGCTCGGTCTATTTGATTCCGCTGCTGCCGCTGTTTGCTGTCGGCCTGGCAGTCTACTTTTCCAGGCCCGTCAGTGCGATGGTGAGCCTCGCGGCCAAATGGCTTGGCCTGGCTTGTGTGCTGGTGACGATGCTTGCGGCGCTACTGTCTTTGCTGCCCCTGGAGCTACCATCAACCACCGGCCGCGCGCTGGACGCACTTGCCACGACACCGGCGCTTGCCATGCTGTTGTTCGGGCCTGCCATGCTGGCGTTGTTGTGGCGGTTGCGCGCCGGCTGGAAGGCATTGGCGCTGGGTACCGTCTTTGTGGCGCTAATGCTCAGTTATTCTTTCTACCCGGCGAAAAACGCGGAGAAGGGACGGCACTCGATATTGCAGGATTTTTTCCAGCAGATCAGTCCGGCGCAATGGGACACAAGTGCTGGGCGCAATCTGTCCGAGCCGCTGCGTGGCTATATCTACGCGCACCAGCGCCGCGGACTCGAGATGGTGGATAAAAAGCGGTTGATCAGCATCCTGGGCGGTCGTGATGCGCGCTATAGTTGCGTGTTGTATGCCGATCAGCCTGAAGCGGGCTTACCGCCCTACCGGGTGTTGGCAAAGGTGCCGGAAGGCGTTGAAGAGCCGGTGCTAGCGCTCCTGTGCGCTGCTGAGTAATGGACACGGTGGCCGTCGATTACACTTCAGTATTTGCCGAGCCTGGCCTATACGGCGACCGGCGCCGGTATATGGGGCTGGGCGTGGTAGTCGAGCAATTCGAAGTCGTCGAAGCGGTAGTCGTAGATCGAGGCCGGCCGGCGCAGGATTTTCAGTCGTGGCAGCGCGCCCGGAGTACGGGTCAGCTGGGTCTGCACCTGCTGCCGGTGGTTGGAGTAGATGTGACTGTCGCCGGTGCAGATAATGATTTCCCCCAGCTCCAGGTCGCACTGCTGCGCCAGCATGGTAGTGAGCAGGGCCAGGCTGGCGATGTTGTAGGGCAGGCCGAGGAAACTGTCACTGCTGCGAATCAATAGCTGTGCGGACAGGCGCTTCTCGGCGACATAGAACTGGTACAGCAAGTGGCAGGGCGGTAGCGCCATTCTGCCCTGCCTGACGTTGTCCTGGGGGCTGATGGTTTCGTCGGGGAGGTACTCGACATTCCAGCCGTGAAACAGGATGCGACGGCTGTCGGGATTGTGTTTCAGGCAGTCGATAACGTAATCGATCTGGTTGATGCTGCCACCGTCCCGGGTTGGCCATGCCGTCCACTGCTTGCCGTAGATCGGGCCCAAATCGCCTTCTTCGGTCGCCCATTCGTCCCATATCGAGACCCCGTTTTCACGCAACCAGCGGGTGTTGGTGTCGCCGTTCAAAAACCAGATCAGTTCGTTGACGATACTCTTGAAGTGCAGCTTTTTAGTGGTCAGCAGGGGAAAGCCGTCTCGCAGATCATGCCTGAACTGCCGACCGAAAACCGACACGGTGCCGGTGCCGGTGCGGTCGCCTTTTTCGACACCGTTGTCGAGAATATCCTGCAGGAGGGCTAGGTACTGTTGCATGGGAAGCGGTCTCCGGGCCTGGCCAGAGTTGGCAATTACCTGACGGCTGGCGTTGAGCTTTGGGCTGGAATGAAGTAGTTTTGATCGCGGCGGAGACTAGCACAAAGCACGGGCTGGACGAAACCGTTCCCCGGAATACTTCGGGACAGCGCCCCGGCGCAGGCAAGCCCTTCCAACCCAAGGTCGACCGATGACAATGACACGGCCCCATGCTTTTACCTGTTTACACTCGCGATCCAGCGGTGGGGCAGGTTCGTCATGCTAATTTCGATGATTGCGGCACTGTCGACCAACGGCGTCATCGGCCGCGACAACAAGCTGCCCTGGCACCTGCCGGAGGACCTCAAGTACTTTAAAAAAGTCACCA
Organism: uncultured Gammaproteobacteria bacterium; assembly: GCA_963751595.1. Taxonomy (GTDB): domain Bacteria; phylum Pseudomonadota; class Gammaproteobacteria; order Pseudomonadales; family JAHEGP01; genus JAHEGP01. The sequence continues at coordinate 148,794 of CAVVVC010000008.1, forward strand.
TGGGCAAGTCCCTGCTGATGGGTCGCAAAACCTACGAATCCATTGGCAGGCCGTTGCCCGGTCGAACCAACATCGTGTTATCCCGGCAGCAGCAGTTCGCGGCTCCCGGCGTCATCATCGTGCATTCCACCGAGCAGGCCCTGGCTGAGGCTGGCCGCACCGGCGCCACCGAGCTGATGGTGATCGGCGGTGAAGACGTGTATCGAACCATGCTGCCCCTGGCCCGACGCCTGTATCTCACCCGGGTCGACCTTAAGGTGGAAGGCGATGCGTTTTTTCCGCCCCTGGAGCCGGGTCAGTGGCTTGAAGTGAGTCGCCACGACGTGGCCGCCAACGGCGATACCTGCGCCTACAGTTTTGTCGTATTGGAGATGAAGAACTAAGCTGATGGGATTGTTGCTGGCCAGACACCGGGGGGAATAGCTGGAAGAGCATTGAAATGATCCCGCTTTTGCTCTTTAATCGTCGCGTTTCGAGTTCGATTGCCCTGCGGGCGTGGCCCGCAAGGTCCGGTAATTGGAGATTATTTCGAAAAGACCGGTGCTGAATGCCCGGGCCGTTACCGGAAAGTCACATCAAAAAAACGCCGTTAACAGCGCCAGCGAACAGGCTTGTTCGCAGCGGTGGCGATGCTCGATTCGTTGCCCGCAACGTATTTTTCAGACCCAAGGATTGTTATCCCATGAATTCGCATCGGTTACAGACTCTCGCCGCAGTCGCGGCGTTGTCGCTGGGCAGCTTCGGCTACGCGGCCATCGCCCAGGCAGATAAGCTCGATCAGGTATTTCAAGTGGGGCAGGCCAAAACCCAGGAGGCACAGCGCTCCCAGAAGACCATCGACAAACTGGCCGACAGCACCCGGGACAGCCTGCAGGACTACAAACAGGTGCTGAAGCAGAACGAGGGCCTGAAGGTATACATCAGTCGTCTCGACAAGCAAATCGCGGACCAGGACCGGCGCATCAAGAACCTGGAAGAGTCCATAACCCAGGTTACCGTGGTGCAGCGCCAGCTTCCCGCGGTGATCGAGCGCATGATCGAATCCCTGGATCAGTTCATCGCCCTGGATCTTCCTTTTTACGCCGACGAGCGGCGCCAGCGCCTGGATTTTCTGCGCAGCAGCATGTCGCGCTCCGATCTCACTGTTGCCGAGAAATTCCGCCAGGTGATGGAAGCGTACAAGATTGAAACCGAGTACGGCCGTAAAGTGAGTACCTACAAGGGCAGGGTCGAGATCGAGCCCGGTACCGAGCGTGAAGTAACCCTGTTACAGATCGGCCGCATTGCCCTGATGTATCAGACCACGGACGGGGCGGTTTCCGGAGCCTGGGACCCCGCGCAAAAAGCCTGGGTCGAGCTCGACAGCGGCCAGTACAAAAACGCGATACGCCAGGCGATCAGGATTGCCGATAACCAGGCAGCCAAGGACATCCTGACCGTACCCGTTCCTTCCCCGGAGGCCATGAACTGATGAAAGCAGGCAAGACTTCTATACTGGCCGCGGCCCTGCTGGTTGCCGGCTTTGGCGCGACGGCGGTGCAGGCGGAGGACGCTCCCAAGTCCCTCGATCAGTTATTGAAAATGGTGCAAAGCGGCAGATATGCCGACGCCCGGGAAAACAAAGCCCGTGAGGCGCGCTTCCGCGCTGACAAGGCGAACCAGGAGGCCATGTTGAAGGCCGCCAGGGACGAGCAGGCCGAACTGGAAAAGCGGGCGGCACAGCGGGAACAGCAGTTTGAAGAGAACGAACAGAATGTGATCGCGGTGACCCAGCGCCTCACCGAGCAAAAGGGCTCGCTGAATGAGCTGTTCGGCCATCTGACAACCGCTGCCGGTGACATGGTGTCGGTGGTAGAGGCATCGCCGGTCAGCGCTCAGTATCCGGGTCGGGAGGCGTTTTTCGAAACGCTGATTCAGAAAATCAGCGACTCCGACAAGTTGCCGACGATCGAAGAGATTGAACAGCTTTGGTTCGAGATCCAGCGCGAAATGACGGAATCCGGCAGGGTGGCGGGTTTCGACTCGGTGGTTATCAAGCCAAACGGCGATGAAGACCAGCAGGGCGTGGTGCGTGTAGGCAGCTTCAACCTGGTCAGCGACGAGGGCAAGTACCTGAGCTTCAACGACTCCCGGATCGAGGAGCTGGCACGCCAGCCCGACAAGCGCTATCTCGACTGGGCGGGGCAACTGAGTGCGGCCAGTGGCGGTCTCAACCCCTTCGGTATCGACCCAACCGGTCCCACCGGCGGCTCGCTGTTGTCGGCATTGATTGGTACGCCAACGCTGGAAGAACGCTGGCATCAGGGGGGCTATGTCGGTTATGCCATCACGGCCCTGGGCATTGTCGCGTTGCTGGTCGCGATCTGGCGGCTGCTGGCGTTGACCACTGTCAGCGGCAAGGTGAGTGCCCAGCTCAAGAGCGACAAAGCCAATCCCAGCAATCCCCTTGGTCGGGTGCTGGCGATCCACGAGGCCAACCCCACGATGGACACCGAAACCCTCGAACTGAAGCTCAATGAGCAGGTATTGAAGGAAATTCCCCGGCTCGAAAAGTACCAGGGCGCGCTCAAGATTATTGCCGCAGTGGCGCCGCTGATGGGCCTGCTCGGTACCGTCACGGGTATGATCATCACCTTCCAGGCGATTACCATTTACGGTGCCGGTGACCCCAAGGCAATGGCCAGTGGGATTTCTTCCGCCCTGGTCACCACGGTGCTGGGGCTGCTGGTGGCGATTCCCACCGTACTGCTGCACACCATGGTGTCCTCTCGCTCTCGCCGGGTCATTCAGATTCTGGAAGAGCAGACCAGCGGTATCATTGCCGAGCACACCGAAGCGGAACTGGGAAAATAAGGGCAGCTCGATGGGTTTCGCGATGATGGACTATTACACCCGGCTGATGCAGTTTATGGACACGGGTGGGCCGGTGTTGTGGTTGATTGCCCTGCTGACCTTTGCCATGTGGGTCGCCATCTTCGAGAAAATCTGGTATCTCCACTCGGGTTTAAAGCAGGATGTCGCGGGGGCGGTATCGACCTGGGAGGCCCGGCCCGAGCACGGCTCCTGGAATGCCGCCAGTATTCGCAAGCTGTTGATATCGCGCATCTCGGTCAAGATTCAGCAGAATCTGGCGATGATTAAAACCATGGTGGCCCTCTGCCCCCTGCTGGGCCTGCTGGGTACCGTGACCGGTATGATCGATGTGTTCAACGTGTTGGCGGTAACTGGCGGCGGCGATGCCAAAGCCATGGCCGGGGGCGTTTCACGGGCGACCATACCGACCATGGCCGGTATGGTTGCGGCGCTGTCCGGCGTATTCGCCAGTACCTGGATCGAGCGCCAGGCGATGCGGGAAACCCGGCGCCTGCAGGATCGACTCGCCAAGGATACGGCCTAGACAGGAACAGGTATGCGCTACCGTAGATCCATTGTGAATCAGCAGAACGCGGAGAACAGTCAGCAAATCGACCTGACGCCGATGCTCGATGTCGTGTTTATCATGCTGATCTTTTTCATCGTCACGGCTACCTTCGTCAAGGAGGCCGGGGTCGACGTTGTGCGCCCTGCGGCAGATACGCTGGAGAGCATCAAGAACCAGAAAATTTTTGTCGCGATCAGTGCCGACAACGAAATCTGGATCGACAAACAGGTGTTAAAGCCGGTTTCGGTGCGCGGTGCCATAGAGCGCCTGCGGGCCGAAAACAGCAAGGGCTCCGTGGTCATCCAGGCTGATGCCAACTCCAATGCCGGGGCTTTTGCCGTGGTGTATGACGCAGCGCGTGACGCCGGCGTGCCCAAGGAGCAAATTCATGTGGCCACTCTTGAAGACTGATCTGCTATGAGCGCCAGCAAAGCCATAGGCTACTCGATTGGCGCGGTGCTCGCCGCGGCGGTGACTGTCGCCCTGTTTATCCTGATGTACACCCTGATCGTGATGCGCGACGTCAACCTCGACGAGGAGGCCGGCATCAAGATAGCCGACATCCAACTGGGAGAGACCCGTATCGATGCCCAGGTCAAGGAAGTCAAGGCTGAAAAGCCGGAGACCCCCGATGAACCGCCACCGGTGATGACGGCTCCCCGGCAATCCAGCAACTTCGATGTCGATACGTCGATCAACGTCAGCTTTGCGCCCAAGGCCGATGTGCAAATCGATATCGGCGGGCTGTCGGTGTCCGATGGCGAGTACCTGCCGATAGTCAAGGTTGCCCCGATCTACCCGCGGTCAGCCCAGAGGAGGGGCGTTCAGGGCTACTGTATTGTCGAATATACGGTCACCAAAAACGGCTCCACCCGCGATTCCAAAGCCATCGACTGCGATCCACAGGGCTATTTCGAAAAGGCCTCGGTCAAGGCCTCCCTGAAGTTCAAGTACAAGCCCAGGGTTGTCGATGGCGAGCCGACGGAGGTTGCCGGTGTGCGCAACAAGTTCACGTATACCCTGGAACAGTAAGGGCGAGGGCGAGTGAAGGCCAATGGCTAAAGCAATGTGGAAAAAGGGTTTTGCCGGCATTCTTGGGGCTCTGCTGGTGCTTTTGGTCCAGCTCGGCGCACAGCAGCTGAGTGTCAGCCTCGATCTGGGCCTGGTTTCCGGCAGCCTGGCCCTGGCGGCGGAAAAGACGCCGCCGGAGAAAACCCGCAAGACTCCTGCGTTGCGCAGTGAAGTCTACGAACAACTGGCCGAGGCCCAGGAACTGGCCGAGGCGGGCAAGACGGGCGAGGCTTTAAAAATACTGGACCAGCTGCGTGATTCCCAGGGGCGGCGCGCGCTGAACAGTTACGAACTGGCCAACATGTACAATTTTTATGCCTTTGTATATTACCAAAAGGAGCAATACGCCAGGACCATCGACGCCTACCAAAAGCTGTTGCAGCAACCGGATATTCCAGTGGCGATGGAAACATCGGCCTATTACTCCCTGGCCCAGCTTTATTTCGTCACCGAGAACTATTCGCAGGCGATCAGGTATCTCAAAGACTGGTTCAACATGGCGGAAAACCCCCAGCCAGATGCCTATGTTCTCCTTGCCCAGGCCTACTACCAGACCAAACAATACGATCCCGCCCTGCGCAATATTGAAAAGGCGATGGCGCTAGCCAGGCAAAAAGGCAAGCAGCCCAGGGAAAACTGGTTTCTGTTGCAACGGGTTCTCTATTACGACAAGGGCGATATGAAAAAGGTCGCCCAGGTGCTGGAAGAACTGCTGCGGCGGTGGCCAAAGAAGGAATACTGGACCCAGGCCTCGGGTATTTACGGCGAACTCAAGAACGAGGGGCGCCAACTGGTTGCGCTGGAGACTGCCTATGTTGCGGGGATGCTGAGCCGGGAGCAGGAACTACTCAATATGGCCTACCTGTACCTTGGCTCGGATACCCCCTATCGGGCTGCGAAAGTACTGGAAAAGGCGCTTGCAAAAAAACAGATTGCTGCCACCTCGAAAAACTACGAGCTGTTGGGCAATGCCCTGCGCTCCTCGCAGGAACTGGAGCGGGCGATTCCCGCCATGGCCAAAGCGGCCGAGCTTGCCGACAGCGGCGAGCTGTGGGCGCGGTTGGCCAATGTCTACCTCGACAGCGATAACTTTGCCGGGGCCGCAGATGCCGCCCGGACCGCACTGCGAAAAGGCCAGCTGCGACGGCCCGATAGCGCCCGCATCGTGCTCGGTATGGCGCTGTTCAACCTCGACAAGTTACCCGAGGCGCGGCAACAGTTTGAGCGGGCCGCGCAGGATCAACGCAGCGAGAAAATGGCCCGTGACTGGATCAAGTATCTGGACAACGAGGTGCAGCGTCGCGAATCGCTGCAGGATGGACTGGGGTAGCCCGTAGCCAGAACCACCCGTAAACAGACTTGCCGCCGCCGTTCGTTCCGATGGCACAGCGGGCATATCAGCCGAACAATACCTCCGGGTGCTCAGCCCAGTTGATCGATATCGCGCACCGCCCCCCGGTCGGCGCTGGTCGTCATCAGCGCATAGGCTTGCAGTGCCTTCGAAACCTTGCGCGGTCTTTCCTTGCGCGGTTTCCAGCCGGCTTTGCCCCGGGCGTCCTCCGCCTGGCGGCGTCGCTCGAGCTCGGCGCTGTCCACCAGCACATCGATGCTGCGGGCAGGAATGTCGATCCGAATACGGTCGCCCTGCTCGACCAGGGCTATTCCACCCCCCGCGGCCGCCTCCGGTGAGGCGTGGCCGATGGAAAGGCCCGAGGTGCCGCCGGAAAAGCGGCCATCAGTGAGAAGTGCGCAGACCTTGCCGAGACCCTTGGACTTGAGGTAGCTGGTGGGGTAGAGCATCTCCTGCATACCCGGGCCACCCTTGGGGCCCTCGTAGCGAATGACAACCACGTCCCCGGGCTGTACCCGGCCCTCGAGAATATCTGCCACCGCATCCTCCTGACTTTCGCAAATGTGGGCGGGGCCTTCGAACACGAAAATGGACTCATCGACACCGGAGGTTTTGACCACACAGCCGTCCTCGGCGATGTTGCCGAACAGCACTGCCAGCCCGCCTTCCTGACTGTAGGCGGCATCACCACTGCGGATACAGCCATTGCTACGGTCAGCATCGAGACTGGGCCAACGGGTGGACTGGCTGAAGGCTTCGGTCGTGGGAATGCCACCCGGCCCGGCCTTGTAGAACATTTTTATCGCATCGTCCCGGGTGACCATAATGTCCCAGCGGGCGAGGGCATCGCCCAGGGTCGGGCTGTGAACCGTCGGTACATCGAGGTGCAGCAGGCCCATGCGGCCCAATTCCCCCAGAATCGCCATGATGCCACCGGCTCGGTGCACATCCTCCATATGGTAGAGGGGACTGTTGGGCGCGACCTTGCACAACTGGGGTACCCTGCGCGACAGGCGGTCGATTTCTTTCAGGGTAAAATCCAGCTCCGCCTCCCGGGCGGCGGCCAGCAGGTGGAGAATGGTATTGGTGGAACCGCCCATGGCAATATCCAGGCTCATGGCATTCTCGAATGCCTTGAAACTGGCAATGTTGCGGGGCAGGACACTGGCGTCATCCTGCTCGTAATAGCGGCGCGCCAGGTCGACCACGGTGCGGCCGGCCTCCAGAAACAATTGCTCGCGGTCGCTGTGGGTGGCCAGCACCGAGCCATTGCCGGGAAGCGACAAGCCCAGGGCTTCCGTCAGGCAGTTCATCGAGTTGGCGGTAAACATGCCCGAGCAGGACCCGCAGGTGGGACAGGCGGAGCGCTCGTATTCCAGTACTTCCTCATCGCTGGCATCCTCGTCGGCGGCGATCACCATGGCGTCGACCAGATCGAGTTTGTGCTCGGACAGTTTGGTTTTACCGGCCTCCATGGGGCCGCCTGACACAAACACCACCGGGATATTCAGGCGTAGCGCCGCCATCAACATGCCCGGGGTGATCTTGTCGCAATTGGAGATGCACACCAGGGCGTCGGCACAATGCGCATTAACCATGTATTCCACCGAGTCGGCTATGATTTCCCGGGAGGGCAGGCTGTAGAGCATGCCGTCGTGGCCCATGGCAATGCCGTCGTCCACCGCAATGGTGTTGAACTCCTTGGCCACCCCGCCGGCGCGTTCGATTTCCCGGCATACCAACTGACCCAGGTCCTTGAGGTGAACGTGGCCGGGGACGAACTGGGTGAACGAATTGGAGACAGCGATAATGGGCTTCTGGAAGTCTTCGTCCTTCATGCCGGTCGCCCGCCAGAGCGCCCTTGCGCCGGCCATATTGCGCCCGGCAGTCGAGGTACGGGATCGGTACTGTGGCATAGTGAGTCCTCTTTGGCTGTCATGGCGACTGGGTGTTTTCGCCAGCGATAATTGGATCGGGCGCCAGCATAGCAAAAACCGGAAACCAGCGCCCGCTGTCCAGCCGGGTGGCCGCTGAAAATCGGCCGCAACAGAACGCCAGATGCCACCCGGGCGGCTTTATCAGCCAGCGGCTAAAGCTGCTTGTAGAATACGCGGGAATTGCGCTGGAAGTTGTATAGCTCCTGCCTGGTTCCCGGCAGGTCCTCGGTGGTGCCGGCGGCGTAGCCTTGCTCCTGGAACCAGTGCGCGGTGCGGGTCGTCAGCACGAACAAGGTATCCAGGCCCCGGCCGCGGGCCTGCTGTTCGAGGTGGGCCATCAGTCGCTCGCCGCGGTTGTCACCGCGGTAGTCGATATGCGTGGCGACACAGGCAACCTCGCCGCAGCGCTCCCGGGGGAAGGGGTAGAGGGCCGCACAGGCAATGATCATGCCGTCCCGTTCGATAACGGTGAAGCGGGATATTTCGGTCTCCAGCAGCTCCCTGGAGCGTCGCACCAGGACACCCTGTTCCTCCAGCGGCTGGATCAACTGCAATATGCCGCCGACATCGTCGATGCTGGCATTGCGAATGCTTTCGTAGCTGTCCTGGTAAATCAGGCTGCCGCAGCCATCCCGGCTGAATAGCTCCTTTACCAGGGCACCGTCGTCCCGGTAGCTGATCAGGTGGCAACGCTCGATCCCGGCCTGGCTGGCGTTGATCAGGGCGTCGAGCATCCAGTTTTTCTCACCCGCGGGCAGTTGTTCGCTCAGGTGGCGGGCTTCGCTCAGGCGCAGCTCCCGCACCAGTTCGCCCTTGAGGCCGATGATGCCGGGGGGGTCATCAAACGCTATCAGTTTGTCGGCCGCCAGTGCTGCGGCCACCTGGTGGGCGACATCCTCCATGCTCAGGTTGAAAACCTCCCCGGTGGGCGAGTAACCCAGTGGGCTGATCAGTACCAGGTTGCGCAAATCCAACTGGTGGGCGATGTCGTCGGCCTGGACCCGCCGCACTTCCCCGGTGTGATGAAAATCGACACCATCGTAAATCCCCAGCGGGCGGGCGATGACGAAGTTGCCGCTGGTCACCCGAATCCGCGCCAGGTGCATCGGCGAGTTGGGCAATCCCATCGAGAGCAGGGCTTCAAGCTGCGCCCGCACCGAGCCCGAGGCATCCTTGACGGCTTCCAGTGCAGCGTTGTCGGTAATGCGTATACCCCGGTGATAGTGGCTTTGGAGATTGCGCAGCCTGACTCGCGCCTCTATCTGGGGGCGGGCGCCATGCACCAGCACCAGTCTCACTCCGAGGCTGGAGAGCAGGGCAATGTCCTGGATGATCAGGGGGAAATTGCGGTCCTCTATCGCTTCGCCACCGAACATCAGGACAAAGGTCTTACCGCGATGGGCGTTGATGTAGGGGGCAGAGCGGCGAAACCAGTTCACGTACTCCAGGGATTCAGTCGGCACGATGGCGTTCCAGCTTGTCAGTGGTTGTTGTTCTTGTTGTTGACTCCGGCGCTTCGACTTGCGCGCTCCCGGGCGACTGCGAGCAGGGCATAGCTACAGGCAGAAGCGCCTGATCAGGCCGCGCAACAGGTCGACGCAGGGGTCGATGGTATCCAGCGCGATATACTCGTCCGGCTGGTGAGCCTGGTCAATGGAACCTGGCCCCAAAATCAGGGTTTCGAGGCCCAATTGTTGCAGATAGGGGGCCTCGGTGGCAAAAGCAACGGACTCGGCGCGATGGCCGGTCAATTGCTCTGCGGTCTTGACCAGTGCGCTCTCTTCCCGCTCCATGAAGGCGGCGACGCCGTTGATCAGGCTGTGTAGCTCAATAGCGATATTGCGCTCCCTTGCGACCCCGGCCAGCACGCCGCGAATATCCTCACGCACGCTGTCATTGGTCATGCCGGGCAGCAGGCGTGCATCGAAGTGAAGTTCGCAGTGCGAGCAGATGCGGTTGGGGTTGTCACCCCCGTGGATGCAGCCGAGGTTCAGGGTCGGGACGTGAACCCTGAAACCGGGATTCTGGTGCTTTGCTTGCAGCTCCTGGCGATAATCGAGCAAGCGCTGCATGACTTCCTGCATGGCCTCCAGGGCGCTGTTGCCAAGCGCCGGGTCCGATGAGTGCCCCGCCTGGCCCGTTATCTTGATGCTCTCCATCATGATGCTTTTATGTTGTCGCACCGGGCGCAGGCTGGTGGGCTCCCCAATCACGGCGTAGCGCGCCAGCGGCCTGCCCATGGCGACCAGGGCCTCGGCCCCGGACATCGAGCTCTCCTCGTCCGCAGTGGCCAGAATAATCAGCGGCGCCTTCAGGGGCTGATCGGCAAACGCCTCCGCGGCGCGGATTGCAATCGGGAAAAAACCTTTCATGTCACAGGTGCCGAGGCCATAGTAGCGCTGGTCCCGTTCGGTCAGTGCCAGCGGGTTGTGCTGCCAGCGGTGATCGTCGTAGGGCACGGTGTCGGTGTGGCCGGCCAGAACCAGGCCACCCGGCCCCTGTCCCAGGGTGGCAATCAGGTTGGCTTTGCCGGGGTGGCCGGGTACGGCCAGCACTTCAGCGCGAAAGCCCAGGCCCACCAGCCACTCGGCCAGCTTTTCCACCACTGGCAGGTTACCCTGGTCGAGTGCTGGCTGGGTCGAGCTGACTGAGGGAATGGCAATCAGTTCGGCTAACATGGTGCGAAAATCAGGCACGGACGGCATGCTGGGCAAATCCTCTGGTTAGCGCGAGCATATCATAGCCTCGACATCCTGGCAGTGGGGTCGCCACCGACGGCGATTACCCGGGGCGGCTATCATTGTAGGGTTGCAGCTTGGCAAACGCCTTGCCAGGGCCAATAATTCAGGAAAGTTGGTAGAGACAAATCTATGAAAGACGCCCTCGCACTCAAGGGTGGCGCCGACCGCCACCTCGACCTACGTGACCTCCTCGACCAACTGCTGGCTGCCGGTCGCGTGTCGCGGGCGGATGTGGAGCGTCTGAGCCTGTCGCCCCGCAGCCGGGAGGATGCTGGATTGCACCCGGTGACTTATCTCGGTGCCCAGGAGCTCCTCGACCCTGCCCGGGGTAACAAGCCCCATAGCGATGAGACCATCATGCACTGGCTGGCGGAGAGCACTGGCCAGCCGTTCTACCGAATCGACCCGCTAAAAATCGACGTGGCCGCCGTTACCGACGTCATGTCCTTCGCCTTTGCCAAGCGTCACCAGATTCTGGCAGTCGAAGTGGACACCGACAAAGTCGTGGTCGCCAGCGCCGAGCCGTTTGTCGCAGATTGGCAGTCCGGGCTGGAGCACGTGACCCGCAAGCAGGTGGTTAGAGTGTTGACAACACCGGCCGAGCTGAGTCGATACATGCTGGAATTTTATGGTCTGGCACGGTCCATCAGTGGAGCCAGCGCACCGTCGCGGGCACGTACCGGCGGCGTGCTGTCGAATCTCGAGCAGATGCTTGAGCTGGGCAACCTGCAGGACCCCGACGCCAACGACCAGCATATTGTCAGCATCGTCGACTGGCTGCTGCAGTACGCGTTTGACCAGCGAGCCAGCGATATCCACCTGGAACCACGACGGGAAATTGGCCGGGTGCGATTTCGCATCGATGGCGTTCTCCATGCCATCTACGAGCTGCCCATCCAGGTCGCGGCCGCGGTGACCAGTCGTATCAAAATTCTCGGCAGGATGGACGTCGCCGAGAAGCGCCGTCCCCAGGACGGTCGCCTCAAAACCCTGCGCACCGATGGCAGTGAGATCGAGCTGCGGCTGTCGACCATGCCAACCGCATTCGGCGAAAAGCTGGTGATGCGTATTTTCGACCCCCAGGTTCTGGTGAGCGGTTTTCATGAGCTGGGATTGGCAGACGAGGACTACCGACGCTGGAATGGCATGGTGGGCAACACCCATGGCATTGTGCTGGTGACGGGCCCAACCGGCTCAGGCAAAACCACCACGTTGTACAGTACCCTCAAGCAATTGGCGGTGCCCGAAGTCAATGTTTGCTCGATTGAAGACCCGATCGAAATGGTCGAGCCGGCTTTTAACCAGATGCAGGTGCAGCACAACATTGGTCTCGATTTTGCCACCGGCGTGCGCTCCTTGCTGCGCCAGGATCCGGATATCATCATGATCGGTGAGATCCGCGACCTGGAAACCGCCGAAATGGCAATTCAGGCAGCGCTGACGGGGCATCTGGTGCTGTCGACCCTGCACACCAACGACGCGCCCTCTGCGGTGACTCGAATGCTCGAAATAGGCGTGCCACCGTATTTGCTCAAGGCGACCGTGCTCGGGGTGATGGCCCAGCGGCTGGTGCGCAGCCTGTGTCCGCACTGCAAGCAGTCACAGCCGATCGACAAGATGGCGTGGCAACAGCTGGTTCACCCCTGGGTGGTCTCGGCGCCGGAAAAGGTCATGCATGCCACGGGTTGTATCGAGTGCCGCAACACCGGCTATCTGGGCCGCCAGGGGCTGTACGAGATCCTGTTGATGAGCGAACCGGTGCAGCAGGCGATCGGAGCCGAAGTGGATGTGGGCACGATGCGCAAGCAGGCGATGAAAGAGGGCATGCGCACGCTGCGCCTGAGCGGCGCCAGAAAGGTGGCCAGCGGCGAGACCACCATTGAGGAGGTTATGCGGGTAGCCCCCGCACCATCCAATCACTGAATTCAGTGCCCGGGTAGGCCCTGCCGGTACCCACCTGAGTCGCGGCGGAGGCGCTGTTTATCTGTCGATAAAACTCAGTATACTTGCGCTTTTGGAGTGGGTTTAACCGTCTCCATCCCCAGCGCAAGGGCCCGCCATGCATCGACTCGAACTCCCCGCCACCGCACTTTCGACCCCACTCCAGGAGGCCCTGCAAACCGCCAGCGAGCGGGTATTCGGCGCCTGGTCCGATGCCGACCTGCAGCAGCTGGACGGGTTGCTGGATGCCGGTTACCGGCAGGAGTTGGCGCAGGTGCTTGCCTGCAGCCCCTTTGCCGGCCAGCAGTTTGAGCGCCACCCCCGGTGCCTGCTCGATCTGCTCACCTCGGGCGACCTGCACCGAAGTATGGCGGCTGAATACTGGCCAGGCCAGGTGGCCGCCCTGACGGCTGCTGCCGCTGATGAAGAAGGACTGGCGGTCGCGATGCGACGATTTCGCAATCGTGAACAGTGCCGCATTATCTGGCGCGACTTTAATCGCCTGGCGCAACTGGTGGAAACGACGGCAGACTTGTCGGCCATGGCAGACGCCTGTATTGATGGTGCGCTGAGCTGGCTTTACCAGCGCATGTGCGCGGATATAGGCACCCCAACCGATGCCAACGGTGAACCCTGCAAGATGGTGGTTCTGGGGATGGGCAAGTTGGGCGCGCATGAACTCAACCTGTCTTCAGATATCGATCTCATCTTCACCTTTGGCGCCAGTGGTGAGACCCAGGGTGGGCGCAGGACCCTGAGCAATCACGACTTTTTCGTGCGCCTTGGTCAGCGGCTGATTCGCCTCCTCGATGCCCATACCGGTGAGGGCTTTGTTTTTCGGGTCGATATGCGACTGCGCCCCTACGGCGAGAGCGGGGCCCTGGCGCTCAGTTTTGGCGCCATGGAGGATTACTACCACACCCAGGGTCGAGACTGGGAACGTTATGCCCTGATCAAGGCCCGGGTGGTGGCGGGGGACATGTCCCAGGGCGCTAGACTGCTCGAGATTCTGCGGCCCTTTGTCTACCGGCGTTACAGCGACTTCAGCGCTATCGAATCCCTGCGTGATATGAAAGAGCTAATCAAGCGTGAGGTGCAGCGGGTTGGCAAACAGGATGATGTCAAGCTTGGCGCCGGCGGCATCCGCGAGATCGAGTTTATCGGTCAGGTCTTCCAGCTTATTCGTGGCGGCCGCGAGCGCAGCTTGCAGGAGCGTTCGCTGCTCAAGGTGCTCAATCACCTCGCCGATCGCCAGTATATGCCCAGTCAGGCCGTTGCCGAACTGGTGGATGCCTATGTTTTTCTGCGCAATACCGAGCACGCCATCCAGGGGCTGCGCGACCAGCAAACCCAGGCACTGCCGCGGGATTCACTGGACCAGCAGCGCGTGGCCCAGGTGATGGGCTTTCAGGATTGGCCTGCATTCCGGGAAGCCCTTGACCGGCACCGCAGGCGCGTCGAAGCACATTTTGAGGCGCTGATCGAGCCGGAGGATAGCCCGGCCCGGGTTGATAGCGAGGGCGGAGAGTGGCTCGACCTCTGGCTGGCTAAGTGTAGTGAAGCCCATGCTCTGGAGTGGCTGCAAGGGCACGGATATCACGATGCGCAGCAGGTCTGGTCGCAGCTCTGTACCCTGCGCGCCAGCAGCAAGGTGCGGCTGATGCAGGCAGTCGGGCGCGAGCGGCTGGACGCCTATATGCCCATGATGCTGGCCGAGAGTGCATTGACGCCCCAGCCGGATGTGCTGGTCGAGCGGCTGTTGCCGCTGCTGGAGTCGGTACTTCGGCGGACCAGCTATCTGGTGCTTTTGATGGAGAATGCCGAGGTCAGGGAACAGCTCAACCTGCTGTGTGGGGCCAGCCCCTGGATCGCCAGTCAGCTGGCGCGCCATCCGGTATTGCTGGATGAGTTACACAACGTAGCCACCCTGTATCGGGTGCCGGACAAGGACTTTCTGCGCAATGAGCTGCAGGAGCAGTTGATGCGCCTGGAATGGAGTGACCTCGAGGGTCATATGCAGGCGCTGCGTTATTTTCGGCTGGCCCACGTTTTGCGTATCGCCGCGTCCGAAGTGACCGGGCGACTGCCGCTGATGAAAGTGAGCGACTACCTGACACTGATCGCCGAAGTGATTCTCGAGCACGTGCTGGAACTGGCCTGGCGCAACCTGGTGACGCGTCATGGCCAGCCCGTGCGCAACAACGGTGATGTTTGTGACCAGCATTTCATCGTCGTCGGCTACGGCAAGCTCGGTGGCATCGAATTGGGGCACGCCTCTGACCTCGACCTGGTTTTCGTCCACGATGTCGATTCCCTCGAGGCGACAGATGGCCCGAAACCCATCTCGGGCGAGCTGTTCTTCAATCGACTGGGCCAGCGGATCATCCATATACTCACGGCGGCAACCACCCTCGGCCCATTGTATGAAGTCGATATGCGGCTGCGACCCTCGGGCGAGGCCGGGCTGCTGGTTACCTCACTGCAGGCGTTCGAGCACTACCAGCGGCAACAAGCCTGGACCTGGGAGCACCAGGCACTGGTAAGGGCAAGAGTGGTGGCCGGAAGTCCCTCGGTCGGTGCGGCCTATGACCAGCTGCGACGGGAGATACTGGCACTCCCCCGTGATCAGGACGAACTCAGGGTCGCGGTGGGTGAGATGCGCCAGAAGATGCGCGACCATTTGTTGCCGGCGGATGCAGAAGCCGGGCCCGATCCGTATTTCGATCTCAAACATGGAAGCGGAGGTATCGTTGATATCGAATTTGTGGTTCAATTTGCGGTTTTGGCTTATGCCCACGAGCATCCGGCTTTGGGTCGGTGGACCGATAACATTCGCATACTCGAGTCGCTGCAACAGGCGGAGCTGATGGAGGAAAGCGAATGCCAGGGCCTGATCGAGGCCTACAAGGGCTACCGAGCCCAGGCCCACCGCCTGGCCCTGCAGCAGGAAAAAGGCCGGGTTGATGCGCAGATGTTTGTCGCGGAGCGTGCCCTGGTAACAAGGGTATGGCAACGGATGATAGAGCATACGGGGTGAATCGAAGCGCTGCCGGGTTTCACGCCCGGCGGCCCGGGTCGCGCCGCGAACAGAACCCGCGGCCCGCTGCGGTCTCAGCACGCTGCATGATCGACGTAAAACAGGAGTTTTGACGATGTCTTTCGCTGAGCGCGATGGAGTGATCTGGTTTGACGGGGAAATGGTTCCCTGGCGTGATGCCAAGGTGCATTTGTTGACCCATACGCTGCACTACGGGCTGGGTGTGTTCGAGGGAGTCAGGGCTTACCATGCCGATGGCCTGGGTACCTGTATTTTTCGCCTGCGGGAGCATACCGACAGACTATTTCGCTCCGCCAAGATCCTTGCGATGGAGATGCCCTGGAGCCGGGAAGAGCTGATGGCCGCGCAAAAAGCGGTGATCCGCGAGAACGAGCTGCATGAGGCCTATATCCGGCCCATGTGTTTCCTCGGTTCCGAGGGCATGGGGCTGCGGGCAGACGGGCTCAGAACCCATTGCATGATTGCCTCCTGGGACTGGCCCTCCTACATGGATCCGGACGCCATGAACCGGGGCATCGTGGTGCGAACGTCCAGCTACACCCGCCATCATGTCAACATCACGATGACCAAGGCCAAGGCCAATGGCAACTACATCAACTCGATACTGGCCCTGCGGGAGGCCCTGAACGGCGGCGCCGAGGAAGCGTTGTTACTGGACCCGGAGGGCTATGTTGCCGAGGGGAGCGGGGAAAACTTTTTCATGGTCCGCGACGGAGTAATCTACACCCCGGAACTCACCTCCTGTCTTGACGGCATTACCCGGGATGCGGTTATCAAGCTGGCCGCGGACCTGGGCTTCCGTGTAGTTGAAAAGCGCATTACCAGGGATGAAGTGTATATCGCCGACGAAGCCTTTTTTACTGGCACCGCAGCGGAGGTGCTACCCATCCGCGAGCTGGATGCCAGGGCGATAGGAAGCGGTAGTCGCGGCCCGGTTACCGAGCAGCTGCAGAAGGCATTTTTTGACTCGGTGCGTGGTCACAATAAAGAGCGTCTCGACTGGCTGGCCCCGGTAGTCTGACGCTGCCGGGCGTTGACGTGCCCGCTGTCGCTAGGGTCGCATGATTGCCAGGCCTGATCCCCCAGCCCCCGAGCACGGGTAAACCCATGGACGCAGAAAATAACCGCTACAAGGTGCTCGTCGTCGGACCTTCCTGGGTGGGGGATATGGTGATGGCGCAAACGCTGTTCAAGTTACTGGCCGCCCAGCACCCGCAACTGCAGCTCGATGTGCTGGCGCCGGCGTGGGCAGCCCCGGTACTTGAACGCATGCCCCAGGTCAGGCGCAGCGTGGATATGCCGGTAGGCCATGGCAAGCTGCAACTGGGTGCGCGGCGCCAGCTGGGCCACCAGCTGCGCGCCGAAGCCTACCATCAGGCCATTGTTCTCCCCAACTCCCTCAAGTCTGCTCTGGTGCCCTGGTTTGCCGGTATCGGTTTGCGCACCGGCTGGCGTGGGGAGATGCGTTTCGGTTTGCTCAATGATATCCGCCGCCTCGATACCGAGCGCTACCCGCTCATGGTAGAGCGATTTGCCGCGCTGGCCTATCCCCCGGGTGCCAGCCTGCCGCAGCCACTGCCCTGGCCGGCGCTGGGAATCGATGCCGCCAACCAGCAACGCTTGCTGTCATCGCTGGGGCTCGATGGCGAACGGCCGCTGCTGGGCATTTGCCCGGGCGCGGAGTTCGGGCCAGCCAAGCAGTGGCCCGGGGTGCATTATGGGGCGCTGGCAGAGACCTATATCCGTCGCGGCTGGCAGGTTGTGGCGCTGGGCTCCGCCAACGACAAGGCCAGTGTCACTGCCATCGCAGAACACCTTGACCCCGCCTTGCGCAGCCAATTCTGCGATGCCAGCGGTGCGACCTCGCTGGTCGATGCGGTTGATCTGCTCGCCCTCTGCAAGGGTGCGGTGTCCAACGATTCCGGGTTGATGCACATAGCCGCCGCGGTGGGCTGTCCCCTGGTGGCCGTCTACGGTTCCACCAGCCCGGGATTTACGCCTCCCCTGGCGCACCAGGTGGCAGTGGCCTCCATCGACCTCTCGTGTCGGCCCTGTTTCGAGCGTGAATGCCCCCTCGGCCACCTCAACTGCCTGGTACAACTGGACCCGGTGCAGGTGGTGAGCCGGCTCGACGGCCTGCTGGCCGGCGCCGGAGTTGGCTGATGCGACTGGCCTTTGCCCTGTTCAAGGTGTTCCCCTATGGCGGCTTGCAAAAAGACATGCTTGCCATTGCCGGCGCCTGCCTCGCCCGGGGTCATGAAGTCACTGTCTATTGCAGGGAGTGGCAGGGGCCGGAGGCGGCCAGCGGATTGAAGGTAGAGATACTGCCGGTGGAGGCTCACAGCAACCACCGCCGCGATCAGCGCTTTGCCCAATCTCTCGCCACGGCGCTGGCCGGGGAAGATTACGCCGCGGTAGTCGGTTTCAACAAGATGCCGGGGCTCGATATTTATTATGCGGCGGACACCTGTTACCTCGCCAAGCTGACCGAAGAGCGCAGCTTTTGGTCGCGACTGACCCCCCGGTTCAGGCTCTACAGTGCTTATGAAGCGGCGGTTTTCACCGGCGACACCCAGATTCTGATGATTTCTGCCCGGGAAATCGAGGTTTTTCGCCGCTACTACCAAACCCCTGAATCCCGCTTTCACCTGCTGCCGCCGGGCATCCGCCGGGACCGGGTGGTGCCGTTGGACTATGCAGAGCAGCGACGCAAATTCCGCGAGCAGTGGCAGTTGTCATCCGCGCACAGACTGGTGCTGATGGTGGGTTCGGGTTTTCGTACCAAGGGTCTCGATCGTGCCATCGCTGCATTGGCGGCGCTGCCCCCTGAGCAGGCGGAGCGCAGTGTCCTGTTCGTGGTGGGGCAGGACAACAGCGCTGGCTTCGAGCGGCAGGCCCGCCGGGCGGGTGTTGCCGACCGGGTTCGCTTCCTCCAGGGGCGCGATGATATCCCGGCGTTTCTGTGGGGAGCGGATGTCCTGATTCATCCGGCCCGGCGCGAAAATACCGGCACCGTATTGCTCGAAGCGATGGTGGCCGGGCTGCCGGTGCTGACCACCGATGTCTGCGGTTACGCCCACTACGTCGAAGACTACGGGATGGGCACTGTGCTGCCTTCGCCCTTCGAGCAGGGGGCACTCGACTCGGCCCTGTCAGAGCTGTTGTTCAGTCCGGCTCAGGGCTGGGTTGAACGCGGTCGCCGGTTTGCGGCCCAGGCCGACGTTTTCAGTATGACCGATACCGCGGCACAACTGATCGAAACCCTGGCGACGCCGTCATGATCCTGTTTCTGAGGGAGGATTTCGAACGCGCCTGGCCGGATCCGTTCCAGGCCGCGCAGCAGGTGCGGGGGGAGGTTTTTCGGGACAAGGAGGGACGCACCACACAGCGCTTTGAGTTCAATGGCAGCCCCTACTTTCTCAAACTCCACCGGGGTGTGGGCTGGGGGGAAATCTTCAAGAATCTCGTCCAGCTCCGGCTGCCGATCCTGGGTGCGGAAAACGAGTGGCGTGCCATCGAGTTTCTGCATCAGCACGGCGTCGCCACCATGACCTGCGTGGGCTACGGCAAGCGCGGCCTCAACCCCGCCCGGCAGTTGTCATTCCTGGTCACCGAAGAGCTGCAAGACATCGTCAGCCTCGAGGATTACTGTGCTCCCTGGCGCCAGTGTCCACCCGCTTATGGCGAGAAGCGGCGCTTGATCGAGGCGGTGGCCCGGGTCGCTGCCACCATGCACGGGGAGGGGATGAATCACCGGGATTTTTATCTCTGCCACTTCCTTATGCCCGTGAGTTGGGATCGCCAATCCCTGCCGCTGCTCTACCTGATCGATCTGCACCGGGCCCAGATCCGTGGGCACACGCCCCGCCGCTGGCAGGTCAAGGACCTCGGCGCACTTTATTTCTCCGCTCTGGATATAGGCCTCGAGTATCGTGACGTGCTGCGATTCGTTCGCCATTATACCGGCCTGCCGCTGCGCAAGGCATTGGCCGACCGGCAGCTATGGTCGCAGGTTTGCGCGCGGGCTGGTAAGCTCTACCGACGAGATTTTGGTGTCGATCCGAACTTACCGTTGAGCTGAATGCATGGCACAGACCTTCACTTTGATTCCGCGGCCAGAGGGAGCCACGACAGTCCTGCAGCTATGCCATGGATACGGCCAGCCCTTTCTGGACGTCGCCCGGCAAACCGTCAGCCTGTTCGCCGGCACCAGGATCGTTGTCACCACGGTATACCTGACCGGCGGGGCGGATGCGCTGGTGGCGGAAGCCAACGGCGGCGACGAGGTTATTTTTCTCGAATTCAGTTCGCGCCAGATCCGTGGCCTCAAGCGTGCGGCCATCGCTGCGGTCACCGAAATATGCCGGCAGCGTGATATCCACTTTGCCATCGCCCATCGTTACAAACCGCTTTTTGTCGCCAGCCATGTGCCGGGCCTGTTCGTGGTCGGGGTGCATCATGCCTTTGGTGATTACCAGCGCTACATGCGCCGCTGGTATGTCAACCGTCGGCGGGAGAACCTGGCCCTGCTGGCGGTCTCCGATGCGGTGCGAGATGACGTCCGCGCAAGCCTGTCGAAGTGGCCACACCCGAGTATCCGCACACTCTATAACCGGGTCGATGTCGAAGCGCTGCAGGCTGCCTTGCTGCCCCGGGAGCAGGCCCGGGAACAACTCGGGCTTGCCGACGATAGCTTCGTGTTCAGTAATGTCGGCCGCCTTCACCCCGACAAGGACCAGAAGACCCTGATCGCGGCGTTTGCGACAGTGGCTGACCAATTGGAGAAAGCTCAGTTGCTGATAATCGGCAGTGGCCGGCTCCAGCAGGAACTGCAGCAGCAGATCGACCAACTGGGCCTGCAACATCGAGTACGACTCACCGGTCCGATACCCGAGGCAGCCCGATTATTCAGGGCTTTCGATGCTTTCATCCTGAGCTCCGACCACGAGCCGTTTGGTATGGTGTTGCTGGAGGCAATGGCTGCTTCGGTGCCCATCGCGGCCAGCGATTGCGGCGGTGCCAGTGAAGTCGTGGGCGATAGTGGAATGCTCTTCCCTCTGGGGGACACCGCGGCCCTCGCTGACTGCATGCGGCGCCTCTACAGTCTCGATGGCGCCTCCCGTAGCGCGCTGGCAAGGCTGATGCAGGAGCGCCTGCAGGGCCTGTTCTCGCTACAGGCCGGGGCCGAGACATTCTGGGGCTTTTCTTTCGTGAAAAGCAGGCTGGGGGTTTGCAAAGATCGCGGCCCTGGCAAGGATTCAGGCGCGACAGCGCAGGCCGCCATTCACTCAGCGAATGGCGGTGCGTCACGCCCATGACAGCACCCCGCATCGTCGTGTTGATACCCTATTTTGGCCAATGGCCTTTCTGGATGGATTTCTACCTCGAGTCGATGCGCTGGAATTCGACCATCCACTGGCGTTTTTACACCGACTGCGGTGAGCCCCAAAACGCTCCCGCCAACGCCAGTTTCATACATTGCTCCTTCGGTGACTACCAGCAGCGTGTGAGTGAAGCCCTCGGGATCGATTTCAAGCCCGCAGGGCCTTACAAGCTGTGTGATATCAAGCCCGCTTACGGCTATATTCACGCTGCAGAAATCGTCGACTACGACTACTGGGCCTTCGGTGATATCGACGTCATTTACGGCGATATCATGGGGTTCATCACCCCGGATATGTTGCGCCATAGCCTGATTTCCTTCCACAAGCGTCGGGTGAGTGGCCATTTCACCCTGCTGGCCAATACCGCCTTCGCGCGGGAAGCTTTTATGCAGGAGCCGAGCTGGCGCAGCGTATTCGAACAACCCGAGCACACCGCCTTCGACGAGAAGAGCTTCGGCGAGCTGTTTATGCGCCACAAGGACTGGCCTGACTGGTTGCGGCGAATGGTTTACCGGCGCAATCCCTATATGCGCTCGGCCAGCTTCAATGAAGCGTACAGTACCAGCTTTGGTCGGGTAGTCTGGGAGGACGGTAGCCGCGACTATCCCCAGCGCTGGTTTTGGCGCGACGGCCAGCTTGCCTGCGACAGGGTAACCGAGCGACACTTTCCCTATCTGCATTTCCTCGCCTGGAAGAAACTCTGGGACCGGCGCCCGAACAGTGAACTGATTCACGGTGACAGGGCGCGTCTTGCCGATGGCTTTGAAATCAGCGAGTCGGGTTTTACCGTGCCGCCGACGCCGGGAGTCTCCTCAGGCCGGCGTTAATCGCGCCAGCCGTTCCAATTCCCGACGCAACCCGGTATCGCCCGTGAATGCCGGCCCGCACTGGCTCAGGTAGCTGTCCAGCAGTGCTTGTTTGTCGTCCATCGACAGGTAGACGTGATCTTCGTCGGGTCGGAACAGGTGGCGAAAGTTGCGTTTGCGTTGGGACCTGAACAGGGGGAAAGGCTGTCGTGACAGGTCAGCCATATCGATCAGGCCGAGTTCGCCTTCGGGCATTTTGACCACGTTACCCAGGTGAATAGAGCGAAACAGAATGCCCATCTGGTGCAAGCTTGCAATGAAACGGCCGGCCTGGCTGTAATCTGCCGCCGTGGTCAGGCCCGCCACGCCCAGTTGGCGGAGGGTTTTGCCGGGGAGCGGCTGATACAGTACGCCGGTGGCCGGCTCGGTTTCGAGTTTAAAGCAAACCACCTCAGCAACGGTGGGGATGCCGAGCTGTTGCAGCGTCCGGGCATTTTTTGCAAACCGCAAACTGCGGGGAAACAGGCGCGCACTGGTGAAGGTCTTGCGTGGTCGAAACAGCTTCATGATGCGACCATCAGTGAGACTCATCACCTTTGGGCCCCGATAATCCTCTTCCAGCACCCTGGCACCTGCTTGCAGGCGCTTGTATTCGGCTTCCGCCATCCTGGTCAGCAAAATGCGGTTACTCCCTCGGCATTGGAACTCTTTACGCTGGGCAATCATACCGCGTCCGTGGCAGCTTTGCTGTATACTGCTTTTAGGTTATTTCCCGCTTAATGCTCGCCAACCATCCTTGCTGTATTGTGATTCCGACCCAGAATCCTGTTGGGCGGATGGCGTTGTAGGCCGGGGCGAGAATCAGGGCGACTAACCAGCGGCAGGTTGCAAAAATCATAGTACGGGATGACGAAATCAAAAAGCCCCGCAATGTCTGTGGGGCTGCAGGAGAAGTGTGTTGACCAATCAGGCGGAAGCAAACCCCAGCCGCCCCAGTGATTGCCAATCGGCAGAGGTAATACCCATCAGCGCGGCGGCTCCCAGGGCTTCCCTGCGCGTGTGTCTGTTGGGTTACCGCAGCGCGCCCTATGGCGGCGGCCAGGGCATCTACCTCAAGTACCTGAGCAAGGCCCTGGTGGATGCAGGGCACCAGGTTGACGTCATATCGGGCGAGCCCTACCCCCACCTCGATACGCGAGTCAGGCTCATCAAGCTGCCGGGTATGAATATCTACGAGAAGGGTTTGGGGTCGATTCGACCCCGCCATCTGCGCAAGGTAAGCAACTGGGTCGAGTGGTTCGGTAAGCTCAGCGGTGGGTTCGCCGAACCGCTGGCGTTCGGGATGCGCGTCGATGACTATCTGAGGCAGCATGGCAGTCGGTACGACCTCGTGCACGACAACCAATGCCTGGCTTACGGTATGCTTAACATTCAGCGCCGCCAGGCCCTGGTCACCACAATCCATCACCCCATCACCAGTGACAAGATGATCGCGCTCAACGCCGCCCGATGGTGGTGGGAAAAGCTTTTGATCCGGCGCTGGTATCACTTTCTGACCATGCAAAAGCGGGTAGCACGGCGGTTGCGCCACGTAGTGACCGTGTCGGCACAATCACGAAAAGATATCGCACTGGCATTTGCTATGCCCGAGCACAGTATCCAGCTGGTGTATAACGGTATCGACACTGAAGTTTTTGCGCCCCTGCCCGATGTCCAGCGGCAGCCGCTAAGACTGATGGCAACCGCCTCCGCCGACGCGCCCCTCAAGGGCGTGCGCTATTTGATTGAGGCCTTCGCCCGCCTGCTGGAGCAATACCCTGATCTGGAATTGCTGCTGGTCAGCAAACCCAAACCCGGTGGCGACACCGAGCGCCTGATCGCCAGCTTGGGCGTGGGTCATAAGATCCGCTTTGTCAGCGGCATCTCCACCGAGGCCCTGGTGCGTTACTATGCCGAGGCGACTCTGGTGGTGGTGCCGTCGGTGTACGAGGGTTTTGGCCTGCCCGCGGGGGAGGCCATGGCTTGCGGGGTGCCGGTCGTGTCCACCACAGGTGGTGCGCTGGCAGAAGTTGTCGGTGATGCCGGCGAGATGGTGCCGACCCGCAACGCCACCGCGATCGCCGTCGCAGTGGCGCGCTTACTGGAGGACCCGGCGCGACGGGAACGCCTGGGTGCGGCTGGCCGCGAGAGGATTCTGGAAAAATTCTGCTGGAACGTCTGCGCCCGGGAGATGACCGGCTACTACCAAAGCGTACTCAAGGCTTATGAGAACAGTTGATTACACACGGCTCGGTTTACAGCCTGGCGACTACGTACTCGATCTTGGCTGCGGTGAGGGCCGCCATGCTATCACGGCGCACATGGATAAAGACGTTCACGTGTTCGGCATCGATTTGAATATCGACGATCTGAAAACCGCCGTGGAAAAATTTGCCCCACTGGCACCCCACGCAACCGCTGGGGCGGGTTTCGCACTGTCCTGTGCCAATGCCCTGCAATTGCCCTTTGCCGACGATACCTTCGACAAGGTCATTTGCTCTGAAGTGCTTGAGCATATCGATGACTGGCGCGGCGTTCTGGCTGAGATAGAGCGGGTCTTGAAGCCCGGCGGCGCGTTTTGTGCCAGCGTGCCGCGCACCTGGCCGGAGCAAATCTGTTGGGCTTTCAGTCGTGAATACCACTCCTGTGAGGGGGGGCATCTGCGCATCTTCAACGCCAATGAGTTACGTCAGGATATTGAATCCTGCGGTTTTCGCTACTACTACCGGCACTGGGCCCACGCCCTGCACTCGCCGTTCTGGTGGCTCAAGTGTGCCTTCTGGGAAACCCAGGATAGCAACCCGGTGATAGCGCTTTACCACCGGCTGCTGGTTTGGGACATCATGGACCGACCCTGGCTCACCCAGACAACCGAAAAAGCGCTCAACCCGATCATGGGGAAGAGTGTGGTCATGTATTTCCTCAAGGAGAAAGCCGCATGAGTGGCCTGTACCTTTCCCAGGGCCTGTTTCCCCGAGAATACCTGCGTCCCACGGTGGATTTTATTGTGCGCAGCCAGGAGGGCTCCGGCGCCATTCCCTGGTTTCATGGCGGGCACCTGGACCCCTGGGACCATGTCGAGGCGGCGATGGGCCTGACTATCGGTGGTGAGCACGCCGCGGCGGTACGCGCCTACCGCTGGTTGCAGCGCACCCAGCTCGATGACGGCAGTTGGTGGGCCGCCTACGTCAAGGGTGAGCCGGAGAATACGGATCGGAGAGAGTCCAATTTTGTCGCCTATATCGCGGCGGGTGTCTGGCACCACTACCTGGTCACGGGGGATGCAGTTTTTTTACGCTCGATGTGGCCTACCGTGGAGAATGCCATCGAGTTCGTGCTGCGCCTCCAGACCGAGCACGGTGACATTCACTGGGCGGTGGAGGCCTGCGGCAAACCGCGGGAGGATGCCCTGGTAACCGGCTGCAGTTCGATCTTCAAGAGTCTCGAGTGCGCCCACAACATTGCCGTGAGTGTCGGCCAGCACCGCCCCCACTGGTTGATGGCGCGGGAGGCGCTGGGCAATGCGCTGCGTAACAAGCCCGAGCGCTTCGACCGCTCCTGGGAGAGCAAAGCGCGCTATTCCATGGATTGGTTTTATCCCGTGCTGTGCGGTGTCTATTCCCCGGGGCCGGCCAGAGCCCGTTTGCAGCGGCGCTGGGACGAATTTGTCGAGGAGGGGATGGGTGTGCGCTGCACCAGCGATGAGCCCTGGGTAACGGTCGCTGAGTCCTGTGAGCTGACCATGGCGTTGCTGGGAGCTGGTGATCACCCGCGGGCGGTAACCCTATACAGCTGGTTACATCAATGGCGCCACGACGAGGGCGCCTTCTGGACCGGCTACCAGTTTATCGAAGACATCATGTGGCCCGACGAGCGGCCGACCTGGACTTCGGGTGCGATTCTGCTGGCAGCGGATGCCCTTACCGGTCACACCCCGGCCGCCCGCTTGTTTACCGGGGTCAACCTGTTACCGCCTTTGCAACAGGCCGAGGGTGCAGACCTGCGCTAACGGCTCGAACAGACCCGAGGCCAGCGCCAGTTGGTAGATGGTGTAAGGGGCCTGGCCCCCTTCTGCAGGGTTGGGAAACAGGTCGTGAATCGCCAGAATGCCGCCGCGGACAATATGTCCACTGAAGCCGCGATAGTCCGCCAGTGCCGCATCGAGGCTGTGTCCCCCGTCTATGAATACCATACCCAGCGGGGTGCGCCAGTCGCGGGCCACCAGTGCCGACGGTGCAACCAGCGGTACCACGGTGTCATCCAGGCCCGCCGCACGAATGTTGCTGCGAAAGGCCCTGAAGCTGTCCATCCGCTTGCTGCTGCTATCGAATAATCCAGGGTCGTGAAACAGTTCGCCGGGCTGGTGTTCCTCGGAGCCGGCATGATGGTCCAGCGCATACAGGGTCGCCCCGAGGGCCTTACAGGCGAGGCCGAGGTAGATAGTCGATTTACCGCAGTAACTGCCGATTTCAAGCACCGGACCCAGGCCTGCTGCATCCCTCGCGGCATCGAAGAGAGCCTTGCCTTCATCCTCTGCAAGAAACCCTTTTACCTCATCGATATCCAGCGGTAGTTCCACTTTGGGTATCCCCCTTCGACCTTCCAGCGCCCGCACCATAGCCAATAAGGCTGGCCGGGGCAAACCGGAACTTGTGGTATGATGTCCGGCGTCCCGCTGAACCCCAATGAGCCCGGAGCCTGAAGAATCATGCAGTTGAATATGCCTCATTTCGATCGGGCCCAGCTATTGGTGGTGGGGGATATCATGCTGGATCGCTATTGGTACGGCCCCACCTCAAGGATTTCTCCCGAGGCACCGGTTCCGGTGGTCAAGGTCGCACAAATCGAGGATCGTGCGGGTGGTGCCGGAAACGTGGCGCTGAATATCGCGGCCCTGGGTGCGGGGGTTTCCCTGGTAGGTATCACCGGCCGTGACGAGGCCGGCTCCGCCCTCGCCGAGCGCCTGCGAGCGGCCCGGGTCTACTGCGATTTCCTGGTCTCCGATCAGCACCCTACCATCACCAAGTTGAGGGTGATCAGCCGCCAGCAGCAGTTGTTGCGGCTGGATTTTGAGGATCCGTTCAGTGCCGATGACGCCGCTGCCATGACCGAGCGGGCGCTCGCTATGATTGCGCCGATGGGCGCCATCATCCTGTCAGATTACGCAAAGGGTGCGCTGCACGACCCCCAGCCCCTGATTCAGCAGGCACGCGAGAACAAGGTGCCGGTATTTGTCGACCCCAAGGGGACCGACTTTTCACGCTACTGCGGCGCTACGCTGATGACGCCCAATCTGCATGAGTTCGAGGCTGTGGTTGGGCATTGCGAGTCCGAGGCAGAGCTGGTTCGCAGGGGGAGGCAACTGCTGGCGGATCTGTCGCTGGAAGCGCTGCTGGTGACTCGCGGTGAGCAGGGAATGACCTTGCTTCGACCGGATGCGATTGCGCTGCATCTGCCGGCAAGGGCGAAAGAAGTGTTCGACGTCACCGGCGCCGGGGACACGGTCATCTCGGTACTGGCGGCGAGTGTTGCCGCCGGTGAGTCCTTTGCCAATAGCGTGGCCCTGGCTAACCTCGCTGGGGGCATCGTGGTCGGTAAACTCGGAACAGCTACCATCAGTGGCCCGGAGCTGCGTCGCGCGTTGCTCCGCGAGGAGGGTTCAGAGCGCGGTATCATGAGCGAGGAGCAACTGGTGGTGGCGCTGCAGGACGCCCGGGCACACGGTGAGAAAATCGTTTTCACCAACGGCTGCTTCGATATCATTCATGCCGGCCACGTCGGTTACCTGGAGCAGGCCCGGGCGAGGGGCGATCGCCTGGTGGTGGCGGTCAACAGTGATGAATCGGTCAGCCGCCTGAAAGGGCCGGGCCGTCCCATCAATCCCCTCGATCGCCGGATGGCGGTATTGGCCGGGCTGGAGGCTGTCGACTGGGTGGTCAGCTTTAACGACAGCACCCCGGAGCGACTGTTGAGCCTGCTGCAGCCGGATCTCCTGGTGAAGGGCGGGGATTATGGCAAAGAAGAAGTGGTCGGCTGGGAAATCGTAGAATCCTACGGTGGTGAAGTGGCGGCGCTGGAGTTTCTCGATGACTGTTCGACCACTGCGATCGTCGAGAAAATCAAGCAGCGCTAGGGCCAGGGCCGATGCCGAATCTCGCACCTGCCATCACGCCAATCTGCGGGCAGGTTGAATGCGCATCCTGTTAGTCAAGCTCAGCTCCATGGGTGATTTGATCCAGGTGTTACCGGCGCTGACGGACGCCAGTCGCGCGCTGCCCGATGCCCGCTTTGACTGGGTCGTCGATGAGACCTTTGCCGAAATACCGGGCTGGCACCCGGCGATCGAAAATACTATCGTCACCGCCCACCGACGCTGGCGTAAACAGCCATGGCACTACTGGCGCAATGGCGAAATCCCGCGCTTTCTCAGCCGGCTTCGCGCCACCCGCTACGACCGGGTGGTCGACTCCCAGACCAACATCAAGAGCGCCGTTGTGACTGCACTGGCGCGGGGGGAGACGTACGGCCCGGACAAACACTCGGTACGTGAGTGGGGGGCACATTTAGCCTATCGACACCGGTTTCCGGTCAACACCCGGCAGCTCGCCATCCAGCGCTGGCGGGAAATGTATGCCCAGGCGCTGGACTACCCGTTGCCAGATACGCCGGTTGATTTTGGCCTCGGGGGCAGGCAGTGGCCCGAGCCCGGTTTTGCGCTTCCCCGTGAGCCTTACCTGGTCTGCGTAACCAACGCCAGCTGGACTAACAAGCGTTGGCCCGATGAGCAGTGGACCCGCCTGTTCGCGTTGGTCGGCGATTGCGGTTACCGGGTATTACTGCCCTGGGGTTCGGCACCGGAACAGGAACAGGCTCAGCAACTGGCAGCGGATTTCGCCCATTGCGAGGTTTTGCCCCGGCTGCCACTGACGGAACTGGCATCGTTGATGCTGGGCAGCGCCGGCGCGGTGTGCAACGACACCGGACTCGCCCATATTGCCGCCTGTCTGGGCACCCCAACGGTTACCGTTTACGGGCCAACCGACCCGGGTCTTATTGGCGCCTGTGGGCCCTATTCAACCCATCTCCCTGCCATTGGTTACGATTGTATTCCCTGTTACAAGCGCCAGTGTTCCACCGCTCAATACAGCGGACCTGAGGCGCAATGCTTGCGGATCATCTCCGCACAGCAGGTTTGGGCCAGCCTCTGCGCCCAGCAGGGGATTGCATCGGCGGTATTGTCCTGATGTCAGGCGATGAGGACACCAAACCGCAATTTTCCCACTACCGGGTAGTGCTGGTGTCGGGCAGTTTGCGCCAGTCAGGTTCCAGCTCCTGGATTCTCGCCCTCCAGGGCGCGCTGCGCCGGGTGGGCTGTCCGGTCACCCATATCGTGCTTGGCGATCCCGGTGAGGTCGTGGTCCCCGGAAACTATTCGGTGATCTATACCCGAAGGGCGCGCAGCCATCCCCTGCTGCGCACCAGCCGGCTCCTGCAACTGCACAAGCTGTTCCCAGATTGGTATGCCTCGCACTGCGACCGGGTGCTCAACAAACGGGTGGCCAGGGCCCTTGAGCGCCGGGGTTGGAAGGGCAGGCTGGATCTGGTGATCAAGGACTTTACCTGCGAGGTGCCGAGCTACTTCATAGAACAGCCTGTGCTCGCCGTGATTCACCAGGCCCTTTCTTCCACGTGGGAGGGTAATCCGAAGCTGCAGCGCCGGGCCCGCGAGGGCTATCAGCTGGCGGCGGTGTCGGCCGCCGTTGCTGCTGATGCACGGGAGCTCGGGCTGGAGGTCAACCGCGTTCTCTACAACCCCCTCGACAGCGGCGAAATCCAGAGGCTGGGTGCAGCCTTCGGGCCGGTCGGGGATTACCTGGTCTATGTCGGCAAGCTCGACCGCAACAAGGGCGTGTATGAGTTGCTGGAAGCCTACGCTGACAGCGGCCTGTCGCTGCAGCTCTGGTACGTCGGCCGGGGCAGGGAGCGGGAGCAGTTGGAGCGGCGTGCGATCGAGCTGGGCGTAGCGAACCGCGTCCAGTTTATCGGCTTCCAGCCGAATCCCTACCCTTACATCTCCCGGGCCCAGCTTTTGGTGCTGCCGTCAAAGTCCGAGGCGATGGGCTATGTCTGCCTTGAAGCGGCGGTGCTGGGCACCCCCTTCCTGGTGACTGATTTTCCGGCAGCTTCGGAGTTTTTTCTGCCCGCCGCACAGGTGGCCCTGGAGCCGGTTGACGGCTTTACCGAACGCCTGGCGCAACGCATCATCGAGATGATGGCGCAGCCGGCGCAGCCCGCGCTTTGCGAGGGTGTCCTGGCACGGGTGCAGCCGGAGGCGGTTGCCAAGTCCTACCTGGCACTGGTCCCCGAGCTGGCGGTGAGTCATCCGCAGCGCCATTAATCGTCGCTGCTGCCCTGCGCCCGGCTGGCCAGGAGGGCGTTGCAAATAGCCACATTGTTGGCCATGTGGTCCTGGTTGATGGTGCCAAGCACGATGGCTGTCACCGCCGGGTGCTGAAGGATAAAGTCCAGATTCGCCCGCACCGGGTCTTCGAGCTCGCGGCTCAGGTGACCACTGCCGAGGGCCTTTTTGATCAGAACGCCCTTGTTGTGTAATGCACAATAATCCAGTACCGGTTGCTCATCACGGTAGTCAAGGTTGTAGGTAACCATTACGCAGTCCGAGCGCGATGCAGCGAGCAGGCCGCCGCCAACAGTTTTGGTGGACATGCCGAAGGCACGCACCAGGCCACGCCTTTTCAACTCGGCCAGCACCGCCAAAGGGTCGTGCTGGCTGATGATGGCCTCATCTTCGCCGTTGGAATGCACCAGTACCAGATCCAGATAGTCGGTGTTGAGTCGCCGCAGGCTGCGCTCGACACTGGTGCGAACATGCTCCGGCGTGAAGTCGTAGCGCGACTCTCCGTGCTCGAACTCCTCACCCACCTTGGTGCAGATAACCCAGTCGGGCCGCGTCTTGCCGAGTAACTCCCCCAGCCGCTGTTCACTGCTCCCGTAGGCGGGGGCGGTATCGATCAGGTTGATGCCCAGTTGCTGCGCCCGGGACAGCAGTGAGCGGGCCTGGCGGTCGTCGGGAATGGTGAACCGGTTGGGGTATTTGACGCCCTGGTCGCGGCCCAGCTTAACCGTGCCCAGGCCCAGGGCTGAAACCCATAGGCCGGTGGTGCCGATCTCCCGCCGCTCCATACTAGCCCCAGACCTCGTCCCAGAGGGGAGTGGCAATCGGCGGTTTAGGGAGTGCGGAAAGTCGCTCCAGGTGCAGCGGGGCGCTGGGTTGAATCTGATCCTGTAACCGCGCGACCACCTGTTGCGCGAGATCCGGTGCCAGGCTCAGCTTGGTGGGCCAGGCGACGATAACGTTCTGCTGGGCATCGGCCGCGGTCGAGAAAGCGGTGTCGGGTTTGATCAACTGTTCCTGTTTTGGCTCCGCGCGATTGATCATCGTGGTTGCCCACTGGGCGGTGCTGAAGTCAAGCCAGGGAAATATGTCTGCCAGCTCCTGGCGGGCGTGATCAATCAGCTTGTCGCTGGACCACTCGATGCTGTCATTGGCAAGGTCGCCGCCAAGGTACCAGACCCAGTCGCCATCCTTGCACGGGTGGGTGGAAACGGTAAGCCGGGGTGACGCCGATGTCTGGGCGCCAATGCAGTGGCCGTAGAGGCCGTAGGGCAACTTGTGTTTGACCATGACCTGGTGCAGTGGTCGAATCTGCATTTCCGGTTGCCGGATGTTGAGCGCTTCCAGGATTGCACCGGTGCCCTCGCCAGCGGTGATCACGTAGCGCCGGGCGCGCACCGTAACGCCGTTGTCGCACACCACGCTGTGGACTCCCTGTTCACCGGTGCGCCATTGTAACTGTTCGGTCCTGGCGATCGCGGGCAGGTGGGGCGCAGACAGGTTTTCGAGTAGTGACGGGACGTCGAGCACCACATCGACCAGGCGATAGATCGCTCCTTTGTAGGGCGAATCGGCGAAGGGAGGCGGGTAGTCCTCTCGCTTGAGCTTTTCGATCCGGCCGCGCAGGGACTTGCTGGCAAAGAACGAAACCAGTTTGGAGCCGACGCTGCCGGAGGACCACATGATGAAGTCGTCGGACAGTATTTTGGTTGCGCGCAGGTCGATTTCGCCGTTACCGTGGAGGCACTGTTGCCACACTTGGGGCATCAGCTTGATCGACTCGAACGCACCTGTGAGCTTGCCGGCGAGGGCGTACTTCAGCCCCCCGTGAATCATACCCTGGGACGCAATCGTCTGGCTGCTGCCCAGCGCCGATTTTTCCAGTAGCACCGCCGAGTAGCCCGCGCCCCGCAGGCGGTTGAGCAGCCACAGGCCTGCAATGCCGGCGCCAACGATGGCGACATCGACGTCGACGGTGTTTTCTTCCCCGGGGTTGAGCATTGGCGCTGTCTCTCGTTTGCAGGAATGATCCGGGGTAGTATACCGTGTGTGTTCCGGTGAAGCTAAAAGGGTCTGATACCCCGTGAGACTACTCTATACGTCCTTGTTTTACTTGCTTCAGCCTTTGCTGGTGCTGCGTCTGTATTGGCGCTCGGTCAAGGCTCCGGGCTACCGTGAGGGGATCGGTCAGCGCTTCGGTCACTTCCAGCAGCCGGCGCTGGAACAGTCCATCTGGGTGCATGCGGTGTCGGTGGGAGAGACCATCGCCAGCGTACCCATGGTAAAGCAACTGGCGCTGCTGTATCCCGATATGCCGATAGTGGTGAGCACCACAACCCCCACGGGTGCCGAGCGGGTCAGAACGCTACTTGGTGATCTCGTTAGTCATGTGTATGCGCCCTACGATCTGCCCGGCGTCATGAGCCGTTTTCTGCGTCATTTCCAGCCCAGGCTGCTTATCATTATCGAAACCGAGCTGTGGCCGAATATGATTCATAGTTGCCACCAGGCCGGTGTGTCAGTGGTGCTGGCCAACGCCCGGCTGTCGGAAAAGTCAGCAAGCGGCTACCGGCGTGTCGAGGGTTTGACCCGGGCAATGTTGGGCCAGTTGAGCGCCGTAGCGGTGCAGACCGAAATCGAGGCCCAGCGTTTCACAGCGTTGGGGCTCCCGCCTGACAAAGCCTTCGTGACGGGTAATATCAAGTTCGACATGCAGTTGGAGGGCTCGGACCGCGACAAGGCGAGGGGTTGGCGCCGGTCCTGGGAGCGCGGGCGGCTATGCTGGATAGCGGCAAGTACCCACGAGGGCGAGGACGACATCATCCTTCAGGCACACCTCGCATTGTTGCGACATAACCCGACGCTGTTGCTCATCCTGGTGCCACGTCACCCGGAGCGGTTCGACAGGGTGGTGGAGCTGGTGGCACAGGCCGGGTTGGTTCCTCATCGGCTCAGCTCGGGAGCACCGCTCACTGCCGCTGCCGGGGTTGTCATCGGCGATACCATGGGGGACCTGCTGGGCCTGTTCGGTGCCGCCGATATCGCGTTCGTGGGCGGCAGCCTCATTCCCCGGGGTGGGCACAACCTGCTGGAGCCGGCATTGTGGTCAATGCCGGTGCTGTCAGGCCCTCATCTCTTCAACTTCAAAGAAATTGCCGATTTGATGTTGGCGGCCGGAGCCCTGCAAATCTGTCCCGGACCGCTGGAGCTCGAAAACGCCATCGTCAAACTACTGGAAAACCCGGCTTACCGGCGGGAGTCGGGAAGGCGTGCCTATGGCGTGTTAGAGCAAAACCGAGGCTCGCTGCAGCGCTTGCTGGACGTGATTGACGGCGTCATCAAGCAGGCGCACTAAGCGGTTGCTGCAGGTCATTCACTCGGTCAGGGGAGTGCCGGACAGCGTCGGTGCCTCAGGTGGCTCCAGCCAGTTGTTAAGCTCGTAGATATCACGTGGACTGATGATGCCGGCTTCCCTTTTCAGTCTCAGCATATCAAGCACGTACTGGTAACGGGCGTTGGCGTAGTCGCGGGCGGCGGTAAACAGGCTCTGTTGCACGTTTAACACATCGACAATGTTGCGGGTTCCCACTTCATAGCCCGCCTGGGTTGCCTCGAAGGCGCTCCTGCTGGAGACGATGGACTGACGCCTGGCCTTGGTAGTGGCCACATCGACGGTGGTCTGCAGGTGGAGCGCCCGGGTTGCCTGCACTGTGTTGCGCACGGTGCCGGCGTACACTTCCTGGGCGCGGTTGTACTGCTCGTAAGCCTGGCGCCGGGATGCGCTGATGGCGCCACCGCTGTAGATGGGCATGCGCAGGTCGAGGCGTAGTGAAGTACCGTCAAAATCCTGGTTGAACTCAGTGCGGTTATTACTGACTTCCCGCTCAATGTCGGTTTTCGAATCGTCGTAACCCAGTCTGGCCGTTAGCTTGGGGGCATGCTCGTATTTTCTGGCTTTGGCGAATTCGTTAGCGGCATCCCGGCTGTAGGCAGCGGCCTTGATGGCGTAGTTGTTGTCGAGTGCAAAATCGACCCACTCTTCCTTTTCCATGGGGTCGGGGTCCAACACCGGGTAGTCGTCCTCGAGCAGCCAGACATTGTCGTGTTTCTGCCCGGTCAAGGTAGACAGGCGCTCGAGCGCGACGCCAAGATTGCCCTCGTCGCTGAGGCGCTGTGCTACTGATAGATCGAAAGCGGCGCGGGACTCGTGTACATCGGTAATGGCGATCAGGCCGACGTCGAAGCGCTGCTGGGTTTGTTCCAGTTGGCGCTTGTTGGTGCGTTCCTGGGCGCGGGATACGTTGAGGTTGTCGACTTCACGCAGGACATCGAAATAGGCCTCCGCGACGCGCACAATCAAGTCCTGTTGGTCGGCGGCGAACTGAGCCTGTGCCTGGCGAGACAGCTCCTTGCCTTCAGTAAAACCGAACCATGCTGGCATGTCGAATACGCGCTGGTCGAGGCTGACGCCCCAGGCGGTTGTATCGGCCTGGGTGTCATTGACGTTGGGTATCAAAAGATCGCCCGCCGGAAAATCACCGGAGTTGCTCAGGTCTGAAGAGTTGTAAAAGGCGCCGGCATTAACCTGGGGCAATAATCCGGAGCGGCCGAGATTTTCGAATTCCAGGCCGGCCTTGTAACTCGCTTCGGCGGCACGAATTGTGGGATCGTTGCGCAACGCCAGTTCATAGATGTCGCGCAGATTATCTGCCGTTGCCAGTGAGCAGGAGCTGACGACAGCGATACCGACCGCGGCTCGCTTCAATAGTGCCCTGATGCCCTTGCGATACATGATTACCCCCGCGGAAAGTTCGTGCCAGATTTTTTGTAGCGCTCGAGTGTATCAAAGTTTATCGCAAAAAATCATCGAAATACTGCTTTCAGTCGAATTGCGACCCGGCGCCGTATTCTGCTACTGTACCACGGCATGTAGAGCAATCTCAGCGTTTACCAGTCCGGAGTTAATACGTTTCAATGCACGTTCATCACAGACGCCGACACAAGGTCGATCTGGCAGGTTTGCAGGCGATTTGCGCCACCAATTATCTGGCGCTGGATAAGTTGCTGCCGCAATTGCGGGGCGGTTCTGCGGATGGATTCGTGGTTGATGCGCTGGGTGGCCACGATGTCGCGGTCAGGATCCTGGAGCGGGCACCTTACACCACGATAATCGATATCCGGCAACTCGGTGGTGGAGCAACTGCGGCAGCTTCGCCGCAGTTCCAGGTGCGTGTCTACCACGATGCCCGCATGGCGGAGGTTGTGGCCTGCCAGGGTCATCGCCATATCAAGCCGCGTTACGATTATCCCAATGCCGGGATGTACCAGCGCGATGAAAAGTTTCAGCTCAACCGGTTTTTCGGTGAGTGGCTGAGTTTGTGCCTGGCCAACGGGCGCTCGGTGCACAGCCACGTGCTGTTGAGCTGAATCGGGTTTACTCCCCCGCGGCGGCAATACGGTAGCTGCTTCGGTGGCAGGATTGCATGGTGAACAGGGTTACGCAACGGCACAATAGCTCCCCGGTCTTTCCATGAATTGACCGCTGCGGCGCCGGCTTTGGGGTCGAGCGGGATTCGTTGGTAATAGTCGCTTCACATACCAGCACGAGGCATCAACAGTTTTGCATTTGCAACTCAAGCATAGCGGGGGCCCGCTCAGCGTAATCCAGGTTACGGATACCCATATCGGTGCAGCGGCAGATAACCGGCTCGCGGGGGTGGACACCCGCAAAAGCCTGGAGCATGTGCTCGACGCTGCCACCAGCGGCGGTCACAGTGACCTGGTACTGCTTACCGGCGACCTTTCGGATGATGGCAGTGTCGACGCCTACCGCGAGCTGCATCGCCAGGTGGCTGCTACCGGCCTGGACCACGTCTGGTTGCCGGGCAATCATGACGATATCGCCAATATGCAGGCAGTGGCGGCACCCTACATGGCGACGACCGTCGGTGCGGGAAACTGGGGTTTTATCCTGCTGAACTCCCAGATACCTGGTGCGGTTGGCGGTGAACTCGCAGAATCCGAGCTCCTGCGGCTGGCGCGTTTTTTACAGAACCCGGATTACCGGTATCTGCTGATCTGCGTGCACCATCACCCGCTGTCCATCGGCTGTCGTTGGCTGGATCAGCAAACCATTAGCAATGGCGAGCGGCTGTTGCAGATGCTGGATGGCTGCGATCGGGTGAGAGCGTTACTGTGGGGCCATGTACACCAGGAATTCGATCAGCAGCGGCAGCATTATCGCCTGTTGGCGGCACCGTCCACTTGTGTGCAGTTCGCTCCTGGCAGCGATCAATTCAGGGTCGACCATTCCCAGCCTGGTTACCGGCGCCTATGGCTGGGGGAAGACGGCTCCGTGCGCACCGAGGTGAAACGCATTCCCCCTGAGCTCTTCGACGCCGACTACGACTGCGAGGGTTATTGACATTCCATGGCCGGGGCCGGCGCCCCGGCGGCCTGCCCCGCGACGTGTAACATCGGCTTGCCAGAGCGGGATCGCGCCTCCATCGAGCTCAACATGCGACACCCCGGGGGAGATTTTCTTGCCCTGAATCCTTGACTAAAACCCTCCAGTTGCCAAAATGCGCTCTCCCAACGCGGCGCCGGCCGGGCAGAGCGTGCCCCGACCGGTTCGCTACCCTGAACACCTTCCATCTTCGACAAGGTCTGTACAGCCATGAGCCAGTATACGGCAGAGAATATTGAAGTACTCACCGGGCTCGACCCCGTGCGCAAGCGACCGGGTATGTATACCGAGACGGCCCGGCCGAATCACCTCGCCCAGGAGGTTATCGACAATAGTGTCGATGAGGCGCTCGCCGGCCATTGCAGTGAAATCCGGCTGCTGTTGCAGCGCGATGGCTCGGTAAGCGTCAGCGATGACGGACGTGGTATGCCGGTGGACCTGCACCCTGAAATCGGCAAGCCCGGAGTCGAGGTGATCCTGACCACCCTCCATGCCGGAGGTAAATTCTCAAACGACAACTACCAGTTTTCCGGAGGCCTGCACGGGGTCGGAGTCTCGGTGGTCAATGCCCTGTCCGCCAGCCTGCGAGTCATCATCAAGCGCGACGGCAATGTCTACCAAATGCGCTTTGCCGACGGCGAGCCGGTGAGTGAGCTGGAGGTTATCGGTAGCTGCAAGAAGCGTGAAACGGGAACCACGGTGGAGTTCCTGCCGAACCCCGGGTATTTCGACTCGGCCAGGTTTTCGGTTTCAAGGCTGAAGCATACCCTGCGGGCCAAGGCAGTGCTGTGCCCGGGCCTGCGGGTCATCTTCGAAGACGAAGCCAGTGATGACAAGCAGGAATGGTACTTCGAGGATGGGATTACCGACTACCTCAGGGAGACCACTGCGGGCTTCGAAACGCTGCCGGCAGAGCCCTTCGTCGGGCGCTTCGCCGGGGGCAACGAGGCCGTCGACTGGGCGGTTCAATGGCTTGTGGACGAAGGCGAGGTTACCGCTGAATCCTATGTCAACCTTATCCTCACCACCCAGGGCGGCACCCATGTCAATGGCCTGCGCACCGGCCTGCTGGAGGCGGTGCGGGAGTACTGCGAGTTTCGCAACCTGTTGCCCCGTGGCATCAAGCTGACACCGGATGATATCTGGGACAAGTGCGCCTACGTATTGTCCGCGAAAATGGCAGACCCGCAGTTCTCCGGCCAGACCAAGGAGCGGCTCACGTCCCGGGAGTGTGCGGCATTTATTTCCGGCGTCGCCAAAGATGCCTTCGGACTCTGGCTCAATCAGCACACGGAGGAGGCGAACCGCCTCGCGGAGCTCTTCATCAGCAACGCCCAGGGCCGTATGCGCAAGAGCAAGAAAGTCGCTCGCAAAAAAGTCACCTCGGGCCCGGCGCTGCCGGGTAAGCTGGCAGATTGTGCCGGTGGCGACATGGAGCGAACCGAGTTGTTTTTGGTGGAGGGCGACTCGGCGGGGGGGTCGGCGAAACAGGCGCGCAGTCGAGAGTACCAGGCGATCCTGCCGCTGCGGGGCAAGATCCTCAACAGTTGGGAAGTGGAGTCCTCCCAGGTGCTGGCATCCCAGGAGATTCACGACATTTCAGTGGCGCTGGGCATCGAACCCGGAAACCGTGACCTGAGCGGACTGCGCTACCACAAGATTTGTATTCTGGCGGATGCGGACTCCGACGGCCTCCACATCGCGACCCTGCTGTGTGCGTTATTCCTGCGTCACTTTCCGCAACTGGTGGCCCAGGGACATGTCTATGTTTCGATGCCGCCCCTGTACCGCATCGATGTCGGCAAGGAAGTATTCTACGCCCTCGACGAATCGGAAAAATCCGGGGTGCTGGATCGAATTGCCGCCGAGAAAAAGAAAGGAAAAATCCAGGTGACCCGCTTCAAGGGTCTCGGTGAAATGAATCCCATGCAGCTCAGGGATACCGTTATGAATCCGGACACCCGCCGGCTGATACAGCTGTCGGTTGCCGACGCCGATGGTACCCGCGAAGTCCTGGATATGTTGCTGTCTAAAAAGCGTTCGCCGGATCGCAAAAAGTGGCTGGAGAGCAAGGGCAACCTGGCGGAGGTTTGAGAAGCAGCAGGGCCCGGATCGCGGCGCCCAGCCTGAGCGGTTCCCCCCACTAGCCGTCGTTGTTCAGGGCCACTGGTGCTGGGGCAAGGCTTGCGGCGCAGTGACAATCTGACATCATGTTCGACACTGCAACGCGCTGGGGTAAAGCTATGGAAGTGTCTGAAGCCAGGCCGAAAGTACTGGTCACCCGGTCATTGCCAGAATCTATCCTGGCGCCGCTGCGAAGCATTGCCGAGGTGGACGTTTGGCAGCAGCCTCGGCAGATAGGGCGGGCACAATTGCTTGACAGAGCCGGGTCAGTCGATGGTTTGCTGTGCATGCTCACCGAGCAGATTGACACCGAGTTGCTGCAACGGTGCCCCGGGCTGAGGGTCGTCTCGACAATGTCAGTGGGTATCGACCATATTGATGAGGCTGCCCTCAGTGATCGCGGTATCCCGATTGGGCATACACCCGGTGTGCTGGTGGAAACCACCGCCGATCTCACCTTCGCACTATTGTTGGCGGCGGCACGACGGGTGGTTGAAGCCGACGGCTATATTCGCGACAGTTGCTGGCAGGATGATAATCGCTGGTCCCCGGACATGCTGTTGGGTCGCGACCTGAACGGGGCCACGCTGGGAATCATCGGCCTCGGGGCGATCGGGCAGGCGGTTGCGCGCCGTGCCGCTGCCTTCAACATGCGGGTTGTGGGCTGGTCGCCCTCCGGCCGCGAGGTTGTTGGTGTGGAAGCCAGTGGCCTCGACGATCTGTTATCGCAGGCTGATTTTATCAGTATCAATATCGCCCTGGCGCCGGCCACCCGGATGTTGCTCGATGAGCAGGCTTTCAGCCGCGTCAAGCACGGCGCAGTCCTGGTCAACACGGCTCGGGGTGGCATTGTCGATGAGGCCGCCATGTGCAAGGCGCTGCGCAGCGGGCGTCTGTTTGCTGCCGGCATCGATGTCTTCGAGCATGAGCCGCTGGCGCCCCAGAGCGAATTACTGGGATTGCCCAACGTTGTGCTGACGCCTCATATTGGCAGTGCTACCCGGCAGGCTCGCGAGCAAATGGCGCGTATGGCGGTGGCCAATACCATCGCTGGATTGCAGGGAAGCAGGCTCCCGCACTGCGCCAACCCCGGGGTATATGGCTAGCGTTACCGGCGCACTGGTAAAGCAGTCGTGTTCAGTCCGGTTTCACCACCAGGATATGCTTGCTGGTGCTGTAGGGCTTGCTGATTCGGCGCTCGATGGTGGTGGCATTGAATGTCGCTTCGCAGCGCTTGCCCAGTTCCCAGAACGGGGTGCGTCCGGGGTCGGCAATCAACACCTGTTCCACACCGGCGCCCATGGCGCGGCTAATCAGCCGAAACAGCGGCGTTACCAGCTCATCCCAAAAGCATATGTCGGCGCCGATGATGGTGTGTACGCCGGCGAGGTCCTGCTTGCGAATCTGGTGGAATTTTTTGCGCTGGAAGTCGATTTCAACCCCGTTGACGATAGCCTGCACGGCGAGGAATGGAGCCACATCCGCATCCGCGTCGATACCGGTAACCTGTGCTTCAAAGCGCTTTGCAAGGTAGATCCCGGTCAGGCCCCAACCACAGCCTGCGTCGATGACCTTTGCCCCCCGGGGCAGGGGGTGGGACTTGAGGTAGTTCATCAGGACGAAGCTGGAGCGCCACACCTTGTTGCCGTGTATCGAGGGCTCGTGACCGTCTCGGCGCAGTTTCTTTACCGCGGGGTGGCTCGACTTCAGTGCCAGGGTGCCAAGGTATTTGACGGCATGGGTGTCAGGGCTGGAGCTGCTCATAGGCGTTGACTTTGCGGCGTAATCGGTTGAATTTTTAATGGCGCGCACCATGCCAGAAAAGCCATGGTCGACGCAAGTCGCTGCGGATTGGTTGTAGCTGTTTTCTCCGTCGCCTTATCCGCTTCGATGAACTATACAGCGGGAGTCTCGAATCAGCGCCTGCCATCGTTTGACAATGGCAGGCGCTGTTCCTAAAGTGCCGCAGGTCGGGAGCGCCGGGTCCAGCTGTTGGCGGGGCACGCCCTTTACTGCAGGTAGCTTACATTGTGAACCAGTCCTTCAAGCTCGCATGCTTCCTGCTCTGGCTTCTGCTGCTGGCCGGTTTGGGGGCCAGGGGTGTAACCGCCGCCGAGCGCATTGTCTCGATCAACCTCTGTACCGACCAGTTGCTGCTGTTGCTGGCTCCCCCCGCGCAGATCAGTTCGGTTTCGTTTATGGCGGCCAACCCGGTCTATTCAGCCTATGCCGAGCGCGTGGGGGAGATACCCCTGAATCATGCCAGGATCGAGGAAATTGTGGCCTTTGATCCTGACCTGATCCTGGCTTACCAGTTCTCCGATCAGCGTCTCGTTCAGTTGCTGCGCGAACTGGGCTATCGGGTCGAGCGGGTGCCGAGTGCCAGCTCCCTGGAGGAGGTGGCCGCGGTGATACGCAGCACGGCAGCCCTGTTGCAGCAGTCTGCGGCGGGTGCGGAGATACTGGCGGCGATGGATCGACAGTTGGCGGCCGGGGCTCCCGCCGCCACGGGCCCGCGGCCCCTTGCGGTAATCTATGCGCCCAATGGCTACAGTCCCGGCGCCAGAACCCTGCCCGGGGCGGTGCTGGAAGCGGCGGGATTCGCCAACCTTTCCGCTGAATTGGGCAATGATCATGGTGCTGAAATTCCACTGGAGCAGTTGCTGCGCCACCAGCCCGAGCTGTATATCATCGACGACGAAGAGCAGAATATGAACTCGCTGGCCCAGAAGAAATTGCGCCATCCTGCACTGCGAAAAAGCATCGCCACCGGCACCCTGGCTGCGGTCCAGGGACGCCTGTGGTCCTGC
This sequence comes from uncultured Gammaproteobacteria bacterium, assembly GCA_963751595.1. Taxonomy (GTDB): domain Bacteria; phylum Pseudomonadota; class Gammaproteobacteria; order Pseudomonadales; family JAHEGP01; genus JAHEGP01. The sequence goes on from CAVVVC010000008.1 coordinate 190,359, forward strand.
CCGACGCCGATGATTGCCCAGGCGGTGACCGAGCTGCGGGCACTGCACTGATGCAACCAATGAGACGGTCGTGGCTGCTGCCGCTGCTCCTGCTGGCGATGGTGCTGGCGTTTCTGCTGGATTTATCGAGCGGCCCGTTTCCCCTGGAGTTCAGCGAGGTGTTCCTTCCCCCGGGGGAGCGGGACTCGGTGGATGCGCTGGTGCTATTCGAGATTCGGCTGCCCCGGGCTTTGTTGGCTGCCCTGGTGGGCGCCTGCCTCGGCCTGGCCGGGGCCGCAATCCAGGGTTTACTGCGCAACCCCCTGGCCGGTCCGGGCCTGGTCGGTGTGAGCAACTGTGCGGCGCTGGGGGCGGTGCTGATGTTCTACTTTGGCTATGCCGGTTTGGCCTGGTATCTGTTGCCACTGGGAGGCCTGGTGGGTGCGGCCATCGGGGTCGTGCTGATCTTCTTCCTGGCCGGCCGCGAGGCCAGTGTGCTGGGGCTGATACTGGCCGGGGTGGCGATCAACGCGGTGGCTTCTTCGTTGATTTCCCTGGCACTCAACTTTTCCGAGAACCCCTATGCAATGAGTGAAATCGTCTACTGGCTGCTGGGTTCGGTGGCCGATAGCAGCTTCAGGGATGTCGCTGTAGCGCTTCCCTTCATGCTCGGCGGGTGGCTGTGCCTCGCCGGTAGCGGTCGCTTTCTCGATGCCCTCAGCTTTGGCGAAGAGGGCGCCCAGAGCATGGGCTTTAGTATTGCACGGCATCGTTCCGTGATTATCGTGGGCGTGGCGCTCACGGTGGGCGCGGCGGTTTCGGTCAGTGGTAACGTCGGGTTTGTCGGCCTGGTGGTGCCGCACCTGATTCGGCCCCTGGTGGGGGCCGAGCCCGGTCGTCTCCTGCTGCCCAGTGCGATCGCGGGAGCGGCAATGGTCTTGCTGGCGGACGCGGCCGTGCAATGGCTCTCGCCGCAGCAGGAGTTGAAACTGGGGGTGATCACGGCTCTGGTTGGGGGACCGTTTTTTCTCTGGCTGGTTTACCGGATGCGGCACGAGACGGTATGAATCCTATTCAGCTTGAACAGGCGACGGTAGTGCGCAACGGTGTGGCGATCGTCGATGGTGTCTCGATACAGTTGCAGCCCGGAGAAGTGCTCGGCCTTATAGGCCCCAATGGCGCAGGCAAGTCGACCCTGATGCGGGCTATGCTTGGCCTGGTGCAACTCGACGGGGGTGATTGCCGTTTGCAGGGTGAGCCGCTGGGGCGCTGGTCGATGCGGGAGCGCGCCAGGCTGATGGCTTATTTGCCGCAAAACACCGAGGCCCACTGGCCGCTGCTCGCGGCCCGGGTGGTGGCCATGGGGCGTTTGCCCCACCTTTCATTCTGGCAGCGACCCGGCGCGAAGGACCAGCAGGCCATCGATCGCGCGGTGGAGTTGGCCGAGGTCGAAGATCTCCTCGACCGCGTGGTTACGACCCTGTCGGGGGGTGAGCGGATGCGGGTAAACCTGGCGCGCTTGCTGGCCACCGGCGCACCGACACTGCTGGCGGACGAGCCCATTGCCTCCCTCGACCCCTATCACCAGTTCCACATCATGGAGATTTTTGCCGAGCACGCACGCGGCGGCGGCAGTGTGATGGTGGTGTTACACGACCTCAACTATGCCGCCCGATTTTGTGATCGCCTGCTGTTGATGGATCGTGGCAGGAGCGTGATCCAGGGAACGCCCTGCGAAGTGCTGCAGCCGGAGATACTGCGCCGGACCTACGGTATCGACGCCCGCTGGATCGAGAGCGACGGCGTGACCCTGCTCGCGCCCCTGGGGCGCCACCGAAGCCATCACTGACTAGCGTGACGTCAAGATTTACTCGGGGTATAACAGCGGGTGTTCGAGCCCCTGGAGTTGTTCCAGGGGTGGCCATTGGTCGGCGTCGAGTGGATGCAGTGCCGACAGCAGTAACCGGGGTTGGGCGACATACGGCGTCGCGCCCACGGTGTTGTTGACGGCAATCCAGGTGATTTGCTGCTGGTCGAGCTGACTGCGGATCTTGAAGCTGTGGGAATAGGGTATGCGGGCTCCCCGCAGGGCCCAGTCGGTGGGCACATCGGAGTATTGCAGCAGTTCATCGAGCACTTTGCTGGCTTGCTGGTCGTCGGTGAGGAGAACTTCCTGCTGCAGATTGACCAGCAATGCACAGGCGAGATCCTCCCAATCCAGTAATTGTTTGCGCAGGCCGAGCTCGGAGAAGTACATGTGGTAGGAATTTTCCAGCAGCGACTTGCCAAATTCGTCCAGGTGATCGCGATTCAGGTGAATCCAGCCGCGGTTGACCATCAGTATGCGGCCACAGGAGTCCGCCACCCAGGCAGGAGCAGGATCGAGATCGCGCAACCGCATGGCTACGGATTTACGCAGCCAGCGCTGCTCGGGCGCCGACAGGTCGCTGTCGGCGCGATCCGGGAAAAACCCCGCAGCCGCCAGCAGGTTACTGGTATCCCGACTGGAGAGCTCAAAGGCCTGGGCCAACTGGTACACAAGGCTTTTACCGGGTTTCGAACGGCCAGTCTCGAGGAAGCTGATATGGCGTGCGGAAACGCCCACTTCAAGCGACAGTGCTTCCTGGCTGAGGGAAAACGTGTTGCGCCAGAAACGCAGCAGGCGGCCGAACGGTGGGTGCTTGTCCATTGCTACTGGTCTACCCGTTTTTTTACCGGCTCCGTCTGGGTACCGGTAGCTTGATTCAGTTCTGGTCGAAGCGACGCTTGCGCCGGTAAGGGAATACATCCACAACCTTACCATCCTCGATCTGTTGTTTCAGGCGCTGCCAGTACTCGACTTCGTAGAGATCGCTGTGGCGGCTGTCGAAGGCCTTGCGTGCCTTGGGATTGCCGGAAAAGAAAAGACGAAATTCCTCCGGAAAAACATCGAAGGGGCCGACATCGTACCAGGGTTGCGAGGCCATCTCCTGCTCTTCGGTCCTGGCCTCTGGAATCTTGCGAAAGTTGCACTCGGTGATATGGCAGATCTCGTCGTAGTCGTAGAATACCACCCGGCCATGGCGGGTGACGCCAAAATTCTTCAGCAGCATGTCCCCCGGGAAAATATCAGCGGCAGCGAGTTGCTTGATCGCGTTGCCGTACTCGTCCATCACGTTGACGATTTCCTGATCGCTGGCGCGGCGCAGATAGAGGTTGAGGGGCGTCATACGACGCTCGGTATAGAGATGCTTGATGGTGATTTCGCTCTCCCCGATCTCCAGTAGTGAACCGGCCTCCTGCTGCAGATCTGCCAGCAACTGGGGGTCGAAACGATCAAGGGGAAAGTGAAAGCCGCTGAATTCCTGGGTGTCGGCCATGCGTCCCACCCGGTCATGGCGCGTTACCAGGCGATACTTTTCCCGGACGATGTCAGCGGTGACCTCCTTCGGCGGAGTGAACCGGTCTTTGATCAATTTGAATACAATGTCATAGGACGGCAGCGTGAACACCGTCATTACCATCCCCTTGATGCCGGGGGCGACGACAAACATGTCGTCAGAGTGCTTCAGGTGGTTGACAAAATCTCGATAAAACTCGGTTTTGGAGTGTTTGCGAAAGCCGAAGCTGGCGTAGAGCTCGTAGATTTTCTTATGGGGCATCAGGCTGTGGAGGAAAGCCACAATCGCGGCTGGCACCGGCGCATCCACCATGAAATAGGCGCGGGTGAAGGAAAAAATAATGCTGACTTCGTCGGGGTCATGAATCAGCGTATCGACGTAAAGGGTGCCTTCGCCGGTGTGCAGAATCGGTAATACAAAGGGAATCGGTGGGTTGTTGGGTACGCAAATCCTGCCCACCAGGTAAGCCCCCTTGTTGCGAAAAAACACCGAATCCATCACATCGACCGAGGTGTTGCCCAGCTTTTCACGGTATTTGGGGGCTATCTCACGGTACACCTCCCGGGCGACATTGCGCACGTCCTGGCGCAGATTCTGATAGGGAACGGCAAAACGGTAGTCCGTAAGGATCTTGGTGATTACCTGCCGAAAATCGGTATTGACGGGATAGGTGTTGTACAGTAAATCGTCGAGATTGGTGGTATGCCGCTGCTGTGAGGAGGTGACGAATGCATAGTCGTCGGTGATCTGCTGATGGTCGAATACCTTGCAGAACGTCGAATTGAAAAAAGTCTCTGCGATTTCAAAATTATCCTGCTGAGCGATCAGTACCTCGTAGTGGCGTTTGATATTCTGCCACAGGCTCAAGTCGTTAAGCTCGTTGTTGACCATGCTGTTGAGCATGGGCATGAGCTTGTCAACTTTGGACTTGTATACCTCCAGGCGGTCAGCCTGGGCCTGCTGGACGCCGTGCCAGTCTTCCTGCTCGAAACGGGCCTTTGCGCCCAGGGTAATATTCTGGAAGTCAGCGAACATGGCGTGAAAGCCATTGAGGATCGTGCGGGCGAGGCGACGGGAGCTGGACATGGTGGGCTTTACCCTGTGCAGGAATGTGCCACGCCGTCCGGCGCGGATACGCATGGGAGTTTACACAATCTATTGCACCGGGAGAATGCCCAGGCCGACGTCTTGCCTGGCAAAAGTTGCTGCTGTGGCCCCGGTGATGCAGTAACATTTCGCATTCTTACAATAACGAGTGCCGGTATTGGTAAATGAACATATCCCGCATGGATCTCAACCTGCTGGTCTACCTGGATGTGCTGTTGACCGAGAGCAACGTCAGCAGGGCGGCGGCTCGTCTCGGGATTACCCAACCGGCCATGAGCAATGGCCTGCGCCGGCTACGGGAATTGTTTGACGATCCGCTGCTGGTGCGCACCAGTACCGGCATGCAACCCACGGCACGGGCCGAGGCACTCCAGCCCGCCATCCGCGAGGCCCTGGGTATCATCGAGCAAACCGTTCAACCCCAGGCCAAGTTCGACCCCGCAGCGAGCACGCGGGTATTTCGAATCATGGCCAGCGATTACGGTGAAGCGACCTTGCTGCCTCCGCTGCTGCAACACCTGCGGACCGAGGCGCCCGGGGTAGCCCTGGATATCCTGACGCCAAGCGATGTCAGCTTTGCCGATCTGGAACAGGGTCGGGTCGATATGGCGATCAATCGTTTTGACCAGATGCCAAATTCGTTTCACCAGAATACCATCTGGCACGACAGCTTCTCCTGTGTTTTCAATCAACAGCATCCGCTGGCTTCGAATTTCAACCTGGAAAATTATTTGGCGGCCCGTCATATCTGGGTCAGCAAAACCGGCATGGGGCAGGGTGTTGGTATCAACCCCCAGGAATCCATGCGCCTGGGGCGGGTCGATGAAGCCCTCGCCGAGCTGCGCCGCGAGCGCCATATCGTGGTATTTACCCGCCACTACGGTGTCGCAGCGTTGATTGCACAGCAGCCTGACCTGGTAGCGACATTGCCGTCACGGCTGGCACATACCCTGCGCGGCGATGAGTCGCTGCAAATTCGGGAAGCGCCGTTTGCGGTGCCCGCTTTCGAGCTGAAGATGATCTGGAGCCCGTTGTTACATCACAACCCCGGCCACCAGTGGTTTCGCCGGTTGGTCGTCAGTTGTGCGCGTATGCCCGGCGGTCTGTAAGCTTCTGTTCCGTCTTACCGCTGTCCGGTGTCATTTATCGGCTAGCAGGGCGGGCTCAATCTCACGGGTATTCGCAGCGGCACTGGCGACACAATTGCGGCCCGACGCCTTGGCAAAATACATCGCCTGGTCCGCGGCAAGGAGAATCTGTTTGGCGGATTTTAGTTGGTTTGCCGGGGCGTAGCCGAAACCAATGCTGACTGTGACCCGATCGGCGTTGTTGGAGCGGGCGTGGGGAATATTCAGCTCTCTGATGGCATGGAGAATGTCACGCCCCAGTTCCAGGGCGCTTGCATTGGTATCAGGCAACAGCACGATAAACTCCTCGCCACCGTAGCGAGCGACCAGGTCAGCCGGGCGATGCACCGTAGCTGCGATGCATCGGGCGATACGCGCCAGGGTTTCGTCGCCCTGCTGATGACCGTAGTGGTCGTTGTAGGACTTGAAGTAATCGACGTCGATCATCATCAGAGAGAGGGGTTTTCTGGCGCGCCGCAGGCGCAGGAACTCCTGCTGCAGGCGCTCCTCGAATAACCTCCGGTTGGCGACGCCGGTGAGCGCATCAGTCTGGGATAGCTCCCGCAGGCGCTTGTTGGCCTTCGATAATTCCTGCGTCCTCCTGGCCACCAACAATTCGATATTGTGGGTGCGATACAACTGGTTCAGCCACTGATAGTAGATCACCCCGGTGAAGATGAGGCCGGTCAAGAGCACCACGAGGGGGATATTACTACGTTGATCGGCGATGTAGCCGCGGCTGGGAACAACCTGGATATTCCAGTAGCGTGCGGCGCCAACATCGATCTTGCGCTGATAGCCGTGCTCATCTGCCAGGGGTTGCAGGGTCGGGCTGGTGGCGAAAACCGCGGTATCCAGGCCTACGTTTTGAGCCTGGACACGCACCGCCCAGTGGTCCAGCTTTTCCTCCATCGCCTGGCGGAACAGTGACTCGATGTTGAAAGTCGCAGAGACGAAGCCGGCGAAAGCGGGCTCACGATCGCTGGGGAAGGGGCGATAGATGGGGTAAAAAGCGGCAAAGTTGAGCGCCTCCTGGCCAGCCGGCTGATATGCCCCGGAGACGTAGATGCGATCCCTGGCGGCCGCGCGGTTCAAGCCTTTGACGATGGCGGGCAGGGTGTAGAGGTCCAGCCCCAGGTAGGTCGACGCGGCCTCATTTTCGGCAACAATGGCCACCATGGGCAAGTAGTTTTCGGCAGGCATTCGGGGGCTGAGCGTGCTCGCGGAGGCAAGGTTGGGTGCACTTTCCCCCCCGCTGAATACCTTGATCGCGTAGTCGGGATAGCTGACCTGCAATTTCTGCTCCAGCCTGCTGCGGTTTGAATCTTCGACCTGGTAGTACCATGCCAACGATCCTATCAGGGGATGGCGACGCTGAACCGGCCCGCACAGTTGATCGAAATAGTCCGGCTCCGGCTGCCCTAACAGGCCGAGGGCGTTTGCCAGCCCATGCACGATTTCATAGTGCTGCACCAGGAGTTGCTCGATGGTGACGCTGTGTCGATCGATCTCACGGTGGAACTGCTGGTCAATTTTGTCTGTCTCCAGGCCATAAAGGTGCCAGGTCAGCGCCGTGGTCAAAAGGACGCCAAGTGCCACGAACACATGGGCTATCTTTTTTGACAGGGGCTGCATACACTCTCCGTTCGAGGCAGTTTGGTGGGAGCTAGAGCCTGGTCCCGCGTTCGGGGACCGGCAACGAAACCATTGGGTAGACAAGCCCAATCGACAGCCTCACCGGGCATTTTACCAGTCAGAAACAGAAACGATATCAGGGAGAACACGCATGGGCGGATGGCGCATCGCGCTGTTTCTCGGTTTGCTGGCCGGGTTGCTGTCCGCGTTGTTTGTTTACAACGGGCTACCCGCCGAGCCGGCGGACCGGAGTGCCAGCCGCCGCCTTCTGAATAGCGGAATCTATGCGGTAGGAGATATTGATTACCACCTGGTCGATACCAGCAGACCCACTGCGGCCAACGGCGATTTCACCGGCCTCGATCACCGTGAACTGGATATCCGGGTATGGTTTCCCCGGGTGGAAGATGGCCGTGTAGCACCGGGTAGGCACCCGCTGCTGGTTTACAGCCATGGCTTTGCCGCCAACAAGTTGAGCGGCGCCTATCTGGCGGATTATATGGCCCGCCAGGGTTATCTCGTGGTGGCGGCGGATTACCCGTTGACCCGGTTCTGTGCCCCCGGTGGTTCTCGGCTGGTGGATGTGGTCCATCAACCCGGCGATATCAGCTTTCTGCTGGATACCCTGTTAGCCTGGGACAGCGATCCCGATTCGCCCTTTTTCGAGCGTGTGGATGCCGGGCGGATCGCCGCGATGGGTATTTCCCTGGGAGGCTTGACCAGCGCCCTGGCGGTGTATCATCCGCGCTGGCGGGACGAGAGGCTGGGGTTGGCGGTCTCGATTGCCGGGCCGTCGTCGATGCTGGGTCCGGTTTTCTTCCGCTCAGCGGAGGTGCCGATGCTGGTGGTGGCGACTCCGGGGGACGCGCTGGTGGACTACCAGGCTAACGCTGCCCCGCTTCTGGACAAAGTCCCGAACGTAACCCTGGTGACCCTGGCGGGGGGCTCCCACAGCGGTTTCAGCGGGTTATCGCGTTACACGCGGTGGTTGGAAAACCCCGATGCCCTGGTGTGTCGTTATGTACGCAAGCTGCTGGAAGCGCAGCCGCCCCAGGGCTGGGAGCAATTACTCGGCGATTCCATGGAGGGTATCGAAGCCATCGATGCCACAGAGCCCTGCGGAGATGAAATGCGCCCTGCGATCAACCCGGTATTACAGCAACGAATAACGATACTGGCGGTATCCCAGTTTCTCCAGCAGCACTTCGCCCGCACCGCACTTGAAATTGCCACCGCCAGACACTTTCTTTACGAGGTGATGCCGCAGGAGTTTTCCGGGGTTACCGTCGAAAACAGCAAGCAGGGATAGGACAGATTGTGGACCCTCTAGCCCAGATAGAGCCCTTCGTACCGCCGCTAATGGTCGTGGTGGCCGTGCTGCTCGGGTTGTGGCTGACGGATTATCTGGTGGCCATGCGCATGCGCCGAACTGACAAGGACCTGCGGCTGGTGCGCCAGGGTACCAAACTGGCGTTGATGTTCCTGGGATTGCTGGCGCTACTGCTGGTGTTGCCCCTTGATGATGTTACCCAGGGACAGTTGATCACTGTGCTGGGTCTGGTGGTAACCGCCGTACTCACTTTTTCTTCGACAACGTTTGTTGCCAACGCCCTGGCGGGCGTCATGCTGCGTACGGTTGAGAATTTCCGCCTGGGGGATTTCCTGCGCATCGCAGAGAACTTTGGCCGGGTTACCGAGCGCGGTTTGCTCCACACCGAGATCCAGACCGAAGACGGGGATCTGACCACGCTGCCCAATCTCTTTCTGATTTCGAATCCGTACACCATCATTCGATCCTCGGGAACCATAGTTTCGGCTACGGTATCGCTGGGCTACGATATCTCCCGGCGCAAAATCGAGGATGCTTTGATCAGCGCAGCTATCGACGCTGAACTGACCCAGCCGTTCGTGCAGATTGTCGACCTGCAGGACTATTCGGTGGTTTACCGGATTGCAGGGTTTCTCAGTGAGCCCAGGCAACTGCTGAGCGCGCGCTCCAATCTGCGCAAGCATATGCTCGACAGCCTGCACGGTCGAGGGATGGAAATCGTGTCTCCTGCGTTTATGAATCAGCGCCGAATAGACGAAACGGGGCCGGTCATTCCTGCTGAGGAACACCCGTTTTCGGGGCTGGTAGAGGAGTCCATCATTCCCGAAGGCAAGATTTTTGACAAGGCGGAGATGGCCGAGGCCGTGGCAGAGCTGCGCAAGGAGAAGCGCATGCTTGAAGCGCTTTTGGCGAAGCTGACCCGCAAGCACAGCGGCCTGACCGAGGAGCATCGGCCCCCTGTGGCTATGCGAATTCGGTATACCAAAAACCGCCTCGAGGCGATCGAAAAACTGTTCGAGGACTACAAGAATGAGTCCGGGGAATAAGCTCAGATGTCGCTAGTCGAAGAGCTCGACAGCGTTCAGCGATCGGCGATTTGCGTCGCCGATGAGCAGCAGGTCGCAGCCGCCATCGATGCCATGGCGGGCGCCATCGAACGGGCTCGGCTGCCGGAGCCGGTGGTTTTGTTGTGTGTGATGAACGGGGGCATGATCGTGGCTTCGGAGTTGCTCCAGCGGCTACGTGGCAGATTGACCCTGGACTACATCCATGCCAGCCGCTACCAACAGCAACTGCAAGGTGCCGCGATCGCCTGGAAGGCGCTGCCGGGGGAAACGCTGCGGGGCAAAGCAGTGGTCGTGGTCGATGATATCTTTGACGAGGGTGTTACATTGGCGGCCGTGGAGGACTATTGCCTGGCACAGGGCGCCAGCACTGTGCTCTCGGCGGTATTGGTCGATAAACGCCATGGGCGCAAATGCAATAGTAAAGGCCCGGACGTGGTCGGACTCTCGCTGCCTGACCACTATCTCTTCGGCATGGGTATGGACTACAAGGGGTACCTGCGCAACAGCCGCGCGATTTACGCATTGACTGACGACTGAACCCGGTTTGCCGCCGCGGCACGGCTTATTCCCAGTGCGGCACGCTTTTTTCTGAGCCTTTGAAAATCCAGGCCGCGGCCAGGCCGAAGCCGGCGTTGCTATGCTGCAGCGCCAGCGGGCTGTCTGCGAAGCTGGCACCATGGATGTCGTACCAGCGGAAAAAACCGCCAACCCACCAGCCTTGTTGTCGGTAGGAGAGGCTGGCAGACAGGGCCCAGCCGCCGTAGCCCGAGTCTGCCCTGTAGGCCCTTCGCTGCTCAGTGGCCTCCTCCTCGCTGACACCGTAGTAGAGTGTATTGTATGCCCCGCTGTTCCAGTAGAAGCCGGCCCATGCCGACAGCCGCCATGGGCCCGAATACCGCTGAGCCCGGAGCCTGGGGTTGATCCTCCAGCCCTCGTAATCCAGGTAACGCAGGTTGGACTGAAGCGCCGCGCGCAGGGGAATCTCGACACTGAAGGTGCGGTGCCCGACGCTGTTGCGCAGCAGCGTATAACGCAGTGCCGGGCCCACTTCAGCGACGAAGTCTATATCCCCCATACCCTGTCTTGCCTGGTTCTCAGCGCTGTCCACCGGCAGGCTGAAATCAGCACTCAGGTCGATTAGCAGGTCGGCGCGTTCGAAGAGCTTGCCGCTGAAGTTTTCCCGGCTGATCTTGATCGACTCACCGCGATAGACGAAATAGGGGATGGGAATGGTGCTGCGGATACGTTGGTCAGAGCCGACATACTGGGGCAATTCCAGTGATGCCAGCCCGGCCCCCAGCTCCCAGAGCGGCAGCAGTGGCGGCTCGTTGCAAAAGCCTCGAAGTGCAGGCGCCAGCAAAACGGCGAGCATGAATAGGGCGCGGATTCTGACCGGGGAAACCATGGCGAATGTCTGCATAGCCTTTAGTGGCGCGGCTGCGGTCGAGTATTGGGGCTGGTCAAAGGCTTATCCTGAGAGTAGCGTTTAGAATAGGGTTGAGCGCACGAAGTTGCCCATTGATTATGTCGGGCGACGGGCAATAAAGCATGCACGACAGGGCGCCGGGTACCCCTCGATGGTGAGCCTGGAATCCGTCGGGTGGAGAAAGTTCTGCAGCGAGTGAAACCGCATCCAGGGCGTGCTGCGCTGCTCTTCAACAGTTGTTCGGGAGCTATCGACCAGACGCGGCTCAGCGAATCCGGCTCGGTCCAGCCAGTGCAGTAATTCTTCCGAACTGGGGATGAACCAGACGTTGCGCATCTGCGCATAGCGCTCGCCTGGCACCAGTACCTGGTGGCGCGGTCCTTCGATTACCAGGGTCTCCAGCACCAACTCACCGCCGGGCTTCAGCGCTCTGCGCAATTCCTCCAGATGTTCAAAGGGCGAGCGCCTGTGATACAGCACCCCCATGCTGAAAACAGTATCGAAGCGCCCCAGCGCCGACGGTAAGTCTTCGCTGCGCAGCGGCAAGTAGAAGACCGCCTGCGCGCCCAGGTACTTTTTAACTGCCATAAACTGAAACAGGAACTTTTGTGACGGGTCGACCCCCACCACCAGCCGAGCTCCGGCCCCGGCCATTCGCCAGCAGTGATAGCCGCTGCCGCAGCCGACGTCGAGAACGATTCGACCGCTGAGCGGGCTGATGTGGGCGGCCAGCCGTTGCCATTTCCAGTCCGAGCGCCACTCAGTATCGATGACGATATCGAACAATCGAAAAGGGCCCTTGCGCCAGGGGTGTAACTGCTGCAGGGCGGCCTCCAGTTGCTGTCGTTCGGGTGCCGACAGGGGCTGGCGGCGAGATGCCGTGACCGTATCGGTATCCAGGCAAACGCTATCCGCCGCCAGCTCGGGTAATTCTTGGTAAGCCCGCAGCCATTTGTGGTGATCGCCGTGAATTCGACGGCTGTAACGGCGGTCGATCGCCTCCCGGAAACGCGGGATATCGGTTTTCAGTGGGGTCGGTTCCAGCGCCCGGTAAAAGTCGTCGAACGCGATCATTTGATTGCCAGCCAGGAGGCAAAATTGAGACACTGGAACCAGGTGTATACCTCTGTGAAACCTGCTTTGTGCAAACGCTCCTTGTGGCTGGCGACGGTATCAGGAATCAGCACCTGATCAAGCGCTGCCCGCTTTTGCGCAATTTCGAGATCACTGTAGCCCATGGCGCGCTTGAAATCGTGGTGCAGAACCTCGAATAGCTCCTGCTGGGCGTTACCGGGTAGCGCTATTTTTTCAGACAATACCATCGCCCCGCCGGGTCGGAGCCCACGGTGGATAGCCTCCAGCAGGGCGAGCCGCTGGCCGGCGGGTACGAACTGCAGGGTAAAATTGAGGGTCACCATGGATGCGTCAAGGATGGGTACCTGCTGGATATCAGCGCATAGCATGTCGACCCGGGCCTCGGCGCGATCGAGTCGCACATTGTCGCGACACCGCTCGAGCATCGCCATGGAATTGTCGATGGCCACCAATTGGCAGCTTGCCGGGACCCGGTGGCGCATCGCCAGGGTGGACGCGCCCAGTGAACAACCGAGATCGTAGCAGCGGCTGCCGCGCTGGGCGAAATGGGCGGCAAGTACACCGATCATATGCAGGGTGAGGTCGTAGCCGGGCACCGATCGTCCGATCATGTCGGCGAAGACACGGGCAACGTGCTGGTCAAAGCTAAAGCGCTGTAATTGGAGCAGGGGCTTCGCGAACAGCGTATCGGTGCCGGTGGGTGTGTCGTTCACGGATACATCGCGTCAGCTTCAGCCGGGGGGCCAATGCATGTTGCGCCCGCACAGCAGGTGCAGGTGGATATGGAATACTGTCTGGCCCGCCGCGGCGTTGCAATTCATGACAACCCGGTAACCCTCCACTGAACAGCCGAGTTGCTCGGCCAGGCTGGCGCCGGTCAGCATAAGGTGCCCAAGAAGCTGGGCATCTTCAGGCGCCGCGTCGTTGAGTGTTGCAATGTGTTTTTTGGGAATAACCAGCACGTGGTTCGGCGCCTGGGGGGAGATGTCGCGAAAGGCGATGACCTGATCGTCCTGATGGACGATATCGGCTGGCACCTCAGAATTGATGATCTTGCAGAACAGGCATGTCATGTCGTTTTCTCCCGCGGAGCACATTATAAGGAAGCCAGGCCGGCCCAGGCCAGCTCAGGACTTTGGAGGGGTCTTGCCCCGCCTGGCGGTGGAGCGCTTCCCCTTTGCGCCGGTGGTGGACGCTTTTCCGGTTTTAGCCTTGGTTTTGGCCCTGGTTTTGGTGGTGGACGTTTTGCTGCTTCTGGTTTTCGCCTTGGTACTGGTGGAATTAACGCCAGCTATAGCCCCCCGGGTTCCGGCCCTGGTTTTTGTCTTGGGCCTTGCTTTGGTTTTTGCCGTTGCCGGATTTTTCCTGGTGGTCGCCGGGGTAATCCGAATAAACACCCGCTTGGACATTTTTCCCGCCAGCTTGGAAAAAAAATCGGTGACCAGGATCTTCCAGCCGTAGCGGTCGCGAAGTGCGTTGTAGGCGCGCTCTATGGTGGCTTCGTCGGTAATGATTTCAGCCCTGGCCGCTATCCAGTCACCTGACGGCTTTCCTGAGACGGTGCAGGGGGCTACCCGGGCCCGGCTGCTATTTCGCAGGCGCTTGACCTTGCCGGCATCTGCAGAAGAAAAAACCAGCAACTGGTCCCCCTCCTGGGCAAACCAGACCGTCGTGTCGACAACCTTCCCGTTTTTTCGCCAGGTGCCAAGTGCCAGATACTGGCTTGCAGACAAATCGCTAAAGGGCATTGTGCACGCTCCGCGTCGGGTCGGTGGATATGGGCGCAGTATAACACCGTAGGTGCACCAACTGGCTCGAATCTCGGTGCGGCTGCCAATGCTTGCCACTCTCCATTGATTGCAGCGTATAATCCTGCCGGCAGCCCCTGGGTGTAACAAATTAGGGAGCAGGAAGCCGGCTGTAAGAGCAATGCCGATTCCCGGTGAGCGGGCCAAATGGGCACGAGACAACCAAGCACTGATACTCGTCGATGATGGAGTCTGGATGGTGAATCGCTGCACCAGGGTGATAACAAATGCGGTGCTGGCATTGCTGCTGGCACTGGCTGCCGTGCCGGTGATCGCCCAGAAGACAGACGTTATCACACTGGTAAACGGCGACCGAATCACCTGTGAAATCAAGGAGCTCGAGCGCGGCCTGATGCGGGTGAAAACCGACAGCGCGGGTACCCTCTACATCGAGTGGCTGGATATCGTTACGGTGCGTTCCGACAAGCATTTCTTCGTCGAGACCGCCAGCGGAATACTGGCTTTTGGGTCGCTGCGCACCACCGCCGGCGGCTCCGGGCTGGAGGTTAAGGCCGACGGTCGCAGTGTGGAGGTCAAGCAGAGTTCGGTGGTGAGGGTTGCCCCGGTGGAAGATACGTTCTGGGCGCGGATGAGTGGCGCGGTCAGCTTTGGCTTCAGTTTCAAAAAGGCCAATGACGACGTCCAGCTTAATTTCGGCGCAGGGGGCACCTATCGGTCGGCCATCCATACTTACAGTCTGGACCTCAGTGCACTGGTCTCCAGTCGCAACTCGGAGCCGGCAACCGAGCGCTATGTGGGCAGCTTCTCCCACGAGGGTTATCTGGGCTCGAACTGGACGACCTTGTCAAGGGCCAATTTTGAGCAGAATACCGAGCTGGATCTCAGGCTGCGGGGCCTGTTGCTGGCAGGGGGAGCCTATCATTTTGTCAATACCAATCGCACGATATTCCAAACGGCAGCGGGGTTGGCGCTGAATAACGAAAGCTATTTTACGGTCGACCGGGAAAAGCGTACTTCCCTCGAAATATTCGTAGCGATGGGTTACGATTTTTTCAAGTTCAACACCCCGAAGGCCGATGTCAGTATTCAGGCCACGGTATACCCCAGCCTGACCGAAAAGGGACGGGTTCGAACCACCCTGGATGGCAAAATTCGCTGGGAGATTATCGCGGATCTCAACTGGGTTATCACGGTTTACTCAAGCACAGATAGCCAGCCCCCCGAAGCCAGTGATGGCGATGACGATTCCAGCGGCACCGACTACGGAATCATCACTTCGCTGGAGTGGACCTTTTGACCGCCTGATCAGCAGCGGGTGGTTGCCACCTTTGTAATAACAGCGCGTTGCTGACCACCAGAACGCTGGAAAAAGCCATGGCCGCCCCGGCAATCATCGGGTTGAGCAGTCCCATGGCCGCCAGCGGGATGCCCGCGGTGTTGAATGCGAAGGCCCATACCAGGTTTTGTTTGATTTTGTTGTAGGTACGGCTGGCGATATCCAGGCAATCGGCCACCAGCTGCGGATCGCTGCGCAACAGCGTGATCCCGGCGGTTTCCGCGGCGACATCGGTGCCCGAGCCCATGGCGATACCAATATCCGCCTGGGCCAGCGCCGGGGCATCGTTGATTCCGTCGCCCACCATACCCACATGATTGCCCCGCCCCTGCAGTGTGGCAATGGCGCTGGCTTTGTCCTCGGGCCTGGCCTCGGCGGTGAAGTCGGCCAGCCCAAGTTCTGCTGCAACCCGGCTTGCCACCGCGTACTGGTCTCCCGTGAGCATGTGGGTGGCAATGCCGCGCCGGTGCAGCAGCTCGATCGCCCGGGCTGCCGTTGGTCGCAGCGGGTCGCTGACGCTGTAAAGCGCTGCAGGCTGTTGGTCGATGCAGAACCATACGACCGTCGCACCGCTGCTGCAGAGCTGCTGGTAGATATTGGCGGCCCGGGGCCCGATGTCGATATTCCTCTCCTCGAGCAGGGTTTGGCTGCCGGCGAGCAAGCGCCGGGTTCCAGCCCGGCCTTCGATACCTCGCCCGACCAGGGCGTTGACTGCCTCCACCGCCAGCGCGGGAACCCGCTGCTGCTCGGCGTAGTTGACCACGGCCGTTGCCAGCGGATGTTCCGAGTGCAGCTGCAACCCGTAAAGCAGGCCCACCGTTGTTGTATGATCCTCGGTAAAAAAATGCATATTTGCCAGCAGCGGTTTGCCCTCGGTCAGGGTGCCGGTCTTGTCGAACATGATCGCGTCGACCTGGACGGCCCGTTGCAGGGCATCGACGTCGCGAAACAGGATGCCGCGCTTTGCTGCGACGCCGTTACCGGCCATGATGGCTGCTGGAGTCGCCAGTCCGAGGGCGCAGGGGCAGGCGATCACCAGCACTGCTGCAGCACTTAGAATGCCACTGTTCCAGTCTTCAGCCAGCCAACCCCAACCGAGCAGGGTGGCAATGGCGATCACGATGACTGTGGGCACGAAATAGAGTGATACCTGATCTACCAGGCGTTGAATCGGTGCCTTGCTAGCCTGGGCGTGCTCGACCCAGCGGATTATTTTTCCGAGGCCGGAGTCCTCTCCGGTGGCGGTAACCCGGGCTTCGAGGGCACCGCTTCCATTGATTGCCCCGGCTGCCAGTTTGTCGCCCACGGCACGGTGCACCGGTTGGCTTTCGCCCGTCAGCAGTGACTCGTCGAGCTCGCTCTGACCGGCGATGACGATACAGTCGGCGGCTACTTTCTCCCCCGGTTTGACACGAATGGTATCCCCCGCCACCAGTTGTTCCGCGTTGATGCTGATGGCCTCGCCCCCGCGTATCAGGGTCGCTCGCTTGGGGGTCAGCTCAATAAGACTTTCCACCGCTGAACTGGTGCGGCGCCGGGTGCGGCTTTCCAGCCACTTGCCCAGGAAAACCAGGGTTAGGACCACGGCTGCGGATTCGAAGTACAGGTGGCCTTCCGCCACAAACAGCCAGTTGTAGAGACTCAACAGGTAGGCGGCGCTGGTTCCCAGTGCGACCAGTACGTCCATATTGGCGTAACCGGCCCTGAGTGCGCGCCCGGCCCCTCGATAAAAATGCTGGCCCAGAAACAGTTGCACCGGGGTCGCGAGGGCGAATTCCGCCCACCGCGGCAGGTGTGGCCAGCCCGCGATCATCAGCAGCATGTTCACCATAAGCGGCAGGCTGCAGGCCAGGCCGACGAGGAACAGTCGCAGCATCTGTTTCTCCTCGGCCAGCAGTGACGCCCGTCGCTGCTCGTAGGCAAGTTGTTTGCGGGCAGCACCCGACTCGAAGCTCTGGTAGCCCAGCGATTCGATCAGCGCCCGGATTACGGGTAGCTGGCTTGGTTTGGCCAGTGCCTGAAGCGAACCGGCGGCATAGCTGACCTCGACCTGCTCGATCCCGGGAAGTTGGCTGAGTCGTTGCTGGATCTTGCTGGCACAGTTGCTGCAGTGCATTCCGCTTATCGCCAGCGAAAGGGGCAGGGCGTTGTCGTTAACCTGGTAGCCGAGGCCCTCGACCAGCTCGACAATGCGCCCGGCCGCCTGACCCGCGGCGCGGGCGCGAAGCGAGCCATCGGCAAAGTTGACCGCTACCTCCTCGACCTCCGGTAGCTTGCCGACCTCGCGCTGAATCTTGGCTGCGCAGGCGCCGCAGCTCATGCCCTCGACCGCAAGCTCCAAGTTTACAGTATGCTCCGGGAAGGGCTTTTTCATCGTGACACCATTGCGGAAGTTGGTTTAGAATCTAGCGGTTTACGTGCGGGCGAACAAGGGCGAACAAGGTACGTTCGTCTCCACGCATTTGTCTGGAATTTTTTCCATGCCCCCAACCCGCCCTGGTAGATCATGCCCACTACGAGTCGCCCACAAAGATTGCCGCGCTGCCTGATTCTGGTTCTGGCGCTGCTGTTGGCGTCGTTCGTGCAGGGCAGCGTTCACCTGCATAGCGACAATGACAGCGCGCCGTGTTTTCATTGCCAGGTCGATCATAACCCGGGTCTGGTCGTTGCAGCGCCCCCGGTCACCCTCGGTCAAGCCATCGGTGTTTTCACCACGGCGATCGCCCCGATTTTTTCCAGTGTTTCCTACCCAGGATATTTCAGCCGCGCTCCTCCCTTTAGCTCCTGATTCGCTTACCAGCCAAATTTCTCTAGCTTACCAGGAGCAAGACTATGAACTATCTTCACGGGGCAGTCGCCCTCGGGCTGTCCGGCGCCCACGCCATGGGCGTTGTCGCCCTCGAATCCAGCGAATCCACGGTCGAACATGTGCTGGTGACCGCGCCGCTGCACAAGACGGAGGCCGAAACCGCCATGCCGGTGTTGTCGCTGGCCGGCGACGAATTGCGTGATGTGGTCGCTTCCAGCATCGGCGAAACCCTTTCCTTCGAACCCGGCATCAGCAGCGCCTCCTTCGGCCCCGGCGTGGGAAGACCGGTGATACGGGGGCAAACCGGGCCTCGGGTACTGGTGCTGCAAAATGGCTTGGCGACACAGGATGTGTCCTCGCTCAGCCCCGATCATGCCAGCGCCACCGAACCGTTTCTGGCAGAGCGCATCGAGGTGATCAAGGGCCCGGCATCCCTGCTCTATGGAAACGGGGCCATTGGTGGCGTGGTCAATGTTATCGATGGGCGTATTCCGAATTCTGTACCGGAAGCTGTCGAGGGTGGCTTCGCCTGGCGCCACAATACTGTTGACGATGGCAACGTGACCATGTTCAAGCTGGACACTGGAGCGAGTTCGCTGGCGTTTCACCTGAGCGGCCTGTATGGCGACCATGATGACGTGTCGATACCCTCAATGGCAATCGACACCCGTTATGAATCGCCGGAGGAAAACACCGATGGCTTTATTGGCAATTCGAGCGGCTACAACAGCGCGCTGACGGCCGGCGCTTCCTGGGTGCAGGAGTGGGGGTATATCGGCGTCAGCGCGAACCAGTTGAAGGACAATTACGGAATCCCCCCCGGGGCGCACGAGGGTCATGACCACGGCGATCACGAAGGGCCTGAAGATCACGATGAGGCTGAAGAGGAAGAAGTCGACATTCGCATTGACATGCAGCAACAGCGCTTCGACCTCAAGTCCGAAATCTACCACCCGCTGCCCTGGCTAGAGGTCAGCAGGTTGCAGTTGGCCAACAGCCGATACGAGCACACTGAGCTCGAAGGGTCGGAAGTGGGCACCACCTATGAAAACGACGCCTGGTCGCTACGTTGGGAGATGGTTCACCACACCCTCGCCGGCTGGCACGGGGCATTCGGTCTGGATGCCTCGACCCGGGACTTCTCCGCCTCCGGGGAAGAGGCTTTCGTTCCGCAATCCACAACCCGCAATATTGGCCTGTTTCTGCTTGAGGATCTGCATTTCGACGACTGGACGATCGAACTCGGACTGCGCGGAGAATACCAGACCGTCGATGCCGACGCCGAGGGGTTGGAGAAGGAGTCCTACGCCACCTGGAGCGGCTCGGTGGCCACGATCTGGGCCGTTACTGAACGTGACAACCTCACCCTGGCCTTGTCGGCGTCACAGCGGGCACCCTTTGCCGAGGAGCTGTATTCCAATGTGGTCAACCTGGGGAGTGACACCCTGGTGGAGCATGCGGCAACGGCGGCGGTGGAAATAGGTGACCCCGACCTCGACCGGGAAACCGCAACCAACGTCGAGTTGGGATGGACCCACTTTGGTGAGCGTTACAGTGCCACCGTGAACCTGTTTTACAACGACTTCAGTGATTACATTTATCTGCGCAATACCGGGCTGGTCTACAACCCGGAGGAATGCGCGGGCACCGTGGTATGCGGTCCTGATGTGGCCGACGAAGGTCCGCCGGTCCTTGTATACACCCAGCAGGCCGCCCTGTTTCGGGGGGTCGAGGCCGAGGTGAACGTGCCGCTATGGTCGGGCTCCCAGGGCGAATTCTCGATCGACCTGTACGGCGACTACGTTCGGGCCACCCTGGAGGATAGTGACGAGGACGTGCCGCGAATGCCGCCGGCGCAGATCGGTACCCGCTTTAATTTCGACCTTCGCAGTTGGTCCGGGTTTGTCAGGGTTCATCACGGTTTCGAGCAGGATAATCCGGGGCTTAACGAAACGCCGACCGCTGCCTATACCCGAGTTGATGCCGGCGTGTTCTATTCGATCGAGCGGCCCGGCAACAGTTGGCAGCTATTCCTTAAGGGCAATAACCTGGGCAACGCCGAGATTCGCAACAGCACGTCCTATTTGCGTAACTTTGCGCCCGAGCCCGGGCGCGGGGCGGAGCTGGGCTTCAGTCTCGCGTTCTGATTGGTTGCGGGGCATAGCGAAACAGGCCTGGCCTTTGCTATGCTTCGCAGCCTCGCAAATTCAGCACGATCCCTTCGAAAAAAGCCGCAGTGCATGGTCATTGCGGCGCCAACCCATACGAGGCCTGAATCATCGTGGCAACGAGCCTGGAACATATCGAGAATGTCGCCCTTCGCCAGTACGCCGAGAAAGCATACCTGAACTATTCCATGTACGTGATTCTCGACCGGGCGCTGCCGCACATCGGTGACGGGCTGAAACCGGTGCAGCGACGCATCATCTATGCGATGAGTGAGCTGGGGCTGAAAGCCAGCTCGAAGCACAAAAAATCTGCGCGCACTGTCGGTGACGTGATCGGTAAATTCCATCCCCATGGCGATAGCGCTGCCTACGAAGCCATGGTGTTGATGGCGCAGCCCTTCAGTTATCGCTATCCCTTGATCGACGGTCAGGGCAACTGGGGATCACCCGATGACCCCAAATCCTTTGCGGCGATGCGCTATACCGAGTCGAGGCTGACGCCCATTGCTGAGCTCCTGCTGTCGGAGCTTGCCCAGGGTACTGCCGAGTGGATACCCAATTTTGACGGCAGCCTGGAAGAGCCCACGGTATTGCCGGCGAGGGCGCCCCATGTATTGCTCAACGGCACCACCGGTATCGCCGTTGGTATGGCAACCGATATTCCGCCCCACAATCTGCGTGAAGTGGTTGCGGCCTGTATTCATCTGCTGGACTCTCCCCGGGCCAGTGCAGAAGAACTGTTCGCGCACGTTCCCGGGCCCGATTTTCCTACGGAAGCCGAGATCATTACGCCGCCGGAGGATATCCGCAAAATTTATGAAACCGGTCGCGGAAGCCTGAAAATGCGGGCAATATATCAACGTGAGCAGGGGGATGTGGTTATTACAGCGCTGCCACACCAGGTGTCTGGGGCCAGGGTGCTGGAGCAGATCGCCCAGCAAATGCAGGCCAGGAAGCTGCCCATGGTTGCCGATCTGCGCGACGAGTCTGACCATGAAAACCCGACCCGACTGGTGATCATTCCCCGCTCGAACCGGGTCGACACCGAGGGGCTGATGGCGCACCTGTTCGCCACCACAGATCTGGAGCGAAACTACCGGGTCAACCTCAATATTATCGGTATCGATGGCCGGCCAGCGGTCAAGAGCCTGGGGACCATCCTTGGCGAATGGTTGAGCTTCCGCAGGGAGACGGTTCGCCGGCGGCTCAACCATCGGCTCGAAAAAATCCTCAAGCGCCTGCATGTGCTGGAAGGCTTGTTGATTGCCTACCTCAACATTGATGAGGTCATCGCGATTATTCGTGCCGAGGACAAGCCCAAGCCGGCGCTGATGGAGCGCTTTGGGATCAGCGACATTCAGGCCGATGCTATCCTCGACCTCAAGCTGCGCAACCTTGCCAAGCTCGAGGAATTCATTATCAGCACAGAGCAAAATGAGCTGAGTGAGGAGCGCGATAGCATAGAAAAAATTCTCGGCTCTGATGCGCGGATGAAAACCCTGATCAAAAAAGAATTGATGGCGGTGGCCGAGGAGTATGGTGATGATCGTCGCTCGCCGTTGATAGTGCGGGAGGAATCACGAGCATTTCGAGAGGACGAGTTGCTCACCGCAGAGCCGGTCACCGTGATCGTTTCCGAAAAAGGCTGGATTCGCTCCGCCAAGGGACTCGATATCGACCCCACCGCGCTGAGCTATAAATCCGGCGACGGCTATCGTTTTGCCGCCCGCGGCCGCTCCAACCAAAAGCTGGTTATGCTCGATTCGACAGGTAAGGCCTATACCCTCGCGGCACACACGCTGCCTTCGGCCCGGGGGCAGGGCGAGCCGTTGACCGGGCGTATCAATCCGCCTTCCGGTGCGACTTTTGAGGGCATACTGTTTGGTGACGAGGACCAGCGTTGTCTGTTGGCGACAGACGCTGGCTATGGTTTCGTGACCCGCCTTGGAGATTTGCAAAGCAAGAATCGCGCTGGCAAAGCGGTGCTGAGCTTGCCCCGTGGCAGCCGGGTAATGCCACCCATGCGGGTTGTCGACAAGAATAATGACATTGTCGTGGCGATCAGTAACGAAGGCCGTATGCTGGCGTTTCCGGTGGGCGAACTGCCAGAACTGTCGCGTGGAAAAGGCAACAAGATAATCAACATACCGGCAGCGCGCGCTGCTGATCGCTCGGAGTATATGGTGGCAGCGGCAGTGCTGAGTGAAGGTGACAGGCTGTTAGTATACGCCGGCCAGCGGCACCTCAACCTGAAACGGGCTGACCTTGAGCACTACCGCTCGGAGCGCGGTCGTCGCGGGCATAAACTGCCCCGGGGATTTCAGAAGGTTGATCGGGTCGAGGTAGAACGAAAAACCTGATTGCCGCGTCAGCTGCCAGCCGCCAATAGGTCGTTTCGGTGCCACTCAAGTTGTTGCGGGTGCACTGCCCTGCGCTGCAATTGCTGCGGCCTTTGCAAGGCCTGGTCGGGAGACTGAGTCTCCGGGCAGGCCGGCATTCTGGTCTTCGTCTACGAAAGCAGTCACTCGATAGTGGCCAGTGTCATCCTGGGATACGTTGACCTTGCCGCACACATCGGGGTCACTGAGGGCGCTTCGGCACAACATCAGGCTGTGCTCCCGGTTTGCGAGCTTGTAGGTTTTTTCGCAGATCTGGTGCCAGCGGGCGATATATTCAACCGGCTGATCCGGGACGTTGGCCTTGTCCTCGCGGGCGATAGCCATGGCGTACTCCGGACCGCTTGCCAGCAGTGACTGAAGGGTCCGGGCGCACCCCAAAGCTCTGGAACAGGGAGCGTCTCCGGTCGTGAACAGCAACAGACAGCCATCCGCGCGCAGGTGCAATTCGCCCTGTTGCCGCCGGGCGAGCTGATGAAGTGCCTGGATGGTGCTGGCTACTCGATGAGGTTCGACCGCTTCCTGCTCCAGCTTGGGGATGCGCAGTGCCAACACCGCACGCTGCGCAGCGGAAGATTTTGGCATGGTGTGGGCTGCCTGCTCCAGTGCTTCGGATAGAGCATCCAGTTCGCCAAAAAACCCAGGGCGGTGGCCGCTGCCTTCCTTGCCAAGTTGCTCCGACAACTGATGCAAAGTCGAATGAAAACGCTTCAGCAGTAACTGCATCAGCCCATAGACCGCTGCGAAAACCACAATTCCCAGTAACAGGATGACTGTAGAGGGAAGCATTGGTGAAGACGTACCAGCCAGCCCGATCCGGGCATAACCGACGATCGTTTCGTGAATCTGGATGGGGCTGGAAAACTCTCTAGATTCAGGGCGGCTGGTCTCTGCAGAGTGACTCTCGGCGAGCACCGAGTGAGTTGCATCTTCGACAGCAGCAAAACCAATCAAAGCCTGCCGACTCAAGTCGTTTAGCAGGGCCTGCAGGGCAAGGCTGTCCTTATCGAGGATGTATTGGGTAGCGCTATCGGCTAACTGGCTGGCAATGATCCTGCCGCCGCTATCAAGTCGGGCGTCACCCGGAAAGGATGCTGCCCCGAGGCCGACAACAACAGTAACCAGTGCTGCGGACAGTGCGGCAGTCGATAATGAAAGCCTTGAGCCAATAGTAAGATTTGAAAACCAGTGCACGTCGAATTTCCAATAATTCTTCGGCGCAACCTTGGTGAGGGCAGCGCGTCTGGGGTTACAATAAGCCGCTTGAATTGCAATCAATCCGCGAGGCAGTTTTGCGTCAAATCATCTTGATCAATGTTTCCGGGACCGATAAGCCAGGGCTAACATCATCGATAGCCGACATTCTGTCCCGAGAGCAAATACAGATTCTGGACATTGGCCAGGCGGTCATACACGATACTCTCTCACTGGGCATATTGGTCGAAGTGCCGGCAGGTGCCGAGTCGTCCCCGGTGCTGAAGGATGTGTTGTTTCGAACCCATGAGCTCGGCATGCATGCCAGGTTCACACCAATCGACGAGACCAGCTACATGGCCTGGGTCGCAGGGCAGGGAAAACCGCGACATATTATAACACTGCTGGCTCGCAAACTGTCGGCCAAACATCTCGCGCGGATCACCTCGGTCATCAGTCGTTACAATATGAATATAGACCGTATTGAGCGACTGTCAGGTCGGGTACCCTTGGGCGAATTGCCGCCGGACAGCAAGGCTTGTATCGAAATCTCCGCGCGTGGCCCGCTGGAGAATCCTGGGCGAATGCGGGGAGAATTACTTGAGATTGCAGTGCAAATGGATGTGGATATCGCATACCAGGAGGACAATGTCTTTCGCCGCAATAGACGCCTTTTCGCGTTTGATATGGATTCGACGCTGATTGCCACCGAGGTGATCGATGAGCTTGCGCTTGCCGCGGGCGTCGGCCCCGAGGTGGCTGCCATTACGGAGCGCGCGATGCGCGGAGAGATAGATTTTGCCGAGAGTTTTTCTGCCCGGGTCGCCTTGCTCAAAGGCCTCGATGCCTCGGTGCTTGAGCAGGTTGCCGCTGAGCTCCCGTTAAGCGAGGGTGCTGAACGGTTGGTGTCGACGGTCCGCAAGCTGGGCTACAAAACAGCTATTTTGTCCGGAGGTTTTACCTATTTCGGCAACTATCTTCAGCAGCGCCTTGGCATCGACTACGTGTTTGCCAATGAGCTGGAAATTGTAGACGGCAAGGTGACCGGCGAAGTCACCGGCCAGATCGTCGATGGCGAACGCAAGGCGCAGCTGCTGCGCCAACTCGCGTCGCGGGAAAACATACTGCTCGATCAGGTAATTGCAGTCGGCGACGGCGCCAACGATTTACCTATGTTGTCAATTGCGGGCCTTGGGATAGCGTTCCGAGCCAAGCCGATAGTAAAGGAGTCCGCCAGGCATTCAATATCTACTCTAGGCCTGGACGGTATACTTTATCTGTTAGGATATTCTGATCGCGAAACGTCCGGGCAGTTGGTCGACGAGAGCCAGGCCCGGGCCTGAGTATCAGGCGATTTCGGCGAATTCGTATGCCATATCAGGAGCGGGTTCCTGCAAATACGATCCCTGGATGAAAGCGGCGCCGAGTTGCCATAAAGTCGCCAGCGTTGCGGCGCTGGCAACGTTGGGAACGATCGTCGCGGCACCATTTTGTGCAGCCTCGTTCAGTAATTGCTTGAGCTGGTGGCGGCCTTTGTCATCTGACTGTGAGCGCTCGACGATAGCGGTTGATATTTTTATCATTTGCGGGGCGATGTACTCCATTACTTTACCGCTGTCGCGGGCGAGGTCGTAGTCTTTCAGGCTACAGCTACAGCCCAGTTTCTTGAGGGCGATGAAAAAGCGTTCGGAAAGTTTCAGCGAAGTTTCGGCTTCGCTCGTCTCCAGCTGAAAGCCCAGGGCTTCGGGGGGAAGGCCTGCGGCGCTCAGACTCATTCCAAGCCAGTTGACCAGTTCGTGGTCGCGCAGGCAGGCGCTGGAAAGATTGACTATGAGTCGGGTATCGCTGTTACTGGGGTTGCGTTTTTGCGCCAGCAAACGAGTGGCGGAGAAGATCACCCAGCGATCAAATATCGAGCCCTGCTTGTCATCGTACATCCCCGTCGCCAGTTGCCTCACATCCAGGCTGGCACCGTCGGTGTCCTCCAGTGCAGCGGTCACTTCGTAGTACTCGCCGGGCTCTCCGCGCAGGCTTACAATGGGCTGGTAGTAGAGCTTGAGCCGGCCCTCCTCAAACAGCTCGTCAAGATCAATATCCTTGCTGCCCAGCTTGATGGGAGCCGCCGGCGGATAGTAGATAGTGCACTGGCAATCGCTCTCGAGGTCGATCAGTTCGCGAGCTCCAGCATACACCTGGCAGACCAGTGTCTCCGCGGATTCAGCCGCCTTGTGGTTGATGGGCATAACCGCTGCCACCAGCTCGCAGTGGGAAGAAATATTGCCGACCTCTACAATGTGCTGGCGACAGGCTGTGATCGTATTGTCGATGATTTTCTGGGCGGCCTCGGCCTCTACCTCTGGCAGCAGCGCGATGTAGCCATCGTGGCATACCTGCGTGCAGAGGGCCGCCGGATCGCAGTTTTTATTAAGGAAATCGGTTACCTGGGAGGCCACTTTGTCGGCTGCCAGCAAGCCCAATGAAGATCGCAGCTCTGCCAGATTCTGCAGTTGAAGGTAGGCCAGGCAGGCCGGGTTCTGATTGTTGCGAAGCTGCACGACATGTT
The DNA here is from genome assembly GCA_963751595.1 of uncultured Gammaproteobacteria bacterium. Lineage (GTDB taxonomy): Bacteria > Pseudomonadota > Gammaproteobacteria > Pseudomonadales > JAHEGP01 > JAHEGP01. Next base: position 216,740 of record CAVVVC010000008.1, read on the forward strand.
GGGCAAGATCGGCAAATCCCTGGCGATAGTCGCGCCCGGATGCGCCGGCATTGCTGCCGGCGCGAATAACGATTTGGGTACAGTCCTCGCCTTCGTAGCTGGCTGGCGAGAATATCATTTGCAAAGCCAGCTCCGAACCGTCCTGGGCCAGTCCGCATGTTTCCAGTTCCACGTTGTTGGCTTTGCTCTTGCCATAGTCGCGCAGGAAAGCCTTGAACGCTTCCTGGTGTTGGCTCGCGATAAGGTCAACTACCGGCATACAGGCCATTTCCTCAGCGTCCTCGTAGCCGAACCGGGTGGCATAGGCGTCATTTACGTCCACATGCATGCCATCGGTGATATAGGCGATCGCATCCTGGGAGCCGCCCATGAGCAACTCGTACCGGGCCTGCAATTCCTCCAGGGTACCACGCACTTCGGAGCTCGCGAGCCGAGCTCGACGATTGCTGATTTCGCGGAGTGCGGCGTGCAGTAAATGCTCGGTGTTTTCTTTCGCGATCAGATCCTGTGCACCTGCCGCTATGGCGTCAGCGAGGTTGGGGGCTCCCTGCGAACTCAGCCAGATCACGGGAATATCCGTTTTCGACTCCGCCAACGTTTCGAGCAGTTGGGCAACTTTACAGTCCGTCCGGGAGTCGTCACAGATCAGCAGGTCCCAGGGTTCCGGCTCCTGCAGCAGTTGCTCCAGCTCGCCCCGCGACACGATGCGCTCGGCACGTGTTGGAAAGCCGCTGTTGCGAAATAACTTGATGACTTCCTCGGTTTCGTTTTGGGACTCATTGAGAATCAGTAGGCGAATGATGTCTTTGATTTTCATTGCTGCGTTCCAGTTCTTATGGCTGCTCAGGTAGATGTTTAACCGGTTGGGGTGTGTATTGAACTAGTTGATGACGCTTAAAGCGAATCCCAGAGCACATCGAAACGATCCGCCCTGTTGTTCGTTTCATATCTTTCCTGCCAGGGCTTGTCGACGACTTCGATGTCGAATTGCTTGATCGCCCCGGTTGAACAGATCAGCTTTTTCAGGCGAACGGTCAAGGTTCTGTCCTGCTGCACCAGTTGCAGTGTCTGCTTCTCTCGAAACGTCATCGCGGGAGTGAGGAGGGTGGGCGGCTGCCCTATCAACTTGATCTCCGGAAGCAGTAGCACCCGACGAAAGTCATCGCTACTCTCGTGCTTGCCAGTCTTGGCCCGGTTCATGACACGCGCCGCATAGGGGACTGCGGACGGGCTCAGCAGTTTGATGCCCAACTGTGCGATTTCCTCCCCGTCGCGGCGTATCCAGCTTACAATCCCGACGCTCCAGTTAGCATGGCGAGATTCCCTGACGCCCACTATGTCGCCGTTGTTGGCCCGCGCGCTGTTATCCAGCGGCCATTGCAGTGCATAGCCGCCGGCGCTGACATTCACTATGGAAACCCGATAGTTCTCATAGCTTCTGGGTCGCCTGGCGGCAGAGGCCTGCATCTCGAATTGGCGAATATGATTGTCGATGGACTCCACGGCGATATTGGCCGCACCCGGCTGTGGTCGCGAGGCAATGTTCCATAGGTCCCTTTCCTCGTGCTTCATCCGGGCCTGCTTCCTCAGGAACGGGTTGTCATCGTCTTCGAGTTGAAAGGTGTTGTGGGTTTTGCCCCGGGTAAAATCCTCGAGTTCGGTTTCGTTGGCGGCGAAGTAGTGCAGACTTGACATGCCAACACAGACCAGCAGGTGGTCGCTGGTGTCCATGCGCATGAAAGTGCGACGGGTATAACTGCTCCATGAAATCATCAGGTGCTTGATCAAGTCATGGGAAAGGGGCCCGTTTTCGCCGCCGGCAAGTTGGTGCCCAAGGTGGTGCAACAGTTCGTCCAGTATCAGAATGCGGCAATTTGCAGTTTGCGCAGGCTCCAAGAAAAGCGCCTGGTAGATTGGCGGCTCGTCACTGTCGAGATTGACCACGATGTGGTCTTCCTCGGCACACTCGTAGTTGCCCAGCTGGGCAAGTTTGACCCATTCGCACAGCGAGTCAAAGACCAGCTTGAGATCTTCCTGACGCAGTTGATTGCTGCGGACACTGCCTAGCAGCAAGGCTTTGAGGTAGCATTTTTCAATACTCAAGGGATAGACCTGCCCGGTCTCCATATCCTTGAATTGAAGATCGCCCAGTTCATGGTGTTCGGCGAAACGGTACAGCTTGTGCAACTGGCGCCAGACTGAAGGGTCGGGCTCGGAATAAATCAGGTAGCCTCGGTACAGGGTATAACCCAGGTCGGTTATCGCCCGGTGTAAAGCCTGGGCCATCAGGGTCTGCCGTTTATTTTTGCCCCCGAGAACCGGTTTCCTGCCCTGGGCAGTATCCCTCGCTACGATTTGATAGCCCATTGCCAGCTGTATTTGAATAGTTTGGGACAGCATGTATATCTGCAGGGCCTGGCTTGGCAGCACGATCGGCTGGTTGTGATAATGCACCGCGAGCGAGCCACAGACACTGAACACGAGGGGGCGCAATACTTCCTGGAGTTCAAAGCGCAGCCTGGCGTCCAGGCGGCAGTGGTTTAGCTCCTCCAGGGCATTGTAGAGCTGGCGCGAGGTTTCACCGAGATTGCCCCGTGGCAGCTTGCTTGCCCAACTGGCCAGCATCTGGGCATCTGCGGCACAGAAACGTGGCGCATCCAGATGTTGGGCTGGGGTTTCCAGCGCTGGGTTTTCCTCAGATTCCGTCATGGTTGTCCGATTACGTGAAATGGTCGCCGTTTGGAAACTTTAGCCCCTGACCCGTGATTCGGCCAACTTATCGCGCAATCGCGTTTCAGTTCACAAAAACAGGGGTTTTGTAAGGATAGGCGGGGTTTTCACGGACCATTTTCGGCACCAGGTAACCTGGAAGGCGCTCGAGCATTTGTCGGTAAATAGTCGTAGATGTGAGCTCGCTCACATTAAAGTGGGCGCTTCCATTGACGCGATCGAGCAGATGCAGATAGTAAGGGAGCACGTCCATATCATAAAGCGCTTCGCTGAGTTGGCAGAGGGTATCGGCATGATCATTGATGCCCCGCAGCAACACGGACTGGTTGAGCAGTGTGACCCCCGCGCCGCGCAATAATCCCAGGCCCTGCGCCACTTCGGTGTTCAGCTCGCGGGGGTGATTGCTATGGATGACCACCGAGCATTTCAGCCGGTTTTCCTGCAATGTGTTCAGCAGCTCCGAATCAATCCGGGCGGGTAACACGACTGGCAGGCGGCTGTGGATTCGCAGGCGTCGAAGCTGGGGAATCGCCGCCAGCATGGCCAGGAGCTTTGCCAACCGCCCGCCGCCCAGAACCAGTGGATCCCCGCCGCTGAGGATCACCTCGCTGATCGAGGGGTCCCGGCGAATATAGTCCAGGGCGGTGGCCCAGTGCGCCGGTGTTTGTTGGTGCTCCTGGTAAGGGAAATGGCGGCGGAAGCAGTAGCGGCAATGCACCGCGCAGGCACCGGTGGTTATCAGCAGCACGCGGCCGCGGTACTTGTGAATGATGCCCCGGGTCACACCCGAGCTTGTTTCGTGCAGTGGGTCATCGGTATAACCCGGCTGCTGTTGCTGCTCGGCCAGCTGGGGCAGCACCTGCAATAGCAGTGGGTCGCAGGGATCCTTCCTTGCCATGCGCCGGGTGTAGGACAAGGGTACCCGCAGAGGAAAATCGAGGGCACTGCTATCCAGTGAAGGGACCTGTTGCGGTGTAAGCCCTAGCAGTTCCAGCAGCTGGCGCGGGCTGCGCACGGCTCCGGCCAATTGTTGTTGCCAGCTTTCAACCTGCACAAGATCAATGGAACCGGTTATCATAGGAGTCTTTGCATTCAAGGCGTCTTTCAGGGGTAAACAATGGCGAGTTATTCTACCAGCGAATTTCGTTCCGGTCTTAAAGTGATGCTGGACGGCGATCCATGTGCCATCGTCGATAACGAGATCGTGAAACCAGGCAAGGGGCAGGCGTTCAATCGGGTCAAGCTCCGCAACCTGAAGACCGGCCGTACCTGGGAGCGAACCTTCAAGTCGGGGGAGTCGGTGGAAGGCGCCGATGTGATGGACCAGGATATGGAGTACCTTTATACCGACGGCGATTTCTGGCACTTCATGGATCCCGTCAGCTATGAGCAGCATCAGGCTGACAAGGCCGCCGTTGCCGATGCCGCGCAATGGCTCAAGGAGCAGGATCTGTGTGTGGTAACCCTCTACAACGGCGCACCGCTGTCGGTAACCCCCCCCAACTTTGTCGAGTTGGAAATCGTCGAGACTGACCCTGGCGTTCGTGGTGATACCGCGTCGGGTGGCAGCAAGCCTGCCCGGCTCGCTACCGGCGCCACAGTCAAGGTCCCGCTGTTTCTGGAGCAGGGCGAGATCATCAAGGTAGACACCCGCAGCGGTGATTATGTTGGCCGGGTGAAAGCCGGCTGAAACCAGGTGCCCCATGATTGGAGGCCCGGCGCCGAGGTGGCGATGCTGCGACGCCGCGCTAATTTATTGCAGCAAACCCGCCGCTTTTTTGCCCAGCGTGACGTGCTGGAGGTAGAGACGCCCTGCCTGCTGCGCAGTACGGCCACCGATGTGCATCTCGAGAGCTTCCGTCTCGCCGACGGCGAACATTTTCTGCAAACCTCCCCCGAGTTTGCCATGAAGCGTTTGCTTGCCGCTGGCAGTGGTCCGATCTTCCAGATCTGTAAGTGTTTTCGCAGCGGTGAGCTCGGCCATCGACACAATCCGGAATTCACCATGCTGGAGTGGTATCGACCCGGCTTCTCTCTGGATGACCTCATGGGTGAAGTGGCATCGCTGATGGAATTATTGCTCGGCATCAGCCGCTTTAGCCGTCGATCCTATGGTGAGGTCTTCGAGGAATGCACCGGGCTTGATCCCCATCGGGCATCGACAGCAGACCTGGCGCACTATGCCCGCGGCGAACTGGATTTGCAGGCCAACGGCCTGGACCGCAGCGACTGGCTTGACCTGCTGATGTCGCATCGGGTCGAGCCCAGGCTGGCAGGCGCGACCTTTGTCTACGATTTTCCCCAGGAGCAGGCGAGCCTGAGCCGAATCGAAACCGATAACGGGGGCTATCGGGTTGCCCGGCGATTCGAATTGTACGTCGATGGGATGGAGCTTGCTAACGGCTACGATGAGCTGTGCGACCCCGGGGAGCTGGAACAACGGGCCCAGCACGACAGCGAGCGGCGCCAGCGGCGCGGCCTGCCGGCAATAGCGCTGGACGCTGGATTACTGGAGGCCCATCGCACCGGCCTGCCGCCGTGTTGCGGCGTGGCAGTGGGGTTCGACCGGGTTTTGATGCTGGCTGGTGATTGCCAAAAAATCGACCAGGTACTAAGCTTCGCCGCTCATCGATTGTAATGGGCGGTGCCAGGTCCCTGTATTAACCCGCCTGAACGGTAAGCGACCCTGACCGTTACTTTGTAGCTGGTGAAAATCGCACTGCGAGGCAGCTATCCTATCGAGCATGAAATCCCCGTCTCATGCCGAAGTCCGATAAGAATTTGTGTATCACCAGCCTGTTAGTGCTCGTCCGCCCAGTTCCCAATGGCCTGTCCCACGCGCAGTGAGGACCCTGCCTGAAGTTCGGGCAGCCAATCGACCTTGCCTTTGGGAAACAGCAGTATCACCGTTGAACCCAGCTTGAACCTGCCCATTTCCTGTCCCCGCTGCAAGCTCACGGCCGGTGCCGGCCCGGTGAAATCCCGGGTGATGATGGTTCGCAAAGGGGGGGCTTCCTGTCCTGACCACACCGTTTCGATGCCGGCGACGATCATGGCGCCAACCAGTATTGCAGCCACAGGCCCATGGTCTGTCTGAAACACGGTAACCAGCCGCTCATTGCGGGCAAACAGTCGCGGTACCCTGGCCGCGGTGGTCTGGTTGACAGAGAAGAGGTCCCCGGGCACGTAAACGGTTTTTTCCAGCTCGCCATCGCAGGGCATGTGCACCCGGTGATAGTCCCTCGGAGAAAGATAAATGGTGGCAAAGCTGCCATCTTCAAACCGGGCCGCCAACTCCGGATCGCCGCCCAGCAATTCCGTAGTGGAATAGCTTTGCCCCTTGGCCTGGAGAATCCTGCCGCTGCGGATAGCGCCAAGCTGGCTGACGGCGCCGTCGGCCGGGCTTGCGATTGAGTGCCCAGCGCAAATGGGCCGGGCCCCGTCGCGCAGGGCGCGAACGAAAAATGCGTTGAAACTCGGGTATTGGCGCAGGTCCGGTTGCTGCGCCTCGCTCATGTCGACCTTGAAGTGGCTGGCGAAGGCTTTAATAAAGCTGTGCTTGATCCAGCCGATGCGACACGCTGCAATTCGTCCCACTCCTCGCGACAACAGGTGTTGGGGAAGCAGGTGCTGGATCAGTATAAAAAGCTGTTTCATGGCTGGACCGGAATTGTAGCAGGCTGGCTAGTTTACGTGCCTCACCGGCCAAACGCTAACCGCAATGTCGATACTAGGCTAGGTACCCTCAGGCTTTTGCCCCGGACCGGGGTGCCGGCCACCGGGGTGCCGGCCACCGGGGTGCCGGGATGATTGCCCCATTCGCCCCAGGAGCCGTCGTAAGCTCTGACATCGGGATAATCCAGTAGCAGCTTTGCCACAAAGTAGGTGAGGCCGGAGCGGTGGTGACTCTGGCAGTGGGTGACGATGTGCTTGTCCGGCGTCAGCTCACGCTCCGCCAGCATCTGACGAATCTGCGCTGTTGGCAACAGCCGCAGGTAGCGCGATTTGTCCATCAATTCAGTCCACTCAAGGTTGACTGCACCGGGTATGTGGCCGCCGCGTTGGGCCAATACCCGGGTGCCGGCAAACTCCTCCGGTGAGCGGGCGTCCCAAATGGCCAGGGAGGGGTCACCGAGCCGGACGAGGATGTCCTCGAGCCGGGCGATCGGGGCGGCATCGATGGTCTCCAGTTTGAACTCAACGGGCTGCAGGCCAGCTTCTCCCTGCTCCACGGGATAGCCCTCCGCCAGCCATGCCACCTGTCCGCCATTGAGGAGCGAATAGTGTCGATGCCCAATGCAATCCAGGGTCCATAGCAGCCGGCCAGCCCAGCCGCCGCCTTCGTCGTCCAGCGCAATGACATGGTGGTGAGGCCGCAGGCCAAGCCTGGAAAACAGCTCGGCGAGGGCGGCGATGCCAGGCAGCTTACCACTGGCGGGTTTAACCCCCGACTGCAGTTTTGCCGGCGGCAGGTGAACCGACCCGGGTATATGGGCCCGGAGAAAGTTCTGTTCGCTGCTGCAATCGATAATGAGCAGCGACTCATCACCCAGCCGAGGCTGCAGTTGCTCGGGTTCCAGCAATAGTGGCAGATGCATGATGGCCCTCCTGTCAGGTCGCGATTGTAAGGTTTTCCCGGTGCCCCTGTCAGCCGGACGCCAGTGAGCCCAGCAGGTGGCAAAAGCTGGCATAGCGGCGCGGCTCGATGGCACCATTGTCGATTCCCTCGACCAGAGCACAGCCCGGGTCCCCCTGGTGGCTGCAGTCTCGGAACTTGCAGTGGCCGAGGAGTGGACGAAATTCGCGAAAACCGTAAGCAATACCGGCGGGATCCAGATGCCACAGACCAAAATCCCGGATTCCGGGGGAATCAATCAATTCGCCGCCGCCGGGAATATGAAACAGGCGAGCACTGGTGGTTGTGTGCTTGCCTTTGCCGGTGGCGCTGGAAATCGCGCCCACCTGTATGTTGGCAGCGGGTAGTAGTGCATTGATAATTGAGGATTTTCCGACCCCGGACTGGCCAACAAAGACGCTGGTGTGGCCGGCCAGGATCTGGCGCAAGGCCTCCAGGCCAGTGCGCTCTTGGGTCGAGGTGCTTACCACGCGATACCCGATGCTGCGGTAGGTGTCCAGCAGGAGCCCCAGAGCGCTTTCGGGCGCGGATTCAAGCAAGTCCACTTTGTTCAGCAACAGGATTGGAGTAATGCCCTGGTTTTCTGCCGCCACCAGGTAGCGGTCGATAAAGTAGGCATGGGGTGGGGGTACGATCGCAACCACGACGATGATGTAGTCGATGTTGGCCGCTACCGGCCGCAGTTGGCCGCGATTGTCTGGCCGGCAAAGCTCTGTGCTGCGATCGAAGCGCGCCACCACAACGCCGGTCGTCTGTCCCGGGCACCAGGCAACAGTGTCGCCCGTCACCAGTGGCTCCAGGTTTGCCCGCAGGTGGGCGCGTTGGGTCCGGCCCCGCAACGCCCCCTCCAGTGCCTCGACTTCTACCTCGCCCCCGTAATGCGCGACGATGAGACCTTTTTGCTCAGCCCCCAGTTGCCCGCCAACCAGTTGCTCCTCAGACTGCCGGGTCTTTTTCTCGGCGCGAAGAGAGCGCTCCTGCTGAATTTTTTTCACCCGCCAGTTCTGGCGTCGGCTTAATCGACGTTTTGACATTCGGTTTCGCGACTGATTGTTCGAGTCGCATTATGCGAGGACTCGGTGACTAAAGCGAATTTCTCGGGATCTGGCACTGTGATATGGTTGCGCTCCGCTGAGGTGTGACAGGGTCGGGTGGTGCGTGTTGCCTGGCCTTCGGCTGACTATTCTGGAGGTAAACCAATGGACGACAGCAACCTGATCTGGATCGACCTGGAGATGACCGGCCTCGACCCCGGGTCAGATGTGATTATCGAGATCGCCACCATCGTCACCAACCCGGAACTCGAGGTGATCGCCGAGGGCCCCGTGCTTGCGGTGCATCAGTCTGAGTCGGTCATGGCGGCGATGGATCAGTGGAACACCCGCCAACATGGCCAGTCCGGGCTGACCGAACGGGTTCGAAACAGCAGGCTCAGTGTGGCCGATGCAGAGGCTCGAACCCTCGAATTCCTGTCGCAGCATGTAGGGCCCGGCAAGTCACCCATGTGTGGCAACAGCATCTGCCAGGACCGGCGTTTTATGGCCCGCCAGATGCCCTCCCTGGAGCGCTATTTTCATTACCGCAACCTCGACGTCAGCAGCATCAAGGAACTGGTGCGGCGCTGGCAGCCTGATTTACTGGCAGGTTTTGCCAAAAAAGGCCTGCACCTGGCGCTGCAGGATATCCAGGATTCGATTGCCGAGCTGCGGTACTACCGGGAGACCGTGTTCAGGATTTAGCCCGAAGTCGGCATCAGCGCACCCTTGGCGGAACGCATTCCTGCCGATGGTGGCGCCCGTACGCCTTTGGCCGACCCGAATTGCCTCGCATGTCGGCTTTTCGGGCTCAGTCTGCGGATTGCCTGGCGCGCTTGAGCTGCTGTTGGTCCAGTGCCCATTCGATATGCTCAGCCAGCAGTGCTGAACTGCCGGGGAGACGCTGCGCCAGGGCAGTAATATTGGCTTCCCGGTAGGGAGCATTGCCCAGCGCGATGGCGATATTGCGCTGCCAGCCCTGATAGCCGATGCGCCGTATGGCCGAACCCTCGGTAGCCTTGAGAAACTGGTCTTCGCTCCACTCGAACAATACCAGTAAGTCTTCATCGTCGAGATTGTGCCTGGGTGCAAAGTCGGGGTTGTCGCTGATTCTGGCAAAGCGGTTCCAGGGGCACACCAGTTGGCAATCGTCACAGCCGAAAATACGGTTGCCCAGCAGGGGGCGTAGCTTTGGGTCGATCACCCCGCGGTACTCGATGGTCAGGTAGGAGATACAGCGCCGCGCATCGAGCTGGTAGGGGCCGACGAATGCCTGGGTGGGACAGATATCCAGGCATGCCCGACAGCTACCACAGTGTTCGGCGGGGTAAGGCGCGCTCGGGGGCAACGGCAGGTCGGTGTAGATTTCGCCGAGAAAAAACCAGGATCCACCGTCGCGGCTGATGAGCATGGTGTTCTTGCCGATCCAGCCCTGGCCCGACTTGGTGGCATAGGCGCGCTCCAGAACCGGGGCGCTGTCAACGAATGCGCGGTAACTTCCGCCGGCGGCTTGTTCCAGTTGTCGGGCGAGTTGCGCCAGTTTCCTGCGCATCACCTTGTGATAGTCGCGGCCCAGAGCATAGCGAGAGACATAGGCTTTGTGTCCTTGCTCCAGTAACGGCAGCGGCGCTGCTCCCGGTGCCAGGTAGTCCATCACTACGGTGATCACCCGCTGTACCCCGGGGAGCAATTCTGCGGGTTGTTGGCGCAGCCGCAGGTGACGGTGCATGTAGTCCATGTCGCCGTGGAAATCGCGCTCGAGCCAGGTCTGCAAATGCGCGGCATGCACCCCGGGGTCGGCGTCGCTGATGGCCAGCCGCCGGAAGCCCAGTTTCGCCGCCCAGTCGGGGAGCCTCCGGGCGAGGTCGTTTATCAGGGCAGCGCTATCGGGCTTGCCGGTCTCATGCATCGCACTTGCCTGCCAGCATTGCGTATAATGGTCGGATTCTACCAGACATGCGACACCGGCGGGGTAGCCGCAGCAGAACCCCATGCACGGGCGTTAGTTTCCAGATCGCGGACGAACAAACCCGATGGAACCTCGCCTGGAAAACCCGCGACCCGAATTGACAGCAGGCGGGACCGGGTTGCCGGCAGTTGCGGCGTCGCAGCAACCTGGCAAACAACTCGGAGAGCCAGCAACCATGAGCCATCAGGAATCGATTAGCCTGCCCCGTTCTCTCTACCGTGCCAGCAGCGTAAGGGAGCTGGATCGAATTGCGATCGAAGAGCATCGCATTCCCGGCTTCGAGCTCATGCGCCGGGCTGGACGTGCAGCCTTTGGTGTATTGCAGGACAGCTGGCCCCATGCGCGCCGGATCGCGGTATTCTGCGGTGCCGGAAATAACGGCGGAGACGGCTTCGTGCTGGCCGCCAGGGCGGTGCAGCACGGCATAGCGGTGGATCTTTACATGCTGGCCGATGCTCAGCGATTGCGTGGGGATGCCCAATCGGCATACGAATTGGCGCGGGAGGCCGGGGTCGAGCCGAAACCCGTTGAGGCGATGGACCTGGAAGGCGTCGATGTGCTTGTCGATGGTCTGCTGGGTACTGGCCTCAGTGGTCCGGTGCGGGGGGCCTACCTGGAGATCATTCAGCACCTGAACCAGGTCCCGGCACCGGTTTTCGCCCTGGATATTCCGTCTGGCCTCTGCAGTGATACGGGGGCCGTGCTCGGGGCCGCAATCTCGGCAAGTCGCACCATCTCCTTTATTGGCCTCAAGCAGGGAATGTTCACCGGCGAAGGTCGGGCCCACAGTGGCGAGGTGCATTTTCACGATCTGGCGGTACCCGCGGCTGTGCTAGAGGCGGTGCCCGCCGACTGTCGACGCCTCGACAGCGAAGACCTGGCGTGTTTTCTGCCCCCCCGATCGGGCACTGCCCACAAGGGGCACTTCGGTCATGTTCTGGTGGTCGGTGGCGACCATGGTATGGGGGGCGCTGCCGCACTTGCAGCGCGGGCCGCCGGGCGCAGCGGTGCCGGCCTGGTATCGGTAGCCACCCGGCCCGAGCATATTGCAGGGGTCATGGCGCAGGCACCAGAGGTGATGTGTCACGCCGTCCACTCCGGTCAGGAATTGGAACCCCTGCTCCAGCGGCCCTCGGTCATCGTGTTGGGGCCGGGTCTGGGGCAAAATCCCTGGGGCGAGCAAATGGTGCAGAAAGCCTGGGCTTCAGGCAAGCCACTGGTTGTTGACGCCGATGCCCTGAATATTCTCAGCCAGGGCAGAGTCGTGGCGCAACCCCGGCGGGATGACTGGGTATTGACCCCGCACCCGGGGGAGGCCGCCCGCCTGCTGGGAGTGAGCAGCGCCGAGGTTCAGGGCGATCGTTTTGCCGCTTTGACCGCGCTGCAAAGTCGCTACGGTGGTGCCGTAGTGCTGAAGGGCTCTGGATCGCTGGTCTTGGACCCACGTAGCGAGTTTGCATTGTGCCCCTATGGCAATCCCGGTATGGCCAGCGGCGGGATGGGTGATGTGCTCAGTGGCGTGGTCGGGGGCCTGCTTGCCCAGGGTATGAGTGCGGGCGATAGTGCCGCAATGGCAATGGTGCTGCATGCCCGCGCTGCCGATATGGCGGCCACCAGCGGCGGTGAGAGAGGCCTTCTGGCCAGCGATCTGCTGCCCTGGATACGACGCCTGGCCAATTGCTGATGGCAACCAGCCCGGTTACCGTGTTTGCAGCAGACGAGCCGGCTTTACTGGCATGGGCGAGTCACTGGCTCCCTTACTTCACAGCTGGTGGTGTGGTTTACCTCGAAGGGGACCTCGGTGCCGGCAAGACCACTTTCGTACGCGGCCTGCTGCGGGCGCTGGGTCACGTGGGGGCGGTCAAGAGCCCGACCTACACCCTGGTCGAGCCCTACGAGTTACCGTCCTTGAGCGTCTTTCATTTCGACCTGTATCGTCTTGCTGACCCTGAAGAAATGGAATACCTGGGTGTGCGGGAATACTTCGCACCTGCAAACCTGTGTCTTGTGGAGTGGCCCCAACGTGGAGCCGGGTGGCTGCCCAGCCCCGACATCCGTGTCGCCATTGAGCCAGAGGGTAGTGGCCGCAAAATTTCCCTGGATCTTGTCACAGCGCGATAAACGCCTGGGTCGAAACCCTTGCGCTGATGAGATATTAGTGTAATATTCCAGAGTAACCTTCTAATAATTATAGTGATTTTTCGGGTATGGGTGGTACTGTGTAAACGATTAACTGTGTGAACGGTCATGGATCGCTTTGTCTCTCACATCGGCGCTCTCTTGCTGACTGCTTTGTTGGCGGCGGGAGCAATTTTTTCTTCGGCTGCCACGGCAATGACCGAAGTCCAGGGGCTGCGCCTGTCGAAGGCCGCCGAGTACACCCGCCTGGTTTTCGACCTTAGCGGCCCGGTTCAGCACAATATTATTGCCCTGCAAAATCCATCGCGGCTGGTTATCGACATTCCGGATGCGCGCTTACTGGCATCCCTGAGCCCCGCATCCCTCGACGATACGGGTATCAGGCACATTCGCAGTGGTGTGCGTGACGGCAATGATCTGCGTATCGTCCTCGATATGCGGGTTGACGCCAAGCCAAGAAGTTTCCTGCTGGGGCGCGAGGGCGGCAAGAAGGATCGACTGGTAGTGGATCTTTACGGCCAGCGTGGTGCGCCGGTGAGAAGCTCTGCAGCAAGCATGCCCCAGCGCCGGGATATCGTGATCGCCATCGATGCCGGGCACGGTGGTCGGGACCCGGGAGCTATCGGTCCGCGACGACTGCGAGAAAAAGATGTGGTCCTGGGAATAGCCCGGCAGTTGGAAGCGAAGCTGAAAGCGGCGGGGGGTTACCGTCCCGTGATGGTGCGTGCAGGGGATCAGTTCATCAGCCTGGAAAACCGTCGCAAGATAGCGCGCAGCAAACGCGCCGATCTGTTCGTTTCGATTCATGCGGACGCCTTCAAGAACCCCAAGGCCAGTGGCAGTTCAGTTTTCGCGCTTTCTCAGCGCGGTGCCACGTCTACCACCGCGAGCTTCCTGGCAGCCAGTGAAAACAAGGCTGACCAGATTGGCGGGGTGGAACTCAAGGATAAGGACGATGTACTGGCCGCAGTCCTGTTCGACCTGTCGATGACTGCCAACCTGGATGCCAGCTTGTCAGTGGGGGACTATGTGTTGCGCTCGATGGCTGGAGTGTCCCGCTTGCACAAGCCACGGGTCGAGCAGGCCAATTTTGCGGTGCTGCGCTCGCCGGACATTCCCTCCATTCTTATTGAGACCGGTTTTATCTCGAATCCACATGAAGCTCGCAAGCTGGGGACAAGAAATTACCAGGCCAAGGTGGCAGGGGCAATCTACGGGGCCTGATCCACTATTTCGAGTCGAACCCACCGGATGGGACTTTGGTGGCGTGGCGTCAGCGCAGCGGCAAAGGCCGGGAATATGTGGTGGCCAGCGGTGATACACTCAGCGAAATCGCCCAGCGCTATCAAGTCAGCCTCAGCAGCTTGCGGCGCAGTAACGGCTTGCGCAGCAATACCATCCGCATCGGTCAGAAGCTGCAAATTCCAACCTCCTGACTGTGCATGGCGGCGCAATCCCAGGCCGCGCAAACCGGCACTTGATGCGATTTCAGTGGTGGCGGTTTCAATATCACCCGGCTTTGCGGTAATCTGTACCCCCTCCCCAGTCGGGGATTAGCTCCCGATCATAGTCAGTGTGATACATGCCTCGCATCCAATTGCTGTCCAATCAACTTGCGAACCAGATTGCCGCGGGCGAAGTGGTTGAGCGGCCCGCCTCAGTGGTCAAGGAACTCCTTGAAAACAGCCTCGATGCGGGTGCTGGCAGGATCACGGTGGAACTCGATGGCGGTGGAGCCCGCATGATCAGGGTCAGGGATGATGGCTGTGGTATCGACGCCGAAGACCTGCCACTGGCCCTAAGCCGGCATGCTACCAGCAAGATCAGTGCCATTGAGGATCTGGAAGCAGTGGCGTCGCTGGGATTTCGCGGCGAAGCCCTGGCGAGCATCGCGTCGGTGTCGCGCTTGAGCGTCACCAGTAACGCCGGGAACCGGTGCAGGGCACTGTATCGAGGTGTCTGGCCAGCCCGATGACGTCCAGCTCAGGCCCGCCGCCCACCCGCGGGGGAGTACCGTGGAAATCAGGGACCTCTTCTTCAATACCCCCGCGCGGCGCAAATTTCTGCGTACGGAAAAGACAGAGTTTGATCACGCCCAGGAAGTTCTCAAGCGCCAGGCGCTGAGCCGTCCCGATGTTAGTTTCGAGTTACGTCACAATGGCAAGGTCATCCACGCGCTGCGGGGCGCGGACACCCTGGCCGCGCAGCAGCAGCGGGTCGCCCAGGTTTGCGGGCCGGCATTCATGGAGCAGGCCCTGCGGATCGAGCAAGAGGCCGTTGGATATCGGCTCAGCGGCTGGGTAGCACTGCCGACTTTTTCCCGCTCCCAGGCGGATCTGCAGTATTTTTTCGTCAACGGACGGGTAGTGCGCGACAAGCTGGTCAGTCATGCCGTCCGCCAGGCCTATCGGGATGTGCTTTACCATGGCCGTCATCCGGCCTATGTGCTGTATCTGGAGTTGGACGCATCGGTGGTCGACGTCAATGTGCATCCCACCAAGCATGAAGTGCGTTTTCGCGATGGCCGCTCCGTGCATGATTTCATTTTTCGCTCCCTCCACCGCGCCTTGGCCGCAGTCTCTCCGGAGAATGCATCCCAGGGGCTCGAGGTTACGCCCCTGGCAACCCCGGTTGCATCGATCCCCCCGCGACAGCAGGGCATGTCTCTCAGCGTGGCCAGCGCCCCCGACGTGCGGGAAGAGCTGCAGGCTTACCAGCAACTTGCCCGGCCGCTGGCTGGGTCGGGTACACGGCCCGAGGCTTGGTCCCATTCCCAACCGCTAGTGGAGTCGGAGGACGACCTTCCGCCCCTCGGATATGCCATTGCTCAGCTCAAGGGCATTTACATACTCGCCGAGAACGCATCGGGTATGGTCGTGGTCGATATGCATGCTGCTCACGAGCGCATCGTTTACGAACGCATGAAGCAGGCGCGCGCGGGTGAGGGCATCAAAACCCAGCCGCTATTGGTTCCCCAAAGTGTCGCTCTCAGCGCGCGGGAAGCGGACTGTGCCGAGCAGCGACTGGCGTTTTTCGGCTCCCTCGGGTTTACCCTCGAGCGCATCGGCGAGGAATGCCTGGTGATCCGTGAGGTGCCGGCGTTGCTGGTCGACAGCGATGTCGCCCAGCTGTTGAGGGACGTCCTGTCTGACTTGATCACACACGGTACCAGCGACCTGATCGAGGCCCATGCTGACGAAATTCTCGCGACCATGGCTTGCCATGGCTCGGTGCGTGCCAATCGTCGCCTTACCATCCCGGAGATGAATGCCCTGCTGCGGGATATGGAGCGCACTGAGCGCAGTGGCCAGTGCAACCACGGCCGGCCAACCTGGGCTGCATTGAGCATCGGGGATATTGACAAGCTGTTCCTGCGCGGCCGTTGAGCAGTCCCTCCGCAATCGGAACGGGGGCATGCATCACGCTAATGGGTCCCACGGCTTCCGGCAAAACTGACCTCGCCATCGCCCTTGCAGGGCACCTGCCCGGCGACATTATCAGTGTCGACTCGGCGCAGGTCTATCGTGGAATGGATATTGGCACCGCCAAGCCCGATGCAGAAACACTCGCCCGGGCGCCGCACCAACTGCTGGATATTCTGGATCCGTCCGAGCCCTATTCGGCCGCCCGGTTTCGCCAGCAGGCACTGTCGGCGATGCGCCGGAGTATCGCCCGTGGGCGGACGCCCTTGCTGGTGGGGGGAACGATGCTGTATTTCAAGGCACTGCTGTACGGGATCTCGGAGATGCCCCCCGCGGATCCGCAGGTCCGGGACAGTATTGAGCGCGAGGCCAGGGAGCATGGCTGGGAGTCGGTGCATCAGCGGCTGACGCTGTGCGACCCGGTTGCCGCCCGGCGGATCAAGGTGGCCGATACCCAGCGCCTTCAGCGGGCGCTGGAAGTCTACCTGGTGAGCGGCAGAAACCTGACAGAATGGCAGCAGGGCCGCGCCTCGGCGACGGCACAGAAAGACGCGCTCGCGCCACTCGCAGCCGATCTTCCCGGCCCCATTGTGCAGCTTGCACTGGCGCCTTTGGAGCGGTCTGACTTGCATCGGCGCATCGAGCAACGCTTTAACGCCATGATTGCAGCAGGTCTGGTGGAAGAAGTGCGGGGGCTTTGGCAGCGGCCCGACCTCCATCCTGGGTTGCCCTCCATGCGATCGGTGGGCTATCGACAGGTGATCGACTATCTCGAGGGGAAGCTCGATCTCGAGCAAATGATAGCGGCAGGGGTCATCGCCACGCGGCAACTGGCCAAGCGGCAGCTCACCTGGATGCGCAGTTGGCGGCGTCTGGACTGGATACTCACTGATTCTGGTGGTTCTGTGGTGAAGGCGCCCGAGCCGGTTGCCGGAATGACCCCACTCGAAGCAGCGATTTATTATCTGGGAAAGTCAGCCGGTTAGCGTATAATTGAGCCGGTTTCAACTTTATCGAGTACAAGGTATTGGAATTTCGAGCGCAGGGCCGCATATAGTAGCAGTAGGCAAGCAAGCGCCACCAAGCAGCCAGGGCCGGTAAATCATCCGCAGACACTTGCATCGTTATGTAAACTAACAGGAAACCAAGGAGAAACCCAATGTCAAAAGGGCATTCACTACAAGACCCTTACTTGAACATCCTTCGCAAGGAGCGTGTTCCGGTATCTATTTACCTGGTCAATGGAATAAAACTACAGGGGCAAATCGAATCTTTCGACCAGTTTGTGGTTCTGCTGAAGAACACTGTCAGCCAAATGGTCTACAAACACGCCATTTCCACCGTAGTCCCCTCCCGCCCGGTGCGGGTTCCCATGGCTGTCCCGCCCGATGAGGGAGAGGATGAGGGTTAACTTACCAGGGGCCGCTATTGTTATTTGAAAGGCCCGGCGGCGGAGAGCAGGCCGTTCTCGTTCACATCGATTTTGCTGATGGTGGGCAGCGCGAGGACCCGGACGAGTTCAGGGACCTCGCGGCGTCCGCGGGCGCTGTAGTAGCGGCTTTCGTCAATGGTCAGCGCAAAACCCCACAGCCGCGTCTGTATATTGGGTCCGGCAAGCTCGAAGAGGTGAGGCAGCTGGTAGAGAGCACCGGGGCAGAGCTGGTCATCTTCAATCACGCACTCTCACCGAGCCAGGAACGCAACCTGGAGCGAGAGCTGCGCTGCAGGGTGCTGGATCGTACAGGCCTGATACTCGATATTTTTGCCCAGCGGGCGCGGACCCACGAGGGGAAACTGCAAGTCGAGCTGGCCCAACTACAGCATATGTCGACCCGATTGGTTCGTGGTTGGACCCACCTCGAGCGCCAGAAAGGCGGTATCGGGTTACGGGGTCCCGGGGAAACCCAGCTCGAGAGTGATCGTCGCCTGCTGCGGGCACGTATCAGGTCTATCGGAAATCGGCTGGACAAGGTGCGGACGCAGCGAAATCAGGGCCGGCGTGCGAGGCGCAGGGCAGAAATAGCATCGGTGTCGCTGGTCGGATACACCAACGCTGGCAAATCGACATTGTTCAACGCGCTCACGCAGTCCAAAGTATACGCGGCTGACCAGCTGTTCGCGACTCTGGACCCAACCCTCCGGCGACTGGACATCAGTGGCTTCGGGCCGATAATTCTGGCAGACACCGTGGGCTTCATCCGCCACCTGCCTCACAAGCTCGTGGAAGCGTTTCGAGCGACGCTGGAAGAGGCCTCGAGTGCCGACTTGCTGCTCCATGTGGTAGACGCCGCAGACGAAAACCGCACTGAAAATGCTGAACAGGTCGAGGCGGTGCTCGGGGAGATCGGCGCTGACGAAACGCCAAGACTGGAGATTTTCAACAAAATCGACCGGTTGGGCCGGGTGAGGCCAGGGATAGAGCGGGATGCTAACGGGAAACCCCGGCGCGTCTGGGTCTCGGCGCACAGCGGCGAGGGTCTTGAACTTATCGGCGAGGCGGTTGCCGAAATATTGGGGTCTGACACACTACATCAGTGGTGGTTGCTGGCGCCGGAACAAGGAAGGCTGCGAGCGCGACTTTATGCCGCCAACGTGGTTCTGGAGGAGCGCGTTGGCGAAAACGGGTCATCCCGCCTGGAGATCCGGGCTTCAAGGTCGGATTTGCTGCGCCTCCTGAGCCACGAGGTCGACGATCCTGAACAATTTTTGCGAACTGAGAAGGATCAGTCAGCCGGGTAGGTAAAGTTCGGTTGGCCGAGCGCCGGTACAGGGCCAGCAGGGTAATACGCACCGACAGAAATTTGCTAACATTGCCCCGCTTTGAGCGCGGTGTTAAACGAGTAACGGAGAATGGCATGGCTTGGAATGAACCGGGTGGAAACAAACCCAAAGACCCCTGGGGCGGCGGCGATCAGGGCCCGCCTGACCTGGAAGAGGCACTAAAGAAATTTCAGGACAAGCTGGGGGGGATTTTTGGCGGATCGCGATCTGGCTCCGGTTCGGGGTCGGGGTCGGGATCGGGCGGTCGCGGTATACCCATGAACCTGATAGCCCTGGTGCTGGTCGGTTTGCTGATTTTCTGGGGCGCGATGGGTTTCTACAAGGTGGATGAGCAGGAGCGTGGTGTCATCCTGCGGCTGGGCCGATACCACGAAACCGTGGGCCCGGGGCTGCACTGGAACCCGCCGGGTATCGACAATGTTTCCAGGGTCATGGTGACCACTGAGCGACAGTACACGTCCCGGGGTTTGATGCTTACAGAAGATGAAAACATTGTTGAGCTGCCGCTCACGGTGCAATACAACATTGCCGATGCCAAAGCGTTTGTGCTCAATGTCAAGGATCCCGAGGTTAGCCTGCAGCACGCTACCGACAGCGCGCTGCGGCATGTGGTGGGGAGTAGTACCCTCGACATGGCTCTCGGGGAAGGGCGCCAGCTAATTGGCGACGAGGTCAAGTTGCGCCTGCAAAATTACCTCGATGACTACGCCACCGGGATGCAGATCATCAAGGTCAATATCCAGGAAGGCAAGCCGCCAGCGGCCGTGAAGGAAGCGTTTGACGATGTGGTCAAGGCCAAGGAAGATGAGGAGCGCCTGAAAAATGAGGCCCAGGCCTACGCCAACGGCGTGGTGCCGGAGGCACGAGGTCGCGCCCAGCGCATGATCGAGGAGGCTACGGGTTATCGCGCCCGGGTCGTGTCTGAGGCAGAGGGTGATGCGCGCCGATTCGAGCAACTGCTGACGGAATACCAGAAATCGCCGGAGGTGACCCGGGAGAGGCTGTATATCGATGCCATGCAGGATGTGTTGTCCCGCAGCTCCAAGGTGATGATCGATGTCGAAGGCGGCAACAATATGATGTACCTGCCACTTGACCAATTGATGAAGCGCGGGGCTGAGTCCGGCAGTTCCATGGGAGATGAGGAAATGGTGCGAAGAACGGCGGAGGAGGTGATAAACCGCTTGCGGCGGCAATCTACCACCACCAGTGCTCGCCGCGGGGAGGGTCGATAATGTCAGGTCGAAATCTAACAATCGTATTGCTTGGGCTGGTCGCGCTGATGGCGCTTTCCGGATCCATTTACGTGATTAAGGAGACTGAGCGCGCCGTGGTGCTGCGCTTCGGTAAGCTGGCCAACGCCGATGTCGAGCCGGGGATTCATTTCAAACTACCCTTCGCAGACGAAGTCCGTAAGTTCGATGCCCGGATACTGACCGTCGATGCCCCGTCGGAGAACTATTACACCATCGAAAAGAAGCGATTGATCGTAGATTCCTTTGCCAAATGGCGCATCAACAATGTTGAGACCTATTATCGCGCCACCGGGGGTAACGAGCAGGTTGCCAACAGTCGTCTGGCAGCTCGAATCAATGATGGTCTGCGTAACAAGTTCGGTACCCGTACGCTACACGAGGTCGTGTCCGGGCAGCGCGATGAGTTGATGCATGAGTTGACTAACGAACTCAATGACGCCGTGCGAAGCTCCCTCGGCATTGAAGTGGTCGATGTCAGGGTGAAGCGCATCGACCTGCCGGAGGAGGTCAGTGACTCGGTCTACAACAGGATGGCCGCGGAGCGGGAGAAAAAAGCGCGGGAATACCGGGCAAAGGGTATGGAGGAGGCGGAGAAGATACGCGCCGAGGCGGACCGGGAGAAGGTCGTCATCGAGTCGCTTGCCTACCGTGACGGTCAGAAACTCCGTGGTGAGGGTGACGCCCAGGCGGCTGGGATATACGCCAGCGCATTTAACCAGGATCCTGAGTTCTATTCGTTCATGCGCAGTCTGGAAGCGTATCGCCAGAGCTTTTCGGGCAAACAGGACATGATGGTCATTGAGCCGGACAGCGACTTCTTTCGTTATTTGAGAAAGTCCGACGGCGAACAATAAGCGCCTGCGAATTTGCCATTGAAAGGTCCTCGCAAATTGCCTTTGGTTACACCAACCCGAGGCTAAGGGCGTGAAGACTGTGATAAAATCCTCTAACCGGGCTCGTGCCCGGTTTTTTTTGTTATTGGCAATGCGGGGAAAGCCCAGGGGAAGACCGCCAGGCAATCCAGCGGTGTGTGCTCCTGGCACAGGGGTAAGCGTTTAAAATGGGAAAAGAGTTGCTGATAGCACTGTGCCTGGTGCTGGTGGTAGAAGGTATTATGCCGTTTGTCAGCCCTTCCCAGTGGCGCCAGACGCTGGTCATGCTGATCCAGTTGGATGA
Source organism: uncultured Gammaproteobacteria bacterium (assembly GCA_963751595.1). Classification (GTDB taxonomy): domain Bacteria; phylum Pseudomonadota; class Gammaproteobacteria; order Pseudomonadales; family JAHEGP01; genus JAHEGP01. The sequence continues at coordinate 237,883 of CAVVVC010000008.1, forward strand.
TAAAAAAATCAGGTTCATGGGTCTGGCCAGCATGCTGATTGGGACCGCACTTTTGTATTGGGTGCACTAGCGGACCGTTGAAAAATGGGGCCGCGGTTGATTCCACGCAGCCGGTTTTTCAACAGGCCGTTAGGGCCGAGGACGTTGCTATGTCTATTGCTGATCGCTGGCTTCTCCCTGACGGGGTTGACGAGCTGTTACCCGAGGCTGCCGCCCGGGTCGAGATGCTGCGCCGTCAATTGCTGGATATGTTCAAGGTCTGGGGCTATGAGCTCGTCATTCCCTCGCTGGTCGAGTACACGGAATCACTATTGATCGGTTTGGGCAGTGATATCGAGCTCCACAGTTTCAAAGTGACAGACCAACTCAGCGGCAGAATGATGGCGATTCGGCCCGACATCACTCCCCAGGCTGCGCGCATCGACGCGCACAGCCTTGGGCGCGAAGGGCCTGCACGGCTTTGCTATGCTGACAGTGTGCTCCATGCGCGGCCGCGGTCGCTGCTGTCGTCGCGTTCCGGGATACAGGCTGGCGCCGAGTTATATGGCGAGGAGGGCGCCGCCGCTGATATCGAAATTATCTGCCTGATGCTGGACACTCTGCAAACCGCGGGGCTTGACTCGGTGTGCCTTAACCTGGGACATGTGGGGATTTTTCGCAGCCTCGCGCAGGTCGCCGGGCTGAGCAAAAGCGCCGAGATCGACCTCTTCGATGCCCTGCAACGCAAGTCCAGCAGCGATATCCGCGATGCGGCTGCCGCCAGTGGTGCCGACGACGCCAGTATAGAGCTGTTGGTCAAGCTTGCGGGATTGCATGGTGATGACGCGATGCTTGAAGAGGCTGGAGCGCAGCTCGCCAATGCACCCACACCCGTTAAGGCAGCGCTGCAACATTTGGAGTACGTTGCTTCCCAGGTTCGCCGGCGCCACCCTGACGTGCAATACTACTTCGACCTAGGCGAGCTGCGTGGATATCATTACCACACCGGCCTGGTGTTCGCAGCTTATACTGCCGGTTACGGTGAAGCGATTGCCAATGGTGGACGCTACGACGATATCGGCAGGGTGTTCGGCTCCAGGGCTCGCCCGGCTACCGGATTCAGTACCGAACTCAAGGCTTTGGCCATGCTGGCCGGTAAAGTGGACGGCAGCATCGATGGTCGCATTTTTGCGCCTTATTCAGACGATCTCGATTTATGGGCAGCGGTTAAGCTGTTGCGCAAGTCGGGCGAGGTCGTCGTTTTCGGACACCCCGACCAGTCACTTCCAGAGGATTGCGACCGTGAGCTGGTATTGCAGCATGGCGAGTGGCAATTGGATTCCATCAATCGCAGCTGAGGCGTGTAGCGTAGTCAATGAATAAAAATGTGGTGATATTGGGTACCCAGTGGGGGGACGAGGGCAAGGGCAAGATTGTGGATTTGCTCACCGACCAGGTATCTGCGGTGGTCAGGTTCCAGGGTGGACATAATGCAGGCCACACCCTGGTGATCGATGGGGTAAAGACCGTTCTTCATCTCATTCCCTCCGGCGTTTTGCGCGAAGGCGTCATGTGCCTCATTGGCAATGGGGTCGTGCTGTCACCGGAGGCGGTGCTCAGTGAAATACGTCGCCTCGAGGCCAGTGACGTGCCGGTGCGGGAGCGCCTTCGCATCAGCCCCAACTGCCCTTTGATCCTGCCCTTTCACGTGGCACTTGATCAGGCCCGGGAAACGGCCCGGGGTAATGAAAAAATTGGAACGACTGGCCGTGGAATAGGGCCGGCCTACGAAGACAAGGTCGCCCGACGCGGCTTACGCCTGAAAGATATGTTGCAGCGGGACACCTTTGCCGCCAAGCTCGAGCAGGTCATGCAGTATCACAACTTCATGCTCACCGAGTATTACGCAGCGCCGGCGGTGGACTTCGAACAAACGCTGGCGGAGTGCCTGGCGATGGCCAGCGAGTTGGAGCCCATGGTGGGGGACGTGACCGCCGCGCTGCACCAGCTACGCGAGCGGGGTGAAAGAGTATTATTTGAGGGTGCACAGGGAGCGCTGCTGGATATCGACCATGGCACCTACCCATTCGTCACTTCATCCAATACCACAGCGGGTAGTGCGTCCACCGGTACCGGATTTGGGCCACTCTACCTCGACTACGTGTTGGGTATTACCAAGGCCTACACTACCCGGGTCGGGAGTGGCCCTTTCCCGACTGAATTGTTTGACGATACCGGGCGCTTTCTGGCAGAAAAAGGTCATGAGTTTGGCTCAACTACCGGGCGTGCCCGCCGCACGGGTTGGTTCGATGCAGTTTCCCTGCGGCAATCGGTTCAGCTCAATTCCATCAGCGGCCTCTGTCTCACCAAGCTGGACGTGCTCGACGGACTCGAGAATATTCGCATCTGCGTGGCCTACCGGGACGCCGACGGCAATAGTGCCCGTGAGCCCTCCTTTGCCGGCGACTTCAGCGCCCTGACCCCGGTTTATGAAGATATGCCGGGTTGGTCGGAGTCGACCATCGGGGCACAAAGCCTGGAGCAGCTTCCGGCCAACGCCCGGGCCTATATTGCCCGCCTCGAGGCACTGGTCGAAGCGCCGATAGCGATTATTTCCACGGGCCCCGACCGGAATGAAACCATCGTCCTGGAGGATGTGTTTGCCTGAGGAGCTCCGGATTGCGGGGATAAGGCACTGGCCCGCAGCGCATTGCGCGCGGGCCTTTAAGGCTTACTCGGGAAGGGCGTATAGCTGGTTGATGGTGTCCTGTAGCAGAAACAGGCGCGCCTCGTGCTCGTCGAGCATGACCTTGATGCGCTGTTGTTCTTTTTGAGCCTCGGCGTCGTTACCATGGTAGGTCTCGACGTATTGCCTGAGCTGCTGCACGCTCTGGTCGGCGGCCGCCAGGGTCGCCCGCTGTTCCACCGCCAGTTCCTCGGCATTGTGCTGCACCCGGTACAGGCCATAGGTCAGCACGGCGCAGTAGGCCGCCAGCATCAATATCGCACTACCGAACAGAAAGCGTTCTTTACCGGGTCTGGACATCGCTTGCGTCACCCCTGTTGAGTTCCCCGGCGGCCGGTACGCTGGATGCACTTTCAATCTCCGCCAGCCTGGCGTTGGTTTGCGCCGTTATTTTTTGCCAGCGCAGTTGCTGCGCGCGAATGATCTCCCGGCGCTTCTGCTCGTTGGTCTTGAGTGTCGAAATGGACCGGGTATTGCTGGCGACGTTACCGTTGAGCTGGCGCATAACCAGCGCGATATCAGACTGCTTGACCTCGAGGGCTTCAAGCCGCGTTCGGGTCTCATCGATCTGGCGCTGCGAGCTAGTGCCATCCTGCTCAAGCTTTTGCAGATGGTCGGTAAGCTGCTGACGCTGTTTTTCGACCCGCTCCATATCGGACTGCAGTTGCTGAATGCTGGCCTGCTGGTGATACATGCTGGCGTGGACCCGGTCCACTTTCTGTGGCGAAGCGCAGGCACTGACAAAAAGCGCCAGGGAAACTGAGGTGAGTGCGCGTAACTGACCTGGCATAAGCGACTTTTTTGCCCTGGTTTTGGCTCTTGTCATCAGATGTATCTCGCTGGTGGCCTGCCACCTATGGTATGACGTCCAGTCGAGGCTTCAGCAGAATATTACCACTTTCATGAGGTAAAAGTAGACCGTTGAGTGGCTTACACAAGTTGATGGTATCCGCTGGCGGCATATTTTCGGGTCGCGGCAGCCGCCGCGTTGACGCTGGCCGGGTGTTGAGGCTGGACGAACCACGCTGCCTTTATATCCGCGATGAATACCAAATATAGTTTCCATTTAGTTTAATTATGTTCGGGGAGTCATTAGCATACGCGAGTTGCTAACAAACTGCTGCTTCAACGCTGGGTTCGGCGTTGATCGGCACCCGAAGACCAACCAGGACGATTCAAAGGATCTACCATGTCAAACTACGAAAAAGATATCGCAGAACTAGCGTCAGTCGTCAAGGCCAACGGCAGTTCCTGGGATGCGATCAGTCCCGAATACGCCGCGCGGATGCGAGCCCAGAATCGCTTCCAGACCGGTTTGGATATTGCCAAGTACACCGCCGGGATCATGCGCCGCGATATGGCCGAGTACGACGCCGACAGCTCCCAGTACACCCAGTCCCTGGGTTGCTGGCACGGATTTATCGGCCAGCAGAAAATGATTGCGATCAAGAAGCACCACGGCACCACCAGCAAGCGCTACCTCTACCTCTCAGGCTGGATGGTTGCGGCACTGCGGTCAGAATTTGGCCCTCTGCCAGACCAGTCCATGCACGAGAAAACCTCCGTTTCCTCCCTGATCGAGGAGCTTTACACCTTTCTTCGCCAGGCGGACGCGCGAGAGCTTGGTGGCCTGTTCCGGCAACTCGATGAAGCCCGTGCGGCGGGCGATACAGCGGCAGAGAAAGCCACCCAGGATGCGATTGACAACTTCGAAACCCACGTCGTGCCCATCGTGGCCGATATCGATGCCGGCTTTGGTAATGCCGAGGCGACCTACTTGCTGGCGAAGAAAATGATTGAAGCCGGGGCCTGCTGCATTCAGATCGAGAACCAGGTATCGGACGAGAAGCAGTGCGGTCACCAGGATGGTAAGGTAACCGTCCCCCACGAAGACTTCATCGCCAAGTTGCGGGCCGTGCGCTACGCGTTCCTGGAGCTGGGCGTCGATGACGGCGTCATCGTTGCACGGACCGACTCCCTCGGTGCGGGCTTGACCAAGCAGATTGCTGTCACCAATGAGCCCGGAGACCTCGGCGACAAGTACAACAGCTTCCTCGACGGCGACTATGTCGACAGCGCAGACGATATCCAGAACGGCGACGTCGTGGTCAAGGCCGATGGCAAGTTGCTCAAGCCCAAGCGCCTGCCGAGTGGCTTGTTCCAGTTCAAGCCCGGCACCGGCGAAGATCGCTGCGTTCTGGACTGTATTACCTCGCTGCAGAACGGCGCCGATCTGCTCTGGATTGAAACCGAGAAGCCCCACGTTGGCCAGATCGGTAGCATGGTGAACCGGATTCGAGAAGTCATTCCCAACGCCAAGCTGGTCTACAACAACAGCCCGTCGTTCAACTGGACCCTAAATTTCCGTCAGCAGGTCTATGATGCCTGGGCCGAGGAGGGTAAGGACGTTTCCGCCTACGACCGCGACAACCTGATGAGCGTCGATTACGATCAGACTGATCTGGCCGCTGCCGCCGACGACAGGATTCGCACTTTCCAGGCGGACGCCGCCCGCGAGGCTGGTATTTTCCATCACCTGATTACCCTGCCCACGTACCACACGGCGGCGCTGTCAACTGACAACCTTGCCAGGGGATACTTCGGTGAGGAGGGCATGCTGGCTTACGTTGCCGGCGTACAGCGCAAGGAAATCCGTCAGGGTATCGCCTGTGTCAAGCACCAGAATATGGCCGGTTCCGATATGGGTGATGATCACAAGGAGTACTTTTCCGGCGAGGCCGCTCTCAAGGCCTCTGGCAAAGACAACACCATGAACCAGTTCAGCTAATTTCAGGCTACTGTTACAACCAGGGCTTTCCTGTGAGGGAAGGCCCTTTTTTTTGCGCCATGCAGGGCCTGCGTTCTTGACTTGTGACCCCTGGAGCGGGCTTGATAGGACAGGGCGGCTCTGATCACGCGGTACGACCTCAGCGGAGCATCACCAGTAGGCACTCTATAAGTGAAGCCTGGGGTGACACCGAATTCATCAGAGGCGTCCCACTATCATCTGCCCTTTGTGGCTGGTTTGATCAAGAGGGGAATTGCCATGGTTCCACGCAAGTTTTATATGCCTGAGAAGATGAATACCGAATCGGGTGCCGAGCGCCGCGTCGGCGTTGAAATCGAACTGTCAGGACTGGGTCTCACCAATATGGCGGCGGTGGTGCAAAAGAGTCTGGGCGGCCAGATGATCACGCAATCCGCTTTCGAGCTGGATATCAAGGAAACCGAAGTCGGCAATTTTGGCATCGAAATGGATAGCCAGATGATCAAGTGGCTGGGCCGGCAGATTCACAAGCGGGACCACCCCCTGAAGGACCTGGAGCAGCGGGCAACCGATGCCATGTCTTTGCTGGCGATGAACGTCGTCCCCTGTGAGCTGGTGGCGCCGCCTATTTCGTTCTCGAATCTGCCGAAGCTGGACGTGCTGGTGGATGAGCTGCGACAGGCCGGCGCCAAGGGCACCCTCAGCTCGCCCTGGTATGCCTTCGGTGTGCACTTCAATCCGGAGTTGCCGCGCCTCGATGCAAAAACGATCGCCGCTTATATGAAGGCCTTTGCCTGTTTATGTGACTGGTTGATATGGCACGAAGGCGTCGATCTTTCCCGCCGGATCCCGCCTTTTATCAAATTGTTTCCAAACGAATACCTTGAGAAGCTGGTCAACCCGGACTACTGGCCAGACCTGGACACCCTGATCGACGACTATCTTGAGTTCAATCCTACGCGCAACCGCATTCTGGACATGCTGCCAATGTTCCAGCACCTGGACGCGCCTCGGGTAGACGCCGTCATCGAAGACATCCTGGTGAAGCCCCGGCCCACGCTTCACTATCGCCTGCCAAACTGCGAGATCGACGATGCCGACTGGTCTTTGCCGATGCCGTGGAATGACCTGATGCAGGTCGAATCGCTGGCCAATGATGCCGAACGTCTCGAGCGCTGGAGTTACCGCTTCTGGGTCTATCTGCAACAACCGATGAAGTGGCCGTTTATCGAGCCTTGGTACAAACAGGTTCAGAAGTGTCTCGTAGACCTGTCATAGGCGTTACCGGGCCCGACAAGCGCTTTCCCCAGTCCTGGTGGATGACGCGGTTTTGCCTGTGGCTTTGTGGTGCCGATGCCATTTACCTGACGCCAAAAAGCGATTTCCAGCGCCACCTGTTGAATGCCCTTGTCATCGGTGGCGGGGATGATATCGATCCCGGGCTATACGGCCACCACGATCCTGGTCTGGCCCCCATCGATCGAGATCGTGATGCCTTCGAAGTCGACATGATTCAGCATGCCCTGGGTACCAACCTGCCGATCGTCGGTATCTGTCGCGGCATGCAGCTACTCAATGTGGTCCTCGGGGGTAACCTCCACGGTGACATACGCGCCATGCGGATTCGTACATCCAATCGCCGCTCGCCGCTGCCACTCAAGCTGGCGCACATCGACGGCGGCAGCCTGCTGGGAAGCGTGGTTGGAGAGGGGCCGCTACGTATCAACAGCCTGCATCACCAGGCCGTGGATCGGATGGGGGAGACGATGCGTCCTGTGGCATGGGACGATGACGGCATCGTCCAGGCCATCGAAAGCAGTGACCATCGCCTGCTTGTGGGGGTGCAGTGGCACCCCGAGTATCTGCCCTATATCGCCAATCAGCGGCGCCTGTTTGGACACCTGGTGATAGCGGCCCGGGAGCACCGGCAAGAACGCCTGCTGTGATCGGCGCCTATGCATCACTGTTTTTCAGCGCATTGCTGGCAGCAACTCTGCTGCCTTTCTACTCCGAGGTGGTGTTGGTCGGGCTGTTGGCCTCGTATCCCCAGCTCTGGCCGCAATTATGGTTGGCTGCTACACTCGGCAACACGATCGGTGCAGCCATTAACTGGTTGCTAGGCCGCTACCTTTTGCACTTTCAGGATCGCCGCTGGTTTCCCTTTAACCCCGACAAACTCGGCCCGGCGCAACGCTGGTTTCAGCGCTACGGTGTCTGGTCACTCCTGTTATCCTGGCTGCCTGTTGGGGGCGATGCGCTAACCTTTGTTGCCGGAATGATGCGGGTACCCTTCATCGTGTTCTGGACCCTCACCCTGATTGGCAAGGGCGCGCGTTATCTTCTGGTGATCTACCTGGCCGGCCAGTTACCGATTGCCCAATAGTTAAATCGAGAGGAGCTCTCCGCCCCTTTAAGGCTTCTGGTTATGATATCTCTTTTTCGAGCCTGTACCCTGAGTGCCGCGGCCCTTGGTGCAAGCTGCGTTGCGAGCGGGGAAGACATCGACGGCGTCGCCAATTACGCCTACTCCGTCTTTGTAGGTACCGGGCGCTATGCGATCGAGGATCGTGTCATTTATGTCTTTCGAGCGCCGCTGGCAGTGAATATACGTGACATCGACCTGGAAGCAGATCGCAATGTTGGCTTACGGCTACTGGCCCCCTTCGCGATAGGTGTGACAGACTACGAAAAACTGGAGGATTTTCCAGAGCTCGTTGTTGACTCCCTGCAAACCATCAGCATTGTTCCCGGCGTGGAGGTGCCCATAGCGTTGAACGATCACTGGCGGGTCGCACCTTTTGCCCAGGCCGGAGCTGGCTTGGATGTAAAATCTGATTCCCGAAGTTTCATCTGGGGGGCTGGAGTCCGCCTCCGCGGCGAGTATGGCGAAGCATCGCGATGGAAGGTTGGCGGGGAGTTTTTATGGGCAGGCAATGACCCGAACAAAGATGACCCCACCACACGCTTTTCGCGCTGGGGTCTGGGCGCGGAGTACAAAATTCCCACCAACGTGATGGTTGCAGGCCGTTACATCTCCTGGCATATACGCGCGATCCAGTGGTATTTCACCGATGCAGTGGATTTCGAGAAGCCATTGCTCTCGAGTGGAATCAACCGCTCCCATGAGCTTGGATTGTCATTTGGCCTCAGCCATCCTGTTCGTGTTCTGGGTTACGATTTCACCCAACTGGGAGTGGGCTATGAATGGTCGAAGGATTTAAGCGCCGTCAAGTTTTTCACCACCTTTCCATTTTGAAGACTTCTCCACCGGGGGGCTGTGCTTTTTGGCTTGCAGCAAGAACGTTGAGCAAGGGCTGCGAACACATGATAGTCTGGAATTCGGGGCGTCGATGCTTGCCTGTAACATTGCTGGAAGGATACGGCAGTGGTGCCCGGGGTGATGCTGCGCCCTGCAAACAGTTGGCGGGCAAGCGACCACCTGATTACTTAGGAGGGGAACTGCCATGTTGACGTTTTTGAAGTCTGCCTTGTTCAGGGGTTTGCTGATACTTCTACCGATACTCTTTTTGATTATCATCGTGAAAGAGTTTATCGAGCTGATTATTGGCCTGGCGACACCGATCGCTGATTTATTGCCGGCAAAGCTGATAGAGAGCGTACCGGAAACGGAAATACTGGCCGCCATGCTGATCGTCGGCGCGGCGCTGCTTATCGGGATTTTTTCGATGCTGCCGGCTGCCGCGAGGGCGGGCCGCATGGTCGAGGAGTACACTGTCGACCGGTTGCCGGTCTATCGTCCTCTCAAGACCTTGTTGCAGGCGCTGCTGGGATTCGAGCAATCTGACGCTTTCAGACCCGCCCTGATGAGCAGTGATTCCGGCGTGGTAGATCCGGTTTATATTATCGAGGATAAGGGCGGGCCCCGGGTTGTGGTGCTGGTGCCCTGGACCCCGGCCTCGTTTGCAGGGTCACTGAAGCTGGTGCCCCGCGACCAACTTAAGATGCTCGATCTTACCCTGGATGAATTCTCACTGTGTATTGGTCACTATGGGGTGGGCATGTCTGAGTTGCTGGCAGATAACGGAAAGTTGCTAAAGCAAGAACAGGGCCCTGACGGCAGAAGTTAGCGAACTGAATCTATGACTGAACTAGCAACTGCCATAGCGCCCCTGCTACTGATCGATGTCCTCAATCCGGTGCTGTTTGCCCTGTTGATTTATTGTGCGGGAAGCTCGCGGCCAGTTGCCAACAGCAGCGCCTTGTTGCTCGGTCATACGCTGGCCTATCTGCTGGTCGGCCTGGTGGCATCGTTAGGTATCGAACGACTCACCCAGCGCCTGGACAATCCGCAACCGGTGGATTTCGTTGTCGAGTTTTTGCTGGGGGTCGCGTTGATATATGCCGCATTATCCAGTCGTGACGGTGGCGCCAGTGAAAACCGCACACCGGAGGGCGAGCTGACCCCGCTGGGATGTCTCGCTTACGGTGCGGTCGTTAATTTTTTGGGCGCTCCGTTCGCACTGCCTTACCTGGCGGCGGTCAGTGCAATTATCCAGGCCGACTTATCCACAGCCGGGGCGTTATCGGTGCTAACGGTCTACAACCTGGCCTATGCGCTACCGTTTGCCCTTATTCCCGCGCTTATTGCGGTCGTGGGTGATCGCGCGCGGCCGGGCCTGGAAGCCATCAACCGCTGGCTTGAGCGGACGGTCGACCTGTTGATGCCCTGGTTGCTGTTGGCCCTGGGGATTTGGCTACTGACGGACGTTTACCGCTATGTCAGCGGCCTGGAACCGGGCTGAGCCGCTGGAAAGTATAGTCAGGACAGCTTTTTTCCAGGCTTGCCCCAGGGCAGTGCACAACTCCAATGACTTTATCGTGACGGTTGCCAGCCCCAGCCTGCCAAGCCCGGTGAATTTCCGGCAGGGTTCCGCTTGCAGAAAGCTTACTTATCGGATTGCAGCTGGGTCGAGATATGTCCCGGTAGCCTGATGGTGTTCTGAATGAGTTGCCAGGGGTAGCTAACCAGGTCCTGGGCGGCACTGCTACTGACTTTCGGGTTTTGCAGATCCCCCGAGACTTTGAGTGTCAGTGTGGGCTGTTTATCGTCGCCCACGAGCAGGTATCCAACCACCGGTATTCGCCCCAAACTCTTCCTCAAGCCGCTGATCAAGTTGAACGTCATGTCAGTGGTGTTACTGTCCGGGTCGATTATCCCGGTACCCCTGATGTTGAGCTCATCGGAGTCGATAACCATCGATTTCAAATCCAGCACACCATGCTTGTAAACTGCTTCCAGGTAAGCCTCCCGCGCCGGCAAGCCCTGACTGTGGTAGTTGGGGGGGTTGAAGGTCAGCAGTCCCGGCAGGGTGTTGATAAATGCCAGCATATTGTTGAGGTGCTTGTAATCCTTGATGATGGTATTTTGAATGCGCAGCGCGCCGTGCAGTTCGTCGCGATCACCCTCCGCGAGAAACTCCACAGTACCACCCTCGAAATCAGCCAGGGTCACAAAATTGGTCAGAACAGAGATATCCAGATCCTTGCCGCCGAAGCTGAAATGACCATCGGCATAGTCGAGCACGGAAATGCCTGCGCCATAATAAAACCGGGCGCTAGCCTTGCCGTTTTTGAAGGTTGCGAAAAACTCATCTACCGGCGTGCGGCGGAGTTCGTCAAGCGCGATAAAACTGTTGCGGCCGTGTAAATTGACCACCGTTGCAGTTTCCGCGCTGGCGTTCTGCCGCTTCGGCTGACCAAGTGGCTTTTCGGTGGCAGCGCCAGGGCCATTGAAAGCGTCGAGAATATCGCCCAGCGCGGCAATACTGTAGCCGACGTCCCTGGTTTCTATATCGATTTTATCCCCCCACTTGACCTGCACCTTGCGGTTGATATCGAGATGACCCTGTCCCGCCGCGTAGCTGCCTGAAAAACGATAATCCGTGATACGCCGGTGATCCGGCCCCATCAGCAAGCTCAACGGAAACCTCAAATGGCCACGAATTTGATAGGGCGCTCCACCGGTGGCAGAACTCACGTGCAGCGCGCCACGACTGATTTGCAGTTGCTGCAGCAGCGGGGACAAGGTGTAAAGTCGGCTGATATCGTCAATATCGGCGGACCAGCTGCCGCTCTCGCTACGGGCGAATACGGCGCCCAATCGAGGAATGCCTATTCGCAGGTTCTCGCCCTGGCTGGCGACCGTAAGGCCGATACTACGCTCGGCGCTAAACCAGGTTGAGCCTGTTGAGTTTCGCATTAGAAGATTATGGAGCAGCAGTTTTCCGCTGCCCGAGGCAAAATTCACTCGTCCCTGCAGGCCCGCCGTGATGCCCCGCGCGATTGCGAAGCCGCTTTTGGTGATAGTCAATTCATTGTTGCTGTACCGCACGCTGGTGGGTTGCACGGTAATATCGTTGCCAGCCACCGACAAAAGGACCGGTGCACTGCTGGCGGCCGTGACTTCGCTGCCCACTACCAGGGTGATGCTGGTATCGGTGGCCTGCCTCAGGGCCAGGGTATCGGTAGGCAGGCTGCGCAAGGCGATGGTTAGCCTGGCATAGGGCAAGCGGGACTGGTATTCACCGCTGATACGGGCGTTCAGGCCGGAATCGCTGGTAACCCCAACCTTGTCCAGGCTGCCGGAAACACTGTCGAGGTCGAAAGGCGTAGAAAACGCCTCCACAGCGATAGCGGTGTCGCCATATAGCCAATTTGACGCGGGAATGTCGATGCGATCCCCTGCTGCGCCAAAATGATAGGTCAGCTTCAAGGGTCGTTCCGAGCTCTCCAGCAGGGTGAGCTCGGAATCCGCGTCCTGCCAATGAAATTTATTGACGTCGATTTTCAGCTCGCCCACGTTCGAACCGAGGTCGAGTTTGCCGCTGATCGCGGCACTGATTAACCCACCCATGCTGACATTGAGTTGCTTGAAATCGAGCCTCGTTCTTTCGAGAACGATATCGAGCCCGTCAACGTCCAGCTGTTGCCCGCCGACTGCAAGCACAGTCTCACCGGCGGAAAAACGCCCGTTGGACTCAACGTCGCCAGTACTCAGGTCGATACGCAGGGTCAGGTCGACATCCGTCAACCCCCGCACCTGATGCACGGGCAAGGGAATACCATAGTGCTGCAGCAGGTCCAGCACACCCCCCGATGCCTGGGCGCGGGTGCGTACAACAATCGACAGGATAATCGGGTCGTCATTGAAGTCGATATCGACGTAGGTAGTGCCGGTGTCCTGACCATAAAACGTGGCATCCCGGGGCTCGATGTGCAATACGCCGCGCTGGAACACCACTCTGGTTTGGGCCGCGAGCACCGGCTCCAGGCCCTCGGCGAAGGTATAGCGGGTACCCTCAACCCATGCCTCGGCCTCGAGTGTCTGTAACAGGTGCGCGGGCTCGTCGTAGGGCAGAGTGCCCGCCAGCGTCGTCAGCTTGAATTCGCGGGCGTCCAGGTAATCGATGATCCAGGGATCGATGGCGGGCCCCAGCTTGAACAAACGCACGACAGGCGCTATATCGGCCACCGCCTCGTCACTGCTGGCCTGGAAGCTGAGCCGCTCCGAGTCGGCCTGGAGTTGAATATCGAGCGCCAGGGTAGCCGCCAGCCGGACATCGAGCTGCGCTTCCAGCAGCACCGCAACGGTATCGATGCGGGCGGTGCCGCCAAGCTCCAGACCCTGTGCTTCAAGCCTGAGGTATTTGATTTCCAGCAGTAGACTTTCATCCTCGCTGTCCAGGAGGACCAGCACGTCGGCGCCGGGACCCTGTGCGGCAAGTTTTCCCGCGCCGTCCCCCCGGTAGTGGAACTGCGCGGTCATGTTGGCGACCTCGATGCGGTGAATATCGACGCTACTGAACAGCTTCTTCAGGTACTTGATACCACTCAGGAGCTGCTTGAGTGAGTTCGGTTCCGGCCGTTCTGCATGCTGCAATGTGCTTTTGTCGCCCTCATCGCCGGTTGTGACAGTGACGCGACGGACGTCAAGCTGCAGCTTCCGGTCAAGCTTTAGCTGCAGCCCTTCCAGTTCGAAGTTGGCGACGTTGAGCTGGTCCAGCTGAATGCCGCGCATCAATAACAGACCGACCAGCGCGATGGCAGCGGCGCTAGCCAGGCTGGCACCTAGCAGGAATTTGAGTGCTAATCGAAGTGGCGGCTTCATACATTCACTGATTGCCAGGCCTGAAACGCAGTGGGCAGGTTCCCAATCCCCAGGGAGTTACGGCGCCAGTATAGCGAAGAAGCCAATTGCAATCTTCCATGCCCGACTGCACGAGCTCTGCCTTGTCGCTTGGGCGATCAACGTGAAAGGCGACCACCCTGGCGAGGGCGGAAGTTGCGGCGCGCCTGAGCGGACAGGGCGTACGCTTTACGGCGGGATCTATCAGGGTGTAAGCTCCGTCGGGAGTATCACTTTGGGTCGAGACAGGAGCACGGCGTTATGGGGGAGTTCTGGCCGGTATTCATTTTTCTGGGGGTTTTCGTCACCCTGATTTTGGTCGGCATGTACAACAAGTTTATCAAGTACCGCAACACCATCGAAGAGCAGTGGAGCGGTATCGAAGTGGCCCTGCGGCGGCGCTACAACCTGCTGCCGAATGTCGTTAAGGTCGTGGGTGGTTATGCGGAGCATGAGGCCGGCACCCTTTCCAAAGTGACTGCGCAGCGGGTCGATGACAGCAACAAGGATCACAGGGCGCAGGAGGAGAGTGAAATCTCTCGATCCCTCAACCAGATCATGGCCGTAGCAGAAGGCTACCCGGAGCTGCGCGCCAGTGAAAACTACCTGAATCTGCAGGATGCGTTGAATCAGGTCGAGCTGGAGATACTACAGGCGCGTCGCGGGTATAATGCGGCGGTGAGAAAGTACAATACCCATGTCCAATCCTTCCCGAGCAATTTGATGGCGAAGCTGTTCGACTTCAATAATGCCGAATACTTTGAGCTGGAGCTGGCAACCCAACGCGAGATTCCCGCACTCGAGATATGAACCCTCGGCGCTTCCTGTCAGACGCGGGGTCGTCGGCGCCGGGCTTGTCTGACTGCGGACAATGATGTTTTCGGGAACGTCCCCGTTGGGTTGACGCTCTGGATCGCCCGGCTTGAGCGGGTGGCGACGGCTGATGGGGCTATGGTCACGTTGTATCGCCGCTAGCCGATTGAGCTGCTGGAATTGGATTTGAAACGGACAGTGGTCGCGCCAGTCCGGCGCTTTGCTTGCTCTTCAGATGGCCTGAGACCCCCTTTGACAACAGCTCGCTACCGGCCCGCTGCTTCTCGCAGCTGAATGCAAAAACCGCTCCTAGAAGCCGCCGCCGGTGCGGAAGCCGCCCCCGAGACCGCCGCCGCCAAGCCCGCCGCCGCCGCCAAAAATACCGCCACCCCCAAGACCACGCCCACCGATACCGCCGCCGCCCCGGCTGAAGCCGCCGCCCCAGACAGTGCCGCGGCCAAAGCCTCCGGAGCCAAAGTGGGGGTTGGAGCGTCCGGTTTTGTGGCGTTGCTGTTGATTGAGCACATCCCAAAGGGAGTCACTCTGCATCGCACCGTTGAGCACATTGTTGAGTACCATGCCGATCATCGCGCCGTCTGCGTATGCTGCCCTGGGGTTGTCATAGCGGCGCCGCTTGAACTCCTTGCGCATCTCTTCCAGCTCCTGCAGGCGTTGGTTATGCAGTTGCAGAGACTTTTCAACCGCGTCGATGCTTCTTTCCAGCGACTGTCTCTCGCCTTCGGTATCGAGCATCTGGTTGACGATCATGTCATCTTCCGGATAGGGTGTCGCCAGTGCCTCCTGTCGCAGTTCGCGCAGGTCGTCCCGGGACATCTCGGAGCTGAGATAGTCCACCACGGCTTGATAGCTCTTGTCGCGACCCACGGCAAAGCGTTGCTTGCGCTCAAGTAAGGCCTGGTGCTCAGCGTCGCTCTCGGTAATGTGCTTGTCGATGTCGTCCAGTAACTGTTGCTCGGCTTTCATGGCGTCCTCAAGGGCGACCACGCCGTCTTCAACCCGGGCCAGTTGGTCGATGTCCTTGAGACGCTGGTATTCACTCTCAGCACGTTGTTTGGAGCGTTCGGCATGCTCCCGCAGCCGCAGGGGAATTTCCCTCAGGCGCTTGTAGTTGGTGTGGGCGTCGGTGTAACCGATTCGCTTGGCCACCCGGCCGTCCAGCCACCGCGCCAGAGGATTGGCATGGTATTCGCTGGTGCCGTATTTGCGGTCCCACAGGTAAGTAAACAAAGGATCGTCCCGGTAGGACTGGCCCTTTTCCTCCTGTTCCTGCTCGCTGCGGGTGGCCTTCTCATCGGCATGGATGGCAATCCGATCGGCTTCCCGGGCTTTTTTTCGTTGCTCCCGGTAGGCGGGATCGTTGTCCAGGCGCTCCTGGGTGCGGGCCTCAGCCTCATCCAGTGCGGTCGTGGCCTGCTCCAGCCTGTCGGCCTGGCTGCCGCGCTGTTGCTGCAGGGTTTCCTGCTGGGCCTCATGGCGAGCGATTTGCTGGTCTAGTTCCAGGGCCTTTTGGCGGCGCTGCTTGAGCAACTGCATGACCCGGCTCTCGGACTCATCAAAAGCCGACAACACAGAGCCCGACGCGATAAAGTCAACGCGTTGGCGCGCCAGTGTGCGGAGGTTCTCCACCGTCGTCTTGTCGATTTCGAGTCGCTGGTCACCCAGGTCGGTCAGTTTATTTTCCGCCTGCTTTATTTTTGCCTGTTGTTCCCGCAGGGCCGCTTCAATCGAGCCCAGCGTCTGACGTCCGGATATCATAGGTCACCTTCACCAGTTGGTGATTGCTGCGCCGCTTGTGGGAAACGTGTACTCGGGCTCGAGCTCTCCACGTTGCTTCACCCCGAAGCGATTATTTTGAATAATGCCATCGTCCTGCTTGTCGGCGGCGATCTGGTCGAATACCGACTTGTCGACCCGCAGGCCCCACTGGCTGACTCGGGCAATCTTGCCGGTCTCCTCGTCGGTAACCCGGACCGCGACCGGTTGGCCGCTCCTGTCGATGGCTTCCACAATCACATAGTAGTTGCGCGCACTTTCATTGAGGTTGGGCACGCGCCATACGCCCGAACGCTCGCCGGGTTTATTGACGATGCGGACCGTGTATACCTGCTCCAGTTCGTTGCGCAGCTCGGTCATTGCCGCGAGGCTGGCCTCGGCGGCTTCGGTATCGCCCTTGCGAATCGACGCCTGAGCCTGGAGGAAAAGTGCCCGGGCGCTGTCGTTGGCTTGCTCGTCGCTGGATACGGCGATCACCTGGTCCCGCATGTCGGCTATTTGCGAAGGCAGTTGGGATCGGGGTCCGATGACAAGGAAGTAATACGCGGCGGCGCCGATGGCCAGGGCGCCAACAGCGCCCACTACCCATTTCCCCCAACGGTCCCGGGAGACATAGAGACTGGCGAGCGAGGTGCCGAGGCCTGGCTTCGGGGGGCTGTAGATAAAGCGCTCTTCCTTCAGAGCCTGCACACCCTCTTCGAGTATGCGGTCGGAGACCTCGATACCCTGGGCGGTGTAGATCTTGCGCAGGCGCTCCATCATCACCTGGTCGCGCTCATCCGACGCGAGCTCCTGGTCGACCAGCTTGCGGCGATGCCGCAGGGTGTCGACCACATCCATGGCCAGCATCACCTCATCCAGGGGCTGCTTGGTCAGGGTGCTGCTGGTTTCACTCATGAAGCATTCACCAGTGCGTTACCCTGCTCGGCGAGGCGCGCCATCCGTCGCTTGCCGTCCTCTACCGACTCCTGTATCTCCTTGGCATTGGCGGTGCTTTGTTTGCGCATCTCATCAATGATTTCAATTGAGTGGGTTTGGTAGCTGACAACGGAATCGACCAGCTTTTTGACGGCGTCGGCGCGGATGGTGGGGCCGTAGCCGGTTCGCAGCGCCGCTTCCTGCACTTTACCACCCATGTCGGCGAGTACTTCCAGGGACTGGCTGACCCCTTCTTTCATGGCCTCCACCGTTTGGGTAGTCTCGTGCAGCCCGAACAAGCCGGTGAAGGAAGCGCTGAGAGCGGTGAGCACGGTTTCATTGGTGCCGAAGAAGCTCACCGCCTGCTGGTAAACCCGCTCCTTGGCGTTGGTGGTTTGCAGCAGTCGGGTCATGACCACTTCCGAGGTGTTGTAGCTAATAGTCAGGTTGTCCGACAGGTCCTTGGCAATCTGGTAGCGCTTCTCGGCGTTTTGCAAATCCCGCACCCGCTCGTCGCGGGTCATTTCCAACCGTGCGCGGTCGGCGGCGTCGTCGCCGCTGAAAGCCTCAACCTGGCCCATGGCTTCATGGACCGCGGCCTTCGCGGCATCAAGCTTGCCCTCGGCGGTCTTGAGCACTTCGAGCGCCAGGATTTCCGATTCCTTGAGGGCGCCACGGTAGTCGCGATAGGCTTCCAGGATTCGTTGCTCCCGGACTATTTGGTCCTGGGTTGACGCGGTGACGTCGAGATAGTTGTCCTTGATCTTGTCGAAGCGGGTGGCAATGTCCCCGCGGGTCACTTTCATCCAGACATTGGAGATGCGCTCGAAGGTGTCGAGTTTACCGTCATCAATCTGCTCGACCATGGTCTTGGCGTCATCGCGAATGCTGTTGAAGGATTCGGTGATGTCCTGGTAGCGATCGGCAATATCCATGGCGCCGATTTGCTCGCGCACCACCTCGTTGAACAGCGATGCCTGGGCCAGGGTGCGGGTGATGGCGATGACCCGCTCTTCGTCCATGTCGGCGATCTGGTTGAGCAGTGCCACCATGGGGTCATCCTGGGTGTTGGCGGCATCGGGCATCAGTCCCAGGTCACGAATGGTGTCCATGGCTTTGTCGAGGTACTGCATTGGGGTAGCGCTCTGGCTCATCGATCCTTCTCCTTGCGTGCTGGGCCTGTGCTCCTCGGGCTTGTCGAATCTCACAGGAAAAACAGGCTTTTAGGTTAAGTATTCTAATTCTTTGTGCTAAACCGACGGCCAGTATAAGAGGGAATCTAACGGAAATCTACAATCCCGGACCAGTCGCCGGCGCACTTTTCCCGGCCCGGTTTGAACTTTCCAGCGCCATGCAGCACTAACCAGGCAGGCTTGAAGCACATTACCCGTCCGGGTCTCGTCGATCAACTCCCCCGAGTTGCCGTGCAAAGCCGTAATTCCCTCATCAATGGCGGAAGGCTTGGCCTCCGCCATTTTTTTCTTTCGCCGCGTGCCGTTAGGCCTTACAGTTCAGGTGGTACGAATGCTGGTCTCTCGAAGGTTGTACCGATTGAATGGCGGATAGCAAGGAAACAAGAGAGTCTGCCGGGCTCGCCGCTGGGAGCGGGCGCCGGCGTCTGCACTTTTCCCGGCGAAGTACCTCCAACATTGTGGTGTTGCTGCTGGTGGTGGCGATGCTGGCGGTTGCCTGGCTGGGGTACCTCGACACCTACTCTTACGAATACCTTGGGAGTTCCATCAAGAACACCGGCATCCTGTACGGTGTCGTGCGCGGCATCAACGCCCTGGTATCGGTCCTGCAGTCATCGGAAGTCAGTGTAATGCTGGTCTCGGTGAATATCGGCGAACTACTGGATCCGCTGAATGACCTGATTGAGCGGTTCTCCGACGTGGTGGTGGTTGCACTGGGGGCGCTGGTGTTTCAGCAGGTCATGTTGGGTATTGTCTCGCACGATGTCTTCAATCTGGTGATGAGTGCGTTGGCGCTGATGGTGCTGTACTCGAGCCTGGTAAAACGGTTGCCCCTGCATGGCCATTTGGTGCGGGCTTTGTTGCTGTCCCTGTTTCTGCGGTTTGCTCTGGCGGTTGCGGTATTTTGCGCGAGTCTGGTGGACGGTTGGTTCCTGCAGCAACCGATGCAGCAACAGACTGCGGTCATGGTTGAGCTGGAAAGCCAGTTGGTCAACAGTCGCGATGCCCTCACCGGTGAGTCGGGGCTCTCGCACCAGGACACCGAGCCGGGTCAGCGACTGGCGGCGGCCCGGAGTCGACAACAGGAGCTGGGCCTCGCGCTGGCCAGCCTGGAGCAGGGCATTGCCACCGCACAAGCGAGCATCACCAGAGGCAAGTCCACGCTGCCGTGGTACCTGGTCTGGTACTCCCCCGGATGGCCGGCGGAGCTGGCGGCTCAACAGCAGACACTGGATGACCTGCGCCGTGAGCGCCGACTGTTGCTGGCGCAGCGGTCAGAAGCGGAGGCCGAGATCGCTCAGGCCCAGGAAGCGCTGCGATGCCTGGAGCTCAAGGCACAGGGTAAGAGTTGCGGCATTCTGGATTGGTTCGACAGCATCAAGCCCTACGAGCGTTACAAGCAGAGCCTGGCAGCCGTCTCCGAGAGCATGGATCGCTACGTGGAGAATATTATGGACCTCATCGTAGGATTGCTGCTCCAGTCTGTGATTCTTCCGCTGTTGTTCTTCTATGCCATATATCGGGGTGCAGGCCTGCTTTGGGAGCTGCCGATAGACGGGGATTGACGGGTGCCCTTTGCCCGGGATGAGGTGCGGTCTTGCGGCTTCCGTGCTTACTGGCTCAGTGGGACATTCGCACGGCAATGCCGTGGCGAAGGCGCTCGGGCATGTGCCCCAGCAATTGCAGTGGCCAGCTCAGACGGCGGGGAAACTCCACCAGGCTGCGGTGCTTTGCCACGCCACGGATGATGCGTCCCGCGGCCTTTTCAGCGCTCATGCCCGGGGCGTCAGGCTCGGGTCGAGCAGGTGTCGCAAAGCCCGGGCGAACGATGGTGACCGAGATACCCGCGCCAGCAAGGTCGACCGCGAGCGATCGCGCGAAGGACTCCAGCGCTGCCTTGGACGCCGTGTAAGCTTCGCTGCCGGCGAGTGCCAGGCGGGTTGCCAGGGTACTGATAATCACGATTCTTGGTCTCGACGCACGCTGCAGCAGCGGCAGTGCGGTGTCGATGGTCGACACTGCGCCCGAATAATTCACCTCCATCACTCGGCGTACCAGCGCCTGATCAAGATGGCGCGGATCGAGGTATTGGCAGGTGCCAGCATTGACGATGACCATGTCCAGGTTCGGAGTGATGATCTGCAGGCGAGCGGCGGCTCGGTCCATGCTGGTTTTGTCAGTGAGATCCAGGGCGAGGCGGGTGACCACGCCCTTGCTGTCTTCAACCAGACGTTGCAGGGCGGTTTCGTTTCTTGCGCTGGCAATCACGTGATTGCCAGCTGCCGCCAGTTGCAGCGCCAGCTGTCGGCCCAGGGCCGAAGTTGAGCCCGTCAGCCAAATCGTTTTACCGGAAATCTCCATTACCTTTGTTTCTCGCTGCGATTTGTCGGAACGCCGAAAGCGGCTGGCGTGGGCTAGCTGAAGTACGGACGTGTCGCTGCCCCGGATCAGAGCTTGGCGCGGCACCCCGGGAACAGTGGCTGCTCGATGCCAGCGCAACCCTGTTCGGACCAATGATCCGGGACGGTGATGCCAGCGTAAGGTATGGCAGGAAGCACATGTGCGGTCGACGGGAGTTTTAAGCTAAAATGAATGCCCCAGCAAAATCTCGAAACGCTGTAACACCGATAAGGCCCAAACCAATGACCCAAACTGCCTCCGACAGGGAAATGTGGACAGAGCTCCTTGCCGGGCTTGGCAAGCGCCACGACCGCCAGGATTTCATTGCCCTGTTCAATCATTTTGCTCCTCAGATCAAAGCCTATGGGCTGTCGACCCAGGCAACCCCGGGGCTGCATGCCTTTGCAGAGGAGCTGGTGCAGGAAACCATGATACGGGTGTGGCGGCGTGCGTCCACTTTCGACGCAAGAAAAGCCAGTGCGACGACCTGGATTTTTACCATAGCCAGGAATGCACGCATTGATTTGTTACGCCGGGGTGCAAAACACAAGTCAGATGTCGATGCCGACGATGTGTGGCTGGAAGCCGAAGCCGATCAACAGCCGGTGGAAGAACTGGAAGCCGATCGCAACAGAAGGGTGATCAGGGAAGCCATCGGCCAGTTGCCGATAGAGCAATCTCAGGTGCTGGCAAAGGTGTATCTGGAAGGAAAACCGCACAGCGAGGTTGCCAAGGAGTTGAATCTTCCCCTGGGTACTGTCAAGTCGCGGGTCAGATTGGCCCTGAACAAAATGAAGTTATTGGTTCCTCAGTAAGCGAGCAAATATTATGGTTTATCATCATCCGGATACTGAAGTATTAACCGATTACGCGGCGGGGGCGCTGGCATTTGGCCAATCGCTTTGCGTGGCGGTGCACCTCGAAAACTGTGGGCATTGTCAGAGCCGGGCGCAGAAATTGGGTCAGGTGGGCGGCGAGTTAATGAGTCAATTGAAACCCGCTGCCGTGGGCGACGATCTTCTTGCCAGTGTTTTGGGCAGGCTGGACAGTCCTTCGGAGTTGCCTGGACTGGTTTCCTCCGCGGCACCGATTCAAGGCGTTCCCAGAGCCCTGAGCAAGCTGGTGCCGAACGGTCTTGACGCCGTGGCCTGGAAGCGGGTCACGTCCAGTTTGCAAACCGCCATCCTGGGTGTTGGCGACGACACCAATCAGGTGGCGCTGGTGCGAATTCAGCCGGGCGGGCGAATTCCCGAGCATCGCCACGGGGGCACAGAAACGACCGTGGTCCTGCGCGGTGGATACTCGGATCAAGGGGGCACTTACGGCGCCGGTGATTTCGTCACCCTCGGAGAGGAGGACAACCATCAGCCGATCGCTCACCAGAACTCGGATTGTATTTGTCTGACGGCGCAAAATGCGCCGCTGCAGTTCACCGGGTTCTGGAGCAAATTGGCAAACCCCTTCATCTCGATAAACCCCCAGTAAGAAGAACGTCCTGTGCTTGCAGGCCTCCGGGCCTGCAACAAGGGTGATCGCCGATATCCTTCCTACCTCGACTTTAGCTGCATAGAGTCCCGCCAAAAACCATGCTAGCCTTGCGTGTCGCTTTACCAACTAGCGATCGTCTGGGACTGTGGAGGGCCGGGAATGAAGGTAGCATCTGTTTTAATGCTTGCTCTGGTACTCGCCGGCTGCGGGGACGATTTCGCGCTACAGCGTTTCAGCGACTGCCGCGGCGTCGCCGAGCGCGTTGCGCTGGAGCACGATGACCCGGCGGCGATGATGACCGCATTGGGCGTCATCAACGACGACGAGCGTGCCCGGGAACACCTGTTGCTGGAGCTCGAAGCGCAGCGCGCAGGCTTCATGACAGTCGTGCATGAGCAGCGAATCGCATTGGGCCTGACGGGCGCCAACCGCTTTGCACAGCGCTATTTAAAGGCCTATTCCGATTGTCGGGCGATTGATGCCGGCGAGCATTGAGGGTGCTTCACACGCGCCGCGGCCCGGGCGTCAGCGATCGACGGGCGCCCGCGAGCCCGAGGCGAGGTAGACGCGGTAGTCCTGCAAAATAACACCATGATCGAAACACAGTGGTTTGGGAAGATCCTCCAGGGAAAACAGCGCGAGGTCGGCGGCATCGTCGGCCGGAGCGGGCGTATCTTGGGTCGACGCGACATAGACCAGGCTGACTGTATGCCCCCGGCTGTCGCGGGCGGGGTCTGAATAGCAGCCGAGCAGGGCCAGCAGTTCTACCCGGCAACAGGTCTCTTCCAAGGCCTCGCGCCGGGCCGCGTCAGCTACTGTTTCCCCGACATCGACAAATCCCCCGGGCAGCGCCCAGCCCAGCGGGGGGTTCTTGCGCCTGATCAACACGATGCGCTGCTCGCCGTCCTGTTGCAGCTGAATGATGGTATCGGCAGCTAATTGCGGCGTGGTGGGCCTTACCATGACTGATTGTCTCCCGATGCCGGACTTCGGCGCGATTCCGCCGGGGTCCGGACGCTGAAGAAGCCTCTCTCGGGCCGGTTGCCCCGACCCCGGGGCTTTCTTCGCCAATTGTGGGCAGGGCCGACTCTGGCGCCGGACAGCTTAACAATAAACCCGCGGCCTGCGCCAATCGGTGGTTAAACATCGCTGTTCGGGCCTGGCTGACGCTGGTGATTGGGGCGCCCCTGGTCGCTAGCCGGATAATGTTTCGCGCCGCCGAAACGGCTTTTCTTTCGATGGTGGCAAAAGTGTTGACACCCAAGGCGGGCGCGCAGCAAACCTAAACTTTGTGCCTTATACACCATTGGCCAAGGCTGTCAAAAAGCCTGTGATCATTGTAGAGTTGCTTCGAGTGTTTGATTTCGGGCTGACGAGCCCCACTCGCAACCGGGATCTTGAAAACAAGTATGGAGACGGAACTGCGATGGCAAAGGTATCGTTGACCCCTACCTGGTATTGCTGGCTGCGCGGATGTTGCCTGGCAATCCTGTTTGGTGGTGGGCTGGTAACCGCGGCCCACGGAATCGAATGGCCCCAGGAGGTGGACGCGAAAGAGGCGACTATCGTGGTGTATCAACCCCAGCCTGAAACCCTCAAGGGTAACGTCCTTACCGGGCGCAGTGCCATGTCGCTGGAACTGAAAAACGGTAAGGAACCGATTTTTGGTGCCTTCTGGTTCACCGCCCGCATCGATAGCCAGAGTGACGGTGATACGGTGCTGGTGCGCGATCTCAAAGTCACCAAGGTAAGCTGGCCAGATTCCAGGGATGCGGATGAACAGCGGTTCACCCGGGTTGTTGAAGATGCCATTCCCAGTACCGGCTTTACGATCTCCCGCGAGCGACTAGCCGCCAGCCTGTCCTCCGCAGAAATCGAGCAACGTAGTCTGGAGCAGCTCAAGCATGACCCACCAAAAATCATTTTCAACGAGCAATTGGCGGTGCTGTTGCTTTTCGACGGCAAACCCAGGTTCAAACCGGTAGAAAACAGTGCCTACGAGCGCGCCTTGAATACGCCGATGCTGGTGGCGCGTCACCGAAAAACCAAAACCTGTTACCTCAGTAGCGGCTCGCTCTGGTACCAGGCCAGGGATCCCCTCGGCCCATGGACAGTGACCAGCTCGCCGCCTTCCGACCTGGTGGCTCTTGTACCGAAACCGGATGTGGCCGGCCCGCCACCAGCGGTGGCGCCGGCCATTGTGGTAGCGACCCAACCCACCGAACTGGTGGTTTCCGACGGCAGACCCAAATGGGACTCGCTCAGCGGTGGCGAGGTATTGTTCGTCAGTAATACCGAGACCCCCTGGTTGCGGGATCTGCCCACCGGGAATATGTACATCCTGTTATCCGGGCGCTGGTACCGGGCGAAAACGGCGGCGGGGCCCTGGACTTTCGTGCCCGCCGACGAGCTGCCACGGAGCTTTGCCAACATTCCCCCGGCATCCGATATCGGCGGCTTGCGCACCTCGGTAGCCGGTACTCCCGAGGCAGAGGACGCATTACTCGAAGCCAGTATCCCCCAGACCGCTGCCATCAACCGGAATGATGCCAGTCTGGTGGTTCAGTATGACGGCAAGCCCAAGTTCGAGAAAATAGCCGGCACCAGCGTGAGTTATGCCGTCAATACCGGGGCCCAGGTACTGAAAATCAGCAACCGTTATTACGCGGTTGATAATGGCGTCTGGTTCACTTCGGGATCGGCGACCGGTCCCTGGCAGGTCGCCGATGAGGTGCCAGAACAGGAAATCGCGAAAATCCCGCCCAGCTCGCCGGTTTACAACACCACCTATGTGAATATCTATGAATCGACGCCACAGGTAGTTTATGTAGGCTACACGCCCGGCTATTTGTGGTCGTTCCCCCACTATGGTGTCCCGGTGTATGGAACCGGCTGGTACTACCCGCCGCACTGGGGGCGCTACTATTATCCGCGCCCGCCGACCTGGGGCCTGCACGTGGGTTACAACCCCTGGACGGGCTGGAACTTTGGCGTCAGCTGGAGCAACGGCTTTTTCAGTATGGGCGCCAGCTGGGGTGGAGGCTACGGTTACTACCGGCCCGGTCGCTGCTGTGGTGGTTGGTACGGCGGCGGCTACCGGCGGCCCCCAATCGTGATCAACAACAGCGGAAATATCAATATCGGCAATACCATCAACGTCGGTAATCGCAACCATATTGGCAGACAGGTCAACAATAACATCAGGCTCAACAAGGCCAATTTCAGTAATCGAAATATTTACCAGCGGCCGGAAAACCGCAGTCGTGTCGCCGATAGCAGTCTTGCCCAAAGCAACCTGAAGCAAGCGCGCATTGCCAAGGGCCGGGCAAACAACGTGTTCGCCGGCAGCAATGGTGAGGTGGCCCGCAAGGTTGGCGACCAGTGGCAGACCCGCGACAAGGGCAAGTGGCAGGCAAACCCGGAGCTCAACAGAAAAGTCAGTCCCCAGACCCGGGAACAGGTGCAACAGCGCGCCGGGCAGATGACGCCCGAGGAACGTCGACAGGCGCAGGCCCGGGCTGAACAGGCCAAACTGAGGGCGCAACAGGCAACACCCCAGCAGCGGCAGCAGGCACAGCAACAAGTTCAGCAGCGGGCGCAGCAGGCGAGTGCCCAGCAGCGCGAGGCGGCCGCCCGCGCGGCGCAGCAACGCCAGCAGTACCAGCAGCGCCAGCAACAGCAGCGCCCGGCGCAACCCGCAAACCGGCGTCAGGAGTACAATCGTGCCTACAGTGCGCGCCAGGCGGGCGCATCAAGGGAGCGGAGCCTGCAGCAAGGCCGCGGTGGTGGTGGAAATTTCAATCCTGGCGGCGGCCATTTTAACCGCTGAACGGCTGGAGCCTTTTCAGTCCACCGCGCCGGTCAGGGCTTGCAAATGCACGCTGACGCTTCTCGCCAGCGCGTGCAGGTGGTAGCCCCCCTCCAGGCTGGATACGGCCCTTCCGCCGGCGTGTTTGTCAGCGAGCTTCATCAATTCCCGGGTGATCCAGGCATAGTCAAACTCAAGCAGGTTGAACTGTGCCATGGGGTCTTCCCGGTGCCCGTCGAAGCCGGCAGAAATCAGGATCAACTCAGGTGCAAAAGCGTCGATGGCGGGTAACCAGGATGCGGTGATCGCCTCGCGAAAGCTCGCGCCATCGGTGCCGGCGGGCAGAGGCGCATTGACGATGTTCGGGACATCGGTGTCGTAACCGGTGTTGGGATAGAAGGGGTGCTGGAAGCTGGAGCAGAACAGCACCGAGTCGTTACCGGCAAATATGTTCTCTGTGCCGTTGCCGTGGTGTACATCGAAATCGACAATGGCGACGCGCTCCAGGCCGTGCTCTGCGATGGCATGGGCGGCGGCCACCGCAATATTATTGAAGAAGCAGAATCCCATGGCCTTGTCCCGCTCGGCATGATGTCCGGGGGGGCGCACCGCGCAAAAAGCCTGGCTGCTGGCACCGGACATCACCAGGTCGACGGCGAGTATGTTGGCGCCGGCGGCACGCAGTGCGGCATCCAGAGAAAACGGGTTCATCGCTGTGTCCCCATCCAGCCAGGAAAGCCCGTCGCTGGGAGAGCGCGCAAATACACGGTCGATATAGTCCGCGTCATGGACTCGCAGCAGTTGCTCCCGGCTCGCCAGTGGCGCGTCGTGCTGGCTGAGCATCATCAT
Source organism: uncultured Gammaproteobacteria bacterium (assembly GCA_963751595.1). GTDB lineage: Bacteria > Pseudomonadota > Gammaproteobacteria > Pseudomonadales > JAHEGP01 > JAHEGP01. Next base: position 264,784 of record CAVVVC010000008.1, read on the forward strand.
CAGGCTGGAGGCGATCAGGCGATCGTTTATCGCGTCCAGCCGCGCTGGCTGTTCGGGGTGATGGGCGCCCATCGCATGCTGGTGGCATTGTTGATGCGTGATATACGCGAGACTCATATGGGCTCCTTGCGAACGGCGATAAGATCACGGTATCTTAGCAGGGAGTGGAAGACAGCGTCTCGGGTTTTTCACATCAGCCCCAGCGCGGCGAAAGCCCGGTTGTCGAGAGTGGCTTGCACAGTGCGACTCAACAGCGTTGGACTCCGGATCGCCAGCTTGCTCAGGGAAGTCCTCGCTCATGCAGAAACACTATCTAACCAGCGTATTCGAACCCGCTTCCATCGCTATTATCGGTGCCTCCGAGCAGGAGCATAGTGTCGGCGAGCTGCTGCTCAAGAATATCCAGCAAGGTGGGTTTCAGGGGCCGGTCTACCCGGTCAATCCCAAATACGAAGAGATCGGCGGCCTGCGTTGCTTTCCCAGTGTTAAAAAAATCAAAGCTCACATAGAACTGGCGATTATCGTTACGCCGGCGCGTGCGGTTGCAAAGGTGCTGCGCGACTGCGGCGAGCAGGGGGTCGCTGCGGCAATCATCGTTTCCGCCGGATTTGCCGAGTCGGGCAAGCGCGGTAAATCCCTGCAGAGCGAAATTGTCGATATTGCCCGCTCCTACAATATTCGCATGGTAGGTCCCAACTGCCTCGGCGTCATTCGCCCGGCAATTGGCATGAATGCAACGTTTTCGAAGAGTGAAGCGCGTGAAGGCCGGATAGCCCTGGTGGCCCAGTCGGGGGCACTGTGCAGTGCCCTGCTGGATTGGGCAGAGAGTAATGGTTTCGGATTTTCCGCGGTGGCGTCACTGGGCGGAGCCGCCGACGTCGGCTTTGGCGATGTGCTCGAATACCTGGCGGTAGATTACCGCACTGACAGCATCCTGCTTTATGTCGAGGGGATCAACAACGCCCGCAGTTTTATCAGCGGCCTGCGGGTGGCTGCGCGCCTGAAACCGGTTATCGTGGTGAAATCAGGACGCAGCGAGAGCGCGACACGGGCCGCCGTTTCCCATACCGGCGCGGCGGTGGGGCGGGACAATGTCTTCGATGCCGCGATCCAGCGCGCGGGCGCCGTGCGTGTCAGGTCGGTCAATGAGCTGTTTTCTGCGGCCCGCCTGCTCGGCTCCGGGGCGCGGGTTAAGGGCGGTAGGCTTGCGATCGTGACCAACGGCGGTGGCCCCGGGGTCATGGCGGCGGACCGGGCTGCCGATCTCGGCGTACCCCTGGCCGATCTGAGCAAGGAATCCATCGACCAGTTGAGCGCCACCCTGCCGGAATACTGGTCCCATGCCGACCCGGTCGATATTCTCGGGGACGCCACCGCCGAGCGCTATGGCGCGGCGACCAGCATTGTGCTGGCAGACCGGGAGGTGGACGGCCTCCTGGTATTGCTGACGCCCCAGGCGATGACCGACCCGGATGCCTGCGCCGAGGCGGTGATCCAGGCGGCGGCGAAATCCTCCAAGCCGGTGCTTGCCTGCTGGATGGGTGAGGGGCTGGTGGCCAGGGGCCGTTCTCGCTTTGACGTGGCCGGCATCGCCCACTTCAATAGTCCGGAAGCGGGGGTCGAGGCGTTCGGGTACCTGGCCAGCTACCGCGCCAACCAGAAAATATTGCTGGAGACGCCGGCGCCCCTGTCCGCCAGACGCTCACCGGATACCGACAGCGCCCGCCTGATCATTCAAAATGCCCTTTCGGAGCGCCGTAACGTACTGAGCAGTGTCGAGGCCAAGGCCGTGCTCAGGGCTTTTCGAATTCCCATTTCGCCGAGCATCAATGTGACCACGCCCGCCGAAGCGCTGGTGGCGGCGCAAACGGTGGGCCTGCCGGTCGCCATGAAAATCAACTCTCCCGATATTCAGCACAAGACCGACGTCGGCGGCGTCCAGCTGAATATCATCGAAGCATCGGGGGTGCGCACGGCATTTCGTGAGATTGTCGATAGTGTCGAGAGCAGCCAGCCGGGGGCAAACATTCTCGGTGTGACGGTGGAGCGCATGCAGGTACGCCCGCATGCCCGCGAGGTGAGAATCGGCATCAGTCATGATGAGGTTTTCGGGCCGGTGATCAGCTTCGGCATTGGCGGCACCGAGGTGGAGATTTTTGACGACAGCAATATCGCGCTGCCGCCGCTCAATAATTATCTCAGTCTCAGCCTGGTGGAGGGCACCAGGGCGGCGCGCTACCTGCGTCAGTTTCGCAATATGCCGGAAGTCAATTTCTCGCTGCTGCAGGACGTGTTGAAGCGGGTATCCGAGATCAGTTGTGAGCTGCCTGAAATCCGGGAGCTGGATATCAATCCGCTGTTGATCGATGAGACGGATGCCGTGGTTGCCGATGCGCGAATCGTGGTCGGTTCGCGCCATACCGGAACGGCCCGTTACGGCCATATGGCGATTCATCCCTATCCCCATGAGCTGGTGACACACTGGCAACTTGCCAACGGCACCAATGTGGTGGTGCGACCCATTCGCCCGGAGGATGCGCGGATCGAGCAGGAATTCGTGCAGAACCTGTCATCGGAGAGCAAGTATTTCCGCTTCATGCAGACCATGGAGGAGTTGACGCCAGCACTGCTGGCGCGCTTTACCCAGATTGACTACGACCGGGAAATGGCGCTGGTGGTGGTCGTCAACGAAGGCCAGCCCGATGCGCATTTACTGGGGGTCGCCCGTTACATCACCAACCCGGATCGCCGCTCCTGCGAATTCGCGCTGACCATCGCCGACGGCATGCAGCGCCAGGGTATAGGTCGCGAACTGATGCGGCGGCTGATGGGGCTCGCCCGGGAGCGCAATATTGATGTGATGGAGGGCGAGGTGCTGAGAAACAACAGCAAGATGCTGGCGCTTTGCACTCGCCTGGGATTTCGCATCGTGCGCACCGAGGACACCGATGTGGTCAACGTGCGCCGCCACCTCAACGACTGAGCGGGCTGAAAACTCAGCCCGTCCAGCACCTGGGCTAGTGCCTTCGGTCGCGGATCTCGCTACCGATTTGCTTCATCCTGGTCGCTGCAAAAAACATCATGCCAGCGATCACCAGGGCGGTAATGCCGATGAGCCAGGACAGCGTGGCGACACCGGCGCCGGGCCAGAGCAGCAGCACCAGGCCAACGATGCTGGAGCCGATGCCGATCAGCCGCAGGGTTGAACGATCGGGGTCCATGGGGTCGAGTTGGCGGCTGAGGAAAAAACTGCGAATGCCGGTGTACAGCATCCAGGCGCCAAACAACAGCAGCAGAATCTTGGCCGAGCCAGGCCATAACAGCAGCACCGCGCCAATCAAAAGGCTGACAACCGCCTCGCCCCAGTAGCTTTGGCCATGGGCCGCGGAGCGCGCCTGCACTATGCTCAGGATGCCGTCTACGATGCAGAAAATTCCCACCAGGCGCACCAGCAGCGCCATGCTCGCGCCGGGCCAGAATAACGCGCAGAGGCCCAGAATGGCGAGTAGCAGGGCCTTGATCATTAACGAGCGGCGAAAATCCCCAAGACTCTCTCGTACTTCGATGCGTACGGCTCCCGCCGCCTCCACCAACTCCTCCCTTTGCAGTGAGTCGCGGGATTTCGGTTCGATAGGTTCCATGTTTTCCCCTCTGTGCTCCATTGTGGTGGAGTCCAGTTTGCCAGTATTTGCACGCCAAGGCGATATTTGCCTGCACCGGACCGGGATGAGAAGGCCCGGCGAGCCGGGTGATGAGGGCCCGCGCCTTCGCCAGGACCGGCTGCAGCGGGCTCCGGGCAGAAAGCTGGCGCTGTTTCCACCGACATTTTATAGTAGGGTCGGGCGGGGCTCACAGCGGACAGTGTGGGGCCAGGAGAGTGACATACGCATGAGTATTTACGATGTGGTACCAGTCAGTATCGATGACTATCGCAGGCGCGCGCGCTGGCGCCTGCCGCGATTTTTATTCGATTATATCGATGGTGGCGCCAATGATGAGGCGACCATGGCGCGCAATAGCGGTGACTTCGCACACTACCAGCTGAAACAACGGGTATTGCGTGACGTTTCCCGGGTCGATACGGCAACGACGCTGCTCGGCCAGGCGGCGACGATGCCGGTGGCGCTGGCCCCCGTGGGTATGGCCGGTATGATGGCCCGGCGTGGCGAGGTGCAGGCGGCACGGGCGGCGCAGCGGGCTGGTATCCCGTTCAGCGCCTCCACGGTGGGCATCTGCCCGGTGGAGGAGATCCAGGCGGCCCTGCGCGCGCCGTTCTGGTTCCAGCTGTATATGCTGCGCGACCGGGATTTCGTGCTGCAAATGCTGGCCCGGGCCGAAGCGGCCGGTTGCGAAACCCTGGTATTCACGGTCGATTTGCCGGTCGCTGGCATGCGGCTGCGGGATTTTCGTAATGGCATGCTCGGCGGTGGAACGGTGGGCAAGCTATCTCAGGTAGCCCAGTTACTAACCAGCCCGCTCTGGGTATGGGATGTTGGCCTCAAGGGCAAGCCCCACAGTTTCGGTAATCTCAGCGACAAGGTGGCAGACCCCGAAAACCTGCAGTCCTACAAAGCCTTTGTCGACTCCCAGTTCGACCCCACCGTAACCTGGGAGGATATTCGCTGGCTGCGGGAGCATTGGCGGGGCAAGTTGTTACTCAAGGGGGTGATGGAGGCCGATGATGCGAGGGCCAGTGTCGACAGTGGTGCCGACGGGGTCGTGGTCTCCAATCACGGAGGTCGGCAGCTCGACGGCATTGCGTCGAGTATCAGTAAGCTACCCGCGGTCGCGGAAGCGGTGGGTGAACGCATTGAAGTCTATCTCGACGGCGGAGTGCACAGCGGTATCGACGTGGTCAAGGCGCTTGCCCTGGGTGCCCATGGGGTCATGCTGGGCCGTGCCTGGGTATGGGCGATGGCGGCCCGGGGTGAACAGGGCGTGTTCGATATGCTGGATGTCGTTCGGCGTGAAATAACCACGGCCATGGCGCTTGCCGGGGTCAATAAAATTGAACAGCTCAACGCCGACGTCGTTGAGTTGGTGCGTGGCCTGGATTGATGCCGGGCTTGTCAGTGAAAGTGGGCGGGAGCCGAGTATGCGCAAAACCAGTGAGCTTATCTGGCAGGACGCCCAGCACCAGGTCCTTTTCGATATTCTCGACCAAATAAAGCGACCGGGCTCCGATAGGGAGGTTTTGTGTCGCCTCAAGGATTATACCGAGTACCACTTCGCCCTCGAGGAGGAGTACATGCAGCAACTTGGCTTTCCCGGTCGCGAGGCGCATGTTCAGGCGCATAACCGCTTTCGGGAAGAAATCATCGAGTTGTTGGCAGGCATCGACGAGCCCAACGCCCTGGATCGGGATATCATATCGACCTTTCTCACCGAATGGTTGACCCGACATGTGTTCGGCATCGACAAGGCCTTGGAGGACTTTATCCTGGAGTCAAATGCCAAGTAGCCACGGTGTTGCCGGTGGTGCTATCCCGTGTTCAATGCACGACAAGTCCGGCGGTGGGACAACTGTCAGTCCAGCAAAATCAACCCTTCCTCCTCCCTGGTATTCGCTGTTGCTGCTGATTGATATAGCGGATCGGCACGTGTTTCGGCGCGCGGGGACACGCAACAACGTGATGAATCATGCAGTCTGAAGCCTTGGAGTCAGTCGATCAACGCGAAGCTGAAAACCGCTTTGATGTACTCATTGTCGGTGCCGGCATTTCCGGCATCGGCGCGGCCCATCACCTGCGGGAGCAATGCCCCGGCCGAAGCTTTGCCATCCTCGAGAGCAGGGCATCCTTCGGCGGTACCTGGCACCTGCATCGGTATCCGGGAATCCGCTCCGACAGCGACTTGCACACGTTCGGCTACCGCTTCAAGCCCTGGTCGGGCAAGCCGATAGCATCCGGGAGCGCCATTCTCGAATATCTTGGGGAGGCGATTCACGATGCTCAACTGGAACCCTCCATCCGCTATCACCATCAGGTGTTGAGCGCCGCCTGGGATTCCTCGAGCCAGAGCTGGACGCTGGATGTGTGTATCGGCGATGACGCAAAGCGGGTTCAATACCGCTGTGAATTCCTCTGGATGTGCCCGGGTTACTATCGCCATGCTCGCGGCTATACCCCGAACTGGCCGGGCATGGCGGCATTCAAGGGTCCTATTGTCCATCCGCAAACCTGGCCCGAGGGACTGGACTACGCCGGCAAGCGGGTGGTCGTCATTGGCTCGGGCGCCACTGCCGCCACCCTGATTCCCAGCATGGCGGAAAGCTGTGCCCACATCACCCTGTTGCAGCGATCACCCACCTATTTCTGGACCGGGGAGAATCGCAACGAACTGGCCGAGCAACTGCGGGAGCTCGAAGTACCCGAAGAATGGGTCCACGAAATCGTGCGCCGTAGCCTGCTCAAACAGGCCAAAGATATCCAGGATCTGGCGACGAATCATCCCGATATTGATCAAGGAGGAACTGTTCAAGGTCATTCGTCAGTACCTCGGTGAGGATTTCGACATGTCCCATTTCACCCCCAGCTACCGACCCTGGCAGCAGCGTCTGGCTTACGTTCCCGACGGCGACCTGTTCCAGGCGATCAAGTCGGGTAAGGTCTCGGTGGTGACCGATCACATCGAGCGCTTCACGCCCGAGGGTGTCCTCACCCGATCGGGCCAGATGCTGGAGGCGGATATCATCATCACCGCAACCGGGTTCAATTTGTGCGTGATGGGCGATATCGACTTTACGGTCGATGGTCAGGCTGTCGATTTCAGCAAGACCTACACCTACCGGGGCATCATGAATTCCGGCATTCCTAACATGTCAGCAATGTTTGGCTACCTGCGAACCAGTTGGACCATGCGAGTAGACCTGGTGGCTGATTTCATCTGTCGACTGCTGAACCACATGGAGGCCAGGGGAGCTGCTGTCTGTACGCCGACGCTGGGGCAACAGGATCTAAAGATGACGCCCCAGCCCTGGATCGACCCCGAGGAATTCAATCCCGGCTATATGCAACGCAGCCTGCATTTGCTACCCAGGCGAGGTGACCATGAGCCGTGGGTCTTCAACACCAATTACTATTCTGAAAAAGACGAACTGCCCCGGGTCGATCTCGATGAAGATGCGCTGGTCTATGTAAAGCGCAACTAGCATGCTCCTGGCCCGGCAGCTGGGTCGAGCAGGCTTCAGCAAGGGCGCGTGCGTCCGACGCCCGCGAGTACAGATTGAAATCCTGTGGCTATGTTGTATCCTCGGGGAACGAGTCTGAGCGTGAACACAGGCATGGCAAACAGAATAACGAGATGCATCGTCGCAGTGTGGCTGTCAATCGCCCTGGTGGGTCAGACACTGGCTTACGTATCGGTGTCCTGCCCTGATGCCCGGACCGCAGGCATCGATACAAGCCCGGGACCCGTTGACCAAAGTGCGGCGGGCATGGCCGCCATGGACCATTCACACCACGCCAAACCGGCGATACCAGCTGAAAGTGCTCCAATGGACTGTTGCGGTGATGCCAACTGCCCGATGCTTCACTGCGTGGCGTCGCCCTCGCTGTCCGTCGCCAATGACCTGAAAAGCCCCGTCGATGCGGCCCGCGTCGATTGGCCAGAATTCCTGTTGTCCCATTCGAGTTCGCCCCCCGATTCCCTCTATCGCCCTCCCACTCACCGCTGAAGCGGGATAGATGTGCCCGCAAATCGGGTACAGGATATCCGCCGCGCCCAAGCGGTGAGCCATTGCGCTCACATTGAATAATCTTATGCCTGGCCAGGGGCCGGGCGCGTGGGAGGCACCATGTATAGTCCATTGCGAAATTCAACGCGATATTCGGATTTTCCGGCTTTCAGGATAGCGGCCATTTTCCTGCTGGCTATCGGCTCGCCCTGTGCACTGGCGCAACAGTTTCTGTCACTGGAGCGCGCTGTCGCGCTGGCCCAGGAAAATGACCCCTGGATGGCGGGCAGCCGTCTGCGGGAGCAGGCTGGGGAGGCGCAAAGTGTAGCCGCCGGGCAGCTTCCTGATCCCACTCTATCCCTGGGCTTCGCCAACCTTCCCGTCGACAGTTTCGACTTCAACCAGGAGGCGATGACCCAGTTCAAGCTTGGTGTCAGTCAGCAATTTCCCCGGGGTAACACGCGCACTCTCAAGCAGCGACAGCTCAGGGAACTCAGTGCCCGGCATCCCTATATGCGGCAGGACCGCCAGGCCCGTGTGCGGGCTTCCGTGTCCCGCTTGTGGCTCGACGTTTATCGTTTTCGCCAGTCCATCGAGCTGATCGAAGGCGACCGGGATCTGTTTGAGCACCTGGTGGATGTTGCCCAGTCCAGCTACCAAAGCGCACTGGGAGGCACCCGTCAGCAGGACCTGGTGCGGGCACAGTTGGAGCTGACTCGCCTGGATGACCGGCTGGTGATGCTGCAACAGCAGCGGGAAACAGCGCGAGCGGAACTTGACGAGTGGTTGGGGGGGAAGCTGTCTCGCGGCTGGCAGCTCGCGGATTCTCTGCCGACGCTGACGCCGGCCAATTCAGCACGGGTCGACCCCACATCGTCGGGCGAGGCATCAAGCACCACGTTGCTGGGGCATCCCTCGATCAAAGCACTGGATCAGCAGATTCTGGCGGGCGGCACCGGGGTGCAGCTGGCTCGGCAGCAATACAAGCCCCAGTGGGGGTTGATTGCCGGCTACGGGTATCGCGGGGATGATCCCCAGGGCAATGAGCGCAGCGACTTTTTTTCCATGGGGGTCAGCTTTGATATGCCGCTGTTTACGTCGAAACGCCAGGATCAGCGTTTGCAGGCCGAGGAGGCAAGCAAAGAGGCGCTGAAAACCGACAGGGCGTTGGCCTTGCGATCATTGCAGTCTGGCCTTGACGCCGCGCGCGCGCGTTTGCGGCGACTGGAGCAGCGCAAGGCGCTCTACGACGGTCGTTTGCTCGAGCAAATTCACGACCAGGCCGAGGCCTCGTTAACGGCCTACACCCGGGACGACGGCGATTTTGCCGAAGTGGTGCGGGCGCGTATTGCCGAGCTCAACGCCAATATCGACTTTCTCAATATCAAGATCGACCGGCTCAAAACGCTCGCCGAATTGAACTATTTTCTGGCGGCATCCGGCGCCATGTCTGCCACGGAGGTCCATCGATGATCAAGCCTGATCGACTAAAGCCGGCGCTGGTCCTCATTGCGCTGGTGTTGACCGCGGCTGTAAGCCACTACCTCACCGTGCGGCAGCTGGGGGCCCCCGATGATGCGCCTGTCGCCGCTGCCGAGAAAAAGCCCCTGTACTGGGTTGCACCCATGGACCCCGATTATCGCCGTGATCAGCCTGGTAAATCCCCCATGGGAATGGATTTGATCCCGGTCTACGAGCAGCCCGCGCAAGGTCTGGAGGAGGGGACCGGCACGGTGCGGATATCGCCCCGGGTGGTCAACAACCTGGGGGTGAGGACCGTCAGCGCAACGTTGCGTCGACTCAATCACGCGATCGACAGCGTCGCCTATGTGCAGTACGACGAAGACAGGCTGGTGCATATCCATCCTCGAGTCGAAGGCTGGATAGAAAAGCTTTTCGTAAAGGCTGCGGGGGAACCGGTGGTAAAGGGCGCGCCGCTGTATTCACTGTATTCGCCGCAGCTGGTCAATGCGCAGGAGGAGTTGTTGCTGGCGCTGAATCGCGATAATCCCCGCTTGGTCCGCGCCGCAGAAGACCGTCTCAGGGCACTGCAAATTGATGCCGCGGCAATCGCCCGGCTCAAGCGGAACCGCAGGGTTCAACAGACCATGACTTTTTTTGCGCCCCAATCCGGGGTGGTGGAAAACCTGAACATTCGGGAAGGATTTTTCGTCAAGCCCGGCACCACCGTTATGTCGGTGGGTAATCTCAGTGAGGTGTGGGTGGAGGCGCAGGTTTTTGAGCGCCAGGCGGCGCAGCTCAAGCCCGATCTGCCCGTGACCATGACCCTGGATTACCTCCCCGGTCGGCAGTGGCGGGGCAAGGTCGACTACGTTTATCCCGTTCTCGACCCGAAAACTCGTACCCTGCGGGTACGCGTGCGATTCGAAAATCAACAGGGCCTGTTGAAGCCGAATATGTTTGCCCGCTTGACCATTCAGGGCGATGACGGCGTGGATGTGCTGGCGATTCCCCGGGACTCGGTGATCCGTACCGGCAAGCAATCCCGGGTGGTGCTTGCTGGGGGTGAGGGCAGGTTCAAGTCTGTCGCCGTATCACTGGGTCGGTCAGATGACCAGTATATCGAAGTGACCCGGGGCCTGGAGGCCGGCGACAGGGTGGTTGTCTCGGCGCAATTCCTGCTCGATTCCGAATCCAGCAAGCGTTCGGATTTTAAGCGAATGGAGTCTGCCAAACAGGAGGCTTCGACGGACGCCATGCCGCGCCATGGGAATCCGCCAACGGGTCATGGTGAAATGGATCACGGTGCGATGGATCACGGTGCGATGGATCACGGTGCGATGGATCATGGTGCAATGGATCACGGTGCGATGGACCACGGTGCAATGGATCACGGTGCAATGGATCACGGCGCAATGGATCATGGTGCAATGGATCATGGTGCAATGGATCACGGTGCAATGGACCACGGTGCGATGGATCACGGTGCGATGGATCACGGTGCGATGGATCACGGTGCGATGGATCACGGCGCAATGGATCATGGTGCAATGGATCATGGTGCAATGGACCACGGTGCAATGGACCACGGTGCGATGGACCGCGGAGATGCTGAGTACCACGGAAAGTCTCGGGATGCGACAGGTCATTCGGCACAGCAGCGGGATGGGAATTGATCATGATTGAATCCATCATCCGCTGGTCCTTGAGCAATCGCATCCTGGTATTGTTGGCGAGCGCCTTCTTGGCAGCCGCGGGGCTGTATTCGTTGCGCCAGACTCCGGTCGATGCCATTCCGGATCTGTCTGATGTCCAGGTGATCATTAAAACGGCCTATCCCGGTCAGGCACCCCAGGTGGTGGAAGATCAGGTTACCTATCCGCTGACCACTGCCATGTTATCGGTGCCCGGGGCAGAGACAGTGCGCGGTTTCTCGTTTTTTGGCGACTCCTATGTCTATGTCGTTTTCGATGACCAGACAGACCTGTACTGGGCAAGGAGCCGGGTACTGGAATACCTCAGTCAGGTGGCCCCATCACTGCCCGCCAACGCGCGCCCCCAGTTGGGACCGGACGCCACCGGTGTCGGTTGGGTTTATCTGTATGCGCTGGTGGACAGAACGGGCAAGCACGATATCAGCCAGTTGCGGGCGTTGCAGGACTGGTTCCTGAAGTACGAACTCCAGACCGTGCCTGGTGTTTCCGAAGTCGCCGCCATTGGGGGTATGGTCAAGCAGTACCAGGTCACTGTAGATCCGGCGAAGCTGCGCGCCTACGGAATTCCGTTATCCCACATTCATACTTCGATCAAACGCGCCAACCAGGAAGTGGGTGCCTCGGTGGTCGAAATGGCAGAAGCCGAATACATGGTGCGGGCCTCCGGCTATATTCGCAACCAGCAGGACATCGCGTTGATTCCACTGGGTTTTAGCGAAAGCGGAACGTCACTGCAACTGCAGGATGTCGCCGATATCACACTCGGGCCGCAGATGCGGCGGGGTATCGCTGAGCTCGACGGTGAGGGTGAAACCGTTGGTGCGGTAGTGGTGATGCGAAGCGGTGAAAACGCCAAGAAAACGATTGACGGTGTGGTGGCCAAGCTCGATGGACTTCGGCGCAGTCTGCCACCGGGGGTCGAGATTGTCACTGTTTACGATCGCTCCGGCCTTATCGAGCGCGCAGTGGAGAACCTGTGGCACAAGCTTTTGCAGGAGCTTGCCGTCGTGATCCTCGTGTGCATGGTTTTTCTCTACCACCTGCGCTCTTCCCTGGTCGCCATCATCAGTCTGCCCGTGGCCATTCTCACGGCCTTCATCGTCATGTATGCACAGGGTATCAATGCCAACATCATGTCGCTGGGAGGCATCGCCATCGCCATTGGCGCCATGGTCGATGGTGCCATCGTCATGATCGAGAATATGCACAAGCACATGGAGGGCACTGAACTCACTGCGCAAAACCGCTGGCGGGTTGTCGCCGAGTCAGCCGCCGAAGTGGGTCCGGCGCTGTTTTTCAGTTTGCTGATCATCACTGTCAGCTTTATTCCGGTCTTCACCCTGGAGGCCCAGGAGGGCCGGATGTTTTCACCACTGGCCTTCACCAAAACCTATGCCATGGCGGCAGCCGCAGTCCTGGCCATTACCCTTGTTCCGGTGCTGATGGGCTATTGCGTTCGCGGTGTGGTGCTCCCCGAGCGTAGCAACCCGGTGAATCGATTGCTGATTGCAGCCTACCTGCCAGTATTGGAAAAAGTCCTGAACTTTCCCCGCACCACCGTGGCCCTGGCGTTGCTTGTTCTGGCCACCAGCCTTTGGCCCCTTAGTAAGATAGGTAGTGAATTTATGCCGCCGCTGGACGAGGGCGATCTGATGTACATGCCCACGACCTATCCCGGGGTATCGATCGGCAAGGCGCGTGAAATTTTGCAGCAGACCGATAAGCTCATCAAAACCGTGCCCGAAGTCCAAACCGTGTTTGGAAAAATTGGCCGCGCAGAAACCGCCACGGATCCTGCGCCGCTCACCATGATCGAAACCTTTATCCAGTTCAAGGATCCCAGCGAGTGGCGAGACGGTATGACCATGGAAAAACTGAAGCAGGAGTTGGATGCCTTGGTAAAGCTGCCGGGCCTGACCAATGCCTGGGTGATGCCCATCAAGACCCGGATCGACATGTTGGCAACCGGTATCAAGACGCCGGTGGGTATCAAGGTGGCCGGCGATGATCTGGGTGTGATCCAGGATATAGGCCAGCAGCTAGAGGCGATTCTCCGGGATGTGCCGGGCACGGCAAGCGTTTATTCCGAGCGGGTTGCCGGCGGGCGCTATATCAATGTCGATATCGATCGCGAAAGGGCATCGCGCTTCGGGCTGAACGTTGCCGATATACAGGAGTTGTTGGCTTCGGCAGTCGGTGGCATGAACGTAACCCATACCGTGGAGGGGCGCGAGCGCTATCCGGTTAACGTGCGCTATCCCCAATCCTATCGCAACACACCTGAAAAGTTAGAGCTGTTGCCGATCGTCACTGCAAACGGTCAGCATATCGCTCTGGGGGATGTAGCCCGGGTTTACATCGATGATGGGCCACCCGGAATCAAGAGTGAAAACTCCCGCATCAATGGCTGGGTTTTCGTCGATATCGATAATGTCGACGTGGGGACCTACGTCGAACGCGCTATGGCAGCGGTAACGGATAAGCTGGAGATGCCCGTTGGCTATGCCATCAACTGGTCGGGGCAGTACGAATACATGTTGCGCGCCAAACAAAAACTGGCCTATGTGCTTCCCCTGACTCTGGCGATCATCGCTGTTTTGCTGTTCATGAACTTTCGCCGCTATGGGGAGGTTGTCATGCTGCTGGGTACACTGCCCTTTGCCCTGGTGGGAAGTCTCTGGTTGATGCATTGGCTGGGCTTCAATTTCTCGATTGCGGTGGGGGTTGGGTTTATCGCTCTGGCCGGCGTCGCGGTAGAGACTGGCGTGATCATGATGGTCTATCTCAACCAGTCCTGTAATTCGCTGACGGCTGCTGATCGCAGCCTTGACCAGGAGCGGCATTCTGACGAACTCAAAGCAGCGGTGATTCGCGGTGCAGGCCTGAGGGCGCGCCCGGTGATCATGACAGCGGCCACTGTGATCATCGGATTGTTACCCATTCTCCTCGGATCCGGAACTGGCTCGGAGGTGATGAGCCGCATTGCGGCACCCATGGTAGGCGGGATGGTAAGCGCGGTTGTGTTAACCTTACTGGTTCTGCCCGCCGTGTATTTTCTTTGGCACCGGGGCCGAATAGCCCCCCGCTGACAGCGGATTTGGAATGGGGGTTTTGATATCAATTGTGATCACTATCTGGAGCCGCGGAGGCCTTCATGTCTACTTTGTCGCCTTACCTGAAGTTAAGTGTCTTGTTGTTCATCCCGTTGCTGTTCGCCTGTTCGGATCGGCACCCCGTGGCGGCGCTGCCGGCTGCCCAGGCAAGCGCCGCAGTGGGTATGGATGTCTACAAATCTGAAAGCTGCGAGTGCTGCAACGACTGGATTACGCACCTCGATGACAATGGCTTCAGCAGCTCCATTCACCACCCTGAAAACCTCAATGCCGTGAAGCGCGAGCACGGCATCGATCCACGTTTTCAATCCTGTCATACCGCAATATCCAGCGCAGGCTACGTCTTCGAAGGCCATGTTCCGGCGAAGTTCGTCCAGCAGTTTCTTGCTAAGCCGCCCGCGGATGCGATTGGACTCGCCGTTCCCGGGATGCCGGTGGGAAGCCCGGGTATGGAAATAGGCGACCGTTTCGATCCCTACGCAGTGCTGTTGTTGAAGAAGGACGGAAGCCACGAGGTTTTTGCCCAGGTGAACGGGCCCCAGGATCAGTAAGCCCATGTTTGGCTGGCAATCATCCCTGTATTGATAAGGCCTGGACGTTATGGCACTGTCGGCGAACCTGCCTGGTGATGCATCTTTACGCACACGCAGCGATCCCGTGAACAGAGGCCAGGGTGTCAACGCTACCACCTCAGGAGCCGACTGAGTCCCGAAAGCAGCGAACGGTTACCCCGCCCGCATTACCAGGGTGAAGAGCGGCTGCAAAGATGGGGAGGCAACCAATGCTCAGTGCCCGGTTCAGCTTGCTTCTGAGCATTGTGGTGCTCGCCGGCATCGTATCTTTCATTGTGCCCCGGCCCGAAGGTTTAACCGCTGAAGCGTGGCAATTGGCGATTATTTTCACTGCCACCATCGTCTGCGTCCTGAGTAACGCGCTGCCCATATTCGTCGCCTCGATCGCTGGCGTTGCCGTGGCGGTACTGGCCGGTGTGATGCAGCCGGCACAGGCTTACCGGGGCTTCAGCGAAGGCTTTATTCTGCTGATCGTCGCCGCGTTCCTGATTGCCAGGGCGGTGGTCAAGTCCGGGCTCGGCCACCGCATGGCATGGTTGATTATCGCCCGCTTCGGTCATTCCAGCCTGGGGTTGGCCTATTCGCTGGTGGCGACCGACATCATCATTGCGCCGGCATTTCCCAGTAATACTGCGCGTGCCGGGGTGCTGTTTCCCATCGCCGAATCCCTGGCTCTCGGCCTCGACTCAAAACCACTACCCGATTCGCGGCAGCGGGCCGGGGCTTACCTGATGACGGTGGCCATGGGCAGCCTGACAGTATCTTCCGCGCTGTGGATGACGGCGATGGCGGCCAATGCCGCGGGGGTGGCCATCGCCCGTGCCCAGGGGATCGATATCAGCTTTGGTAGTTGGTTGCTGACAGCCAGCATCCCCTGCCTGGGGGCTGCCGTGATGCTGCCCCGTCTGGCCTATCGCTGGCAAGCGCCGCAGTTGGACAAGACTCCCGAGGCGCCGGCGGTGGCACGGCAGCGTCTGCAGGATATGGGTCCCCTGAGTCGCGACGAAAAGATAACCGGGGTGATCTTTTTCGGCATGGTGTTACTGTGGGCGCTTGCGGATGTCATGGGCACCGACCTGGCGGCAATCGCCCTCGCCGGGCTGGCACTGCTGATGATCTGCGGCATATTTGACATCGGTGACCTGCGACAGGAGGGTGGCACACTCGAGGTATTTATCTGGTTCGCTATTTTGTACGCCATGTCCACGGCGCTCAACGAAATGGGGTTTATGGGATGGTTGGGGACACATATCTCCGGTGCGGTGGCGGGTCTTGACTGGCCACTGGTTTACCTGACACTGTTGCTGTCCTACATTGCAATCCACTATTTTTTCGTCAGCCAGAGCGCCCATCTGCTGGCCCTGTTTCCGGTTTTTCTCGAGGTGGGCCTCGGTGCCGATGTGCCCGCAAGCCTGATGGCTTTTTCCCTGCTGTTTGCGACCAACTATTTCGGTGCGCTGACACCCCAGGCGAGTTCGGCCAATGTTTTCTTTGCCGCCAGTGGCTATCTGGAAACCAGGGAAATCTACCGCAACGGTTTGTTCCTTACGCTGGCCAATACCCTCATTATCGGTATTGCGGGTGCTTTCTGGATTGTATTGATCAGCGGCTGAGAGCGTGACAAGGCCGGGGAATTGCAACTCTGTGAACTCGCGTGACTTTCATTTCCTCGACAAGAATCATTGTGTGATTCGGTTCGTAGTCGTATTTTCGAAAGGAAGGGTAACCTGGCACGAGGGAGGGTTGCTATGCGATTTGGCAGAATTTCGGAATTACTGGCTTGGGTGAGCATTTAGGGCTATGAGGTTGAAGCCCCGCATAGCCCGCCACGCCCATACCAGTGGATTTGTCCTTCGCTGCATTGCCCTGTCTTTCTCGGTCATTGCAGCACCCTCCTTCACTAATTTTCCAGATCGAGAGGAGATTCCCCGGCGTACCCGTGCCTTGGGGCTGCATTACAGGAACTGTTCAAGTGTCGGGTAACAAATATCGCAATCAGAGGGTCAGTGAGTTTAAAAGCCATGCTGACCGCGCTTCTGTACCGGGGCGACATGTTCAATATCCGCTCTGATCGAACGGCTTCGATATGTCGATGGTGGTAGTCCCGTAATTCGGCGAAAGGCACGACTGAAGTTGGCTGCATCGCTGTAACCCAGATTGCGGGCAATCTCTGCCAATGGCCATTCCTGATCCTCCAGCCAACGCTTGGCAACGACGATCCGCGTCTCTGCCAACATTTCTTTAAAATTGGTATCCATCGCCGCCAGTCTGCGTTGCAGTGTCCGGGTTTTCAATCCCATAAACTTAGAGACCGTGTCCAGGTCAGCGCGACCTGTAACAATGAGATTTTCCATAAGTGTGCTGATGGCAGAATGAAAATCAGTGGGGACCGATGTAAATGAAGAATCGCAGGTTTGCAATGGCCCGGGTTTCGCGCCCGGCGGCATTGGCCGATCCAGCCATTCACAGTGAACAAGAACGGAGGCAAATTCACCCTCCGTCACGATTCTGGTTTCGGGCACTACCGCCGATAATGTCACGGTGGTCTCACGGGCGATTCCCGGGACGACCATTTCTGTCGGACACCAGCCCTGATTGGTAGCCTGTCGAATCGTATTGACCGTAATCATCATGATGTACAGATAGTTCTGAACACGCTCTGTCTCGCTGAGGCCAGATACGAAGACACAGAATCTCTTCGATTCCTTTTCGTTAGTCATCCAGAAAGTGTTGCTGGAAGCACTTGCGTTGATCAGGGCGCAGCTCTTCTTTAAGTAGCCGCCGACACTTTTTGATCTCAGCAACTGTTGCCCGAAGTGACCGAGCATGTGCAGGGACGCTTCCCGACCAGCGTGCAGGCCTATGTCTTCGATGCCTTCTTTTTGACTGACGATGCGAACGAATTCGAACAAGAGCTTTTCGGGTATTGGAGCGTCATTTTCACAGATTGAACCTGGCGATATTCCAGCCTCTGTCAAATACCCCCCAACAGCTATACCCCTGGCTTCCAGATAGCGAAGCAGCGGGTGCAGCAGGGCTGACTTGGTAAAATTGGGAGACCTGACGGCCGGCTGTAGTGCCACCTTTCAACCCCGAACGTCCGCTTGAAAAACAACGCAAAGCTTAACTTATTGTGGCGTGTTATGACAAATAGCTATTGTGTTGCGAAGTGCCCGCCAACTAATCTGAGTAATCGAAGTGCCATTGTTCAGTTTCCGGTGCAGTGTTGGCGGGATCGACAATCTGGTGCGACTAGCCTGCCTGTTTCTATTGCGCTTTAAGTGCATCGACAGGATGAAAAACGACCAGATATCGCGCTTGCCTGGCTACTGCATCTGGAGTCACTTGTGGTCAGGTTTTTAATGTCATACCAATTGAGGAAAGCACACGATGAGCCCCACCGCTACAAGCGCAGATAAGCCCGAAGCAACCGATGCGGATAAGCCAGCGGTTAAAAAACCCGCGGTTAAACGCAGCCCCGCGAAGCAGCCGGTCGAAAAAGAACAGTCCGCCGTCGAAAAGACCGCCGGTGACCTGGTCGACAATATGAAGGAGGTCATCAACGTACAGCTTGGGGTATACGGGACGATTTCCGATGATCTGACTGCCCGCTTGGAAAAGATCCGCGCTGAAACGCCTAAAAAATGGCGCAAACTTGAAAAGCGCGGCCAGAAGGTGCAGAAGCAATTGGAAAAAGCACAGAAGGATCTGAAAAAGAAAATCCAAAAGGCTCAGAAGGATCTGAAGAAGGACGTCGAGAAGGCTCAAAAAGATATTCAGAAAAAAATGAAAGATATCACCCCGTAAATCGGGCTGTCAGCCTGGTAAGCAGCCCGATCCCCTCTTCAGGGCTGCCGACAGATTTCGAAAGACTGGTGGTATTCCGGCAGGTTACATCAGTGGCTCCGGGAACTACGGTCATCAAGTTGGGCTCGGGCGGTTACATATCTTCCATGGGCAGTGCGAGCGTCAGCCGGGCAGGCCGGGAGGGCGCTGGAAGCCGCCTCTGACGTCCGCCAGAAGCTCTGCAAACCGGATCGTCGTCCGGTCTCCCAGAAACGGTCCCACGATTTGCATGTTCACCGGGAGTCCGTCGGAGGCGACGCCGACCGGCGCGCTGGTCGCTGGCAGGAATGCGGTGGTCGCCAGGGCGGCCCAGCACAGGTGATCAGTGTACGGGCGCTTCTCGCCGTTGACGATGATTCTGCGCGACAGCGGGTTGCCGCCGGTCTGATGCAAAAAGGCGGTTACCGGAGCGGCGGGGGTCAGCAGGACATCGATGTCTTTGAAGAGTTCGTGGCATTGCCAGCGCAATCGTGTGCGTTGCTCGTTTGCGCGGTTCCAATCGGCGTGTGACTGGTGCATACCGCGCGTGGCACTGCTGGTCACCGGATCGGTCTTGATGCCCATGCGGTCTGTTAGGGCGTAGTGCGGCCGCAAGGCGCGCGACACCGCTTTAAGTGGTTTCGGCATATCGCCCCCGATGACGCCCATCAGCAATCGAACATAGAGCGGCACGATTTTTTCGAGTTGCAGTGATGCGCCAATGTCCACCAGCTTTACATGCGGCTCCAGTGCCTCAATCGTCGCCTCAAGCTCATTGCGGACTTTCGAATCGATGGGGCAGAGCGGATCGTCCAGCCAGTATCCGACTCTGAAA
The DNA here is from genome assembly GCA_963751595.1 of uncultured Gammaproteobacteria bacterium. Taxonomy (GTDB): domain Bacteria; phylum Pseudomonadota; class Gammaproteobacteria; order Pseudomonadales; family JAHEGP01; genus JAHEGP01. The sequence goes on from CAVVVC010000008.1 coordinate 283,980, forward strand.
TCCCGCAGCCGCTCGGCACGCGGAGCCGGCAGATCGAGCTTCCACCCGACCCCCATGAGAGCGTCAGGTCCGGCGAGGGCGTCCAGCGCCAATTGCAGGTCGCCCGCGGTCCTGGAGAGTGGACCCATCGTCGCCAGGTCCGGGTCGCTCATGGTTCCGGGCGGACCAGGAATGTGCCCCCTTCCAGGCACGATGCCGTAAGACGGCTTGTGACCGTAGACTCCGCAGTAGTGGGCGGGAATTCGAATCGATCCGGCGAGGTCGCTGCCGATCTCCAGCGGCACGAACCCTGCTGCCACCGCCGCCGCTGCACCCCCCGATGACCCTCCAGCCGTGCGGGTCAAATCCCAGGGGTTGTTGGTGCGCCCGTAAACCGTATTGTAGCTCTGCCAGTCGCCGGCATAGACCGGCAAGTTCGTTTTGCCGACGATAATCGCACCCGCGTCGACGGCGCGATGAACTGCGGTCGCGTCTTCCCTGGGAATGTGGTCACGCAGCTCCGGCGCACCTGAAGTCGTCACCAGACCGGCGGTCTCCAGTGAGTCCTTGATCGTCATCGGCAGGCCGTGGAGCACACCCAGGGTCTCTCCCCGGACACGCGCAGCATCCGCATGCCGAGCAGTTTCCCGTGCCCGGTCGTAATCCCTGGCGACGACTGCGTTCAGCTCCGGGTTGAAGGCTTCGATGCGCGCAATGCAGGCGTCCACGAGCTCGACGGAGCTGAGTTCACGCTTTTGCAGCGCCGTCAGCCATTCCTGCGCCGAGCGATAACTCATCTCGTCCATTATTTCCTCATCGCGTCACGTGTACCGCCGAGCATGGTTTGCAGGAAAACGTCCTGCAGCTGCCAAAACGGAAGTTACCTTGAACGCCAAAAGCAAACGCGCGTTTACGCGTCGCCTTGCCTTTTCTTGTTAGCCGCAATATCTCGCAAGGAGCCAGATACATACTTGTGGATTATACTTGATACCAACGTCTGGTAGGGAATGCCTTCTTCAGGTGCCCGGGACTGAACAGCAATAAGATCCCGATTCGATATACGAATGTTTATCCGTTTATCTTTTCTAAATGTATTGGTCGCAACAGCCTCCAGTTCTTTCCTGCGGGCATCGGTCAGTGTTGACTCGAACTTACCCGATTCAACGGAATCCAGGAGTGCTTTTTCCTCTTTCGAGAGCTTTGCTTTGCTCATGAGTCACCTCTCAGATACAGATTTGTAAATTTTCGACTGGAGATCACCGTCTTCAAAAAAACCTCATCCTCGGTTTCGACATACGGTACCAGGTATGCGTATTGATCAATCGCGACGATGAATAGCTTCTGCTGGGGATACTCCACTGCGTTGGGATGGCAAATATCCCAGCTCGCCGGCGTGTCCGTGGTCATGGCCTGGCCGACGATCTCAACCTGGCCGGTTATCGCATGCCGGGTGGCAAACTCCTGACTACAAATGATCGCAGCGCCAGCACCGCAGGTGGGCGGACAACACATCAGGCGGGTCAGGTAACTCATGTAGAGTACCGGAGCGCCCATGACATTCTCCTCTGTCAATTCCCTGGTGAACAGGGCATTGGGGTTTAGGGCCGCATGGTTGCGGGTCTTTACTGCCACCCTGGCAAACAGGTCAGCTGTGGCATCGTCTTTTTCCATGTAGTGGTGCCCGGCGGCTCCAAAGCAGCGCAGCGCAAGCCCGCCGTCCCAGCCGTTTACACGCGCCTCTGTGCCCAATCCCGGAATGCCTTCAGATTGAAGTAGGCGTCTTTCCCTCCCGACTTGAAAAGGTAACCTGGCCACGGCCCGATACCATTAAACTTCGGTTGAAAGTCGACGCCTCAATTTCAGCCCGGGCCCGACCACACACGCCCGTTATGCTGATGGCAGCCTGAGCCCTCCAGGCGAGAATGAGGAAAGTATGAGTCGGTACCGCCAGCACCAGGTCTTGCTCAACGTCCAGGCCCAGCAAAATTCTGCCAGCGAAATGGGCTGGAAGGGCGACAGTAACGGCGCGTAGGTAGATGTCGACTTCGGGGGTGATGCGCTTTAGGGTTCTTGTACGCAGCATGACAGGTATGTGTTCGACAACGACTTCCCGATCGTTATTCCCGGTAGCAATAAGATCGACATCGGAAGAAGTGTATGATGATCAGTCTGGTGCGAGCCGGTTTAGATGTGTGAGGAACCACATTGCAGATCCCGTGCAGGAAATATTGGTCACTTTCCGCTGCGCACGGCAGTTATCGATGACAAACCGCCAACCAGAGTTAAGCCAATAACCAGGGACTATCCGATGAAAAAACTGATTGGAAGTATTGTGGGCGCTGCGCTCACGCTTACCTCGATGCCCGGGCTGAGCCAGGACAATGCCTCAGATGACAAATCGGCTTCCCGCGCGTATTCGCCCTACGTAGACCAGACGCATCCCAACCGCGTGTATTGGGGCGATTCTCATTTGCACACTTCCTACTCATGGGATGCGGGCCTGGTTGGCAATACTCTGGACCCGGATGCCGCCTACCGTTTTGCCAAGGGCGAGCAGGTAACCGCCAGTTCTGGCCAGGACGTCAAGCTGGTGCGTCCACTGGACTGGCTGGTTGTCGCCGACCACGCTGAGAGCCTGGGCGTTGCGGTACTGATTGATCGGTCGGACCCCGCTATCCTGGAGAGTGACGTGGGTCGAGAAACGCACGACCTTTACAAGAAAGGCGAGATTCACAAAGCCTTTGAAACCTGGGGGCTCAATGTCATCGTCGGGGGCAACAATCCGCTGACGGATGAAAACCTGACCCGATCCGTGTGGGAGGAAATTGTCGGCTTTGCGGAAGCGCATAATCAACCCGGCGCTTTTACCGCGTTCATAGGTTACGAATGGTCATCGGCCCCGCAGGGCAATAACCTGCATCGCGTTGTTGTAATGCGAGACGGTGGCGAGGAGGCCAAACAGATACTGCCTTTCCCGGCGTATGATTCAGCCGACCCAGAGGACCTGTGGCGCTGGATGGCAGCCTATGAAGAAAAAACCGGGGGACAGGTATTGGCCATTCCCCATAACGGCAATATCTCCAATGGTGCAATGTTTGCTACCGAGACCCTATCCGGAGCGCCGATAGACCGCGACTATGCCGAGCAACGTGCAAAGTGGGAGCCACTCTACGAAATAACCCAAATGAAAGGCGATGGTGAGGCGCACCCCCTCCTGTCGCCAACGGATGAATTTGCCGATTACGAGAACTGGGATCGCGGTAACTGGAATGGCGAAGTAAAAAAACCAGAGATGCTGCCCGGCGAGTACGCGCGCAGCGCCTTGAAAATTGGTCTGCAAATCGAGCAGAAACTTGGGGTGAATCCGTTCAAGTTTGGCGTGGTGGGAGCGACCGATGCCCATACCTCTCTATCGACGACGCGGGAGGAGAATAATTTCGGCAAGGTTTCGGTGATGGAGCCCGGCCCCGATCGCTTCGAGGAACAGATCATACCTGATCCGCAAAGCGTCGGTACTGCCACCTACGAGTTCGAGACCCTGGCCTCTGGTTTGCAGGGTATCTGGTCACGTGAGAATACCCGCGAATCACTGTGGGATGCCATGCAGCGCAAGGAAACTTACGCCACCACCGGTACGCGTATGACGGTTCGGGTGTTCGCCGGCTGGGACTACAATGCGACAGATTTGCAGCGCCCGGACTTCGCCCGAAAAGGCTACCTCGGTGGTGTACCCATGGGCGGCGACCTGACTGCAGCACCAAAAGGCAAGGCGCCGCGAATCATGGTGCGAGCGATGCGTGACCCTGATGGCGCTAACCTGGACCGGACGCAAATTATCAAGGGCTGGTTGGACAGCAAGGGAAAATTACGAGAACAGATTTATGATGTCGCCTGTTCGGACGGTCGCGGAATTGGTGCCAACAAGCGCTGCGAGCGGGTCGTGGGCAGCACGGTGAATATCGCCGCCGCCCGGTATTCCAATAGCATCGGCGATGCAACGCAAACAGCTTTCTGGGAAGATCCGGATTTCGATCCCGCAGAAAAAGCGTTTTACTACGTTCGCGTACTGGAAATCCCTACCCCGCGCTGGACCACATACGATGCAGCTTTCTACGGCGTGGATTTACCCCGGGGTGTGACCGCGGAGCAGCAGGACAGGGCATACACTTCTCCCATCTGGTACACGCCATAGTGAAGCGGTGGGGATCGACCAATCAAGGCACCCAACTATAAAAGATCACCAAAGTTATATCGCGCAAATACTCGGGTGGTCGTGAATCTATTGCCCACGTCAACGCCGCCACCTATACCGAACCGCTTGGTGATGTTGTAAACGCCATTGAAGGCAATAGAGCGATTATTGAGAGCCAATTCAGTCCAGGAAAGATAAGCGTTCAGCTCTAGTCGCTCTAGCGCCATCCAACGTCCGCCAAACCGCAGTCTCAGGCCGTTGTCATAGTCGATATCGTAATAGCTGACATCAGCAAACAGGTCTGCCTTGGGCCCGAGCAAACCATGCCACCCAGCGCCCAGTTGCAGCGTGTCTATTCTGTCCAGGCTGCCGAACTCGGCAAAAACATGGACAGGCACCACGCCCAAACCGATAGAACCACCGCCGAAAACGCCAGCCTGAGCGCTACGTCCATCGGCTTTGAAGTTGGCAATCCCGCCCTCGAAATACGTCCAGCTGACCTCGGATACATTCGACTGTTGTGCGTTGACCGCTGCGGCAAAAACCAATGCAATCAATGACACCATCGTTGCCTGAACGCGTTTCATAACTCCCCCCTCCAGCGCTTCCTTTTCTGATTTGTGGGCCCGTAGAGCATCCCGGGCCGCACAGAGTGCGTTATCTGCTTGTTGCCATCCAGGGGTAATACCACAGATGACCAATTTTGCCCGCACGTTGATGTGTTCAAATGGGGCATACCACGTACTCAGGCCCTTCGGACCTTCCGAAATCAGTAACTTTTCAGGCAATTGGCCCGCAAGCGGGCGGTAACCGGCTATGGCAGTAGTGAATGCTGAGAATGCGGGTTGCGGCATATATGAGTCTCTAATTGGTTTTCATCAAATCGGCCATAAACAATGCGAAAGGCTTGATGTCCTGCCTGACGCTTGCGCTTTCCAGGGCAGCCATGTAATCCGTTCTCTTTTCGACCGGGATGATCGTCCAGGAATAGCCGCCGGCAGCCATCATCGTATTCATGAGAAAGCGCCCGATTCTGCCGTTGCCGTCCATGTAGGGGTGGATATACACAAATATGAAATGTCCAAGGACTATCCGGGCTGCCGGTTCGGTTTCTTTTTCAAGCAAATCAAAAAAGGCAGGCATGAGATCACGCACAGCCTCTTTTTTCGGCGGCGCGTGCATTGACCGGCGGATATAGACGGGGCCGTTTCTGTAACCGGCCAGGGCACCAGGTTTTAGGATGCCTGCTGTAACGCTGGGAGCACAGAGTTCCCGATACCAGATGGCATGATCCTGTCTGACTATCGTGCCAGAATTTTCACCATCCAGAATTTTTTCAATACTCGCTTTGACGGCCTGGAAGGCCTGCCAGTACCCTCGTGCGGCCATCGCTTCGCGGTGGTCCTTGTCACCCGTGTCGTTGTCCGGATTCCACGTTCCCGATTTAACCCGCTCGATAAGTTGGGTGCTCACCCGATACCCTTCAATAGATAGCGAGTGGTAGGCATCTGAGGTGTAGAGGTCATCAATCTCTTTCAGGTAGGCTGCCTTGTCTTTCGCAAGGCCGGGGGCCGCCGGGAAGTCTTTAAGGACCTCTTCTCGCATTTGTGACCACTGAACCCTGATTCGGCTGACATATGGCGAACTCTCTCTCCCGCTGAATGCCATCGGACTCGCGGCTTCAAAGGGGTCGCTTTCGCGCATCGTATAACCGGCGGCTTTCATCGTACCGGTTATGTTCTCCGCAATGTTATCCCGGCCTATATTGCGGAAGGCTCCGGCCAGGCGCCAGGCGCCCGGCGATGGTGCTGTGTCCGCCATTGAGCAGCCTTTCGAGCAGGTCTGAAGCGTCGCCGACCATGGCAAGAGCTGCGCGGATATCGGTCGGATTTTGCCTATAGCTGGCAGGCGCGCAGCCGATGAGTGCAGCCGGTAGCGAGAACAAGCGTAAGCCTTCTATGACATCGGTATCTTTCTTATCCGGGTAACTGCTCGCCCCCTGTCTGCCCAGCCAGTGCCACCTGAATGGCAAATAGCGGGTTGTGGCCTGTATTCGACATGGTCTGCAGGTAACTTAATATTCGGCAATAGGCGTCAGCGTATTGGCTGTTTCTGCAGCAACCGGATACTTTCTGCTTGACCTTCGACAACCGAAGATCCTGCTCGGCACGCTTCATGGTGAAAGCCACATGGGCGGTTAAAGTCAGAGCGTTACGATGATGGTGCCCAGGAGAG
>CAVVVC010000009.1:0-136594 GCA_963751595.1 uncultured Gammaproteobacteria bacterium
TTAGAATACGCGCCTCGTCATTGAGACAGGTTCCTGACGAGAACGGAGCCCGAGCGGTTTCGCGTTATTTAACAATTCGATCAGACAATTTGTGTGGGTGCTTGCTGGGGTAATTGGCAACGATTATCAGGAGCAAGTAACTCGCTAATTCATTTATGAAATATGCGTAACGCAAGCTTCTGAGCCGGTTTAGAGTTCCGGGCAACTGGAACTCTGTAGTATTTAAACTGAAGAGTTTGATCATGGCTCAGATTGAACGCTGGCGGCAGGCTTAACACATGCAAGTCGAGCGGTAGCAGATCCAGCTTGCTGGATGCTGACGAGCGGCGGACGGGTGAGTAACGCGTAGGAATCTACCCAGTAGCGGGGGATAGCCCGGGGAAACCCGGATTAATACCGCATACGCCCTATGGGGGAAAGCAGGGGATCTTCGGACCTTGCGCTATTGGATGAGCCTGCGTCGGATTAGCTAGTTGGTGGGGTAAAGGCCTACCAAGGCGACGATCCGTAGCTGGTCTGAGAGGATGATCAGCCACACCGGGACTGAGACACGGCCCGGACTCCTACGGGAGGCAGCAGTGGGGAATATTGGACAATGGGGGCAACCCTGATCCAGCCATGCCGCGTGTGTGAAGAAGGCTTTCGGGTTGTAAAGCACTTTCAGTGGGGAGGAAATGGTCACGGTGAATAGCTGTGATTTTTGACGTTACCCACAGAAGAAGCACCGGCTAACTCCGTGCCAGCAGCCGCGGTAATACGGAGGGTGCAAGCGTTAATCGGAATTACTGGGCGTAAAGCGCGCGTAGGCGGTCTGGTCAGTTGGGTGTGAAATCCCCGGGCTTAACCTGGGAACTGCATCCAATACTGCCAGGCTGGAGTATGGGAGAGGGTAGTGGAATTCCACGTGTAGCGGTGAAATGCGTAGATATGTGGAGGAACACCCGTGGCGAAGGCGACTGCCTGGCCCAATACTGACGCTGAGGTGCGAAAGCGTGGGTAGCGAACAGGATTAGATACCCTGGTAGTCCACGCTGTAAACGATGTCAACTAGCCGTTGGAGGACTTGATCTTTTAGTGGCGCAGCTAACGCGATAAGTTGACCGCCTGGGGAGTACGGCCGCAAGGTTAAAACTCAAATGAATTGACGGGGGCCCGCACAAGCGGTGGAGCATGTGGTTTAATTCGATGCAACGCGAAGAACCTTACCAGGTCTTGACATCCTGAGAATCCTGTAGAGATACGGGAGTGCCTTCGGGAATTCAGTGACAGGTGCTGCATGGCTGTCGTCAGCTCGTGTCGTGAGATGTTGGGTTAAGTCCCGTAACGAGCGCAACCCTTGTCCTTAGTTGCTAGCAGGTTATGCTGAGAACTCTAAGGAGACTGCCGGTGACAAACCGGAGGAAGGTGGGGACGACGTCAAGTCATCATGGCCCTTACGACCTGGGCTACACACGTGCTACAATGGCCGGTACAAAGGGCAGCAAAGCGGTGACGTGGAGCTAATCCCATAAAACCGGTCGTAGTCCGGATTGGAGTCTGCAACTCGACTCCATGAAGTCGGAATCGCTAGTAATCGTAGATCAGAATGCTACGGTGAATACGTTCCCGGGCCTTGTACACACCGCCCGTCACACCATGGGAGTGGGTTGCACCAGAAGTGGCTAGTCTAACCTTCGGGGGGACGGTCACCACGGTGTGGTTCATGACTGGGGTGAAGTCGTAACAAGGTAGCCCTAGGGGAACCTGGGGCTGGATCACCTCCTTAACCGAAAAGCCGGTTACTTCAGTAAGTACTCACAACAAATTGTCTGATCGAGAGAAACCCGTGATAGGTCTTTTACAGGCCTGTAGCTCCGCTGGTTAGAGCGCACCCCTCGTTAAAAAGTAGGGTGAGGTCGATTGCCGACCGCAGATGTGCTGTTTGCCCGCACAATTTTCAGGCCTGTAGCTCAGCTGGTTAGAGCGCACCCCTGATAAGGGTGAGGTCGGGCGAGTTCAAGTCTGCCCAGGCCTACCAGTATTGCCCTGCTCTTCGTTGGAAGGGTACTCGCATAGCAGGCTATGCGTCGCACCCTGCCGCCTCGACCAGAACAATGCTGGTTGGGGGGTAAGAAAAGCGCAGCGCTGTGTCTGATAAAGAGTAGGGTGAGGTCAGGTGTTTAGCCGTTCAAGTCTGCCCAGGCCTACCAGTATTGCCCTGCTCTTCGTTGGAAGGGTACTCGCATAGCAGGCTATGCGTCGCACCTTGCCGCCTTGACCAGAACAATCCTGGTTGGGGGGTAAGAAAAGCGCAGCCCTGTGTCTGATAAAGAGTAGGGTGAGGTCAGGTGTTTAGCAGTTCAAGTCTGCCCAGGCCTACCAGTATTGCCCTGCTCTTCGTTGGAAGGGTATTCGCATAGCAGGCTATGCGTCGCACCCTGCCGCCTCGACCAGAACAATCCTGGTTGGGGGGTAAGAAAAGCGCAGCCCTGTGTCTGATAAAGAGTAGGGTGAGGTCAGGTGTTTAGCCGTTCAAGTCTGCCCAGGCCTACCAGTATTGCCCTGTGCTTCGTTGGAAGGGTACTCGCATAGCAGGCTATGCGTCGCACCCTGCCGCCTCGACCAGAACAATGCTGGTTGGGTGTCAGTCTGGTCAGTAGAGAGTCCGAGTCAAAGGGGGCTATAGCTCAGCTGGGAGAGCGTCTGGTTTGCATCCAGAAGGTCCGCGGTTCGATCCCGCGTAGCTCCACCATTACGTGAGTTGGCGTAAAGGCAAGAAATAGCGTCAACTGACAGGGTGAGCGGAGCGGTTTGATTCCGCCGGGGCGCGCAGCCGTAGCTCCACCACATTTGCAGTGTGGAAGAGATGGAGTGAAGAAAGTATATCACGGGTTGGTATAGAGAACAGAGATAAGCCGTTAGGTTTATCTCTGGGTTTTGTGCCCGGTCTTCGGCCTTGACGGTTGGAGCGTTGTTTAACAAGTAGAAGATCAAGCCAAGTTTGAAAAAGCATGGATACATGAAGATGTAAGACATTGTGATTTCAAGCGCTGAAACCGGCGAGGACGGTGTATCGGAAGATGCAGACGTTCTGTCAATGTAGTAACGCAAACAGTCCTGGTGTCATAGATCGTTTCGATATATGGCCAAGTGACTAAGCGCACACGGTGGATGCCTTGGCAGCTGGAGGCGATGAAGGACGTTGGAGCCTGCGAAAAGCGTCGGTGAGGTGGCAACCAACCGTGATTAACCGACGATGTCCGAATGGGGAAACCCGGCAGAGTAGCCCTCTGTCATCGTTAGACTGAATACATAGGTTTAGCGAAGCGAACCCGGGGAACTGAAACATCTCAGTACCTGGAGGAAAAGAAATCAACCGAGATTCTGTGAGTAGCGGCGAGCGAAAGCGGATTAGCCCTTAAGCTATTTTTGTTGTAGTGGAAGAATCTGGAAAGTTTTGCGATACAGGGTGACAGCCCCGTACACGAAACGACACTGATAGTGAAATCGAGTAGGTCGGGACACGTGTTATCTTGACTGAAAATGGGGGGACCATCCTCCAAGGCTAAATACTCCCAGCTGACCGATAGTGAACCAGTACCGTGAGGGAAAGGCGAAAAGAACCCCGGAGAGGGGAGTGAAATAGATCCTGAAACCGTGTGCGTACAAGCAGTGGGAGCAGACTTGTTCTGTGACTGCGTACCTTTTGTATAATGGGTCAGCGACTTACTGTCAGTAGCAAGGTTAACCGTTTAGGGGAGCCGTAGGGAAACCGAGTCTTAATAGGGCGTTGAGTTGCTGGGAGTAGACCCGAAACCGGGCGATCTATCCATGGGCAGGTTGAAGGTTAGGTAACACTGACTGGAGGACCGAACTCACGTATGTTGAAAAATGCGGAGATGACCTGTGGATCGGAGTGAAAGGCTAATCAAGCCCGGAGATAGCTGGTTCTCCCCGAAAGCTATTTAGGTAGCGCGTCAGATGTTTACCCTCGGGGGTAGAGCACTGTTTCGGCTAGGGGGTCATCCCGACTTACCAACCCGATGCAAACTCCGAATACCGAGGAGTATAGTCTGGCAGACACACGGCGGGTGCTAACGTCCGTCGTGGAAAGGGAAACAACCCAGACCACCAGCTAAGGTCCCTAATATCCATTAAGTGGGAAACGATGTGGGAAGGCTTAGACAGCTAGGAGGTTGGCTTAGAAGCAGCCATCCTTTAAAGATAGCGTAATAGCTCACTAGTCGAGTCGGCCCGCGCGGAAGATTTAACGGGGCTCAAATGGATAACCGAAGCTGTGGCTGCATACGCAAGTATGCGGGGTAGGGGAGCGTTCTGTAAGCGGCTGAAGGTGTGCCGAGAGGCATGCTGGACGTATCAGAAGTGCGAATGCTGACATGAGTAACGATAATGCGGGTGAAAAACCCGCACGCCGGAAGACCAAGGGTTCCTGCGCAACGCTAATCGGCGCAGGGTGAGTCGGCCCCTAAGGCGAGGGCGAAAGCCGTAGTCGATGGGAGACGGGTTAATATTCCCGTACCAGTACATAGTGCGATGGGAGGACGGAGAAGGCTAGGCCATCCGGGTGTTGGTTTACCCGGTTTAAGCCTGTAGGGAGGTTGCTTTGGAAAATCCGGGCGATCAATCTCGAGAGGTGATGACGAGGGTTTCTTAGGAAACCTGAAGTGGTTGATGCCCTGCTTCCAGGAAAAGTCTCTAAGCTTCAGCTATGTAGTGACCGTACCCGAAACCGACACAGGTGGTCAGGTAGAGAATACCAAGGCGCTTGAGAGAACTCGGAGGAAGGAACTAGGCAAAATGGTGCCGTAACTTCGGGAGAAGGCACGCCGCTGGTGGTGATGGGACTTGCTCCTTGAGCTACTGGCGGTCGCAGATACCAGGTGGCTGCAACTGTTTATTAAAAACACAGCACTGTGCTAACACGTAAGTGGACGTATACGGTGTGACGCCTGCCCGGTGCCGGAAGGTTAATTGATGGGGTTAGCTTCGGCGACGCTCTTGATCGAAGCCCCGGTAAACGGCGGCCGTAACTATAACGGTCCTAAGGTAGCGAAATTCCTTGTCGGGTAAGTTCCGACCTGCACGAATGGCGTAATGATGGCCACGCTGTCTCCCTCCGAGACTCAGTGAAATTGAAATTGCGGTTAAGATGCCGTATACCCGCGGCTAGACGGAAAGACCCCGTGCACCTTTACTACAGCTTGGCACTGAACTCTGAACCTATTTGTGTAGGATAGGTGGGAGGCTTTGAAACCGTGACGCCAGTTGCGGTGGAGCCGTCCTTGAAATACCACCCTGGTATGTTTGGAGTTCTAACGCAGGTCCCTGATCGGGATCGCGGACAGTGTCTGGTGGGTAGTTTGACTGGGGCGGTCTCCTCCCAAAGTGTAACGGAGGAGCACGAAGGTACGCTAATCACGGTCGGAAATCGTGAGGTTAGTGCAAAGGCACAAGCGTGCTTGACTGCGAGACAGACATGTCGAGCAGGTACGAAAGTAGGTCTTAGTGATCCGGTGGTTCTGTATGGAAGGGCCATCGCTCAACGGATAAAAGGTACGCCGGGGATAACAGGCTGATACCGCCCAAGAGTTCACATCGACGGCGGTGTTTGGCACCTCGATGTCGGCTCATCACATCCTGGGGCTGAAGCCGGTCCCAAGGGTATGGCTGTTCGCCATTTAAAGTGGTACGCGAGCTGGGTTTAGAACGTCGTGAGACAGTTCGGTCCCTATCTGCCGTGGGCGTTAGAGATTTGAGGAAAGCTGCTCCTAGTACGAGAGGACCGGAGTGGACGAACCTCTGGTGTTCGGGTTGTCACGCCAGTGGCATTGCCCGGTAGCTAAGTTCGGACGGGATAACCGCTGAAAGCATCTAAGCGGGAAGCCTCTTCCAAGATGAGATCTCTCTGGGGCGTCAAGCCCCCTGAAGAGCCGTCGAAGACGACGACGTTGATAGGCCGGGTGTGGAAGCGCTGTGAGGCGTTAAGCTAACCGGTACTAATGGCTCGTGAGGCTTGGCCATATAATCCAAGGGATTTATGGCCAGGATTGTTTGCGGTTTGGGTGTTTGGAATCACGACGCATCGGTGATCCTGCGACAACAACAGTGGCTTGATCTTTTACGGTTAAACGTGGCGTGCGTGCGCGTACGCCACACCAGTTTGCCTGACGACCCTGGAGAACCGGAACCACCTGATCCCATTCCGAACTCAGACGTGAAACGGTTCATCGCCGATGGTAGTGTGGGGTTTCCCCATGTGAGAGTAGGTCATTGTCAGGCGCCTAATAAAAACCCCGGGTTCGTGAGAACTCGGGGTTTTTTATTGGAATATCTAATGAAATCACCGGCCTCTATGAGGAGGCCCGAGTCGTCGGTCCGCCCCGTGTGAGAGTAGCGGGCCGCGTGCGGATCATTGTCAGGCGCCTAATAAAAACCCCGGGTTCGTGAGAACTCGGGGTTTTTTTATAACCAGCTACAGAGGCGAAAAAAAGGGAAGGCCGCTGGCAGACGAGGCCTAAACTGGATCAGCTCAGGCTATTCAAAGGCGTCAGCCACCGCGCCGCTGAAACTGGTCGGGGGTGGAAGCCCTTTTTTCTTTGCTTTTTCTCGCGCAATTTGATGATTCATGTCTGCAGGTATATAGCGCACCTCCTTACCCGCGCGTTGCGCTGCGATGAGTTCATCCCTGGCAATTTCGCCACCGCCGATTGCGATCATTAGGTCGCTGCTTTGCACCATTGCCGCAGAGGTGGGTGACAGGCTTCCCTGGTTGTCGACAAAGCCGCCCCAACTCGAGTCTTCGACGAAAAACACATCGTTCACGCAATCCGATAGTTCGGCACCAGATTCGCGGGCCTGGGTCGAGACAATGCCACTGGTACTAAAGCCCATTCGCCTGGCCAATGGATACACAGCGCCGATGCCAATGGCGGTTGCCCCACTGTTGACAATAGTACTGGCTGGGTCGAATTCTAGCAGCAGTTGTTTAACGGTGTTTTGCAACCCTGCAGGATCTTGGTAAAGCGCCCCCGAATAGCCCAGAAACGTAACAACTGTCTTGTCCTTTTTTGTGAGCTGGGCTACTACCTCAGCCGGCGGCAAGACATGTAGGGAAGTATTCACAGTACAGGCTCCCATGGTCATTAACAGGCTGCAAAGAAACACACCCCCCGGTAGGCTGAATACCTTACTGTAGCCGGGTACGGGCATCACTTGGCGCCAATATCGGTTAACTGGCATTGCGGTCGGCACACGATACTGTTCATGGATTGTTTGCCGAGCCAAGCAAGGCCCTGAGCTCCTCCAGCATTGCGACGAGGCTCTGCTGCGCCTGCGGGTCTGGATTTTGGGATATCGATCGCTGCAGGTCAGTCAGGGTAGTTTCGACTTTCCAGGCCGCGTGTCCCTCCCTGCGTACCGCCTTGACACACTCTCTCGCTCTTTTCAGGTCAGCCGCATCGAAGGCAAGACCGAGTAAGGTTGGGTTGAGCCATTCATCCTGGGAGTTGCGTGCTCGTGCACGTTCGCAAGCCATCATTGCTACCTGCGCCACCATCTCCGCGAGTTGGCCGTCACCCTCCTCGTCACGCTCCCTGTACAGGCGGGGCAGGTTGGAAGACGGGTAATAGTCGTTAAGGTCCAGGTGCATACCCCTCTCGTAGTGGACTATGGCCAGATCGATATAGTGGTGGTAAGCGCTGGTATCGTTCACGTTTCTGGCCTCGTCGGCCAACTTCTTGTAACGCCCGCCGATAAGGCCCTGACGCTCAGAGCTATCACCGCTGCGGTCGATGAGCTGCTCCAGGGCGCCAATGGCTTCGAGATGATTGCCGGTCTTGGACAGAGCCAGGCAGCGCTGCTCCTGCAATTGGCTCAAGCCCCTCAACGACTCGGGCAAGGCATCAATGTAATCGATACAGTCCTGCCAGTCGGAACAGTCACGCAATAGCATAGCGACTTCAATTGCCACACTCTGAGGGATCGTGTCACTGGCAGGGTAATCGTCACGCAACGCTCTGGCGGCCTCGACACGTGCATCGATACCCCGAGCCAGGCGGACCGCCCTCACCCGGGCCTGGAACTCAGACACTTTGTTCAATTGTGCGCGGATCACCGACGCCCTGTTGGGATCGATTTGTTCCGGGTCGGGAAAACCGGGGATATGTTGGTACATCGGTGATCGACCCGCGGCAAGGGCAACGGCTTCGGCACGGAGGGCATTTTTGATCGCGCCTGCGGCAGCCTCGCCGATAGAGCCGTCGGTTAAGGGGTAGACCAGTCGTGGCATCTGGTCGGCGTCGAACAGCACCTGGGCCCAGTCGGCGCTCAGTAGCAGGCAGCCCGCGGGTTTACAGGCATGGCGAATACCGACTTCGTAATAGACATTGCCGTTGGGCAGTGTCATATCTGCGACTACCAGGTCGGAAAAGTAGAGTCGCTCCAGCATTTCCATAATGATCGAGGCCCCCGTATCCTGGTCGGCGCGCACCGGCTCGTAACCCAACTCGTCAATGAGCGGTGACAGCGCCCTGTCCCAGAGTGCGTCGAAGTCGATTTGCTCCGGTGCGGCGTCGGGGCGGGGCAGGACCGGCTTGGTTCCAAAAGGCATTACCATAAAACAGATGGGCCGGAGTTTGTTATTCATTTGGACCTCCTTCAGCTTGGGGCACCGGAGCCCGATTTGGCCGCTCGGGAACTCAGGGAACCGCCCGCGAGGAATATCATGCCTGATTTACCGTAATTTGACAGCATTGCGATAGCGCTGCACCACTCAATAACTGAAGATCCCGGGTTGGCGAACAGGCATTAGTCAAATAAACAGACCTCGGGGTATCCCCAGCACCAAGCCCGTGTAAAGCGTTTTGCAGCACGACGGCAATTCGTATATGGTCGAGGTAACGTTGCGCAGGGGGCGGAACTTGAGAAAAAAGTCCGAAATACCTGCCAGCGCTGCAGTGGGTCGGGATGGTGGGGCCACGAAATTGCGTCAGCGATTAAAGTAAACGATGAAATAAGCAAACAACATAAAACGGGCGCTTAGACAGGCTTGAACAGGGAGTGAATTCATGCAACGCAAAACCCTTAACCAGCATTTGACCGGCCCGGGCCCGAAGCGAATCCTTGCCCTGGATGGCGGCGGTATCCGCGGTATCCTGACGATACAGATGCTCAAGCGTATTGAGAGCCTGATTCGCTCGCGAACCGCAGACGATTCCACCGTGCTCGCCGATTATTTCGACCTGATTGGTGGCACATCAACGGGCGCCATTATTGCATCGGCCCTGGCTCTTGGCTGGGAAGTCGATCGCATCGAGACGCTCTATCGTGAACTCGGTGATTCAATCTTCGAGTCCAGCTTTTTTCGCAAGGGCCTGTTGCGACCGAAGTTTTCAGCAGGTCCGGTCAAGCGAGCATTGGAGCGCGAGTACGGCGACATTCGGTTGGGGGGCGAGGAGTTGAAAACGGGACTGGCCATCGTCGCAAAACGGCTGGATACCGGCAGCCCCTGGATTATCCACAATAACCCCACGGGGCGCTATTACGAGCAGCAAGTCGCAACCGGCTCTGCCGCCAACAAGGACTACTTGCTGAGAGACGTAGTGCGCGCCAGCACCGCCGCGCCTACCTACTTTGAGCCTGAGATGATTCGTGTGGGTGAGGGCATGGATGGAGGCTTTGTCGACGGTGGGGTCAGTCCCCATAACAATCCCGCCCTGCAACTGCTGATGCTGGCGACTCTGGACGGCCACGGTCTGCGCTGGCCGATGGGCGCTGGGCAATTGTTGCTGGTATCGTTGGGAACCGGCTCCAAATCCGTTGCCCTCGAGCCAGAGGAAGTGAAAAAAATGAAGGCCGTGGAATTAGGTATCCGCGGTCTCGCATCGCTTATGGATGATGCCAGCGCCCTCAATGAGACCGTGTTGCAGTGGTTATCGTCGAGCGTGACTGCGCGTATCATTGACAGCGAAGTGGGTGATCTCAGAAACGATCTGGTCGGCGGCCAGCGTTGGCTCACCTATTTGCGCTACGACGTTGACTTCAAGGATCCGTCCCTCGGGAATCTGTTAAATCCCGAGCAGCTCGAAACCATTGCCGATATGGATCGCCCGGAAAACATGGATAAACTGGTGGAAATCGGTCGTGCAGTCGCAGGTCGAATTGAGGATTCGCACTTTGAGTCCCAGTTCGATATTGCGTAGAAAAGCGGTCGAGGGCATTGTGTCACGGTCGCAATATGAAAGTAGAGCAAATGGAGGCATTTTGCCTGAGGCGGTGTTTTTGGGTGTCCGGGCGTCGGTCCACTGGTAAAAAATTGGGCGGGAGCGGTCATGCAGTTAACCGACAGCGAATATTTTCAGCAACGACTCGATGACCAGATCGACTGGTACGACCGCAAGAGCGGGTCAAATCAGAAAGCCTTTAAGCGTCTGCGACTGGCTGAGATACTCACCGCTGCGACCATTCCGGTGCTGGCCGGTTTCAGCCAGGGCTCCCAGTCTGTCGCGTTGGCCACGGGTATTGCGGGTATGCTGGTAACGATTATTGCCGGTATCCTTGCACTGTACCGCTTTCAGGAAAACTGGCGGGAATATCGCGCCACGGCCGAAGCCCTGAAGCAGGAGAAGTTTCTCTATCTTGCCCGCGCCGGGCCTTACGAGGGCGAGCAGCACTTTGAAACCCTGGTGCAAAGGGTCGAGGCATTGCTGAGCCGTGAGACCACCCAGTGGGCAGAGGCGATGCGCGTCGCACAGGCGGCCGAGTCTGCGCCGAATACAGACCCGGCAGTAGATACAGTCAGGGACAATTAACGTAACAATAGCGCGGCCGGTGCATGCGGATCGGTCGCACGTGAGTTCGGAAGCGGCCGGTCGCGACAGCGACAATCGCCCGACAGGTCGCGCACGCACGCCTGCGGGGCGTGAGTTCGCGTCCCTGACTCTTCCACCGCAATGCGGCGGCCTTGAACAAGTCCGCCACCCAACCCGGAGTACAATATGATTTCAGCGGAAATGCAGCAAAGTCTTTTCAAACAGCTCAATGATGAGTTTTCTTCGGCCTACCTGTATCTGGCCATGTCTGCTTATTGCAATCACATTGACTTCAACGGCGCGGCCAACTGGCTCAAACAGCAGTACGAAGAGGAGCAGATGCATGCCACGCGAATATACAATTACCTGATCGAGCAAGGTGCTAATGTGGTTTTGCAAGCGATCCCCCAGCCCCCCAACGAGTTCGGTAGCATTCTCGAAGTCTTCAAGGCTTCTCTGCGTCACGAGCAGAAGATGACCGAAAGGCTCAACAACATCAGCGACCAGGCGTTGAAAGAGAAAGACCACGCCACCTACAACCTGCTGCAATGGTTCGTCAACGAACAGGTCGAAGAGGAAGCCACCGTAAGCGAGATTATCTCAAAACTGAAGCTGGTTAAAGGTGATGGCTACGGATTGCTGATGATCGACAACGAACTGGGCTCTCGCACCCCACCCCCCGCCATGGAGTGAGGGGGAGGCCAGGTCCTGGTAGCGGCGAAAGGCCCTGAAGCGATAAGGCCTACTGCACCGTGAACTCGCGATAGCCGATTACCTGATCGTCTTCGTTGAGCATCTGCACCGCATAGTTGCCAGGTTCGGTGATGGTTTTGAAGCTGAATGTGCGAAACCCGCGTCCGGTGTTGGTCTGTACCCGCGTCTTGCGGGTGAACAGCAAACTGCCATCTTCGTGCAGCCAATTGACGGTGAGCTCCGCCGCCTTGGGCGCATTAACCGTGGCCATCAAAAACACCCGTCCAAGGGGGAAGGTGTCTGTGACATCGAGGGGCACAAGGCGCTTTACATCTTTGCAGGTGACGAAATTCTCATCCTGTTTGATCGACGCGGAGCGCTCCAGGGCCGACTCGATGGCCTGAATACGGGAGTCGGCACGCAGTTTCGCGGCCTCTTCCCGCGGTTGTGCCAGAAAGTCCCGCCACGCCCTTAACTGGCGTTGCAGGGTCATCCCCGGGTCAGCCGCCAGCTTCGCCTCCAACTCGGCAAACGCATCGTCGGGAGGCGTATGCTCCGGACCAGATTCGGTGGGTTGTGCCGAAGACGGCGGGGTGACCATCGGTGAATCCTCAGCTGGAACCAACTTCTCTGCCGCCGGGCTGACCGACACTTTATCAGCTGCCACCGCCGACTCCTCAGCTGCCGCGGCCATTTCCTCAGCACTGACATCCGCGGTGGTATCAACCGCACTGGAATGCGATGGCGGCGGCTGTACTGTCGAAGTCAAGTGGGGGAGACGATCGAGCTGTTCGCCGCGCAGTTGTTCCTGCTGGACTTCCTCGTTCATTACCAGTTGCTCAGTAACATTATCCAGCGTAAACGCAATCTCTTCATTCTCCTGGCTCAGCTCACTGATTACGTTAGTTTTCACCTCATTTTGCTGGCTCAGGTCACTGATTTTATAGTGAGCAACCCCGATGACGGCTGCCAGAGGTAGCGCAACCGCCGCTCCAAGGGAGAGTACTTTGCGCCGTGTGGCTGCTTTTTCACTCTGGTGCAGGTAATCGATTGCCAGATCGTATCCCGGGTGATAGCGATTTGCCCAGGCCGCGTTGGGGGCCGCCTGGCTGCGCCAGCGTCGGGCAATATCCAGCTCCGGATTGCGCCGCAGTCCCATTTCTCCCTGTTGGTGAAGCTCGGCGTCCTCGGCCAGTCGACAGTAGATGCGTGCCGACAACGACTCCTGGGCAAGCCAGTCATTCAGCCGTTTCCAGATTCGAATCAGGCTCTCATGGGAGATGTCAACTATCGTGTCGTCCTCAAGCTCCACTTCCTGCGGTGGCATCAGGAAGGAGCGCCCACTCAGGCGAAAGGCATCGATCACGGGTATGACCTTTGCGGCGTCACTCCCCGCGGTGCCGCACAAATCGGCCATTGTTGTCGGGTAGCGCATTTCGCGCTGGTCAGGCCCCATGCCGGTGAGGCGCTTGAACACCTTTTCCGCGATGCGGCGCTGTTGATCGTCAGCTAGGCCAAGGTAGATCTCGTCGGCATGGCGTGACAGCGCATTGGCCATGGTGCCAGTCGCTTCGTAGTGGGGCAGGTCGATCGGCTGCTGCGGATCGCCCTCGGCTGCCCAGATTTCCCAGGTGCGCATCATGGCATGCTGCATGATCGGCAGCTGGTCGGGGTTTTCACCGACATCGTTGAGCAGGCGCTGCATCAGCGTACTGGTGATTTTCGCTCCGGCTACCGCTACCGGCCCGGCAATGGCCTGGCGGCGCTGATCGCGGTTCATGCGCGGGATCAGGTACTGGCCCTCATTCATGGCCTCGGGCAGGTCCCGGAAGCGGGTGCACTCACCCAGGTACTCGGAGCGCATGGTAAGTATCACGTAGATCGGCAGGTCGTTTTGCCGGGTCGCGGCCAACAGCAACTTGACGAACGCCTTGGCTTCGTCCGCGTCGTCTCCCGCGATGCGCTGGGTCCGAAACAGTTCCTCAAACTGGTCCACCAGAACCAGGAGTTTCTCGCCCTCTGCCAGCCGCGCCTGCCGGGTCCACTCCACCAGGCCGTAGGCCCCGCGACGGAGGGCGGCTTCGGTAATCGCCAACTGCAGTTCTGCATCGGCAGGCGATGAATCCTGGGTTTCTACGAGTGCGCGGGCAAGGGCGGCAATAGGTGCATCCCCGGGCCGAAATATCGCCGTTCGCCAGCGGGATCCGGCCGAAGCCATGCCGCCACCGTAAAGGTCGGGGAGCATTCCCGCTCGAACCAGCGATGACTTACCGCTGCCGGAGGTGCCGATGACGGCAATGAAGCGGCGCTGGCGAAGTTTGCGCAGCAAGTCATCACTGGCGCTTTCGCGGCCAAAAAAGAGATGGCTCTCATCGGCTTCGAAGGGCCTGAGACCGGGGAAGGGGTTCTCCATACTCATGTTTCTGAGTCACCCCGGCTTGCTTTAACGGCATCCACAAGGGGCGCCACCTGTTGCGGATCAAAATCAGCGTCGATATTGATGACCAGGGAATCGCGGTTGCGAAAACGCTGTTTCCAGGAGGCACCCGGGGGTGCTATGCAGACCGCGTTCACCAGTCGCGACTTGCCCTCCCGGTAGCCGGCAAGCTTGCGCAGGTCGCGCAGTTTCGAGCTTAGCCACAGGTCGGTCGCCTGGCCGCAGTAAAATACACTGGCGTCACAGCTTGCCAGTTTATCCATGTGGTCTTCGCGAATTTCGCTCTCGTCGCCCTCGAAAACCGGGTACATCAGATCAAATCCCTGGTCGTACAGATAGTCGGCCAGAGGCTGAGTGGCGTCGAAGTCGCACTGGTCGCAAATCAGGTAAGCCGTTAGCGGTTCGGCGTCGGACTGCTGGGCTTCCACACTGTCGCTTGACGGCTTGCTGCGGGTGTTTTTCTGCTCTTCCTCGAGCTGCAATTGGCGGAGGCGATCGTTGATCACGTTTTTCAGCTCTTCTACCCCGGACTTCAGCAGGTCTGCTCCCTGTTGCGCCTCGGGGTTCACCTCCAGTACTTCGATCAGCTTGCCGCGACCTTCCTTGTTGTTTCCGCCCTCGTCGGGCCTTATCCAGATGATTCGACGTAGTCCGCGCTCGGCGCTGAATTGGGCGGCGACATCATTTTGCAGGCGAACTGCCGAGCGGCGCTCATCCTCGGGAACCATGCCCGGCTTAGCGCCAATCAGGTGGATCGACAGGGCGCTGCGCTCGAGGTGAGCTGACACCGCCTCGCGAAAACCCTCACCATTGAGTGGCAGGGGCTCGTCGGGTAACACCGTGTAACCCTGCTGTCGTAATTCAGTTTTGATGCGATCGCGCTCGTCGCGCAGGTCCGAGGTCGTCTCTGCGAGGTAGACAGTAGTGAGCGGTGTGGTCTGCTCCTGAAGTGCATCCGAGTGCAGTTTGGTGAGAAGGTCAGTAATTTCGTAGGCTGTGTCGTAGAGTTTGGCGATATAGTTCTGCTGCGCTTCAGGCCCCAGCTCCTTCCTGAACTCCACCGGCTTCCCGGAGTTGGGGTCGATCCGGAAAAACTCGTAACCCAGCAGTTCGCCCAGCGGGGTTGGTTGTTGCTCCCGGGGTATGTGGGTCTTGACCACCTTGAAAATGCGGCTCTTGTCGGCCACCCGCAGGCCGCCACTGTTTTGCGCACCCTTGTAGAAGCAGGTGAGTTCGCGCAGGCACCATTCCGACTTCAGATAGCGGGGTGACACGATCGAGACCAGCACCGCTGTACGGGGCAGAGCCTCCTCCAGCGTGTCAGCGAAAAAATCGTTGCCCTGCAGTTTGGGATCGCGCCAGATCTGGATATCGTCACCCGATATCTGTCTGACCAATGCCTCCAGCGTCTGGTGAAACTCGCTTACCCATCCCTTGTCACCTTCCATCAGCGGAAGGTCATCATCGTGGGCGTAACTGATAAAGATATCCTGCTCGAATGCGTCGGACATAATTACTCCAGATGGCA
The DNA here is from genome assembly GCA_963751595.1 of uncultured Gammaproteobacteria bacterium. Classification (GTDB taxonomy): domain Bacteria; phylum Pseudomonadota; class Gammaproteobacteria; order Pseudomonadales; family JAHEGP01; genus JAHEGP01. The sequence continues at coordinate 15,467 of CAVVVC010000009.1, forward strand.
TGCTGCGCGGCCGGGTCATCGCTGGCAAACCGGAGCTTTGAGGGACAACCGGATCGACCGTGGAGGCCAATTATTAGCATAAAAGCTAGTCAATAGAAATCATAAAAGCCCCGGGACCGCGAAATGCCGGGGCAAGGCAGGGCCGAGGGCAATGAGGGGCTTTGGGCAATGTCTGAACCTGGCGCGCAGCCACAGCTTTGTCTCTGCACTTTTTTATTTGCCCCGCAATGGATGCTATAGTGCGCGCCGTTACGCGCTTGTGTGACCTGGAAGCTGGCAACGATGTCGGGAGTGGGTGATTTTTGAACCAGTATTTGCATGATTGCTACAGCGGATTGCGGGCATTGTTAGGTCGGCCGAGGCTATCCCTGGTGGTGATCGTCTACAAAATGCCGCGACAGGCCAGGAATACGCTGTACTCCCTGAGCACGGCCTATCAACAGGGCGCTGATGCTCGGGATTACGAAGTGATCGTCATCGAGAACGAATCCGACCGTATGCTTGGGGAGGACGGGATCGAAGGGCTGGCCGGCAACTTCCGCTATTACCGACGCCAGGAAACCCGCCCAACGCCTGTGTATGCAGTGGATTTTGGCGCGCAACAGGCTCGGGGCGGGCTTATCGGTTTGATGATAGACGGTGCCCGCATGGCGACACCCACCATGGTCAAAACGGTATTGGAGGCGAGCCGGGTGAGCGCCAATGCCGTGGTCGCTGTGCCGGGGTATCACCTCGGGCACACCGTTCAACAGGAGGCCATGAACTCGGGCTATAACGAAGAGGTCGAGCGAGCATTGCTCGACAGCATCGACTGGAAAAACAACGGCCATCGCCTGTTTGAAATCGGCTGTTTCAGTGCCACCAGCCAACCGGGTTTTTTTCGCCCGATTGCCGAGAGCAACTGCCTGGTGATTCCCCGCCGCCTGTGGAACAAAGTGGGCGGCATCGACATGGGCTTCACCACCGCCGGGGGTGGCCTGGCAAACCTTGATTTGTACAAGCGAGTCTGCGAGCTCGAGGAAACCGAGCTGTTCATCACCGCCGGCGAGGGCACCTTTCACCAGTTTCACGGTGGTGTTACCACGGGGCAGAAAAAAGAAATCCGCGACAAGTCCATGGCTGAGCACTTCGAGCAATACCAACAACTGCGCGGCAGAAAATTCAGCCCCCCTCAGAAGCAGGCGACCATCTATGGCAAGATATCACCCAGCGCCATGGCCTACATGGAGCACTCCGTCGCCATGGCGATGAAACAGCTCAACCAGGGTAAAAAGCCCGCTCCATCGCAGTCCTAGTTTTGCTCATCTCCCGAGGCCGCTCTGCGCGCGTCTTCAGCCATAACTTCCAGCACCTTGTTCTGGCGTTTACGCCACTTTTCGTAGCGTGGCATAAACGTCGCCAGGTCCGGTTCGGCACCCTTGAACGCTATGCCCACGACGGTCTCGGGATGATCGGCTTCCAGGCCAAACTCGCCGACGAAGACATGGTCGAAGATATTCATCAGCGAGCGGAATCCTTCGGGGGTAAAGCGCCAGTAGTCGTTGGGATAGGCGTGAATCGGAAAGTTCATCACCGAGGTGAGCAATGCCACCCCATCCGGTTTGAGAATGCGGTGAATCTCCTGGATGGCGCGGCGCGGGTATTCCACATGCTCGAAGGTATCGCAGGAAATCACCGTGCCGATCGAGGCGTCGGGGAGATCAATAGCGTGGAGGTCGAGAATGCGATCCACGCCTTTACCCGGGCGCATGTCGGCACCTAGATACTCCCTGCCGACAAACAGCTCGCGCAGGTCGGCGATGTCTTCCTGGCCCTCGGCCTGCCAGGCACCAAATTCGCAAATGGGATCCCCAAGCACCAGGGTCTGGCTCGCTAATTCCACGAATCCCCTGATCGACTTTCTCATTGATTGCCCTCGATGTCGTTATTGGCTGGCACAGTCGCAGGAACGAATCTTCCCCCGTGATCCCCGCCCGCTTGCGGCGCCATAGTAGCGCGTTGGCCACTGCGCTGCGAGCTGTTGTGCAGGCACTGCGGGTTAAGCCTGGTTCGATCGATAGCTGAAACGGAGTCGCATTCGGTTGAATGGGCGTTCTACCAGGCGCCATGAAAACTCGGTCAGCACAAAACTCAGCACGATGGCGATGGCGATGACCAGTCCGGTAGCCAGCCCCGGGCGCAGGTTATCGCACCATAAAAACGCCGGGAAGTGCCAGAGGTATAATCCGTAGGAGCGCCGCCCGAGGTACTCCAGCCAGGCTTGGTTGAGGACACCGCCCCGGGTATTTCCTCTGGCAGGGTTGCAGTTAAACACAAGGCCGCAGCCCAGCAGGGCCACCGTGCTCGCTCCCCAGGTGTAGTAGGCTCCCTGGGTCTCATCCATCAGCAGGCTCATGGCGACTAGAAGAAACAACAGGACCGAGCCGGCAAACCCGCCGATAAACCATTTTGCGAGGGGCTTTAGCTGCCATAAAAATGCGCAAAGAGCACCCAGGAGCAGGGTATCGAGGCGCATATCGGTGCGCAAATAAAGCAGTAGCCAGTTGCCGGTCTCATGCCAAAGGCGATTGCGGTGTATCGCTACGGCAAGCACGGTGAGGAGCAATACCGGGATTGTGATTCGCCAGCGTAACAGCAACAGCAGGCAAAGCGGCCACACCATATAGTATTGCTCTTCGACCGACAGCGACCAGAGATGGCCGAATTGGGGCACGACATCAAGGCTGAAATACACTTTCCAGTTGAGGTAGTAGAACAAGGTCGCCCATACCGAGGGCATCACCTGGGCCAGTTGGCCACTGAACGTGGCAAAGGCGATCTGAATCAGCAAAAAAAACAGTAGAGCGGGAATCAGGCGCAGGGCCCGGCGTGCGTAGAAGTGCGGCACATTGATGTGCCGGTTGGTTTCGTACTCATCCAGCGCCAGCAAAGTGATCAGAAAACCACTGATGACAAAAAACAAATCGACACCGATAAAACCGCCGCTGAAAGTGCGCACCATACTCTCGGCGGGGGCGTAGACCTCAACCAGGTGATGGCACATCACCAGTGCCACCGCAATTCCCCGGAGACCGTCCAGACCAGCAATTCGAATTGTGTTATTGTTCGGCGCCATAAAATCATGGGTTTTTCGAGGGCCGGCAGTGTATCACTGTTTACCGGGCGAGCGACTACAATTGGGCGTCATCGCGCCCGCCAGCGAATAAGGCCGGCAGTTTGGAGTTGATTAATCTCAAGGCCGGTGTTCGCCACGAATCCACCTACCTGCACCAGTTGGAGAGCCTGCGCGGCGTGGCCATTTTGTTGGTGTTCGCGTTCCACGTCTACGGCGTAACTTTCGGCAAGACGGACCACCAACCCTCGCTAGCGTTGAGCTATATCACCGGCGGTAATACCGGGGTGACCCTTTTCTTCGTCCTCAGCGGTTTTCTCCTGAGCCTGCCCTGGCTGGAGCACCTCGCAGGCCGCCGTGCCGAGCCGCCGGGGATTATCAACTTTTACGTCGCCCGCACGCTGCGGATCGTGCCCCTGTACCAACTCACGGTACTGTTCAGCGTATTGATGACCGGGGCCTTCGCCGTGGGCGCGAAGGCAGCTGCCTTCCTGTTCGTCGGCTTCGACATCTTCCCCTACAGCGTGGTGTGGTGGACCCTGGCTACCGAGGTGCAGTTTTATATTCTGTTGCCCCTGGCGTTCTGGGCGTGGAGCCACAACGGCCTGACCCGAGCGCTGTTGCTGGCGGCACTGCTGGGCTGGGCGGCTCTCTATACCTATCTGATGGTGCTGCAGAACCTGCCGGCGAGTGAGATCAGTTACTTTTACACCAAGTCACTGTTCGGTCGTTTGCCGGCGTTTCTCATCGGCATCGCCGCTGCTGTCCTTTACCTGAAAATGAAGCCTGCGGCGAGCCCTCGGGTCGCAGCCATACCAGTGCGTGCCGCGGCTAGCCTGACCTTCGCATTGCTGTTTGTGATTCTGGGTTTGTTATTGCAGGCGGTAACCGGCATGGGTGAGGGTGAAGCCGAGAAGAGCTGGCACCTGCATCATAGCTATGAGGCATTGCTGTGGGCCGGTATGGTGCTGTGCCTGGTGCTGGTGCAGCCCCTGGCTTCGGCATTGATTGTGAATCGACCCCTCGCGGTTGTGGGCAAGCTATCCTATTCGCTCTACCTGGTGCACGTGCCGATTCTGTTCTATCTCATCTACCCGGCCAAAAATGCGGCCGGGCCTGACGCCTACCTGCAGTCTGTCCAGGCCTGGTGGTTGCCGCTGCTGGCACTGGCCCTGTCGCTGGGCCTGTCGCTGTTGACCTACAAGACCATCGAGCTGCCTTTTTTGAATTTGAAAAAGCGCATTCCCTGGTAGGCGCCAGCAAGGGCCTTACAGCACCAGGGGATGCTGCTTGGCCGGCGCCCGGGACGCGGCAAAAAACCAGGATTCCAGCGCGTAGCGGTCCTTGCTGTGATGCTCGCCAAAGCCGGTGCGGTGCAGGTTGTAATGATCAAAGAACAGCGCATCGCCGGGGTAGAACCGCGGGCATAACACCGTTGCTGTATCGTCGAGCCTGTCGACCAGGCCCTGCCCCACGGTCCAGTCGAACACGGCGCCCTCGGTGCCGGTTTCATAAATGGTTTTGTCCGGGCCGGCCACGATATCCATGCCCGGCGCATCGGCATCACCGCCACAATCGCTGAGTGATACCCACATATTGACGGTGCGAATACCGTCGCCGAGGAAGCGGCCGTCCTGGTGCCAGCCGGCTTTGTTGCCATTATTGGGTTTGACCCGGCGCAGTACCCACTTCTTGACCGACAACACCGCAGCTTCGTCAAAGTAATCGCGCAGCATGGCAGGCAGCCCGATCTGCTGGTAAAAGGCGATCTGCTCGTAGGCAGCGCGCGGAGAGTCGGCTGACCAGACCGAGCCGCTTTCCGTATACTTCTCGCCGCCCAGGGCGCCGAATTGTACCGGCCCCCCCGCAACTTTATCGGAGCGGGAATACCACTCACCGGCATCGTTGTCGGCGATGCCGGTAACAATATCCCGCCGCGCCGCCAGGGTGTTGTCGACGGCTTCGCGCATCCTGACGACCCGCTCCGGATCCATCAGGCCCCGGACGATCAGGCCACCGGCATCGAGTATGCCCGAGCGGAGCTTTTCGACACTCAGTTCTGCGGCCTCGATTTCTGGCAAGCCTCGATAACCCCGGTATTCGCCGTTGGTCTCGGGGGGCCAACTGATGGCGGGAGCCGGCCATTGCATGGCACGGAAGGACTCGATCCGCAGGTCTACCAGGCGCTGTTCCAGGTGTTTGTTGCGTTGTTTCCGATTGGCGCTGGCCAGCAGCTCAATGGCACTACGGTAATCCTTGTTTTGCACCGCAAGATTGGCAGCATTCAATGTCTGCATAATTTCTGCTGTTGGCGTTTCGTCTGCTGCGGCTGTGGTCTGTTCAATGGCCATGGTTTGTCTCCGTTGGCGTGAAACGTTTGATTCTGTGTCGACTGAAGTTGTAACCAACTCGTTGCGGCTCGGATGGGCTGGGATCTTATAGATTCTGCGAAAAAGCTTAAACGCGCTGCCAGGCAAAAGCAATTGTGGGCAACCTTGGCAGCAAGCCGATTGATAGAGTGGATTTATGGAAAATCATCACACTGGGCACCGCGACATCGAATGCGAGTCCCTGGTCAGGCCAGCCCAGCACCAGATTCCAGGCTTACAACACTATTGCGCGCACAGACCCGCTTGAATTGTATCAACGCCATTGCCAATTTTAGTGCTCTCGGTGCCTGGCGTAACCAGCCTCTCATTTAGCATTAATGGCTTCCCAAGTTGGCCCTGGTAGATGCGCTTTCCACTTGCGTCAGCGCCTAGATAGGTGGGTTCGAGAAAGTCGTCGGGGGGGAGGCCGAAATTGCTGCTCTCCAACTGCGCAACCCTTTCGGCATTGATAAAGACTTCTATCACCGCGCGTTTCGATTTCCGGTACAGCACGAGATCCCCGAAGTGAGAAGCAACAATGACCGCGGAACATCGGCCCCTCGGTGGCGCCGGCGCTTCAAGCTGCAGTCCTTGTACGGTCAGGTAAAGCGTGTCGCCAATCTGGCGCAGCTGCCACTGTTCTGGCTGCAGGGCAATAACCTGCTCATCCCCTGTTTGTTGCTCATCCGGGGTCAGGCCGATGGCGAAGGTATGGCCCGCAAAGCCCGGCGCTCGTTCAAATGACTCGCCTTTTACCTGCCCTCTACCACGCTCATCGAGTGGCTCGTAGACCAGGTCGACCCGGCGCTGTTGCTGTCTCCAGTTGAGAAAATCCGCGTGCAGTTGCGCCATTATGCCGGGGTGGCGCGTCGCGACATCCTGATCTCCCGCAGGCCGTGCGTGGAGGTCGTAGAACTTTGGTGGGCCAATGATGTCCTGAGTCATTCGCCAGCGGCCATCGGCAGAGAGGGCGGACCAACTGTGATACTGCGAATTGCCAGACTCCCAGTACATAGCCGGTCGGCTTTGTTGCGGATTGTGCACCAGGTCCACCAGGTCGCTCCCATCCAGGCCCGGGGGTATTGCGGCGCCCGCTGCCGTAGCCAGGGTCGGCAAATAGTCGAGGTTGGAAACAACGCCATCGTGAACATGTGCCGCCGGGTTACTTTATCAGGCCAGCGAATAATCATGGGCGTGCGCACTCCGCCCTCATAAAAACTGGCTTTGGTACCAAAATACGGCGCGTTGTTGTCGATCTGTTTATTGGTGCCGCCATTGTCGCTGGCGACGATGACCAGGGTATTCCCGCTAAGGCCTTTTTCGTCGAGCTGGCACAATACCCGGCCCACGTTGTAATCTACCTGTTCCACAAGGCCCGATAGTGGCCAGGCGGCGTGTCGGGATACCGTGCAGGCGAATTCAGCCATTGGCTCGATGGCGTTATGCGGGGCATAGGTCCAGAAATTTAAAAACCAGGGTTGTCTGCCGGCGAGCGCTGCTCGATAAAGTCAACCGCCCGGTCAGCCAGAATGGCACTCAGATGCCCCTTGTCGGGGCGGTGGAACCTGTTCGTTTTCCTGCAGCCAGGGGTTGTGGTAGGTGGGGCGGTTGAAAGCCCATGTGCCGTTTTGTATCGGGTTTCGCATCAAAAACTGATTGAGGAAGCCGAAAAACGTGTCAAAGCCCTGGGCATTGGGCCATGCCAGCCGTGAGGCAAACCCCATATGCCACTTGCCGATATGGTGGGTGCTATAGCCGGCATCCCGGAGCACTTCGGGCAGCGTTATCAGCTCAGGGGAAATCCCCAGATTATCCGGCCGGAAGCCGTGGCGAGCGGGAGGCGTGCCAGTGATGGCGCCGATCCGGGTCGCCGTGCAGGTGCTGTCGGTGTAGTGGCGGGTAAAGCGAACGCCCTCGCTGGCGAGCTGGTCCAGATAGGGCGTTTTAATCGCCCCGTTGCCGTTGGCGCCGAGGTCGTTGAAGCCCAGATCGTCCAGCAATATCAGGATGATATTCGGTTTTTTTAAGCCAGCAGGGCGGCTGGCATCGTTTTGCTCGGGGGCACAGGCCGTCAACAGCGCCGCTGTCACCAGCAGGCCCAGCAGCGCGGGGCGCGTGCCCTGCATCAGTCCTGCCGCTAGCAAAGCGTTGGGCCTCAAGCCTGGGCCGGTTTTGCCTTGCCCTGGCCGCCCTTACCGTGCTCGCCTGGCTTGCCCACATCCAGTTTGAAGCGTTTCACCTGGCGGCGCAATTCGAGGAAATGGCTGGCGTGGACATAGAATTGCTTCAGCCGCTGCTGTTCTTCGGGGTCCTTCGAAAACAGCAATTGCAGCAACTGCTGATCGGGGGTCGCGCCGCCGGGTTTGCGTATGACGCCAAGGCCAAAGCCGTGGTCAAAACGAAAGTTGTCCTCGGTCCTGGCCTGTAATTCCTCAAAAAATTTCCATGCGCCGAAGTCCTTGATCTTTGCCATTACGTCGTGGAAGAGAATGATGCCCCCCGGCTTTACCTTGGGGTACCAGGTTTCGAAGTCTTCCTTGACGGCATCGTAGGTATGCAGGCCGTCGATATGCAGCAAATCGATGGAGTCGTCCTCGAAGTGCTGCAGGGCTTCCTGGAAATACATCTTCAGCAGGTAGCTTGTGCCCCGGTAATACTCCCGGGAGTGTTCCTGCACGCTCTTGTAGATGGAGTCGTCGTAGGCATCGGTATGGTCGTCACCCTCCCAGCAGTCGACGGCATAGGCAACGCCGTCGATATCGTTTTCCTGCATCGATTGGCAGAAGGTAAAAAAGGAGAGGCCGTTGTAGACGCCCAACTCGACGACCAGCCCGGGGCGAATCGCCTCGACGATATCGTAGGCAAAGGGTAGGTGATCGACCCAGGTGCTGAACACCATGCGCCGCGGTTGGAAGCGTTGCAGTGAAGGCGGAAAGTAAATATTGCTGGTCATATCAGTGAGTTCCCATTGCGTTGTCGTCATCCGGTTCGGACGCCGGGTCATCTTCCCAGGCCGGAAGTCCGAGATGTCTGAGCCGATTAAACCTGAGCTGTGCCTTGTTTGCGGAAAGCTGCAGATAGGGGAGCGCTTGGGGTGAAACGGTACCCAGGAGTACCGGCTCGCGCCGCAGCGCGTGAAAATTGTCGTTCCATATCGCTTGTAGTTGGGCCCGGTGTTGCTCCCGCTCGGTGTTGACTTCACTGTGGCCGGAAGTGGTTACCCCACCATGGTACTGGTGAAACGAGCCCTCGCCGGGGAGCACCACGAGCTGGCTTTGGGGCAACAGGCCGAGGCTGCGAAACATGTGCAGGTTGATTGCGCCGCCACCGCGCAGGTCGAAGCGCGGGTCGGCAAAGCCGATCTCGCGGAAACTGCGCATCGGGGCGAACAGGCAATTGCATTCCATGATGGGTTGCAGGTAGCCATTGGGGTTGGCGCCAGAAATGCTCGATATGTCGAACAATTGATAACCGTTCTCGCGCCAATCGATGCCGGCCAGCAGCGTTTCTTCCACGGCTTCGCAGTAGCCTTCCAGCGCGCTCTCGTTCTGTGGCTTGCTGCCGAGCTGGTATCCCGGGATTGCGGTGAGGGCATCGGCATACATGCGCTGGGCCATCAGCACGTGGTGAATGATGCCGGGGGTCACCATTCGTGCCCCGTCGATAATCAAGCCGACGATCTCGCCGCGGCATTGCTCGAAGGCAAAATTCATCGCCGGGACCGGTGTCGCGGCAGTTTCCTGGCGGCGGAAAAAGCGGAAGTTGGCGCCAAGATCCGGCAACAGCGACTCATCGAAATTATCGCTTGAGGCGTTTTCCACCACTACCACTTCGTAATCGTCTTCACCCACCCCCCGCTGATAGGCACTGGACAAGGTGTACAGGGTATTGGCGAGCTGGCGCGCCATCTTGTAGCCGATGACAATAATCGAAAGCAGGGGTTTCGCTGTCGGCACTTTTATCCGCTCCCATGCTGTTGGCGGTGATCCACGCCCTTCGACGGGGTATCCGTCCGGTGATGGAGGTAAAAGCAGCGCAAAACGGTGTAAAACCTCGCCTGGTATTCAGTCACTGAAAAAGTCGTCGGCTCGGCGCCCGGGGAATGCGACCATAAAGCCTGAGTTCATGGCGCTGTTCCTGCCACCAATCACGCGGCGGTATTATGCCTTATGCGATTTTTAAGGTATACCGAGGGAGGCCAGATTAATGCCACGGGTGGCGCCTCGGAGGGGGCGGGCAACGTCGCACGGGCGCAAACGGTATTAGAAAACAGCGAAGTCGATTACAATCGGCGCTCCCAAATTGGCGGAGACTTGCAGGCAGTCGCGGGGCGACCCCAGCCGGGCTGAAATGGCAGCGAAGGGCGATCATCCGCGAGCGCGCAGGGCGGGAAATCAACATCGACGAGGGCAAGGGTAGAGTATGAGCGAGTCTTCCAAGCGCGTCATTGTCGTCATCGGCATGCACCGCAGCGGCACCAGTGCCGTGACCCGTGGCCTGCAGTTGCTCGGCGTAGACCTTGGCGAAAGCTTGTTGCCGCCGGTACCCGGTGATAACGACAAGGGGTTCTGGGAGGACCAGGAGATCTATCGCCTCAACGAACAGGTTCTGGCCAGGCTCGGAACCTTCTGGCACGGCCTGGCGCCGATTTCAGAGCAGGACCTGCGATCGGCGGATCTGGATCAGGAGCGTGAAGCCGCGGTGAGCATACTCACGGCGCGATTTGAAACCGCCGCCGTTTTCGGCTTCAAGGATCCCCGAACGTCAATCCTGCTGCCATTCTGGCAGTCGGTGTTCGAGGAAATGGGGGTTTCCGACGGCTATGTGTTTGCCATCAGAAATCCCCTCAGCGTGGCGGAATCCCTGCATCGGCGAAATACCATTGACCGCGAGAAAGCGCTCTGCCTGTGGGTGAAATACACCCTGGAGGCTGTTCGCTACACCCACGGCAAGCCTACGGTGCTGGTTGACTTCGACCTGTTGCTGGATGACCCTCTGCGGCATTTGCAGCGCATTGCCCGGGGTTTGAGCCTGCAACCCTGTGACCCCGACAGCGTCGAAGCCCAGGACTACGTTGGTAGCTTTTTGTCCAAGTCCCTGCGCCGCAGCCAGCACGGCCTGGACGGCGATGCCCTGCAATTCCGGGCACCGGGCTTGCCGAGGGAGCTTTATACCAGTCTGTTGCGGTCCGCTGACGACGAGGGGGGATTCGACGATTATCGCAGCGCGGCCGTCTGGGGAGAGGCCGAGAAGGAGTTTTCCCGCTACCCGGACCTGTTCCAGTACGTCGACCGCACCGTTGCCAGCGCCGAACGGGCCGAGCTAGCGGCAAAAGACGCGCAAAAACTCCAGGCGCTGGCGGAAAAGCGCCAGCAGGCGAGTGAGGAGCAACAGAAAAAGGTCGACGAGCGCTACGCCGACCTGGCCGAGCGTCACAAGGCGCTGGTCGCGCGCAAGGACTCCCTGCGGTACAAACTTGCACAGCTGCTGCCCGCTGCCGAGGTCACCCAGGCCCAGCGCGCAGAGCAACAGGCCCGCAAATTACAGGCGCTGGCGGAGAAACGCCTGCAGGAGAGCAAGGAACAGCAGGAGCGGGTCAACCAACGCTACGCCGATCTTTCCGAGCGCCACAAGGCCACGCTGGCGAGGCAGGAAGCACTGAAGCGCAAGCTCGCGGAGCTCGAGGCCGCGCAAAAATCCGCGCTGGGCGGTTTGAAGCTCGGGCAGGCTGGCGGTATTAAAGTGCAGGGCAAACAGCTTGCACGCAAGGTTTGGCATGCCGCGCCATTGAGCCTGGCCGACAAAATCAGGATTCGCAACGCCCTGTTTCGCTGGCTGCCGTCTCTGTTCTCAGGCACAGCATCCTACCGGATATGGGCTTCCGCCAAAGACCCGGCGCGCAGGTCGCAGCCGCCGGTAGCGGTCGCAGCCGCCCCTGCAGCCCGCGCAACGCCCGCCACCACGCCCCTGGCGGCCGCGGCCAGCCACCGCGGCGAAGTGCTGATCACCAGCTGGATGGCGGTGGAAGATCCCATGATCGACGGTCTTGTGTCTCTGGCGCAGGGTCTGGGGGAGCTGGGTATCAGCGCGACTTTCATTGGCAGTGTAGAGCTCTATCAGCGTCGGGGCTGGCCGTCCTGCATGCGCCATGGCCTGCTGTTGAGCGAGGCGAAGTACCCCGCGGTCACGACGCATTTGCCACTACCCACATGGATCGAGCAGATCTACTCCACCGAGACACTTTGGCTACGTAATGCCGCCAACGAAATGCCCGCCGATAAAATCAGGGCCAAGTGCGACCAGGCTTTTCAGTACTGGGCCCACCACTTCAACGACGCCAAACCATTGTATGTGCTGGTTTGGGGAACCTCGGCACCCCTCAGCCGGCTCCACCTGATGCTGTGTAAGACCCTGGGAATCCCGTACATGGTGCTGGAGCGTGGTCACTTTCTGGGCACCCTGCTGGTGGACTGTGTCGGGCATGCATTCAGCTCCGAAAAAATTCTGCGCCTGGCGGATGTCTGTCCCTCTGAGCCCGGTGATATGACGTCCATCCTGGCGTGGGAAAAGAGCGTCGATGAAAAAGTGCCCTATGACAGCTTCAACTCTGACATCAGCAAAAAGCTGGGGCAAAAGCTGGCGACCACCGACAAGCGAATCGTCCTCTACATGGGCGCCAACGATGCCGGCTCCGGTTGCACCCGGGTGGCGCCCGACCCGGAACAGTGCTCATTCGTATTCAACAGTACCTTCAGTGCGGTGGCTGCCATTCACCGGTCTTTTGCCGAGCTGTTTCCCGACTGTATCCTGGTGATCAAACAACACCCGGCTGACAAGAACGACTACGGGGTGTTCGCCGACGAGCAAACCTTGCTGGCCGAGGGCATGAATATCAACCAGTTGATCAAGCTGGCGGATATCTGCGTGTCCACTTCTACCACCGCATTCGCGAAATGCATCATCGAACGCAAGCCGATCGTGGCGTTGGCAGCCTCGGACATCTCGCTGAAGAATATTGCCTACGAGTGCAACGACCCGACTTCCATTCCGGTGATGATGCGCGCGGCCCTTGCCGGCGACGGTTTCGAACAGAAGTCCCGCAATGGTATGGCTTTCCTCTATCAGTTGTTCGATTCTTCACTGGTGGGGGTGGACGATAGTATTCCCACCCGACTCAAGATTCCGGATCTGACGCGGATGATTTACCGCCGGTTGGTGGCGATGACCAATCTGGCATCCAATCCGGTGCACAACAGGCAATATCCCGGCCGGGTGCTGGACGGCGGTGAAGCCCTGGACATCATCGTGCCGGTTTACCGGGATCTGGAGACGACTCGCCAGTGTCTCGACAGCCTGCTGGCGGCGCGGGGGGTCATTCAATACCGCATCGTTATCGTCAATGACCTGAGCCCCGAGCCTGACATGCACATCATGCTCCGCGAGTACGCGCTTCGCGACGGCGTGGTGTTACTGGAGAACCCGGTCAATCTCGGCTTCACCGGGGCGGTGAATAGGGGCTTGTCACAGTCTGCCGATCGCGATGTCATTGTTCTCAACAGCGACACAGTGGTAAGCAACGACTGGGCCGATCGCCTGTACCGCCACGCCCACAGCGCCAATAATATCGCCACGGTAACCCCGCTCTCCAACAACGCGTCCATTTTCAGCGTGCGGAATTTCCCCACTGGCTTTGATTTACCGGCGGACTTCGACATTGCCGGGTATGACCGCGAGATGGCGGCCAACAATGCCGGGGCATCGGTTGAAGTTCCGGTGGGTCATGGTTTTTGCCTATTTATTAACCGGGCCTGTATCGATAGGGTAGGCTTCCTCGATCAGGTAAGCTTCGGCAAGGGCTACAGTGAGGAAGTCGATTTTTGCCTGCGAGCGCGGAAATACGGCTTCGTCCACCTGTGCGCTGTCGATACCTTTGTCGCCCACGTCGGCGGCGTCAGTTTTCAGGATACCGGTGACAGCCAGCGGCAGAAAAACCGCCAGGTCATCGAACAGAAGTACCCGGGTTATTTTGCTGAAATCAGTGCCTTTATCCACCAGGACCCCATCGCCGACTACCGCCTGCCCTAGGGCCCGCGGGTATCACGTCGGCACGGGGTGTATTGAGAGCCAACCATGAACAAAGCGATTGATCCATCCAGGCAACGTTTACTCGACTGCACCTTGCGGGATGGCGGTTACTACAACAAGTGGGACTTTGATCCCGCTATCGTTCAAAGCTACCTGCAGGCGGTCGCTACATCGGGCATCGAATTCGTTGAGCTGGGTTTGCGCAACTTCCCCAAGGCCGGTTTCCTGGGACCCTTCGCCTATACCACGGAGTCTTTTATCAATCGCCTGGACCTGCCGCCGGGGCCGACCTACGGGGTGATGGTCGACGCCAAGACCCTGTTGAGTGCAAAAATGCCCGTCGAGGCAGCCATCGATGCACTGTTTATCGATGCGGCACAGAGTCCCCTGGGGCTGGTGCGGGTGGCCGCCCATTACCATGAAATCGATGCCTGTGAAGCCATCGCCCGGGGCCTGAAGCAGAAGGGCTACCTGGTCGGCTTCAACCTGATGCAGTCCGGCGGTAAACCGGACCAGCTGATCGCTGATAAGGCTGCCCTGATTACCGGCTGGGAGGCGGTTGACACGCTGTACTTTGCCGATTCGCTGGGCAATATGGAGCGTGAAGAGGTACTGCGGATTGTCGCTGCGCTGCGCCGGGGCTGGCAGGGCGAACTCGGCATTCATGCCCACAACAATATGGGTATGGCGATCAGCAATACCCTCGTCGCGGCGGCAGCGGGTGTCAACTGGCTGGATTGCACCATTACCGGGATGGGGCGGGGGGCCGGCAACGCCAAGACTGAAAACATGCTGGCGATACTCGATAAGGCCAACGCGGGCTATCAGCCAGCCCCGGTCTACGAGCTGGTGATCCGCCATTTCGAGGCGATGCAGCGTCACTATGGCTGGGGCGACAGCCTGCTGTATTTCCTTGGCGCGCAGAACAACGTGCACCCCACCTATATCCAGACCCTGCTTTCCGACAGCCATTATGGTACCGATGAGATTGTCGGTGCGATTGCCTATCTGAACCAGCTGGAAACCAGCAGCTCCTACGACAACATGGTGTTGCAGAGCGCCCTGAGCATCTCCAAGAGCGATCAGCCGGTGAGCGGCTCGGATGACCTCATGCAATTGTTTAATGGTCGCGAGGTGATGATTCTGGGTAGTGGCGATTCGATGGAGCGCTACAAGGACGATATCGAGCAATATATTCGCGACCGCGCACCGGTGGTGATTTCTGTCAACATCGGCTCCGCCGTCGATCCGGCTTTTATCGATTATTACTGCATCTCTCATAACACCAAGTTTCTTTCCGAGAGCGGGCTGTACTCCTGCATTGACAAGCCCTCGATTCTCCCCCGGCATCGCTTCTCCAGCGAGGAGCTGGCGCAGATCAGCGACTCCATCGCAATTCTGGATTACGGGCTTGAAGTGGCCCGCGACCGATTCGAAATTGGCGCCAACCACTGTGTACTGCCCTTTGATCTGACCGCGGGTTACGCACTGGCACTGGCGGTCGCCGGCAACTGCGGGCAGATATCGATTGTCGGCTTCGATGGCTACGATCGTGGCGATTACCGCCAGCTGGAAATGATCGAACTTCTGAGCCTGTTCAAGCAGACCTCGACTATTGCACCCGTGGCGCTGACGCCCACCAGTTACCCGGTTGAGCAGGGCTCGATTTATGCGCCCAATATCTGACTACGGGGTACTTGTGTTCGACTGCGATGGGGTGATCTTCGATTCCAATCGACTCAAGATCGAAGCAATGGAGAAGGCCCTGGGGCTGGCCTGTGGCGACCAACCGGCGGCAGTGGCTGCCTGTGTCGACTATTTCGCCGCCAACTTCGGCAAGTCGCGCTACCATCATGTGCAGCACTTCGTCGAGTGTATCCTGGCCGTGGAAAGCCAGCAGCAACAGGCGCTGCACGACGCTATTCTCGCGGCTTATGCGAGCCAGTGCTATGAACTTTACCTGGGCGCAGCGATCACGCCCGGCGTGCTCGAGCTGATCGCCGCCAGCCCCGGGATCAAGTACGTGGCCAGCGGCTCCGACCAGGCCGAGCTGCGGCGGGTTTTTGTGGCGCGGGGGCTGGAGCATCACTTTTCGGGAATCATGGGCTCTCCGGCCAGGAAAGCCGATCTCGTGGGCGCCATTCGCGCCGATCACGCGGATGCCGCGATCCTCATGATCGGCGACGCGGTTTCCGACTGGCAGGCTGCCAGCGCCCACGGGCTTGATTTCCTGTTTTACGCGCCGCTGTCCAATGTGACAGCGACCATGTTGAGCCTGGCCAAAGAGCACGGGTTCGAGGTGTGTCACGACTTCGGCGCCCTGCTGCCAACATCCGGAGGCGCCCTGCAACATGAGTCATGAACTGGAATATGCGGTGGTGATCCCCGCGCGTTTCGAATCGAGTCGCCTGCCGGGCAAACCCCTCGTCGACCTGCTGGGGAAGCCGATGATTCAGCACGTCTGGGAGCGCTGCTGCCGGGCGGTGGGGGCGGAGCGCGTGTATGTCGCCACCGACGATCAGCGCATCGCCAGCGCCTGTGCGAGCTTCGCCGCCCAGGTCATCATGACCTCCAGCGATTGTCTCACCGGTACCGACCGACTGGCCGAGGCCAATGAGCAACTGCAGATGGACTTCCTGGTCAATGTGCAGGGCGACGAGCCGCTGGTCGATCCCGCGGATATACTGACCATCGTCGAGCAGTACTGCGCCCAACCCAATACCGTGATCAACGCCATGTGCGCGATTGACGATCCCGCCGAGCATCAATCGCTGACCGTACCCAAGGTGGTGGCCTCGATCAGTGGCAAGCTACTTTACATGAGCCGGGCCGGCGTGCCGCTGACCAAGGGCGGCGCCTTCGTCAGTGCCAGGAAGCAGGTGTGCATCTACGCCTTCAGTCGCGAGCACCTGGCCTTCTTCGCCGCGAGCCCGGGCAAGACGCCCCTGGAGGAAATCGAGGACATCGAGATCCTGCGCTTCCTGGAAAACGACATACCGGTGAAGATGATCGAGGTCGAGGCCGGCAGTCTGGCCGTCGACGTCATCGAGGATATTCCGAGGGTAGTGGCCAAGCTGAAAGCAGCGGGTCAGTAGCACTGTTCTTTCTAAATCACCCTCACCGCCAGGGCCGGAGTGTGAGAGTGCACGGCTTGATCCCAAAAGCTCGCCTGATAGCGGGCGTAGCGTGGTAAAATGACGGGTCATCGACTTCGACCCAAATGCCTGCAGCAAATGTTCAGGCTAAATCGCTTACAGGCATCACATGAAAGGTATTATCCTCGCCGGGGGTTCCGGCACCCGGCTCTATCCCATCACCCGCTCGGTCAGCAAGCAGTTGATGCCGGTGTATGACAAGCCGATGATTTACTATCCGCTGTCGACCCTGATGCTGGCGGGCATACGCGAGATACTGATTATCTCCACTCCCCAGGACCTGCCGAATTTCGAGCGTTTGCTGGGTGATGGTTCGCAAATCGGGCTGCAATTGCACTACGCGGTGCAGCCCGAGCCGGAGGGGCTGGCCCAGGCCTTCATCATCGGGCGCGAGTTTATCGGCGATTCCGCCTGCTGCCTGATTCTGGGCGACAATATTTTTTACGGTCACGGGCTCGGCGCCGACCTGGTCAAAGCCGCCGGGGTCAATACCGGGGCAACCATTTTTGCCTACCGTGTGCGCGACCCCGAGCGCTACGGCGTGGTGGAGTTCGATGACCGGGGGCGGGCGCTGTCGATCGAGGAGAAACCCCGTCAGCCGCGCTCGCACTTTGCCGTGACCGGCCTCTATTTTTACGATCGCGAGGTGGTGGATATAGCTGCGGGACTCAAGCCGTCGCCCCGGGGTGAACTGGAGATCACCGATATCAACAATGCCTATCTCAGGGCCGGCAAACTGCAGGTTGAAACCATGGGCCGGGGCTGCGCCTGGCTGGATACCGGCACCCACGAATCACTGTTGCAGGCGGCGACCTTCATCGAAACCGTGGAGCAGCGCCAGGGGCTCAAGATCGCCTGTATTGAGGAAATCGCCTTTCGCATGGGTTATATCAACGCCGAGCAGGTGCTGAGTCTTGCCCGACCCCTGCGCAACAACAGCTATGGCCGCTACCTGATGGAAATGCTCGATGAATGAACCCGCCGGATTGAAGATCACCCCGACCCGCCTGCCCGAGGTGTTGCTGATCGAGCCCCAGGTATTTGGTGACTCCCGGGGTTATTTTTTCGAGTCCTGGCATGCACAGAAGTATGCCGAGCTGGGCCTTGACGCCAATTTTGTCCAGGACAATCAGTCGCGCTCCCACCAGGGCGTGTTGCGGGGTCTGCACTACCAGCTGCAACAGCCCCAGGGCAAGCTGGTGAGTGTGCTGGCGGGCGCTGTCTTCGATGTGGCGGTGGATATCCGCCGGGGCTCACCGCGCTTTGGCGAATGGGTGGGTGTCGAGCTCAGCGCCGACAACCATCGCCAGTTGTACGTGCCCCCCGGTTTTGCCCACGGGTTTTGTGTCCTCAGTCCCAGCGCCGATTTTTACTACAAGTGCACCGATTTCTATGCCCCCCAATACGAGCATGGCATCGTGTGGAATGACCCCGACATCGGCATCGCCTGGCCAGGCAGCGACTTTGCGGTGTCTGCCAAGGACTCCAATAACTCAAGCCTGGCGCAATTGGGCGACCGTTTGCCGCTCTACCGGGGTGGCGAATCGTGAAAGTTCTGGTAACCGGCGCAGCGGGGCAACTGGGGCGTGAAACCGTGCTGGCCCTTGCAGCAGCGGGGTGTCGAGGTGCAGGGGCTGACCCGGGGGGATGTGGATTTCACGGTGCCGGAAGCGGTCGAGCGCTTTTTCACGGCACACCCGGCGGACTGGGTATTGCATTGTGCTGCCTACACCCAGGTCGACAGGGCCGAGACCGAAGCCGAGCTGGCATACCGGATTAACCGCGACAGCGCGGCGGCGCTGGCCAGGGCAGTGAAGCAGGGGGGTGGGCGCCTGTTGCACGTCTCCACCGACTTCATCTTTTCGGGGCACCATTCGCGGCCCTACCACGAAGAAGACCCCGCCGCTCCGCTGGGGGTCTATGGCGATTCCAAGTGGCAGGGTGAGCAGCAGGTGATGGCCGAGCTGGACACCGCGCTGGTGCTGCGCACCGGCTGGGTTTTTGGAGTCCATGGCAATAATTTTGTCAAAACCATGCTGCGCCTGGGTGCAGAGCGGGACGAGCTGCGCGTGGTTGATGACCAACTGGGCACCCCGTCGGCCACCGCGGATATCGTGGCGGCGATGCTGACGCTGGTGGAGGCCGATGCCGCGGGCGTCTACCACTTCAGCAACGAGGGTGTGGCCTCCTGGTACGATTTTGCCGTCGCTATTTTCGAGCATGCGCGACGGCTCGGCTGGCCGCTGACGGTGGCGCGGGTGATACCCATTCCCACTGAGGACTACCCGACGCCGGCCACCCGGCCGGGCTATTCGGTGCTCAGCAAACAAAAAATCCGCCGCATGCTGGACTATCCGATTCCACACTGGACGGAGTCCCTTGCGCTCATGCTGAATGAACTTCAGGGCCGGGAGGAAGCGTGAAAACACTATTGGTGACGGGCGGGGCCGGCTTTATCGGCTCCAATTTTATTCGCTACTGGCTGCGTGAGCATCCGGCTGACAGGGTTATCAATCTGGATGCCCTGACCTATGCCGGCAACCTGGAAAACCTGGCAGATGTCGAGGATTCTGCCAGCTACCAGTTCCTGCGTGGTGATATCTGTGATTCGGCCATGCTGGAGTCGATCTTCAGCGAGCACGCCATCGATACCGTGGTGCACTTTGCCGCCGAGTCCCACGTCGACCGCTCGATCAGCGGCCCGGGCGCTTTTATCCAGACCAACATCCACGGCACCTACAGCTTGCTGGAGGCGGCCAGGAAACACTGGGCCGGGAGCGCGGCCGGACGTCGCTTTCTCCACGTCTCCACCGATGAAGTCTACGGCTCCCTCGGGCCCGAAGACGCGGCGTTTTCCGAGACTACGGCCTATGCGCCCAACAGTCCGTATTCGGCCTCCAAGGCCGCTTCGGATCACCTGGTGCGGGCGTATTTCCATACCTACGGGCTGCCGGTGGTCACCACCAATTGTTCCAACAACTACGGTCCGTACCAGTTTCCCGAAAAGCTCATTCCCCTGGTGATCAGTAACGCCATGGAGGGGCGTGCCATCCCGGTATACGGTGATGGCCGCAACGTTCGCGACTGGCTCTATGTCGACGATCACTGCAGCGGTATCGACGCGGTACTGGAGGGCGGTCGCCTGGGTGAGACCTACAATATCGGTGGTTGCAACGAGTGGCAGAATATCGACATCGTCACCAGCATCTGCGACCAACTCGACAGGCTCGAGCCGGGGCAGCAACCCCGCCGTGAGTTGATCAGTTACGTGCGGGACCGGCCGGGCCATGACCGGCGCTATGCCATCAACGCCGGCAAAATGCAGCGCGAACTGGGCTGGGAACCCCGTTACCGTTTCGAGCAGGCCATTATCGATACCGTGCAATGGTACCGCGACAACCAGACCTGGGTTAACAACGTCAAGAGCGGCGGCTACCAGCAGTACTACCAGAGTCACTACGGCGACTGAGAGTCATCGCGCCGGCGCGGGCTTCAGGTCAGCTTCTGCAACTGCCGATAGAGACGCCGTACCCGCCAGGGCAAGTCATCGAGGGCGGTGAAATTGTGGTGGCGCAGTTCGGGGGCGTAGAAAGGATCTTCTCCGGCTGTTTCCGACATTCCCAGTGACGCTGCGGCCTGGGCCAGCCGATCCTGCAGGGTTTGTTCATCCCAATCGAAGCACAGCATGGGGAAGCGCTTTTTCTTGCGCTCCCGCAGCAGGATTTTGTTGTAGTGTTGCCAAAGCGCCAGCCCGTCGGCGATGGGCAGGTGGCCGCGTTTTTGCAGCGAGCTCGCCACCGCCATGGGGTGGCGATAAATGCCGATAAACTGAATATCGGGAACCAGCACTTTCCACTGTTCCAGCGCCAGCAGGGCACGCGGGTCCTTGAAGCCCCAGCAGGGGTTGTCGGCGTGGCTGGCGAGGATTTCACGGGCTTGCTCCACGTGCCGGGCCTGCCATGCTACCCGGGCCGGTGGGTGATCCCAGCTACCGCCATTGGCGGCCAGCACAGCGTCGTGCAAATCCACGATGTCCTGGTTCTCACGATTGCCCTTGCGGTTATGCGGATTCCAGGCATGGAACTTGCCCAGCTCGAGGCCGAATTTTTGCAGCGAGCCGGTGAGGAAGCTGGTGCCGCTGCGATGCATTCCGAGAACGCAGATGACTTGGCGTGGACGTTGACTGGTGGCCATAGGATTAGAGGGTGCTGTGGCGTTTTTGGGATTGCCGGGGTAGCCCGGGTACCACCGGCAGCGCCGACAGTCCCGGATTGGAATCGGCGGCATACTACAACCTTGCCGTTCCCCCTGCAACGCGAATTGCCCCCGGCCTCTGTCCCAGCGCGGGCCTGTGCTAATATTGCGCACGGTGGGCGAGCGCCCCACCCACTTTACTGGCGGCAGTCGCAGGATCCCATGAACAACAACCACGCCACGGGCTATTGTGCCGATTCCCGCCCCGAGAGCATCGGGCCTGGCCGCTCATGGTAAAACTTCCTAGCCGGTATGCGCCCTCGTGAGCCTGCCCCGGGTCAATGTACTGTTGTCGAGCTTTAACGGCGCCGGATTCCTGCGGGCGCAGATTGACAGCGTACTGCAGCAGCAGGGCGTCAAGGTGAGCATTGTGATTCGCGATGACGGCTCCACCGACCCCAAGACCCTGGAGCAGCTAGAGCAATGGCAGCAGCATCCCCAACTGGAGGTCTACTACGGCGAAAACCGGGGCGCTACCGCAAGCTTTTTCAAGCTGCTGGGGCTGGCCGATGATAGCGCGGAGTACTATGCCTTCTGCGACCAGGATGATATCTGGCTGGCAGACAAACTGGCGCGGGGGGTAAATCGCCTGCAGCAGCTTGACGAGGACTGTGCCCTGTACTGCACGCGCCTGACCTACGTCGATGCGCAGTTGGAGCCAGCGGGCCTGTCCCGGGCCCCGCGCGCTGCCATCACCCCGGCCAACGCCCTGGTCGAGAACTTCGGCGCCGGCTGTACCATGGTTTTTACCCCCGCACTGCGCCGGCTCGCCATGCGGCAAAGCGACCCCCGCTTGATCGTGATGCACGATTGGTGGCTGTATCTGATCGCCGCTTTTCTCGGCCAGGTGGACTACGATATGACGCCCTCCATCCTCTACCGCCAGCATGAGGCGAACCTGGTGGGGGGCAGCAGCAGTGTCGGCGGTAACGCCCGGCGTCGAATCACCTGGCTTCGCGACTCCAGCCGCCGCAGCCCCAACTGGTGGTCCCAGGCGGCCGAGTTTTACGATGTCTTTCACCCACTGTTATCACCCCGGAACCGGCAGCTTCTGGCCCGGATAAGGGCCATGCGATGGGGGTTCAGCCAGCGGCTGGCGCTCACCAGGGGTGACAACATCCCCTATCGCCAGGGCATGCTGGACAACCTGGCGTTTAAGCTCATGCTGCTGTGCCGGTTATTCTGAGCGATGCAACGAACCGTCCTTTGCTACTTCATCAATGTCGACTGGTACTTCGCCCTGCATTGGCTGGAGCGGGCAAAGCACTGTGTAACCGCCGGGTACGAGGTGCACTTGCTGTGCCAGTTTACCGACCCGGAGGTGATGGAGCGGTTGCAGGCGGCGGGCATTCACTGTTATCCACTTTACCTGGAGCGTCGCTCCCTCAACCCGCTGTCTTTGCTACGCAGCTATCGCGGGGCGGCAAAATTGCTCCGTGCCATCGCCCCCGACATTCTCCATTGCATTACCGTAAAGGCCAACATCATCGGTGGCATGCTGACCCGGCGGAGTCAGCTGCCCCGGGTGTTCAGCGTCACCGGTACGGGCCTCGCGTTTTCCAGCGATACCCCCAGGGCGCGGTTTGCCCGGCACGCGACCGTGGGGCTCTACAGGCTTGCGCTGGGCGGTGACCATTACCGGGTCCTGTTCGAAAACGCGAGCGACTGCCAGCGATTCATCGAGCTGGGCCTGGGCGATGCCACCCGCAACCGGGTGATTGCCGGGGCCGGTGTCGACTGCGGGCGATTCGCCTTCAGTGAGCCTGCCCCCCGGGAGCCCGGCCGCATTCTGTTCGCCGCCCGCATGCTCTGGGACAAGGGGCTGGAGGACGTCATCGCCGCCGCCCGGCTACTGCGCCAGCAGGGCCTGGACTTCCGCCTCGATGTCGCGGGCCTGATCGATACCGACACCCATACGGCCATCCCCGAGGCGACCCTGGAGGGCTGGCACCAGGCGGGCCTGATCAACTGGCTGGGCGCGGTGGAGGATATGCCGGCACTGCTGGCTGAGGCCGATGTCGTGGTCTTGCCCACCTGCTACGGTGAGGGGGTACCGCGTATCCTGATCGAGGCCGCGGCCTGCGGCAGGCCCAGTGTGGCGACCGACGTACCAGGCTGTAACGATATCGTGATCGACGGCGAAACCGGCTATCTGGTTCCGCTCAAGTCCCCGCAGGTGCTGGCCGCAAGAATTGCCCGCCTGCTCCGGGACAGGCCCCTGCGTCTGGCGATGGGGCGCAGGGCCCGGGCTTTGGTCAGCAGCCGGTTCGAGCAGGGAATCGTCATTCGCGAGACCATGGCATGCTACCGGGAATTACTGCGCCAACAGCCGGTATAACTGGGCCAGAACAACGCGACAGGCGGGCGCAGTCATAGGCGCAATCGCTGGCTTGGGTTACAATGCCCGCTTTTTTCCACCCCGGCCTGGCGCGCTATCGGCTGCCGTGGGCAACAGTGCAGAACACCATCGATGAACACGAAACCCTCAGCTTTGCACAGGCACTACCTGGACCTGATTCGCTATCGCTCCTACGTCGATCTGAAGAGCGAAAGCGCGCAGTCTTACCTTGGCATGCTGTGGTGGATACTCGATCCGCTGTTCTACCTCGCCATGTATTACCTGGTGTTCGGGGTCATTCTCCAGCGCGGTGGCGAGGGTTTCGTCGGTTTTCTGCTTTGTGGGCTGGTGTTCTGGCGCTGGTTCGCCAACAGCGTGCTGCGCGCCTCCAACTCGATCCAGGGCAATTCAGCGATCATCAGCCAGGTGTACCTGCCCAAGCTGATCTTCCCGATCGTGGAGACCATCAGCAATGCCTACCGGTTCGCCTTTATCCTGCTGATCTTCATGACCTTCCTGGTGATTTACCGACAGACGGTGGAGTGGGTGTGGCTCTCGGCGCTACCGGTTCTCGGGGTGCAACTGCTGCTGATATTCGGTGTCGGGATATGTCTTGCGCTGGTGGTTCCGTTCTTCCCCGACATCCGCAAGCTGATCGACAATGTGATGATGCTGTTCTTCTACATGTCCGGTATTTTCTTCGACATTCACCAGTTGGAGCCGAAGTTCCAGACCCTGCTGTTCCTCAACCCCATGGCGGTGCTGATCGACCAGTATCGCACGGTATTTTTCCGCGACCAGTTGCCGGACTTCGCCGCCCTGGGTAACGTCACCCTGGTGGGGTTGGGGCTGTGTCTGGTCGGCGTCTGGGTCGGCACCCGGCTCGACAAAACCTATCCACGGGTGATCAAGTAAGCTGACCATGCCAGCCTCAACCACACCGCTTATCCGCCTGCGCAATGTCAGTTTGGAATATCGCCGGCGCAGCCTGCTGGGGGGACTCAAGCGCCACCCGGTCCTGAGCGATATCTCCCTCGATATTCGCCCCGGGGAAACCCTCGGTATTATCGGTCGCAACGGTGCCGGCAAAAGCTCGATGCTGCGCCTGCTGGCGGGGGTGATTGACCCCGACGGCGGCGAGGTCGAGCGCGGCGACCATCGGGTGGTGTTGCTGTCCTATCAGCTCGGTTTCAACAAGCTGTTGAGTGGTCGCGACAATGCCATCTACAGCGCGCTGCTGCTGGGCATCTCCCGGGCGGAAATCGAGTCGAGAATGCCCGAGGTGATCAGCTTCGCGGGCCTGGAAGAGGCCATCGACGACCAGTTGCTGACCTACTCCGCGGGCATGCGCGCCAGACTCGGGTTTGCCGTCGCCATCCAGTCGAATGCCCACGTCATCCTGGTAGACGAGGCGCTGGGGGTCGGCGATCACGCCTTCCGGGAAAAGTCGATGAACTACATGAAGCAGTGGATTCGCTCCAACAGAACCGTGGTGTTCGTCTCCCACGACGAAAACTCGGTGCAGACCCTGTGTGATCGGGTGGTGTGGCTGGAAGGCGGGCGGCTGGTGTGCCAGGGCTCCAGCGATGAGGTTTTCGCCCACTACCACTACTACGACCACGTGGTGGGATTATTCGCCGGGATGATGTCGATGACCGAAGCCGAAGTGCGCGCCCACCCTGACAACAGCGACCCGATGGCGGTGGCGGGGAAGTGGAAGGCGCTGGTGCGCAGCGCCTGGCGGGATCAGGATACGCCGAGCACCCGTGGGCCGGGGGGAGTCAAGGTCTATCGACCCAAGCGAAACATGGTGCTCAGTCATGTGGTGAAAGAAGAATGCGGCCCCAGCGCCTGGGTCGAGAGCACCCGACTCATGGCCCATGGCGATAGTGAGCAAGTGGAGCGGGCCTACGAGCAGTTCCTGGCTTTGCTCAGCCGTACCGCCAACCAGTTCAGGCTCGACGAAAATGCCCTGCGCAAAACCCCTTACTACCACGAGTTGATCGACTTGTTGCGAACCGTCAAAACCGGTTGATGGCCCCGGCCAGCCAGCGACGGGGCGCTGGGGAAAATAGAAAAAACGGCGCCAACTGTGTATGCTGGCTGGCTGGAAAAAGGTGATTGTATGAGTAAAGATCGGCTGATTATCTTCGATACCACCCTGCGTGACGGGGAGCAAAGCCCCGGTGCCTCGATGACCCGGGAAGAAAAGGTACGCATTGCCAAAATGCTCGAAAAGATGCGTGTTGACGTGATAGAGGCTGGTTTTGCCATTGCCAGTCCGGGGGATTTTGCCTCGGTGAGGGCGGTGGCCGAGGCCGTGCAGGACGCCACCGTATGCAGCCTGGCGCGGACCAGTGAGAAGGATATCCTCAGTGCCGCTGAAGCGCTCAAGCCGGCGCGCTCGCGACGCATCCACACCTTCATCGCCACCTCGCCGATCCACATGCAACACAAGCTGCGAATGGAACCGGACGCCGTGTTGGAGCGTGCAGTCGAGTCGGTGAGGCTGGCCCGGCAACACACTGACGATGTCGAATTTTCCTGCGAAGATGCCAGTCGCTCGGAATTCGAGTTCATGTGCCGAATCATCGAAGCGGTCATCGATGCCGGCGCCAGCACCATTAACCTTCCCGATACCGTCGGCTACGGTGAGCCGGGGGAGTACGGCGAATCCGTGGGGCGCCTGATCGAGACTATCCCCAATGCCCACAGGGCGGTATTTTCGGTGCACTGCCACAACGATCTCGGGCTGGCGGTGGCCAACTCGCTGGCGGCGGTCATGCGCGGCGCGCGCCAGGTCGAGTGCACCATCAACGGGCTGGGTGAGCGGGCCGGCAATGCCTCCCTCGAGGAGATCGTGATGGCGGTGCGCACCCGCCAGGATGTGTTCCCGGTAGAGACTGCCATCGATGCCACCCAGATTGTACCCACATCGCGCCTGGTGTCGTCGATTACCGGTTTCCCGGTGCAGCCGAACAAGGCCATCGTCGGTGCCAACGCCTTTGCCCACGAGTCGGGTATCCACCAGGACGGCGTGCTCAAGCACCGCGAAACCTACGAAATCATGCGCGCCCAGGATGTCGGCTGGGGTGCCAATCGCCTGGTTTTGGGCAAGCATTCCGGCCGGGCCGCGTTCAAGTCCCGGCTCGAGGAACTGGGCTTTGCGGTTGGCGCCGGAGCGCCCCTCGATGAAGCCTTTGCCCGCTTCAAGGAATTGGCGGACAAGAAGCACGAGATCTTCGATGAGGACCTCCAGGTGCTGATGAGTGACGTCTCGGACCAGCAGGCAGCGGCCAAATACGGGCTGCTGTCCCTGGAGGCGTGGTCCAGGACCGGCGACCGGCCCCGGGCCCGCTTGCGGCTGGAACTCGACGGCGAAGAGCAACAGGTAGAGGCCGAGGGCGATGGCCCCGTGGACGCCACTTTCAAGGCGATCGAGAAGGTGGCGAACAGCCAGACCCGGCTCAAGCTCTATTCAGTCAACGCGATTACCACCGGCACCGATTCCCAGGGCGAGGTGACCGTGCGCCTGGAATCCAGCGAGGGCCGCATCGTCAACGGCCAGGGCGCGGACACCGATATTATCGTCGCCTCTGCCAAGGCCTATCTGGATGCCCTCAACCTGATTGCCGGGGGACGCTTCAAGGCCCACCCGCAGCTCGACGGTGTGTAGGGTCTCCGCGACATGTCCCGGCGCCTTGCCTACATGCACCAGCTCGGCATCGATGTCTACGTGCCGAGGGTCGTCCTGCCCCGGGCGCGGGCATCCGCGCTGAGTCTGCGCCCGACGGTCGCGCCTCGGCCCGCCGCTGTGGTCCCGGCGCCTGCCCCTGTCGACAGGGCCGCCCCCGGGGTTCGGCAGGGGCCCCGGATCGAACTCCCCGAGGAACGCCAGCGCTCCCAAAGACGCCCTCTTGAGCAGCCTGCCGGGAACCCCGCCGCTGCCTCTGCTGTGCGTTTCCAACTGCTACTTGTCGCGTTTGCCGAAAATGTTCTGTTCGTCTCCGATTTGAAAACCGCCCCTTTGAATCCGGGCCTTGAGGCCAGCGTGATGCAGTTTTTACGGGAGCTGATGTTTGCCCTGGGACGGGGGGCGGCGGAGGCATCGCCACCGGCTTATTTCCAGTGGCCGCTGGTCAGTCGGCCGGGCGTGGATAACGGCGCCCAGCGGGCGCGGGAAGTACTGGCGGGTTTTCTCCAGCGCCAACTGCAGGAGTGCCGCCCGCAACATCTGGTATTGCTGGGGGAGCAGGCCTCTGCCTTTGTCCAGCCCGAGGGCGAACGCCTGGGCAGCACAGCGGTGCAGCTCTGGCGCTCGGTACCCCTGGGCAAGCTGTTTGGCGACCCCCAATCCAAGGCCCAGCTGTGGCGGACGCTGCAAGCCCTGAATGTTCGTGGCTGAGCACGCAGGCTTTGTCATTAGCGAACTTGGCATTGAGCACCTGGGAGCCGTGGCTCGGCTGCAGCGCGGGGTGATGCCGCACCCCTGGAGCGAGCGCCAGTTTGCCACCAGCGTCGAATCGGGCCACCGTTGTCTGATTGCTCATACCCCCGGTGGAGAGCCGGTTGCGGTTGCGGTGGCGAGCAGGGTGGGGCCGGAGGCGGAATTGCTGACCCTGGCCACCGCAGGCCATTACCAGCGCCGCGGCGTGGCCCGCAGCCTGTTGGCGGTATCGTTGCACAGCCTTGCGGAGGCAGGGGCTGAAGTCTGCTTCCTTGAAGTCATGGAGGGCAATGCACCGGCGCTGGCGCTATACCAGGCGTTCGGCTTTGCCCAGGTTGGCCGCCGCCGGGGGTATTATGTCCTCGCAGGCGGCGCGGTAGATGCGCTGGTGATGCGCACTTCACTGCAACATAATAAGGATGGGTGATCGTGAAACTGGTTGAAACGCAATGGTGGGCGATGCCCATCGGCGAGGAATGGAGCGCCGAGCTTGATGAGGAAACCGTCATTATCACTGACGCGGATGGCGTGGGTTGCCTCGAAGTATCGGTGCTGGAGTGGGATGACGGCGAGCTGACCGGCGACGATTTGCAGATGCTGGCCCAGCAGTTGATTCCCGAGGGGGTACCCGCCAAAGCGGTCAAGTGTGGCCAGTGGCAGGGGCAGTACTTCAGCTATGTCGACCACGAGGATGCCTGTCGAGACTGGTTATTACAGGGTGGCCAGAAAGTGCTGCTGGTCAGCTATACTTGCGACCCCGAAAACCAGGGCATGGACGACGCGGCGGTGGATGCCATGCTGGCCGGGTTGGAGCTGCGCGGCGGCTGAACTCGATGTGAAAACGACGCCCGGAACCCCGCCGGGCTCATTTGATCAAAGCCGGGCCAGGGCATGGCGCAGCGCCGTCCCGCCCCGGTAGCGTTAACACAATCATCAGACCACGAAGGTAACCCATGAAACTCAAGCTGTTAACCCTGATCGTCAGCATCGCATTTCTGGTGTCCTGCGCCACCAGCCCAACGGGGCGCCGGCAATTGATGCTGGTCTCCGAGGAGCAGGCTATTTCCGCTTCCCGGCAAGCCTACCTGACCCAAATGAACGAGCTCAACGCCAAGGGCAAGCTCAACACCAACCCGAATGAAGTCGCCCGGGTCGACCGGATCACCAGCCGGCTGGTGGCGCAGGCAGTGAAGATGCGCCCGGATACGGCGAACTGGGAGTGGAGTGTCGAGGTGATCGACGACCCCAAAATGGTGAACGCCTGGTGTATGGCCGGCGGACGCATGGCGGTGTATACCGGGTTGCTGCAGCAGATCGAGCCCACTGACGACGAGCTGGCCCAGGTGATGGGGCATGAGATTTCCCACGCGCTGGCAAACCATACTGCCGAGCAAATGTCGGTGGCGATGGCTACCTCCGCGGGGGTCCTGGTGGCGGGTATCATGTCGGACCGGCCGGGTATCACCATGGCGGGTGCGGCCGCGGCGGCTACCCTCGCCCTGAAATTGCCCAACAGCCGGACAGCGGAAACCGAGGCTGATCGCATGGGAATCGAGCTGGCGGCGAAAGCGGGCTACAATCCTGACGCAGCGGCCACCCTGTGGCAAAAAATGGGGGCTGTGGGTGGGGAGGGCCCTCCCCAGTTCCTGAGTACCCACCCCGCTCCGGAAAACCGCCAGCAGACCCTGAAGGCGCTGGCGCCCCAGATGATGCCCTATTACCAGCAGGCCCGGAATGCGACGCTGCCGGAGTACCCGTTGCAGCGCTGACGTCCAGGGTCCGGCGTTTAACGTCGCCGGCCACAAATCCCGGCGCGAGCTTCCCTAGCCGGTTACCCGCACCCGTTTGCCACCCGCGACCTTCGGGGCCTGCCTGGCGAGCTGGCGTCGTGCCATGCTGGTGTCGATCATATTCTTCAGCGCGATCAACAGGCCGGTAAAGATAAAGGCGCCGGGTGGCAGCACCGCCAGCAAAAAGCCGGGATAATTATCGAATACAGTAATCTGCCACTGCGCCGCTGCCGGCCCCAGCAACAGGTCCATATCGGCAAACAGGGTGCCGGCACCCACGATTTCCCGCACGGCCCCGAGCACCACCAGCACACAGGCAAACCCCAGCCCCATGACAAAACCGTCGTACATCGACGGCAGCACCTTGTTTCTGCTGGCAAAGCCATCGGCCCGTCCGAGAATGGCGCAATTGGTGATGATCAGGGGGATAAAAATGCCCAGGATCTCGTAAAGCTCGTAGGTATAGGCGCGCATCAGTAACTCGATGCAGGTGACCAGCGACGCGATAATCATCACGAAGGCGGGGAGGCGAATGGCGTCGGCGGTGAAATTACGGATCAGGGAAACTGCGGTGTTGGAGCAAAGCAGCACCATCATCGTCGCCAGGCCCAGCCCCAGGGCATTGACCACCGAGCCGGTTACCGCCAGCAGGGGGCAGAGCCCCAATAACTGCACCAGCGCCGGGTTGTTCTTCCACAGACCGTTGATCGAAAGCTCGCGGTAACGGGGTTCAGCCATTGTTGCTTCCCTTGTTCTCTTCAGCTTCAGTTGCACCCGCCGGGGGTTTGGGTTGCAACAGCGCTTTACGGTTCTCGGCGAAATACTGCAAACTCTGATACACCGCCCGGGTGACTGCCCGGGGAGTGATGGTCGCCCCGGTAAACTGGTCAAACTCACCCCGGTCCTTCTTCACTTTCCAGCGCTCCGGTGGCGGGTTGCCCAGTGACTTGCCATTGAAGCCCAGCACCCAGTCCGACTTCTTCAGGTCGACCTTGTCGCCCAGGCCAGGCGTCTCATTGTGCGCCACCACCCGCACCCCGGCAATGGTGCCGTCGGCATTGACCCCGGTAATCAGCTTGAGTGCGCCACTGTAACCGTCGGGGGCCACTGCGGGAATAATCACCGCGACGACTTCACCCTGTTGCCGGGCAACGTGGATCTGTTGAGGCTGGGGCAAGGCCAGTAGCTCGCTATCGGCGACCGGTACCACATCATCCAGGATCGAATTGTCATGGCGGGAGTCGGGCACGATTTCAACGAGCGCCTTGGCTCGAGCCGCCCGCTCCTGCACGGCGATGGCGTCCCGGGTGCCCAGGTAGGTCGCCGCGATCGCGGCGGTGGTCACGATGGCAAACAGGCCGAGTACCAGGCTGTTTTTCGACATGGCGAGACCGAGAATATGCATTCACTGGTGCCCTATTGGTGCCCGTAGGTACGGGGCTGGGTGTAGTAATCGATAAACGGTGCGGCAAAGTTGGCCAGCAGCACGGCAAAGGCGACCGCGTCCGGGTAGTTGCCCCAGACGCGAATAATGTAAACCAGAACGCCCGCCATGGCACCGAAAACCAGCCGCCCGCGGGTACTGACCGCGGAAGTCACCGGGTCGGTAATGATAAAAAATGCCCCGAACATGGTGGCCCCGGTCAGCAGGTGGAACAGGGGAGAGCCGCCGGAGTGGGAGCTGCCGCTGTCGTAGCCCAGGGCTGACATCAGGGTCAGTGCCCCCAGGAATGCCAGCGGTGCATGCCAGCTGAATACCCGCCGTGCCAGCAGGAACGCGCCGCCTAGCAGAAACCCGACATTGACCCATTCCCAGCCGCGACCGCCAAAAAGCCCGAACTGCGGATTGGCGGCCCACAGGTCGTTCATCATCAGCGCGTCGTTTTGCTTGAGAATGTCGAGGGGTGTGGCCATGGTAAAGGCATCGATGCCATCGCTGGCGATACCGAAGTTGATGCGAATGGCATCGACCAGGCCGGGTACCGACGCCTGGTCGGCCACGGTGCCGGCGGGGGCGCCCCAGGATGTCATTTGCACCGGCAAGGAAATCAGCAGCACCACGTAGGCTACCATGGCTGGGTTGAACGGGTTGTAACCGAGGCCACCGTAGAGCTGTTTGGCGATGACGATGGCGATCGCCGAGCCAGTCAGCACCAGCCACCAGGGTGCGTATGGGGGTAGCGAGATGGCCAGCAGGGTGGCGGTGACCAGCGCGCTGTAATCCTTCAGGTAGAACGACACCGGGCGTCCGCGTAACTTGAGAATGGCTGCCTCGCAGGCCAGCGCCACAATCCCTGCCCAGACGATATTGACCAGGGTGCCGAAGCCGAAAAACCAGGTCAGCGCCGCCACCCCGGGCAGGGTCGCCAGCAACACCAGGCGCATAACACTGGCGGTGTCCTGCACCTGGTGCACGTGGGGCGATGTGACGCGAATGAATGGCATGTTGGCGGCTGTCCTCGCTGGAAACTAGTCGGTGGTTTGACGCTGGGCGGCGTTAACTTTTTGCTCCAGGGTGGCCACAGAGCTGGCGAAGGCCGCCACGTGTTCGGACCCTTGTGCCTCGGCCTTGGCGAGTTTGTCCCGCGCGGCGGCCAGCCGCCGTTCCAATTTGGCGAGTTTTTCTTCTGGTGTATCCCCGGGTGCTTTTCCGGCTCGCCTGGCCATTGCCCGCTCGATCGCCGCCTGGGCCGGGTTCGGCGCTGCCGGCTTCACCGCTGCCGCCGCTGTCGGTCGCACGGGCATATCCTGCTTTGCAGCATCGACCTTCTGCTGCAGACTGGTCACAGAGGCTTCGAATGCCGCCAGCTGCGGGTGACCTTCGGCCCGGGCCTGCTCGCACTTCGCCATGGCTTTCGCAAGCCGCTGTTCCAGCTTGGCAAGCTTGTCGGCGGGGCTCGCCGGAGCGGCGTTGCCGCTGCGTGAAGCCTGGGCCCGGGCGATGGCAGCCTGGGCCGGATCCAGGGCCTGCTTCTTCGCCTTGCTGCGGGCAATTGCCGCCTTGACGATCGCGGCTTTGGGGTCGTCGGCGCTGGCCTTCGCCTTTTTGGCTCTTTCCAGGCGCGCCTGGCGCCGGGCTTCCTTCTCGGCCTGTTCCTGCTCCAGCCGCAGTTGGCGCGTCTCGAAGCGCTGTCTGGCGATTTCGGCGCGCTCGGCTACCTGCCGCTGCCTGGTGATCTGGGCCTTGGAGGCGCGATAATATTGTACCAGGGGAATATTGCTGGGGCAGACATAGGAGCAGCAGCCGCACTCGATACAGTCAAACAGGTTGTGCTCCTCGAGTTTTTCATGGTCTTTGGAGCGGGCGAACCAGAACAGCTGCTGCGGTAGCAGGGACGCCGGGCAAACCTCGGCGCAGAGGCCACAGCGGATGCAGGCCTGGGCCGGTTGGGGGGGCGGAAATTCGGTGACGGAGGGCGCCAGAATGCAGTTGCTGATTTTGACGATCGGCACTGCCGGGTCGTCCAGTGCGAAACCCATCATCGGTCCACCCATGACCAGACGCTGGGCGGCGCTGGTGTCGAAGCCGCAATGGTCCAGCAGGTGCTGGATTGGCGTGCCAATCAACACATCGTAATTGCCGGGCCGGGCAACCGCGTCTCCGGTTACCGTGGTCACCCGGGAGATCAGGGGTTCGCCGCGCACCACCGCCCGGTACACCGCCGCCGCCGTGCCCACGTTCTGCATCACCATGCCGATATCGATGGGCAGGCCGCCGCTGGGCACCTCCTGGCCGGTGAGGATCTGGATCAACTGTTTTTCGCCGCCGGAGGGGTAGCGGGTGGGAAAGGTGACCACTTCGATGTGGGTCGTGGACGCCGCCCGACGCACCGCTGCGATCGCTTCGGGTTTGTTGTCCTCGATCCCGATCAGGATTTCGCTGGGGTTTATCAGATGCGCGAGGATCAGGGTGCCGGCGATGATTTCGTCGGCCCGCTCCTGCATCAGGGTGTCGTCGGCGGTAATGTAGGGTTCGCACTCGGTGCCGTTGATGATCAGGGTACCGATGGGCTTCTCCGTGCCCAGCTTGACCGCCGTGGGAAATCCTGCACCCCCCAGTCCGACGATCCCGGCATCGCGAATCAGCGCCAGCAATTGCGCCCTGTCGAGGGCGGCGTAATCGTCCACCCCGCTGTGCTGTAGCCATTCGTCGCGGCCGTCGGTGGCAATGCTGATACACCGCGCGGTCATGCCCGAGGGATGGGGCACCGGGCGGAGGCCGATTGCGGTGACGATGCCCGAGCTGGAGGCATGCACCGGGGCGGAAACGAAGCCGTCTCCCCTGGCGATCATCTGACCCTTGAGTACCCGATCACCCACCTTTACCAGGGTTCTGGCGGGCGCGCCGATATGTTGCCCCAGGGGCAGCACCAGTTGTGCGGGTAGTGGCACCGGCTGAATCCCCCGGCCCAGGGATTGGCTC
The DNA here is from genome assembly GCA_963751595.1 of uncultured Gammaproteobacteria bacterium. Lineage (GTDB taxonomy): Bacteria > Pseudomonadota > Gammaproteobacteria > Pseudomonadales > JAHEGP01 > JAHEGP01. The sequence goes on from CAVVVC010000009.1 coordinate 49,440, forward strand.
TTGTTTTCTTCGGGGAGTATGCCCCCCGGTATGGCGTGCACCCGTCGCATCAGGCCACCGCCTTGCGGTCGCTGGCGATGATATCGCTGCCCTCAGGCGGCAGTTCCCAGCCCCAATTCTGCAGGGTAGTGGGTACCGGGCGCATTTCGATGCAGTCTACCGGGCAGGGTTCGACACAGAGGTCGCAGCCGGTACACTCGCTGATGATCACCGTATGCATGTGTTTCGCCGCCCCGAGGATGGCATCCACCGGACAGGCCTGGATGCACTTGGTACAGCCGATGCACTCATCTTCGCGGATGTAGGCATACATCTTCGGCTTCTCGGCGCCGTGTTCCGCATCCAGGGGTACCGCTTCGACGTCGAGCAGGTCCGCCAGTTGCTTGATGACGGCCTCGCCACCCGGCGGGCACTTGTTGATGGCGTCACCCTGGGCGATGGCTTCGGAATAGGGGCGACACCCGGGGTAGCCGCATTGTCCGCACTGGGTCTGGGGAAGTATTTCGTTGATCTGCTCGGCAATCGGGTTGCCCTCGGTGGCGAACCGCACCGAGGCAAAACCCAGTACTGCCCCGAAGACCAACGCCAGGGATACCAGTGCCAGCAGCGCCGCCCAGAACGGGTGTGCAGCGATCATCTCCAGCATCGCTACACCAGCCCTGCGAAGCCCATGAACGCCAGCGACATCAGGCCCGCTGTGATCATGCCGATGGCACTGCCTTTAAACGGCTCGGGAACGTCGGCGACGTTGAGGCGCTCGCGCATGGCCGAGAACAGTACCAGCACCAGCGAGAACCCCGCCGCCGCACCAAAACCATAGAGGGCAGATTCAATAAAACTGTGTTGTTTGTTGATATTCAGCAATGCCACACCCAGAACCGCACAGTTGGTAGTGATCAGAGGCAGGTAGACACCCAGCACCTTGTACAACAGAGGACTGGACTTGCGCACCAGCATTTCGGTGAACTGCACGACCACGGCAATCACCAGAATAAAGGCGATGGTGCGCAGGTAGTCGAGCCCCAGGGGTTGCAGCAGGTAGGTAAACACCAGGTAGCTCGAGATCGACGCCAGGGTCAGCACAAAGGTGGTCGCGGCCGACATGCCGATGGCAGTCTCCAACTTATTAGATACGCCCATAAACGGACACAGGCCCAAAAACTGTACCAGGACAAAGTTGTTGACCAGGATGGCCCCGATCAATAGCAGGCTGTATTCGGCGATCATAGTCGTACCCTTTGCAGCAGTCTCAGCGGGCGGATGGCGGGCCGGGGAGTCTGGCCGGTGGAGGCGATTGGCCGGGCGTCCAGCCCCGTATCGGAGCGAACACTCCTGCCCACGTGGACACCCGGGTTCACTATTTTACCCGCATTCCCGGCTGCGCGCCGCTGTCGGGACTCAGTAACCAGATCTCCTTGGCGCCGGGGCCGGCGGCCAGCACCATGCCCTCGGACACGCCGAAGCGCATCTTGCGTGGTTTCAGGTTGGCGACCATTACGGTCAGTTTTCCCACCAGTTCGGGCGCGCTGTAAGCCGACTTGATCCCGGCCAGCACCTGGCGGGTCTGACCGCCGAGATCCAGGGTCAGGCGCAATAGTTTGTCAGCGCCCTCGACTTCATCGGCGGCAACGATTTTTGCTATACGCAGGTCCAGTTTGGCGAAATCCGAAAATTCGATTTGGGCGGCGATGGGTTCGTGATTTTCCGCCCTGGGGTGCTCCGCCACGGCCGGCGGCGCTTGTGCTGTCATCGCCTCGCGCTGGCTTGCCACCATTTTTTCCAGGCTGGCAGGATCGAGTCGCTGCATCATCGGCTTGAAGGGATTAATCCGATGCTGCAGCAGCGGTTCGGGTGGCCGGGACCAGTCCAGGCTGGCATCGAGGAACTCGGCGGCCTTGCCCGCCGTGCGCGGCAGAACCGGCTGCAGGTAGATCATCAGCACCCGGAACAGGTTGATGCACAGGGAACATACCCCGATAAGCTCCCGCTCCCGGCCAGGCTGTTTGGCCATGGTCCAGGGCTGCTCGGCATCGAAGTACTCGTTGGTGGCATCGGCCAGGGCCATGATCTCGCGCATCGCCTTGGCATATTCCCGCTGCTGATAGTGTCCGGCAATGACCTCCCCGGCCACCACCGCCCGCTGCCAAAGCTCGGCGTTGGCCAGCTCCGCCGCCAGCATGCCGTCGCTGCCCTTGGTAATGAATTTGGCACTGCGGCTGGCGATGTTGATCACTTTGCCCACCAGGTCGGAATTCACCCGCTGGGCAAAATCCTCGAGATTGAGATCGATGTCATCGACGCTGGCGGTCAGCTTGGCGGCAAAATAGTAGCGCAGGTATTCCGGGTCGCTGTGTTCCAGGTAGGTCCTGGCGGTGATAAACGTGCCCCGGGATTTCGACATCTTGGTGCCGTTGACGGTCAGAAAACCGTGGGCATAAATCGCCGTGGGCTTGCGAAAACCCGCCGAGTCGAGCATAGCCGGCCAGAACAGTCCATGGAAGTTGATAATGTCCTTGCCAATAAAGTGATACAGTTCGGTGTCTGCCTCCGGGGCCCAGTAGCGTTCGAACTCCATGCCGTGTTGGTCGCAGTAATGCCGGAAACTCGCCATATAGCCGATGGGCGCGTCCAGCCAGACATAAAAATACTTGCCCGGGGCGTCGGGAATCTCGAAGCCGAAGTAGGGGCCGTCGCGGGAGATATCCCATTGCTGCAGGCCCGAATCCAGCCACTCGCTGAGTTTGTTCGCCACCTGGCTCTGCAGGCCGCCGCTGTGAATCCACTGCTGCAGTAATCCGCTGAAAGCGGGCAGGTCGAAGAAATAGTGCTCCGAGGTGCGGGTTTCGGGGGTTGCGCCGGACAGCGCAGAGCGCGGGTCGATCAACTCAGCGGGGCTGTAGGTGGCCCCGCAGGCCTCACAATTGTCGCCGTATTGGTCCGGGGTCTTGCAGCGTGGGCAGCTTCCCTTGATATAGCGGTCTGCCAGGAATAGCTGCTTTTCGGGGTCAAACAGTTGTTCGATGTCCCGCTGTACGATGTGACCGTTTTCCCGCAGGCGCCGGTAGATTAGTTCGCTATAGTGGCGGTTTTCCGGTGAATGGGTGGAGTGAAAATTGTCGAAATGGACCAGGAAGTCGCCGTAGTCCCGTTGGTGCTCTTCCCGCACCTGCTGGATCAACTGTTCCGGGCTGATGCCCGCCTGCTCGGCCTTGAGCATGATCGCGGTGCCGTGGGCATCGTCGGCGCAGACGTACAGACAGTGATCGCCGCGTTGATTCTGGAAGCGCACCCAGATATCCGTCTGGATGGCCTCCAGCAGATGCCCCAGGTGCAGCGAGCCGTTGGCATAGGGCAGCGCGCTGGTGACCAGGATGTGTCGGGTGGACTGTTTACTCACAAAAACTCCGGGAAAGTCGCGGGCCGCAGGCGCCAAAAAAGGGCGCTACTATAGCGTTTTAGCGGCCGTTTTTACAGCGCCGCTGCCTTTGGATCGGCGCCGCCGGCGTCATAATACTTGACTTATTTAGTCGGCTTTAGGCATAGTCCGGAGCCTGGAAACTCACTGGAGCAGGCTCCCCGCGATGGCCGATTCACGCCGACAACAGATTGAACAGGCGCTCGATCAGATTGCTACGCCCTATCTTGCGCAGGGCCTGGTGGCCAGTGGCAGTGTGCAGTCGCTGGTTTTCGAGGGCGATAGTCTCAAGCTCAGGCTGCGCCTCGGCTTTCCTGCAGCGGGTATTGTCCCTGAGCTGGTAGAGGCGGTGAAGGGGCAACTGTCCGGTGTCGCCGGGCTTACCAGCGTGAATGTCGAGGTGGGCTGGGAAGTGCCCAACAATTGCGCCAGGCATGCACTGCCGGCCATTGGCGATGTCCGCAACATCATTGCGGTTGCGTCCGGAAAGGGGGGTGTCGGCAAGTCGACCTGCGCGGTCAACCTGGCGCTGGCCCTGGCGGTGGAGGGCGGCAGGGTCGGCTTGCTCGACGGCGATATCTACGGCCCCAGCCAGCAGATCATGTTGGGGGTGAGTGACGAGCAGCGGCCCCAGCAGCACGGCGACAAGCATTTACTGCCCATCGAAGCCCACGGCCTGCAGACCATGTCCATGGGTTATCTCACCACCAGCAAGACCCCGATGGTATGGCGCGGGCCCATGGCCAGTAGCGCCCTGCAGCAGATGGTGGGGCAGACCCTGTGGCAGGGCATCGACTACCTGGTGATCGATTTACCGCCGGGCACCGGTGACATTCAGTTGACCCTGTCCCAGCGAGTGCCGGTGTCTGGCGCGGTCATTATTACCACGCCCCAGGACATTGCCCTGCTCGATGCGATCAAGGGTGTCGAGATGTTCCGCAAGGTCGAGGTGCCGGTGCTGGGTGTGATCGAGAACATGGCATGGCACAGCTGCAGTAACTGTGGCCACAGGGATTTTGTCTTCGGCGAGGGGGGTGGCGATCGACTGGCCCGGGACTACGGCGTCGAGATGCTGGGGTCGCTGCCGCTGTCAAAAGCGATCCGCGAGCAGGCCGACAACGGCAAGCCCACCGTGGCTGCTGAACCGGACTCCGAAACCAGTGCCATCTACCGGGATATGGCGCGCCGTATCGGCGCCGCGCTGTGGCAGCGTGCCGGCGATACCGGGGCGGATGTACCCACCATCCAGATGGTTGACGACTAGCGCCTGCAGGCAAGGCAACGCTGGTAGCATCCCCGCCGGCCAGCCGCTATCATGGCCGCTTTTTTCAGCAGGGAATACACCAGCCATGAGCATCAAGTCAGACAAGTGGATACGTCGCATGGCGACCGAGCAGGGTATGATAGAGCCCTACCAGGAAGGCCAGGTGCGGACCACGGAGCAGGGCAAGATCATCTCCTACGGTACCTCCAGCTACGGCTACGATGTGCGCTGTGCCGCTGACTTCAAGGTGTTTACCAACATCCACCCCACCGTGGTCGACCCGAAAAACTTCGACGAAAAAAGTTTTGTCGACGTCTCCGGCGATTACTGCGTCATCCCGCCTAACTCCTTCGCACTGGCGCGCACGGTGGAGTTTTTCCGCATCCCCCGCAACGTACTCACCATCTGTCTTGGCAAGTCGACCTATGCCCGCTGCGGCATCATTGTCAACGTCACCCCGCTGGAGCCCGAGTGGGAGGGCCATGTGACCCTGGAGTTTTCCAACACCACCAACCTGCCCGCCAAAATCTACGCCCACGAGGGCGTTGCCCAGATGCTGTTTTTCGAGTCGGATGAAAGCTGCGAAGTCAGCTACAAGGATCGCGGCGGCAAGTACCAGGGGCAGTTGGGGGTGACCTTGCCAAAGGCTTGAGGTGTTGGCGGCACGGCCCTGCTGACGGTGGCGGTGCGCTGGGACAGCTATCGGGTAATGACCATAGAAGGGTAAAAAATGGATTATCAGGGAAGCTGCCACTGCGGCGCCATTCAGTTCGAATTCACCGGCCCGCAAATCGACGGGGGCCTGCGCTGCAATTGCTCGATTTGTATCCGCAAGGGTGCGCTGATGACGGCTTACACCATCGCCCCTGAAGCAATAGCAATAACCGTGCGGGATGACGCGCTGGCGACCTATACCTTCGGCACCGGCGTCGCCCGGCATCACTTCTGCAAGCACTGTGGTATCTATACCTTCCACGAGACGATTCGCGCGCCCGGGAATTACCGGGTCAATGTCGGTTGCGTAGCAGGTGTCGATGCCATGCAAATGCCGGTCACCGTGTTTGATGGAGCGACCCGGTTGTAGTTTGGTGCATGCACCAGGGCGGCTCGATGCGTCATAGACTGTGCGCGTTACAAGGTTGCTCGACTCCGGTTCTGGCATCAGCGCCGGGGTTTCGGTCATAATCGTGCTCACAAGTTTGTCGCAGAGAGTTAGCAAGGGGAGAGCACCCATGGCCGTATCAAGAATACCCCCCCTGGACCTGATGTTCTTCCTGATGGAAACCCCGGCCAGCCCCAAGCATGTGGGGGCGGTGCAGATCTTCAAGCTCCCCGGACGGGCGCCCAAGCGCTATCTGCGGGACCTGGTTGCAGCCTTCCGCGCGGCACCCGTGGCGCCGCCTTTTAATTACCGGCCACACTTCCCCCGCACGGGCATGCCCTATTGGGAGCCGGTGGCGGATCAGGATATGGCGTTTCATGTTCGCCATTCGGCACTGCCGGCACCGGGAAACGACGAGCAACTGCAGGAAACGGTGGCCCGGCTCCATGCAGGCCCCCTTGAGCGTGATCGGCCGGTGTGGTTTTGTCAGGTTATCGAGGGCCTGAGTGGTGGTCGCTTTGCCATTTACACTAAAATTCACCACGCCTGCATCGACGGTGTGTCCGCGATCCAGCGGCTGGGCGCGTCGTTAGCGTCCGGCGCAGCCGATAGCACGGTGCTGCCAATCTGGTCCCACGAATCCCACCACGCCGGCAGAGGCGGTCGCGCCCCCCAGGGTGCCCTCGCGGCACTGAACCGCGGCGGTAAGCAGGCGCTCGCCCAGGCAAAGGCGGTGCAGGAAATCTACGGCGGTTTCGTCAAAATGGGCCTGCAGATACTCAAACTCCACGAGAACCAGGCCCAGCTTCCCTTTGGTGCGCCGCGTACCCGAATGAATGAATCGATCCGGCACTCGAGCCGGGAAGTGGCAATGTGTTCGGTGCCGCTGGACCGCGCCAGAGCCCTCGCTGCGACTGCCGGCGGCAAGCTCAACGATGTGGTGTTAGCGCTGGTCGATGCCGCCCTGGGGGATTACCTGGTGGAGCATGGCGACGCGCCCCAGTCACCACTGGTCGCGCTCTGCCCCATCTCTATTCGCGAGCAGGATGATGACTCCGCCAGTACCAAGGTGGCGAGTATGCTGGTGCGCCTGGGTCAGCCCGGCGCCGGTGCCGCACAGCGCCTGGGTCAGATCATCGAATCCGCTACCGCCAGCAAGGAAGAAGCCCGGCGTATGTCCAAGGAGGGCCTGATGGACTTCGCCCTGGTGCTGGCGGGCCTCGGTGAGTTCCTTGAGCTCACCGGGCTCGAACGCACGATTACCCCCTCCTACAATGTGTTGGTATCCAACGTGCCAGGTCCGGGTGCCAAAGCCCTGTATCTCAACGGCGCCAGGATGCTGGGTTGTTATCCGGTATCGACGCTGCTGCCCGGTGCCAATCTCAACGTCACCGTGGTGACCCTGGGCAACACCATTGATTTTGGGCTGCTGGCCGACAAGGATGCCATGCCGGGCATTGCCCTGCTGGCCCGGCGCATCGAGGCTCGCTTTGAGGAACTGGAACGGGTTTTGAAATTGGGTAAAGCCATCAAAAAATCCTCAAAAAAGAAAGGAAAAAAAGCGAAAACACGTGCCGAAAATACGAAAAAAACAAAGACCAAAAAGAGCGTAAGCAAGCCAAGCAGACCCGCGAAGCGTAAGGGCTGACAAACCCAACCTTTTCCCATGGAGACACCAGCATAATGACCCGCCAGCTGCTCGACGAAAACTCGATTCACCCTGCGATCCGAGACCGCATCGGTGGCACTGATACCGATACCCTGAAGGAAGTGATCGCCGCTATCGCCGATAACGCCGTGGTGGTCGTGGGTATGGCGCAAAATCCCTACTGCAGGAAAGTGCGCAAGCAGCTCGACGCGGCGGGGGTGTCCTTCAAGTATCTGGAATACGGCAGTTACACCAAAGAGTGGCAGCGGCGCTTGGTTTTGAAGATGTGGAGCGGCTGGCCCACGTTTCCCATGGTATTTGTAAAAGGGCAACTGGTTGGCGGTAACAAGGATGTGCAGGCACTGCTGGAGTCCGGTGAGCTGCAAAAGCTGGTGTAAGGGTAGGTCGAGGGTTGGATCATGCCTCGCTAAAACATTAGTGGCTGGTTGCAGGAATAGGCGCGCTGCTGCCCGGTCAGGACCGTCTGCAGCAGGGATGCTGCAGCCGAGCCCCCATGGACGGGTTCACGGCGTGTCCTGACCGGGCAGCAGCGGGCCAGCCGTTTTCCGCAGCGGTGTTGTGTTTTACAGAAAATAGCCCGCCATTTGAGTGCCCGGCGTAGCGAAGCTTTTCCGCTTCACACCCTACAGGTGCGCCCCCTCCGGCGGCAGCCGTTTCCCGTCCAGCAGGGCGCCCTCGCGGTTCAGGGTCAGTCTTCCCTCGCCGAACCAGTTCGCCACCAGAGGGAAGATGCGGTGTTCCTGCACCAGTACCCGGGCGGCGAGGCTGGCGGCGGTATCACCGGCCTCGATGGGGACGCGCGCCTGCAGGATGGTGGGCCCGCCGTCGAGTTGCTCGGTGACGAAATGGACGCTGCAACCGGCCTCGGCATCACCCGCCTCCAATGCCCGTTGATGGGTATTCAGACCGGGGTACAGCGGCAGCAGAGAGGGATGAATATTGATCAGCCGGCCGCGGAAACGGGCAACGAACGGGTCGCCGAGAATCCGCATAAAGCCCGCCAGAATGACCAGCTCTGCACCGAAACCATCGATGCAATCGGCCAGCACGGCATCAAAGGCGTCCCGACTGGGGTAGTGGCGATGGTCGATCACCGCCCGGTCGATACCCGCGCGGCGGGCCCTTTCGAGACCTTGGGCTTCTTCCCTGTTGGTGATCGCAGCCACGACCCGGTAGTGGCTGTCAGCCTCGGCCGCGGCGTCAAGCAGAGCCTGCAGGTTCGAGCCCGTGCCCGAAAAAACCACCACCGCGCGGCAGCGTTGGACGCTGTTATCTCCGGCGGGCATCGCTTACAGGCCCTTCAGGATGACCGCATCCTGGCCAGCGCCGCGAACGCCGACTTCGCCGATGCGATAGACGGCTTCTCCGGAAGCCTGCAATTGCGCGATGGCGGCATCCGCCTGGTCGGCCGCCACGCACAGCACCATGCCGATACCGCAATTGAAGGTGCGATGCATTTCGTAGGCTTCGACATTGCCCTGGCTCGCGAGCCAGTCGAATACCGCAGGGCGTTGCCAGCTGTTGACGTCGACATGCGCGTTACAGTCTGCGGGCAAGACCCGGGGTATGTTCTCCTGCAGTCCGCCGCCGGTAATGTGGGCCAGGGCCTTGACCGTCACCGAGCGCTGCAAAGCGAGTAGCGGTTTGACGTAGATTCGGGTGGGGGCGAGCAGCGCGCCGGCCAGGGTTTCGTCGCCCATGGCCTGGTTGAGGTCCGCATCGCTGCGTTCGAGAATTTTGCGAATCAGGGAAAAGCCGTTGGAGTGGGGGCCGCTGGATGCCAGTCCCAGCAGGATGTCCCCGGCCTGAACCCTGCTGCCGTCGATGACTTCGGACTTTTCCACCACCCCGACGCAGAAGCCGGCCAGGTCGTAGTCGCCGCCGCTGTACATGCCGGGCATTTCTGCGGTCTCGCCGCCGATCAGGGCGCAACCGGCCAGTTCACAGCCTTTGCCGATACCCTCGACGACGCTGGCGGCGGTGTCGACATCGAGCTTGCCGGTGGCGTAGTAGTCGAGAAAGAACAGGGGCTCGGCACCACACACCACCAGATCGTTGACGCACATGGCAACCAGGTCGATACCCACGGTGTCGTGTTGACCCAGGTTCATGGCCAGCCGCAACTTGGTGCCGACGCCGTCGGTGGCCGATACCAGCAACGGCTCCCGATAACCGGCGGGGATAGCGCACAGCGCGCCGAAGCCGCCAAGGCCGCTTTGTACCTCCGGCCGGGCGGTGCGCCGGGCAACATGCTTGATGCGCTCGACCAGGGCATTACCGGCATCGATATCGACACCGGCGTCTTTGTAGCTCAGGCTGGGAGGGGTTTGCTCGTCGCTCATGGTGATGGGTCATCGGCTTGATAAAACGGGGAGGGGATTCTACCAGTTGGGGAGCCGCCAGACCATAAATTGCCGGCGTTGGCTGTTTGAAATTGATCGCGCTTGCTAGAATAGCGCGCCTTGGTCAAATGGGGCAGGCGGTATCGGTGACAGAGTCTGGCGGCCTTGAATCATTGCAGTTTTAACCGGTAGCGGTTAGTAGCGGGGTAAATTCTTGATAGACATGGTGAGTTGCGGCAAAAAAGTCGCTCTGCTGATTTTGCTGGGGCTCTTCAGCCCGCTGGGTTTTGGGGTCGAGGTGCGTGGCATGTTTCAGGAGTCGGCCACGGTGAAGGACCAAGGCGCGTCCCAGCGCAAGGCGGCAGCCCAGCAAGCCCTGGGCAAGGTGCTGGTGCGGGTTGCGGGCACCGAGCAGGTGCTGAAGAACGGTGAGGTGCGGGCCGCGATGAATCAGGCCGACGCCTACCTCCGGCAATTCAGTTACCAGACCAGCGCTGATCAGAGCGAGCCCGCGTTCAGGCTGGACATGGAATTCCAACCACAGCCGGTTATCGAGATTCTCAAGCAGGCGCAGCAACCGGTCTGGTCAAGTAACCGGCCTGCGGTATTGGCCTGCGTCGAGGTGCAGGGCTCCGGCGGCCAGGTGATCACTGCAAACTCACGCTCGGCCCCGGTCCTGCTGGCCGAGGCAAAACGTCGCGGCGTACCGCTGCAACTGCCTGCGAGCCGGGCGGATTGCAATGGTGCCGTTAGCCAGGAGCTGCTGCTCGACGGCAATCTGCAGCTTGATGGCGGTCGCTGTGACGCCCGCTGGTCGATGACCCTGGACCAGGATGACCAGCGCTGGTCATCGTCAGGCAACAGCCTCGAGGCCTGCCTTGGCAGCGCGGTGGACGAACTGGCCGAGACCCTTTCAGCGACCTACGCCTTCGCGGCGGTAACCGGATCCACCGCCGGCGAGCCGCTGTTTTTGAACGTAACGGGGATCGATGATTTTTCGGATTATGCCGATGTGGTTCTGATGCTCAACAGTCTGGCGATGGTCGATGCCGTCGACGTGGCCGGGGTTGAAGACGGCGCGGTGGACTTTAGCCTCACAGCCAGCGGCAGTGCCGGCAAGCTGCAGCAGGCCATCGAACTCAAGGGCATACTGGTCGAATCCGAGGCGCCGCCGCCAGCCTACGAAGCGCTGTCGGCACCACCGGGCATCGAACCCGGTTCGACGCCTTTACCAGGCTATCCGGCGCCTGAGGCCAAGCCCGAGCGCCTCTACTATCGCCTGGCTTCTCGCTAGCGTCAGCCGCTGATGCAACAATTACCGCTGTCGGTAACCCTGCGGGACGACGCGACCTTTGGCAACTTCCAGGCGCTCGCGGGCAATGCCCAGGCACTGCAGACTCTGCGGCGCTTTTCCGGCGCCGACCGCGTCATCTACCTTGCGGGACCCCGGGCAAGCGGCCGCAGCCACCTGTTGCAGGCGGTATGCCATGAGCAAAGCGATGCCATTTACCTGCCCATGGCGGAGCTGGTCGATTACCCCCCCGCCGAGGTGCTCAGTGCACTGGAATTCCAGCCGCTGGTGTGCCTGGATGATATCGATGCCCTCACCGGCAACCGGCTCTGGGAAGAAGCCCTCTTTCACCTGATGAACCGCAAGGCCGAAGCCGGGGGAGGGCTGTTGGTCAGCGCCTCGCAAATACCGTCCAGGCTGTTCGCAATGCCCGACCTGGCGTCGCGGCTGCAACAGGGGCTGGCCCTGACCCTGGCCGCGCCCGACGACGAGGACAAGGCCCGCATCCTCATCGCCCGCGGTGACCGGCGTGGCCTGGTGATTACCCCCGAGGTGGCGAGCTTTGTGCTGCGCCATTATAGTCGCGACCTGTTGCGCCTGATGGATCTGTTGCAGTTGCTCGACAGTCAGTCCCTGAGCCTGCAGCGGCGCATTACCATTCCCTTTGTCCGCAAGGTTGTCGCAGCAGAACCCCGCGAAAGCCGGCCCGGCCCCCCGCATCGGTAATTTGTTCCCGGGCGGCCCACCGTTCTCCGATCAACGCCCAATGGCGCTGATTTTTGCCTCTGATCCGGTTATATTTGGGGCCCGCCCAGCTGCGGGCCCGTTCAATAACAAGCGCTGTGGAGACTGAATATGCTGGCAACCCTTACCGAATACCTGGACCAGTGGAACGCTCAATGCCCGGACAAGGTTTGGCTGCGCGAGCTGAGCGGTGGCGACGACCGCACCTGGACCTGGCACCAGGCCTATACCGAAATCAATGCCCTGGCGGCCTGGGAAGAAAGCTACTTCAACGGCAATGGTCACTGCGTGGGCCTGCTGTCAAAAAACCGCGCCCACTGGTATTTCGCCGACCTGGGTAGCATTGCCGCGGGCAATGTCGTGGTGCCGATGTTTACCACCCTCATCGGCGAGGTTGCCGAGTACGTGATGTCGTTTACCGAGATGAAGCTGTTGTTTGTCGGCGAGACTGAAAACTGGGAGCAGGTGCGGCAGGTGCTGCCCACGGGAATCCAGTTGGTCTGCCTGCCGGGGGTGGAAATCGAAGAGGAACACCTGCGCTGGGAGGATATCGTCGGCCCCAACCGGGGAAAATCGCCGGGCTACCGGTGTCAGGCGGACGACCTGGTGTCGCTGGTTTTCACCTCCGGCACCACCGGTGTGCCCAAGGGTGTGATGCAAACCCACACTTCCAATATCATACCCGTGAACCGCTTCGCCGCAGCATTTGCTGTGGCTGAGGGCGGGCGATTCTTTTCCTACCTGCCGCTGTCGCACATTGCCGAGCGCCAGATTGTCGAGGTCAACTCCCTGGTCAACTGCGGTGAAGTGTACTTCAACGAAAACCTCACGACCCTGATGCGCGACTTGCCCCGCTGTCGCCCCGACGTGATGTTTGGTCCGCCGAGGGTCTGGGAGCAGTTGCAGCAGGGGATCATCGCCCAGTTTGGCTCGCAGGAGGCTGTCGATGCTGCCCTGGAGGCAGACGCCCCTGGGGTGGGGAAGATGATCCAGGAGAAACTGGGGCTGGATCAGGCGAAATACCTGTTAACCGCCGCCGCGCCGACACCGCCGGCACTGATTCAATGGTACGACCGGTTTGGTATCCGCTTGATGGAGGGCTTCGGACAGACCGAGTGCATGGGACCGATCGTGTCCAGCGCCGACGCGCGCAGGGTCGGCTCCATCGGCAAGGCGCTGCCCGGTGTCGAAGTGAGAATCAGCGAGCAGGGTGAGCTGCTGATCAAGGCCGACGGCTGTTCGCCGGGGTATTACAAGATGCCGGAGAAAACGGCGGAGACCTTTGTCGATGGTTGGGTCCATACCGGCGACAAGGCGCGGGTGGACGAAGACGGCTTTTATTACCTCACCGGGCGGGTCAAGGACTACTTCAAGACCATTTCCGGAAAATTCGTGGCTCCGACCTCACTGGAGAATATCTTTGCGGAAAACCCCTTTACCGAGCAGATTTGCCTGCTGGGACGGGGGTACTCCCGCACGGTGATGGTCTGTGTGGTGGGTGCCAGTGGCCAACAGCAATCCCGGGAAGCGGTGACCAACGCACTGCTCGATCGGGCCAGGGCGGTCAACGAGGCGGTGGAAAAACACGCCCGTCTCGGCGCCGTGGTGGTATCGACCGAGCCCTGGACCATCGAGAACGGGGTGCTGACGCCGACCATGAAGATCCGTCGCGAGCGCGTCGAGGAGCAGTTCGGCGAACGGGCCGAGGCCCTGGCTCGACGGGGCGCGGAGGCGGGTGACGTCATGATCGAGTGGCTGGATTGACGGCGGCCGCCTGAGGTGCCCGAAGCGCTGCTTATCCGGTCTCGAATCCGGTCGCCTCGGGGAAATCCCGGCAGACTTCCATGGAGACCGAGTCGACCCGGGACAGGGGAGAGCCAGTGCTCAGGCTTGCCACCACCGCTTCCACCGCTGCCCGTTCGCCACACAGCAGTACCTCGACCCGGCCATCCGCAAGGTTCTTCGCCCAGCCGGTCAGGTGGTGGGCCAGGGCCTGTTGCTTGACGAATCCGCGATACCACACGCCCTGTACCCGGCCCGAGACAAAGCCGTGCATGCAGACCCGGGTCACGGCTTGACCTGCGGTTTTCCGTCGATCAGGGCGAGTAACGCCTCGTAGGTCTGGGGGCCGATCAGGGTGTGGGCAAGTTGGCCACCGGGGGCAATGAGGTAAGTGGTCGGCAGCACCTTCGGCCGCTCCAGCTTCAGTTGCTGCCCCGGGTCATCGCCGCTGCTGGGAAATTCGATGCCCATCACCTTGGCAGAGGCGTCGTGGGCCGCTCCGGTCAGGCCGTCATAATTGACACCCTGTACTGCAACCCGGTCACCAAGCTCGGTGGCCAGGCGGTTGAGCTCGGGGATTTCCTCGCGACAGGGTGCGCACCATTCCGCCCAGTAGTTGATTACCAGCCAGCGCTCGGACGCCGCCCCCTTGGGCGTCGCCTGCTGGCCCGGTTCGCAGGCGGTCAGCAGGAAAAAGGTCATCAGGATACTGAGGTAACGCATGGGGCCTCCGGGTTGGCATCTTGGCGGTTTACCAGTGTCGCAATACTTGCGTCCATGGCGTGGTGTCGGGTGGTGTCGCTATCAGCCAGCAGCTTGCGGGTATGGCGATACCAGGCGGGGGTGTCTTCGCGGGCCGCCAGTGCCCGGGGCTCGAGGCCGCTGGTGTTGAGCGGTTGCCAGCCGTCGGGAATCATAGCGGCCAAATCCCACAGGCTGAAGCTGTGCAGGTCTTTGCCCAGAATATACTGGCCCTCGGCGGTGGTATGAATCAGGCCGTTGGCCAACATGGCATTGCGTAACTCGTGCCACTGCCGCGCCGGCAGCTTTTGCTTACCCAGCATCCAGGGTGTCCCCTGGATTTCATCGTCGCTGACCGTTTCCCCGCGCTGGTGGCGCTCGTGAAAAAGCGCCATCAGGCCAACGCTGGTGAGCAGCGGGTGGTAGCGTTTGGCGGTCTGTGGCTGGTAGCTCCCCAGGGCATGCACCAGCTCGGCGCCGGCCAGAATAATCAGCCAGCTCAGGTTGATCCACAGCAGGAACAGCGGCACCGCGGCAAAGGTGCCGTAAATCAGGGTGAAACTGCTGTGCTTGACGATCAGGGCAAAGGCCTGCTTGGCGGTCTCGAATGCAATCGCCGTCACCAGACCGCCGATCAGGGCATGCTTCACCCGAACCTTGGCGTTGGGAACGGCAAGAAAAATCAGGGTGAAGGTAGTGGCCTCCAGCAGGAACGGGGTAATGGCTAGCAGGCGGTGACCGATCCCCAAACCCTCAGTATCGTCGGCAAAAATCGACAGTGACACCAGGTAGGTGCTGATCACGAAGCCCAGTCCGATCAGCAGCGGTCCCAGGCTCAGCAGGGCCCAGTAAAGCAGGAAATTGGCGAGGCCGCGGCGGTCGGTGCGGGTGTGCCAGATCCCGTTCATCGTCTTCTCGATGTTGCGCAGCATAAAGTAGGCGGTCGCAGCAAGAAACAGCAGGCCGACTGCGGTGAGGGATCGCGCCTGGCCTGAGAACTGTACCAGGGCCGCCTTGACATCGGCACCGGTCTCGGGGAGAAAATTGGCGAATATCCAATCCTGTACTTGCACACCCACGGCACTGAACGCCGGTACCAGCGACAACATTACGTAGACCACGGTCAGCAGGGGCACGACCGCAAACAGGGTCAGATAGGTCAGCGAGCCGGCCCGGGCCTGGCAACCATCGTCGACATAATTGCGATAGGTAAACGCCAGAAAGTGGAACCACTCCTGCAGCTTGTCCATCATCATTCAGTCCTCGTGCGGTCGGGTCTGTTCCGGTGGGCGCCCATAGCGGGTGCTTTCGGGTATGATACGCCGCGTGGCTGCGCGTAACCGGCATGGTCAGGACGCGGCACATTGATCAAAAATCACTACCGCCGAGTATAACAGAGGAGTTAACGAAGGCCTGCCCATGAGCGAGTTCATCATCTACCACAATCCCCGATGTTCCAAGTCACGCCAAACCTTGCAGTTGCTGCGGGAAAAGGGCATCGAACCCGAGATCCGGCTTTATCTGCAGCAGGTACCCGACGCCGGTGAACTGCAGGATCTACTGGCAAAACTGGGCATCGGCGCCCGGGAACTGCTGCGCCGCGGTGAAAGCGCTTATCGAGAGCAGGAGCTGGCCGATCCCGAACTGGACGACGACGCGCTGGTGGCGGCCATGGTGCGGACCCCCAAGCTCATCGAGCGACCCATCGTGGTGCGGGGTGACCGCGCGGTGTTGGGGCGCCCCCCCGAAAATGTTCTGGACCTGATCGATGCCTGAGCCCTACGTACTGGTTTTGTACTACAGCCGGCATGGGGCTACCGAAGCCATGGCCCGGAAAATAGCCCAGGGTGTGGAACAGGTGCAGGGTATGCGCGCCATGCTGCGCACCGTGGCCGATGTTCGCAATGGCTGGGAGGAACCCGGCGACGACATCCCCGAGCACGGCCCGCTGTATTGTTCCCAGGAGGATCTGGCCGGTTGCGCGGGGCTGGTGATGGGAAGCCCGACACGATTCGGCAACATGGCGGCTGAGCTGAAATACTTCCTCGACAGTACCTCGCCGCTGTGGATGAGCGGAGCGCTGATCGACAAGCCCGCCGCCGTATTTACCTCCACCTCCAGCCTCCATGGCGGCCAGGAGACGACCCTGCTGAGCATGGCGCTACCTTTGTTGCACCACGGCATGGTGTGGGCCGGCCTGTCCTACGGTGAGCGTGGTCTGGTCCAGACCGCCAGCGGCGGAACACCCTATGGTGCCAGTCACCACGCCGGGGTCAGCAATGATCGGGCGCTGGATGCTCTGGAGGCCGAATTGTGTATGGCGCAGGGTAAACGGATTGCCAAACTGGCACACAAACTCGGGAGCCGATAAGCATGGATAGCCCCTTCGAACGACGGATCCAATGGGCGGCCTGGTTTTCCATGGCCTGCTATTTCGGCCTGCTGCTGTCCTTCGTCTTCAAGACGGTGATCGCACCCATGGGGGGGCGAGAGCCCAACTTTACCATGTTGGCGGTGCATACCCTGCCCCTGTTGCTGTTCCTGCCGGGGATCCTGCGTCGTAATCAGCGAACCTATGCCTGGCTGTCGTTCCTGCTGCTGCTCTACTTCGTGCTCACCGTCGAGGGGCTGTTCTCGCCCTTCGCCTCCAATTATCATTGGCTGGCACTGGCACTGCTTGTCGGACTGTTTTGCGGTTGTATCGGTTTTATCCGCTGGACCGGCATGGCTTACAAGTGGCAGGCGTCTGCAACCGGAGAAGTAGGCAAAACATGAGCGATCAAGAGGTGGGGCCGCTGCGGCGCGGCTGGCGAGGGTTCTGGCGGTTTATTCGTGCCCTGCGAATTGGCATAGCCAACGTGCTGTTCCTGCTGGTACTGTTTTTCGCGCTTTTTCTCCTCTTCGGCCAAGAGTCGGAAACCGTCAAAAACAAGTCGATGTTACTGCTGGCACCCACGGGAACGGTAGTGGACCAGCGCAGCTTCGTTGACCCGCTGGCAAGAATGATTAACCCGGAAGTGGCGCTCAGCGAGACCCCGCTGCACGACTTGATAGAGGTTGTCCAGCAAGCCGCCAAGGACCCCCGGATGATCGGGATCGCGCTGGATCTGGACGAGCTGCTGGCCATCGACATCAGCAGCGCCCGGGAGTTGGGAGCTGCCCTGCAGGCCTTCAGGTCCGAGGGCAAGAAAGTGGTTGCGATGGCCGACAATTACGACCAGAACCGCTATTTGCTGGCAACCTATGCAGATGAAATCAACCTCCACCCGATGGGCGAAGTGAGCATCAAGGGCTTCGGTGTCTTCCCCAATTACTTCAAGGACCTGCTTGATCGGCTCAATGTCGACGTGCACGTGTTTAGGGTCGGTACCTTCAAGTCGGCGGTGGAACCGTTTATGCGCAACGATATGTCCCCCGCGGCGAAGCAGAACAACGCGCGCTGGCTGAGTTCGGTCTGGGCTAACTACACCAGTAGCGTTGCCCTGAATCGCGATCTCGATGCGGACAGTATCGACGCCTATGCCAACAACTACGATGAAGTACTGGAAGCGGCACAGGGCGATGCGGCGCGGGCAGCCCTCGATCGCGGTCTGGTCGACAACATCATGGGACGCGAGGCGATGCTCGGGCGGGTGGCGGAGCTGACCGGCAGGGCTGAGCCCGAGGAATCCCTGGTTCATTTTTACGAATACCTGGAGCCGTCCGCTGAATCCCTCGCCCTGGCGGCTGCCACCGGTACCGATGTGGTGGGCATCGTGGCTGCAGAGGGCATGATTGTCGACGGCCGTCAGCCTCCGGGCACAGCGGCGGGCGACAGTATTGCGGCGCTGCTGCGCAAGGCCCGGGAGGATGATGCGGTCAAGGCGGTGGTGCTGCGCATCAACAGCCCCGGTGGCAGTGCGTTCGCCTCCGAGGTGATCCGGGAGCAGGTGATGCTGACCCAGCAGGCCGGCAAGCCCGTGGTGGCTTCAATGGGCAGCACCGCGGCCTCCGGCGGTTACTGGATCGCTACCGGGGCGGCGGAGATCTGGGCACAGCCCACCACGATAACCGGATCTATCGGCATTTTTGGGGTCTTCCCCACCATCAATCGCACCCTTGAGGAATGGGGCATACACTCCGATGGTGTCGGCACCACCCGCATGACCGACGCTTTCAGGGTCGATCGCCCCCTCAGTGAGATCGGCAACAATGCCCTGCAGTCGACCATCGAGCACGGCTACCGGCAGTTTATCGAGCTGGTCTCGGAGGCGCGGGGAATGACTCCGGAAGCGGTGGATGCGGTAGCCCAGGGCCAGGTGTGGAGTGGTGAAAACGCCCTAGCCATCGGCCTGGTCGACGAGCTCGGTGGACTGCAGGATGCGGTAGCCGCAGCGGCAAAGCTGGCCGAACTGACGGATTATGAGAGCGTCTGGGTAAGCGCAGACGACTGGCTCGACGCCGGTGTCTGGCGGCGCTTCATCGACGCCAGTGCGGGCGCTTTTGCCGAGGCGGTGGTGGGCAGGCTGCTGGGTGATTTCGCCGGCGTGACGGGGCTGCAGAAACCTGTCTCAGTGCCACTGCTCAACGACCCCCGCGGGGTTTACCTGCACTGCATGGAATGCGTTGCCCGCTAGCTGGGCTGCCACGCCGGGGTTATTCGACGGGGTATTGGGCGCGCCAGGATTCGAAGCCACCGTCCATGCTCATCACCTCGGCAAAACCCTGCTCGGCAAGGAACTGGCCGGCGCTGATGCTACTGTTGCCGTGGTAGCAATACACCAGCACCGGCCGCTGACGATCGGTTTCCTGCAGAAACGACCCGATGTTGTCGTTGCTGAGGTGGACCGCACCCTGAATGCGCGACATGCGGTAGGACTGGGGGTCGCGCACGTCGACGATAACCGGGTTTTGCTCCCCAATCAGGGCCTGCGCCTTTTCGATTGAGATGCGACGTAACTCCGTCATGAGAACCTCCCTGGCCAGCGTTGGTGTTCGATGTCGTCTATTGTAAAACAGCCCCGATCAAATATCCTGCTTCCGCTGGTCCTCGGGGCGCTGGCGCTACTGTGCCTGGGCGGCTGCGAGTCGATTGGCTATTACTGGCAGGCCAGTAGCGGCCACCTCGCGCTGCTCGGTCGCCGACAACCGATCGAGACAGTTTTGCAGGATCCGGCGCTGGATGAGCAGCAACGCACCCGCCTGCAACAGGTACTGGCCATTCGTCGCTACGCCGAGGCAGAACTGGCCTTGCCGGTGGGGAACAACTATCGCCATTTGATTCAGCTGGACAGCGATTATGTCAGCTGGAATGTAATGGCGGCCGGGGCGTTATCGCTGGACCCGTTGCAGTGGTGTTTTCCGGTTGCCGGCTGTGTGCGCTACCGTGGCTATTTCAAGCGTGAGCAGGCGCAAGCGTTCGCCGAACGCCTTGCGCGCGAGAACTACGACGTGTACCTGGGTCCGGTTGCCGCTTACTCGACCCTGGGTTGGTTCGATGATCCGCTTTACAGCTCTGTGCTCAATTACCACGAGGTGCGCCTGGCGGGCCTGCTGTTCCACGAGCTTGCCCACCAGGTCGTCTATGTGAAGGACGATACCAGTTTCAACGAAAGCTTCGCCTCCGCGGTGGAGACGCTGGCGGTGGCCCAGTGGCTAAGTGACACCGGGCGCAGCGATGAAAGCCAGGCCTGGGCGGCTCACAAGCGCTGGGTCGGTGTGTTCGTCGCCTGGCTGGCCCGGCAGCGCGGGATGCTGCAGCAGATCTACCAGTCCGACGCCAGTGACGCTGAAAAGCTGGCGCAGAAGCAGGCCGTTTTCGACGCCATGGTGCGGGAGTATCCCGAGCTGCGTCGCCGGCACAACGGCGACAATAGCTACGATCGCTGGATGCGGGGCCCCCTTAACAACGCACGCCTGCTGGGCATCGCCAGTTACAACGATTGGCTGGCCGCATTTGAAACCCTTTATCGGCGCCAGGGCTGTGATTGGCCCAATTTTTACCGCGCGGCCAGTGAGCTGGCGGCACAGCCGCTGGAGCATCGATCCCGTGTCCTGCGGCAGTTGGAGAACGCGGCATCCCGGGATGCTGCAACAGGCGGCTGGGACCCGGGCTGCAAGCTGGCCAAACGTTAGACCGGGCTCGGCACATGGTCGGCGGGTTGTCAGGGTGGCTTGGCGGCCGAAACGAATCCCTATTCCCGACTCAGCGCCCTGAAATCAGCAGCAAATCCCCGCAGCCGCCGAATCGCATGGTCCCGCTGTTTGGGGCTCATGGAGTTGGCTAGCTCGGTGGCGAGCTGCAGGGAGCGCTCCTGGTTGTAGTCCATGCCTTGCTGGTACTTGGCGTTCCAGAACAGGTAGGGCTCGGCGTAGAGCCGGGAAAGCTCCCTGGCCATGGCCGACACCGACATATCGGCGGAAACGATAGCGTAAAAGCGCTTGCGCCAGGCCTCCCGGCTTTCGATGGAAAGCTGGCGGTTATCTTTCAGGGAAGTCGCCCACCGTCTTATCATGGTGCGTTGCTCGTCGTTCAATTTCCCTGCCAGTCGCTTGGCAGCCTTGGTCATGAATTCGTAGCGCTCGTGGTAGATCTTCGATAGGGGCTCGTTTTTGAGGTCGTTGCGATCGTCCACCTCCTTTTCCACCATGATCTCGATAATTCCGTCGATCTGCGCGGGGGTCAGGTCGGCGAGGATTTTTGCCGAGGGTAGCGCCAGGGCGTGCATCAGCTCTTGCCAGGCCTCAAAACTGAACTCGGAATAGCGGCGCATGGTTTCCAGCGTTACCGGTCCTTCCAGATCGTCGGCCAGGGCATCCAGGCGCACGGCATATTCGGGCAGGGCGTTGATCCGGTGCCACTGGTGAAACTCCTTGACTACGCGCTTGGCATCGGCCCGTTGCTCGCTTTCAAAATCGATGTAGTCGTCCAGTGACCACATCAGGGCCACATCGAGGAACTCATAGCCCACTCTCACCGCACAGGCGGCCAGGAACAGGCCTGTCCCGAGTACTAGTACCAGTGTCTTCAGCCTGGCAGTTCGCAAGGTCGGTTCTCCGGGGTTGAGGCTGTGCATTTGTGATCAGGTCATACCAAGTATACGCGCAGGTCCGTTCTTCTGCCCATGGAGCAAGGGTCCTGGATGGAAATGGCGGAGGCGCTGGAAGGGCCAGATTGTGGCGCACACCATTCCGATGCGATCCCGGCGTTGGTCCCTCGGGCCGCTGGTGCCGCCGCCCTAGTCGGGCTCTTGGCCAGGCGCGTAACCCAGCAGAACCCGGTCCACAAATTTTTTCACCAGCGCGTTGGAAAAAGGCGTTTCCTCGGCCCTGGCCAGCACCTGCTCGAGGTGATCGTCGCCGTCGGTGTAGTGCTGCTTGAATATCGTCAGGCGCTCCACCAGCCGGGCGCGATCGACTTCGGGGTGAAACTGAAACGCCCAGAAGCGCCGGTCGTCGACCTTGAAGGCATGACAGCAGGGCTGGGTGAAAGCGAGCTGCGTTGCATTGGGGGGGCACTCCACCGAGCGCTCCCGATGAACCGAGACGGCGGCGAAGCCATCCGGGACGTCGCAGAAAATGGGATCAGTCGCTGCGGCGGAATCGAGGCTGATCGCCACGGTTCCCATTTCGAAACCGCGCTGATCCCGGATGATAGTGCCCCCCAGGGCCAGGACCGCCAACTGGAAGCCAAAGCAGGATGCAAACACCGGGAAGTCGACCTCGATACAGTGCCGCATGAGGGCGATGCTCGCACCCACGAAGGGATAATTGTCCGGCTCCAGCACGCTGGCCTCGCTCGCGCCGCCCACGATGAGGGCATCGTACCCTTCCAGTATTTCGGGGCCGAAGTGGGGCGCGTCGAAGGTGTTGTGGATATCCAGTTGCCGTGGCTCCAGACCACTGTAATCACAGAAACTGGCGTGCTCTTCCCGGCGCACCCGGGGCTCGTCGCGGATCTGCAACAGAAGAAGCTTAAGATGACTTTTTTTGCCGGGCATGGGCGGTTTCCCAGGTGGTTGAAAAATAGTGGTCGGTGGCGGGCGCGGCCTCAGGCAACACGGCCGCCATGGCGGAAGAACGGGTTCCAGCGGTGCCGGAGAATGGCACTCGCCCCCGGGTTAACCGGCGCGTATCGGTCTTTCAGACGCTCCAGGCGACGGTGGAACTCAACGTGAATGATGCTCTGTAACAGTTTGCAGCAATCGCTGAACGCCTCTTTATGCTCGGGGTCGAAATCACTGTCCTGCAGGCACATGGCGATGATGTCTGACTTGCGAAAGGGTATGCAATGGGCATTGGTCATAGGAGCTGGATCAGGTCATTGGCGCAGGGCAGGGGATGATAGCAAGCGCCATCTGGAGACTCCAACTTCCGTGTGCAAGGCCACGGAGGCAGGCAATTTTCGCTTTTTTGAAGCCGGATGCTCTGTTTTAATGGTGGCTCTCGGGATGGCAGTGACCCTCCCTATTAAAAGCTGACGAGGTGGCAATATGGATATTATGAAAATGGCGGCGGAGTTGTTCGCCAACGTTACGGCCAACAAGAATCTCGATACCAATCAAATACAGTCCGCGTTGTCGGGCTTGCTGGGGGGCCAGGGCGGCAATCTCGACCTGGGTAAGATCGTCGCCAGCATGAGCCAACAGGGCGGACTGCAATCGATCGTCAATTCCTGGCTGGGCGATGGTGCCAATGCGCCCATATCTCCGGATGACGTCAAAAACGTGTTGGGTTCCGATCAGGTGTCGCAGTTTGCTTCCAAACTGAATATCGACCCGGATACCGCTCTCAACGGACTGTCCCAGTCGTTGCCTGCGGTGGTGGACAAGGCCAGCAGCGGCGGCTCGCTGCTCGACACCTTCGGCGGGGTGGGTGGCCTGATGAACACCGTGGGTAAACTGTTCAAGTAACGGTGCCACGGGGCGGGGGAGCGCTTATTCCACCTGTACCGTAACCATGTCCGACAATTCGCTGATTTTGCCCTTGGCATCTACTGCAGTTATCGCGAAAAAGTAGGTGCCGGGGGCCAGGTCGTGAAATTCGTACTGGTTCGTGCCGGTACCCTCGACCTCGATCATGATGCTTTCACCGGTTTCCTCGACGGTATAGTAGATCTGGTAGCCTGTGAGGTCGCTTGGGCTCAACAATGCCCCGTTTTCCCTTTCCAGGGGTGCGCTCCAGGACAGAACGAGGCTGTCCTGGTGGCTGACTGGTGGCTGGTCGAAGGTCTGGCCTAGCGCAGAGTGGGTGATACCCCAACAGATGAACCACAGTAAAAACTGTGCAGTCGATCGCATTCTTTGTGTCTCTATGTCACTCCCATGGCCATAGTATAGGCAGGATTTTCAGCTTTGGAGCCCCATGAGCCGACCCTTGTTGACAATCTATCCCGGCCTGGGGGCTTTGGGTCAAGCGCGACGATCGCACCAGCGCGTTGTATGGCGGTAACAAGGTTCGAAAACTGGAATGTGTGCTCGGGCTGCCAACATTTGGTGGGCGGACCGGAGTGCTGGTGCGAAGCCTGGGTTGGTGGCAGAATCTGGGTTCTGTTCCGTGCTTCCAAAGGAGTGTGTATAAGATGAAAAACGAAGGCAATGTGGATCGTATTATTCGGGTGATCGTGGGTCTCGGGTTGCTCAGCCTTGTCGTGGTGGGACCCCAGACCCTGTGGGGCCTGGTAGGCCTGGTGCCACTGCTGACTGGCATTTTCGGGTTTTGCCCGGCGTATAAACTGCTGGGCTTGAATACCTGTCCTGTCAACAATCGCTAGGATTTGCAGCGGGCTCGTAGCCCTCGGGGGAGCAGTGGCTTCGCCACGCGGTGTTGCAGCGCGGCTCGTAGCGCCCGGGGCCCAGGGCGCCGAACCGGGATGCCGGCTCTCGCCGACGCTGCGGTGTTAAATTAAAAAGGCCCACCCTTGGGGTGAGCCTTTTTAATTGGGTACCAGAGGCCGGATTAATCCCACCCGGCCTGCGGGCCGGTTGGTCCCCCTTCGGGGCTTCGCCACGCGGTGTTGCAGCGTGGCTCGTAGCGCCCTGCGCCCGGGGCCCAGGGCGTCGAACCGGGATGCCGGCTCTCGCCGACGCTGCGGTGTTAAATTAAAAAGGCCCACCCTTGGGGTGAGCCTTTTTAATTTGGTACCAGAGGCCGGATTAATCCCACCCGGCCTGCGGGCCGGTTGGTCCCCCTTCGGGGCTTCGCCGCGCGGTGTTGCAGCGCGGCTCGTAGCGG
This sequence comes from uncultured Gammaproteobacteria bacterium, assembly GCA_963751595.1. Taxonomy (GTDB): domain Bacteria; phylum Pseudomonadota; class Gammaproteobacteria; order Pseudomonadales; family JAHEGP01; genus JAHEGP01. The sequence continues at coordinate 74,002 of CAVVVC010000009.1, forward strand.
CTTGCGCCCGGGGCCCAGGGCGTCGAACCGGGATGCCGGCTCTCGCCGACGCTGCGGTGTTAAATTAAAAAGGCCCACCCTTGGGGTGAGCCTTTTTAATTTGGTACCAGAGGCCGGATTAATCCCACCCGGCCCGGGGCCGGTTGGTCCCCCTTCGGGGCTTCGCCGCGCGGTGTTGCAGCGCGGCTCGTAGCGGCTTGCGCCCGGGGCCCAGGGCGTCGAACCGGGATGCCGGCTCTCGCCGACGCTGCGGTGTTAAATTAAAAAGGCCCACCCTTGGGGTGAGCCTTTTTAATTTGGTACCAGAGGCCGGATTAATCCCACCCGGCCCGGGGCCGGTTGGTCCCCCTTCGGGGCTTCGCCGCGCGGTGTTGCAGCGCGGCTCGTAGCGCCCTGCGCCCGGGGCCCAGGGCGTCGAACCGGGATGCCGGCTCTCGCCGACGCTGCGGTGTTAAATTAAAAAGGCCCACCCTTAGGGTGAGCCTTTTTAATTTGGTACCAGAGGCCGGACTCGAACCGGCACGCTTTTAAGGGCGGGGGATTTTGAATCCCCTGTGTCTACCAATTTCACCACTCTGGCGGGGCTTGTTGGCTGCGGCGCGGGCCGGCAGCGAAGACGGCGCATTATAGCAATCCGACCCTCGCATGCAACAACAAAGGGGTGGCCGGATGCTGGATTTGGCTGGCGATTTTCGCTACCCTTGCCGGCCTTTCTCCAACCGGCCTGGCGGCATGCAGCGCGCTGACTTTCGTTTTGATTTGCCTGAAGACCTGATCGCGAAATATCCGGCGCCGCAGCGCTCGGGCAGTCGCTTGCTGTGCCTCGATGGTGTAAGTGGCGGGGTTGAGCATCGGCAGTTCGGCGACCTGCCGCAAATGCTTCGCGAGGGAGATCTGCTGGTATTCAACGATACCCGGGTGATACCGGCGCGATTGTTTGGACAAAAAGCCACCGGAGGCCGGGTAGAGATTCTGCTGGAGCGCTTTGGTGATGCCTCTATGGCGCTCGCCCAGATCAGGGCCAGCAAGGCGCCAAGGGTGGGGACGGAAATCCGCCTGCTGGAAAAAAACGGTGAGCAAACGGGCGCCATCGTGGTTACCGTCACTGGTCGGCAGGGCAGCTTGTATGAACTGGCCTTTCCCGCCGACCGCGGGGTACTCCAGGTTCTGGGTCAGTACGGGCACGTGCCCCTGCCGCCCTATATCGACCGCCGTGACGAAGCCGTGGATGAACAGCGCTATCAGACCGTGTATGCCCGGGAGCCTGGCGCGGTGGCGGCACCGACGGCGGGACTGCACTTTGACCAGGCGCTGTTGGACCAGCTTGCGGGCCAGGGTGTCCGGAGTGCGTTCGTGACCTTGCATGTGGGGGCAGGCACCTTTACCCCGGTCAGGGTCGATGATATCCGCGAGCACCGGATGCACTCGGAGTGGATCGAGGTGTCTGCGGATGTGGTGGCGCAGATTTGCGCCACGCGACAGCGGGGTGGCCGGGTGATCGCGGTGGGCACCACCAGTGTCCGCAGCCTCGAAGCCGCCTGTGCCCCGGGGCACTTGCAGCCGTTTCGGGGCGATACCGATATCTTCATTTATCCGGGTTATCGCTTCGCCTGCGTCGATGCGATGATCACCAACTTTCACCTGCCCGAGTCGACCCTGTTGATGCTGGTGTCAGCGTTCGCCGGGCAACAGCACGTGCTGGCCGCCTACCGTGAAGCGGTGGCCCGGCGCTATCGGTTTTTCAGCTACGGCGACGCCATGTGGATCGAGGGAAGTCTCCCGCCCCTGTTGCGGGAAAAGGAGCAGGCCGGCCCATGAGGAGCTGTCGCATGGAGTTTGAGCTCAATGCCACGGATGGCAGCGCCCGCAGGGCCTGTTTGCGGTTTCCCCGGGGAGAGGTGCAAACCCCCGCGTTCATGCCGGTGGGGACCTACGGAACGGTCAAGGCGATGACGCCCAGGGACCTGGTCGATACCGGGGCACAGATCATTCTCGGCAACACCTTCCACCTGATGCTGCGGCCGGGCACTGACATCATCCAGCAACTGGGCGATTTGCACGACTTCATGGGGTGGAAAGGCCCTATCCTCACCGACTCCGGCGGGTTCCAGGTTTGGAGCCTGGGCGCCATGCGCAAGATTACCGAGCAGGGCGTCGCGTTCAAATCGCCGGTGGATGGCAGCGCTGTGTTTCTGGGGCCGGAAGAGTCCATGGATGTGCAGCATCGCCTTGGCGCTGACATCGTGATGATTTTCGATGAGTGTACCCCCTATCCGGCCACGCTGGAGCAGGCACAGGAATCCATGGAGCTGTCGCTGCGCTGGGCGGCGCGGAGTAAGGTGGCCCACGGCGACAGCAGCGCGGCCCTGTTTGGTATTATCCAGGGCGGTATGTACCCCGATCTGCGACGCCAGTCGCTGCAAGGTTTGCTGCAGATCGGTTTCGACGGCTACGCCATTGGTGGATTATCGGTGGGGGAACCCAAGGCCGATATGCGCCGGGTTCTCGATACCCTCGGTCCCTGTCTGCCAGAGGATAAACCGCGTTACCTGATGGGGGTGGGCACGCCACTGGATCTGCTCGAGGCCGTGGCCCGGGGTGTGGACATGTTCGACTGCGTGATGCCCACCCGAAATGCCCGCAATGGCTACCTGTTTACCAGCCGGGGCGTCGTCAAGCTGCGCAATGCCGCCAACAAGCGCTGGGAGGGGCCCATAGATGAAGATTGTGGTTGTTACACTTGCTGCAACTTCAGTCGCGCCTATTTGCATCACCTGGATAAATGCAATGAAATTCTTGGCGCGCACCTGAATACCATCCACAACCTGCATTTCTACCAGCACTTCATGGCGCAGATGCGGGATGCGATAGCCTCCGCACAATTCGCTGCCTTTTATCGGCAGAGCTACCAACAGCAGGGGGTATCGATGCCGGAGAGTGGCGATGTATAAGCTCTGTTTTTACGTGCCCTCGAGCCATCTCGAGGGGGTGAAGAGCGCATGCTTCGAGGCGGGCGCGGGGCGCCTGGGCAACTATGACTGCTGTGCATGGCAAGTCCCGGGCCAGGGCCAATTCAGGCCCCTGGACGGCAGCAAACCGTTCCTCGGTGCCCAGGGCCGGGTTCACCTCGAACCCGAATACAAGGTTGAAATGCTGTGTGCCGATGAATACCTGCAGGCTGTGGTGCAGGCGTTGCGCAATGCCCACCCCTACGAAGAGCCGGCCTACGATGTATGGCGGCTTGAAACCATTTGAAGCCATAGCCGGGAGGCGAAACCATGATTTACCAACTTGAGGACCGCCGGGTAACCTTGCACGGCAGCGGCCACTATATCGCGCCCAACGCCAGTGTCATCGGCTCGGTCACCCTGGAGGAAAACGTCACAATCTGGTTCAACGTGGTGATTCGAGCAGATTGCGATGCCATTCGTATCGGTGCGGGCACCAATATTCAGGACGGATCGGTACTGCACGTGGATCCGGGCTTCCCGGTAACCATCGGTCGCAATGTGACCGTGGGGCACAAGGCGATGATCCATGGTTGCACGATTGGCGATGGCAGCCTTATCGGTATCAACTCGGTGGTACTCGATGGGGCGAAAATTGGTAAGGGTTGCCTGGTGGGCGCCAACGCCCTGGTGCCGGCCAATATGGAAGTCCCGGACGGCGCGATGGTGATCGGCAGCCCGGCCAGGGTCAAGCGAATACTGTCGGCTGAGGAGCAGTTACTGTTGCAGCACAATGCCGATCATTACATTGCCAATGGCAAGACATTTTCCGAGCACCTGCAGGTACAAGACGATGCCAACTGACAACAGCCAGCCGGTGGCGTCACCGTGTATCGATATCTGCGTGCTGGATGAAAATGATATCTGCCAGGGCTGTTATCGCACAGCGAGGGAAATTGGCGAGTGGTCCTGCCTCGACAACCCCGGCAAGCAAGCGGTGATTCAACAGGCTCAGCGTCGTCGCATTGAATGCGGCGGAATTTTCTAGGTCCATTGCTCCCCTGCCAGTATGCCGCTTCGCTGACCGCTACAGCGTCAGGTGGCCACGTATTGCAGTGCAAAATGTAAGTGATTGGAGGCCATATTGTGGTACAGTTTCGGCTCCCTGTTCCAGCGTGGGCGGGTGAGGGGTCGCAAAGACCGCTTCTTTTTTCTCTGATATTTCCCGAGGGGATCAGTATGAAAATCGGTAAGTTATGGATGTACGGTTTGGTCTGCATGATGCTGGCCAATCTTTCGTGGGCGGACACTGAAAAAGTGGAGGACTACTCCAAAACTGTCAACAATTTCAAACAGATTGAGGCGGTCAATCCGTTTTTTAACACGGCTTATGGCTATGCCGTGTTCCCGACTATCGGCAAGGGCGGCCTGGGTATTGGCGGCGCCTACGGTAAAGGCCAGGTTTACCGGGGTGGCAAGGTGACGGGCCATACATCGGTTACCGATATCTCCTTTGGTTTGCAAGCCGGTGGGCAGGCTTACAGCCAGGTCATCTTCTTCGAAGACAAGAGAGCCTACGACGACTTCACCAGTGGCAACTTCGAATTTGGTGCGACCGCCGGCGCGGTGGCCGTTACCGCCAGCGCCCAGGCCCAGACGGGTACTGGAGGCGGTGCATCCGCCGGGGCGTCTGCCAGCGCTGGCCAGGGTGGTAAACAGGCCGACGCCGGTTACAGCAACGGTCTGCTGGTCTTCGTCCTGGGCAAGGGCGGGCTGATGTACGAAGCCACGATCAGCGGGCAGAAGTACAGCTTCGATCCGATTTAAGGGTATTTGCGCAGCCCGTTATCCCCGGTTTCGATGGCCCGCGTCAGTCTGAACGCGGGTCACCGCCGGGGCGACCTCCAAACGCATTGATCATTAGGGGATACGGTGAGAGTGGTGCGGCTCGGCTCAAGGCTGGTAGGCGAGCACCTTTTCTATCCGGTTTTCCCCCAGCTCGGAAATCTCGAAGCGATAGTCCCCCACCACGACGCCAACCGAATTTTCGGGAATGGCCTCCAGCACCTCCAGTAACAGGCCGTTGAGGGTTCGTGGTCCTTCGGTGGGCAGCTCCCAGCCCAGCGCCTTGTTGATCTCGCGCACGGTAGCGGCCCCATCGATCAGGTAGGTGCCATCGTCCTGAACCTCGATGTCCTCGACATTATCGGCGATGTCCGAGGTGAAGTCGCCGACAATTTCCTCCAGGATATCCTCCAGAGTAATGATGCCCATAACCGCGCCGTATTCGTCGACCACCACGCCGATGCGATGCTTGTTTTTCTGGAAATTGTGCAATTGCACATGCAGCGCTGTGAGCTCGGGAATGAAGTAGGGCTCGTGGAGCAGTTGTTCCAGCTGCGCGCGGTCGAAGGGCCCCTTGCTGAACAATCTTGGGGCATTGCGCAGGTGCAGCATGCCGATAATATTGTTGATGTCGTCACGATACACCGGCAGCCGGGTGTAATTGCTGGTAAGTATTTTGCGCGCGATCACCTGGTCCGAGTCGTTGAGATCGAGCCCGAAAACCTCGTTGCGTGGTACCATGATGTCGTCGATGGTCACTGTGTCGAGATCCAGGATATTGATTAGCATGCCCTGGTTCTTGTCCGGTATCCGGTGGCTGGTCGTTCCCATCAGGGTTCGCAGTTCGTCCGCGCTGAGCGCGTCTTCCCGGGCGTCCTTGGGGTTGATGCCGAAGAGCCGCACCAGTATTCCCGACAGCGTGTTGATCAACCAGACTGCCGGATACAGCACCCACATCAGCGGTTTCAGTATTACCGTAGCAGGGAATGCGATTCGCTCGGGGCGATAGGCGGCAATCGTCTTGGGCGTCACTTCGGCAAAGATCAGCATCACCAGGGTCAGCAGCAGGGTTGCCACCGCAACCGCGGCATCGCCGTAGAGGTTGTAGGCGATGATGCCGGCCAGGGCAGCGGCTGCGTTGTTGACGAGGTTGTTGCCGATCAGAATCAAGCCCAACAGTTTGTCGGGCCGCTCAAGCATTTCACTGGCCCTTTTGGCGCCGCGATTACCGGTATTCGCCGCATGCCGCAGGCGATAGCGATTGAGCGCCATCATGGCGGTCTCTGAGCTTGAAAAGAAGGCGGACACGACGATGAGGATGGCCAGCGCGGAAAACAGTATTTCCAGAGGTGTATCGTTCAAGCAGAGTGTCCTGGCAATTTAAACCGAGCATGTTGCAGTTAAACAGTCCCTGAAGCAACACTTGCTCAGCGCTGTAGCACCAGTTCCAGTACGAATTTGCTGCCGAAATAGGCCAGCATCAGCACGGCAAAGCCTCCCAGGGTCCAGCGAATGGCCGTTGTGCCACGCCAGCCGAGCTGGTGGCGCCCCCATAGCAGCATTGCAAATATCATCCAGGCCACCACCGCGAAGAAGGTCTTGTGGGCCAGTGACTGGACAAAAAAATCATCGAGGAAAACCATGCCGCTGACAATCGAAAGCGTCAACAGCACCATGCCCACCCAGAGAATTTCAAACAGCAGGGTTTCCATGGTTTGCAGCGGGGGCAACGCGTCGAGTATGCCGCGGATGTGGCGGGCTTTCAGTTCATGGTTCAGCACACCCAGAGTGACGGCCTGAAACGCTGCGAGTGTCATCACCGCGTAGGCCAATATAGAGAGCAAAATGTGGCTGGCAACCCCCGGGCCGATGCGGTTGCTGGTTTCGCTGTCCCCTGGCAACGCCAGTGCCCCCAGCAGGGTCAGCCCGGCCAGCCCGTACACCGGAATCAAGAGCTTGTCGATGGGCGCTCGCAGGCTTCCCAGTAGCGCAATCAATGAGATGAACCAGGCGATGGTGGTGGCGACGGCAAAAAACGAGAGGTTGAGCCCGCCGGGGAGAAACAGCAGCCGGTAGCAGACCACCGCATGGCAGATTATCGCAACCAGCGCGGCCGCGGTCATGGCAGGGGCCACCGGCTGATAGGACTCGCCGCGCAGGGCGCGCAGGGCCATGGGGCCAGCGCAAGCGAAATAGAGCAAAGCAGCAGCGAGGGCCAGAAAAGTGGTCATTGAGTCCGCATCGTGATTCAGGGCAATCCTACGGCTTAAGTGTGGCATAACAGCGGGGGGCCATGGAAGTCCCGGCATCGTGTTTGTGTCGACAGCGTGGCCGATGGTGGGCAGGATGGTTTATACTGCGCGCCGATCCCCGGCGGGGCGCGCAGCAATGCGCGCGCCTTACCGGCAATGCCTTCGTCCCCAGTCAAGTGGCGGCAGGACCGGCGACAGCACGCCGGCAGACGTTTTATAGAGGTTGCACCATGTTCGACAGTTTACAGGATCGACTTTCCAAATCGCTGAAAACGGTGGCAGGCCAGGCCCGTCTGACCGAGGAAAATGTCCAGGATACCCTGCGCCAGGTTCGCATGGCCCTGCTGGAGGCCGACGTTGCCTTGCCCGTGGTCAAGGACTTCGTCGAGAAAGTGCGGGGCAAGGCACTGGGTATGGAGGTGTCGGAGAGCCTCAACCCGGGCCAGCAGTTCGTCAAGATCGTTCAGGACGAGCTGCAGGGCATGATGGGAGAGGCCAATGACGCCCTCAACCTCAGCACCAAGCCCCCGGCGGTGATTCTGATGGCAGGTCTGCAGGGCGCCGGTAAGACCACCAGCGTCGGCAAGCTTGCTCGCTACCTCAAGCAGAACCAGAAAAAATCCGTTTCCGTGGTGAGTGCCGACGTCTACCGCCCGGCTGCAATCAAACAACTCGAAACCCTGGCCAACGAAGTGGGGGTTCGTTTTTTCCCCTCCTCGGCGGACCAGAAGCCGGTGGATATCGCCAGGGCCGCGATCGATGACGCGCGCAAGCAATTCATCGATGTCCTGCTGGTCGATACGGCCGGCCGCCTGACCATCGACGAAGCAATGATGGCAGAGATTCGGGAACTGCACGGGGCGATCAACCCCATCGAGACCCTGTTCGTGGTCGATGCCATGACCGGCCAGGATGCGGCCATCACTGCCAAGGCGTTTGACGAGGCCCTCGAACTGACCGGGGTGATCCTCACCAAGGCGGACGCCGACACCCGGGGTGGTGCCGCGCTATCGGTGCGGGCAATTACCGGCAAGCCCATCAAATTCATGGGCATGGGTGAAAAGACCGATGCTCTGGAGCCCTTCTACCCCGACCGTATTGCCTCGCGCATCCTCGGCATGGGTGATGTGCTCAGCCTGATCGAGGAAGCCGAGCAAAAGCTCGACCGCAAGAAGGCCGAGAAACTCGCGACCAAGCTCAAAAAGGGTCGGGGCTTTGACCTCGAGGACTTCCGCGATCAGTTGCAACAGATGAAGAACATGGGTGGCATCTCCAGCATGCTGGAAAAACTGCCGGGCATGGGCAACGTCGCGCAGATGGCCCAGCAGGCCAATGTCGAGAATACCGTCTTCGCCCAGATGGAAACGATCATCAACTCCATGACCCCGGCCGAGCGGCGCAACCCCGATATCATCAATGGCTCGCGCAAGCGCCGTATTACCCAGGGCTCCGGCACCCAGGTCCAGGACCTGAACCGGCTGCTGAAGCAGCACCGGCAGATGCAGAAAATGATGAAGAAGGTGGGTAAAAAGGGTGGCATGGCCCGTATGATGCGGGGCATGGGCGGAATGATGCCCCCCGGGGGTATGCCCGGTGGCATGCCAGGGGGAGGACCGCGATAAGCGGCCAGCCCGGGAGGCCGGCGGCTGCGACTGCCGCCGCCAAATAGCAGTTTCCAAGCCGGTGTTTTTTCCGTATAATCCGCGCCCTTTACGCGCTGGCTGGGCTGGCGTGGTTTCCATTCGATCGATCAAAACAGGAACAGAGACAAGTCATGGTCACTATTCGTTTATCACGTGGTGGTTCCAAGAAGCGTCCTTATTATCACATTACCGTGACTGACAGCCGCAAGTCGCGTGACGGACGTTACATCGAGCGCCTGGGCTTCTTTAACCCCGAGGCCCGCGGTCAGGAAGTTCGCCTGCGAGTGGACAGCGAGCGCGTGCAGCACTGGGTTGGTGTCGGCGCCCAGATGTCCGAGCGTGTCAGTCAATTGGTGAAAGAGGCTGCGAAAGCAGCCTGATAGCGCGTCCGGGATGGTCGACTCGGCACCTGAGCAGGTCATCGTCGGCAAGATCACGGCGGTGTATGGCATCAAAGGTTGGGTGAAAATTCACTCTTACACCGAGCCGGATACCAACCTCCTGGAGTTCTGCAACCTGCGCATGCGGCGGGATTCCGACTGGACGCCGGTGACCATCGACCAGGGGCGGCGCCATGGCAAGGGTCTGGTTGCACACATCGTCGGCTGTGACGATCGCAATGCGGCGGGCCTGCTCGCTCAGCGGGAGCTCGCGGTCAGTGCCGAAGAGCTGCCAGAACCCGCTGACGATGAGGTCTACTGGCGTGAGCTGGAGGGGATGACGGTGGACAGCGTGAATGGCGGAAACCGGCGGGAGTTGGGCCGCGTCAGTCACCTGTTCGCCACTGGCGCCAACGACGTGATGGTCGTGGAACCCTCAGCGGACAGCATCGATGACAGGCAGCGCCTGATCCCCTGGGTCAGCGAGCAGTTTATCCTCGAAATCGACCGCCCGAACCGACGCATCCTGGTGGATTGGGACCCGGATTTTTAGCGGAGCCGGAAGCTTCGGTTAAATCGCCTGTACCACCCGGCAACGCTGGCGCAGCGCAATGAGCTATGACGTAACCATCGTTACCCTGTTCCCGGAGATGTTCGAGGCGGTCACCGGGTATGGCGTGACCGGGCGGGCCTGCCGCGCAGGACAACTGGCATTGCGGTTTATCAACCCCCGCGATTTTGCCACCGACAAGCACCGCACGGTGGATGATCGGCCCTACGGCGGCGGCCCGGGTATGCTGATGAAAGTGGCTCCGCTGCGGGCGGCACTGGCCGCCGCCGGGGAACAGCGCCACGTCGTCTACCTGTCGCCCCAGGGGCGGCCAATGGACCAGATGGCCGTGCAGCGCCTGCGCCAGACTGCCGGTCTGGTTCTGTTGTGTGGTCGCTACGAGGGCATTGACGAGCGCCTGGTGGCGACCGAGATTGACGAGGAGTTATCGCTGGGGGATTTTGTCCTCAGCGGTGGTGAGCTGGCGGCGATGGCACTAATCGACGCCATGGCACGGCTGCAGCCCGGGGTATTGGGGCACGAACTATCGGCGCAGCAGGACTCTTTCAGCGAGGGCCTGCTGGACTGCCCGCATTACACCCGCCCGGCGATACTGGACGGGCGCCGGGTGCCGGCAGTCCTGCTCAGTGGCGATCACGAGAAGATTCGCCGCTGGCGTTTGAAGCAAAGCCTGGGGCGGACCTGGCAACGGCGTCCGGACTTATGGCAACGGCTCGAGCACGATGACGAGCAACAGGCACTGTTAGCGGAGTACCTCCGCGAGCTGGCCGATGAAGGCTAAGTGATAGTCTTCCTCTCGGTTCAGTGCTTCTTACAAGCGGACGGGGCATGGTGTCCCTACGCAACGATAGACACAGAAACAGGAGCGCAACATGAGCAACAAGAACCCGGTTATTCAGCAGATTGAAAAGGAGCAGATGGGCAAGGAAGTGCCGCCGTTCGGCGCCGGCGATACGGTAGTGGTCCAGGTGAAGGTAAAAGAGGGCACCCGCGAGCGTCTGCAGGCCTTCGAGGGCGTGGTCATTGGCAAGCGCAACCGCGGTTTGAACTCATCGTTTATCGTGCGCAAGATTTCCCATGGGGTAGGGGTAGAGCGGACCTTCCAGACCTACAGCCCTGCGGTCGACCAGATCAAGGTCAAAACCCGCGGCGACGTCCGTCGCGCCAAGCTTTACTACCTGCGCAACCTGACGGGCCGGGCAGCGCGGATCAAGGAAAAACTCAACTAGGCAGCCAGCGACAATGGCAGCGACGAAAGGGTGGTCTTCCACCCTTTTTCTGTTGTGGCAGGCCGCCCTGGCGGCACCGATGCGGCCGGAGCCGGGGCGATTCGGGTTGCCCTGGTGCTGACCGCAGTCGACGCTATCGAAAGCTATATCGACGCGGTCTGGATGGAGCGCGGCCTGGCCCGCAATACGCTGGACTCCTACCGCAGCGATCTGCTCAAGTTTGCCCGCTGGCTGGAACCCCGTGGCATCGCCCTGGGTGCTGTTGCTCGGGAGAATATCGAACACTACCTGGCTGATGAACTACACAGTGGCAGGTCGGCGCGTTCCTGCGCCCGACTGTTGTCGTGTTTGCGCGGCTACTATCGCCTGCAATTGCGGGAGGGGCGCATCGCCACTGACCCGACCCTCGAAATCGACAGTCCGCGGCTGGGGCGGGCGCTGCCGAAAACCCTGTCGGAACACGACGTCGAGCAACTGCTGGCGGCGCCGGATGTCGAGGATTCCCTGGGCCTGCGCGACAAAGCCATGCTGGAACTTCTCTATGCCTGTGGTTTGCGAGTCTCCGAACTGGTGTCGCTGCAGCTGTCGCAAATCAATCTCAACCAGGGCGTGGTTCGGATCATGGGCAAGGGATCCAAGGAGCGCCTGGTGCCCATGGGAGAGGAAGCCAGGGACTGGCTGCTGCGCTACTGTTCCGGTGCGCGCCAGGAGTTGATGGTGGGCAAGCGCAGCGATACGCTGTTTCCCTCGCGCCGGGGCGATATGATGACCCGGCAGACTTTCTGGCACCGGATCAAGCATTACGCCCGCCAGGTCAACATCTCGGTGCCGCTCTCGCCCCATACCCTGCGCCATGCCTTCGCCACCCACTTGATTAATCACGGTGCAGATCTTCGGGTTGTGCAATTATTGCTGGGCCATAGTGATCTCTCTACCACGCAGATATATACTCACGTCGCCCGGGCGCGGTTGCAGGATTTGCACGCGAGGCATCACCCCAGGGGTTGAGGGCGGAGTTCCGGCGCGCGCCCGTCGGTATTCGCGGGAACGTACCGCCCCCATCGCTGTCCCCTTTATCTTACCCATAATGTGAGTTGTCCAATGAAAACAGTTTACCGTTCCATCGTTCTGCTGCTGGCCATGGTATTGCCGCTGACGTCCGTGTCGGCCGACCTGGCCAGCGTGGAAAAACAGATCAAGGCCCGCTTCAGTGCGGTGATGCCGCAGTTCCAGGTAGAATCCGTGGCCCCCAGTGCGGTGGCCGGGCTCTACGACGTGCAGATTGTCAACGGCCCGCTACTGATGGTGACCCCTGAGGCCGATTACTTCATCAGCGGCGACGTGTTTGCAACCGGCTCCGGCCAGTTGGAGAATGTCAGCGAAGTGCGGCGGGAAAAACAGCGCCTCGCGGACGTCGCCGGCTTCGATAAGGAGCAGTTGATCGTGTTTACGCCGAAGCAGGGCGCCAAGCGCTGGATTGCGGTGTTTACCGATGTGAAGTGCGGTTACTGCCGCAAATTCCATGCCGACATCCCCGCCCTCAACAAGATGGGCATCGAAGTGCGTTACTTTTCCTTCCCGATTTTCGACGGCTCCCGCGATGAGATGATCAGCGCTTTGTGTGCCAAGGATACCCGGCAGGCCATGAACACCCTCAAGGGGGGCGGTAAAATCCCAGAAAACCTCTGTGACGATCAGTCCATCGATGCCCAGTTCGCCCTCGCCAGGAAGCTTGGCCTGAGTGGCACGCCCGGCATTGTGCTGGACGACGGCACCCTGCTGAAAGGCTACGTCGAACCCGCCGAGCTGGCCGCGCAAATGGGTTTGCAGCCCGGCTGAGCCACCGCCCGGAGCGCCCGTGCCCGACTCGCCGGGCCGATGGCGCTGGCTCGTCGGGTACTTTTCAGCGACAATACGCGCTTTTTTCGCGTCGCGGGTTGCACGCGCTGCAGCTCGTGGTAACGGTCAGCCCGTAAGAGCGATTCCCAGTGGATGAGGTGTGCATGTTGAAGGCAGTCAGGGTCGGTATTTGTGGCCTGGGTACGGTGGGTGGCGGCAGTTTTCGGGTTTTGCAGGACAACGCCGATCTGATCAGGGCCCGTGCCGGGCGCAGCATCGAGGTGACCCACGTCGGCGCCCGGCGCGACAATCCCGATTGCGATATCGGTGACACCCCGGTGAGCCGGGATGTGTTCGCAGTCGCGGACGATCCGGATATCGATATCCTGGTAGAGACCATCGGTGGCTGCGACGTGGCGCGGCAACTGGTACTGCGGGCGCTGGACAACGGCAAGCATGTGGTCACCGCCAACAAGGCGCTGATTGCGGAGCATGGTAACGAGATCTTTCGTCGAGCCGCCGAGAAGGGTGTAAGCGTCGCCTTCGAAGCCGCCGTGGCCGGCGGCATTCCGATTATCAAGGCTATCAGGGAAGGCCTGGCTGCCAACCGGATCGAATGGCTCGCCGGCATCATCAACGGCACCGGTAATTTCATCCTCACCGAAATGCGGGAAAATGGACGAAGCTTCGAGGACGTGCTGGCCCAGGCCCAGCAGCTTGGCTATGCCGAGGCCGACCCGACCTTCGATGTCGAAGGTATTGATGCCGCGCACAAACTGGTCATCCTGGCATCCATTGCCTTTGGCATCCCGCTGCAGTTCGAAAAGGTATTTACCGAAGGTATCGGTGCTATAGACCTGCGCGATGTCACCTATGCCGAGGAGCTGGGATATCGCATCAAGCACCTGGGCATCGCCCGGCGCACCGCCGGGGGCATAGAGCTGCGGGTGCATCCCACCCTTATTCCCGCCGAGCGCTTGCTCGCCAATGTCAACGGAGTCATGAATGCGGTGATGGTTGAAGGGGACGCCGTCGGGCCCACTCTTTCCTACGGTGCCGGTGCCGGCGGGGGACCCACCGCCTCGGCCATCGTCGCGGATATCATCGACGTTGCCCGGGGGCTGGAGGATCCCTTCCACAGCAATGTGCCCCACCTGGCTTTCCACAGCGAATACCTGTCGGCGGAGCGCATCCTTCCCATAGAGGAAGTGGAGACGGCGTTTTACCTGCGCATGGAGGTCGTCGACCGACCGGGCGTCCTGTCGAAGATCGCCCAGATCATGAGTGACGCCGGTATCAGCATCGAGGCATTGATCCAGAAAGCGCCCAAGCATGGCGCCGTTACCGTGCCCCTGATCCTGCTGACCAACGTCGCCCGTGAGGGCCTGTTGATGGATGCGGTGGCGAGTATCGAGGCGCTGGACAGCGTGACCGGCGCCGTGACCCGGATGCGGGTCGAGGCGCTGGACGGGTAATCGGTTCGAAAAACCCGTTTTGACAAACGGCTAACAGGACGACAGTTGTGAAATATATCAGCACCCGCGGGCAAGCCCCCGCACTCGGTTTCGAAGACGTATTGTTGACCGGTCTGGCCAGTGACGGCGGCCTCTATGTACCCGAATCCCTGCCCCGGTACAGCGCGGCTGAAATTGGCTCCTGGGCGAGCCTGGATTACGCGCAGCTTGCCTATCGCATTATCCAGCCGTTTGTTGCCGATGCCATCGACGATGCCGATCTACGCGCCATCATCGACGACAGCTATGCCCAGTTTCGGCACGCGGCGGTGGCGCCGCTGGTGCAGCTGGGCCACAACGAATGGGTGCTGGAACTGTTCCATGGCCCGACCCTGGCATTCAAGGATTTCGCCCTGCAATTGCTGGGCCGGCTGTTCGATTACGTGCTGGAGCGTCGCCAGCAACACGTCGTCATTATGGGGGCCACCTCCGGCGACACCGGATCCGCCGCCATCGAGGGCTGCCGGCGCTGTAAACACGTGGACATCTTCATTCTCCATCCCCACCAGCGGGTATCCGAAGTGCAGCGGCGGCAGATGACCACCGTGGCCGGCGACAATATCCACAACCTCGCCGTCAAGGGCAATTTCGACGACTGCCAGGCGCTGGTCAAACAAAGCTTTGCCGATCAATCCTTCCTCCCCGACGGCCTGCAGCTGGTGGCGGTGAACTCGATCAACTGGGCCCGCATCATGGCCCAGATCGTTTACTATTTTTCCTCGGCGCTGGCGTTGGGAGCGCCCCACCGCTCGGTGTCCTATTCCGTGCCCACCGGCAACTTTGGTGACATCTACGCCGGTTGGCTGGCAAAAAACATGGGCTTGCCGATCGATCAGCTGGTCATCGCCACCAATCGCAACGACATCCTGCACCGCTTCATGTGCCAGAATCAGTATGAAAAGCACGAGCTGATTCACAGCTTGTCGCCAAGCATGGACATCATGATCTCCAGCAATTTCGAGCGTGCGCTGTTCGACCTCTACCAGCGTGACGGCGCCGCCGTCGCCGACCTGATGCAGCGCTTCAATCGGGAGCCGGTTACCGTTCCGGATGCCGTGTTTCAGCGTGCCAGGGCGGTATTCGACAGCTACGCCGTGGATGACAAACGCACGCTGGAGGTCATCCACCAGGTCTTCGAGAGCAATGAATACCTCCTCGACCCCCATTCTGCGATTGGCGTCGAGGCGGCGCGTCAGTGCCGGCGGGATGCCTCCACCCCCATGGTGACCCTGGCTACCGCCCACCCGGCCAAGTTCCCGGACGCGGTGATGCAGGCCGGGCAGGCCGAGGAGCCGGTGCTGCCCCATCATATGAGCGACCTCTACCAACGCGAAGAGCGCTACCAGGTACTGGATGGCAGGCTTGAAACCGTCCAGTCTTTTATGGCCGACACCATCTCTGCGGGCTCGTGACCACCGTAATCCGCCGGCGCGAGCAGGCACTGCAGGGAGCGGGCGAAGCGACGGCGATTGACGATTTACTGACGAAACTGTACCAGGCCCGCGGGTCCGGCCCGGAAGAAGATCTGGCCTATCCCCTGGGGGCGTTGCTCGCTCCTCACACGCTCAAGGGGATGAGCCAGGCTGTCGAGTTGTTGTGGCAGGCGCTCCAGCGCCAGTCGTCGATTCTCGTGGTGGGTGACTTCGATGTCGATGGCGCCACCAGCACCGCGCTGGCATTGAACGCCCTCGGCGCGCTGGGTTTCCGCGAGCTCGATTTCCTCGTGCCCAACCGCTTCCGGACCGGGTACGGTCTCACGCCCGCCATCGCCGCCATGGCCGCCGAACGCGGCGCCGAATTGATCATCACCGTCGATAACGGTATTTCCAGCGTCGAAGGTGTCGCCGCCGCCAATGCCCTGGGTCTGGCGGTATTGATCACCGATCACCATTTGCCCGGCCCGGTACTGCCGGCGGCGGCTGCCATCGTAAACCCGAATCAACCGGGCTGCGGCTTCAAGAGCAAGGCGCTGGCGGGTGTCGGCGTCGTATTTTATTTGTTGACGGCATTGCGCCGGCGCCTGCGCGATGAGCATTGGTTTGCGCGACAGGGCCTGCTAGAACCCAATCTGGCCAATTATCTCGACCTGGTGGCACTGGGCACCATCGCCGACGTGGTGCCCCTCGACTACAACAACCGCATCCTGGTGCACCATGGTCTGCGCCGAATCAGGGCAGGGAAGTCGGCGCCCGGTATCATGACGCTGCTGGGTATTGCCGGCCGCAACCCAGCCCAGCTGGTGGCCGCGGACCTGGGTTTCGCTGTCGCCCCCAGGCTCAATGCCGCCGGTCGCCTTGACGATATGAGCCACGGGATCCAGTGCCTGCTGGCGCCATCCCTGGAGGAAGCCCAGAGTCTGGCGCTGGAACTGGACGGGCTCAACACCGAGCGCAGGGAGATCGAACAGTCGATGCAGCGTGAGGCCCTGGCCTACCTGGATTCGATCGAGCTCAGCGCCGCCACCATGCCGGTGGGGCTGTGCCTGTATGACCAGGGCTGGCACCAGGGCGTCGTCGGTATCCTCGCCGCGCGCATACGGGAGCAATATCATCGACCCGTGATCGCCTTTGCCGATGCCGGGGACGGCATGATCAAGGGCTCGGCGCGCTCGGTGCCGGGACTACACATACGCGATGCACTGGACAAGCTGGCGGCCAGTCACCCGGGGCTGCTGAGCAAGTTTGGTGGCCACGCAATGGCGGCAGGCCTGGAATTGCGCGAAGCTGACCTGGCCCGCTTCGCGGCGGCCTTCGACAATGTGGTCAGCGCCGAACTGGGCACCGTCGCCCTGCAGGGGGAGGTACTCAGCGATGGCGAGCTGCCGGCGGGACTGCTCGGGTTAGAGCTTGCCCGCACGCTGCGCAATGGGGGTCCCTGGGGCCAGCATTTTCCGGAGCCGGTGTTTGACGGCGAATTCATCATTCGCCAACAAAAGCTGGTAGGCGGGCGGCATCTCAAACTGTTGGTGGCACCGCTGCAGGATCCGCAGCGTGTACTGGAGGCGATCTGGTTCAATGTCGATACCCAGTGCTGGCCCAATCCCTCGATTCGGCGGGCGCATATTGCCTACCGTGTGGATGCCAACGAGTTCCGTGGCCTGGTCAACCTGCAGCTGATGGTGAGCCACCTCGATCCTGCCTGAGCCGAATGCCGTACCGCCGGGCCATCGCGGTGCGACCCCGGGCCGAGGGGCGACGGCTCCCCGGCAGCGCGCGTCCGGCGGTGGGGTTTATCTGGAGAAGCGTGGGGCTTTGGGCTAAAATCGCCAGCTTTTCACGGCCGGAATAATCATGGAAATCAATCCGCTCAGAAACAGCCTGCAGGATATCGATCAGCGCGTCCAGGCGCTTAGGGGGTATCTTTGACTACGCAGAAAAGAAGGATCGCCTCGACGAGGTAGAGCGCGAGCTCTCCGAGCCATCGGTATGGGAAGATCCCGAGCGTGCCCAGGAGTTGGGCCGCGAGCGCGCCCGCCTCGAGGAAGTCGTGCTGGTGATCGAAAGGCTCGGCACCGCCACCGCCGACAATACCGAGTTGCTGGAAATGGCCTTTGAGGAGGACGACCCCGACGCGGTCGCGGAGATCGAACGGGAGGTCGCCGGCCTGTTGCAGGAACTGGAACGACTGGAATTCACGCGGATGTTCGCCGGTGAAGCCGACAACAGCAATGCCTATCTGGACATCCAGGCCGGCTCCGGCGGTACCGAGGCCCAGGACTGGGCTGAGATGTTGTTGCGAATGTACCTGCGCTGGGGTGAGCGCCGTGGCTTCAAGACTGAGTTGGTCGAGGCGTCAGACGGTGACGTCGCGGGCATCAAGAGTGCCACGGTACGCTTCGAGGGCGAGTACGCTTTCGGTTGGCTGCGCACCGAGACCGGCGTTCACCGGTTGGTGCGCAAGTCGCCCTTTGATTCCGGCAATCGCCGCCACACCTCCTTTGCCTCGGTGTTTGTCTCCCCTGAAATCGATGACAGCTTCGAAGTCGAGGTCAATTCCGCTGATCTGCGCTTCGATACCTACCGCGCCAGCGGCGCCGGTGGCCAGCACGTCAACAAAACCGATTCCGCCGTCCGGATTACCCATGAACCCTCGGGTATCGTGGTGCAGTGCCAAAGCGAGCGCTCGCAGCACCAGAACCGCGATCGTGCCATGAAACAGCTGAAGTCGAAGCTATATGAAATGGAAATGCAAAAACGCCAGGCAGAACAGCAGGCCCTGGAGGACAGCAAGTCGGATATCGGCTGGGGAAGCCAGATTCGATCCTACGTGCTGGATGACCAGCGTATCAAGGACCTTCGCACCGGGGCACAGACCAGCAATTGCCAGGTGGTGCTCGACGGCGATATCGATCTATTCATTGAAGCCGCGCTCAAGAGCGGCCTGTAGGCCACCCGAGTGGCTATCCGGAGCCCCTGCTTATGACCGAACATGACGACGCCCAAAACGAAAACCGGTTGATCGCCGAGCGCCGCGCCAAGTTGGGCGCAATTCGCAAGCAGGGCCAGGCCTTTCCCAATACCTTTCGCAGGGACAGTCATGCCGAGGATATCGAGCGCCTGCTGGGTGACAAGGACAAACAGGAGCTGGAGACGCTGCATCATTGCGTGAGCGTCGCCGGCCGGATCATGGCCAGGCGTGGTCCGTTTTTGGTGCTGCAGGATATGACCGGTCGGATTCAGGCCTACGTCGACAAGAAGCGTCTCCCTGAGCCCCTGTTGGCGCAAATCAAGAGCTGGGACATCGGCGATATCATCGGCGCAAGCGGCCCGGTGCACCGCTCGGGTAAGGGCGACCTGTACGTCTATATGGATTACGTCGAGCTGTTGACCAAATCCCTGCGCCCGCTGCCGGACAAGTACCATGGCCTGACCGACCAGGAGCTGCGTTATCGCCAGCGCTATGTCGACCTGATCATGAACGAGGAAACCCGTCGCGTCTTCAGGTCCCGTGCGGTGCTGATCGACGCCATTCGCGACTACCTCACCGATCGCGATTTTCTGGAGGTGGAAACGCCAATGATGCAGGCGATTCCCGGCGGCGCAGCGGCGCGACCTTTCGTCACCTATCACAATGCCCTGAACCTGGAGATGTACCTGCGGATCGCCCCCGAGTTATACCTGAAGCGGCTGGTGGTGGGTGGTTTCGAGCGGGTATTCGAGATCAACCGCAATTTTCGCAATGAGGGGGTCTCCACCCGCCACAACCCTGAATTCACCATGCTCGAGTTCTATCAGGCCTATGCGGATTACCATGAACTGATGGACCTGACCGAGGCCATGATGCGCTATGTCGCCGAGCGTGTCAGCGGCAGTCGCCAGCTAAGCTATCAGGGCCGGGATTACGATTTCGACCAGCCCTTTGCCCGATTGTCGGTGTTCGACTCGATCCTCCACTTCAACCCCGATGTGCGCGCCGAGCAGCTGGCAGACATCGACAGCGCCAGCAAACTGGCGCGTTCCCTGGGTATCGATGTCAAGGCGCGTTGGGGGCTGGGCAAGATCCAGATAGAAATTTTCGAGGCGACCGTGGAAGAGCGCCTCCTCGACCCCACCTTCATCACCGAGTACCCGACCGAGGTATCGCCCCTGGCCCGGTGTAATGACGAAAACCCCTTCGTCACCGACCGTTTCGAATTTTTCCTCGGCGGCCGCGAAATCGCCAACGGCTTTTCCGAGCTCAACGATCCGGAGGACCAGGCCGAGCGTTTTCGCAAGCAGGTGCAGGAAAAAGCGGCGGGTGACGATGAGGCCATGCACTTCGATGACGACTACATCGCCGCGCTGGAATACGGTATGCCGCCGACGGCCGGGGAGGGCATCGGGATCGACCGCCTGGTGATGTTTTTTACCGACAAGCCGTCCATTCGCGATGTGCTGTTGTTTCCCCACATGCGCTCCCACGGTTGAAGGGTTGATTCGGCGAGGCCAGGCGATGGATATTGGTGATTTGCGGCGCGAGTACCGCCTGTCGGGAATCTCCCGGGACGATTTACAGGCTGATCCGGTGGCCCAGTTTGCGCACTGGTTCGAGCAGGCGCGGCATGCCGAGCTGGGCGACCCCAATGCGATGATCCTGGCAACGGTCGACAGTCAGGGGCAACCGCGCCAGCGCACCGTCTTACTCAAGTATTTCGACGGCGACGGCTTTGTGTTCTTTACCAACCTGGAGAGCACCAAGGCCAGGCATATCGCTGAAAACAACCGGGTGAGCCTGCTATTTCCCTGGCTGTCCCTGGAGCGCCAGGTCATTGTCGACGGCGTTGCGGAGCGAATTTCTGCCGCTGATTCCATGCGTTATTTTCTCAGTCGACCGCGTGATTCACAGTTGGCGGCATGGGTGTCGAACCAGAGTCAGCCCCTGGGCTCGCGCCAGGTTCTGTTGCAGAAATTCGATGAGCTCAAGCGCAAGTTTGCTGCCGGCGAAGTGCCGATGCCCTCTTTCTGGGGTGGCTATCGCGTGCGCCATCAGCGCCTGGAGTTCTGGCAGGGGCGGGAAAAGCGCCTGCACGATCGCTTCGAGTATACCCGAAGTGATGCAACGGTCTGGGCGATTGAACGCCTTGCTCCCTGATGCACAAAGCGCCCGACCGCTATCTCGCGGGTACGGCTGCGCCCCTTTCCGGGGGCAGATCCCCAGGAGGGTAACCCGGCATGCTTGACCGCATTCGATTCTGGCTCAATCGCATGGGGGAACGGCTCTGGGTGAAGCCCCTGCTGGTTTGCCTGCTGTCGATCATTGCCGTGTTCCTGGCCCGGTTGGCAGACAACCTGGGGCTGGCGTCCCTGGCGCCGGATATCAGCGCCGACTCGATAGAGACCCTGCTGTCAATCATCTCCTCCAGCATGCTGGTCATAGCCACTTTTGCGGTGGGCTCGATGCTCTCGGCCTACACCTCCGCCGGCAATACCACCACGCCGCGCTCGTTCTCCCTGATCGTCGCTGACGATGTTTCCCAGAATGCACTGTCGACATTTGTTGGGGCGTTTATTTTCAGCATTGTTGCCTTGATCGCACTGACCAACGGCTACTTCGACAGGGCGGGGCGCTTCGCCATTTTCATCTTTACCCTGGTCACCCTGGCCATGGTGGTGTTTACCTTTGTGCGCTGGGTCGATAGCATTGCGCGCCTGGGCCGCCGCGGCAACACCATGAGCAAGGTCGAGGCCGCTACCGCAGCCGCCCTCCAGCGCCGCCGGGTAATGCCCAATCTGCGCGGGGTGCCACCCCGGGGCGACCCCACGGACGGTACTCCGATCTATGCTCGCTCCATCGGTTACGTGCAGCGCGTCGATGTGCAGGCATTGCAGGCCTTTGCCGCGGAGCGGCAGATTACCGTCCTGCTGGTGGCGCAACCCGGTAGTCTGGTGATTCCTGGCCGGGTCGTGGCCTACGCCAGGGGAAGGGTTGAGGAAGGCGATGCCGAATTTGACCCTGGGCCGATTGAAAAAGCATTTTTGATTGGCAAGGAGCGTACCTTCGATGACGATCCACGATTCGGCCTGGTGGTACTGTCCGAGATAGCCAGCACGGCCCTGTCCCCGGCGGTTAACGACCCGGGCACGGCGATCGGGGTCATAACCACCCAGGTACGCCTGTTGGCGGAATGGAGCGAACCCCTGGGCGAGCACGAGCTCCAGTCCCCAAGCTGCGATCGGGTCGAGGTGCCACCGCTGGATGTTCGGGAGATGCTCGATGATGCCTTCGGAGCCATCGCCCGCGACGGCGCGGCAAGCATCGAAGTGGCGGGGCGGCTGCAGCAGGCACTGCAATCCCTGGCACCCCTGAGTTCGCTGCACGATCCTGCCCTGGCGCTGTCCCGGCGCGCCCTGCTTTACAGCGAGGCGGCATTATCGATCAGTCCTGATCGTGAACAACTTCGGCAACTGGCCGCGTTCTCTGCCCCGGACCGCTAGAGAAAGCGCTTTTCGTTTCAGTTCCCCACCCCCATCGGGACATGCCCCCCAGAGCCGCTATCGCTGCCCGTAGTCGCGCGGTCTGGATGCCGGCAAAGACAAAGCAGTGCCGCCGGCACCGGTTTTGCCCCGTCGTTCTGCACCAAGCTGGAACGGTATGGTCCGATATTGTGCGCACCCGCCTCCTCTTTACGCACCCCGTCTGAGTCGAAAAACCCGGGTTCTACAGGCTCTATCCGCTTTCGTTGCGGATGCCTGAGGCCGTAAAACGCAGCAAAGGCAGGAGCCCGGGAGATTGGTGACAGATGGCCCCGGGCAAACAGCGCTTTCGTAACGGCGCTTTTCAAATTTGGCATGACTTTTGCGTCACCCCTCCTGTTGTTAGTTACTTTAGGTAACGATTTAGCGCGTGAGTGTCTTGTGAGGTAACACATGCCGCGAGATTTGCGCCTTCGTTAGTGGACAGTGTTTTCCCCGGGGATACAGATGATGGTTTCAGGTATTTGGACGCGTGGGCTCCTGGCAAGAGTCAGGCTCATAGTCAGGTTTGCCTGGTTGGCTCTGCTCTGCCAGCCCTTGCTCAGCGGCGTTGCCCTCGGTAGCGATCCGATCGGCGAAGCGGAAAAGGACGAGCTCAAGTTCGGCTTCATCAAGTTGACGGATATGGCGCCACTGGCAGTCGCCTATGAGAACGGTTACTTCGAAGACGAGGGCCTCTATGTCACCCTGGAGGCCCAGGCAAACTGGAAGGTTTTGCTGGACGGGGTGATTGACGGCCAGCTCGACGGCGCCCACATGTTGGCCGGCCAGCCACTGGCCGCGACGATCGGTTACGGCACCAAGGCACATATCGTCACGCCATTTTCCATGGACCTGAATGGCAACGGTATCACCGTTTCCAACGAGGTCTGGAAGCAGATGAAGCCGAACGTTCCCCACGAGGATGGCAAGCCCGTACGCCCTGTTAGCGCCGACTACCTCAAACCGGTCGTCGACCGATATCGGGAGCAGGGTAAGGCCTTCAAAATGGGTATGGTGTTTCCGGTTTCCACCCACAATTACGAGCTACGCTACTGGCTGGCGGCAGGCGGCATCCACCCCGGCTACTACGCGCCGCACAAGGGTGACACCTCCGGGCAGATCCAGGCTGACGCGCTGCTTTCTGTGACCCCCCCGCCGCAGATGCCGGCGACCCTGGAAGCCGGCACCATCCATGGCTACTGCGTGGGGGAACCATGGAACCAGCAGGCGGTATTCAAGGGTATCGGGGTTCCCGTGATCACCGACTACGAGATCTGGAAAAACAACCCGGAAAAAGTTTTCGGTCTGACCGCCGAATTCACCGAGCAATACCCCAACACCACGGTGCGAATCGTCAAAGCCCTGCTGCGCGCAGCCAGGTGGCTGGACGATAACGACAACGCCAACCGAGCCGCCGCGGTCAAGTTACTGGCGCGGTCCGAGTATGTCGGCGCCGATTACGATGTTATTGCCAACTCCATGACCGGCACCTTCGAGTACGAGCGCGGAGACCAGCGCGAAATCCCCGATTTCAACGTTTTCTTCCGCTATTTCGCCACCTACCCGTATTACTCCGACGCGGTGTGGTACCTGACTCAGATGCGCCGCTGGGGTCAGATTTCCGAGAGCAAGCCAGACGCCTGGTACCTTGAGGTCGCCCGCCGTGTTTACCGTCCGGATATCTACCAACGTGCCGCAGCGGCCCTGATCGAGGAAGAGCTGTTCAGCACTGACGAATTCCCCGATTTCGCGACCGAAACCGGTATTCGTCCTCCACAGACCGAGTTTATCGACGCGGTAACCTTCGACGGTAGCAAGCCAAACGCCTATCTCGAGAAATTCTCGATAGGCCTGAAGGGCGACCAGTCACTCTGAAACCTGATTTTTTCCCGGGAGCGCAGTCAACTGCGCAAAGCCCGGAGTCTGGAGGAAGCACTAATATGTCAGGCAGCCTGGCGGTAAAGACGGCATTGGAAAGCAAACCGGCTTCGGCCTTGCCCGCGGTAAAGTCCGGCCTGGTGAAAGCTGGCCATGCCGTGGTGTTGCCGGTGATCGGCGTGTTGGTGTTCCTGCTTTTCTGGCAATTCAGCGCGAACCGGATCGAAACCTCTCTGGGCCAGTTTCCCGGACCGATGCAGGTATGGGAGCAGGGCCGGAACCTGGTAACGGAGCACGCCGAGGCACGGGACAAGGCCGAGCGGTTCTACGAACGCCAGCAACTGCGCAATGAGAAAAAGCTGGCCGCCAATCCGGACGCAAACGTCAAGTGGCGCAAGTACACCGGGAGTGCGACCTTCTTCGACCAGATCCAGACCAGCCTGTTGACGGTGGCCGCCGGCTTTTTACTGGCCAACTTCATCGCCATTCCCCTGGGAATTGTGTGTGGGCTCAGCGCCAACGTGTACCGCGCGGTAAATCCGATTATCCAGTTGCTCAAGCCGGTTTCGCCCCTGGCCTGGCTACCGCTGGTCACCATGGTCGTCAGTGCCACCTACAGTGCCGATGACCCCTTGTTCGACAAGTCCTTCGTCAACTCGGCCATAACGGTTGCCCTTTGCTGCCTGTGGCCGACCCTGATCAATACCACCGTCGGGGTCGCTGGCATCGACAGGGACCTGGTCAACGTTAGCAAGGTGATGGCCCTGTCACCCGCTGTCTATGTGCGCAAGATCGTCCTGCCATCCGCCATACCCATGATCTTCACGGGTCTTCGGCTCTCGCTGGCAACCGGCTGGATGGTGCTGATTGCGGCCGAAATGCTGGCGCAAAATCCCGGCCTGGGGAAATTTGTCTGGGATGAATTCCAGAACGGCAGTTCGGATTCCATGGGCCGAATCATGGTGGCGGTACTCACTATCGGCCTCATCGGCTTCATGCTGGACAAACTCATGCTCACCCTGCAGAAAAAAGTAAGTTGGGACAAACAGGCAACCCTGCGTTGAGGAAACAGACGATGATGAACAACCAGTATCTTGAGTTGAGCGGTGTCGGCATTGAGTTTCGCACCAACGGAAAAAGCTTTCGCGCCCTGCGCGATGTCAACCTGAAAATTGGCGAGGGCGAATTCGTGACCCTGATCGGCCACTCCGGCTGCGGCAAGTCCACGGTGCTTAACATCATCGCCGGCCTGCACCTTGCCACCGAGGGTGGGGCAATTCTTGAAGGTAAAGAAGTCACCGAACCCGGCCCCGAGAGGGCGGTGGTTTTTCAGAACCACTCGCTGATGCCCTGGCTGTCGGTCTACGACAATGTCGCCCTCGCGGTGGACCAGGTGTTTCGCAAAACCCGCTCCAGGGCCGAGCGCCGGGAATGGGTTGAACATAACCTGCGGCTGGTGAACATGGAACAGGCGATGAAGAAGCTTCCGGGAGAAATCTCCGGTGGTATGAAACAACGTGTGGGCATTGCCCGGGCACTGGCGATGCAGCCCAAGGTGTTGTTGATGGACGAACCCTTCGGCGCCCTCGACGCCCTGACCCGTGCCCAGCTCCAGGATTCCCTTATGCGTATCCATGCCGACCTCCGCTCTACCGTGGTTATGATTACCCACGATGTCGATGAGGCCGTGCTGCTATCCGATCGCATCGTCATGATGACCAACGGACCTGCGGCAACCATCGGCGAGGTATTGCCCGTGGAACTGGAGCGGCCCCGGGACCGGCTTGAACTGGCTGAAGACCCGGCATTCGTTCATCTCCGCCAGCAGGTTTTACAGTTCCTCTACGCCAAGCACCGTCGCGCAGAGCCCGGGGCCCAGGCCGCCAGCGCGCCGAGTGGTGATGCGCCCGCGGCAGGCACCCCCCCGATGGGCGCTGCGGATCAGGGCAGTTCGATCCCGAAAGCTGTCGAGCCGATGCGTCCCAATCGTATCGAGGCGGCCTGATACCGTCAGCCGGAGCTTCTTCATGGCAGAACGACTCATTATTATCGGCGCCGGCATGGCCTGTGCCTACCTGTTGCAGCAGTTGGCGCGTCAGCGCCACGACTTCGCCATTACCGTTGTCGGCGATGAACCTGAAGTCTGCTACAACCGGGTTTTGCTGTCGCAACTGCTGGCGGGGGAGAGTGCCGAACAGGATCTTGAGATGCTAACCGCCGGGTCCACCCATCGACCCGAGTTCCTGACTTCCTGCCGGATTGTGTCGGTAGATCCGGTCCGGCGCTGCCTGGGCACGGAGGATGGCCGGCAGTTGCACTATGACCGGCTGGTATTTGCCACCGGCGCCGCGGCGGCTCTGCCGATACTCCCCGGGATGCAGGCCAGCAATGTCGGCGCATTTCGCAGTCTTGCCGATGCCCGCTCGCTGCAGGACTTCGCCGCCAGCGGCAGGCACGCCCTGGTGGTGGGCGCCGGCTTGCTCGGTCTCGAAGCCGCCCACGGCCTGGTCCGACTTGGCTGCGACGTGACCGTTGTCCACCGGCGGGATCATATTATGAATCGGCAGCTCGATCGGCGCGGCAGCGAGTATTTGCAGGATGCCCTTGAGCGCCGGGGCATGCGATTCGTGCTGGATGACGGGATTGCCGAACTGCTGGTAACCGGCAATACCCTCGATGCCGTGCGCTTGCAAAGCGGTCGGCGCATTGCGACCCAGCGGCTGGTCTTTGCCACCGGCATTACCCCCTCGATCGCCCTGGCCAGGGAGGCCGGTCTGCAATGCGAGCGGGGAATCGTCGTCGATGCCTGCCTGCGCACCAGTGCGCGGGACGTCTACGCCCTCGGTGAGTGCAGCCAGTTCCAGGCGCATTGTTTCGGCCTGGTGGCGCCCATCCGAACACAGGCCGAAGTGCTGGCTCGCGAGCTCCTCGCCATGGACGGATCGGGGTTCAGCGCCCGTGCTTATCCCACCCAGCTCAAGGTGTCCGGCGTCGACATTTTTGCGGCCGGTGCGATTGAGGGCGCCGCCGGTGAGGAAAACCTGGTACTGGAAGACGCCGCGGCCGGTGTCTATCGCCGCCTGGTCATCCGCGACCAACGATTGGTCGGGGCAGTGCTGGTCGGCGATAAACGCGGCGGTAACTGGTACGACGAATTGATTCGGTCAGGCACCGATATTTCAGCCATGCGCTCGGTCCTGATGTTCGGCAAGGAGCTGTGTGAAGCCTTGCCGCCGCGGTGTGCGGCGGCCTGATAGGGGAGCGCCGGCGCCTGGCCTCACCCAACACATTCTGGAGCAGTCCCATGAGCAGCAAACAGATCGTCGTTATCGGCAACGGCATGGTCGGTCACCACTTTGTGAAAACCCTGGTGGAGTCCGGGGCCGATTGCCGCATTACAGTGATTGGTGAAGAACCCAGGCCTGCCTATGACCGGGTCCACCTGTCTGAAGTTTTTGCCGGCCGTGACCCCGGCGAGCTGGCTCTGGTGAGTCGTGCAACCTACAAGGAGTGGCAGGTAGATGCGCGCTACGGCGACCCGGTAGTCAGCATTGATCGGGCTGCCAGGCAGGTGACGACCCGCAGTGGCCAACGCGTCAGCTACGACAAACTGGTCATGGCCACCGGCTCCTATCCCTTCGTGCCGCCGGTCAAGGGAGCAGACCACAAGCGGTGCCTGACCTATCGCACCATAGACGATCTCGGGGCAATCAAGTCCAGGGCTACCCACAGCCGCGTGGGTACGGTGGTTGGTGGTGGCTTGCTCGGTCTGGAGTGCGCCAATGCCCTGAAGAACCTGGGGCTGCAAACCCATGTGGTGGAGTTTGCTCCCGGCTTGATGGGCGTGCAGCTCGATGAGGGGGGTTCGCGCATGTTGCGGCGCAAGGTCGAGGGTCTGGATGTGACCGTGCACACGGGCAAGAATACCCGAAATATCGGCCCGGGCTCGGAGTGCGCCCTGCGCATGGACTTTGCCGATGAAACCCATCTCGAAACCGATATGGTGGTTTTTTCCGCGGGCATACGACCCCGGGATGATCTGGCCCGCGCCTGCGACCTGAAGGTCGGGGAGCGCGGTGGCATCGTCATTGACTACCGCTGCAAGACCAGTGACACCGACATCTTCGCGATCGGTGAGTGCGCCCTGTTTGGCGGCAGGATCTTTGGCCTGGTGGCGCCGGGCTACCGCATGGCGGAAGCCGTGGTCAAGCAATTGGTGGGGGAAGAAGGCGTATTCCATGGCGCCGATATGAGCACCAAACTTAAACTGTTAGGGGTTGATGTCGGCTCTATCGGCGATACCCATGCCCGCACCCCGGGGTCGATAGCCTATGTGTTCAGTGACGAACGCGAGGAGTATTACCAGCGCCTGGTGACCACTGCCGACGGCAAGAAACTGTTGGGTGCGGTACTGGTTGGCAACTGTGAGCAATACGATACCCTGTTGCAGTACCACCAGAATGCCATCGATTTACCGGCTGAGCCCCTGTCTCTCATTCTCCCCGCAGCCGGCGAAGTACCGAGCCTGGGTATGGCGGCTCTGCCCGCGACTGCGACGATTTGTTCCTGTCATAACGTCACCAAGGGCGACCTGCTGGCCGCCATGGACGACGGTTGCTGCTCCTTTGTCGAGGTCAAGAACGCCACCGCGGCAAGCACCGGCTGCGGTGGTTGTGCGGCGATGGTAAAAAACCTGGTGGACGAGGAACTGAGCTCCCGGGGGGTGGAAGTCGATCGAAGCATTTGCGAGCATTTTCCCTATACCCGGCAGGAGCTGTTTCACCTCGCAAAGGTGGGTGGCATCGACGACTTTGACGCCATGATCTCGGCTCACGGCAGGGGACTGGGCTGTGATATCTGCAAGCCGACCGTCGCCTCTATCATGGCCTCGCTGTGGAACGAGCATGTGCTGGCAAAACCCCATGTGGGCCTGCAGGACACCAACGATACTTTCCTGGCGAACATGCAAAAGGACGGTACTTACTCGGTGGTGCCGAGGGTGGCCGGCGGTGAGATTACGCCGGACAAACTGATCGTGCTGGGGGAAGTGGCGAAAAAATACAATCTGTACACCAAGATTACGGGGGGGCAGCGCATCGACCTGTTTGGCGCCCGGGTGGATCAGCTCCCCGCAATCTGGGCTGAGCTGGTGGCCGCGGGCTTCGAGACCGGGCATGCCTACGGCAAGGCGCTGCGGACCGTTAAGTCCTGTGTCGGCAGCAGCTGGTGCCGCTACGGGGTACAGGACAGCGTAGCCATGGCCATCTACCTGGAGAATCGCTACAAGGGGCTGCGAGCACCCCACAAGTTGAAGTCGGGGGTCTCGGGTTGCACCCGGGAATGTGCCGAGGCGCAGTCCAAGGATTTCGGTGTAATCGCCACCGAGAACGGTTGGAATCTCTATGTTTGCGGCAATGGTGGAATGAAACCCCGTCACGCCGATCTGTTTGCCACCGATCTCGACGACGAAACCCTGGTTCGCTACATCGACCGATTCCTGATGTTTTACATCCGCACCGGCGAGCGCCTGCAGCGAACGTCGGTATGGATGCAGAATCTCGAGGGCGGTATCGACTACCTGCGCGCCGTGGTCATGGACGACAAGCTAGGCATAGCGGACGAGCTCGAGGCCCAGATGGCCCACATTGTGGGTAGCTATGAATGTGAGTGGAAGGCCGTGCTGGGCGATGCGGAAAAGCTCAAGCGCTTCCGCCAGTTCGTGAATTCCGACAAGCAGGATAGCGGGGTGGTTTTCGTGCGTGAGCGAGAGCAAGTGCGCCCGGCACGAGCCGAGGAGCGATTGCGCCTGGTTGAGATGGCCGATTAGCCGGTTTGAACCAGTACCGCAGTGAGCCTGGTGTTGCCAGGTGGATATTTACCGATTGAAGGAGTAACAACGATGACTGCACTGGCGCTGCGCGAGTGGGAAGTGGCCTGCAACTCATGCGACCTGGTAGAGGGTTCCGGCGTGTGCGCCTTGGTCAGGGGGGTGCAGGTAGCGATTTATTACCTGCCGCAGCTGGAAACCCCGATTTTTGCCCTCGCCAACCATGACCCGATAGGCGGGGCAAATGTACTCTCCCGCGGCATTGTGGGTGATTTAGGGGGAGAACTGGTTGTCGCGTCTCCGCTGTACAAACAGCACTTCAATCTTCGCACCGGTGCCTGTGTCGAGCGGGAGGATGTTGCAGTGCCGGTTTACCTTGCGCGCCTGGACGGCGATAAGGTGCTGATCGCGTTGCCCGCATGAGCGACTGTAAAACCACCTGTCCCTACTGTGGCGTTGGCTGCGGCGTCCTGGTCCGTGCCGGTGCCAAGGGCGAGCTGCAGATTGCCGGCGATGTGGCTCATCCGGCCAATCGCGGGCGCCTGTGTGTCAAGGGCGCCACCCTGGGGGACACCCTGGGCCGGCCGGGGCGGCTGCTTCGGCCCCGTTACCGGGGCAGCGAGCTGAGCTGGGACTCGGCTCTGGACAGGGTAGCCCGTGCCATTCGCACCGTGGTGTCCGAAAGTGGCCCTGAAGCCATTGCCTGTTACCTTTCCGGTCAATTGCTGACCGAGGATTACTACGTTGCCAACAAGCTGATGAAGGGGTTCCTCGGCAGCGCCAATGTCGATACCAATTCCCGGCTCTGCATGGCCTCAGCAGTTGCCGCCCACAAGCGGGCCTTCGGCGCCGACCTCCTACCCTGCAGTTATACCGACCTGGAAGCGGCGGACCTGGTGGTTATGGTGGGTTCGAATGCGGCCTGGGCACACCCGGTGGTCTATCAGCGAATCGCCGAGTCGGCGCGCAACAATCCCCGCAAACGCATCGTAGTCATCGACCCGCGGGCAACCGCCAGTTGCGATATTGCCGATCTGCACCTTCCCCTTGCGCCGGGCAGTGACGGCTTCCTCTTTACCGGCCTGCTGCACTGGCTGGTGCAGTGTGATGGCCTCGATCGCGACTATATCGACAGCCACTGCGAGGGCTTCGAGGCAAGCCTGGCCGGCGCTGGGGCTTTCGATCTCCAGGCGGTGGCGGCGCAAACCAGGCTGGAACCGGACCTGATACTGCAGTTTTACCAGTGGTTCGCCCAGACTGAACGAACGGTGACGATGTACTCCCAGGGCGTCAACCAATCCGCTACCGGCACCGACAAGTGCAATGCGATCATTAATTGCCATCTTGCCACCGGCCGCATCGGCAAGCCGGGCAGGGGGCCGTTTTCGATTACCGGCCAGCCCAATGCCATGGGTGGTCGCGAGGTGGGCGGCATGGCCAACCAACTGGCCGCCCACATGGATTTTACCCCTGCCGCCATCGATCGGGTGCAGCGCTACTGGGGTGCAACCGCCATGGCCACCGCGCCCGGGCTGAAAGCGGTGGATATGTTCGAAGCGGCGGCAACAGCGAAGATTCGCCTACTGTGGATTATGGCGACCAACCCTGCTGTCAGCCTGCCGGACAGTCGCCGGGTACGCCAGGCACTCAAAAACTGCGAATTCGTTATCGTCTCGGATTGCGTTGCCGACACCGATACCACCGCCTTTGCCGACCTGTTGCTGCCGGCGATGGGGTGGGGCGAGAAGGACGGCACCGTCACCAACTCCGAGCGCTGTATCTCCCGCCAGCGGGCTCTGCAGCCTGCGCCTGGCGAGGCCCGAGCCGACTGGTGGATTATCACCCAGGTGGCGCATCGACTCGGCTTTAGCCGTCAGTTTGGCTATCGTTGCGCCGGCGATATTTTTGCCGAACATGCGGGGCTGTCGGCATTCGAAAACAACGGCTCCCGGGATTTCGATATCGGCGGCCTCGCCAGCTTGAGCCCGGGGGACTATGACAGGCTGGAGCCGGTTTACTGGCCTTTCCGGGAGGCTGGCGAAGAACATCGAGTGTTCTCCGACGGCGCGTTTTTTACTCCGTCCGGCAAAGCCCGCTTCGTGCCCGTCACCGCGCAGGCGGCAGCGGCGGATAACTGGCACGAGGGCGCCTTGCTCCTCAATAGCGGCAGGCTGCGGGATCAGTGGCACACCATGACCCGCACCGGTAGCGTGCCCAAACTGATGCGCCATCAAGATTTCTTCAGTGTTGGCGTGAACCCTGATGACGCGGATCGGCGGGGCTTGAGTGATGACGACCTGATCGAATTGCGCAACCCCCTGGGCGCGGTCCGGGGACTGCTGCGGCTTGACCCGGAGCTTGCACCCGGGCAGGTTTTTACGCCCATCCACTGGAGCGATCAGTTCTCCGGGGACGCGGTTATCAGTCGGCTGTTTGCGGCAAAAACTGATCCGGTTTCCGGCCAGCCCCAGTCCAAGTTCGCCTGGGTGGCGCTGAGCCGGTTGGCCACCAGCGGCTGGGCCTACGTGCTCTCCCGCGAGCCTTTTGCAGCCGGTGAATTTGCTTACTGGTCGCGTGTTGCCGTGGACGGCGGGTACCTTACCTTGCTGGCAATGGACGAACCGGAGACACTCGAACGCTGCCTTGCCCCGTTCTGGCAGCGCACAGAGCTGCGTATAGTGCGCTATGACGACCTGTCGCTGCGCGATCACCGTTGCCTGGGGCTGAGGGAACACGAATCAGGCGCCAGCCGACATCTGGAGTTTGCAGTGTTCGCCCAACCGCGCCGGGAACTTCTGCCCCACCGGGACTGGCTGGCGGCGCTATTCACCGGGGAGCTGCCAATGCAACCGGCGAGCTTGCTGGCGGCAACGGATTCTGCTGCCGGCGATGTGGGGCAGCTGGTCTGCACCTGCCGGGAAGTTTCAGAGGGTCAGATCAGGCAGGCGATCGCAGCGGGTGCTGGCTCGGTCGACACCCTCGGTAACAAGCTGCGCTGCGGCACAGAATGCGGCTCCTGTGTCCCTGAATTGAAGCGTATTCTGGCGCGGTCCACGCAGGCGGCGCCAGCCTGAGCCAAGCTCCCGCAACGCCTCCTGCTGATCGCTACTATCCTGGCAACCAGCATCCCCTGAATGCAGCCAGGCTGCCCTTTCTGGGCGCAGCATCGGCTCCTCCCTCACGCAAGACCTGCAGCGCTTCACGCACAAAGGCGGCTTTTGTGCCC
This sequence comes from uncultured Gammaproteobacteria bacterium, assembly GCA_963751595.1. Lineage (GTDB taxonomy): Bacteria > Pseudomonadota > Gammaproteobacteria > Pseudomonadales > JAHEGP01 > JAHEGP01. The sequence continues at coordinate 107,088 of CAVVVC010000009.1, forward strand.
GGGCGAGGGGTAACGATTCATGCTATGCCCTTAGATAAAGTCAAGGTGTCGAAAGGGTGCCTGGCCGTGATTAGCCCGCTAACCAGCTTTCGATCTGGTCACGATGCGGTATCGAGCCGGAGTGCACCAACGTCCCCGCAACAACAACTGCAGGCGTACTCATTACACCGTAGGACATGATGATTTCCGGGCTGGTTTCCTTGCTGACGGTAACCTTTGCCCCTAACTCCCGGGCGATTTTTTCGATGATTTCAGCAGTCTTTACACACTTGCTGCAACCGCTGCCCAACACGATGATATTCTTCATAACAACGCCTCATAATAACGGAGTAAATGCATTAAAGATCCAGCCTATCAATGTAAAAGCGACCAGCAGCATCACGAAAACAGTGGCCAGCAAGCGCCACTGCATCACCTGCTTAAGCAGAATGAACTCGGGAAAACTCGCGGCCACCGTGCTCATACAGAAGGCCAGGGTGGTGCCGACGGGAAGTCCGTTCACAATCAAGCTTTCCATTACCGGGATAACACCCGTGGCATTGGAGTAAAGGGGAATGCCTAAAAGCACGGCCGCGGGTACTGACCACCACTGGCCATCGCCCAAGTGTGATTCTATCCAGCCGTCCGGAACAAAACCGTGCAGTGCCGCGCCCAGGCCCACCCCAACAATCACCCACTTCCAGACGCGGCCAAAAATTTCAAGAGTTTCTTCCTTGGCAAACTGATGCCGATCAGACAGCGACAAGCGCTGAGGCTTCTGATTGAGCCGGGCTTTGCGGGCTGCGTTGACTTTGTGCTTGCTGAAGGGCTGTTGCCGCAAAGGATTTTAACCACCGTTCGGCTTTGATGGCGTCGAGGAAAGCCCCACCCAGGATGCCCACAGCCATACCCACTGCGACATACAGCACGGTGAATTTCCACCCCAGCAAGCTCAACAGCAAAAGCACCGCTACTTCGTTAATCAAGGGAGACGTCAGCAGGAACGCCATCGTAATTCCCACTGGAATACCGGCAGAGGTAAATCCCAAAAATACTGGAATGCTGGAGCAGGAGCAAAAAGGGGTGATTGACCCAAAACCCGCGCCCATGGCGTAGCCCAACCCCCTGCGCTTCCCTGCGAGGAAGTCACGTACCTTTTCGACATTTAATGATGCCCGTAACAGGGCGATCAGATAGATCATCATTAATAGCAAGGCAAAAATCTTGCTGACGTCTTCGATAAAGAAATGGATGGCGTCCGCGAGCCTGGTTTCTTCAGCCAAGCCAAGGATCTGATAGGTGATCCAGTCTGCGAACAGAGTAAAGACGGCGAACATCAGGCCTCTCCAAACCGGTGCCGGCCAGAAATTGCCGCAGACACTAGCGATAACATGACGGACACTTGCCACCTGCACGTCCACCCCAGTGGCCGCGGGCGAGCTGAAATCACGCCTGGCAGAGTGCACTCCCTGGCAAAGCTAAACGTGCGGCGAGCTATCAGGGTTGGCGCTGAGATTGCGAGCTTCATGTGGGTTCTCCCCAGCAAATCAGACCTATTATTCGGAGAGGTCCAGCCTATTCATGCATTATCACATATATATGGAAATACGTATATATGTATGCTCCCTAAGGGGAATGGCACTTAGTTAAGGAGCAATGCATAGGATTTTCAAAGCGCCGCTCCGGGCATCTACCCCGTCAGGACACGCCGTAAACCCGTCCCTGGGGGCTCTGCGCCGACATCCCTGTCGGCGAAGGTCCTGCCGAGGTAGACACCCGAATCGGCTTAAGTAAGTGCCATTCTCCCTAAGGGTTGAAGGTGGCGATTCAGCTTGCAGCAAAGCCAGGGGCTTGAACCTGCAATGCGATCAGCAGCCACATTCCTTGCCGTGCTCTTTAGCAGAGCATTGAACAGGGGTGTGGCGTTAAGCGGCCCGGAGGCCAGTCATTGCTGCTACACAGTCGCCCGCGATCACCTTTGGTGAAATATCCAGGCTAAAGCCGATTGGCTGCCATCGCGGCCGATGCCGGGCAGACAGAATTGTCACACCAGTGAAACATTGGGCCCGTATTGTGCGGGGGTTTTGTGTGCGGCTAAAACACAAGGGCAGCATTGGCTGAGGCCGGCGATTCGGCTTCTTTAACCTAGCCAGGGGCTCAGTTGATGATGGTTGGCTGAAATTGGGGGTGGCATCTCGATCTTTATTGATGCAGCTCGAATTTTTCAACAGAAATAAGCCGTATACTGGCACTCGATATACCTATCGCCCTGTTTGTTATTTGATTATAAGACTGGAGAAACGCATGCGATCAACCAACCCGATTGCTTCTCTGCTGGGAAGCTCACCGTTTAAACCCATGCAAGCGCATATGCGAATTGTTACCGAGTGTGTTAGCCACGTGCCGGCACTGTTCGATGCGCTGATTGATGGTAACCAGGACGAGGTGGTCAAGGTTAAAGACTTGATCTTTGCCAAGGAGCAGGAAGCCGATGACCTCGAAAACGACCTCCGCTCGAAGCTGCCCAAGAGCCTGTTTATGCCCGTCGATCGACGTGACCTGCTTGAGTTGCTCGACATGCAGGACTACATCGCCGACACCGCGCAGGACATCGCCGGATTGATGGTGGAGCGCGATATGACCGTTCCCGAGGGGATGGCGGAGCCATTGCGGGTGCTGGTTGCGCGCTGTGTCGATACCTGCAAACTCGCTACCGGCGTCATCGAGCAATTGGACGAACTGCTGGAAATGGGCTTTCGCGGCCGCGAGGCCAGCAAGGTCGATGAAATGGTCAAAGAGCTTAGTGACATCGAAGACGAAACCGATGTGATGGGTATGGCGCTGGCACGCGCCCTGTTCGCCCAGGAAGAAAAGCTGAGTCCGGTATCGGTCATGTTCTGGTACCAGATGATTCAGTGGATTGGGGATCTGGCGGATTACGCCGAGAAAGTTGGAGATCGCATGCGTTTGTTGATTGCCCGATAAGGGAAATCCTCAAAACCAGGCTATCCGCACACTATTTGTTTCGGGGCCAGGGGTAATCGCCTCAGCCGCCAGAATCATAATAAGGAGTCTTTTATGGAAATCATCGCTCAATACGGCACCGTTTTTCTGGTGCTGGCCGTTATCTTCGGCTTTTACATGGCCTGGGGCATTGGCGCCAACGACGTCGCCAACGCCATGGGCATGCCGGTTGGTTCCGGTGCCATCACCGTTAAACAGGCGATCATCATCGCCGCGGTCTTCGAGTTTGCCGGCGCCTTTATCGCTGGCGGACAGGTGACCCAAACCATTCGCAAGGGCATTATCGACACCCAGTCCCTTGCCGGCTCGCCGGAGCTGATCGTCTACGGGATGCTGGCGGCTCTGCTGGCGGCGGCCATCTGGCTGATGATTGCCACCACGCGGGGCTGGCCGGTGTCTACCACCCATACTATCGTTGGGGCCATCGTCGGCTTTGGCGTTGCGGGTGTTGGCGTCGACGTGGTCCACTGGGGAAAGATTGGTTCCATCGTCGCCAGTTGGCTGGTATCACCGCTCATCGGTGGCAGTATCTCGTTGCTACTGATGATCAGCATTCGAAAGCTGATCCTGGATACCGATAACCCCTTCGAGAATGCGAAACGCTGGGGGCCGGTCTACGTGTTCCTGGTGGGCTGGATCGTGGGCCTGGTAACCCTGTTCAAGGGCCTCAAGCACCTCAAGCTGGAGCTTACGGGCCCCCAGAGCCTGATTGCGGCCACCGTGATCGGCATCATCCTGGCACTGATCGGCAGGGCCATGATCAACAAGGTCAAGGTCGACCCCAACGCTGACCGCGAGTATCACTTCGCCAGCGTCGAGAAGGTGTTCGTACCGCTGATGGTCTTTACCGCGGCAGCCATGGCATTTGCCCACGGCTCCAACGATGTCGCCAACGCGATTGGCCCCCTTGCGGCCGTGGTCTCCACAGTACAAAGCGGTGGTGAAGTCGGACAAAAAGCCGCTCTGCCCCTGTGGATCCTTTTCCTCGGCGGTGGTGGTATCGTGGTTGGCCTGGCCACCATGGGATACCGGGTCATGGAGACTATCGGCACCAAGATTACCGAGCTGACACCCACCCGGGGTTACTGTGCCACCCTGGCGGCGGCGACAACGGTAGTACTGGCGTCAAAGACTGGCCTCCCGGTGTCTACTACCCAGATTGCGGTGGGCGCGGTAATGGGGGTCGGCCTGGCGCGTGGGGTCGGCGCCATCGACCTTCGGGTCATCGGTGGAATCGTGCTGTCCTGGTTTATCACCTTGCCAGCAGGTGGCATACTGGCGGCACTGTTGTTCTTCCTGTTTAAAGGCATATTCAGCTAGCGGTCAGTCTTATGGTGGAGTCGGGTTACGTGCACACAGGTTATGACCGCAACTTTGTGCTGCGAACCCGGCCGGTGGCTGAATTGCATTACGAGCGGGGTGTCTCGATTCCAGCGGGCGTCAATTATCGCCAGCTGCTGATCACAGGGCCCCCAGGCGCCGGTAAAAGCACCATGATTCGCAAGTTGCGAGGCTGGCCGGAGGAGGGTTATGTCGATCTTTCCCTCGATAAGTGGTGGAAGTCCAGGGCGCTTAGCCTGCGTCCGCGGGAGATACACCTGGGCTTCCCCTGCCGGGGGTATCGCGACGCGCTTGCCGTTTTTGATGAGCAGTGGATAAAATCCCTGACGCCGCCAGAACTGGATTTGGCCAGGGTGCGTATTCCACCGGTGAAACGTCGTTTTTATGCCGTTGATTGGTACAAGCGCTACGTCTTCGAGTTCCTGATTCCCGGTCCCGATGTCTTGTACGCACAAAGGCGTCGACGCCAGCAGGAGTTCGGCACCCACCACGTCGATGAGGGTGTCAGCCAGGAGCGTGTGGAAAGCCAGCTCATGATTTACCAGATGGCGGCCCACCACCTGTGTTGCAGCGGCTTGAGAACGTACATACGCGAGGGGACCGACAGTGACCCGCTAGAAATTGTCCTGGGCGAGAGTGATTATGCTGCCACCGCTACTGGCGCGCCACAAGCTACTTAAGCGACTGAGAGACGCTTTTCCGGGTTTAGACCCCTGCGATGAAGTGGATCTCAAGGAGGCTTATCGGCTGGGCGAAAAGACAGTCAAAGCCCACATCAAGGATTATCCCTTTGAAATCAGCCTGGCTCCTGATAACAAGATTTTGCATTTGTATCCCGAACAACTGATCGACGGCAGCGATAACGAAATCTCGACCCAATCTTACCTGCTGTTTGACCCCGAAACATTTTACTCCAAGCTGAGCGGCTTCTATCGGCTCAGGGACGGCGACACCATCACCCTGGGCGGTGATGACCCCGGGCAGCGCGCCATTTTGGGGCTTTCCCCGGACTTGCCCCCCCGTAAACTCAGTATCAGTAACGAAGAGGGCTGGCTGCGGTTCAAGAGCCATGTCAGCAGCCCGGGCTCTACCATCGCGCCATTGCTCAAGGATAAGAAAGCCCGGAGTCTGGTGGAGTGGCGACTGGCCAAACTGGACAGCTTGAAGTCGATATTTGGCGAAACCATCGCCCTGTTGCCGGCAGATCAGGCACTGGAGCAATTGCAACAGGTCAATGCGGTGCTGGAAAACGAGCCCTACCGCGCCACTGACGATGCTGGTCGTCCGGGGGGCGTAATTGCCCTGCCTGACGAATACAGTGCGATCACGGTCGGGGACCTCCACGCCAAGCCGGACAACCTGCTGGTGGTGCTGACCCAGAACAACTTCCTGGCGGCGCTGGAGAACGGCACTGCTTGCCTGGTAATCATCGGCGATGCGGTACACCCGGAGGGTGATGCCGTACTGGACGAGATGGAAAGCTCGATGTTGATCATGGATCTGATCCTGGCCCTGAAACTGCGTTTTCCCCGGCAGGTGTTCTATCTGCGGGGCAATCACGACAGTTTTTCCGAGGAAATCGCCAAGCACGGGGTGCCCCAGGGGCTGGTCTGGGCGAAAGCCCTGCAGGGCCAGCGGGGCAAAGCCTATTTGAAGGAGATGGAGCGCTTCTACGGTCTGTTACCCCTTGTCGCCTACTCACGGCACTTTGCTACCTGCCACGCAGCGCCCCCGGTATCCGAAACCAGCCTGCATGAAATGATCAACATCAAAAGCTATCCCCGGCTCTACACGGAGCTTGCGAATAATCGAATGAAAAGCGCCAGCCGACCGGGGGGCTACGGCAAGCGTGATGTAAAACGGTTTCGCCGCTGCCTGGGTCTCGCCAAACATACGCCAGTGATCGTTGGCCACACCCCCCAGGATTCTGTAGACACGCTGTGGGAGCACGTGGGTGACATCAAGGAGCACTATATCGTGTACTCCAGTGATTCCCACTGGGTGGGGTTGATGGCCCAAGTAGGTGACACACTCTACCCGTTCCGCTACCCGGTGGAGCCGATTGTTGCGCTGCTCAATTCGCGCAAACCGCGTTGGCGCAGCAAGCCGCACAGCAAAGCCAGTATGCTTGTGCGGCGACGTTGGCCGGGCTGAGTCCTGGCCCAGAGTATCGCAGGATCTACCCTGACGCATTTTCGATGGCAATGGAGTACAGCGAGTGACCGGCAAGACAGAACCCATCGTGCCCGCCGCAGAGGGGACGTTCCGTATCAGTGAGGCGGTAATCCGCAAAAGGAACCTGAGCACTGCCTGGGGTATCGTATTCGGGGTTGCGCTGTGTGTAATAACCCTGCGCGGCCATGCTGTCGACAGCAATCGATACAACGATACCTTACTGGTATCGGTTGTAGGTTTCGTCATTCTTTTTTGCCTGTTTAATCTGGTTGGCCATCTGCGCTATGTGCGCAACAGTCGCAAGCACCATCTGCAGCTAGGGGAAGATCGTATCACCTTCGTCACTGGCAGCGACCAGAGCGAACTGTTACTGAGTGAGGTGGCGTTCGCCGAGCGGCAGAATCGCCGGCGGGAGGGGCCCTCCGTGATGATGCGACTTAAAAACAAACGGATAGTGCGCCTGGCTGGCTATGAGCGCCAGGAGGATTTGATCGCACTGGTAATGGAGGGTATTGCCCGCAGTCGGACGCACGCGGGTGATCCGCCCGCGACGGTGGTGACTTCTCCACGGGAGTAATCGTGTCATGTCGCAACTCGTAACCCTGGCGCATCGGGTCTCCAGTATCCACGCCCGCTACTCGAAGATTCACGATGCCACACTCGGGATGACAGGATTCACATGGCGAATCAAGTCCCGCGCCAATGGTGATGCCCAGTATGCCGGCTTCGCGGCCCAGCTTAAGGAAATGCAAACTGAGCTTGGCAGCATCGAGGTAACGCTCGGTAGTGGCCCGCCGGAACCCAACACCTCCTACAGTCGCAAGTTTGTGGTGGTTTTAAGGGAGTATGTCCAGGCCCTTTCCCACTCGATTCAGTGCCTGAGCGAGATCTGCGGGCACCGTAATCGGGCGGACATCGCTCAGGGCTCTGCCGGGCCCGAGTCGAGGGCGGAGCTCACCCGCTATGATCAGGCAATACAGGTGCACAAGCGGCTGGGAGTGAAACTGACCCGAATGGTAACGCGTTTGTGAGCGAGTGCCCGGGGCAATAACAATCCGGGTAGCGCGCCGTCAATTCTGCTGGATTTTCGCAACCGCATTGGGTAAGGCACAAAGCTGGGGCTGCCTGCCGGCAGACCCAGGGTCACACCCCTGTCACATAGTTGCGCTTAGATTCTGGTGATATAGCGCATCGGTCCATCGCACGTTCGATCAAGCAGCCGGATGCCTGGCTCTTGCCGGACATCGGCACTCGGCCCCAAAAGGAGGGCCGGCTTGAAGGGATTCGTTCAGGAACCACGCTCGGGTTGGCTCGCGGGGAAGGGAAATGGGTAATTGGCTGAGAAAGCTGCGGATTGGGGAAAAAATTGGCATCGGCTTCGGTATCGTCGGCCTGCTGTTTCTGGGAGTTATCTGGCAATACCACGTGACCCTGCGAGACGCGCTCCAGGATTACCGGCAGCTGGAAGACGTTTACGGTGTGCGCAAGACCCAGGCAATGGCCATTGAAAACAACATTCTCCGCGCCCAGCGTGAGCAGAAAAACTTTATAATCAGCCGGGATGAAACTGCGGCCGAGGCGGTACTTGCCCACTTGCAGCAGGCTCGGGAAGCCGATGAAATCCTTCGTACTGTCGACCCGGACTCGGCAATCCGCATAGAAAACCTGGTCGACAACTACGAGCAGCGCTTCCAGAGCGTGTTTGCCGCCTGGCGTAACATGGGACTGGATCACAACAGCGGCCTTCAGGGTGCCTTTCGCGACAGCGCGCACACCATGGAAGATATGTCAGTCCAGTTGGACGTGGATCGTCTCTATCTTTTACTCCTGCAAATCCGCCGTGGTGAAAAAGATCTCGGTTTGCGGCGTGAGCCGCAGTACCAGGAAAAGGTGAAGCGCCTGGTCCAGTTGTTTCAGGCAGAACTCGCCGCCTCCCAACTGGACGAGGATTTCAAGGCGCGCTTGCGGCAGGAGATTGACACCTACCGCCAGACTTTTGATCAATATGCCGACAGGGTGCTGGACGACCCGGGGCCGGTGGACGGCAAGGGGCCATTTCGCGATGCGGCTCACAGAATAGAGGCTTTGCTTGGTGCCCGCTACCTGCCCAACCTGGGTGAAAAAGTATTGCAGCTTCGGCGAAGGGAGAAGGACTATTTACTCCGGTATGACAAGACCTATGTCGATATGGCGATCGCGCAATTGGAGGAAATCGAAGTTCAGGTCGCAGCGTCGGATGTAGCGGCAACATACAAAGCACATTTCGCAGGTCTGCTAAACAACTACCGGCGCGATTTTCTCGCACTAGTCGAGCAGAACGACAGCATTAAAGCATTGCACGACGAGATGATGGCGGCCGTCGCAGATATCTCGAGTCTGGTCGAAACCAATGTCGCCAATGCCGAGTTGGCGATGGCCGAGATGCGCCAAAGCATCGACGCCGCCACAGCGCGGAGCGAGAGAGTCATGTTCTGGATCGTCGCCCTGGCAACCTTGTTGGGTATCTTGCTGGCCTTCGCCATCACCTACGGCATCGCTCACCCACTGCGTAAAATGTCTGGTCTGCTGGATCAGGTGGCAGCCGAAGAGCCGGCTGAGCGCATGCACTTTTATCCCGGGGGGAGGGACGAAGTCAACGCCATGGCAGGCTCGGTCAATGCCATTGCCGATCACAAGGCTCGCTTTATTGCCTGGTGGAAAGCCAGCATGCGCGAAGCCGATGCCTGTCAAAGTATCGAGGCGTTAATCAGCGAGCCCCATGCCATTGAGCTTCGCCGGGACGCGGAGGAAGAACTGCGCCAGGCTGTAACTGCCAGAACGCAATTGCTCGGGAGGCAGTTTGACAAGCTGTATCAGCTTGGCGACCAGATCGTTGACAGCGCCAAACGCTTACTGCGGGAGCATGGCCACGGTCCAGCAGGGGATGAAATCAATCGCATTCAGCTGTCGGCCCGATCGATGCAAACCGTTCTTGAAATGGCCGCAGCGCCGGAGATATTGCATCGTCACGCTGGCAGAGCTGAAGCAAATGAGTCCGAGTGAATAAACGGTGTAGATCTATCCCACGCCCGCCCCGAAGCCACAATCGACTGTTGATCGCAACGCCGCCAGGCTGACCGTGCTAAGCGGCCGGACCAATGATATTGCACACCCGCAGTCGCTCCACCATGCCCTTGGGAGAAATCTCGAACTGGTAGCTGTGCTTGAACTTGCCGGTGGCGTTATTGAGGGTTTCCTGGGAAGCGAGGATCTCACCGGCCCGGCAAAACGACTCCATTCTTGCGGTAAGGTTGACCGTGTGTCCAACCACGCCGTATTTGACCCGCTTGGCCGAGCCAATATTGCCGGCGACCACGTCGCCACTGTTTACTGCAATGCCAATGCCAACATCGGGCAAACCCAGGCGCTTGTTTTCGGCGTTGATCTGCTCGATTGCGCCCTGCATGTCCAGGGCGCAGGCGAGGGCGCGGTCGGCGTGGTCGTGCTGGCTGATGGGCGCGCCAAAGATCGCCAGGATGGCGTCGCCGATAAACTCGTCGATGGTGCCGCGGTGGCGCATGATAATGTCTGACATCACCCCAAGATAGTTGTTGAGCATGGTGACCACCTCAGTCGGCTTGAGTTGCTCTGCCACGGTGGTAAAGCCCCGAATGTCCGCCATCAGGATGGATACACGGGTCAACTTCCCACCCAGGTGCAGGCCATTGGGTTGGGCCAGGATGCTGTCGACGATTTCCTCGGACACGTAGCGACCGAAGGTATCGCGGATGAATTTGTGATTTTGCTCAAGGTCTTTCAGGTAGCGCTGCTCGCGGTCGTGCCAGCGCTTGCGCTCGAGGCCGGCATTGAGTCTGGCGTTCAGCAACACCCGGTTGATGGGTTTTATCAGAAAATCATCGGCGCCAGCCTCGATGCAGTTGATAACCGATTCCTCGTCATGAATGCCCGAGATCATCACCACTGGAATGGCGCGCCAGCGTTCGCTGGCCTTGAGCTGGGTAAGAATTGCCAGGCCGTCGACTTCGGGCATGGTCAGGTCGAGGAAGATGAGATCGAACAGCGCGCTGCCGAGCAGGTCAAACACCTTGTCGCTGCTGGAACTGGTCTCGACACTGTGACCCAATTGTTGGAGATGGCGCGCCAGAACAAGCCTGTTGGCGTCGTCGTCGTCGATTATCAGAATACGGCCGGGCGCCGTTTTACTGTTGGCAGGCTGTTTTTTTGCAGTTTTGTGAGCTTCTTCAAGTTCCTGCAATAACATGCGAGCGTCTTTGCCCAGCTCTTCCACCAGCGGTCGGTCGCGTGGCAGCAAGCGCTGGTGCTCGTGGAGCCGGTTGGAACTACCGATGATGCTGTGCAGGTCTCGGCGAATGCGGTGCAGCACCAGCCCGTCGGAGGCGTCGAAATCGTCGTTTGCCGCGGCGCCTGTCAACGTATCAAACAGGCTGGAGGCCGCATTATTCAGGCAGCCCGTTTGACCATCCAGCTCTTCGCACCGCAGCGGCCGCAATTGGTCCTGTACCCGCCGGGTGTTCTCGGCAATGGCATGGGCAATGTTCATTAGTGCGGCGAATTGGGCGCTATCCTGTGGCACCGGTTCCTCAACTTGCAAGATTCTGGACCCCATGAGTATAGATGCCAGCGCCCGCTTGCCCAGGGAGCGGGTCACGCCTGCGTTTGCGCCTTCAAAGGGCGCTGTCTACACTTTTAAGGCACCTCTGATTAATTCGGTGTCACCTCAGGCTTTGCGCCGTGATTTCCTGCAAAGCGTGGTCACGCAGGAAGGCTGGTCGCCTTTCGAGTGAACACAATGCCGCAGGAAATTGCGGCGCAAAGCCCCGAAGGGCGGGCCTTTGGTGACCGCTGGGCTGCGTTGCAACGCTCGTCAATGAGATCCACCATTGACCTTCGCGCCGCGCCTTGCCAGCCATCACCAAAGGCTCCGCTGAGGTTGTACCTAATTGATCAGAGTTGCCTTAAGCAGCTAGCCGCGCCAATGTTGGCCATCGGTATTCAGGCAATAACAGACAGGTAAAAGCGACAATGTTGAATGTACTGGCTCAGGTAGAAATTTTTAACGGGCTCTGCGATGAGGAGCTTGAAGTATTGGCCGCCAGCAGCGTGACCCGTCAGTATCCCAAAAACACGGTGATTATCAACGAAGGTGATCACGCCGACTCCCTGTACCTCATCGACCAGGGCCGGGTAAAGGTGTATTGCAGTGACAAGAACGGGAAGGAATTCATCATGAACACCCTGGAGCCCGGGGATTATTTTGGTGAGCTGGCGTTACTGGATGACGACCGTCGCTCGGCTTCGGTACGGACCATGGAAAAGTGCACCTTTCGCATCATTTACAAGGAAGACTTTCAGCGGGTGATCTCCGATCATCCCAATATCGCCAAGGTGCTGATGCGAAACCTGACGCGCAGCGTGAGAAAGCTGACGGACAAAGTCAAAAGCCTCGCCCTGCAGGATGTCTACGGTCGTGTGACCAAGGTGCTCACTACCATGGCGCGGCCGAGGGAGGACGAGCGCCTGTTTATCGCTGAACGTTTAACCCAGCAGGACATTGCCGACCGGGTGGGAGCTTCGCGGGAAATGGTCGCACGCATTTTGAAAGATCTCACCATTGGTGAGTACATCGGCTTCGAGGGTCGCAATATCGTCATCAACGGCAAGTTGCCCGCGAGTTACTAATCCAGACCCGCCCGTCCCACGGGCCTTGTTTGCAGTGCCAAAAAAATACCGGACATCTGTCCGGTATTTTTGTTTCAGCGTTTGGGCCGAGCTTACTTTTTGGCAAGCTCGGGCTCGCTGACCTCGTAGGCAATCAACACATTCCCTGGAATCTGGCCAAACAGGCTGTACCCCGAGTGAATAAAAAGCATGCCGTCACCCAGGACCGGGCCGTCGACATCGATTGATCCGCCCTTGCCCTCGATACCATTGACCCCCTCGAATTCACGCCTGGTTTCGGATTCCCAGACCACCTTGCCGGTGGCGGTATCATAAGCCTGTAGCTTGCCATCCAGCCGTCCGGCAAACACCAGTCCGTCGGTGGTAGTGGCCGCCGCCGAGAGGCTGAAGAATACCGAGCAATCGCTATCCTTCGGCTTGGCACCCTGCCGGGCAGCTTCAAGCCCCCAGGCGGCGTTGCGTTGCTCCTCGGTCAGTTCACAGCCCCTCTCAGCGGGATGGGCCCATAGTCGCTTCCCCGTATCGATATCCAGAGCGTATAACCCGGGGCGTGCAACATAGCCTTCAAACACGCGATCGACGTCGGCGATGGGCACGAATACCTTGCCATCCTCAACCGCCATACCCCAGTGCACGCCGGGGTTGGGGCTGTAAACCGTGTTCTCGGTATCGCTGTTCTTCCACAGCAGCTTGCCCGCGCCGTCTTTGTAACTATCCGGGTCGAACGCATACACCGCACCTGATTTCTGGCCCGCGAGCAGAATGTCTTTGCCATCACTGCGCTGGGTTAGTATCACCGAAGCGCCGAAGTCGAGATCAGAGCCGGGGTTGGTGGGGCAGTTGGGCCCGGCTCTGAGGCATGCCGCATTCCAGACATCGTCCTTGGTTGCCTGGTAGGACCATACCTGTTTCCCGCTGGCCATTTCCACAGCGATGATCGCATCGCTGGTCTCCGTGGCGGGCCGGGAGGTATTTTCCCCGGTGCCGAAATACAGCAGTCCGCGCTTGGCATCCACCGTAGGGCTCGACCAAACCGATGCCCCGGAGGGCCCGAAGCGTTCCATGCCGGACGCGGTCTTGCCTTGTGGCTCGGCGCTCCTGGTGGCGTGCCACTCCCATTTCCTCTCGCCCTTGGCAACATCCAGCGCCACCACCGCGCCGTGGGATTTGCAGCAGGGGTACTGGGGCATGCCCGCGGCAGCGACCTCGTAGGATGAGATGGGAACGTAGAGCACGCCTTCGTGGTAGGCAGGCGTGCCGGTGATGATAGAGGTGGGGAACAGGGCCAAAGATTGCTTCCACTGTAACGCTCCCGAGCTGGCATCCACTGCGTATGCCGTTCCCAGGGAATCACCGAAGAACAGGGTCGCAGCGCCCTTGCGCTCGCCGATCACTACACCCGACCGGACGCTGCCACTCGCCTTGTACCGCCACTTGATGCAGCCGCTTTTTTTGTCCAGGGCAAACAGATTACCCGACTTGCTGCCGGTGAAGATGGTGTCTGCGGTGAGGGCAGGGTGGGTCCGCGTGTCGGCCACTTTGGGATAGGCAAATGCCCATTTAACCTTCAGCGATGACACATTGTCCCTGTTGATTCCGGCGATCCCCGGGTCGACATAGCGCTTGTTGCCCTGGGATAATCCCCAGTTAGCGCTGAGAATATTGGCAGTATCTATCGACTTGTCACTGCACTCGGACTCGGCGATCCAGCTTTCGTCGACCTGGTTATCGCCGGCCAGGTAAGTGGCCACCGCACTCCTCTCTTCCTTGCTGAGGGCCGCCGCCTGGGGTTGCATGACGCCAAACTCCATCGCCTGGAAGATGGCATCGTAGGTCATATCCTGCAATGCCGCTTTCTTGGGCGCCTTATTGCCCGGGTCCTCATGGCACGCGGCACAATGGGTTTCGAAGACCTTCTCGCCCTCAGTGTTGTCGGGCGCCTGGGTGAGGGCGAAAGCCAGGCAGGGCAGCAGCAGGGCGCTACTGAGAGATGCGCACATAAACCGGTTTTTCATGATGTCTTCCTCCGGTGATACGTTGTCATCGCGCAGCCGCGACAGAGGCATTCTCCAGTAGGCGCCTCGCCCAATTCACTATTACAGGCGTCGCTTGTACCTCGCTGTCCCGGATGACTGATGACAACGTTGGATGTCGGCAATAAAGTAACACGATCATCAGTCGTCGTGCCAGGCGTCGATATCCGGCCGCTTGCCCATCATGGGCATGACCCACATCTGGTACAGCGAGGTCAGCAACATGAACGCAGCGGCCAGTGTATAACCGAAGCCGCCGACGATGGTAACGATGGCAAAGTTGGGGTACCAATGGGTTACCCACCAGGAGAGGACGTCCACGATCAGGAACGCAAAGGGGATAAAAATGACCGCCGCCTTGATTGCCCGGGGAACGCCAACGGCGAAACTGAAAATGAAGCCCACGAACAGGAAAATGAAGGAGATCCCGAACAGGTGTATATGCGAGACACGAGCGAGGGAATCGATACTGGCACCGCTGTCGATTTCAGAGACCGAGAGCACGCCCTGGTAGGTCGAGAAATCGGGAAGTCCGGGGATGTTGCCGTGACACTGGACGCAGTTTTGCTGGAATTTGCTTTTGATCGTGGACTCCCATTCGTGCTCGGGGGCACCGGCCTTAACCCACTTTACAATGCTGGCGCGCACATCCACCGACGCCTTGTCTTTCATCGAGCCTTCCAGTTTCGACTCGATCCGGCTGCTACCACGATTCCCGTAATAGCTGTATACGATATCGTTGACGGAGATCCCCAGTTTACCGTCGGCCATACCGTGGGTGAGCAGTATCTGTATGCCCGCCATCAATAATCCTACCCCCGTCACCAGCAGGTAACCGGTGAAGAGCATTCTCAGTGGTAGCCCCAAAGACGGTAAATTGAGCCAACCGGGGGTGCGTTCTGGCTTGATCGAGTTCATGGTTTGACCTGAATTGTTATTGAAAATGTCCCTTCTATGCCGACAGCTCGCTCCCGGCCAGGCCACTGGCGTCGCTGGCTTTCCCTAAACTGCAGCGGGCAATCGCTTCGTCGGTGAGGGGCCAAGAGGTGCCCTGGACGGCACCAACAGCTGCATCTCACATTAACTGAACCCCCGTGTAAAGCACTTTTTGCCCGTGTGTTTGACCCCTCTGGCGTGGGGTAATTGCCAGCGATTTGAGCGCGCTTTCCCTTCTGTTACCGGGGGAGGGCGGCGTAAACGCCAATCCCTGGCGCCGGTTTGCAATCGCGGTATCAAGCCAATACCAGCCCATTGCGGCCCCAGGCCGTGACGAGAATGTAAGCGGCGCACAGCAGCGCTATGCCGAAGCTCGTTCTGCGAACGCCCCGGGTATTGCCGTGGTTCAGTGCAAGCATACCAAAGCCGATATAGGCAATCAGGGCCAGGATCTTCGTGCTCAGCCAGCAGGAATTGACGAAGGGGGCCTGCTGCAGATGCCAGGCCAGCAGCACTCCGCTGGTGAGCAACAGGGTATCGACGACGTGGGGACCTCGCTTGATCCAGGGTGTTCGCAAGAGCCCGGGTCGCGACGCGAGTAACAGGCCGCGCAGCAGGAACCCGCTCACCGAAACGAGAGCAAGACTGACATGCAGGTGTTTGATCAACGTCCACATCGGCCGCAGCGCCTACAACACGCTGGCGTCCACGTCGCCATCACTCATGCGAATGTTGATGCGGTCATTCCGCTTGAGATCACTCACGCGTTTGACGATACCGCCCTCGGCATCGGCAACGATGGCATAGCCGCGCTGCAGCGTTTGCAGGGGGCTCACCGAGTGCAGCAACTCACTGCGCTGCGCTAAAGCCTGTTGTTTTTCGTGCAGTTTTTGCCGCCACTGGCGATGCAACTGCTGTCGCAGGTCACGCAGGCGCTCGAGCTGGCGTTCGATACGGTTTTGCGGCGACGAGACCATCAATCGCTGGCCCAGTTGCCGGCACCGCAACTGTTGCTGTGTCAGTTGCCGCTGCATGGATTGCAGCAGGCGCAGCTCCAGCTCATCAAGGCGCTGGCTGAAGTCCTGCAGGCGGGCACCGGGATGCTTGAGTCGCCGCTGCAATCCGTCGAGTTGCTGCTGTTTTTGCTGCAGGGTGCGGTGCAGCAGCTTGACCAGCCGGTCATTCTGCTGGTCCAGCCCGGCCAGCCATTGCTCTTGATCCGGGCTCAGCAACTCAGCGGCTCCCGATGGTGTCGGGGCGCGCTGGTCTGCCACCAGATCGGCAATACTGAAATCGATTTCATGCCCCACCGCACTCACGATCGGCAGGCGACTGTGGTAGATGGCAGCAGCGACCACCTCTTCGTTGAAGGCCCACAGGTCTTCCAGGGAGCCACCGCCGCGGCCCAGGATCAGTACGTCCAGTGGTGGCTGCAGGTCGCCTCCAGTCCGATTCGCCAGCGCGATTGCCGCCGCAATCCGGGCTCCGGCGTCAGCGCCCTGCACCGGGGTGGGAAACACCGTGACCGGTATCAAGGGGAAACGCCGCCCCAGGGTCACCAGGATATCCCGAATCGCGGCACCGGTGGGCGAGGTAACAACGCCAATGTGCCGGGGCAGTGCGGGCAAGGGCTGCTTGTGCGCTGCGTCGAACCAGCCCCTTGCTGAAAGCTCCTGCTTCAATTGCTCGAAGGCCCGCTGCAGTGCGCCGATACCCGAGGGTTCGAGGTTTTCGACAATCAACTGATAGTCGCCGCGGTTTTCGTAGAGGCTGAGGCGGCCACGGGCGGTTACCTTGCTGCCACTGCTGACCGGAAACTTCAGCAACTGGTTGCGGTTGCGAAACATGGCACAGCGCACCTGGGCACCGGCATCCTTGAGGGTGAAATACCAATGCCCGGAAGAGGGTTTAACCAGGTTGGACACCTCACCCTCCACCCAGACCCGGGGAAAGTGGGTTTCCAGCAACTGGCGCGCGCGCTGGTTGAGCTGGCTGACGCTCAGCACCCGGCGACTGCTGCCGATGTCGGCGTTTTGTTCTGGTTTCACCTGGGTATCCTGTTCTTATTTACCCCATAGGGCCGGACCGCTATAATGCCGCGTCCATTTTGCAGACCCCGCCTGTTGAGGAGATTTATGCTCCGCATAGCCCAAGAAGCCCTGACGTTTGACGATGTTTTACTGGTTCCCGGTTACTCGACCGTGGTCTCCAGGGATGTCGATCTCAAAACCCGCCTGACGCGCAATATCGCCATCAACCTGCCCCTGGTTTCGGCGGCAATGGATACGGTCACCGAGTCGCGCCTGGCCGTTGCCATGGCTCAGGAAGGCGGCATTGGCATTATCCACAAGAGCATGACGATTGAACAGCAGGCAGCGCAGGTGCGCGCCGTCAAGAAGTACGAAAGCGGGGTGGTAAAAGACCCGATCACCATCCAGGCCAGGTCCACCGTCCAGGACCTGCTTGAAATCAAGAACCAGCACCAGATCAGCGGTGTGCCCGTACTCGACAACGGCGACCTGGTGGGGATCGTCACCAATCGGGACGTGCTGTTCGAAGCCGACCTGAGCGTACCGGTGTCCAGTATCATGACCCCCCGGGAGCGACTGGTCACCGTGCGCGAGGGCGCCCATATGGAGGAGGTCAAGCGCCTGCTGCACAAGCACCGGGTAGAAAAGGTGCTGGTGGTGGACGATGATTTCAAGCTCCGGGGCATGATCACCCTGAAGGACATCAGCAAGGCCCAGACCTACCCCCATGCCGCGAAAGACGATCAGGACCGCTTGCTGGTGGGTGCCTCGGTGGGTACCGGGCCGGATACGGATGAACGGGTTGCGGCCCTGGTCGCCGCTGGCGTCGACGTGCTGGTGGTCGATACCGCCCACGGGCACTCCCTGAACGTGATCAATCGCGTCAAGTGGGTTAAGGCGCATTACCCGGCAATCGAGCTGATCGCCGGCAATATAGCCACCGGCGAAGCCGCTACCGCATTGGTCGAGGCGGGTGTCGATGCGGTCAAGGTCGGCATTGGTCCCGGCTCTATCTGTACCACCCGTATCGTGACCGGTATCGGCGTGCCCCAGATTACGGCAATTGCCGATGTCGCCGGGGCGCTGGAAAATACCGGCATCCCCCTGATTGCCGATGGCGGCATTCGCTTCTCCGGGGACATTGCCAAGGCCATCGCGGCCGGTGCCGATGCGGTGATGATGGGCAGTATGTTTGCCGGCACCGAGGAGGCTCCCGGGGAGATCGAGCTTTACCAGGGGCGCACTTACAAGGCGTATCGCGGTATGGGCAGCCTCGGCGCGATGTCCCGTACCCAGGGTTCCAGCGATCGCTATTTTCAGAGTGCCGTCGATGGTGTCGAGAAGCTGGTGCCCGAGGGCATCGAAGGCCGGGTACCCTACAAAGGTCCGCTGTCGGCGATCGTCGTACAAATGATGGGTGGGCTGCGGGCGGCCATGGGCTATACCGGCTCCCCCGATATCGCCACCATGCGCACGCGCCCCAGCTTTATCCGTGTGACCGCGGCGGGCATGAGCGAGAGCCATGTTCACGACGTCAGCATTACCAAGGAAGCGCCGAATTATCCCACCGCCCATTGACGGGTGGGAATTGACAACAAAGTAAATGCGTTAGGGCAGGTCGTCCTGCGCTCCTGTCCCAGCGGATATCGAGCCATAGCCGATACCCCCCAGCAGCGAACAAGCCAGCTATGACCCAGAATATTCATGCCCAGCGCATCCTGATCCTCGACTTCGGTTCCCAGTATACCCAGCTGATCGCGCGCCGGGTGCGCGAAATTGGCGTCTACTGTGAGATCCGGGCTTACGACATTACCCAGGGTGAACTGACGGACTTCGCGCCCCAGGGCATTATTCTGTCGGGTGGGCCGGAGACGGTAACCGCCCAGCAAACCCCCAGGGTGCCCGCGGCGGTATTCGACAGCGGCGTGCCGGTGCTCGGTATCTGCTACGGCATGCAAACCATGGCGGCCCAGTTAGGCGGCAAAGTGGCCAGCTCAGAAGAACGCGAATTCGGCTATGCCCAGGTCGGGGTGTGCGGCGACAGTGAACTATTGCGCGACATCATCGACCATGAGGACCATCGCGGCCCGCTGTTGGACGTTTGGATGAGCCACGGCGACAAGGTGGTTGAGCTGCCTTCGGGTTTTGAATTGATGGCGGCCACCAAAAGCGCGCCCATAGCCGGCATGTATCACCCCCAGCGGCGCCTGTTCGGGGTGCAGTTTCACCCCGAGGTCACCCACACCCTGCAGGGCGGACGCATTCTCGAACGCTTCGTACACGGCATCTGCGGCTGCGAGGAGTTGTGGACACCGGGCAATATCGTCGAGGATGCGGTGACCTCGATTCGCGCCCAGGTGGGTAGCGACACCGTACTTCTGGGTTTGTCCGGCGGGGTCGATTCCTCGGTCACCGCGGCGCTGCTGCACAAGGCCATTGGCGACCAACTGGTGTGCGTGTTTGTCGACAACGGCCTGTTGCGCAAGAACGAATCTGAACAGGTAATGGCAATGTTCGCCCGTCATATGGGCGTCAACGTCATTCGGGTAGACGCCGAGGCGCAGTTCCTCGAACGTCTCAAGGGCGCCAGTGAACCCGAGCAAAAACGCAAGATCATCGGCAACACCTTTATCGAGATCTTCGATGCCGAGGCTGAGAAGCTAACGGATGTACGCTGGTTGGCCCAGGGCACTATCTACCCGGACGTGATCGAGTCGGCGGCGAGCAAGCACGGCAAGGCCCACGTGATCAAGTCGCACCATAATGTCGGCGGCCTGCCCGAGCATATGAAGCTTAAGCTGCTGGAACCACTGCGGGAGCTGTTCAAGGACGAAGTGCGCAAGCTGGGCCTGGAACTGGGCCTGCCCTACGACATGGTGTACCGCCATCCCTTCCCCGGACCCGGGCTGGGAGTGCGCATACTGGGAGAAGTCCGCAAGGACTATGCCGACATGCTGCGCGAGGCCGACGCTATCTTTATCGAGGAGCTGCACGCGGCGGATCTGTATCACAAAACCAGCCAGGCCTTCGCCGTGTTCCTGCCGGTGAAGTCGGTGGGCGTGGTAGGCGATGCCCGCCGCTACGAATACGTGATCGCCCTGCGCGCGGTTGAAACCATCGACTTCATGACCGCACGCTGGGCGCATTTACCCTACGAGTTCCTTGAATTGGTATCCAACCGTATCATCAACGAGATCAGCGGCGTGTCCCGGGTAACCTACGACATATCCAGCAAGCCGCCGGCGACTATCGAGTGGGAGTGACCGGCACTGGCGGGCAATATCTGGCACTGGCTGGTATGTCGGTTGGTCGTTGATTGTCTCTTCTAGAATAGGAAAGTGGCGTGAATAAGTGCTGACGCTACGGAAAATACCTCTCAATTTTACACCTATTTTGAGCCGACAATGAAGTGCGTGTATTCGTCGCACAGCTTTTTCAGTTTCGGTTCGATATAACGTTTGCAGAACTGATTGCCGGTGTTCTTTTCGACATAATTCCTCCGTTCTGGTTTCGATGACTTGAATTCGACTAAGGGAAGCACGCGGGTCATTAGCGGCTCGTTGAAGGTAGCCTGCATATCATGAAGAATGGCATTTGCCTCTTGCGCACGTTGCTGCGAGTCGACGTAGATCGCGCTACGGTACTTTGCCCGCATCGAGTGCTCTGAGTTGCTTGCATGCGTGTGCAGGTGAATATCGATTAAATTGGCCAGACTGATCACCTCCGAATCAAACTGCACTATCACAGCCTCGGACCAATTGTCGTCAGGTGGCAATGAGCATATGAAGCCCTGATCAACTTGCTGCACACCCCGAAGCGCTTGGAAAACTGCTTCGGTGCACCAATGGCAGCCACCGCCGAAACCAACCTCTTGGTCCACATCACGCCTGTGCGTTGGGTTACGTATTGGACCTGCGCTTGGGCAGCACCCAGTCTGGCCGCGGGTAGTGGCAGGCATAACCGTTGGGGTAGCGCTCAAGGTAGTCCTGATGATCAGGCTCCGCTTCCCAGAACGGCACGACCGGCTCCACTTCGGTTATGACTTTACCAGGCCAGAGGCCGCTGGCCTCTGCATCGGCGATGGTGTCCAGGGCAATAGCCTTTTGCGTCTCGTCCTCATAATAGATGGCAGAGCGATAAGATGTCCCTCGATCATTGCCCTGGCGATTCAGGGTGGTGGGATCGTGGATCTGGAAAAAGAATTCCAGCAGTTGACGGTATGTAATCGCATCTGGATCGAACAGGATCTCGATCCCCTCGGCATGCGTGCCGTGATTGCGATGGGTGGCATTGGATACGTCGTCTCCGGTATAGCCCACGCGTGTCGCAACAACT
Source organism: uncultured Gammaproteobacteria bacterium (assembly GCA_963751595.1). Taxonomy (GTDB): domain Bacteria; phylum Pseudomonadota; class Gammaproteobacteria; order Pseudomonadales; family JAHEGP01; genus JAHEGP01. Next base: position 128,641 of record CAVVVC010000009.1, read on the forward strand.
CCGTGGAGTTTGTGGATCAGGTCCTGCATACCCCAGAAGCAACCACCGGCGAGTACCGCGCGTTCTTGTGTCATTCAAGCATCGTCCACCTGGTCGAGGTAATCGCTGTAACCTGCCGCCGCCATGTCATCGCGATGTATGAAGCGCAGTGATGCCGAATTGATGCAGTATCGCAGACCTCCGCGATCCTCGGGGCCATCGGGAAATACGTGCCCCAAGTGGCTGTCGCCATGGGTGCTACGCACCTCGGTACGGATCATGCCGTGGCTGGTATCCCTCAACTCATTCACATGAGCCGGCTCGATGGGTTTGGTAAAGCTCGGCCAACCGCAACCGGACTCGAACTTGTCGGACGATGCAAATAACGGTTCGCCGGATGCGACATCAACATAGATGCCGGGCTCGTGGTTATGCAGATACTCACCCGTACCGGGCCGCTCGGTGCCGTTTTCCTGCGTGACACGGTATTGCTCGGCGTCGAGCCTGGCGATGGCATCCTGTGATTTCTGGTAGGTCTTCATTGCGCACTCCTATCGCGAGATTCGTAAAGTGATGGCTAACTGCGGCAATTTCAACCACGAAAGCGTCTCTCAACTTCTCGTGTTGAAACCGGTACCGATGGTATCGCCGTTGTCCTAAGCAAGTGCATCGCTGACCGATTGCCGCAGCGCGGGAAGCAGATTTTCCACAAACCACGGATTTTTTTTGATCCAGATGTTGTTTCTTGGGCTAGGATGAGGAAGGGGGATCACACCGGTACCATAGTCCTGCCATGCCCGCACTGTCTCGGTGAGGTTGCGCCTCACCGACGTTAGGTGCCATTTTTGTGCGTACTGGCCAATCACGATTGTCAGCCGGACATTGTCTAAGCAGCCCATCAGTTGAGTCCGCCAAGCCTTCTCGCATTCTGGTCGTGGTGGCAGATCGCCGGATTTTCCCGTTCCCGGATAGCAGAAACCCATCGGCAGAATGGCGATCTGCGTGGCGTCGTAAAATACGTCACGCGAAACACCTAGCCAGTCTCGCAGACGTTCCCCGCTGGGATCGTCAAACGGCACACCGGTTTCGTGAACGCGCCGCCCGGGAGCCTGTCCGGCGATCAGGATTCTGGCTTGCGGGTCGATCTGAAACACCGGCCTGGGCCCCATCGGCAGCGATGCCTCACACAGTCGACATCCCTGGACTGAAAGCACCAGCTCAGCAAACGGATTGTCATCGTCACGTTTCAAGGTGTGATTGCCTCATTTCATGCGGCGTAAACCCGTAATACCGTTTGAAGGCCCTGCTCAATGTGCGTGCGGATGAAAAACCCGACGCCTGGGCGATCCGTTCCAGCGATTGCATGGTGTGTTTGACGAGTTCGTGCGCCTTCATCAATCGCCAATCCATGATGTAAGCCATCGGTGCAACGCCGACGATGTCCTGGAAGCGCCGGACCAGCGTCGCCCGCGACATGCCAACCTCAGCGCCAAGAGAGGATAACGTCCAGTCGAATTCGGGTGCCTTGTGGATGAGGGTCAGGGCACGGTACACACGCCGATCGCGCAGCGCAGCCAGGAATCCTATTTTCTCCTCGCTCTGACTCACGTAATGCTTGAGCAATTGCAAGAACAGGACTTCTGTCAGTCGATCGGCGATGCGGCTATGCGTGCGGTGGTGGCTGCGCAGTTCGGCGTCGATTAGCGATACGGTAGACCATATCGGTCCGTCGGATTCGAGCGTGGGGAAGTGCATCATCGCTGGCATGGCATCGAGAATCGGGTGTGCGGCGCCTTTATCGAAGCGCACCATGCCACACATCAGACGATGGGTGATTTCGCCGTGCTGAAACAGCGGGTCTCCCAGTTCACAGGCTTGTCCCGCGCGCGCGCTCGGCACTAGTTCTCGTCCGGGCTGATCCGCTATCCAGTGCGAGTCGCCATTCGGAAACATGACGATATCGGACTCGCCCATCCTGATTGATTGATGATCTACAGCACCAACGAAACAATCACCTGACAACATTATGTGGAAACGTGGAATGCCCATCTCCGGCAATGATATACCCCAGGGAGTGGCGAGTTCCGAGCGGAAAAATATCGAGCCGCGGAACCGAAGTGTCTCCAGAATATCGCCGAGTAGATCGAAGTCGCTTTGCTGATTGAGTCGCTCAGTCACCAATCTGATTCCACGGGATACAATGTTGGACTTGGGGATGCATCTATAATTACGCGTACTGCAGGTGGAGCGTTCGTAACTAAATTACCATGTAAGATTAACCAGAGGAACAATTATCATGTCCAGATACACCGTCACCTCTTGTGTTCTAACAAGCCTGATTGCATCTGCCTTACTGGCTACAATCACAACAAGTGTGAGTGCAGGTGAGTTCTATTCCATCAGCGACGGCGAGCTGCAGCGGCCAACCGGATATCGCGAGTGGGTCTACGTTGGAACGCCCGTAACTCCGAATGACATGAACAACGGCAAGGCAGCCTTCCCGGAGCATCACAATGTCTATATCGATCCAACGAGTTGGGCGCACTGGAAGAAAACTGGCAAGTTTCGTGATGGAACGATATTGATGAAGGAACTGGTCAGTGTCGGTACGAAGAAGGCCGTCAGCGGCAATGGTTACTTTCAAGGCGAATTCATCGGTCTGGAGGCTACGATCAAAAGCACAAAGCATTTTCCGAATGAGCCCGGAAACTGGGCGTATTTCAGTTTTTCGACGCCGGACCACAAGTCACTGACGCCAACCGCCAAGGCGTTTCCGGCCGCGTCCTGTAACGCCTGTCATCAGGCCTCGGCTGGGGATGATTTCGTATTCACTCAGTACTACCCGGTGCTGCGTGGCGGTAAAGGAACCGGCGAAAAGGGGAGCGGCGGCCATTCCGGCTCGCTGCAACCCGTAGCGGCTATGGGTAAATGATCATGAGTTGCCGGATGAGAAAGATCGCAGTCGTCGCTTGCGCCACATTGTCAACGCTGGCTGTTGGGCCAGTCGCTGCAAACGAAGCCTTCTCAGATTATGTGGACAAGGATGGAGGTATTCAGTTGCCAGCAGATTTTCGGCTGTCCATGGTGCACCTGGGGTCGTGGTTTGTGCCAGATGGTGGAGCCAGCGGTTTTCACGATGTATATACCGAGAAAGAGACAGTCGAAGCCTACCGTAAAACGGGAAAATTTCCTGATGGTGCCACGCTGGTGAAAGAGCTGCGGGCTGCCCACGCGGCTGACTACACCACAGGTAAAGGCGTCAGCCATGCTACTGACGGTCTGAAACAATGGTTCGTGATGATCAAGGATACGCAAGGGCGTTTCGAGCAGAACCCACTATGGGGCGAAGGCTGGGGGTGGGCTTTGTACAAACCCGATGATCCAGCTAAAAACATCGCTACTGACTACAAGACGGATTGTCTTAGTTGTCATGTGCCCGCCAGAGCCACTGACTGGGTATACACTCAAGCCTATCCGACACTTAGGGCCGAGTAGGCGGTCACCGGTCGGGACGCGGCTTCTGCCGCCGGTTATGTGTCGTCGTGCGTCTCTGTTAAGAACCCTGTCACTCGGAGACATTTCGCCATGAACTACTTCTGGCTTGTCCGCGTAGCCTTTGCCACCGACGAAATTCGCCACGATCGGATAGATGTCCAGATCGGCCACGAGTTCATCGCTGACGCCGCCAGATGCTATCTTGCCGGGCCAACGAATTATGGCCGGCGTGCGCATGCCACCCTCGCATAGTCTGGTGTAACCGCGCATATTCGCAGTACTGGAAATCTGTTATTTTCCAGAAACACCTACAGTTGAACTTGACGCGATTCCGCGGGGTATTCGCGCCCAATAGCCAACACCGGGCGAATGTGTTTTAGGCAGGCGTCGCAGACTATGCCTGCAGCCAGTTCTCCACTTTCAGCCCTGGCACCCGGGAGAATTCCCCGACATTGGCGGTTATAACTGTAAGGTCATTTGCGAGAGCATGTGCAGCAATCAGTAGATCATTTGGTCCAATGGGTGTTCCCTGACGTGTGAGGTCATGGCGTAATGATGCGTACTGGTGGTCGGCGGGTGTTTCCAGTGGCAGGATTTCCAGTGCCGAGAGGATCAGGTCAATGCGTTCTGCAAGTTTTGCAGAGTTTGACTTGATTGCGCCGTAGCGGAGTTCTGCGGCTACAATGATGCTGGTGCAGACAGTATCCTCGCCTGCCTTGGTGATCTGTGCTGCTACTGCGCCTTGCGGATTGCGGACAAGATCGGACAGGATGTTGGTATCCAGTAGATACGCCAGCGATGCACTCATAGCAGCACGTCATCCAGTGGAGGCAGGTCATCATCGATATCGGGGAAGGGTTCAGCCAAGGGATCCAGAGAGGCTAGCAACGCCAGCAGCCTGCCTTTACGGATCGGCTCCACGATCAGCCGGTCACCCTCCTTGTGGATGAGTGCTTCTTCACCTTCCAGCTCAAACTCGCGGGGGATGCGTAGTGCCTGGTTGCGCCCGTTGCGAAAGAGGCGTACGTGGCGTTCAGAAGTTGACATTCGAGTATCCTCTGGTTTAAAAGGCATATGCCAAAGCATATGCCAAGAAGTCCAGTAAGTCAACCAGGCTGGTTACTGTGCAAACTGACAGCGTTCTCGCGGTAATTTACAAGGCGAATATCAGCAAATTCTGAACATGGTATTTTTCATGGTTTTACAACTTGCCCAAAAATTAAGTCAATGATTTTGATGCGAAAAGATAGCTTATTTACAATCGAGTGGAAGTGACCTAAATTTTTAACTCATTGATTTATAGCAATTAAATTAACCTGGTAAACAGTATATTCTGCATCATCAATGGTATTTTTCATGGTATTTGTTGCGGATAGAAAGGCAGAAAACAACGATACCATGCAAGGCAAGTTGATGCTGGCATGGTATTGGAGAGTTTGAAATGCGTGCGCCCTGGAGCAATCCAGAAACCGGCTATTTCCCACTTTAGTTGGGTTGGACCTGGTAGGCCGGAGTCATCTAAGAATGCAGGAAAAAACATACAAACTGGCTCATTTAGATAGACCAAAGCTGTTGGCAGCTGCGCGCAAGGCGCTAATCGCAGCGGATGCGTATTATTACGCCTGGACACCCGAGAAACAGGAACGCTTCCGGGCAACCATGGGTGAAGATGCAGGACGTAGAATACAGTGCGTACTGCTGGATGATTTGCTGGATATTAAGTGCCGAACAAATGAGATTAATGAGGTTTGGAATAATCTGGAATTATCCAACCTCAACCAGCTTAACTGGGCAAGACTTCTGACGACAGGCATTGGTGAAGATTACGTCTGTCTCAATGAGTGCATGGCAGAGGGTAAGACTCTGCTGGACTTCCCAACACTCTACGATTTCGACTATGCCGACTACCTGTTTCAGGAAGAGGCCCGCAAGCGGGACTTTACGGATTACAAAGGCATTGAATACTACATCTACCAGCACTCTCCTGGGACAGATTGCTCATACAGCAGCGGTTTTACTATGCGACTTTTACCTACCTGGCTACCTATGTGCTGGATGATATTGAATCTGCGGGGAATGAAATTATCCGTCAGCTCATTCCTCATGAATATGTGGATGGCAAAGACCACGGCAATCAGGAAAAAGGCAGGTTTGTTTGGGATGTAAAAATTGACGCGGCAGGGCAGGAGGCTCAGTTGGATGAATTAAGAAGCCGCTGGTATGGCTACCAACGAGAACGCTGGTTGGCATTGAGTGAATCAAATGTCCAACGACCTCCTGCGGTATATATACACGACAAGGATTGGGATGATGACCCGCACAGGTTTTTTGTTTTTACTAATGAAAAACTCTGAAGCAGATTCGCTGGCGTCATTTTCTGTCAGATTGCAAATCACTGGTTGCTGAATTTGCGGAGGTGGAAAATTTTCTGGCAGAAGAGATCGACCGGGCGAATGCCTGGTTAGTCGAAAGTCACCAGGATAATCAGGAAAACTTTGATCCCACGGTAGTTAGGCTAAGGAGAAAGAACAAGATTATTATGACTGAAAGTGCATTGGATGATCTGAGAAAAATAGACGCGGATAGGGAATGATGGCCTAATCATACAGGCGCAACAATCTGAAGTGGTCCAATAGATTTTACCGGCTTGGCGAGGGCCCATGATGAACATCACCGGCGTATCACTCAGCGCTTCTTTGACATTGTGTTCAGAAATAACGAGGATTCATGAATGAGCTTCCGGCTCATTGATGGTTAAAAATCGTCTATACGGTATTTTAATATCGTCCAAACGTTATTAAAGTAGCGTTTGATTGTTATAAAGCTGCCCGGCAGGGAGACTTGGGCCAAAAAATAAGCAATTGTTACTCTGACCCCGATTGCACACAAACAGAGTAACCCGAAGTGGATTTATACTCGGCCCCGGGCAGAGAACGACTCCTTATGAAGCTTCGCTTATCCAAACGCGTTGGGGCGCTTATCAGTATTTTGAAGAACACCACAAAGGATCGCTCGCCGTTGGCAAACTGGCTGATTTTGTGATTTTGGACCAAAACCCGTTAAAAATTGATCCCATGAAGATTTGTACGATAAAAGTGGTCGAAACCATCAAAGAAGGGAAGCTGGTCTACGAAAAAAATAAATCCAATTAGTCCTTAAGCTTCCCCGTCAAGTACACACCTCGTCACTGGCGTTTTAAAGCCACCCGGTATTACGCTCACCACGGCAAACTAACCACCGGCGTAACGGTGAAACGCAACTGGAAGTCAGGCCCAAAGTCCTTCGGGGTTTTCACGAACTGCCAGTACTGGGCACTGAATTTCCAGGGCCGGCCGCTGATGATCGAAGTCTTGGCGACACCGATCCCCACGGGGACCGTCCACTTGTTGCCGCTACTGGCCTCGTGGTTATAGGAAAAGGTCGGTGAGCTGAAGAACTGCCAGCCGTTCTTCAGGTTGAAGGCATAGGAGTATTGACCACCGGTAATACTGGTGTCGAAGTCGTCGTCGCCGGCGATGTCCCACTGGTGCGTCAAGAGCACGCCCACAACACCCCAATCCGCCACCTTGGCGATGGCGACCTCCGGGCCCAGCAGCCATTGATCCAGTCCGAGCGCTTCATCGGTGGCCGTTGGCAAGGTGCCCACAACGCCCCCGACCACCACGATTCCACCGGGCAGGGTTTTGCCCACCGCCACATCAAAGCCGAAATCACCCAGGTCAGCCCCCTCGGAGCTGAAGCCGCCGCCCGCCTGCGGTACGTCCTGGGAAAGAATTACCGGAATCGCCGGACGCACAAAGAGGTTGGTGGTGTCGGATAACGAATAAGGCAACACGGGCTGAAAGAGCATGCGCCAGGCATCCGCGCTGCCGGCTCCGGGAATATCACCCTTGTAAGAAACGTAATCAAGATTAAAATTCAGCGTGCCCATGCTGGTGTTCGGATCCGACAGGGCAGCGGCAATTTCCGCTGCAGAGGGTCCACCCAGCGCGCCCTCGCTGCCCGCCGGTTCTTCCACGATAAATTCAGCGCCAGGGGATCCGGAGACCCGCGCCATGAAGACCTCCCCGCTATCCACATCAGTGGCCCTGAGCGCCCCCGGATCATCCGGATTCCGCTCCAGGATGAAACAGTTCGTCTCGATATCCGTGTAGCAGACCTGGTCATCCCCCACGATCTCCCAGGTGCGCCGGAAGGTCTCGTCCCAGGCCTTGACTACCGCGGTACCGTCAGCCGAATAAGTGGCAATGGACGTGACGCCGGCTTTCAGCTCGACCTCGACCACGGCCCCGGAAATCATGTCCCGCAGGGCGTCAGCGCCCGTAATGGGCTGCCAGTTATCGGCGAATGCGAGTGGCGATAGGGCACAGGCAAGCAGCAAAGCTGTAACTCGGAGTTTGATCATGATCTGCTCCTTTAGCCGGGGTAAGGCCACATCGTTGCGCCACCACTTTGAGCTTGAGCCCGGCCAACGGGCGAA
>CAVVVC010000010.1:0-24849 GCA_963751595.1 uncultured Gammaproteobacteria bacterium
GTCGCTGGGAAGCCGACCGGCGAACAGCCAATCCGCTGTCTCCCTAACCAACACCGTCCGCTCCCTGGGCCATGCCCCGGGTGGTGGCGACATCGCTGCTGCTCCCCAGCTTCATTTGTTGCAGGCGCTCGTCGACGGCGTATTTTTCCAGCATCGCCGCGGTCTTGCTCCCGGCGCCGGCAGTCCCCGGGTCGAAGAGACCCCGGATCAGGGCCTGCAAATCCCGGGGGCGGTCGATATCCAGAGCCATACTCGCCAGCGAATACTGCTGCCAGGCCACTCGCCGCCGGGCACAGGCCAAACGGTGGCGCTCAAAGCTGTGGGGACCGTAGCAAAAATCAATGGGCGCCGGCAGGGAGCACAGCAAGGCGTTGCTGCCCTCGTTGGAGGCATCGGCCACCAGTCGCACCAGCGGGCTGTCAGGCGGGGGCAGATCGGCGATGAGCCTGCCAATATCTTCGGCACGGATGAGCGGCAGGTCACCGTGCAACACCAGCATGTGACTCGCGTTCAGGCCCCACAAATGCGCCGCACCCTGGGTTACTGCGGCATTGAGCCCACGACTGGGGCTGTCCTCAACGAGCAGCCTGACGTTATAGCGATAGGCCAGCAAATCTGCGGTGGAGTCATCCGATACCAGCAGTACACCGTCAATGCCCGGCACCGATGCGAGCACCTGGAGCATGTCTTCGACCATTGCCTGGGACAAAGCCCGGCGCTCCCCGGGGCTGAGGATCCCCGATAGCCGTTGTTTGGCGTTGACAAGTTCCTTTACCGGGATCAACACCCATAAACGGGCCGCTGTGACCGGCGTGGAAGCTGTCCTTACGGAGCCTGACATCAGAACTCTCTACCTCACCAATTTTTTGCAAAGGCCTGGGCATTATGGGCTGACCGATGCAACCCGAAGTCCGCGACGGTAGCATGGCGCGGACGCCGTTGGCACGAAACGGGAATTGAACGCCAGGTGCACAAGGAGTTTACCAAGTAAGTCGGACTGGATACATACAAGGATGCGCAGGCCACCGCTATTCGAGATCGGCGTCGGCGGTCTCGTCCCGCTGGCAAGCCAGGAAATCTGTCTGCAGGGCGCTGCCACTGACTGAACGGTCAGCCTGCGGACGGACCTGTCAGTCCCCGAACTCAAGAGCCCGGGATATCGATTTCCAGAATCCTCAACACCCCGTCAAGTCCCTGACAGATCGCCCTGCAGCCAGCTCAACAGCCGCTGCGCTAGCCGGCTCTTGTCCTGCAGGGTTTTCATCACCGTCGGTGTAACCAGGCAATGCATTCCAAGAGACTCTATCGCCGCCGCCTCACAGGCGTCAGTGGAATCGACCACCATGCCATCCACCAGCCCGCGATAAACGCGCGCTACCTGCAATGCCGAGGCCGGTTGCTGCAGTTCCCGCATCATTTTGGCAGCGGGCCCCTTGAGGGCATTTCCACCCACGATCGGCGAAACCGCAATGACGGGGGCTTTGCATCGTTGCAAGGCTACGCGCATGCCAGGCAGGGCCAGAATGGGCTCGACACTGAGAAACGGATTGGAGGGGCAAATCACCACCCCGGCCAGGTCTGGCGCGTCCAGCAAGTCCAGCAATTCAGGCTGGGGCCGGGCAGACTCGGCCCCGGCGAAGCGGTAGGCACTAACCACGGGCTGGCAGCGGCACCTAACGAAGTAATCCTGAAACGCCAGGGTGCCCTCGTCGGTGTCCAGCAGCGTGGCGACCGGGTCGTCAGACATCGGCAGCAATCGTTGGCCGATGTCCAGGCGGCGACAGAAGTTGTCCGTTACCTGAGACAAACTGAGCCCACGGGCCAGGCTGTCCGTGCGCAGCACGTGGGTTGCCAGGTCCCGATCACCGAGGTTGAACCAGTCGGCGCCACCCAGGCGCTTAAGGCTCTGCATAAATTGCCAGCTTTCTCCGGCGAGGCCCCAACCCCGTTGTCGATCATTGATGCCGGCCAGGGTGTACATGACGGTATCCAGGTCGGGACAGACCCGCAGTCCGAAATGGCTGAAGTCGTCCGCGGTATTGGCGCCAATGACCAGGTGCCGGGGTTCGAGCACCCGTGACAGGCCAAGCACCAGCTTGGCTCCACCGACACCCCCCGAGAGCGCAAGCACCCTGCTACCCACTGTAACCCCCCTGCCCTAACAGGCTGCTAACGAAAGAGGTCGGTCCGACGCGACCTGATGAGGCCGGCAGAACCGGCACTGCGGGCTGGCAGCCTGGCTCCACAGACCTGTATCACTGGCAAACCCTCATCCGACTGGCCCATCAGAAAAGACGCCGCCGCGGCCAGCTCGTCCGCAACCGCAACCCTGGTTACCTGCATGGGTCGACCGGAGAGGTCCCTTCGTCCCACCAGGTCCACCACGGGATCGAAGCCGGCACAGCCCAGGGCAAAACCGATGGCCCCCTCGCGCCAGGCACGACCCGCCGAGTCGTTGATGATGATCGCTACGTCAACGCCCCACTCTTCCCCAATGCGACGACGCAACTGTGCAGCCGAATCATCGGGATTTTCGGGAAGCAAAAGTACCATGCTGTCGCTTCCGTCTATGTTGGATCGGTCGATACCAGCGTTGGCATGAACGTATCCCAGCACGTGCTCCACGATCAGCACGCCGGGCTTGTAACGAATAACCTCCCGACTCTCCCGCAGTATCAACTCCACCAGGCGAGGGTCCTTGGCAACCTTCGTTGCCAATTGCACGGCGGCCGCTGAGGGCGTTACCGAGCCCAGGTCGACATAGCGATTTTCGGCTTTCGATACAATTTTTTGCGCAATGACCAGCACGTCGCCGTCGACCAACGGGCGCTTGTTATCCCGGAGGGCGGTGGTTATGAGTGCCGGTAAGTCATCGCCGGGCTGCACCAGGGGCATGTTCGCCAGCGCGAATAACTGCAACTGTCGCCCTGTCCATTGAGGACTCAATCGTGATCATCCCCAAGGCCAGTGATACGAATTCCGCTATGACACCGGTAGCGTCGGTTGATCGTGATCAGAACCGAGGTCAAGGCCTCCGCGGCAGCAGCATTGGCAATGGGGCCAGCATGAAAACCGCGCATTCCGGCAGCCTCGACCAGGCCGATCACAAGCTCACGGGCCTGCTTGCTGTTTCCTGTGACCAGCACGTCACAATCCAGTTCATGACCTTGCTGCAAATGCTGGGCGGCTACATTCTGGAAGGCCGATACCACGCGTACCTCATCCCCCAACAGGTGCTGGGCTATCTCTCCGGCACTGCCGCCCTCGGGTAACTGCACCGTCCCCACTTTCGGCGGCACCAGCGGAACGGTCACATCAACCAGTATCTTGCCTGACAAAGCCTCCCTGACCTGCTCCAGGGTGCTGCTGTGATGGCTGAACGGCACAGTCAGCACGACCAGGTCTGCGGCGGCCGCCGCAGACCGGTTTTCCATTGCCTGTACCGCGATGGCGGAAATACCCCGAGCCGCCATGACCCCGCACAGATCAGCGGCTGCCGCCTCGGCTTTGGCGAGGGTTCGCGAACCGATGACAAGCTCATAACCCGCCTGGACCCAGCGCCGGGCAAGACCCGTCCCCAGGTCCCCGGTGCCGCCAAGTATCGCTATTGTGCGGATGGACTCGGTCATGGGCTGCATTACCCTCGGTGGCTACGCCCGCTCCACACCGGTGCAGGCGGAAAAATTGTATCAGAGTGGTTTCCATTCACCTACCCGGGGCGCCAACGTTTGAACCCGGGGCGGCAGGCCCTGGCAACGCGCAGGCAGGAGTCCCCGAAGATCGCTGCGTCGCTCCCCGGGGTACATTTCCGGCCGGCCCGTTTTCAGGACGGCTTGCAAAGTCGCAGGAACCCGGGCACATTGCACGCGAGGCGCCGGCCAACCGGGCCAGCCATGCCAATAAAGAATCTGCAGGAAACCCGAATGTCACCCAGCCACCGACACGAGCATTCCCGTCGCAGCACCATCGCACTGTGGGTTGGCGCCATGAGCCTTATACTATTACTCCTGGGTGCCCTGGGAACCCGTTTTGGCTTCTGGAGCCACGGTATCGGCATCATCATGGTGGTGCTGGGATTTGTTTCGGCGTTGGTGCCGGTTGCCCTGTTTATGGGTTTTGCCTGGCATCCGGTGCATCGCACCGAGCGCCGGACCCTGGCCGCCGGTATGCTGATGGGCGCCATCCCGCTTGCAATTGCGGCCTACCTTTACAGCGCGGGTGGCTCGGCCCCCATGATTCATGACATCTCAACCGACACGGTGCGCCCGCCGGAATACCATGCGGCGATCAAGCAACGTGGTCCCGATGAAAATTCGCTGGTCTGGGAGGCGTCTGTGGCCGAAACCCAGCGCGAAGCCTACGACGACCTGCACTCCATTGAGTCCGGCCTGTCGCCTGACGGGGCTTTCGCAAGGGCCGCACAAGTGGCGGAAGAGATGGGATGGGAGATCATTGACAGGCAATCCCGCCCGGGCCATCTCGAAGCGGTGGACACCAGCTTCTGGTTTGGATTCAAGGACGATATCGTTATCCGGGTTGAACCCGCCGCCAGCGGCAGCGTCATTGACCTGCGGTCCGCATCCCGGGTTGGCCGCGGGGACCTGGGTGCCAACGCGGCCAGAATCCAGCGCTTTGTCAAAAACTTCAATGCCGTCCAGGCCTCACCGGACTGAAAACATCCCGCGGCCGGCAAACGCCCTGTCAGGCACCTTCGAGCAAATCAAAATCCATCTTGCCAATACCGCAATCGGGGCACTCGAAATCTTCGGGCACATCCTCCCAACGGGTCCCCGGGGCAATCCCCAACTCGGGTAATCCCTCTGCCTCATCGTAAATATATCCGCAGATGACGCATTCCCATTTTTGGTATTCGCTCATAAGTCATTCCCCTGTGAACGCCCGTGCATCAATCGGTGGCGCGCTGCCTGGGTATGGGCTGGCCCTCTCGTCGACGGGGCATCAGGACTTGCCCATTCGCACCCGGGTCTTTACGAAGCCCTGTTTGTCGGCGGAGGTTATGGCAACGGTGATCAGGCGCATGCCGTAGTCCCGCTCAATCGCTACCAGCCAGGCAATGACCTGGGAGACCGGCGCGTCTTCCAACCATAATTGGGCCGAGTCGTCACCGGTGGGTTGGTAACGTTGCATCACCAGTGAGTAGTTCGGCAATGTAGTGTCAACCAGGGCTGAAATACTTAAGGCTTGATCCGCTACCCCACCACCGGCACCGGCGTTCTTGATATCGGCTACCGCCTGCTGCATCCAGTCGAGGGATTCTCTGGCATCGGCATTGCCCGCCTCATAACCCTCGATAGCTCGCTTCAGCGGCGCCCAGGCTATGCCATAAAGCAACAACAAGCCAACCAGTAGGGCTGCTGCTGCCACCATCAGCTGCTCCCGGGGATTGAGTTTACCGAACCACTGCTTCATCGGCTGCTCTCCTTCAGCTCAAGGCGCGCCAGAATTCCCTGGCCCTGAGCGCTACTATTGAGTAACTGCGCCTCGATGCCACGCTGTTGCATGACATTGCGGAATTGTTCGATATGCTGAAAATCATTGGCTCGCAACTCGAGCCGCAAGCTGCGGTTGCCACCGTCGTAGTTGATATTGCGGGCCGTAAGTTTCCCGCTTCGCTACCCAACGCAGGGCCCACCCGGGCGATCATCGGCCCGAAACGGCTGGGGCCAGCGCTGAAAGCTACGGTTAGAGGCCAGCTCGCAGTTGACGCTCCGGACTACTGATCTTGCCGTTCGGAATGGCCTCACGAGCGAGCGCGTATTTTTTGGCCTCCAGCACCGTCGCGGCCTCGCGAGCGCTGGAATAGTGATAAATCAGCACTGCGTAATTCACCCAGTACTGCCGCCAGCGCGGCGATAGCTACCGGCTTCCAATCGTGCCAGTAGTGACGCCAGCGCAACGCAGGTCGAAGATCTCCCTGCAACAGATTGAGGGGCTCGGAGGGTAACACCGATGCCATCCATCCAGAGACCGAATCAACAGGTTTTATCTCCACCTGTAGACCGGGCCGTGGGCTCTCCAGGGCAGCCTCCATACTGCTGATCGGCGCTGTTCCACCACGAGTTCCAGGTGTTGCGCTGTTTCCAGGTACCCATGACCGGGCATTGCAGCCACCAGTTCGAGGTTTTGGGGGCTGCAGACGAAGCCGGCACAGGCACCCAGCGGGCAACGACCTGGTCGTTGACAAGCAGCCAGGTTTGGCGTTCGCTGGTCCAGGGCAGCAGCAACGCCTCGGGCACGAGCATGTCACACCGAGACCGGCCTCGCGAAACTCCTCGAGCAGAGGCTCCACCTGAGCCCTGCTGACGACCACGATCCCCATCAGGTCCCGGCTGATGGACGGTAGGCAAAGTGAAGCTTTTCAGTGCTCTCCGCGAGGCTGTCCTCCAGCTCATAGGGCATGGTCTGGCGATACAGTTTGCGCTCTGCCTCCGTGAAACTCAGGGTTCGCAGGGTATGGCTGGATGCTGGCAGCACCAGCACCAGCTCGCTGCCGGGCATGGCCTGTTGTTGCTTTGCCAGGCTCTGCAGGTCACCGATGTGCTCAGCCTGGACCTCGCCGTCGACGATGGCCCGCCACTGGTACATCGCCTCCTCGTGGGTGGGGTAAACCAGCAAACGGCTGCTTACACGAGCTTCGGGTTTGCGGAAAAAATTTTTCATAACATTCGCATACTTCTGGCCAATATCTCTGCTTTATCGTTCCTGACCCGGATGACGCTATCCATCGCCTGGGTAAGGCGCCCCACCCGGGTGCGCGAACTGACAATGAATACCTCACTGCTTGCGGTAATGTTTTGTGGCTTCAAGCCCTCAGCGCCCCATTCCGGGCGGGTCAAAAAATCTTCCATGGTCATCACCTCACCCTCTCTGATGGCGGTGACAATTGCCTGTGCCTTTTCAACGTCGAGGGGCAGCAGGTTATCGCCGTCATACAGCGCCTGTATCATCGCGACGTCGGCCCCCGCGACACTGACCGGGGCGCCCTCCCGCGGCCAAACCGTGAGGCTATCGCGCAATGCCTGGTACAGCGGCGGTGTTACCCCTTTGACCAGCAGCAGCTCCGAAACATCCGCATCGGCACGTCGGCGGGCCGGTAAGGCGGTGTCTGCCGAGAATAGAACATCTGCTCTGCGCCGCCAAAGCCCGTCTCCATGGTATCGACATCCATCCAGTCCAGCAGCGCTTCGAGTATTGCAATTGCCTCGGGCTCGGACAACTGCGGTTCTTGCACGCTCAGCAGCAAACAAATAAACCGCTGTTGCTCCTGGTTTCGCGGAACCGGGCTGATGCCGGTCGGATCCGCAACGGGCACGCTGTCGGCGGGATTGGAAAAAGCGCCCCCGGAGCCCGCCTCTGGCTCGGAGCCCCGGTAACCTGAGCGCCGGAACCCGCCACTGAGCCAGCCAGGCTGTTGATATTGAATCGCCCCTGGAGATCGGCGACGGCAAAAGCCAACCAGCCATGATCGGTATCAAACTGGCCAAAGAGTTCAGGGCGAAAAAAATCCTCGCGTTGCTGTTCCGCGCGCTCCTTCAATTGTTGCAGCAATAGCTCTATCGCCAGTTGCTCTGCCCCGGTGAGATAGTACCAGGCCTGGTCAGCGAGCACCTGATTGTCGGTCCTGCGTGCCGCTACCGCAAAGTGGGTACTCATGGCCGTTATAATGATCATCGCCAGGGCGAGCACAAAAATCGCAATGATCAGCGCTGCGCCCGACTGACGACCCAGGGAACCAGGGTGCCTAGATTTGCGGTAACAATTCATAAATGCGTTTCAACTCACCCATTGACTCCAGTTCGACGGTCAACTCGATCGCCGCCGGCAGGGTATCCCGCGACTCCCCTTCCGGCCAGCTCGGTAGCCACTGGCGGTCGATATCGGCCCCCTCAACCCGCGGCAGCGCCCGAACGCCGATCCGCTTGACCCCGGACAGGATCAGCCTCTCCCGAAACAACTCATCATTGACCCGGTCGAATGTTTCCCAGTAGCCACGGTAGACCTGCTCGCCGTCGTACCGGTAGAACACGCGCTGCATCTCGCTACGCGGCATCGCCAGCGGATTGTGCCAGCCCCGCCGATTGAGAATCATCAGGGTTTCAGCGCCATCGTTCACCACCAGGACATTTTCCAACTCACCATTGGCCGCCCGGTTCTGCACGCCGGATAGCTGGCGGATATCGATACTGAAAAGTGTCAGAAAGCGCTGCACCTGTGCCAGTTCGGCAGCCTTCTCCTCGAAAGCCTGCCGGGACCGTCCTACGCCCTCCAGTGCCGCGTAGGCACTGGCACCAATGAGCGCAGTCATCGCCAGCGCCAGCAGCAGCTCGATCAGGGTGAAGCCGCACTGACTGCGATTGCGTCCCCTCATCTACTCCACCCCGAGGTAGGCCGAAACCTCGGCCCGTGGATCTTCCATGTCGCGTTTACTCGCCACCTTGATACTGATTCGAAAGTAGCCTTCCACCTCGGTTGGCTCCGTCTCGGCCTCCCAGTACCAGTCGCGACCGGCCATCAGTTCGCTGCCATCCTCCCGCCGGGGCGGGCGCTTGCCTGCAAACTGGTTGTTGAGTCGATAAGTGGCCAACTGATTCTGCGCAACCAGATTGGCAACGATTTTTTCCTCCATGATCTTGAGCCCGCTTAGCCGCTCTGCCGCATTGATCAGCAATGGCGGCAATACCAGCCCGATGACCGCCAGCGCGATCAGTACTTCGAGCAGGGTAAACCCGGCTCGTCGGGATCGGCAGCTCGGCCCAGCGCATGCTCGCAAGCTATTCAGTGGACTCACCCTCCCTGTCGTCGTCCAATTCCAGACCTTCGTAGCTTCCCCTGAGGGTGACGAAGTCGCTGGCGTCGGCCCCGCGCAGCACCAGCTCAAAATCTGTGATATCACCACTGGAGAAAATCACGATTTGTGGCACCTTTTGCTCAGTTTCCTTCGACCCCGCCTCAACGCGCTGCGGTACCACGGGCTGGCCATCGATAGTCAGGCTGTACTCCAAGGCGCCCGCAATCACCCCATCATACTGGCGCATGGAATCCCGAGCCACAGCCCACTGCTGCTCGTCTGCAGACCAAACCAGCCACCGGTAGCCGACTTCGCCATCGGCATCGAGATCGCCGGACTCCAGCCTGAGACCGTGTTGCGTGCCGGTGAGGATTGCCTCTTCCTCCTGTAATTCCATCGCGGCCAGCATCTCCCGGGCGCTTTGCTGTAACACCTCGAAGTCGTCCTGCACCACCACATTGGGCATGGCCAGCGCCGCGATGATGCCGACTACAAAAATCACCAGCATCAATTCCAACAAGGTGAAACCGGCCGGGCGATAGGGACGGGTGCCGATCGCCATGGCTCAGGTAAAAAGCTTGTTCATGCCAAAGATCGGCAGCAGGATTGCCATCACGATCGTCATCACGAAGCCACCCAGAAAGAGCACCATGATGGGTTCCATGACGCTCATCATGCCGGCAATGGCGGTATCGAGCTCGCGCTCCTGGCTTTCGGCGCCCCGCTGCAGCATGTTCTCCAGCTCACCCGATTTTTCGCCGCTGCCAACCATATGCACCAGCATGGGAGGAAAAAAACCACTACTTTCAAGCGCGTAACGCAGGCTTTTACCCTCCCTGACCGCATCGATGATGTGATGGGCGCGCTCCCGGTACTCGAGGTTGGTCAATACAGTACGAGCGATCATCAACGCTTCGAGCAAGGGCACGCCGCTTTGCAACAGGGTCCCCAGGGTGCTGCTGAACCGGGTGGTATTCACCTTGTTGATAAAACCGGAGAGCAATGGCACGTGCAGCAATTGTCGATGCCACCAGAGACGATTGGCGGGTTTACGCAACCAGAATCGAAACAGCAACAGCAGGGCAACAATGCTGACCAGGATGATCACGCCGTATTGGGAAATAAAGTTGCTGGTGGCGATGAGCATCACGGTGAGCAGCGGCAGCTCGGATTCGGTGTTTTCGAAGATTCTTACCAGTTCCGGCACCACGAAGATCATCAACGCAATAATCACCGACAGACTGACGACCAGCAAAATCACGGGGTAAATCAGCGCGGTCTTGATCTGCTGGGCGGACTGCTGGGTTTTTTCGGTATAGTCGGCCAGCCTGTCCAATACCACTCCGAGGAATCCTGCGTGCTCTCCCGCTCGCACCATGCCAATATACAGGTCATTGAAAACGGCCGGATGCTCGGACATGGCATGGGCGAGACTGTGGCCCTCGTTCACCCGGGAACGAATGCTCATCAGAACGCTTTTGATGGCAGGCTTACTGGTCTGCTCGGCTACCGCCTGGAGAGCTTCGGCCAGGGGTAGATTGGACTGCACCAATGTCGCCAGCTGGCGGGTTACCAGGGCCAGCTCTGAAACCGACCAGTGTCGGGCAAAGGTCAGCCATTGGGTCTTGGATTCGGTTTTGCGGGAAGTGGGGTGAACTTCAACGGGCCTGAGGTCCTTCTGGCGCAACAATCCCCTTACCTGGCGCTCGGAATCAGCCTCCAGCAGGCCTTTGACTTTCCTGCCCTCGGTGTCCAGGGCGACATAGCTGAATGCTGCCATCCTTAACGCGCCTGGGTTACCCGCAAAACTTCCGCCAATGAAGTGTCGCCGGAAAGTATCCGGTTGATACCATCACTATAGATTCCAGGCACTGACTGCCGGCAATAGGCTTCCATCGCCTGTTCATTTTCACCGTCGTGGATCATCGCCCGCAGCTTGTCGTCAACCATGATCAGCTCATAGATACCGGTACGTCCCATGTAGCCAGTGCCTTTGCACTGGTGGCACCCCTTGGCCTTGTACACGACCACGTCATCGCCCGCCGACAAATGCAGCAGGTCCCGCTCCGCGGCTGTCAGCGTATCCGGCAGCTTGCAATGCTGGCACAGTGTTCTTACCAGGCGCTGGGCCATCACTGAAAGCAGGCTGGACGAGAGCAGGAAAGGCTCTACTCCCATATCCTGAAGTCGGGTGATGGCGCCCAAGGCCGTATTGGTATGCAGGGTCGACAGTACCAGGTGTCCGGTTAAACTGGCCTGCACCGCGATTTCGGCGGTCTCCAGGTCACGAATCTCACCAACCATGACAATATCAGGGTCCTGGCGCAGGATGGCGCGAAGTCCCTTGGCAAAGGTCATGCCGACTTTGGGGTTCACCTGGGTCTGGCCAATGCCGCCAAGCAAATATTCGACCGGATCTTCGATGGTCAGAATATTGCGACCGGGCTGGTTGATATGACTCAGGCCCGCATACAGGGTAGTGGTCTTACCCGATCCGGTGGGACCCGTCACCAGGATGATGCCATGGGGGCTGGACAGGCTGTTTTTAAAATCGCGCAGCACCTGCTCGCTCATTTGCAATTGGTCGAGGCGCAACTGTCCGCTTTCCTTGTCCAGCAATCGCAACACCACCCGCTCACCATGGGCAGAGGGGATCGTGGATACCCGTATGTCAATGGCGCGCCCGGCCAGCTTGATCGAAATACGGCCGTCCTGGGGGATGCGTTTTTCGGCAATATCAAGCCGCGCCATTACCTTGAGGCGTGACACCAGCAGCGGCCCGAGGGCGCGGTCGGGTGCAATCAGCTCGCGCAGCACGCCATCGACCCGGAGCCGGATCGACAGAACGTTTTCGAATGATTCAATATGAATATCGGAAGCTCGCTCATTGATCGCCTGGGACAAAACCGCATTGATCAACTTGATGACCGGGGCATCGTCCTCCGACTCCATCAGGTCGATATCCCGGGGCAGGTCTTCCAACAGCCCGGTAAAATCGATATCGGAGCCCAGATCATCCGCTGCCTGGCGCGCCTGGTTGTCGCCGCGCTGGTAATGCGCCGCCAGCCCGAGCTGGAACTGTGCATCGTCGTGGAATTGCAGCTTGAAGTCTTCCCCGGCGAAGCGGCGCAGCTCGTTGTAGGTGTCCAGACTGATGCCATGGCGCGCATGCACGACGACTGCTTCGTCTTGGCGCTGCAGGTAAGCGCCATGTTGGGAGGCAAAAGCATAGGAAATCTCGTCGGCGCGCAGTTGCCCGATGTCCCCCTCAAGCGGCGCCAGGGACGCGTCGAGTATGTCGTGCTCCACAGCCTCAGCGGGCATCGACAGCATCCTGCTTGATACGATCGAGACGTTCCAGTTCATCGTAGCGCCAGGCCGGCAAAATCGGCATCACGTCATCATCCATCAGGTTGACGCCATCGTCCCTGGCGCGCAACTGCTGTTCCCGCATGTGGTTGTACTTGACGCCGGTCGCGCCGTTCAGGACCCGGGCATCCCGCACGATGGTACTGCGCAGGAACACCATCAAGTTGGTTTTTTCCTTCTTGGTGCCATTGTTGCGGAACAGGCGCCCCAACCACGGAATATCGCCCAGTACCGGAACCTTGCGCTCGACCTGATTCAGGTTGTCCTGGATTAGGCCGCCCAGCACCACGGTATCACCGTCGTCAGCGAGCACCGTGGTAGTGATCTCACGCTTGTTGGTTATGACGTCGGATGCCACCAGCTCGGTGAGGGACGATATCTCCTGCACGATCTCCATCACAATCGAGTCACCCTCATTGATATGAGGCGTGACCTTCAGCGTAATACCGACGTCCTTGCGCTCGATGGTCTGGAACGGGTTATTGGGGTTGCTGCCGGTGCCGGTCGACGTAAAGCTGCCGGTCACGAAAGGGACTTCCTGCCCGACGACAATCGTGGCTTCATTATTGTCGAGGGTCAGCAAACTGGGCGTGGAGAGGATGTTGGTGTCGCTTTCCTCCTGCAGGGCCTTGACCAGCACGTTGAAGTTGAGCCCGTCTTCATCCACCCGGCCCACGCCAAATGAAAAGCCCGGTGAGGCGGCGAGTGCAGCGCCAATGAGACCGTCATCTTCTTCGATGATGCCTGCGGTGGTGGCGCCCAGCAACCCAACCCCGGATGCTGGTGGACTGGCATTGGCACCATAAACCCCGCTCTTGTCACCAAACAACCACTCGATGCCAAACTCCTTGTCATTGATGTTCGCCACTTCCACCAGGATCGCCTCCACCAACACCTGGGCACGACGAATATCCAGCTTGGCTATCACCGCGGTAATGGTTTGCATCACATCCGGGTCGGCGGTAATGATCAGCGCATTGGTGGCCTCGTCAGCCTCGATGACGGCGCTGGTCTTGCCGGCGGTCTCCTTGGCGTTCTCCGCTTCTATCTTGGACAGGTTGTCAGTGACCCGTCCCAGCACCTCGGCGACGTCAACAGCGTTGGCGTATTCGAGGTAAATCACGTTGGCATTGCCGATGCTCTCCAGGGGAACGTCCAGGTAACGTACCATGGTGCGGATTCGCGCCCGCTGAACCTCATCGCCGGTGACCAGGACGCTGTTGGTGCGCTTGTCGGCCACCACGCTGAAGCTGGAGGAGCCTGCCTCGGCAGCGTTACCCTTGTTTTGCTGCTCAAGACGGTTGATCAGTGTTACCACCTCATCCGCAGAGGCGTGCTTGAGGCGAATGACATTGGTTTGCTCCACCGCAGCGGTGTCTATCTGGCGGATAATCTGGCGGATGCGCTCGATATTGTCGCCGCTGTCGGTAA
Organism: uncultured Gammaproteobacteria bacterium; assembly: GCA_963751595.1. Lineage (GTDB taxonomy): Bacteria > Pseudomonadota > Gammaproteobacteria > Pseudomonadales > JAHEGP01 > JAHEGP01. The sequence goes on from CAVVVC010000010.1 coordinate 13,610, forward strand.
TGATGATCGCGTTGCTCGGCGCGTACGCGGCGAGGTGTGCCTGCTGGGGCACCAGGGGCCGCAATACCGGAATCAACTTCGCCGCCGCGACGTTTTCAAGCTGGATCACATGGGTGATGTAGTCTGCTGAATTACTGGTGCGGGTGACATCCGAGGCCTGGGTACGCGCCCCCTTCTCATCGATAATCTTCAACACGCCGTTGGAATCAACCGCCGCGTAGCCGTGCACTTTGAGGATCGACAGGAACAGATCGTAGAGCTCATCGGTACTGAGGGGGCGTTGTGATACCACCTCGACTTTTCCCTTGACCTGGGGGTCAACAATGATCGTTTTACCGGTGGCATCAGCAACAAATTTGATCAATTCGCGGATATCGGTGTTATTGAAATTGACCGTCCAGCGATCCTTTTCAGCCGCCATCAGCAAATTGCTGCCCCCTGCGCTGATAAGCACCAGCCAGGCGCACAAACCCAGTCTTAAAACCGTTTTTATCATTGCCATTTTCTTCATACTCAGCCGTTTCCTGGCAGGCGAAATACCAATTCCTGGGACTGACCTCGCCGTAAAAGTTGCACCCTGACCTCTGACAGATCATCCATTTCCCGGTACAGGTCCATGGCCTTGCGGTAGTCACTCAGGTCAACCCCGTTGATGTGAGTGACCACATCCCCGTCCTCAAGCCCCAGCTTTCTGAAGTCGTCCTGGTTACCGGCAGCGCCAACTTTGAACCCTGCCAGTTTGCCGTCTTCGGTGTGCACACTGAACTTGATCATCTGGTTGATGCTACTGGGGTTCTGCTGGATCTGTTCCAGATACCACCCCATCATCGAGGTCACTCCCTCGTCGTCGGAGTGGTCAATTAAATCGCCTGTGTCCTCGGAGGGCCTTTCGGCGGGCGTATTCCTGCGCTCCTGCAACAGGCTTTTGGAGAACAACAACAACTCTTCAAGGCTGCCGTTGTTGTCGAGAATAATCCTGTCGACGTCAATCGTGCGCAAGGACACCCCTGGCGCCACCGGTAACTTGTCGCCCTTTTTGTATTGCTTGGACTCGTCCTCAATGGCAATGATCGCCACAGAGTCTTCCGCACTTTCGGATTTCACGATACCTTCAAGTCGCATCTGCAGCCGAGTCTGCTTGACGTTTTCCTGTACCGGTGCCGCCGCCAATACCTCGCTGGACCCCGCCTCATTGGACCAACCCCAGGCCAGCACGGTGTCGGCACTGAGCTGCGCCGCGACATCCTCATTCTGGCCGGTGGCTTGCGGTTGCACCGCGGGGCCATCAAGGATGGGGTCACTGGTCGAGCCCATCACATTGACGAGTTTCCCCAGCCCGTACAAACAGGCCAGCAAGGCCAGAGCCATTGCGGCCAAACGCAGGGCCCAGAGCACCTGGGGCAGGTTGCGCTTATCGCCCCAGCTCCCCAGCCCACTGCGCCAATCACCAAGCTCTATCTTGTCAATCATAAATCCCTGTAACGGCCTGGGGCGGATTCGGTCCTGTAGCTCCAGGGAGGCAAAAATATCCACCAGGCCTGATCGAATAACTCGTTGTGAACCGTTTGGCACCGTTCCCGTATTAGTATCGGGAAAGTTTAACCAGCGCTCCCGCATTCTCCCTGAGCGAGCCCGCTGAAGTTGGTCTTCCGCAGAACGCCGACGGGCAGGAAATACCATCCCGGGCTATAGAGACGTAGCACGGGCTGCTTGGGACCTATGGTACCATGATTTAGTTCCCGGCGACCGCTGCAAAATGTCGCAGGTCCAACCCGTCCGCGCCCCGCACTGATGCGGGAGAGCGCTCCCGCCGTGGCTTACAAGGTCAGGGCCTTTTCACCACGGGACAAGCCGGAGACGCCGCTGCGAACCAGTTCGATAATGCTTTCGGAACCCACCGCTTCGATAAATGCATCGAGTTTGCTGCTGGTGCCTGCCACCTGAACCGTGTAAACAGTGGGACTGACATCGACAATCTGGGCGCGAAAAATATCGCTGGTACGCTGAATTTCGGCGCGATGGTTGCCGGTGGCCCGCAGCTTGACCAGCATCAACTCCCGCTCTATGTGCGCACCATCGGTCAGGTCGACTAACTTCACCACATCGATCAGGCGGTTGAGGTGCTTGGTTATCTGCTCAATTTTCTGATCATCGCCAAGGGTCGTCAGGGTAAGCCGCGACAGGGTTGGGTCCTCCGTCGGCGCCACCGTCAGGCTTTCAATGTTGTAGCCACGCTGGGAGAAGAGCCCTACTACCCGCGACAGTGCGCCTGCCTCATTTTCCATTAGCAGGGAAATAATATGCCTCATGAGGTGCGCTCCGCCTTGTTCAACCACATATCACGCATCGACCCGTTGGGTGCAATATGCATCGGATAAACATGCTCGCCCGGATCGACGTGGATATCGAGGAACACCAGCCGGTCTTTCAGGCTAAAGGCCTCTGCCATGGCGTCATCCAGCTCTTCGGCGCGCTCGACACGCATTCCGATGTGACCGAAGGACTCGACCAGCTTCACGAAATCAGGCAATGAGTTCTCGTAGGTGCTGTGGGCATGGCGGCCTGAATACTGCATATCCTGCCACTGCTTAACCATTCCCAAATAGCCGTTGTGCAAATTGATAATCTTGACCGGCATCTGGTACTGGTTACAGGTCGACAGTTCCTGTATGTTCATCTGGATACTGCCCTCGCCGGTGACACAGGCGACGTCGAGGTCCGGAAAAGCCAGACTTGCGCCCATCGCCGCAGGCAAGCCGAAACCCATGGTGCCCAGTCCCCCGGAGTTGATCCAGCGTCTCGGTTTGTCGAACATATAGTACTGTGCCGCGAACATCTGGTGTTGGCCGACATCGGAGGTCACGATGGCATCCCCCTTGGTGGCCCGGTAGAGCGAGAGTATGGCTTCCTGGGGCATGATCAGGCCGTTGGGATCGAGCTCATAGCGCCGCCTGGTGTAGAGGCCGTGGTCCTCGCGCCAGCTATCAATCTGCTGCCACCATTGCTCCAGCGCAGCCGTATTCAGGGGTGACTCCTTCGCTTTGAACGCCTCCCTGACGAGTTCGACCATGTCTTTCAGAACATATTCAAGATTGCCGACGATAGGCACGTGAGCTTGAACGTTCTTCGAAATTGTCGCTGGGTCTATATCGACATGAATGATTGTGGCATGGGGGCAAAACTTGCTCGGTGTATTGGTCACCCGGTCATCGAAGCGCGCTCCCAAAGCAAGAATCACGTCACTGTCGTGCATTGCGCAATTGGCTTCATAGGTACCGTGCATACCCAGCATGCCGACAAATTGTCGGTCGGTACCGGGGAATGCACCCAGCCCCATCAGCGTGTTTGTCACCGGAAAGCCAAGCAGGTGTGCCAGCTCGGTGAGGAGCGCTGGCGCATCGCCCTGGATGGCGCCACCGCCGGCATAAATAATGGGGCGTCGGGCTCCCAGCAGCACGCTGACCGCCTTGCGAATCTGGCCACTATGACCCCGTCCTGCGGGGGTGTAGGAGCGCAGCTTGACCTTGTCGGGATAGCTGTAGGCAAACTGTTCATTGGGGTTGGTCATATCCTTGGGGATATCGATCACAACCGGACCGGGCCTGCCCGTGGTCGCAAGATAAAACGCCTTCTTGATCGTCTCCGGAATTTCCTCCGGAGAGCGAATCATAAAGCTGTGCTTGACGATAGGTCGGGAAATGCCCGACATGTCGGTTTCCTGGAAAGCATCATCGCCGATCAGGTGACTCTGGACCTGACCGGAAAAAACCACCATGGGAATCGAGTCCATATAGGCAGTGGCGATACCGGTTATGGCGTTGGTCGCCCCCGGACCCGAAGTCACCAGCACCACGCCGGGCTTGCCTGTAGCACGGGCGTAACCGTCCGCCGCATGGGTGGCCGCCTGTTCATGGCGCACCAGAATATGGGGGATCTTGCTATGTTTGAACAGGGCGTCGTAAATATGCAGCACTGAGCCACCGGGGTACCCGAAGATATACTCTACGCCTTCGTCTTCCAGTGCCTGGACGACCATTTCACCACCCGACAATGTCTTCACCTGGTGTATCCTCTGTAATCCGACCTTCATTGAAGTAACGCTTCATGGATCGACTACCTCCACGATGCGTGCGGCAGGCATCCTGCCTGTGTTGCCCAACCCTCCGGCGCAATGTCAGCGCCCGTCAGTGTTCTGGTACCATCCGCCGGCTGTGCTTGCAGTCTGTCAACGTTGCTTTCTACCAAAACCCCTACCCACTAGCTGCTCGCTGCGGCTGAGCGCCAGCGGATTGCACACCCCTCGGGGTCAATCGCGCTCGAGTGCAGCGTAGCTGCATAGGACTTTGGCCGGCGTTCACCGCAGATGGTCCGGACCCCGGCGGGTCGTGGGGTATTTACGACTGCGGTGGCAGGGCATATCACCCGGTAACGGCGTGGATTTGATGTACCAACGGCCTGGCAGCGATCAAATGATTGAAGATCGCGACAGTTAGCATCCGAGTGGGCGGCAATTTTTGCCTAATCGCAGCATAATGTCAATGCGCGTTGAGCCCGTCGATAGCGTGATTGAGCGCAAATATAATGCCTTGGGTGTTTGTCAAACCGATTCGAGTCAGTTATGTTTCTAAAACATGCTGAGTCTGAAAATCCCAGGGAAATGCCATGAAACTATTTGCAAATAAACCGCAGCGCCAGCTGGCGGCCGTGCTGTTGTTTGGCCTGGCACCTACCCTGTTATGGGCAGCAAGCCAGACGACGTATAAATGGACCGACCAGAACGGGAGGGTCACTTATGGCGATCATCCGCCCCTCGGTGTGAAAGCAGAAGAAATACGTATCAGCACCGGCACTTCCAGCGCAGCAGCGGCCAATACGGAGGAATCCGGTGTCTCGACGGAAAGCGCACCCCAACCCGCGGCCGACAACAAGGCTGCCACAGCGGTTGCCAGCGGGCCCAGTCCGGAAGAAGCCAAGCGCCTGTGCGAGCAAGCCCGCTCCAACCTGGAAATTCTCCAGGACCACGCCCTGATTCGACAAACCGATGCCGATGGCAACGTGCTGATTCTGGACGAGTCGCAGAAACAGGAGCAGATCAACACCGCGAAAACCATCATCGGACGGTACTGCAAATAAGCCTCGCCGTACCGAACCGAGACTTCCCTGCCCGCCCCAAAAAAAATGCCTGCTTCCCAGCAGGCGTTTTCAGTTTCAGCAACCCGATTGTCAGCCAAGCTTCCGCCGGACCTGCACCCCTCCCCGACGGTTCACGCCCAGACACAACCGGGACGAGCGCGCGGTTGGCGGGTCGCAGTTACAGCCACAGCCTTCAGCTTAGGCGGCACTCGTGGCCCTGGACCTGAATACAATCACCCCGTCCTCGACATCAGCGACGATTTGGCTCCCCGGTGGGAATTCACCCGCAAGAATCTGCTGGGCAAGGGGGTTCTCCACCTCCGTCTGAATAGCACGCTTGAGCGGGCGCGCCCCGTACACCGGGTCGAAGCCACTTTCAACCAACTGATCCATCGCGGCATCCGACAGGTCGAGGGTCAACTCCTGTTCGGCAAGGCGCTGCTGGAGCAAACTCAGCTGAATCGCGGCGATGCCAACAATCTGATCCTTGGCCAGGGGGTGGAACACCACGGTTTCGTCGATGCGGTTGATCAGCTCAGGTCGAAAATGATTGCCCACGACCTCCATCACCGCCGCCTTCATGCGCCCGTAGTTTTCCTCGCCAGCCAATTCCTGAATGATGTCCGAACCCATATTGGATGTCATCACGATGACCGCATTGCGAAAATCCACCGTGCGTCCCCGGCCGTCGGTCAGGCGGCCATCTTCAAGCACCTGCAGCAGGATATTGAACACGTCCGGGTGCGCCTTTTCGATTTCATCCAGCAGGATGACCGCATAAGGTCTGCGGCGGACGGCCTCGGTGAGGTATCCCCCTTCTTCGTAACCCACGTATCCCGGGGGTGCACCGATAAGCCTGGCCACGGAGTGCTTCTCCATGAACTCCGACATATCGATGCGAATCATCGCGTCCTGGGTATCGAACAGGAACTCGGCCAGTGATTTGCACAACTCGGTCTTTCCCACGCCGGTGGGCCCGAGAAACAGAAACGAACCATTGGGACGGTTGGGGTCCGACAGACCGGCGCGGGAGCGGCGCACGGCGTTGGCAACGGCGGTAACCGCTTCGTCCTGACCCACCACGCGCTGATGCAGGGAATCTTCCATTCGCAGCAGCTTTTCCCGCTCGGCTTCGAGCATTCGAGACACTGGAACCCCGGTCCATCGGGATACGACCTCTGCAATTTCCTCGTCGGTGACCTTGTTGCGCAACAGCCGTGGCTCGGTCGCCTCGCCCTGCTCGGCGGCGGCAATCTGCTTTTCCAGCTCCGGAATCACACCGTATTGCAACTCTGACATCCGGGTGAGGTCGCCGGCTCGACTGGCCGCCTCCAACTCCAGGCGGGCCGCTTCCAGATCGCTTTTGCTCTGGGCAGAACCCTGCACCTGGGCCTTTTCCGCTTTCCAGATTTCTTCCAGGTCGGCGTACTCCTTCTCGATCTCGCCGATATCCTGCTCCAGCTTCTGCAGGCGCTTCTGGGCCGATTCATCCTTATCGCGCTTCACGGCTTCGCGTTCGATCTTGAGCTGAATCAGGCGCCGATCGAGCTTGTCCATTTCCTCCGGCTTGGAATCAATCTCCATTCGAATCCGGCTGGCGGATTCGTCGATCAGGTCTATGGCCTTGTCCGGGAGCTGACGGTCGGTAATATAGCGCTGCGACAGCTTGGTGGCAGCGATAATCGCCGAGTCGGTAATGGCAACCCCGTGGTGCACTTCGTAGCGCTCCTTGAGGCCGCGCAGAATAGCGATGGTATCTTCTTCGCTGGGCTCTTCGACCAGTACTTTCTGGAAGCGCCGCTCAAGCGCGGCATCTTTCTCGATGTACTGACGGTATTCGTCCAGGGTGGTGGCGCCCACGCAGTGCAATTCGCCGCGGGCGAGTGCCGGCTTGAGCATATTACCGGCATCCATCGCACCTTCGGCTTTGCCCGCGCCGACCATGGTGTGCAATTCATCGATAAACAGGATGACCTGGCCCTCTTCCTTGGCCAGTTCGTTGAGCACGGCTTTAAGCCGTTCCTCAAACTCACCTCGAAACTTGGCGCCGGCCAGCAGCGACCCCATGTCCAGCGACAGGATTCGCTTGTTCTTGATTCCTTCGGGAACCTCACCGTTGATGATCCGCAGCGCCAGACCCTCGACAATCGCCGTTTTACCCACACCGGGCTCGCCGATGAGAACCGGGTTATTTTTGGTGCGGCGCTGCAACACCTGAACCGTGCGCCGGATTTCGTCATCCCGGCCGATAACCGGGTCCAGCTTTCCCTGCTCCGCCCGGGCGGTGACGTCAACGGTATACTTTTCAAGCGCCTGCCGTGAACCCTCTGCCTCCGGGTCGTCCACGGCCTGGCCGCCCCGCACTCGCTCGATAGCCTGTTCGAGAAGTTTTCGGTCTGCCCCGCTGGACTGGAGCAATTTCGCCAGTTCGCCGTTTTCATCCAGCGCTGCCAGCAGGACCAGTTCACTGGAAATGAACTTGTCCCCTTTTTTCTGCGACAAGCGATCCGCAAGATTGAGCAGTCGCACCAGTTCCTGCGACATCTGCACCTCACCGGTTGGACTGGACACCGTGGCCAGGCTATCGAGCTTGGCAGCAAGCGCCTGGCGCAACTGGGCGACGTTGACCCCGGCCTGGGACAACAGGGGCCTGATCGAACCGGACTCCTGTTCCACCAGGGCCAGTAACAAGTGTGCGGGATCAATTTGATTGTTGTCGCGCCCTATCGCCAGCGACTGGGCATCGGATAGAGCGGTCTGTAACTGATTGGTAAATTTATCAAAGCGCATCAGACCTGCTGGCACCTGCGGGAAAGCCGGCAACCCTGCCTTTTCCCGGTTAACAGTTCTGCTATGCCATAAATGAGGGTGTCGCCCGCGTATTTCGATGGCCCGGCGCACTATTCACGGATAATAATTGTGGCCATGCGACCGCAGTGACCCTGACCCGATAGAGTCAAACCGCACTGGTCCGGTAGCTGCAATAATGCCGGCCGGAAATCTGGCGAAGCCCCACGGCTTCAAGGTTGCAGCGTGCCAGTGCATATAGATTACAGAGACGTGCCCGTGCCGGGGCGACGGCTGAAGGCCCCGGCCAGATCCCGTACTCCGGGAAAGCCCGGATTGTATAGAAAGCGTCCCTGACCTCAGGCCCCGCTTCGAAATTTTCCGGGCCGATAGCCGGGCCCAGCCAGGCAAGCAGATCGGCGGGATCCTGTTGGAAACAGGCGACGGTATTGGTCAGGATTCCTGCCGCCAGACCGCGCCCCCCGCATGGGCCACCGCGATAGCGGACCCACTCCGATCACTGAACAGAACCGGCAGGCAGTCAGCGGTAAGCACTGCCAGGCCTATGCCCCGGGCCCGGCTAAACAAGGCATCAGCCTGGGGTTCAGTTGTGCGAGGGCGGGTGATCTCCGCGACCCGATTGCCGTGCACCTGCTGCAGCCACTGTACCGAGCCAGCACCAAGCCGGCGCTGCAAACGGGCACGATTGGCCATCACTGTGGCCGCATCATCTCCGACATGCAGGGCCAGGTTGAATCCGCCGAAGCCGGTATTGTCGCGCCGCAGGTGGTCCCGGGGCTCGAACCCCGCCGGCGCCGTCCAGTCGGGCTCCAGGCAGGGTACAGCGGCGCTTTCGTCGTCGGAAGCGTCCGCCCTCACAAGCCTGCATCCTGTTGCAGCAGTTCCATCAGGTGCTGCATATCCTCCGGGAGCGGAGCCTTCCGATGCTTGGTGTCACCTGACGCGGGGTGTACAAGACCCAGCTCTGCCGCATGCAGTGCCTGGCGCTTGAAATTGCGCAGCCCCTGAACCAATTCTTCCCCGGCCTGCCTGGGAAGGCGCAAGCGCCCGCCATAGACCGGGTCACCCACCAGGGGGTAACCAATCGAAGCCATGTGCACTCGAATTTGATGGGTTCTGCCGGTTTCCAGGTTCAATTGCAACTCCGCATGGGCGGCAAAGCGCCGGAGTATGCGGTAGTGGGTGATGGCCTCCTTGCCGTTGGCGTTGACCACCGCCATTTTCTTGCGCTGCTGGGGATGCCGCGCCATAGGAGCGTTGACGGTGCCGCCACTCACTGGACAACCCACAACTACCGCGCGGTACTGACGCTTGACCGTTCGTGCCTGTAACTGCTCCACCAATCGGGTATGGCTCGACAACTGCTTTGCGACCACCATCAGTCCGGTGGTGTCCTTGTCGAGGCGGTGCACGATACCCGCCCGCGGCAGTTCCCCGAGGGCTGGATAGTCGTTCAACAGGGCATTGAGCAAGGTGCCCGCCAATGCCCTGCGGCCGGGTGCAGACCAGCCCCGCGGGTTTGTTGACCACCAGCAGGTAGTCGTCCTCATACACGACATCAAGATCGATAGCCTCGGGCTGCCAGTCGCCTTCGGGCTACCGGCTTGCGGCGAGACTCAGGGTGTCGCCCTGCCAGACTTTATCCCGGGGCTGGCTGCGGCCACCGTTGAGCTGCAACTCGCCGGATAGAATCCAGGTTTTGAGTCGGCTGCGGGAAAAATCGCTGAACAGCAAGGCGGCCGCCTGGTCAAAGCGCATGCCATGGTGATGGGCTGACACCACCGCCTGCTGGGAAAACTGACTATTCATAGGCGCCCCAGTTTACCCCGCCCGCCGGTACCGGTCATCCCCGGGTTAATGCCGGGCTGGAATTCCCGGACTAGCGTCACCATCGACTGATCTCCACGGCGGCTCCAGACAGTGCAGCGTGGCGTCCCCTTTGAGCGGGCCCGGGGCTAATGCTGTTCGTGCCGCTTGGGCTGGAGGGCGCATTATGATTAAATGACGCCCCGTTCGTTGTCCTGCAGATCGAAACCTCCATGCATCCTATTCGTCGCCAATCCGGTTCCATTATTCGCTCCCTGCTATTGATTACCCTCACGCTGGGCATTGTTGCCTGCGCATCCAAAGAGGAAATCCCGGAAGCGCAATCCGAGCAGATGCTCTACGAGGCCGCCGCCGAACAACTGGACGACAACAACTTCGAGCAAGGCATCAAGAACCTGCAAATGCTCGAGGCCCGCTACCCGTTTGGCCCCTACGCAGAGCAGGCGCAACTGGAATTGATTTACGCCTATTACAAGAAGTACAACAACTCGGCAGCCATCGAGGCGGCTGAGCGCTTCATTCGCCTGCACCCCCAGCACCCGAACGTCGATTACGCCTACTACATGCGCGGCCTTGCCAACTATAATGCCGGCAAGGGCCTTTTCGAGCGCTTCTCGAGAACCGATCTGACCGAACGCGACCCGGGCGCGGCGCGCCAGTCATTCAACGATTTTGCCCTGCTGGTGAGCCGTTTCCAAACAGCGAATATGCACCGGATGCGCGCTATCGAATGCTGTATCTGCGCAACCTGCTGGCTCGCTATGAAATCAATGTGGCGAACTACTACCTCAAGCGCAAGGCATTCATTGCGGCGCTCAACCGGGGCCGGTACGTGGTAAAGAATTTTCCGAAGCCCGCGCGATCCCGATGCGCTGGCGGTCATGGTCCAGTCCTATCGATTACTGGGGCTGGACGAGCTGGCAAATGACAGTCTGGAAGTGCTGCGGAAGAACTACCCTGATCACCCGAACCTGAACAAAGACGGTACCTTCAAGGCGGCCTATACCGCAGAAGGCGCCAAGCCAACCTGGTTGTCGCGGATCAGCTTTGGCCTTTTTGGTCGCCAGGATCCGCAGCAGATCAACACAAGAAAAAGTACGACCTGTAATCAGGCTTGGCCCGGCCGGGCACCTGCCTTACGTAGCGCCCGAATCCAGATCCGGCCCTCAGAAGCACTTTATATCCCGGAGTACGTGGCATCGGGGCGGCTACAGGGCGCCACCCCCGGGTTTCGCCGGGGTCCTGTTTCATCACCAGGTAGTTGTACCAGGATCCGGGACTGCCCCCGGTCTAGTCGGAATGGCACTTACTTAATCCGATTCGGGTGTCTACCTCGGCAGGACCGTCGCCGACAGGGATGTCGGCGCAGAGCCCCCAGGGAAGGGTTTACGGCGTGTCCTGACGGGGTAGATGCCCGGAGCGGCGCTTTGAAAATCCTATGCATTTCTCCTTAACTAAGTGCCATTCTGTCT
>CAVVVC010000011.1:0-40641 GCA_963751595.1 uncultured Gammaproteobacteria bacterium
GACCGTAGTTGGCACCTTGCCGAAATCGCCAGCACCATGCTCTGGCTGCGCCTGACTGACTCCTATTCTCGAAAGCTGTCGTTCGCCGTGGGCCTGGCCATCAGACGGTAGTCGACCCTAAACCGACGCAGTGATTGCCTCAACTGGTGTGCTGTAAGCACTGACGCGATTTAAGGAAACCTCTCCCTCGACTCGAGTACTGTGCTGGCTTTGTAACGGTTGTGCCAAAGATGAAGTCTGCCAGGGTTTAGCAAATTCCTCTGGTGGTGCGATGTGCGTTTTTTCATACCTGTACGGTTTGAGGCAGATACAGCGGAAGAATTTCAGAAGTATCTGCCCTCATGGCCCGATTAATTACCGCCATGTCACCCCTGTGGCACTACTTAGTATTAGACCCCGGCGGTAATTAATTCTGTAATCAAGGTAATAAGAAAAATGTCTCAAAGTATGCTAGCCTGATGCACTTGCTGCAATCGATGGACAATTCTTGGTATCTTGTTTTACTTGTCTTCAAAAATAGGGTGATCCCGCGGAGAAAAATTAAAGTTGAGATGACTGACCAATCTTCGTGACGTAGCAGTTCTTCAATTAACGGGAACAGGACGGCCTCTTCACTGTTAAGGTGGTTTGTCTCTGCTTCGATAAACCGATCGAGAAGATTTATCAGATTGTTATTTGGAACAACGATGTCAAGTAAAATCGCATCTAGCGCTTCTTTTAGCTTTTGGGTGTTTTGTGCGAGCGTATGGTGTTCTTGAATTATCTTGCTGAATTCGCCATTCGATCTATTCCCTGGTCAATGATGTATTGATAAATGACATCCTCTTTGGGATGGTGGTAAGCGCTGCATGGTTTTCGACATAATGAATGGCATCATCAATTAAGTTGAAATTAGGTGGCGTGCCCTCCTTAAGCATACGTAGCTTATTTTGCAATAATTCCAGTATCTGTCCCAAGCCTTTATGTTCGAGCCTTAGCGATTTCATGATATCGTTCATTGCAGGTGATCTCTTTGCCGAAAAAAAAATAGTACCGCAATTGCTGGACCGTGTCCGCAAAGACAGTCTGAATCAATTTACTGTTTTACTATCTGGAAGGGGTGGTTTACAAGCCTGCGGTGACACCGAATTAATCGGAGTTGCCTTAAGTGAAATAACCATCATCTACTATTTGCACCAACCGGGTTGGTTGACTTCATACAGCGCCTTGTCAGCGCGGCTGAAAAAAACCGCGTCGATCCCTGCCGCGTCGCCCTCCAAATGCTGATGGCAGCCGTCACCAAGACCGATGCTGTAGGCTGATGTAAATACACCATTGGCGCAAGCAACAGCTGCCAACCGGCTATCGCTCAGCTTCCTACCCGGCGAGACCGACGTTTTCAGCAGCACTGTAATGCCTCCTTTCACCTCGAAGCGGTAAGCAGTTCAGCGCGTTTATCGGCGAGCGAGAATTCGCCATTGTCCAAATAGCGGTCGTGGAGTTAGGTGGAAACTACTGCTTCACGTGTATGTTTCGCATCTTTCAGAATAGTAAATCCACCGCGAATAACGACAAATGAAATGACGGTGCCGACGATCAAATCAGGATAGCGGCTTCCGAAAAGGGCCACCAAAGCACCAGAAATAATTACGCCCAGATTGGCGATCACGTCATTCGTCGAAAAAATCCATGATGCCCGCATGTGGACCCCGCCGTCCCTATGCTTGGATATAAGTATCAAACATGCAACATTAGCTAACAAAGCTACAAACCCAACAGCCATAATCAGGGTGCTCTCGGGTTCGCTACCAAACATCATCCTGCGAACTACTTCAATAAGTACACCAAACCCGAGTATCACCTGGAGTGTGCCACTTACTTGCGCTGACCTTGCTTGCTTCAGCACCCCTTTCCCAACAACATAAAGCGATATGCCATACACGGCGGCATCCGCAAGCATGTCTAGTGAATCAGCGATCAAGCCTGTTGATTGGGCAATCCATCCTAAAACAAGCTCCGTGACGAACATAAACGCGTTAATGGACAGTAAAATAACCAGCGTCCTGCGCTCTAATTCATTGGTTTGCTCTGCTCCACAGCCACAATCAGACACATTTGCACCCAAGTGATTTGAGGTCTCTTTCCTGCGTCCGCAGTGATGCCTAGAGCAGACGCTTTGCCATATGTTATACGAACTGGCCCATGTAGGCATTTTCTCTCACTGGCGGCTTGTTGTTTCGCGCTGTTGACCCAATCGGCGCTCTGACCGCAGTCACCACACCATGCCCTGGCTGCGCCTGGCGGACTACTATTTTCGAAAGCCGTCGTTCGGCCTGAAACGGCGCAACGGACGGTAGTCACCCACCAAAAACGGCGCCTATATTCAGGTGGGCCAGAATCTTCTCGATAACCGCCGGGTCTTCACTGCAGGCAAACGGAACATAGCCCTTTACCTCTCGTCGAGGAGTGGGGTAAAAAAACCCCTATCTGCCAAGGGTAGAAGTCGGGTTCCGAATATTCCAAGCCGGGCTGTCGGGGATAAAGCTGATTCGGCGGAGCCAGTAATGGGGAGCCGAGCGTCAGCGATGCCCGGCAATATCGGCATGTCTGCTATCATTGGCCACGCCCGGATAATGGCGTCGCCTGTTCGGCATCTCGCCCGCATTGGACGGGAAGGGAACCATCGGCGCCAGTGACTGACTACTTGTCAAAACTGCAGGAGAAGCTACCATCGCGAGTGTTTTTATCAGCTACCGCCGCGATGACAGCCAGGGCTTTGCGGGCCGGCTGGCGGATGACCTCGAGGCATTGCTGGGACCGGACCGGGTGTTCCGCGATGTCGAGATACCTATTGGCAGCGACTTTTCAGACGTCTTGCGCCGGGCCATTGCCGCATCGGACATTCTGCTGGTTGTTATCGGTCGCAACTGGGCCGCGATCTCGCAGCACGGCTATGGCTCGCGCCTGTTTGAGCCCAACGACTGGGTGCGGACCGAGATTGAGGAGGCGTTTTCGCAAAACAAGATTGTCGTTCCGGTGCTGGTGGGCGGTGCACAACTGCCCGCATCCGGGTCGTTGCCCGACAGCACCGCGAGGCTGACCCGGTTGCAGTGCGCCGTCTTGACCGACCGGCGCTGGCAAGCCGACCTGAAAGAGCTGTGCGAGCGGCTGCAGTCTCTGTGTCCTGCGCTGGCGCGGCCGCAACGCGCAAGCCGGGCCGGTGGCGAGTCGCCGGCCGAGGTGTTGCGGGAACTGGGCGACCGGGTGATCGACGAAATCAGTTCGCAGCGGCCGCCCCGTCGCAACGGCCCGCCCGTCCTGCTTCGGCGCCTGGTGCAACACCTCCTGCGAAAACTCGGCCGCCTGCTGCGCCAACTGCTGACCATCGCGTTGGTGGTCGCTCTCGGCTACGGCGGATTGCGCCTGTTCGGGGACGAGGCGACCCTGCGCAGCCTGGATGCCGTTGAGGCGCGGCTGCAGCTTGGCTGGGAGCGGCTGCAACGTTACCTCGAACGTCTGTAGAGGCCTCGTCCAACAGGCCGGGGTGCGCCATGTGCCCCAGGCGTGACAACGCCTCCAGTGATGCTGACAATCCGATCCAGATCGCGCCGCCAGGCCTCGACATTTTCCGCCGCCGGCCCCGGTTCGATACATCGGCGTGCAGCGACAGATCCGCAGGAAAACGGATTTGTCGCAGCACGACGGATGAGGTGCAAGAATGCACCGGATGAATAGCCTGCTTCCTTAGTCACTCCCATCGGTCGCCCGGGGCACCTGAGTGGCAAAGTAGGCGGCAATCGCATCGATATCGCCGTCACTGAGGGGCTCGAATAGTACCGGTGCCATCATCGGGTTGCTGCGGGCACCACTGCGGTAGGCGCGAAGGGCCTTGGCGAGATACGCGGCATGCTGCCCTGCAAGCCGGGGAATGGAAGGGTCTGCGCTATTGCCGTCCTCTCCGTGGCAGGCGACACAGGCTTCGATTTTGGCCGCGCCCGCGGCAGCATCGCCAAGCGGAGGTACCCGGCTCTGGGCAGGTGCTTGGCCGGCAAAGTACGCAGACAACGCCGCCATATCCTCTTCGCTGAGCTTCCCCGGAACACCGTGTTCTCTTTCGCCCGCGTTGTACGCCCGCAGGGCCGCCAGCATGTAATCAGCGTGTTGACCAGCCAGGGAGGGGTTGGTGGGAACCACGCTCCTTCCATCCGGCCCGTGGCACCCGGTGCAAACTGCCGCTTTTGCCGCTGCCTGGTAGGCGGTCGCGGCGGGCGTCGCCAGCCACTGTCCGACGACGACCATCATGAGTACTGCAAGCCGGACTTTTTTCATGGTGCTTTCTCCCTTTTTTTGTGCGCCAAATATGACAGAGGACTGTAGCGAAACCCCTTGCAGGCTTCAAGGTCCGGCAGAAACCTTGCCGGCTGGGGGGCGCGCCCCGGGAACCGCGTTGACCGCCAATCCTATGTTGTTATTGATAATCTAAATGATAATTATTATCATTTCTAAAATTCAATGCACACTGAGACTTCAAGCATGCCCAGACAACGATCCGCGCTCTACCTGGCAGTCGCCACGACCCTCTTCCACCCTGCCCTCAAGGCTGCTGACAGCGACGAAGCGCAAACCGCCAGGACCAGCGCCGGACGCATGGAGGTAATGACCATCATCGGTTCCCAGGAAGACGCCCGCGAACTACCGGGATCGGCCTACGTGGTTGAGCCAGAGGATCTGGAAATCTTTCGCTACACCGACATCCAGCGGATCCTGAACCAGGTGCCGGGCGTCTACCTGCGCGATGAAGATGGTATCGGTCTGCGACCCAACATCGGTATCCGCGGTACCGGTACCGAGCGCAGCGGCAAGATTACCCTGATGGAAGACGGGGTGCTGATCGCACCGGCCCCCTACTCCAACCCGGAGGCCTACTACTTCCCCACCACCGGACGCATGAATGGTATCGAGGTGCTCAAGGGGCCCTCGCTCCTTCAGTACGGCCCCTACACCGTGGGCGGCGCCATCAACCTGTTATCCACACCCATCCCTGACGAGTACGCCGGCAATGCCCTGCTCGAGGTCGGCGAGCGGGGAGAAAACCGGCTACTGGCAAACTACGGCGGCAGCGGCGAACAATATGGCTGGCTGCTGGAAACCCACCAGCAGAGCGGCGACGGCTTCCAGGATATCGACCGATCGAGCCGAGACACCGGTTTTCAGCTCCAGGACTACCTGGGGAAGGCGCGCTGGAACAGCGCCGCCGATGCCAGTGTCTACCAGAGACTGGAATTAAAACTGCAGTACTCGACCGAGACCTCCAATGTCAGTTACCTGGGCCTGACCGATGTCGATTTCGACGATGACCCGAATCGCCGCTATGGACTGACTGACCGTGACCAGATGCAGAGCAAACACAGTGGCGTCAACCTTAGCTACCTGATTGAAGTCAATGAAAGCCTGAGCATGGATGTCACCGGCTACTACAACCAATTCGAGCGTGATTGGTTCAAGGTCGACAGGATAGGGGGCGACAGTATTTCCAGCGTCATTGACGCAGCCAATACCGGCGATGGAACCGCCATCGGCATTCTGGATGGCAATAATGATGTCGACGGTATCGATATCAAGCACAACAACCGCGAGTATACTGCCAAAGGTGTACAGGGGCGGCTGAACTGGGCGTTCAATACCGGCGCCATTGGTCATGACTTCAGCACCGGCCTGCGCTGGCACCAGGATTACATGGATCGCTACCAGCCGGTAGAGGTGTTCGACCAGCTCAACGGTAGCCTGGTCTACCAGAGCACCATTCAGCCTTCGGGCAGCAATAACCGCGAAGAGTACGCTGACGCCCTGTCATTCTGGGTCATGGATACCCTGGCCCTCGGCGAGACCGTCGACCTCACCCTGGTGCTGCGCCACGAGCACATCGAGACAGAGCGCAAGCAATACGGCAGCAGTCGCGACGTCCTGACAGACAGCCGCGAAAATACCACCAGCGAATGGTTACCCGGCGCCGGTATCACCTGGTACCTGACGGAAAACTGGCAACTGCTGGGGGGTATCCACCGGGGCATGTCGCCGGCGGGCGGCGGCGCGGTGGAAGATACCGAGCCGGAAATCAGCATCAATTACGAAGCCGGGATACGCTACAGCGACAACGCCTTCAACGCCGAGGTGATCGGTTTTTACAGCGATTACACCAATTCGATTCGCAACTGTTCGGTCGCCAACCCCTGCTCAGGGGGCATCGATTCCGGCACCGAGCAGCTCGGTGAAGCCACCATCGGCGGCGCGGAGGTTTCGCTGGGCTATATGGGCCAGCTCAACAGCTTCCAGCTGCCGGTGCAGGTGGCATATACCTACACCGACGCCCGGATCACCAACGACAGCGATGATGGCGCCGTGCTCGACGGCGATGGCTATCCCTACATCCCGGAGCAGCAATTCTTTGTCAGGGCGGGGATCGTCGCCCCCCGGGGTTGGGACGCCTACCTGTCGGCAAACTATATCGACGCCATGTGCATCGATTTCGAGTGTGAGCGCGATGGGACAGACAACACCTTCCGCAAAACCGACAGCCTCTGGGTTTTCGACTTTGTCAGCCATTATCAGCTGACCGACAACGCACAGGTTTACCTGAAAGTGGATAATCTGTTCGATACGCAGGAAATTATCTCACGCAGCCCCGCCGGCGCGCGGCCCAACAAACCCCGCACCGCGTACCTGGGATTGAACGTCAGCTTTTAAAAGCCAGCGTCAGTCCACCAAGGCGGGCAGCGGTCGGTTCACGCACCACGAGCAGCTTGTCAGGTCGAATGGCGCATACTCAAGCCGATTCGGGTGTCTACCTCGGCAGGACCTTCGCCGACAGGAATGTCGGCGCAGAGCCCCCAGGGACGGGTTTACGGCGCGTCCTGACGGGGTAGATACCCGGAAGCACCGCTTTGAAAATCCTATGCTTTTCTCGTTAAGGCAGCGCCAGACTCCTAGGTCGGCGCAACCCCGCTGAAAAAGCGGCGGGGATTCTCTACCAGCATGGTGTCAATCTGCTCCTGGCTGGCTCCGGCCTCGAGCAGGCGCGGCAGGATGTGGTCGTGAATGTGGGTCGGATTGAACAGCACCTCAGGGTCCATAGTGGCCAGCAGTTCCCGGGGAAAGGGCTCACCCCGGGTGCACCAGACCGAGTCGTGGGACAGCACCAGTTGGCGCTGCTGGCTCTTCGCCAGCAAGGCCAGCAGGGATTGTATGCGCTGTTCGTCCGGCGTGAGGATATCGAGGCCAAAGCGATCGAAGCCGAGATAGGAACCCCCGCCCAGAATATCCATGTGGTACTGGTGGTCGGCACTGCCACAGCTGTGGCCGATAATAATCTTGTGCGGCGCCACGCCCCCCTGCACCAGTATTTGCTGTTGTTCGCGCCCCATGGTGCCCTGGTCGGTGTGGGTGGTCACCGGTGCGCCGGTCTCTGCCGCTGCCAGCGCCGCGGCCTGCAGCACCAGGTGTTCGTAATCGCTGATTTTGCCGACGCCAGTGGCAACCTTGATGATGCCGGCCTTGATCCCGGTCTGGCCGATACCCACGGTCAATTCGCGGATAAACAGCTCGGCCATCGCCTCCACCGCCGTCCCCAAACTACGCCGGAAGTGCCAGTAAGCGGGGCCGCCCTCGTCCTCCTTGTAGAGCCCGGTTGCGCAGACGATATTGAAACCGGTACGCGCCGAAACCTCAGCCGCAAACTCGACATCCCGGCCGAGGTCGTTGGGGCAGGGATCGAGCAGCGACTGGATGCCCCGGTCCTGCATCGCCTGGATCTTGTCGTAGCATATCGCCAGCATTTCGTTGCGCGATGGCCCGGGGTGCAGGGTGTCCGCCTCCCAACCGGGGTAGCCGATGATCAGGTGCTCATGCATCAGGGTAACCCCGAGTTCAGCCACTGCCAGCGGCCCGCAAACCGTATTGACCTTCTGTGTTGCCATCGCCTGTTCCCCGCCACTACTTTGGTTTAGGATTGTGACGTGTGCGTTGCCCGGCTTCAAGCAGGGGCAGCTCGGGCGCACGGGCCCCCTGCCGAAACATAGAAGGCGAGGTACAGCCATGTTATGTTACGGCCCACCGCTATCGAAACGGATCAGCCACAGCTATGGAAAAAACCCTGACAATCAACGGCGAGAGCAACAGCATCAGTGTTGAAGATGACATGCCGTTGCTGTGGTATCTGCGCGATATCCTCCAACTGACGGGTACCAAATACGGTTGCGGGGCCGGTTTGTGCGGCGCCTGTACGGTGCATGTCGACGGCATCGCAACGCGCTCCTGCGTGACGCCGGTGGCGGCGGTGGAGGGCAAAACAATTACCACTATCGAGGGCCTCTCCGAGGGCGGCAACCATCCCCTCCAGCGCAGCTGGCAGGAACTGGGCGTGCCCCAGTGCGGCTACTGCCAGCCGGGCCAGATCATGAGCGCCGCTGCACTGCTGGCATCAAACCCGCAGCCGTCCGACGCTGATATAGACGGCGCCATGAGTGGCAATATCTGCCGCTGTGGAACCTACCCCCGGATTCGCGCGGCGATCCACCACGCAGCCGGGGAGAAGGCGAAATGAAGATTCATCGTCCCACCCGCCGGGAATTCCTTGCCCTGACCGGTATTACCACCAGCGGCCTGATGCTGGGCGCGTGCCTTCCCGACGGCAAGGCCAATCATGGGGACGGCGTACGCCCCAATCTGTTCGTGGCCATCGACCCTGATGGCACGGTGACGATAACCGCCGCCCGCTCCGAGATGGGACAGGGGGCACGTTCCAGCCTGCCGCACATCGTTGCCGATGAGCTCGATGCCGATTGGGAGCGGGTCGTGGTCACCCAGGCAGTGGGTGACGAGAAATACGGCAACCAGGATACCGATGGCTCCCGCAGCATCCGTAATCACTACCAGCAAATGCGCGAGTTTGGCGCCAACGCCCGCTACCTGCTGCTGGCGGCGGCCGCCAAACAATGGTCGGTACCGGTAGGCGAGTGCAGCAGCGATCTGCACAAGATCGTACACCGGGCATCCGGGCGGGAGCTTGGCTACGGGGAGTTGGCGGTTGCGGCCCGGGATATCAAGTTGCCAAGGGGCTTTGAGCCCACCCTGAAAAGTCCGGACCAGTTTCGCTATATCGGCAAGCCCATGCCCATTGTCGATGTCGCCGACATCACCACCGGCCGGGCCGACTTCGGCATCGATGTGCAGTTGCCCGGCATGCTCTACGCCGCGGTCAGGCGCTGCCCGACCGTTGGCGGCAGTGTCAACAGCTACAACGCCGATGCCGCCCGCGCGCTAAAGGGTGTGGTCGATGTGGTAGAAATACCCGGCCCCCGGGGAGCGGTTGGCTTTCATCCGCTCGGCGGCGTCGCGGTGGTGGCAAACAATACCTGGACTGCCCTGAAAGCGGCCGATGCGCTCGAGATCAACTGGAATTCCGGCCCCAACACCCAGGATGACAGCGAGCAATACCTGCAACAACTGCAGGCAGCGAGTCGAGAACCCGGCCTGGTGGCTCGCAACCAGGGTGATGTCGAAAAAGCCCTGTCTGCCGCCGGGCAGGTTCTCGAAGCCGAGTATCTGGTGCCTTACCTGGCTCACGCCACCCTGGAACCGCCAGCGGCAACGGCCTGGTACCGGGAAGGCGGCTGCGAGGTCTGGGCCCCCACCCAGAACCCCCAGGGCGCCCGGATCGAACTGGCAAAACTTCTCGACCTGGATGACGACGATGTGGTTATCAACGTCACCCTGCTCGGCGGCGGCTTCGGTCGCAAGTCGAAACCAGACTTCATTCTTGAGGCGGGATGGGTGAGCCGCGCCGTCAAAGCGCCGGTCAAGGTTTGCTGGAGTCGTCCAGACGATATCCGCCACGATTATTACCACGCGATCAGCGCCCAGCACCTCAAAGCCGGGTTGGGCGACGACAAAATGCCCGTGGCGTGGCTGCATCGCTCTGTTTTTCCATCGATTGGCACCACTTTCAACCTCAAATCAGACAACATCGGCGATCTCAGTCACGGCTGCGTCGATATGCCCTACGCCATCGACAATATTCGTATCGAGGGCGGGGAGCCCGCCGCACCGGTGCGCATCGGCTGGCTTCGCTCGGTTTGCAATATTCAACATGCCTTTGGCATCAATTGCTTTGCCCATGAGCTGGCCGTGGCCGCCGAACGTGATCCCGCGGAATACCTCCTCGACCTGATTGGCCCGGCTCGCCGGGTCGACCTCGGTGAGGATGCCCGCTATCGCAACTACGGCAAGCCGCTGCAGGACTTTCCCATTGATACCGGGCGCCTGCGCAGGGTGACCGAAACCGTGATGGCCGCTGCCGGCTGGGGCAGCACCCTGCCACCCGGGCACGCGATGGGGATCGCGGCGCACCGCAGCTTTCTAAGCTACGTCGCCATGGTCGTCCAGGTATCCACCGAGGGCGGCAAAATCAAGGTCGAGCGCATAAGCAGTGCCGTCGATATCGGTCAGGTCATCAACCCGGACCGGGTCGTCGCGCAAATGGAAGGGGGTATTATTTTCGGCCTCAGCCTGGCCCTGTACGGCGAAATCACCACCGTCAATGGCGCGGTACAACAGAGCAACTTCCACGACTACCCCATGCTGCGCATACACGAGTCGCCGGCGGTGGATATCCACATCGTCGAGACCGACCATGCACCCACCGGGGTGGGCGAGCCACCGACACCACCGGTGGCGCCTGCCCTGTGTAACGCCATTTACAGCGCAACCGGCCAGCGTATCCGCAGGCTTCCCCTGGCCAAACACGGACTGGTGTAAACCTGACAGCAACTATGGGGGACGGCTACGACATTATCGGCGATGTCCATGGCCATGGCGATCAACTCCATGCGCTGCTGAAAAAGCTGGGCTATCACCTGGATCACGGCGTGTTCAGGCACCCTTCCCGCCAGGCCCTCTTTGTCGGCGACCTCGTCGACCGCGGCAGCCAGAATCGCATGGTGCTGGAGACAGTAATGGCAATGCTCGGCGCCGGCACCGCCCGTTGCGTGATGGGCAACCACGAATTCAACGCCTGGGCGTTTCACTACGAAGATTCACGGTTTGACTGGCTTCGGCCCCGCACCAACAGAAACCTGACCCAACATCTTGCGTTCCTGCACGAATATCTGGACCCCGGGCGCTTGCAGCGTGAGGAAGAGCTGCAGCAAGCCATTGGTTTTTTTGCGAGCCTACCACTGTTTCTCGACCTCGGGGCCATACGCATTGTCCATGCCTGCTGGCACCAAGCGTATATCGACCAGCTCAAGCCTCGACTCAATGCCGGCGGTTCCGCGCCTGTCGATCTACTGATCGAGGGTCACAAGCCCGGGACCGACACTTTCGAGCAATTGGAGACCCTCCTCAAGGGCCACGAAATCGACCTGCCCCAGGGCTACCACTACCCGGATGCCTATGGCATTACCCGCCACCGCATGCGCACCCGCTGGTGGCTCAATACGCCCGCCAACTACCGCCATTTCGGCCTGGCGCCACCCCGGGTGATCGAGCGACTGCCCGTTACCCAGGTGGATCCGGCGGTGCTGCTTGGCTACCCGGACGATGCGCCGCCGGTTTTCGTTGGTCATTACTGGCAAACCGGCACACCGCGGATTATGGCCGACAACGTCGCCTGCGTGGACTACAGCATGGGGCGGGGTGAGAAGCTGGTCGCCTATCGCTGGGATGGCGAGGAAAAACTGCACAACGACCACTTCTTTTACCTGTGAACTACACCCCCGGGCAACGGGTAATGCCCACGGCCCGCAAGCGGGCGCGAAATCCAGCAAACCAGCAGGCAGCGCCGAGGGCTCGACCAGCATGAGACGATTTCAAGCAACCACAGTGGTCATCGCCGGACTACTGTTTCTCCAGGCCTGCAGCGGCCTCAGCCCCACAACGCCTTCCGCGGAACAATCGCCGGCAAGCCAGGCCACCGATAATTTTTACCGGCACATCAACCGGGATTGGCTGGCGCAAACCGAGATTCCCGCGGACCGGGCCGGCATTACCAACTTCGTTATCATCCAGGATACCGTCCACGATCGCCTGAAGCAGTTGGTTCTGAATTTGCCGAACGCCGATAGCGGGAGCCCGGAGCAAGCCAAAATAGCGGCGCTGCACGATAGCTACAACGATCTGCCACGGCGCAAGCAGTTGGGGGTCGGGCCAATCCGCGGTGAGCTGAAGGCGATCGGCAGACTCGATTCCCACCGGGAGGTAGCACGCATGTTTGCCCGCCTGCAGCGCCAGGGTGTCACGGTGCCCTGGGTGGGCTTCGTCGGCGCCGACTACCAGGACTCGAACCGCAATATCGTGCACCTGGCCCAGGCCGGCCTGAGCATCGATCGAGACTACTATCTCGGCACCGATGCCCGCTCGGCGCAGCAGCGGGAATACCTGCAGTCGGCGCTCGCCCAGCTGCTGGCGCTGGCCGGATTTACCGACGCCGCCGCCATGGCCACCGATGTCATCGCCCTCGAAGCACAGCTTGCCCGCATCCAGAACAGCAAGGTCGACAACCGCGACGTCGAGGCAACCTACAATATTACGACACTGCCTCAACTGGCCGCGGATACTCCCGAGCTCTACACCGGCTCACAACTGATGGCCCTGGGAATCGCGGGGGACTACCCGATCAACGTCATGCAACCGGATTACCTGCAGCAATTGCGACGGGTATTCGACCAAACCACCGTGGCCGACTGGCGGAAATACCTCTCGGCCCGGGTGGTGCTGCACTACGCGGAACTTCTCAGTGACGACTTCACCGCCGTAACCAGCGCCTATGACATCCAGCGCGGGCTCTACGATGTTCGCCCTCCCCAGTGGCAGCTGGCGATCGCTTACCTGAACGATTACGTTGGCATGCTACTGGGACAGCTCTATGTCGAAACCTTTTTCGAAGACCGCATCAAGACAGACGTCACGGCCATGGTGGATGCCATCAAGGAAGAATATCGCCTCGCCATCCTCAAGTCAGATCGCCTTGGCCCGGCTACCCGGCGCAGCGCTATGCTCAAGCTCGAAAAGATGGCCTTTCACATCGGCTACCCGGACCAGTGGCAGGATTACTCCTCCCTGCACATCGACGGCCGCGACCTGGTGGGCAACCATCGGCGAATCGCAGAATACGAACATCGCCGGAATATCGCCAAACTGGGTCAGGCGGTAGATCGCAAGGAATGGGCGGTGCCACCCCAGGAGGTGAACGCGTTTTATAGCCCGGGAACCAACACCTTCGTTCTGCTGGCCGGCATATTGACCGAGCCCTTCTACTCGGCCGATGCTGACCTCGCTGCCAATTATGGCGGCATCGGCCTGGTGATCGGTCACGAAATAGGCCACGGCTTCGACGATCAGGGCAGCCGCTTCGACGCCGACGGCAACCTGGCAAACTGGTGGTCCGAAGACGATGCCAGACGCTTCAGAGCGATCCGCCAGCAACTCATTGAACAGGCAAATGGCTACGAGATATTGCCCGGACACCGAATCAACGGCGAACTGGCAATTGGCGAGATCATCGGCGACCTGAGCGGCACGGAAATCGCCCTGCGGGCATTTACCAAGCAGTTGAACCAGCAGGGCACAGCCAGTCGCGGTAGTTCCATAGAGGGATTCCTCGCCCGAATCGCCCTTACCTGGCGCAGCAAGATTCGCCCGGAGGTGATGCTCAACCTGCTCCAGGCCGATCCCCATCCCCCGGCGGAGTACCGCACCAACGGCACGGTGAAAAACCTCGACGCGTTTCATGAAACCTACCGCACCCGGCCCGGCGACGGGATGTATCTGGCGCCCGCTGAGCGCGTCAATATCTGGTAATCAGTGTTTTCGAAGGTCTCCGGCACGGCTTGCACCAGCATGGTGTAGCCCAGGGAGCCAGTGAACACCCGACCCTTGCCGTCAGTGCAAATGATAATAATTCTCACTTGCAATGCTAATGAGAATCATTATTATTTATCCAGGCAGACATAACCTGGGAGGGATGACCGATGAAGCCCACATTTTTTCGCGCCACACAGCAGACCGAAACCACTCACACGCCCGCAAAAGTCCTGGCAGGTTGGCAGGATACCTTCCACACCGGGCTACGCCTCTGTGAACAAAAAAGGTGGCAGGAAGCGCTCCCCTACTTTCACTGTGCACTGGAAACCGCGGAGATCCTGATGGCAGGCGATGGGATCAAACCAGGGCGCGCCCATGAACTTTTCACCTCGGCGGCGTCGATGCTGATTGACACCTTTGGAAACCTGGGTTCAGAAGACCGGCGCCGCCAGGCCTATTACGCGGCGGTCAAGGTGCTGACCCGTGAATTACCCCGCCACCCCGGGGAACAGGCCTGCCTGGGTGAGCACCTGGAATCGCTCTACCGGCAACTGCGACATTCGAATTTGGCAACGCGCCAGCCAGACCTGGGCATCGCCTTCGTGCACCATCATATCCGACGCACGGCCGCGCATTAGCAGGCCTCCCGAATCCAGCCAGAGAGGGGCCGCAAAAATGAGAACCTTATTTGGGGGGTTCACTGATGCCACGCCGGGTTGCCCCGACGCCCACCCGGTGGCCCTCACCGATCCCCCCACACGAGACCCGGCGGAGCGGGAGAAGGCCGCGATGGACTCCCTGTTCATTCCACTGAAAATCAACGCCGGGACTTTGCGCAGGCTCATTCACCAGCAGCAGTTGGCGGCTGAAGATGTCCGCTGTCTGAGCGGAGCTGCAAAAAGCATCATCAGGCAGGCGCTGCTGGACAGTATCGCCAGCCAGGGCAAACCTTGAGCGCGCGCCATATCGGCGCTAGCGTGACGGCCCGGCGCCGCTGAATCGGCCATCCGGCGCGGTAACTTTGGTGAATCCCTTCCCTGGCCTACAGTAAAATAAACGTCGCCATCCCGAGAAACACGAAAAAGCCCACGACGTCGGTCACGGTCGTCAGAATGACCGCCCCCGCCAGGGCGGGGTCGATACCGGCCTTGCTCAGGAGCAGGGGAATGATAATGCCTGACAACGCCGCCACCAGCATATTGATGATAATCGCAAATGCAATGATCCCGGCGAGCAGCCAGTTGTCGAACCAGTACCCGCAGATAGAGCCGACCACCAGGGCCCAGAGCAGGCCGTTGATCAGCGACACCAATACCTCCTTCTTGCCCAGCGCCCGGGTGTTAGCGTCACTGAGCTGGCCAATCGCTAGCCCGCGTATGGTCAGGGTCAGCGTCTGGCTACCGGCGATCCCCCCCATGCTCGCCACGATCGGCATCAATACCGCCAGCGCGACCACCTGGGCAATGGTCGCCTCGAACAGGCTGATCACCGCCGCCGCCATAAAAGCAGTTATCAGATTAAGCCCCAACCAAACCGCGCGTTTACGCGAGCTGATCATCACCGGCGCGAACAGATCCTCATCGGATACATTGCCCCGGTGCATCAATTGCTCCTCGAAGAGATGCTGCGACACTTCCAGCGCCTGCAGGAATGAGAAAATCCCCAGCAGGCGGCCACTGTCATCGACCACCGGCAGATGGCTTTCCTGGCTTCCCATGAGAATGCGGATGGCCTCGGACGGCTCCTGCCTCGCCGTCAATATCTCGATATCGGTATCCATGATGTCGACGATCCTTGCCCGGCGCGGCTTGATCGCCAGCCAGCGCACGTCGAGGCTACCCACCAACCGGCCGTCCCCGTCGACCACATAGATTTTATCGAGGTGATAGGTCTGATCCAGATTGCGCAGGTCCAGGATTACATCCGCCATGATGACACTGTCTGCCACGACCAGGGCATCGTGGGAAACCAGTCGTCCCAGCTCTGCATCGCCATAGGCCAGCGCCGAGGTGACCTGGTCCTGCTCCAGCGCCGACAGGTGCCTGAGAATGCCGCGGGCTACCGTGCGCGGCAGCAGCTCGATAAAGTCGATGATCTCGGCTGAACTGCTGGTCGTGGCGATATCGACAAGCTCCTGTTCCGACAGCGCGTTCAGGGCCAGGCGCCGCACCTCATCGCGCATGGCGGCCAGTATGGCGCCCAGTTGCGGGCGGGGCAGCAACTGCCAGGCCTGGGCCCGCAGGCGCGTAGGGGTGGCTTCGTAGATCAGCGCCCAGTCAAGTGGCGAGTAATTCCCGGCATCGATAGGCAGGGATATCTCACCGCGCTCCAGGCCGCCGACGATCCACTGGATTGCGTCATGTAATTCTTCGTTGGTATTCATGGTTTACCCCCTGCGCCGCCGTCATGGGCCCGGGACAGTGCCGCGTGCCAGGCACGCCGAAGTATAATTCATAGCGCGCTGACAGCCCGCAAGATATTGCACAAGGCTTTGGCAGGACTGGTAAATTCTGTTCGGACGACTGGCGGCCGGTCAGCCAAGCCTGGCACAACCCGGCCCGTCGATCTCACTCTTACCCCCGGCACGTGGCATCACCTTTATCTGGGTGGCGATGCGCTCCTTGAGTGCCGACACGTGTGAAATTACCCCGATAAGCTTACCGTCCCGCTGCAGACCCACCAGGGTTTCCAGGGCGATATCCAGGGCTTCGTCATCCAGCGTACCAAAGCCCTCATCCAGAAACAGGGAGTCGACCCGTACCCGCTTGCTCGCCATATGGGACAAACCCAGCGCCAGGGCCAGGCTGACGATAAAGCTTTCCCCGCCGGACAGGTTTTTGGTACTGCGTATCTCGCCAGCCTGGTAATTGTCGAGCACATTCAGCTCCAGAGGCTGAGACTGGTCACGCACCAACAGGTAGCGATCGGTCATTTTTTGCAACTGGGCATTGGCGTGTCCCATCATCAGCTCAAAGGTCAGACCCTGAGCAAAGTTGCGAAACTTCTTGCCGTCCGCGGAGCCAATCAGCTGGTGCAGGCGATCCCAGCGGGCATTTTCCCGGCCCTGGGCCTCGATGGCCTGCATCCGTTCCCGGTGTTGCTGCTTGAGTCTGTCGTTATGCAGCAGGCGTTGCCGAATGGCTCCTATATCCTGCTGCAAATCGCGCTGGCGCTGCTGCAGGTCTCGCTCCTCTGTCTCCAGTGCCGCCAGGGGACGCAGGTCCAGCCGCTTGCCGCGCTCAGCGGTCAGCTTTGCGGACTTCTCCCGCGCCCGGGCATCGGTGGCGGTAGTTTCGTTTGCCAGCTCCTGCGCCCGCAGCGCCAGGGCCTCGCGCTCGCTCCGGTCGAGGCACGCCGCAAGGTAATGGTTTTCGTCGCGAAATCCCCTGGCGGCAAGCTGGCTGACAAAGCCTGCCCTGCTTGCGTTTAGCCGAGCCGCCGTCGCCGCGATATCGGTCTCCAGCTTGTCGATGGTAGCCTGCAGCTTCTGCAACTTTTGCTGGCTCTCGCCCAATGCCTGTCGAGCGCGCTCATGGCGCTGCTCCACGACCAGCCTCTCCTGCTCCAGACTGGCTTCCTCGCGTTCGGGATCGCGATCGTCAAACAGCAGTCGACGCTGCCTCAACTGGCCCCCGCGCTCATCCTCCCGCTCCGCGAGCTGCTGCTGCAGTCGGATAATCGCTTTCGCCAGTTGGTCCATTTCCTTCCCCCGGTGCACAAGCTGCAGCTCGAGGCTGTGGATCTCCTGCTCCAGCGCAGCCCGCTGGGATTCTCGCTGCAGCCAGCGTTCACGCCGGGCCGCCAGTTGCGTGTAGGCCGCGTCCAGCTCTTCGATAACCAGTGTTTCCAGGCCATAGGCGCGACAGTGCTGCTGTAGGTCGATCAGCGCCTGCTGCAGCTGATCACGGTTATTCGAGTGCGCTAGCTGCAGCCGTTGCATCAGCTCCTCAGCACGGGATAGTTCGTGGCGACTGGTGTTCCAGCTTGCCTCGACTTCGCCCAGCTCAAGCCGCGAAGCCTCCAGCGCCTGGCGCAGCGCACTCGCGGCGAGCTCCAGTGCATCGGCGGAATCCAGCCCCGCTTTCTCCCGCGTCAGTGCCTGCGCGACCTGCGTCTGCAGGGGATCGATCATCCCCAGCAGTTCCTCGCCACTGCAACCCCGCTCGATTCCCAGCGACAGCGCGGCAGCCAGTGACTCCAGGGCGTCCCAATCGCTGTCTATCTGCACCCTGAGCTGCGCCTCATCAGCCGCCAGATTGTCCAGTTCGGAGTCGATTCGGGCGAGGTCAACGTCAAGATCGCCAAGTTCCCCCATCACCGCCCGCAGCTGTTTTTTCGCGGCGTCCTGCTCGCGGGCGGCTCCGTCGGCGGCCGGCAGGTTACCCCGGGCATAGGGGTGATCCAGGGCCCCGCACAGCGGGCAGGCCTCACCGTCGGCCAGTTGCAATCGCGCCTCACTGAAGCTTGCGACCTTTTCCATCAGATCCCGCTGGGTTTCCAGCAGATCGATTTCACGCTCCAGGGCTTGCCTGCGCTGCGCTGCGAGCTGGCGCAGGGCCTGCTGCTGCGCCTGTGCGGTAATGCGCTGCTCCCTGCCAGCCCCCACATCGCTTAGCTGCTTCTGGGCCTTGTGCAGGGAGCTGGCGGCTTCCCCGGCCCTGGCCAGCCGGTGCTGCCGCTCAAGCAGCTGCATGCAGGCTGATCGCCGGGATCCCAGTGATTCACCCCCGAGCACCTCGACAAGCTCCGCCTGTTTCTGTTCCAGCGCCCGCTCCCTGGCCTGATGGGCGGTCCCTGCCGCCTCCAGCCTGGCGGCCTGCTGCTGGCAATGATCCTCGGCCCGTTGCCGCTGCGCTTTAGCCCCATCAAGTTCCAGCCGGGCGTCAGCGTCCAGCGCGTGGAGTTTTTTCAGGGCCCCGAAACGCTGCTCGAGGCCGGCAAGTTGGTGCACCAGTGACGCGTCGCCACGGCCCTTGAGCAGGGCCGCAGTCAGCCCCTGTAAAGCCTGCCGTTGCTCCCCGAGCCGCCGCTTTTCCTGGTCCTGTAGCAGCACAATTTGCTGCTGCTGCGCCATGGCCTCGTCCAACTCCCGACTGAGGTCTGCCAACGTTTTGTCGAGGGCCGCGATGCCAAGATCGAGCTCCCGCACCTGGCGCAGAATCGGTGCGAGTTGCTGTTGGCGTTGGCGCGTTGCTGCGAGGGCTGCACTGGCTTCCTCCACCGCGGTTTCCCCGCGCCTGGTGTCGGCCTCCTGCGCCGGCAATGCCCTGCGATGCAGCTCCAGGGCTTGCTCCCAGCTTGCCCGCTGCTTGCGCAGGGCGGTCAAATCAGCATAGTCAGCGGCGAGTTCCAGTGCCCGATTGGCCGCCTCCAGCCTGGCCTGCTCCGGAGCAAACGCATCGCGCCGCCGCTGCAATGCCTGCAACGCCTGTCCCAGCGCTTGCAACTCCTCCTCGAGCCGCCCGATACCGCGCTGCCAGTCGATGGCACGCTGCACCGCACCCAGTGTTTCGGCCAGCGCGGAGTCCAGTCCGGTTTTCGCTTCCAGACTGACGCCGAGATCCCGCTCCTCGTCGGCGGCCATGGGCTGGGTTCCATCAAGCCCAGCGCTCAGCGCTTCCAGCTTTTTCTGCTCCGCTGCACGGATTTCGTGCACCCGCACGGAGATCTCGCTGTAGATCTCCGTCCCGGTGATCTGCTCGAGTAGCGGTGCCCGCTGGTCGGGCGCCGCCTGCAGGAACGCGGCAAAACCACCCTGTGCCAGCAGCATGGACCGGGTAAACCGCTCGAAATCCATCCCGGTCACGGTTTCGACCTGCTCGGCAACACCGCGCAGACTGTTCGCTATCACCGCGCCGGAATCGGCATCGACAATTTCATGGCGGGGATTCTGCAGCTCGCCCCCGGCTTTCCGCCGCGAACGGTGCTGGCCCCAGCAGCAGCGAAATACCCCGGCCCCGGCCTGGAAAGTGACCTCGGCGAGGCATTCTCCCTGCTGCCTGGACATGAGTTCGTTGCTGGCCTTGGTGACCCTGCTGAGGCGGGGAGTGCGACCATAGAGCGCCAGGCAAATCGCGTCGAGGATCGTGCTTTTCCCCGCGCCGGTGGGGCCGGTAATCGCGAAAATACCGTCCCCGGTATAAGCGGGGTGGGCAAAATCGATCAGCCACTCACCGACGAGTGAATTCAGGTTTTTGAAACGAACCTGCAGTACCCGCATTGAGTGGCCCTTACTGCCAGTAAAATGAGTTAACCCCATTGCCAGCTTGCAGCAGCATGGCCCGGGAATCCGCAGTCATTGCGTTAAAGTAAATTGGTTAGACAGCACCCGTGGCGGCGCTTACTCCGCACGGCTGTCAGCGTTCTGCAACGATGCCAGGGTTTCGTGGAAGCTGCGCTCCAGCTCCGACCATTGCGAGGGCGGGATTTCATGCAACTGCAGACAGCGCCTGAAAACCTCGTCGACATCCATTTCATCCAGTGTCTCGTCGACCTGCAGTTGGCCCAGAAACCGTTCGACCAGGCGAGTGTTTTTCACCCGAAGTATCTCCAGATCGCTGCCCACTATCGCGTCTTCGAGGATCTCCCGCAAGTCGGCCACGATGGCCTCGCCAGTGTAAACCAGTTCCAGCCAGGCCTGTGATTGATCAACCACCAGTTGGCGGAGCCTGGCAAGCAGGGCGTCGAGATCACCCTCGATTCGCTCAAGCCGGCGAAATACTGGCACTTCCAGCAACTGAACGCTGTTGTCACCGCCGCCGGGGAGACCGAGTTTGACAAGGCAAACACTCTTCTGCTGGCGTGCTTCGGAAAACCCCATCGGCACCGGCGACCCGCTGTAGCGAATGAACGGCGACCCGGCCACGATCTGGGGTACATGGAGATGACCAAGCGCCACGTAATCGAGGGCCGGAGGGAAAATATCAACAGCGACATGGGCCAGGGAACCCACGTACAAATCACGAACGCCGTCTCCATCCAGCGTTTTGCCACCGGCGGTAAACAGGTGGCCCATGCCCACAATCGGAATATCCGCCTGCAAATCCTTGCGCACTGACACCGCATGGGCAACCACCGCAGCATAATGGTCGCGAATACCGCGCTGTAGGTTACGGTCCTTGTCTGCAAGGCTCTCCCCCGCCTGCGCGCTGCGAATATCCCTGTCCCGCAAATAGGGCACTGCACAAACCAGAAGCTCTGGCTGCCCGCTGGCATCGGCAAGCACCAGCACTTCATCTTCGGCACGTTCGGTAGCACTGCCCACCACATGAACGTTCAATGACCGCAGCAAGTCACCCGGGGCATCGAGAAAGGAAGGCGAATCGTGGTTGCCACCGATCACCACCACATGGCGAGCGCAGCTTGCACCCGCTACCCGGCACAAAAAACGATAGTACAATTGCTGAGCCCGGTTACTGGGTGCACTGGTGTCGAAGACGTCCCCCGCCAGCAGCAGCACATCGACACGGTGTTGGGCGATCAGCTCACAGAGCCAGTCGAGAAACGCGGCAAACTCCTCGTACCGACGCCTTCCATAGAGCGATCGGCCAAGGTGCCAGTCAGAGGTATGCAGAATGGTAAGCGGGGACTTGGTGGCGGACATCAATGGTTTCTCGCGGCCGAGGCCCTGACAATCGAAAAGCGCCAGTTTACCCCATAATCGTTACCGCTGGCCGCGGCAAACACCGCCCTGAGCAAAACACGTAACCGCTCCTCAACCGAATGTTCGTGCCAGCAACGCCGCCATGCAGCCCCCGGCCACGGGTCCCGCGACCGGTATCCAGGCGTAGGACCAGTTACTGCCACCCTTGCCGGGAATCGGTAGCACACTGTGCATTATCCGCGGGCCCAGATCTCGCGCCGGGTTAATGGCGTATCCGGTGGTGCCCCCAAGACACATACCGATGCCCACCACCAGCAGCGCAACGGGCAACGCACCGAGGCTGCCGGGACCCACGGGGACGTCACCCATGGTGCTGGTATGAATGATGGGATCGTGGAAAGACAATACCGCAAGCACCAGCACGAAAGTGCCGGTCATCTCGCTGAAGAAATTGGAGGGCACGTTGGCGATAGCCGGTGACGTGCAGAAGGTAGCGAGCTTGACGCCGGGGTCATCCGTGCTTTGGTAGTGCGGGTAAAAATACAACCAGACCGCCGTAGCGCCCAGCATCGCGCCTACCATCTGCGCTGCAATGTAGGGCAATACCTGCGCCGCGGGAAACTGACCCGCGACCGCCAAGCCGAGGGTTACCGCCGGATTCAGGTGGGCGCCACTGTAGGGCCCGGCGACCGTCACTCCGGCGAATACCGCCAGCCCCCAACCCCAGGTAATGACCACCCAGCCCGCACCCCTGGCAAAACTGCGATCGAGACTCGTATTGGCGCAGACGCCGCCCCCAAGCAGCACCAAAAGCAAGGTGCCCAGCACTTCCGCTTCTATCGAAGTCATACGTTCCCCTCTCCGGGTTGATTATTATTGGCGCAGACCTGTCCGCCGCAAGCTAACTATCCCACAGTGGCACGGGGCTGCCAATGAGGGATCGCACAAGACAGGGGTCGCCGCAGCGGCTGTTACACCATGGAACTGATCAAGAACCCGGTGTAAGCAAAAAAGCTGGTCACCAGGGCGGCACCCTCGAGGCGATTGATGCGGCCCGGCCCCCTGAACCCGTAACCCCATACGAACAGGGTAAGGGTCAGTCCACCCATCACCAGTATATCCCTGGTCAGTACCTCCGGTTCGACCTGCATGGGGCTGATAGCACCGGCAAGGCCCACGACGGCCAGCGTATTGAAAAAGTTGGAGCCGATGATATTGCCCAGCGCAATGTCGTGCTCACCCTTTTTGGCAGCAATGAGGGATGACACCAACTCGGGGAGAGAGGTACCGATGGCGACGACGGTCAGGCCGATGAGAAGGTCGCCCACTCCCAGGTGACGGGCAATTTCCACCGCGCCCCAAACCAGTATGCGCGAACTGATGATCAATACCACCAGCCCGGTCGCCAACCAGAACAAGGATCGCCGAATGGGCTCCCCGGTGTTTTCCAACTGGCGCTCAATGCCTTCACCAAGAGCATCGCTTCGGTGCCTGCTGCCTTCCCGGATGGTCCAGGCCATCAGGACTCCGAACACCAGCAGCAGCGAAAGGGCATCTGCCCGGGAAAGTCGCCCATCGCTCAGTTGCCAGGCCACCAGGGCGGTGACCCCCAGCAGCGCCGGTAACTCCCTGCGCAAAACACTGGATTGCACGGCGATGGGACTGATCATGGCGGTCAAGCCGAGAATCAGGGCGATGTTGGTAATGTTTGAGCCAAAGGCATTGCCCAGGGCTATACCAGGATTGCCCTGCACTGCCGCCAGCACCGAAACCGCCATTTCCGGCGCGGAGGTGCCGAAACCGACGATCACCATGCCGATCAGCAACGGCGGCATACCGCAATAACGGGCCGTGGCGGCGGCCCCCTCTACGAAGCGATCAGCACTCCACACCAGCAGGGCGAGCCCGATCACAACCGCAAATCCAGCCATCGTCATCGAATATAATCTCCGGGAAATGACCCACTGCAAAGGTCTATCATCCTACCAACTGTAACGGCACTGCTGGCCTGCTGTTGCAATGCTTTCGGCGCGGTTGCCGGAAGGGTGACGGTGGACCGGCGCGCCATCACTATTCGACCAATGCCACCGACTTCACCTGGGCCCAAACCGGCTTGCCCGCCTCCAGATTGAGGCTCGCCACAGCGCGCCGGGTCAACCGCGCCAGCAGCAGCGACTCACCGCAACTGACCCGCACCAGGGCCTGGGAAGGATGGGTATCGGGTGCAATCGATTCAATGCTGCAGGGCAAAAGATTCTGGATACTGGTTTGGTGCGGCCGGGTGGCGGTGATACTGACGTCCCGGGCAAGGATTCGCAGCCTCACCCTGCTGCCCACCGCCAGACCGTTGTCGCGCAGCCACAGACTTCCGCTATCGAAGTCAGCCCGCACCAGGTGCCACGGCGCATCCCGCGCGGCAATGCGCGCCTCCAGCAGGGCACCGGCATCCTCGCCCATCACCACGGGCACCTCCACCGCCGCCAGCACCTCGGCTACCGCGCCGGCGGCGACCACTCGCCCCTTGTCCAACACCACCAGTTGATTGGCCAGCCGCGCGACCTCGTCGGCCGAATGGGTCACGTACAGCATCGGTATTTGGAGTTCGTCGCGCAGCTTTTCGAGCCACGGGAGAATCTCCTGCCGGCGCCCGTAATCCAGCGCGGCAAGGGGCTCATCCAGCAACAGCACTTTTGGGGCCGTGGCGAGGGCACGGGCAATGGCAACGCGCTGGCGCTCACCCCCGGACAGCTGATGCACCCGGCGCTTGAGTAGATCGCCGATGCCGAGCAAATCGATAGCAGTGTCGAGCTTGGCCTGGCCGGTCCTGCCGGCTCCTGCGCGACGCAAGCCGTACGCCAGATTGCCATTCACATCGAGGTGAGCGAAAAGACTCGCCTCCTGAAACACATAGCCCAGCGGCCGGCGCCAGGTGGCGAGGAAAATATTGCGCTGATCATCCTGCCAGGTTTCGCCATTGATCAGCACCCTGCCAGTTGCGCCACGCTCGAGGCCGGCGACGCAGCGCAGAATGCTGGTCTTTCCGGCGCCGGAAACACCAAACAGGGCGGTTATGCCCCCCGCGGGCAAAGCTATTTCCACGTCCAGATCAAAGCCCGCCCGGGGCAGCAGCAGGCGGATATGGTTACGCGGCGAAGTCATGAAAGTAGCCGACCATGACGACGATTCAGTAGCCCCAGCATCAATAACACGACGAACGAGAACAACAGCATGCTCCCCGCCAACCAGTGGGCCTCGGCATACTCCATCGCTTCCACATAGCCATAGATCTGGGTCGAAACCACCTGCGTCTCCCCGGGAATGTTGCCGCCTATCATCAACACCACCCCAAACTCACCGACAGTGTGAGCAAAGCTGAGAATTGCCGCGGTGATAAAGCCCGGACCCGCCAGCGGCAGGGCAACCGTCAGGAATGCGTCAATGGGCCTGGCCCGGAGCGTGGCGGCAACCTCCAGCGGGCGCGCACCGATAGCCTCGAAGGCGTGCTGCAGTGGCTGCACGGCAAACGGCAGGGAGTAGACGATCGAACCGATCAGCAGGCCGGTGAAGGTAAACGACAGCGTGCCCACACCCAGCGCCTGGGTGATCTGACCCAGTGGTCCCTGGGGTCCCATGGCCAACAACAGATAAAAACCGAGCACGGTGGGGGGCAGCACCAGGGGCATGGCAACGATTGCCGCCGCCGCCGCGCGCAGCGGCGAACGGGTGTGGGCAAGCCACCACGCCAGCGGAGTCGCCAGCACCAGCAGGAGGACGGTGGTCAGGCTGGCCAACTCCAACGTTAACCAGACCGCTTGCAGCGCCTCGTCGCTCAGCAATGGTTCAACCCTCGTAACCGTAGGCTTGCATGATCAGCCGCGCCGTCTCGCTGCGCAGAAAGCGGGCAAAGTCGAACGCAGCGGGGTTGTCCCGCCCCTTCAGCAGCACCACAGCATCCTGGCGAATCGGTGAGTAGAGTTCCGCCGGGACTACCCAGCCGGAACCCCCCGCTATTTTTCCCGACCGGTAGACCTGGGACAGGGCAATAAAACCCAGGGCCGCGTTGTCGGTCGCAACAAACTGGTAAGTCTGGGCGATGTTCTCTCCCTGGACAAACCTGGGCCTTAGCTGCTCCAGCAAGCCCAGGCGGGATAAAACCTCGAGGGTCGCAGCACCGTAGGGCGCCAGCTTGGGGTTGGCGACCGCTAGCCGGCGAAAGTTGCCGCCGCGCAGCACCGCAGCCTGGTCATCGACAAGGCCTTCACGCGTGCTCCACAACACCAGTTTACCGACAGCATACGTGAAACGCGTGCCGGGCACGGTCAGGCCGCGTTGTTCCAGCCTGAGGGGTACCTGCTGGTCGGCGGACAGCAGCACTTCAAAGGGCGCACCGTTAGTGATCTGGGCATAGAACTTGCCACTGGAGCCAAAAGCAAAGACGGCTCGATGGCCCGTGTCGCGTTCGAAGGCTGCGCTGATTTCCGCCATGGGGGCCGCAAAATTGGCGGCGACCGCCACCATGAGCGGCGCTGCCTGCGCTCTCATACCCAGGCAAAACACAGCCAGCGTCAGGCACAGCGAACGGCTGATCATCGCCAACTCCGCGGCCCACAGAGCGCCGGCCGCGGTGCTCCGGTCGTAATATCAGCAAAAATCCTGTAGCGCGCCCTAGAGGACTTTCTTCACTTTTCTTACGGCCTTGCGTTCCAGCTTGTCACGCTTGTCGTCGACCTTGTCCTCGAGCCTGTCCAGCGGACCCTTGTCCACGGCCTTGTCGACCAGATCGCCGGTATTCTTTACTGTTGCCTTTACAACCTTGGTGGTCAGTCCCACAGGGCTTTCTCCTTTTTTGGTGTCCGATTTCAAACAGTTTTCCAAGCACGGATTGTATCTTGGCGAGGGGTAGTTCTCAAAGCAGAGCCGAAAAAGAGAAATTTGCGCCAAAAGAGAAAAGGCGAAGCTCGACTGGCCTTCGCCTTTTGGTCCTGCCCCTGCCCCAGCGGATCTTCGGCAGGGAGTCGGGGATGGTGGTGCTAGTCGCGGTTCATCCGCTGATCGATCAGATCGTTGACCACACCGGGGTCCGCCAGGGTGGAGGTATCACCAAGGCTACCGTAGTCGTTCTCGGCGATCTTGCGCAGGATGCGCCGCATGATCTTGCCGGAACGGGTTTTCGGCAAGCCCGGAGCCCACTGGATCAGGTCGGGGGAAGCGATGGGGCCAATTTCCTGGCGCACCCAGTCGCGCAGCTCCTTGCGCAACTCCTCGGAGGGCTCCTGCCCGGACATCAGGGTGACATAACAGTAGATGCCCTGCCCCTTGATGTCGTGGGGATACCCCACCACGGCAGCTTCGGCCACTTTGACATGCGCCACCAACGCGCTCTCGACCTCGGCGGTTCCCATGCGATGACCAGAGACATTGATGACATCATCCACCCGGCCTGTAATCCAGTAATCACCGTCTTCATCGCGCCGGCAACCATCGCCGGAAAAGTAGTAGCCATGGAAGTCGGAGAAGTAGGTTTTCATGAACCGCTCGTGATCACCCCAGACTGTGCGCATCTGGCCGGGCCAACTGTCGGCGATACACAGCACGCCCTCGGCTGGGTTGCCCTCGACCTCGTCACCACTGGTAGGCTCCAGGATCACCGGCTTGATGCCGAAGAAGGGCTTCATGGCCGAACCCGGCTTGAGGGCATGGGCGCCGGGCAGCGGCGTTAGCAGGTGCCCGCCGGTCTCGGTTTGCCACCAGGTATCGACGATGGGAACGTTGCCCTTGCCGACGATCTCGTGATACCAGTTCCAGGCTTCCGGGTTGATGGGCTCGCCCACGGTACCCAGAACCTTCAGGCTGGAAAGGTCGCACTTCTCGACGAACTCATTGCCCTGCCCCATCAACGCACGGATGGCTGTGGGCGCGGTGTAAAACTGGTTGACCTTGTGCTTCTCGCAAACCTGCCAGAATCGACTGGCGTCGGGATAAGTCGGTACGCCCTCGAACATCAGCGTCGTCGCTCCATTGGCGAGGGGACCGTAGACGATGTAGCTGTGCCCGGTGACCCAACCCACATCCGCCGTGCACCAGTAGATGTCGCCGTCGTGGTAGTCGAACACCAGCTCGTGGGTCATGGCTGCGTACACCAGGTAACCCCCGGTGGTATGAACCACGCCTTTGGGCTGGCCGGTGGAGCCGGAGGTGTAGAGGATGAACAGCGGATCTTCCGCATTCATTTCTTCCGGTGCACATTCCTCGGAAGCGGTTTCGGCAAGGGCGTTGTAGTCGTGATCACGCCCCTCGGTCCAACCGACATCCCCGCCGGTGCGGCGCACCACCAGCAGTTGGGTGTCGGTGCCCGAGGTTTGCAGCGCCTTGTCGGCATTGGCCTTGAGCGCGGTGGCGCGGCCACCCCGGGGCGCCTCATCCGCGGTGATGACGACCTTGGCCTCGCAACCCTGTACCCGGGCCGCCAACGCATCGGGCGAGAAACCCGCAAACACGATCGAGTGGATGGCGCCAATGCGGGCACAGGCGAGCATGGCATAAGCCGCCTCGGGGATCATCGGCAGGTAAATCACCACCCGGTCGCCCTTGCCTACGCCGATACCCTTGAGGACGTTGGCCATTTTATTGACGTTGGCTTGCAGCTCAGCGTAGGTGATGTGCTGGGCCGCCTCGTCGGGATTGTCAGGTTCCCAGATAATGGCGGTTTGATTGGCGCGCGTAGCCAGGTGCCGGTCGATACAGTTGGCCGCCACGTTGAGCGTGCCGTCGCCAAACCACTCGATCTTGACATCCGGGATGTTGAAGTTGACGTTCTTGACTTCAGTGAAGGGCTTTATCCAATCGACCCGTTTGCCATGCTCCCCCCAGAAGGCTTCAGGATCTTTGATCGAGGCGGCGTACATCTCCTCATACTTCTTGGCGTCGATATGCGCCTTGGCGGCAAAATCCGGATCGACCGGGTAGACGGTGCTATGCGTTGAATCTGCAGTCATAATTGTTATCTCCGTTAGTGATTTAGGACATTGAAACTAGCAAATGCTCGTACGGTAGCTATCAACCGAATACGTACTCGCCCGGGGCATCCGCCAGTGGCTTCAGACCCTTTTTACTGGCACCCATGGACGGCGCTGCGGTTTTCCCCGACATATGCTCGTCGAGCCATTTATTCCATAGCGGCCACCAGGAACCGGGTAAGACCTCGGTTTCCTCCATCCAGGTTTCCGGATCCATGAACTTGTCACCCGGCATTCGGGTATGCACCCGATGGCGCCGACGTGGATGCTCCGGACCACTAACCACACCGGCATTGTGGCCACCACTTGTCAGAACGAAAGTTAACTCAGTCTGGGTGGTGTTGTGAACCTTATACACCGATTTCCATGGCGCAACGTGGTCGGTTTCGGTTCCGAGTGCGAACATCGGCACGCGGATATCAGACAGCGCTATGGTTCGGCCGCCGAGTTTGAACTTGTTGTCGGCCAGCATATTGTGCAGGTAAAGCTGCTCCAGATACTCTATGTGCATACGGTAAGGCATTCGGGTGCCATCGGCATTCCATGACATCAGGTCGTTGAGCTGGGATTTTTTCCCCAGCAGGTAGCGGTCGACCATCCCACCGTAGATCAGGTCGCTGGAGCGCAGGGAACTGAACGCACCGCCCATTTTGTCGCTCCCCAGATAGCCGCTCTTCCACATGATCTTTTCAAGAAACGACAATTGGCTCGGACTGATAAAGCGGGTAATTTCGCCACCTTCACTGAAGTCGACCTGGGCTGCAAAAAGGGATATGGACTGGAGTCGGTCGTCATCATCCCGCGCCATCCCGGCGGCCGCGATGGACAACAGGGTGCCGCCGATACAGTAGCCCACCGCATGAATCTTCTGCTTCGGGCAAATCTTGTTCACCGCATCCATGGCGGCCATGACCCCCAGTTCGACGTAGTCCTCGAAGCTCACGTGCTTGTTTTCCTGGTCGGGGTTGATCCAGGATATGATAAACACCGTTTTACCCTGCTCTACCAGGTACCTGACCATGGAGTTCTTGGGCGATAGGTCGAGGATGTAATACTTCATGATCCACGCCGGCGTAATCAGGACCGGCTCGGCGCCGACTTCCTCGGTTACCGGCGAGTATTGAATCAATTCGATCAGGTCGTTGCGAAACACCACCTTGCCCGGCGTGACGGCGAGGTTCTCTCCGACTTTGAAAACGTCGTTTTCCGCCAGCCCGGTGTTGGCGGCATCGCGCATCACATCGCTGACCAGCAGTTTCATCCCTCGGAACAGATTCATGCCCCGCTCATTGATCGTGGCACTCCACACTTCCGGGTTGGTGAGGGCAATATTGGCGGGCGAAATCATGTCGAGGATCTGGTCGGCAACCGAGTGCACCAGTATCTCGTTTTCGCTGCGAACCCCCTCAACACCAATAGTGG
Organism: uncultured Gammaproteobacteria bacterium; assembly: GCA_963751595.1. Classification (GTDB taxonomy): domain Bacteria; phylum Pseudomonadota; class Gammaproteobacteria; order Pseudomonadales; family JAHEGP01; genus JAHEGP01. The sequence continues at coordinate 29,878 of CAVVVC010000011.1, forward strand.
CTTCCTTCCACCAGTCCTTACTCACCTGGTGGGCCTGCACAAAAACCTTGAATGGCCACTTCTGCCAGGCCTCGCCGCTCATTCGTCGCTCGATAGTCGAGGCCGGGCCCTGGGCGGTTTTACTGAACAGAGACTTCACAGTGTAAAGTCCCAAGTCCTGCAACTTGGAGACAAAGCTTTGCATCAACAGCACGCGCTTGCCCGGTGAAATCGACAGGTGGGCAATCCAGTCGGCAGTGGCCAGCGCAAGTTCCAGGGGTGACATGCCCAAGCTGGCCTGCGCCAACAGGGTCCTGAACTCACGATCCACCATGTCAGCCTGCCCTTTGTCGAGCACTTCAAACGTTTTGCTTGCGGCCATGGCTGCTTTCCTCGAACACTGTGAATGAGCTGCCCGATCGTCGTCTGCTGCGCGCTCGCCGAAATCGGGCATCTGTTGTAAACGCAACCAATAATACTTAAAATGGCCGCTTTAGTAAATCTATGGGCGGGCTTAAGGCGATGAATTACCCATAGTTAGTGGCTTTATCAACTATCATTCTTATGAATAAAGCCATCAATACACGCTCGAACCGAGCCTTTTCCCCAGGGAAATCGAAGCTATGCAGCGCAGGGAATTACAGCTCGACCAGTTTCTGCCCAACCTGATCCGGAGTCTTTCCGAGAGCATGCTGGGGAGCATGTCGCGCCGCGTCAACGGGCCCTTTCGCCTCACCGTAACCGAGTGGCGCATCCTGTTGCAACTGGCGGAACACCGGGCCATGACCGCGTCGGATATCGTCAAGAACAGCGCCATGGAAAAGAGCAAGGTTTCCCGCGCCATCGCCAATCTCGAAGAGCGCGGCCTTGTGATGCGCACAGTGGCCAGCGACGACCATCGGGCGAAACGCCTATCCATGACGGAGACCGGTTCCAAGCGTTACCGGGCGCTGGTGCCGCGCATACTGGACTGGGAGAAGGAGCTGATCGACGGGCTCGAGGTCAGCGAATACCGGGACCTGCTTTACCTGCTGGATAAGCTCAACCGCCAACTCAAATCCATGCAGGAGAACGAGCCATCGAGCCAGGCCCGGGTGCAGGACTGATTGGACTGACGGCAACGTGATCAACGCTCGACACCTCCACTGGGCTTAACTGAGGTTTTCCTCTACCGCATCGAGGAATCCGTACATATCCACGACATTTTCGCTCTCCGGGTCGGTGGTCTTGCCTTTCAGGTCCCCGGTAATCGTGCCCTGCGCCACGGTTTCGATCAGGGCGCTCTTGAGGCTTTTGGAGTAGTCTCGCAGGGGCTGGTTGTCCTCACGCCGGGCCAGGGTCTCGAGGGCATTGGCCAGGGCATAGATCAGCGCCGACGAATTGAAATGCGCCTCCTTGCCCTCGGTCAGCTGGTAACGCAGGTACAAATCGTGGGCCGTACCATGGGGGGCCTCGTAGAGCATGGTGCCTTCCTTGCTCTCGATGATGGAACTGGCGGTCGCCAGGCTGCCCCCGAGCGCCGCGGAAATGTCGGAAAAAATGTCGCCGTCGAGGTTCTGGGCCGGATAGAGCGCGTTGCGCGGGGGATCGCAGATCATTTTTTTCAGCTGGCTGGAGGGGCGCATGATCATGAACGAGGGCGGCCGCGTGCCAGCCTGCGCCAGCTCGTAACGAACCTCAAGCAACACGGCACTGAATACCTCGTCGTATTCCATGTACTCGCGCTTGAGGCCGAAGTAGACCTCCTTGTTCTTATGGGAAGCATCGCGAAACACCTGCATGACCCAGTCCTTGATCGCGTTGCGGTCGTTGGACATGAACAGCAGCGGGTCGCCCGCGCGCACGTCGCGGGCATGTTTTTCGTCACCGTCGATAATGATCTTGAGGATGCCATCCTCGGGTACCGGCATATTGAAACTACCGTACTGGTCGCCACCGCCGGCGCTCATCCGCGACAGGGACACATGGCTCTTGCGGGTCGGAATGCCATACCGCTTCAACTCGTTGACAAGCTTCAGCAACTTGCGCCCGGTGGTATTGTCAGGCACGCCCCACAGCGCTCGCTCGGGTGGGTTGGCGACGATTCTCGCCGCCTGGGCATCGATCAATTCGTAGTAATAGTTGAGTCCTGCGGCCTCCAGTTTGTCCTTGTACTCGCGCTGGTAGATCTCCTCGATGGCGGCGCGCATAACCCCGTCATAACCGGGTATCACAGTATCTTTCAAACCCAGGTAGGCGTCCCGCCCCTCGTCGATGGCGCGCTGAAAAAACTGGTGCGCCCACTCTTTTACCTTCTCGATATCGTTGCTGCAGATAAGCCAGGGATCACCCTTGCGCAGGGTGCGTCGGTGCAGCTCCACCGGGTCACCGCTGCTACCAATAAAGATAACCTTGGCAACACCCGTGGTTTTCGTCAGCCGGTTGCAACTCTCCTTGATACCCCCGGTCTCCATGGTGAAGACGTCGATGTCGCGACCGATCCAGTCCGGGTGATTCACCTGCAGGTTGCGAAACTCGATATCCTCGCGGGTGATGTTGCCACCAATGCCCTTGCGAATGGCACCGTTGGGGGATTTGGTAGCCAGCTTGTCGAGGCTGGCCTCGTCGATTTCCGGGTGCTTTTCCAGCAGCTCATCGAGCTGCTTGCGGTTGACCGTCATCCCGGCATTCTTGATGCCAACGCCATGGGTTTTCAGCGCCTCGATCGCGTCCAGCACCGCCTGACCGTTGGTCACCAACCGGTTCTCGGCCGTCAGGTCGACCTCCACCAACTCGATATCCAGCCGCCTGGCGACAAACTGCTGCAAAATTCGCTCGAAGGCAATCTGTGCCATCTCATCCCCGTGCAGGATCACCAGGGGATTATCAACCTTGATTTTACTGTTCATGCCGGCAGTGCGCCTCGATGGAAATTCAAAGCCTCAGGATATACGCAGGGCGGCAGAAATTATAGGGCCAGTGACGCGCGAATTGCTCCCATACTTTAGTAGTACTGCCTAATAGTACTGTCGTTATTCCGGAGCCATCGAGTCCAGCAGACCCTATCTAACACATTAAAAATGTCGCGTATCGAATGGTTTTGCGATCAGCAAATTTCAGCAATGAATGGCGGGCTCGCCGTCGCTCGAGCGACTGCCAAAAAGTGTTTCTGCGGCAGTGAGTTAGCGAAAGCGCTGGGCCATTGGACGTTGGTCTACTGGCCCCGAATCCCCAATCCTGTAGGATAGTGTTCGGGTAAGCTCTATTTGCTTATCCTGCAATGCCCACCGCTTCGCCGACATCGGGTGCAGGACTGCACACTGGAACGGTCGCACACACCCACGCCGGGATGCGGGTGTCGTTCGCGCTTCCGATAAAGGCAGACAAGCGCAAATACCTGCCATCCGTCGCCAAGTGCGGTCGGTTGTTACATTGCAGTAGTAACCTGGAGCACTCCACGGGCTGGCGCGTACCAGCAGAAAAGGGTGTCCCATTGAAGCCAACCAATCAGGGGGAAAAGATGGATCTAAAAGGAAAAGTTGTCGTAATCACCGGAGCCGCACAGGGCCTTGGATTTTGCATGGCAGAACAGTTGGCGCAGCGTGGTGCACGTCTGGCGCTGGTCGACATGAACCAGGAACGCCTCGATGCCGCCGTCGAAAAACTGGCGGGCGAAGGCTGCGAGGCCAGGGGCTACAAGGTCAACGTGGCGGTCGAGGACGAAGTGGTCGCCCTGTTCGCCGATGTCTGCAAGGATTTTGGTGCCCTCAATGGCCTGATCAACAATGCCGGCATCACCCGGGACCACATGCTGATAAAGGCTGATCACCACGAGATCCGCAAGAAAATGTCGCTGGACGAATGGAACGCGGTCATCGCCGTCAACCAGACCGGGGTATTTCTCTGCGGTCGCGAGGCTGCTGCCAATATGGTGACCCACGGTTGCGAAGGCGTGATCGTCAATATCTCCAGCATCTCCCGAGCCGGCAACATGGGCCAGACCAACTACTCCGCCTCCAAGGCGGCGGTAGCGGCGATGACGGTTTGCTGGGCCAAGGAGCTGGCGCGCCACAACATCCGCTGCGCGGCCATTGCACCTGGTTTTACCGCCACCGAAATGGTGACCAACATGAACCAGACGGTGCTGGACGTCATTACCGCCCAGATCCCGCTGCGACGCCTGGCCGAACCCGAGGAGATTTCCCGGGCAATGATCGAGATCTTCGAAAATGACTACGTCACCGGCCGCATCGTGGAAATCGATGGTGGGTTGAGGCTGTAATCCCGGAGCGGCCTCGTTCGGTGGCAGGCCCGCCATCGAACCGGCGTTGCCCCTGCGATTCCCCGTTTGATGCCTGTGGTTGAACAGCACAGCGAAAAACCCCTCGCGGTTTTTTTAATCTTCCTGCGTCTTGGCCTGACCTCGTTTGGCGGGCCAATAGCCCACCTCGGGTATTTTCGGGCTGAGTTCGTGAGTCGCCGAAAGTGGCTCTCGGATCGCAGCTATGCCGATCTTGTGGCTCTCTGCCAATTTCTCCCCGGGCCGGCCAGCAGCCAGGTCGGCATTGCCCTGGGACTCTCCCGGGGTGGCTATCGCGGCGCCCTGGCAGCCTGGGCTGGATTTACCCTGCCTTCAGCCCTGGCATTAACGCTTTTCGCCCTGGGCCTTGCGCGCTATGGCGACCGGCTTCCGGCCGGCGCCCTGGATGGACTGAAAATCGTCGCCGTTGCGGTGGTGGCGCAGGCGGTGTGGGGGATGGCCAGAAGCCTATGCACGGATGCGCCGCGGGTGACGATAATGGTCGCGGCGACCTGCGCGGTGCTCGCGTTCCCCACCGCGTGGGGGCAGGTCGGCGTGATTGTGCTGGCGGGTATCCTCGGGGTGGTCCTGTTCACGCCGCAGCCGGGTTCGGGGCAGGATGCCCTGCCACTGGCGGTACCGCGCACCACGGGGTTGATCTGCCTGGGGCTGTTTTTTGTTCTTCTGGCTGGCCTACCGATGGTCGCCGGCCTGATGCCCGGCCAGACCCTTTCGCTGATCGACGCTTTCTATCGCGCGGGGGCGCTGGTGTTTGGCGGTGGCCATGTCGTACTGCCACTGCTCCAGGCAGAGGTCGTGGCGCCGGGCTGGGTCAGCAGCGAGGCTTTTGTCGCGGGGTATGGAGCTGCGCAGGCGGTCCCGGGGCCGTTGTTTACTTTTTCGGCGTTTCTGGGCGCCTCCATGAGCAGCGCTCCGTCCGGCGTTATTGGCGCCGCGGTCTGCCTGCTCGCTATTTTTGCCCCCTCCTTTTTACTGGTGGTGGGCGCCCTGCCTTTTTGGGAACAACTGCGGCGCAATGCCCGTATGCAGGCGGCTCTGGCTGGCGTCAATGCGGCCGTGGTCGGTTTGTTGCTGGCCGCACTCTATACCCCGGTATGGACGAGCGCCATTTTCGGGCCCGGGGATTTCGCGCTGGGGCTGGTCGCATTCGTTGCCCTGATGTCCTGGAAACTGCCACCCTGGCTGGTGGTGGCAGCCACGGGCTGCGCCGGCTGGTTACTCGCAGCGCTCTGAGACGCCCGGCACCGCCGGAGCGAGAGTCTCCAGGGTTGCTCTGGCCACAAGCCGGCCAATTACGGCCCTGAAGGACTGACCGCCGGGTTCCTTTACTTACGAGCCCGGGCCTGCCGCCCAAGGCGGGTCTCAGTCGAGTGTAGAAATCGCACTTCCCGCCTCCAGCGCTTCGAGAAACTCGAAGCCGGGCGCCAACGCAACCGTGCCTTGGAACTCGCCCCGATAGCCGGCAGCGGTATCGGCCTGCTCGGCGTCGTAGATAACCGCCCCCTCCTTGATCGTGGTTAACACCCGCAATTGGTCGAGGGTCTCCGGGTCTACCCGGGTCGGGTCCTGCGACAGAACGACGAGATCGGCCAGCTTACCCACTTCGATCGAGCCCTTGTCTTGCTCTTCGAAATGCTGCCAGGCCGGCCAAAGCGTCATCGCCTTGAGCGCTGTCATCACATCCACACGCTGGCTCGGCCCGAGGATATCGCCGGACCGCGTACGCCGGGTTACCGTAGCGTCGAGCACGCGCATACTATCCGGGAACGCCACCGGCGCGTCATGGTGAGTGCCGAATTTCATCCCCCTCGATAACACCCAGCCGGTGGGCGAAATATTGTCTGCCAGCACAGGCCCGACCGTGTGCTCCCGGTGCCAGTCACCCCAGTAAAAGGTGTGCATGGGAAACAACGATGGGAAAATGCCCAGGCGCTGCAGGGCATCAACCTGGTCCACCCGCAGGAACTGGCCGTGGATCAATACCGGGCGCCGGTCGGTGGCGCCGTATTTTTTGGTGGCCGCGGCAATTGCAGCGATCAGCCTGTCCGAGGCGCCCTCACCGTTGGCATGAGTGAGGATCTGGATACCGTTCTTGAAAGCCCAATCCACCGCCCCATTGACCTGGTCCATATTCGCTGACGCATAGCCTGCATAGCCCGGCGGATAGTCGCCGACCGGGTCGTAATACGGTCGGTCGCGGAGCGCGGTAAAACCCTGGGGTGAACCGTCGATGGTAAGCTTCGCGCCGCCAACGCGTAAACGGTTCTTGTAGCTGCTGGAAACGTTGGCGGCGATGTAGTCGCGACCCAGGAGTACATCCGGGTACACCACCACATCGATCTGGAAAATGCCCTCGGCGGCTCCCTGTTTGGCGACCTCGCTGATTTGGGGTGTCGCCCGCCCCTCCTGCGCCGTAGTGTAGCCAAAGCTGGACCACAGCCTCGCGCCGGCCCTGGCAAAGTTCTTGTAGGCATCGGGGCCCAGGCCCTGCATCACTGCGGAGAGGGCTGCAAAGAAGGCATTCTCCTCGAGCACCCCGCTGGGTTCACCATCAGTGCCGCGGCGAATGACCCCGCCCTCCGGGTCGACCGAGTCTGCATTGAAACCCACGGCTTCCAGGGTCTTGGAATTCGCTACACCAAAATGGCCCGACTGGTGAATGATGATGATCGGCACCTCGGTCGAGACCTGGTCGAGTTCCTGCCGGTTGGGATGGCGCCGCTCGGCGAGCTGTGACTGGTCATAGCCGAAGCCGATGATCAGGTTCGCCCCAGCAATCTTGTCCGCGTTTGCCGTGGTCCAGGCCTTGAGGGTGTCGACCAGACCCGGAATGTCGGTCACTTCGCCGTCTGGCGGAGCCAACAGGTTGGCTGCCAGTGCCTGAATACCGCCCATGACCACATGCCCGAGGCTATCGACGAACCCGGGCAACAGCGCCCGGTCGCCCAGTTCGAACAGCTTTGTACCCTTGCCACGATGCTGCATCACGCTGGACTTATCCCCCACCGCGAGGATTCTGCCGTCCCTGACAGCGACAGCCTCGGCTCGCGGCTGGGCGTCATTCATGGTGAGTACCGGGCCGCCATGGTAGATCGTGTCGGCGGTTTCCCTGGCGGCGACGTGTGAGCTTGCAGCCAACAGGGTCAAGGCCGCCAATACTGCCATCGGCAGGTGGCGGGGGTTCAGCCTGCCTCGATGGCGGCACGCATTACGGTTCATATCCATATCGAAACTTCCTGCAGTTGAATTCGCCCCGGTCTGGCCGGAGGCCGGGTCAGCCAGGTCACGCGGCATCGCATGACCCCTCCGGCCCGCTTTCGATGATACATCATTTCAAATTCAGCGGGACGCGGATCGCCGCCGGTGCGCGGTAGCCGGTGAAGGTTGCGCTAGCAATATTGCCCGTATCGGCCTTCTATGACCAGGCCAGGTTCTTCTATTGGTAATGACCTGGGAAAGACCTGCCGACGGCGGTTATCGTCGCTTTCTGGGTGGTCGCAGCGGGCGCTGCGCCAGGAAAATGGTATGGCGACTGCCTTTGCCCGGTCGCGCCCTCACGGTCTGGGCGCTAGCCCGGAAACCGCTCTTCTTCAAGCGGATCATGAACATCTGGTCCGGACCCGCCGACCAAATGGCGAGCATACCTTCCGGCACCAGCGACTGGTAGATGGCGGCCAGGCCATCGAGGGAATAGAGCCACTGGTTATCGGCGTGGGTAATACCCTCGGGGCCGTTATCCACATCCAGCAGGATGGCGTGAAAGCGCTGTTGCTGCTGTAGCAGGTCTGCGACATTGCCAATATGGATCCGGGTTCGGGCATCATCCAGGGGGTTGCCGGCACATTCCCCGAGAGGGCCGCGGTTCCACTCGACCACCTCCGGCACCAGCTCGGCAACGGTTACCCGGGCTGAAGCGCAAACAGCTTTTAACGTTGCCGCCAGGGTAAAACCCATGCCCAGCCCACCCACCAGGATGCTGGGCTCAGCCACCGACTTAAGTTTTTCGCAGCCCAGTTTTGCCAGCGCCTCCTCCGACCCATGCATGCGACTGTTCATCAACTCGCCCTGCACGCCGAGGATGCGAATAGAAAACTCGTCACCCCGGCGCGAGAATTTTAATTGTTGCTGGCTGTCGGGGATGGCGGCCATGCCAAGCACTTCCCAGTTGCTCATAATGCCTCGAATGGATTGGATGGGGCGGGATGGGCACTCTAGCACAAATGGGATTGAATGCGTCGCGGGTGAGCGGGCTCAGCGATGGGGGTTCGCTGTGATCCCGGCAGAGAGCGAAGAGGGCGTTAATCTCGGCAATGCTCTGGAAACTATCACGTCTAAGCACGTGCTCGCGGAGGCTTGATCAGGGACTCTGCCGGAATACCCAAGCCCTCATGGAGATTCCAAATCATTTTTAGCGTGAGCGATCGTTTATGGTTGAGAATCTCATAGACACGATTGCTCTTTCCAATCATGGGCTCGAGATCTTTAACTGTTAAACCTTTGCGTTCCATCTCAAACTTGATGGCTTCAACCGGGTCAGGAAAATCCACAGGAAAGTGCTTGGCTTCATAAGCTTCGATCAGTGTGACCATTACATCCAGCTTTTCACCTTCAGGGGTGTCAGGGCCCGCCATCATTAGGCTTTCAATTTCTTTTAATGCCGCTCGGTAGTCGGCATCAGTTTTAATAGGTTTGATGTCCATGATCTTTACCTCTCGTTGCTACCTTGCGGGGCAATTAAATAGTTTGTACGTCAATCTTGTCGTATTGCGTTTGGTTGCCGATAAATCGGATGTAAACCACTCGATAGGCATAGTAGATCCACACCACCAGTCGATACTTGTTTCCCGCAATATTGAAAACCACACGCCCGTCTTTGAGGATGCTGGCATTTCTGAAATCCTGCTTCACATCAGGAGGTGCGCGCCAATCGGCAGCTACAGCACGGCGATACCAGGCCAAAGTTGGCTCTTTGGCATCCAAATACTCAGGATGCCTTTCCCAGAAGGCCTTAAGTGCCGATAAGGCAATGACTCTCATAAGGCCGACAATATAGTCCCGTATTGGGACCCATGCAACCAAAACATGTTCTGGGAGGACTGCCTCGCTGGCGGCGGAGAGCATCATCGTCACCTGGCGGGGCGGTCAGGCCCACCAAGAATTTCGCGGTGAATAGCCGGATGTTGCCTTGGCAGACTCCCAGCGCCGGAGATAGACATCTTCTCGCCCCCGAAACAGTCGGCGGAACAAGGCAATCTTGTCGTCGATTGTCAAATGGGCTGGGGCTGGTGCGGCTTCGGTTGGTGCTGGGGCTGGCTCATGGATGGCTGATTCTTCCCAGGCAATACCGTGCTGGGTCCGCAGCTCCTTGAGCCGGTCGTTCTCCTCGTACAGCCGCCGCAGTTTATTATGTTCATTCTGGCTCTTGTCACTCTTCGGCAAATCCATACTCCGCCATGAGATCGTCCATGTCATCGCCAACACCCCAGCCCCAGTTGTGGCCCTCGTGCCGGACACGTTCTAGCCGCTCGACAAATTCCAGTTGCTGGCCTGGCTCAAGCGCCGCAATCGCCTTCAGCGCCTGCGCGAACATCCGCACCAGGGCATTGAAATAGCCCTCGTCATCCATGCTGCAGAAGCCGAGCAGGCTCATGCAGGATTCACAGTAGAACACCGCCAACTCCGCCAATCCTTCCGGGCGCCCTATGGCTTTTCTGTAATCGGAGATTGCCTTCTTGGCCTTGGCAACCGAGATGTCCTGATTGCGCATCACATCCGGACAAACCCAGCGGTCAATGGTGGCCTTATAAGGTTGGAGTACATCCTCGCCCAGAGCGAAGCGGGCATGGAGAAATCCCTGATTATTCTTGCTGGCGGCGTAGAGGTCCTGAATCAGCGCAAGCAGCGCCGGGCGGTCGAGGTCTGCAAGCTGGCGCTTGAGATCGCTCCAGGTCGGCTTTTTCTTGTTCGATTTTTTCATGGGACCCGCTATTTGCTCTTGATGGCGCGGCTTGTCGGCGATAGTCATTTCAATCAGGACCTGCCACGGTGAGCGTGGTAACAGGAACTTCAGGTCGAAAGCAGCGCCGTGCCGGCAGCAACAAATGCTCGAGTGGCACACCCGCTCGGGCTCAGCCCAAGCCGCCTGCATTTTCCAGAAGATAGGTAATGCCAAGCTTTATCACGAAGCCAAAAATGCCCAGGGCCAAGCCGATATAGAGGATCAGCGTGCCAAACTTGCCAGCATTACTGCGCTTGGCGAGATCCCAAACGATATAGACCATAAAAAGAATGAGTACAACGATACCGCTGGTGACGCCGTATTCGGTGAGCCAAGTGTCCACTTTACTCTCCGCGACCGAGTGTGTTTTGGATCTTGCAGCAATGGATCTCGCCCGCAATCTCCCCTTTACCCAGGCGAAACTTAGATCGTGTCAGGCTTGGGCGTCCACGCCGAAGTGTCACGCTGGCTGTGCTGCACCCGCCAC
>CAVVVC010000012.1:0-324191 GCA_963751595.1 uncultured Gammaproteobacteria bacterium
AAGGACAGAATCACCGGCCCTGTGAAGAAACTGCTTGCCGTGTTCCTGGCCGGGGTCGTGGCGGTTTTGTTGCAAGCCTGTGCCACGACGCCCGCACCGTCCTGCGAAGCAGGTACATTGCCCGCGGCCCGTTGCCCCGCACCGGGCGCGGTAGACGACGCATTCATCTCGGAACTGCTCGACCGACGCCAGTGGTATTCGTCCCGGGACCTCCGCGAGCTCGCGATTGAGCCCACGGAAACGGCCCGGACATACGAAACTCCGATACAGAACGCCGTCGGTAAACTGGTGCCTCCGACCGATACCGGCGCACTTGACTCGCTGGCGCTGAAGATCTGGATGATCGAGCAGGCACGTCATACCGTGGACGCGGCCTACTATATTTTCAAGGACGACCTCGCCGGTTATGCCGTGCTGGGCGCGCTTTGCGATGCAGTGATTCGCGGCGTGGACGTCCGCCTGATTGTCGACGCAGGCGGTTCATTCAGTCTTCCGAAGTCCGCGCTCAGAATGCTGGACGCCTGCGAGGAGGACGCCGGATATATGACGAACGCCGAGGGCCTTCCGACCCGGCAACGTGCCCGCGTCCAGGTCGTTGTGTTCAACGCGCTGACCAATTTTTCCGCCAGTCCCAATCGCCGTTCCCACGACAAGTTGCTGATTACGGATGGGCAATTCGGGGAGCAGGCATACCTCATCACGGGAGGGCGGAACATCGCGCTCGACTACTACGGGCTCACCGAAGCCGGTGAATTTGATCCCAAGGCCTACCGCGATCTCGAAATACTGTTACGGCCCGTAGTGGTTCCCGATGAGCCAAGTGTCGGGGAGCTGACCAGTGGGTACTTCAGCCTGCTGTTCCTGTTCAAGGCTAACCGCCTGCTCGAGGCGGTCAATACCGATAATGCCCGCATCATTTACCAATCGGAGCGCGCCCGGGCACGTGAGGCGTTGGCGAAACTGAAAAGCTTCCCGATAATGCAGCAACGCTTCGCAGAGATTTCGGATTTCATGTCCGAGGGTTTTTTGCCGGCGGACGTTCTGCTGGCCCAGCAAATGTCGCACGTTGTCGACAAGCGAGTCGTGCGTGACGCAATCGCGAACCTCCAGAGTAGTCCCAATTCCATCCTTTTCGTCCTGGATAAAATCCTGGACAGAACGGACGCTGCCGGAAACTCGCGCATCTGCTCGCCCTACCTGTTTCTGGCGCGCTACGAGGACTCCGATGGCACGGTGATCCTCGACGAGGCAGCCTCGATTCGGGCCTATATCGATTCACATCCGGATGCCGAAATCGAAATCTTGACCAATTCGGCGATGACCTCGGACAACTTTCCGGCTCAGTCCGTCATCGATTTCGACATGGCGCCCCGCCTGCTGCTCGATCCGGAACTGCAGGAGCGTTGGCTGGATCTGAAATCGAAGGATGAAACGATCGCCGAGCTGACCAGCAGCGACGAGTGGCGGCGACAGGTGGGCCACCCGCGAATACGCATCTACCAGACTGGTCTTAATGACTCTGACCTGTTCCCGGGCGGTACCGAGACTTATGGCAAGCTGCATGCCAAGTTCTGGGTGGCCGAGCCTTACGGATTTGTCGGCACGACCAACTTCGACTATCGCTCACGGCTATATAACAGCGAAATGGGCTATTTCTTCCACGCCGGGCCGCTGGCCGAAGACCTGGGTTCCGTGTTCGAGGACATCAAGGCGCGATCCTACCGTTGGGGTTCACCGGAATGGCTGCAAATGCGCAAAAACCTGATGGAGCTGGGTGGTGTGAAAGGACAGACGCTGCGCAGGCAGCGAACCATATTCAAGACCTTGCGCGCCACGGGACTCGAATGGCAATTCTGAACCCAGCGGAATTGCCAGGTCGACGCCATACCATGATGTTTTTCGGTAGGCCCGTGCCGTACCGAAGGGCCGTGTTTGTCCGACGGCGCCTGCAGTGCGGGTCGGGCCCGGGATCATGCACGCAATAAAAATACCAGCGGTGGGCTGGCTGTTACTCTTTCTGTTTTTGACCATGGCCGGCGTAGCGATATTCCGCAGCGTCGACGAGCCGGAGCTGGCAACGGATGTGCAGTCAGAATGTGTGGTATTCGACATCGACGGAACCCTTACGCCGAAAGTCCTGTCCATTAAGACCGCTCGGGAGGGCGCTGCAACCGCTGTTCGGGCGTTTGCCGATTCGGGATACCTCATCCTCTACCTTAGCGCCCGAATTCCGCTGTTGCAGGGAGGTATTCGCGATTGGCTCGAGGAGAACGGGTTCCCGCCGGGCAGGCTGCACCTGACCGAATCGCGCGACGACCGGAAAGATCACGCCGCGTTCAAGAAACGGGTGCTGGAGGCCTACAAAGCGGGCGGCTGTGACTTCGTCGCCGCCTTCGGCGACTCCAGTTCCGATTTTGAAGCCTACGCGAGCGTCGGAATAAGCCCACAGCGTATCTTCGCACTTAAACGCGAGGGCAAGAAAACCTGCCAAACCGGCGCCTGGGCCGGGTGTTACGCGACTTGGGGCGAACAGATGGACACGATCTCCGACCTGGTCCGGGCATCGGACTGATCTGCGCAGGTAAAGTCAGGTTGCGGGCCGGGGTACGATTGGGGCGAATTGCGGCCTGAGGTGTATTGCGTTTGCAGAAGGCAGACGAGTCATGCCGGTTACAGGTTGGTCGCAGGAACCCTGAACAGGCCCGTTACTGACGGTCCTTCCAACTCAGCTCTGCAATCACCATGAGATGGTCCGAGACCACTTCGTCGCTCACACGATAACCCGAAAACTTGAGTTCACTCGAGATCAGTATCCAATCCAGGCGATCGGACTTGTAGGTGGCGAGGTCTGCGGATTTCGGCTGGAAGACGACCATGCCGGCTCTTTCTACCAGGTTGCGCACGACCGAGTCTTCTCCTCCCCAGCCCTCGTTGAAGTCGCCCATGATAACCAGGGGGCGCATCTCGCTTTGCGCCAGATTAAGCAGCACGTCCAGCTGTCTATCGCGCGCCGATTTGCGCAGGAAGTCCAGGTGTACAGAAACCAGCCGGATCGGACGAACCCGGCCATTGTGTCGCCACCGAATCGTTGCTGCTACGAATCCCTTGGTCGTCGTCGGCGGGGTGCTTTCAAAATCGACCACGTGTGGTCTGTGCAGTGGTGTGCCTGAGAGGAGCCCCGTACCGAATCGGTAAAGCCATGTCTGTGCGTGCATGCCCAGAGCCGCGCAACGCAATCCGCTTTCATTCATCAGCCTCGCGGCGTGGTCGAATTGCCCGGACCACAGGGAGTCGACGTCCAGTTCCTGTAAAGACACGACATCCACGCGTTCGGCAGCGACCAGGCGCGCAACCGCATCGAGATTGCTCTCCATACGGCCGCGGCCGACAAACAGCTGGTTGATCGCAGTGCCGCGGGCATGAGCGATATTCAACGTGGCCACGCGCAGCGTTTCACCTTCGATTACTTCTGGCAATGCTTCGTCTCCATTGCAGCCTGCCGCTGACACCGCTCCGACCCAGAACACACCAAGAATGATCAGAAGAATTCTTGGCATCGCTGCTAATCGCCCCTCAGCCATAACGTGGTTTGGTCATGCGGGGTTTACACGTTCCTGGGGCAGAATCACGGCTCTGACGGGGGCTCTGATAACAGCTCAAAACTCCCATTCGAGCCCTGTGGCTCGCAGTGTCTTGAATATCGTTCGCTGCCGGCGTAGCGTCTGGCCTTTAACTCCCCCCGCAGCTTTCAGGTTCTCGCGCATTTGCAGCCACTCCGGAGAACCCCAGCGGTAGGACTGCGATTTCAGTTCCTCGAACACGGCATTGAGATCTTCCGCCAGCGGCTCGGCTTCGAAGAAGTAGCCCATCTCGCTGTTGTACAACCTTGATCGGTAGTCGAAGTTGGTCGTGCCGATGAATCCGTAGGGCTCGGCTAGCCAGAACTTGGCATGCAGCTTGCCATAGGTCTTGGTCCCCCCGGGAAACAGATTGGAATCGTTAAGGCCTGACTGGTAGATGCGTATTCGCGGATGGCTGACCTGCCGCTTCCAGGCGTCGCTGTTGGTTAACTCGGCACGCGTTTCGTCTTCTGATCCCAGCTCCAGCCAGCGCTGCCGCAGTTCGGCATCCAGGAGCAGTCGCGGCGCCGTGTCGAAGTCGATGACGGACTGTGCCGGAAAGTTGTCCGAGGTCATCGCCGAATTGGTCATAATTTCGATCTCGGCGTCCGGATTCGCATCGATATACGCCCGGATCGCATCCGCTTCGTCTACGACGACCTGGCCGTCCGAGTCCTCGTAGCGCGCCAGAAAGAGGTAGGGCGAGCAGATACGCGATTGCCCGCCAGCGGATGTCTGGCTCAGGACCTCATTGAGAACGAACAGGACGGAGTTGGGGCTGTTCAGATAGTTGTCCACCGCATCGCGCACAACCCGCTTGTCGACGACATGCGACAACTGTTCGACCAGCCGGACCCTGGTCTCGACGAAGCCCTCGCTCGTGTACTCAGGCATTCTCGCGAACCGTTCGCGCATCGCTGGAAACTGCTTGAGTTTTGCCAGCGCCTCGCTCGCGCGGGTCCGCTTCGAACGGTACCTTGCCCGGGCAGGCCCGTTGTCATGTGCCTCGAGCAGGTGATTGCCCTTGAACAGGAACAGCGCGCCGAAGTATCCACTGGTCAATACGCCGATATCGTCTTTATCGGGAGCGTCGGCGGGACGTAACAGCAGCTCCACATCACGATAGGTCAGGGGGTCGAATTCACCGGCTTCGGTAAGCCCGTAGTAGTCGAGGGCAATGTTCCGTCCCCCCGTGATAAGGAGTGCTTTATCTGCAAAGTCCCCGTCCGTAATCAGCAGCTTGTCATGTGAGCGACGGTTGGGACTGGCGGACAGGTTGGTCAGCGCATTGAAGACGGCAACCTGGACGCGCGCACGTTGTGGCGTCGGCTGGCCCTCGGCATTCCTGATGTACCCGGCGTCTTCCTCACAGGAATCCAGCATCCTCAGGGCCGACTTTGGAAAGCTGAAGGACCCCACTGCATCAACGACGAGGCGAACGTCCACGCCACGAATCACGGCGTCGCACAAGGCGCCCAGCACCGCCTGTCCGGCAAGATCGTCTTTGTAGATGTAGTAGATCGCATCCACGGTATGGCGCGCCTGCTCGATCATCCAGATCTTCAGCGCGAGCGAATCCTGGGAGCCGTCGTCCGTGGGAGGAATCACCTTCCCGACCGCGTTATTGACTGGTATATCGAACGTGCGTGCCACTTCGGCGGGTTCGATTCCGACCTCTCCGAGTTCCCGGGAATCGTACCACTGGCGTCGTTTCGCCAGGTCCGCTATGAACGGGTCGTCGACCGCTCCAGGTTCAGGGCAATTGGCAGTGGGTGCGTTGGTTGCTTGGCAATTCGGTTCGACATCGGTGTCACAGGCCTGGAGCACGAACGCCATCAATCCGGCAAGCACCAGGGCCCGTGTCATCGATGAGTGCCCGTCATTTCTTTTTTTTGGTTGGTTATTCACTCTCGACATTTCATTCTCCGTATTCCTTCGCTGCCATGCCCCAGACAGAGATGAACAAGGCAGCAATCATCGGGCCGATGACTACACCGGCGAGCCCGAACAGGACGAGCCCCCCGAGGGTAGAAACGAGCACCAGGTAGTCTGGCATACGAGTGTCGCGGCCGACAAGAACCGGGCGCAGCACGTTGTCCGCCAAGCTGATGAAAACACCGCCGACAATGAGCAGGATGGCACCCTGAACATACTGCCCGACTGCGAAAAAGTAAAGAGTGGCCGGCATCCACACCAGGGCTGGGCCAACGGCGGGAACGACGCTCAGGAGCACCATGAGCACACCCCAGAGCGCTGCCGAGGGAATGCCAAGCGCCGCGAAGGCGATGCCGCCGATCGCTCCCTGGACGACGCCAATGATGGCTGTGCCCTTTATCGTCGCACGTGAAACCTCGACAAAGCGCATGAGCAACTCCTGCTTCTTGTCTTCGTCGAGCGGAACGGCCAGGATCGCTGCGTCGAGAATGCGTCGGCCGTCACGGAACATGAAAAACAGGATGTAGAGCATCAGCGTGAACATGAGCGAGAACTGCACGATGTTCTGGCCAAAGCCCACCAGGATGTTGGCCAGGAACTGGCTCACCCGCAGGGCGAACGACGATGCCATGGCACGCATTTTCTCGGCGTCAATGCCTATCGATTCGAGCCATGACACCACGACGGGGAGTTTCGCATTGAACCAGTCGAAAACGGCGCCGACATCGATTTCGCCGCTGCGGATATTTGCGTACAACCCGGCGGCCTCGCTGGCGACGACCGAAACGATCCACGTAATGGGGATAATCGCGACAAGCAAAACGACGACGAGCGTCACGCCAGATGCGACGGTCTCGCGTCCTCCCAACCGACCCTTGATGGAGTTGTAGGTCGGGAAGAAAACGATCCCGAGCACAGTCGCCCAGAAGATCGGTTGAATGAATTCGCCAATCAGCCAGAAGAAAGCGAGCGTGACGATCAGCAGCAGAATGCTGAAGAATGCGCGCTGCGTAGCCTTAGCGGTCATGGCGTTTGCCCGTTACGGGGCGCAGCCAGGCGAGTGACCCGAACCCTGTCGATGGCGCCGGTGATTCTTCTGACGGCGAGTTCATAGCTCGAGTTTGACTACCCTTGGCCGGAATTGCAATCCCCTCCGCCGCCACGGACAGCACCCTGGGCAATGAGGTCGAGACGGCAAATGTGGCATACTCTGTCACTGACCCCCTATTGATGGAACAGCGCCTGACAATATCTGCATACAAATAATCGCATGCGACTGGATGCATGACTGTATTTTGAAAAATCAAGCTTGAGCTTTATACGCTTGGAGGGCTGCGCTTCCTTCGAACAAATAGACCTGAGGCAATTTAAAGCAAATGCAGTGATGGGTTAACACCCGCTTTCCCAGACACCAAAATGCTTGCACTAAAAGCAGGAGGTGGATATGTTGCACAAGCGGTACACCAGCGAGTTCAAAGAAAAAGCGGTCAAGCAGGTTATCGAGTGTGGCGGGCAAGGACACGCCGTGCTCGCCAATGAGAACGTTAAAACAGTGAGGAGTTTGAAATGCCCTTGACAGAAACCATCAAGAAAGACGCAAAGACCTCGAAATGGGTCGGAATTTTTTTGTTAATAGCCGGATTCCTGGCCCTTATCGCGCCACTCGGCGCCGGACTTTCCTTAACCATCATGATCGGCGTACTGCTGCTATTCAGTGGTGTTGCCCAGCTCCTGCTGGTTTTCAAGGCAGGCTCCTTTGGTGAAGGCATCCTGCTCGCGATCTTAGCGATACTCAGCCTGATCGCCGGTGCGTACATGATATCGCAGCCGGTAGCCGCGCTGGCCACGTTGACCCTCTTCCTCGCGGCTTATTTTGTCGCCAGCGGCGTGGTTCAGGTCATCGGCGCCTTCGGGGCGAAGCCTCAGCAGGGATGGGGTTGGCTGCTGTTTAGTGGCGTAGTCTCCATGATTCTCGGCGTGATGCTCTGGCGACAATTCCCGTTGTCGGGTATCTGGGCCGTCGGCACCCTGGTCGGTATCCAGCTCATGATGAGCGGCTGGACACTGATTGCCGTTGGTGGCCTCGCCAAGAGTGCCGTACAGAAAGTCGGCTACTCGTAAGCCGCGACTCATTCACATATATTGGCTCGCTCGGAGATTGGCCAGCTCTCAGACATGAGTGCATCATGAACAGAATACGACTGAGTAGAGTTTTATGGCTCGCAGTCGCGACATGGTGTCATCGGCAGCGCTTGCCCAGAAAGCCGGTCTCAGTAAAGCAGATCCGATCGAGCGACTAACGATGGCTTCGCCGTCGCTATCAGGGGTAATGGCATCGAACTCGGCATTATGTACTTCACCAAGCCGAGGCCGAGGTACTGTTTTCGGGGGTGCTAGCGATAACCTCGAGGCAACCCGGGGTGACCTTTCATTTCGCGATGATCGCAACTACCAGATAGCGGGAGCGATAATGGCCGTTTCAACCCGGCATGAGTTCACTGAATCGGTGCCGTCAGCCGCGCGAGTTTGACCGCGAAGCGGAACCACCACGGCTTGGTGTCATACTCGCCGGGCTGCATCAGCCTTGACTTGGCGAAGTCGGCCTCGAGCATGTGCTCGATCTCGGCCGTGAAATCGCCATCTACGATCAGCGCGGTGATCTCGAAGTTGAGACGGAAGGAACGGTTGTCGAAGTTGGCCGTGCCGACGGTGGAGACCTCGTCGTCGACAAGCATCACTTTCTGGTGCAGGAAGCCGTCCTGGTAGCGGTAGAAGTCGACGCCGGTGCTGGCGGACTCGTCGAAGTATGAAAAGGCGGCCAGCCAGGTTGCGAGGTGGTCAGGTGTGTCGGGGATCAGAATTCGTACATCGACCCCGCGCAGGCCGGCGAGCTGGAGCGCGGTGATCACAGGCCGGTCGGGGACGAAATAGGGGCTGGCAATCCAGATACGTTCCTGCGCGCTGTTGATCGCATGCACGAACATCAGATTGGCGGTCTCGAGTTCGTCGGCCGGGCCGGTGGGAAGGATCAGAACCGGGATATCACCGTCCTCGGAGGGCACCGGATTCCACGACAGATCCAGCCAGTGTTCGCTCGCCCAATACCAGTCCTCAGCGAACGAGAGCTGAGCACCGAGTGCTGCCGGGCCCTCGATCCGCATATGAGTGTCACGCCAATGACCGAACTTCGGATCACGGCCCAGATACTCGTCGCCCACGTTAAGGCCGCCGACCCATGCCTCCTTGCCGTCCACCACCACGATCTTGCGGTGGTTGCGGAAGTTGATCTGGAACCGGTTACCGGGCCCCTTCTGGGTATGGAAGTTGTAGACCTCGACACCGGCCTGACGCAGATCATCCATGTAAGCCTGGGGAAGGTCATGGCTGCCCATCTCGTCGTAGAGGAAAAAAACCCGCACCCCGGCCTGAGCCTTTTTGATTAGGTGCGCTTTGACCTGTCGCCCGATCTCGTCGTCGTGGACGATGAAGAACTGGAAAAGGATGTACTCTTCGGCGGCATCGATCCCCTTGAGAAGGCTGGCAAAGGTGGTGTCGCCATCGATCAGAAGCTCCAGGGAGTTGCCGCGCAGAAACGGCATGCCCGCGAGGCCGACCGCCGCCCGGGCAGCAGGGCTGATCTTATCCATCGGCAGCGCGTAGTCGAGAGCCTGGTCGATGGCCGCCTGTTCCAGTCCGGCGATCTCCTCCATCTCGTCCTGCCGCGAGCTGACGTAACCCTGGAACCTGCTTCTTCCCAGTACCCAGTACGCCGGCACCGCCACGTAGGGGATCGTGTTCAACGAAACCGCCCATGCGACGGCGCCCTGTTCGGTGCGCGCGCTCATGATGGCGTGAATCGAAGACAACAGGCCCAGAACGTGAAAAAGGATAATAATTGCCGAAATCATCCGGCGCCTGTTTGGCTTCTTCGGAACGAGTATTTCCTTGTTCTCGGTCATTTGCTTAAGCTATCCACGACGATTGCGGCAAAACTCGCCGGAAACGCGACCAGGATCGCCCTGTTGAGAGAAACCATGATCTCGGTTAACAGGGGTGACTTGTCGCTCAGAAGGAAGAGCATCACCGCCGACACCAGCAACGTCAAACCTTGCCCAGTACCAGTCAGAAAGGATGGCCGCCTGAAGCTGTCGAATTTATTGCGCCCGAACACCAGGTAAACGGGTACTGCCACGAAGGGGAAACTAACGAGCGCAACAAACCAGGCGATCGCACCGGGCGCCGTGCGTGTCGTCATGACCGCATCGATGGCGGCAATGATTCCAGAGACATAGAAGGCCAAAGCAATCCATGTAACCGTAGTTTTTCTTCTGATTTTTCTCATGAGCCTCAGCCTTCGGTCAGGATATACCGATTATCTTCACAGCCCGACAACTTTTCCATCACGTTGCATCAATTGCGTTTCAGCCAACTGTACGAGAACCCTGATCATGAGTCTAGGGTTAAAGCGGCGACCTCCAGGCGGAAAAGGGCAGGGGTAATGGCCCAGCTGAATGGGGGGCGATGCCTTGATACCCGATTGAATCGCGCATATGGTGCTTTATACTGCCCTAACCCCAAAGGGTTCGCCGGTGTACCTGATGCCCAGAGACTTCTATCAACAATTTGGACCCTTCCGACTGAAATTCGGCGTTGGGTTGTGGCGCGATGATTGTGAAGTGCCCTTACCTCCCAAAGAAATGGCGCTGCTGGAATTGCTGGCCCTAAACCAGGGCAAGGTCGTTGAACACGAAACCATCTATTGTCATCTATGGCCGCGTCAGTCGGTCGGCTACCAATCCCTGGTCCGTTGCGTCTATTCATTGCGAAATGCCCTGCAACCTGAAGGGCGCGAATACATCAGGACCATTCCGAAGCGGGGGTATAGACTGACGGTTCCGGCCGGCAGTCCATGGATGTGTTTCCAACGGTCGGCACTGGAAAGTACGATTCAAACCAAACCACAGGCTTATTCGCACTTTCAGGCAGGACTGGCCTCTGCCAATAACCCCGATCCGGACTCCATGGAACGGGCCCTCTATTGGTTAAGAGAGTCGTTGCGACTCGACCCGGATTACGCCGCAGCGCACGTGGCCATAGCCGAAGTGAGCATGATCCAGTGCTTTCGGGGGTTCATTCAGCCACAGGAGGGTTTACGGGTTGGCCTCGATGCCTGCCATGCGGCGCAAAGCATAGACCCCAACATCGTCCAGGCCCTGAGTTTGCGTGGCTTGTTCGAGGCGCTGCAACAAGGCGAGATAGAGACGGGAAAGAAATCCCTCGCTCACGCACAGCGTCTCGATCCCGGGTATTCGCGGAGCTACGCCTATGAGGCCCTGGTTCACCGCGCCGAGGGCAATCTGCAAGCGGCGCTAGCGTCCGTCGCCCGCGCCGTCGAATTGGATCCGCACTCGCGGTACAATTCTTCAGTGCGCGCTATCACCCTGTTTCTCGCGGGTAAGGTCAATGAGGCCCTGGATTTCGAACGCCAGATTCTGGAACACCACCCGAAGGAAGATCTTGCCCACGCGTATATCAGCATTTTTCTCGCCACGCTCGGCGACTATCCGCAGGCGCTGCAATTTGCACGCAAAGCGTTAGCCCTGGCGCCGGATATACCCGCTACCTGGGCCTTTCTGGCCTGGCCTCTGGCGGTCTGCGGCAAGACGGAAGAAGCCGCCGACCTGCTCGAAAAGGCCTACAGCGCTCAGCTGCCACGATGTCCGCGCCCGATCATGGCGCCTGCACTTGTGGCCCTGGGCAGAACTGACGAGGCATTGTCTTTGCTGAATGAAGCACGCGTCGAGCAATGCCCCTGGTTTTACGGCGCCAAAGTTGACCCCCGGCTGGCTGCGCTGCGGGACGACCAGCGCTGGAAGTCGCTTTACTGCTGAACGCCTCATCATATTTTCATCAGGTTTATTGCCGATCCCCGTGATAAAAAAGTGATAAGCGAACGCTCGGGCTCGCCCGGGCTGGCTGCGCGGTACGTTTCTGGTTCCTCTTTACTCCAAAGGAAGCAAGCGGCATGCAAGTCGAAAAACCCAAAGCATGCTCTGGCCAAGTCACTGGAGACCAGATAAGTGAATAGTTTCCGGATGGCATTATGCTTTGCGGTTGCCACTCTCGCGCTGTCGGCTGCATCGATGGTCCAGGCGCAGAATTCGCAGGCCCAGGTTTCAGAACAGGACGAGCGCATACTCGAACTGCAGAAGTTGGTGAAGCAACTGGAAAAACGCATTGAGCAACTCGAGCTCGAGACAATGGGTGGCGAGGTTGTAAAGAGTGACGAGGTTGTAGAGAGTGACGAGGTTGTAGAGAGTGACGAGGTTGTAGAGAGTGACGAGAGCCTGGCGATGACCGGTTCGCCGCCCCCCGATGATTCGACAACGCATCCTGGTCAGGTAGAGGGGCTGAACGGGGGTGTGCGCGATACGCACGAGATTATGACAAGTGATGATCTGATCTCAGACGAGTTTCCCGCTTCCTGGCCGATGTTCGGCACTGACACGCGGATGAAAATCGGCGGATATGTTAAAGCCGATTTTGTCGCCGATTTTGACGGCACGCTAGACCCTCGACAGTTTCTTATGCGAACAATTCCGGTTGTGGGGATGCCTGAGTATGGTGGCGATCCCTACGTCGATTTCTTTGCCAACGACACGCGATTCAATCTCGACATCCGCCGAATCATTCCCGGGGCGGTGCCCCTCAGGGGCTACATCGAGGGGGATTTCTTTACGCCCGACGACAAGTTTCGCCTGCGCCAGGCCTATATAACAGCAGGCGATTTTATTATCGGTCAGACCTGGACCAACCTCTCGTTCCTGGAGGCCTTACCGATCATGATTGATTTTGCCGCAGGTGACGCCCTGTTCGGCGGCCGCGCAGCCCAGATACGCTACACCAATACACTGAACGATCGCTGGACAGTAGCGGTTTCTGCAGAGGACTTGCAGTTTCTCGGTATACAAAATTTGAACGACCTTCCCGGCAAAGCCACAACGCAGTGGCCCCTGTTCGCTGCGCGGGCCGACTACGACTACGACGGCGGTATTGTTTCCATTGGAGCGAGCATCGGTCAGCTCCACTGGGATGGCGGCGCGAATGGACCCTCGGACAGCGCGGTGCAACTCGCATTCCTGGTCGGCGGCCGCCAGAACATCGGCGCCAGGGCGTTCGCGACTTACCACCTCACCTACACGGAGGGTGCTGGTGAAAACATCATGGCCTTCGCTGGTACCGACGCCAACGCGGTCCTGGAGGCCGACGGCACTCTCACTACGTTTCCGTCATTCGCCGCCGTATTCGGGTTTGGCTATGACTGGTCACCGACCTGGACCACACAAGGATCTTACGCCTATGGCGTGCTGGACACGCCCGAGGCGCGCGGCCCTTTCGAGCTGAAGACTGGAGGAATCGCGCATCTGAATGTTATCTGGAGCCCCAATAACGGCAATTTCTCGACCGGTGCGGAGATCATGTATGGCAAGACGCGGGTACAAAACGACGCAACTGGGACCGCCACGCGCCTCCAGATGATGGCCAAGTACTCATTTTGAGTGTCGCAGAGGCAGACGGTTTGACGCTGAATAACGTCATCATGTTTTAATCTGGTCGCGGTGAGTTGTGTCGAGTTCAAAAAAATCATCAACCAGTGAGGCGATTATGGAAGCTAGAAAACGACTATCTTTTGGGCTGGGATTGCTCCTTGGCCTGACAACTTTTGCCATGCCAGCCGTGGCGAAGGACTATGACCTCGTAATTAACAATGGGCGCGTCATTGATCCCGAAACGATGTACGACGATATCGCCAATGTCGGCATCACCGACGGCCGCATCGTCACGGTCAGCAAAAAGCCACTGAAGGGCGCCGAGACGGTGGATGCCACCGGCAAAATCGTGGCACCGGGCTTCATCGACACCCATTTCCATTTTCAAATGCCGATCGGCTATTCCCTCGGCTTGCGCGACGGGTTAACCAGCAGCATGGATTTCGAGATGGGCTGTGCGGGATCCTATATGGCGCAATGGTACGAAGATCGTGCCGGTGTGACCCAGGCCAACTACGGCTGTGCGGTTAGCCACGAGTTTGCCCGCGCGATGTTCATCGACGGGTCAGATGGCGCCGATTACCTGGTAAATGGCCCCGTAGCCGCTTTAACAACCCGGGCGAAAACTGGCTGGAGCGCGACGCGTCCGACCCTGGAACAGGGCAACGCGATTCTCGAGGAAATTGACAAGGGCCTGCAGGCTGGTGCCCCCGGCATCGGTAGCACCGTGGGCTACATGAGAGAGGGCGTCTCTTCACGCGAGATGTACGAAATTCAGAAAGTCGGTGCACGCTATGGCCGCCCGACCGGCGCCCATACACGCTATACGCTCGGCACCGACACGACCGAGAACAACGGCGCGCAGGAACTCATTGCCAACGCCGTGGCGCTTGGCGCCCCGGCGATCGTTCTGCACTTCAACAATGACGGCTGGCGGCTTGCACACCAGATGATTATCGAGCTTCAGGAACAGGGCCACAACATCTGGGGTGAAGTCTATCCCTACGCTGCGGGTTCCACCACGATCAATGCTTCGTTCCTGGCGCCTGAGAGCTGGATCGACGGATTCGGCAGACGCTATGAAGATACCATGCTGGATCCGGTCACGGGTGAGTACTATACCCTGGAGACCTACAAGGCCACCGTCGCATCCGAACCGACCAGGCCGATCGTCATATTCAAGCAGCCCGAAGAAAACGAGCCTAAGTGGCTGACGCTGAAGGGCGTGACCATGGCCAGTGATGCGGTTGCTGCCACGCCGTACGACGCCCCGTGGGATTACCCGATGGAGAAACTGGGCGGTACACACCCTCGCACGGCTGGTACCCGAGGCAAAACGATAAGACTTGGTCGGGAAAACAACATCCCGATGATGCAGCTGATGTCGATCATGAGCTACAACGCTGCCAAGCATCTGGGCGATACGGGGCTGAAGTTCATGCAGGAGCGCGGCCGCATCCAGACAGGCATGGTTGCCGATATCGTGGTCTTTGACCCCGAAACCTTCACGGACAATTCAACCTACGAACAGGGCGCTATCCCTTCGACGGGCATGAAAGCCGTGATCGTCAACGGCCAGATCGTTGTGCGTGACGATGTGCAGCTTCCGGTTTTCCCCGGTCAGCCGATCCGGTTTGAACCGGAAGACAAGCCGCGCTTCGAGCCGATCTCGGAAGCGTCGTGGAATGCCGAGTTCTCGACCGGTATGCCTATGCCAACTGACTTCACGGGTGCCTTTCCCCAGAAAGTCGAAAACTGACGGTGAGAAACCTGAGCAAGGAGGCGGGAACATGCAGTTTTTGACCTCTGTCTTTGTGGCGGCCCTATTGGCCGCCACTCAAGCAAGTGCAGAACCGGAAGCCGTGGAGTTCTCCGACCTGGCGGATCCGTTCGCCGTTGCCTTTGAAGACCCCTACGCAGCCATGGGGGTCGACATGCTGAACGAATTGAAACGGTTGGTCCAGTCGGACGAGAAGCTCGCCGGCACTGATCTTGATGAGGAGACACGGACGCGTCTGGAGGCCCGCCGTACCGCTGCGCAGGACAAACTCGAAGCGAATGGTCACGATGTTGATGTGTTGCTGGAGCAAGGCTGGGACGTCGCCAGGAAGCGGCAGAACGCTCGTATCGCTCGAAATCCCATTTTCGATGGGGTTGAGGTCTCGATTTCCGGCTACATCATCCCCGGGCCGAAGGCTGCAGATGGCAGCGGGTTCGGCTATCTGGTCCCGCAGGTCGGAATGTGCAGTCACCTTCCGCCACCGCCGCCGAACCAGCTTGTGCGGGTCAGGTTGCGGGCCGATCAGCAGGTCGAGTCGGCCTATGTGCCGATTCGGGTGTCCGGTCTGTTGCGCGCCGAGCCAAGCGATACGACCGTATTCTCCATGATGGAGAGTCGTGGATGCTAAGCGGCTGGACGCTGGATGCGGAAACCATCGATTTTCCCGAGTCGTGAACGAAACGACAGTGGGAAGGGCTGTGAGGAGCTGAAAGACGTCAGCCCGGGACAAGACCTGTTCGCTGATAGTGAGTGAAAAAATTAATGGTTAAAACAATAGCGAGAACTTATTGGTGACCTACTAACTCAAGAAGCTTTGGTGATGTTTTTTTCGGAGAAATTCAACAACATCAATCAACCTTTAGAGCACGAAACTCGTCTCACACTGAAGGAGAAACAAAAAATGAAATATCGTCAATTTATCGCAGCCCTCGCGTTTCCGCGGCGGCTACCATCGGCCCGCCATCGCCAGACAACAGAAGAACAATCCGTGGAGCGGCGATCGGACAGATCGTGTCGGGGCATGACACGGGCGCATAGGCTTCGCGAGCAGGAAATCGGCGGCGACGAGGTCATCGCGTTGAATGGTGATCAGACATTGCCGGATGGGCACCGACAAGGTGGCGATCGCGGGTCACGACCGTCTCGCTGACAAGGTGGGAACCGTTTGCCGTTCACCAAGCCATCGATGCCGGACAATGTCCCGGCCCCGACATGTTGGTGTCTACCGCCGCTGGGTCAAACCGGGGGACACTTTGATTTTGCTCCCGATAATGACGTGCCGCGCCAGCCACCGAGGTCCCTGCCTAACATGGAGCGCGTCGGAATGGTCGCCACTGCGGACGGTGTTGCGGATGTAACGCGCAAGGCGCGCGAAACCTGCGTATGGGCGCGACCAGATCAAGATCGCGGGTGGCGGCGGCTGGGCTCGGTCTATGATCCGCTGGACGTCACCCAGTACTCGCTTGAGGAGATGCAGGCGATCGCCGGTGCGGCTAAGAACTGGAACACCAATTCGCCGCGCACATCTTTACAGACGAGGCGATCCAGATGGCGATCAAGGCCGGGGTCAAGACGATCGAACACGGCAACCTCATCATGAAAAAAGAAACGCTCAAGATGATGAAGGATAACGGCGTCTGGTTGAGCGCGCAGCCGCTCATCGACGACGAGGACCGGTTGGTGTTCGACAATCCCGCGAGCACGGCGAAGTGGATCGTAGCCACCGATGGAACCGGCAGGAACTACGAGGCGGCCAAGATGCTAGGCGTCATGTCGCGCACGCGCACCGGCGCTGGCCGCATCATGCGGTTTCTGCGAGAGGGAAAGATGGTACCGCGCTACAAGACCGGTCAACCGTAGGCGGAACTCCAATGACGTCGGACAATGTCAACGCTCATCCTGAGCGGTCGGCGGTTTGCCATCGAAGCCAGCTGTACACGAACAAGCAGCGAGACATCCGACGTCGGACAGGGAACGGGCAATTGCCGAAAAGATCGACCCGCATGCTGATTCGACATACAAACTTCGTCACCATTATGAAATCCGGTGGCATCAGAAGCAATAGTTGGAAAAACCCAAGTGCGGAAATAAACACCAGAAAATTGATCGCTGGCGCTTGTCGGTCGTCTGTGCAGTGTGGCCGCCCAGTGCCGGCAACTGCCCAGGAAAACATGGACACGCGGTTTGAGGAAATTAAGAGTGAAGCTCAGCGACTCATGGACGAGATCAAAGTCCCGGGTATAGCCATTGGGATCATGCACGATGGCGAGGTCGAAATGGCCGGCCTCGGCATTACCAATCTTGATGATCCCCAGGCTGTCACTGAAGACACCGTGTTTTATATCGGCTCCATATCGAAGTCTTTTACGTCTACCGTGGTTCTTAAAATGTCAGAACGCGGAGAGCTCGACCTCGAAGCCCCGGTTCGGAAGTATCTCCCGGAGTTTTCGGTCCTGGATAGTGAGGCTTCAGAGAAGGCGAAGGTCATCGATCTTTTCCAGCACCGGACTGGCTGGCAAGGCGACTACTTTGAGGATCCCAGTTCGGGGGAAGACGCCTTGGAGAAGGCCGTGCGGGCTTTTCGATTTCTACCGCAACGCACACCTTATGGCGAGGTCTGGGCCTACAACAATAACAACTTCATCATTGCGGGACGCCTCATTCAAGTCGTAAGCCGTGCAAAATCTTATGAACAAAAAGTGAAGGACGAGTTGTTTCTGCCCCTGGGCATGACGCACAGCTCCTTCTTCATGGCGGATCTAATGGCAGAACGTTTTGCCGTTGGCCATGCCGGAGTCTACGACGGGACGTCCGAACCTCAGGTCAGCTTTGCGCCTTTTCCCCGCAGCGTCTATCCGGCCGGAGCCATACTCAGTAATGTCAGCGATATGATGAAGTGGCTGCAATTTCAGTTTGACGGCAAGGACAAGGACGGCAGTCAACTGTTGTCTCCAAAGTTGCTGGACATGGCGCACAGTCCCCTGGTCGAAGGCGAGCTGAGTGAAAACAACGGTGTCACGTGGTTCGTTGAGGATATCGGCGGTGTGCGAACCGTTTTCCATGCCGGTCGGTCCGCAGGGGCTACCGCCAAGATGCTGTTTGCACCGGATAAGAAATTCGGGATCGTTGTTCTCACCAACAGCGACCGCGGTATTGAAGTGTACGATGAGGTAATCGCAGCGGCCCTCAAAAAGTATTTGGATATTGAGAAAATACCCCTGGTTGCAGTCACGGCCGATCGTAGTGCCCTTGAACCTTTCGAAGGTCTTTGGATAGGGGACAATGAAGACTACAAAATCTATTTTGACAACGACCAGCTCATGGCTGAGCGCTTATTCAAGCCATTAGGTGGAGTCTCGTTTTATGAGAACCCTCCACCGATTTCGATGAGTAGCGCGGGTGAAGACATGGTCATCATGACAGATGGTCCCTATAAAGGAACGGCTGGTGAGTTGCTGCGTGACAAGTCTGGAAAGCCGGCGTTCCTTAGCATGCAACACCGGATTTTCCGTCTTGAGGAATAGGTTTCATAGTTTGTGATTTAGCGTTTTTTATTGTGGAGATATATTTATGAGCAACAAACACGACAAAGATAACGACGCTACGAAGGGTATTTCACGGCGCAGCTTTATGGCGCGCGGAGTTGCTGTCGGAGCGGTGGCGAGTGCCGCCGGGCTCGGGCTGCACAGCCGGCCTGCCGCGGCAAAAACGAGCGGGCCAGTCCGGGTTGGTGCATCGGGTTTCGAGCCACTTGAAGTCGACAGCCCGATGGCCAGGTGGAAAAAGCCCCAGTCCCCGGAATTCATCGCAAAGGCGACCAAGAACTACAGTTTTCCCAACTGGCAGTCGGGCAACGAAGATTCCATCTACTACAACCTTAATATCCCCGAGTTCTTCCACTGCTCCTACGTCCCTCCGCCGCAGGAGTTTTCCAAGCTTAAGCGGGCGATCGATCCGTCAATTCTGAATCTGACCTATACGGCTGCTGACGGCACACCCACGCCGCCGCTGAAGGAATATCTGGTCGGCAAGCGTCAGGTTCAGGCGATGATGATGGCCCACAAGGGCAAAGTCGTCTTCGAGGTCTATCCGGGCATGAATCCCACCGATATCCACATCTGGATGTCGGCATCCAAACCGACGGTTGGCCTGCTTGTCGCGATGCTTGCTGATGAGGGCAAGATCGATCTGGACAAGCCGGTCCCGACCTACGTGCCCGAGCTCAGAGGGTCGGCCTGGGAGCAGGCGACGGTCAGGAACGTGATGAACATGTCCTCCGGCCTCAATATTGAGGAAACCATCGAGAACCTGCTGAACCCTGATTCGTGGATCGCAAACTGGTTCACGGCCGGTTTCGAGCCGAACAAGGGCGATTTCCGCGAGATGTCCAAGAACGCCAAGCCATTGCCGGGTGAATCCGCAGGCGAACGTTTCCGCTATTCCGGCGCGAATACCCAGACGCTGGTGCTGGCGACGCAATATGTGTCCGGAATGCGGTGGCAGGACTATTGGAACGAGCGGGTCTGGTCGAAGATCGGGGCGAAGAACCCGTTCATTGTGCGGGCTCGCGCCGGACGGAACTCCTCTGGCCGCCGGTTTGCACAACACGACGCCCGAGGACCTGTTGCGCTACACGTTGATTTACACGCCCAGTTGGAATGTCGTGTCGGATGAGCAGATCATCTCGGACACGCTGCTGAAAAGCATCCAGACCATGGGCAATCCCGAGGCCTACAAGGGCTCGACCGAAGAGCAATACGGCACCGACTGGTTCGGCGAAGTCCCAGCCTACAACTCGGCCCAGTGGGACCATGTCTTCAGCGATGGCGCCATGTTCAAGCACGGCAACATGGGGCAGGGTATCTATGTCGACCCGGCCCGCGATTTCTGTGGCATGTACTTCGGCTTGGCGCCCAACCAGGATGAAATCTCGGGGATCGATCATTCGCCGGGATATCTGCGCAACGCGGCGAAAAAACTCAACGGAGAATGAAAATGAAGCGACTTAGAGATCTCTTAGCCCTATCGGTACTCGCCTCGGCTATAGCCACACCGGCCATTGCCGCCGATTACGATATTGTGATCAATAACGGCAGGGTCATGGACCCTGAAACCATGTTTGACGATATCGCCAATGTGGGTGTCAAAGACGGAAAAATCGTTGCAATAACAAAATCTCCTATTGAAGGTACCGAAACCATTGATGCTACAGGGCATGTGGTTGCTCCCGGGTTCATTGATACACACTACCATTCAATGGATGTGTTCAGTACCAAAATGGCACTTCGGGACGGTGTAACTTCCGGGATGGACCTCGAAGCCGGATCATTCAATGTTAAGGAATGGTACGACGAAAAAGAAAAAACGGGCTGGCAAGTAAACTATGGCACTACTGCAAGTTTATTGTGGACAAGAATGTCTATTCATGACCCTGAAACGGACATGGTTGGCCCAATGGATTATGCGGGTGCAAGACCATACGTTGCCAAGTCTGCAGAAGATGGCGTTCAAGGTTGGGCAACAACGAAATCAACTTTGGACGAAATGAATACAATAATGGAAATATTAGATGAAGATCTAAGACAAGGTGCAATTGGTATGGCAGCTCCTGTCGCTTACATAACCATGGGAACAACTAGTTACGAAGTTTTTACGGCTCAAAAAACAGCTGCTAATTATGGTCGTCTTACAGCTTCTCATACCAGATATCATTTATTAAACGAAACACCTACCGAAGCGCCAATAGCTTTTGATGAGATGTTTACCAATGCCATGTTGTTAGGCGCTCCATTCTTAATTTGCCATAACAATGATTATGGTTGGTGGGAAATAGAAGAAAAACTGCAACTGGCCAGAGCTAAAGGTTTGAATATGTGGTCGGAGTACTATCCGTACGCTGCCGGAGCAACAGCCGTTACTGCAGATTTCTTGCAACCTTCTGAATGGGTAGAAAAGCGTGGTTTCAAATACGAAGACACCATCTTCGACCCTATTGATAATGCATACCTTACCAACGAAACCTATGCAGCATTGATGAAAAAAGAGCCAGGCAGATCGGTTGTGGTTGTATTTCCATACCGGAAGCCCTGGTTGAAAGATTTTTTAACAATACCTCATATGACCATAGCAGCTGATGCCATGGTTGGTGTTGGTCCCGATGGAGAATCATTGCCATGGGAAGCGGATTGGTCAGATTATAGAGGCCATCCCAGAACGGCTGGTACGCGTGGTACAGCTTTTCGCATGGCTCGTGAACAAGGCGTTCCTTTAATGTTTACGATTGCACAATCAAGCTATTGGGCAGCTTTACACCTGGGTGATGCCGGGCTTGAGTCCATGAAGCAAAGAGGAAGAATTCAAGTAGGAAAAGTTGCAGACATTACCATTTTTAACCCTGAAACGATCACAGATAATTCCACTTTTAAATTAGGGGAAAATGGTAACCCTACCACCGGTGTTCCTTACGTTATCGTAAATGGTGTCATCGCAGTAAAAGACAGTGAAGTATTGCCTGTAAAAGCAGGCAAGCAAATTCGTTTCCCAATAGAAGCCAAAGGAAAGTTTACGCCGATTGATAAAGAGGATTGGAGGGTGAAGCATACTATTGGAATTAATCCAGGCCTTTCAGACATTCATGTTGATGACTCTGGTGCCGGGGAATTGCTTAATAAATAAAGAATAATATCGGCATAACATAAAAGGAGACGGGATCATGCGGTTTTTGATCTCCGTCTTTTTGGCTGCCGGGTGGCGCAGGTGTGGCCCGCCCGGCGCAGTCTTTCTAAATCGAACGGGACAGCCCCAAACCTCATCTCGCAGAAGGAGAATCCAAAAATGAAATTTCGTCATGTTATCGCAGCCCTCGCGGTTTCCGCGGCGGCTACCATCGGCCCGGCATACGGGCAGACAACAGAAGGACAGTCCGTTGGTGCCGCGATCGAACAGATCGCGTCGGGGCTTGCCGGGCGCATAGGCTTCGCGGCGCAGGAGATCGGCGGCGACGAGGTCATCGCGTTCAATGGTGATGAGACCTTCGCCATGGCCAGCACCTACAAGGTGGCGGTCGCCACGAAAGTGATGGATCTTGTGGACAAGGGGGAACTCAGTCTCGACCAAATGGTCGACGTCCCGCAAGACATGTATGTCGCCGGCGTAGTTGCGATTGCCGAGAGATTCCCCTACTCCGGGGTCCAGTTCTCGTTAGCGAACTTGATATATCCGATGATCACAGAGAGTGACAACACGGCGACCGACGTCCTTATGGGGCTGGCAGGTGGACCAGCGGCGGTGACCGAGAACCTGCGCAGGCTCGGGATCACCGACTTCAGGGTCGATCGGCCTGTCCGCGGGATTCTCATGGATTTCTACGGCGTGCCATCGGTCACCCCAGAAGCTGTCGTTGAGGCTATCAGCAACAACCCGGCACTGGTGGCGGCCCAGGTTGATCCCAATCCGGACTTCGAGGCGGATCCCCGCGACCACACAACGCCCAATGCGTATCTGAAACTCCTGCTTGCCATCGACGGTGGCACGGCGATGAGCCCGGAAAGCCGCGAGTTCCTGCTGGGCGTCATGTCGCGCACGCGCACCGGCGATGGTCGTATCAAGGGGCTGTTGCCGAAGGGAACGCCTGTCGCGCACAAGACCGGAACCTTAGGCGGAGTTGCCAACGACGCCGGTTATGTCACGCTCCCCGACGGTCGGCGGTTTGCTATCGCCGTGTTCACGAACAGCAGCGAGACATCCACGGCGGACAGGGATCGGGCAATTGCCGAGATCGCCCGCACGCTGTTCGACTACTTCTACTTGTCTCCGGTGGCGAAGCAATAAGTGGGTAAACCTCTCGGGGCCGCACGCTCTGCCGGTGCGTCCCCGCCAACGCAAACTCACGGACCAATCGATACGGTTCCACCGCAGGCCGGCTGGAGTCCTTCCTCTTCGGAACCAGCGCACAGTTAGCTAAGTTAAGAACAGCATTTTGATTTAAAATGAAGATCACAGACAAACCCGAAACGAAGGTCACCAACGTGCTTAAAATTTCTTTCGCAAAAATTACGCCAGCCCGGTTTGGCGGGTGGCTAATCGGTGCTTTTTTGATGCTGGCCCTGATGGCGCCTGCGCAGGCGCAGCAGTTTGCGGGAGACAACCAGTGGACGGCGCCGCAGGGCGTGTCCACTCAGGTCCTAACGGTCGGTGAAGAATATTCTATGTATTACTTTGTGCTCGCCGCCCTGGAAGGCTTGGAGTTGAACGCGCAATTTATCCACTACTATGACGACCCTAGCGACCGTACGGAATCCTATACCTCCTCCCTTTTTTACGCCAAATATCGATTCTCAGAGAACGATGCAGGAACCGCCGGTTATTCCGTCTTTATCGGAACGGGCATAAACCCGGACCATCTCGATCAGGGCGAGGTCGCCCAGGCCTTTGATTCCTATTTTTCGACACTGACTGCTACCTATGCCTGGAATGATGACCGCTTCCGGCTCGACGTAATGCCCGGGGTTCAGGTCAACCTCGACCAGGGCGACACGGGTGAAGACGCCTGGGGTTTTACCTACGCGTCAAGGCTCGCAATTTACGATGTGATCCCCCAGTCGGCGATTATGACCGAGGTCTTTGGCACCGCTGGCGAGGCCTATGCACCGCCGAGCTACCGGGCTGGCGTTCGCTGGGAAGGAAAGAAATGGGTCGTGGCCGCGACTTACTCGGATGCCTTTGACGGCTCCGGGGGTGCGGGCTTTGAAATCGGTGTGATTTACTTTACCGAACCGCGCTTTTGCTTTGGCGGTTGCAAGCGCTAGTCGTTAATGCATTGCTCACTGCGAACTGTAGATCTAAAAAATGGCAGTGAAGCTAAGCCTGGATTCCAGTACCAAGTGTTGCTGGTGAGGGGAGAGCTTTACGGTTGAGTCGCGCTTTCGATCGCTTCTCTCAAGCTGGCAGTTGCCTTAGACATGAAACTTAGGCGGTTTGATCAGCGGTTCAGCTGGAATACCCAGGCCTTCGTGGAGCTTCCATATCTTCTTCAAAGTCAGTGAGCGCTTGTGATTTAAGATCTCGTAAACGCGATTACTTTTGCCGATCATCGGCTCAAGGTCTTTTACGGTTAAGCCCTTGCGTCCCATTTCAAACTTGATCGCCTCAACAGGATCAGGGAAATCCATCGGGAAATGCTTGGATTCATAAGCCTCAATAAGCGTGACCATGAAATCCAGCTTACCGCCTTCTGGGGTGTCTGGCCCAGCCATCATCAGGCTTTCAATTTCTTTTAATGCCGCACGGTAGTCGGCATCAGTTTTAATTGGTTTGATGTCCATGGTTAATACCTTTCGTTTTTACCCTTTGGGCAGTTAAATAGCTTGCACATCAATCTTGTCGTACTGCGTGCGGGTGCCGATAAAGCGGATGTATACGACTCTATAGGCGTAGTTGATCCACACGACAAGTCGATACTTGTTCCCCGCAATATTGAACACCACACGGCCGTCTTTAAGGATGCTGGCATTCCTGAAATCCTGCTTTACCTCGGGAGGTGAACTCCAGTCGGCATGCAAGGCATGGCGGTGCCACGCCAATGTTGGTTACTTGGCATCCTGGTATTCCGGATTCTCTTCCCAGAAGGCTTTCAGCGTCGTCAGTTCGATGATTCTCATGTAGCCGATATGATGGCCCCAAATTGGGGCTTTTGCAGCAGCTTCTTTGGCCATACGCAGATTTGGCTAACATCATCAACCTGTATATCCTCCTGAAATCGTGTTCGAACGTGGCGTTCAGTGTTTACGGATTTGTGGAAAAAATGAACGCATTTCAAGAAAATTCTCAGCATGGTATTTCTCGCGTGGTGTAAACAAAAAAGCAGCGATACCATGAGAGGTAGATTGATGCTGGCATGGTATCAGAGCATCTGATCTGCAAGCGCTCGATACGATGTGGTTTCACGCACCCGCCAGGTAGTAAATACCTCCGTAACGACAAGGAACATACATCCAAGTAACCTCTTGTTTCTTGAAAATCACTATGCTGGATGTGGTACTTAGTGCTATACTTTAGTCGTAGATCAAGAGGGTAATGGATGCGAATCTTTAAAAACAACGCGTTCACTAAGTGGGCTGAAAAGGAGGACTTGAGCGATGACGCCTTGCGAACTGCAGTTGATGAAATGGAGCGTGGTCTGATTGATGCCGATCTTGGTGGCCATGTGATGAAGAAACGTGTGGCCGTTGGAGGTCGAGGCAAGCGCGGTGGTGTCCGCACCCTGCTGGCGTATAAATCCGGTGATAAAGCGTTTTTCGTGTATGGATTTGCCAAGAATGTACGGGCGAATGTCAGTATGGATGAATTGAAGGCGTTGAAGCACTTGGCAAAAGAGTTGATGGGTTACAGTGACAAGGTGTTAACCAAAGCCATCCAGCATGGCGCATTAATCGAGGTAGAAGACAATGGATAAATCGATCCTGGAGGTGGTACACGACAGCGCTAAGGGCCTGCATGAGGCTGGTGTGATGAAAGAGACCACCTTGCGGGAGTTTGATGCGCTGTGTCTGCCGCCCGTGAAAGAATTGACAGCAGCGCAGATCAAGCGCATCCGGATGCAAAACAAAGCCAGTCAGGCGGTGTTTGCCGCGTATCTGAATACGGGCAAGTCCACGGTGCAGAAGTGGGAACAGGGCCAGAAAAAGCCAAATGGGCCTTCATTAAAGCTGCTGAACTTGGTCGCGGAAAAAGGCTTGGATGTGTTGGTCTAGGGAAAGAATCCAGATGCCAGAGAAGAATTTTTGCAGGAATTTCTGAGCATGGTATTGTTCATGGTATTACCGATTAGCAGGAAAATAAGCCATTGAAAACAATAGATAAAAATAGCTCATTGATAATCGAGTGGGAGTGACCGGCACTGGCAGGCAGTGTCTGGCACTGGCTGGCATTTCGGCTGAGGATTCAAGAACTTTCCGCTAAGCGATAGACTGTATAAAAACAGTAACGCAAGGAAGCGGATCATGCCCCAAGTGGCGGCCAGGGTGGCCAGCCGGGACGGGGTTGCTGGTTTTTACCAACGTCACCGTCCCGAGCAAACCCTGCTCTATCAGATCATCGATGAGTATTACCCGGCGTTCACTGCCCACTTAGCCGAGAATGCGGCCTTGTGGTTGACGAGGTGCTGCCCGAGCAGCCCCTGCGCCAGTGGGTCCTAAGCTTCCCGTATCCCTTGCGTTTCCTGTTTACCAGCCTCCCGGGTGGGATGGGGCAGGTACTGGGTATCGTCTATCGAGTGATTGCCACGTACTTGGCCAAGAAGGCGGGTTTCAAAAAAAAGATGGCCCGGACGGGCGCAGTGACATTCATCCAGTGATTTGGCTCGGCACTCAATCTGAATATCCACTTTCCGGGGCGTTTCCATAATATCGGATGGCCTTTTGGCAGCTGCTTTGCATACCAGAGCGCGAGCTTGTGGCGCATGCTCTCCTGGGCGCTCCGGACCTCGGGCAACGCCTGGATGAGCTTGTCGTGAACCAGCAATCGGTAGATGTAGAGAATCTTGTCGTTGGCCGAATCCATCGCCTCGAACACCGCCGCACCGCGCTCCTCGGCGTATTTCACGTCAGCTACGCAAACGGCTTGGATTCTAATCACCGGAAGAGTGTTATGATGGTTTCTGATCAGCGTTGCGCTTCAAATTTGAAGTTAGACTCATAAGGGTATAGTATTCCTTCTCAAAAATAAAATGCATATCAATCTGGATTGCAGGGAGGGCAAACCATGCCCTATATCCCCGGAGTTCCTCTCGTTTCGTTGTTCGGAACGCTCGACCAGATCAACCAGGCGCTGCCTGCGCCGATCCAAGGATTCTTAAATCGTTTCTCGATCATTGACCTGAGCAGCCAGACCAGCCCGGGCGGCATCATCCATCGCGGTCGGATTCAATCGCTGTTCGACAGTGTCGATGCCGAGAGCGAAAACTTCGATTTCGGCTGGGGGACGTTGGAGATCCCGCTGCTTACCGAAGGCGTGCCGTTCCAGTTCTCGGTCGAGCGCGCCACGATCAGCAGCAGTCTGGAACCGACGTCTGAACGCTGGCAGCTCGACCTTTTGCTCGATTCGCTGACCCTGACGCTAAGAGATCTAGTCGGCGCCGACTATGTCGCCGAGAGCGGCACCTTGCCCCGCCACCTGATTGCGAAGTCGGGATCACCACCGGTCGCGATCACCGGTTCCGCGGCAATGCGTCTGGAGCGCGCCGGCAGCGATCAGCCGGTCGTCGTCAAGTTCATCGATGCGCATTCCGGGCCGGATCCTTTCGTGCCGATGTCGCTTTCCGGCGGCATCGCCAAGATCGCAGTGTCGCCGCCGCACTTCATGATCGGCACGTCGAATTTCGGCATGACGGTGAAAAACATTCTCTTCGACTATTCGCGCGAGTACTCTCCGCCGTTCGTGATCGAGCGCGGCCAGCCGGCGAACTGGGTGGGTTTGGCGATCGACGAGATCACCCTCTACACACCGGCTAACGCGACCGGACAAGGCGGGTTCTCGGCCGGTATCCGCAACTTTCTGATTGGCGACCCAGCAGGGCTGCAGGTCGAATTCGAGGCGCAATGGGGCGTCTCGGCGGTGAATCCGACCGCACTGCGATTTGAACAAGACGGCACCGACATCACATCAGGGTTCAATGCCACGACCGGCATACTAAGCATCACCGCAAGCGCCGACGAGGCCGTTGAATTGAGGGTCAGTCTAGCCTCGGCGCCGACCAATAGCGACGGCGCCAGTTTAGAGGCTCAGTTCGTGTTTTCGTCTGGGCGAGGATCGATTCCCGGCGGCGGCTTGTTGACCAGCCTGCCACCGCCCGGCGCGATTACCGGCTTGGCCGCAACCGGCGAGGTGCAGCACGACTCGATCGTGCACATCACACCGATCGAAATCGTTCCGGACGGCGTCTCAACGCGGAACATCCTGCATGAACCGTTCAGGGTGCGGATCGTCGTTTCAGGTGAGCCGGCAGAGTTCGCGATCGGATTCGGTGGAACGACGTTATCGAACGTCGCACTGATCAGCGGCACCCGCAGCCAGCTCGGTGGGCAGCAATTGGATGCGGTGCTCACACCAGCCGTACCCGGGGCAAATTTCCGCTGGGTCTGCGCCGCGCTGGAAATAGACCACCGCGGTACCTCGCTGACGCTGGCACTGCCGGATGCCGCAATCGGCGAGCACGATATACTGTTGACCCGCTTGAAGAGCGACGGCAGCGAAGAGGCCAGCGCTGGCTCGCGGCTGCGCTTGCGAATCCGCGACCCGGAGGCATCCGGCGCACTGCTGATCGGTTGCGAGAGTGGCGTCTTCGATGCCGCGGCACCGACCGCGGCGCTGACACCGACTGCGGTACTCGGGACCTATGATCTGACCAGCTTTCACACCAATGGCACATTAACGGGCGCGAACGGAACCACGACACTCTCCGGCAGCAGCGTCGATGTACCGGAGGGCGCCATCGCCGAGGTCGCGCTCGACGAAGGTGGCGCCGCGGCTGAGACTGAGGCCGATCGGCGTGTGCAGATTCTGTACGAGTTCGACAAGACCGACGAAACCGGTTGGGGCTCTGCCACCCCGGCGCAGCACCGCACGCAGAATGTCCATGAGGGGCTGTTGATCTGGGCCAATAAGTTTCCTGGCGCGACCTTCCTCGTCATCGGCCGCTGCGATGACTGCGGTTCCGACGCTCACAACGTCACTCTGGCTCAGGACCGCGCCGATGCGATCAGCGGCATGCTGACCACGGCGACCGGTGGCCAGGCGGCGATCACTGGAACGATCGACGCGATAGGTGAACAGTCGGCGGGGATGAACACGTTGAGCGTCGATCAGATCGCATTGATCGACCGCTACGATCCGCCTCTGCCGACGGGCGAGGCCAACGATCAAGGTCGCTATATCTTCATCGAGCAGGACACCTCGACCTGGCCGCAGCACAGCAACCCGACACGTCGCGGCGAACGCGATGCGGCGCACGAAAGCCTGCGCATCCCTTACCGACGGGCCGATGTCTATGCCATCGATGGCACGCCAATGGGCGATGTCGTACATGAGACGCGCCAGGCGATTGATCCGACCCGCCGACGCGTACTTGTTCCAGATGGCGATCGCACGCCGCTGACCGCGCAGAACCCGGCGCCGCAAAGCGACTATCGGGTCAAGCTGGTGCTCGCCTGGGATCGTGCGCGCTTCTCCGGTTGGAAAGACATCGTCCCGAATCTTGCCGAGTTCGAGTACGTCTGGACCAATCCCGCGGAAGGACTACCGCCAAGCGACGCGATCGGACCGGATCGCGAGCAGCTGACGATCTACGGCAAGTGGATCTACGACGACCTGACCGGCTTCACCGAGCTGGCGTTGGGGCTCAAATCCGACGGCGATCCCGATGGCATCCTGGCGACGACGCAAAAGAACCTGGTCGCGGCGCTGACCTTCGGGCCGATGCTGGCGTCGAACATCGATTTCGACAACGATGCCTTTGGATCGGCGGTACGCCTGGCCGCACTCGGCACCTTGGCCGGCTTTGCCTCCAGCGACCTGCTCAGCTCGACCGGTGAAACCTTGATCGCGACCGGTCCGACCAGCAACCCGACCAAGTCGGCACTCAAAGCCATCGAGTCGCGCTCGCAAACGACCAACATCGCCGACCCCTTCGACCGCTTCAAGACCCAACTGACGATCGACTATACCAGCACGGTGCACGTCAACGCCGGCGCGATCGGGCTGAAGACCGACCCGAATCAACCGATGAAGATCCGCTATTCGAAGATCGGCATCGAATTTGACAACACCGACCCGAATGCCGACTTCATCGACAAGTTCGGCTTCGTCTACGCCAGCGACGCGATGACGATCGAAGACAGCGGGCTGTGGCAGATCGAAGGTCCGTTGGCGCAGCTGCTACGTGTCACCCAGTTCCGCATGGGCAACGGTTCGTTCTGGATTGAACCGACGCTGGCACTGTCGTTGTCACTGGGCGTCGTCGAGGTCTCCGAGGCCTCGTTCCGCGTCACGTTCAACCCCGCTCCGGGTGGCGGTGTCGATGCCAAATTCTCGCTGCGCGGTCTGACCGCGAAAGTCGACATCCCGGCCGCGCTGAAGGGCGAAGGCAGCCTGAAGATAGAAGACGGCGGGGTGATCAAAGCGAGCCTCGACATTACCGTCGTGCCGTTGAAGATCCGCGCGATGGCCGCGCTGGCGATCGGCTCGCCGCCGGAGGTCGCACCATCGATCTTCATGAATCTTTACGCGCGGGTGCAGTTCCCGGGCGGCATCCCGCTCGGACCGATCCCGCTGGCGATACACGGCTTCATCGGCCAAACCGTGATCAACGGGACACGCGACGTGACCGCGAATCCCGATGTCGTCACCCGCGAGATCGGGTGGTGGCGCAAGCCGCCGCAAGAGAAGTACAAGCCGCTGCTCGATCAGCATGCGCTTGGCGTCGGTGTTGTCGTCGGCACGCTGCCGGACGCCTCGTTCTCGTTCTCGGCGACCGGCATGGTTGTCGTCGCCTTCCCGGACCCGAGTGTGATCCTTGGCGTCGAGGTCGAGATCCTCAGCGTCCCCGACACCACCGCGAAGGATGAAAAACAAGGCAACACGGCGAGCATCACCGGCTTGGTCGTCATCGATACCGAATCGGTCACGGTCGCAGTCTCGGCGCAATACGAAATCCCCAAGGTGCTGAAACTGAAGGTGCCGTTCGCCGCCTACTTCCCAGGCAGTGGCACCGACACCTATGTGCGCATCGGCTCTGATGGACACAACGGTCGCGCCGGCTCGCCAATCACGATCGAGATCCTGCCAACAACGCTGAACCTCAAGGCCTGGTCGTACTTGATGATCGAGGGCGGAGGTATCCTTGAGCTTGGCGCGCACCCCGACTTCAACTTCGAAGGTTTCTCGATCGGCTTCGGCGCCGGCATCGATATCGAGTGGAAGGCCGGGCCGATTGGCCTCGAGGCCTCGGCCAAGATCCTGGTCGGCATGGGCACCGACCCGCTGCTGATCAAGGGTGGCTTCTTCGTTTCCGGCAAGCTCGATCTGGTTGTGATATCGGTCTCGGTACGCGGCGACATCATCGTCACCTACCTGTATCAGCCGGGTGAGGCCGAAGAAGACGACCAGTCGCATTTATCGCTGGAAGGCGAGTTCTGCGGCAGCGTCGACATGTTCTTCTTTTCGATCGAGGGCTGTATCGATTTCAGCGTCGGTACCGAGCCACTGTTCGATCCACCGCCACCGCCACCGCCGGCGAAATCGATCGCGCTGGTCGATCGCAATTTCACCGTCATGGGCGAGGCGACCAGCGGAGCAACGCCCGCCGGCGCCGCGCTGTTCGATTTTCAGACCGTGACCGTCGATGGCGAAGAGGTCACGGTCAACGAGGGCGTCGAGCCGAAAGACAACCACACGGTTTGGCCCGACACGGCGCCAGTGATCAATTTCGGCCACTACACCAAGGACAACCTGCCGGCGGCCGGTCAGTTCGACCCGCGCGAACAACCGACCGGTGACCCCTGGTTCGGTTCGAATCGACTCAAATATGCCTATCGCCTGGACAGCGTCGCACTGATCGAGATCGCCGGCGACGGCACCAAGACACCGGTCGTCGACCCGTCCGGTTCGAAGCTGGACTCGGTGTGGACCTTCCCACCGAGCCGTCCGGCCGATGACACCTCAGAGTATCCACCGTCCGGCGCCGAAATCACCCATTTGCAGCTGCTCGACTGGGAGCCCTGGGCTTGGGCACGGCCGATGGAAAACGGCGGCGAGGGCCAACCCGGCGATCCAGTCGAGATTATCGATCGAATCTGCGAACCCGGCCCAGACCCCGCATTGGCCTGCCTGTTGGGCGCCGATGTACAACGCCTGAGCGCACTGCGCTCGAATCTGCGCCGCCCGACGCCAGCGCCGCTGCCCTACCGCAGCTGGTTTACCGGCACCGGCGACAGCTTCGTCCGCCTCGGTAGTTCGCGCGCGACCGGACCCGCGCTGCTCAGCCTGTTGACCAGCGCAGGCTTAACCCCAATCCCCGGCACGGTCATCAACCTGCCGGTCAGCGTCAACGTCGCCGGACGCAGCTTTACCCGCGGCTACAAACTGCCGGCTGCCGAGCGACTCGATGGCGACGCGATCGTCTGTATCACCTTACCCTGGCAGGCAGCGCTGACGCGGCGCATCGTCCGCGGCGAACTCTTATTGCTGGTCTGCGACAAACCGAATCAAGGGGGCGGCGCAGATCACTGTTACACCTTCGGTGACTTAAAGACCGGCATCGAGGCGCTCGAACTCAATCTGTCGCCGTTTGTGATCCGCGCGCTCGACCCGCAGTGGCCACTGCGGACACAGGATGCGATCGATGCCTCACGGCTGGCCGACCCGCAACTCGGTGCCGATGGTCAGACCGATATCGAGATCGGTCACGGCGGAGCCAGTATCGATTTGAAAGTCCGCTGCCATGACCTGACGCTGCACTACTGGCGCCCTGGCGACGAAGACGTGAAGTTTGAGATCTTTCATGCCGATGGCTCAACGACCAACGAGGTACGCAGCGCACCGGCGTCCGTCCCGATGCTGACGCGACTGACCTCAGACAGCGGTATCGTCCGCATCGTAATCAAGCCCGGCGGCAAAGCGATTCAGCTGTACCGCGTCTGCTGCGACAAACCCGGGCAAGGCGGTGGGCCAGCCGATGACTGCATCCGCATGGACGCGCTGCCGAAGTCGGTGGATAACGCAAACGCATTCCAATTCGAAGGCGCCGAATTCAGCACGATCGACCCGACCGAGCGCTTTTTCCGGCGCGACAACGTCAACACCGGCACGA
The DNA here is from genome assembly GCA_963751595.1 of uncultured Gammaproteobacteria bacterium. Taxonomy (GTDB): domain Bacteria; phylum Pseudomonadota; class Gammaproteobacteria; order Pseudomonadales; family JAHEGP01; genus JAHEGP01. The sequence goes on from CAVVVC010000012.1 coordinate 32,749, forward strand.
CACCCGCGCAGCCCGGCGCCGACGGTCTGTTCGAACTGCAGCTGCCCCCGGACGGGACGCGCATCAAGCTCCCGGTACCCTGTCAGCAGATCGACATCACGTTGATGCAGTTCAATGGCCGCGCGATGAGGCTGATCGGCTTTGACCGCGACGGCACTGAGGTCGCGGCCGCGGCGACCGCCGGCATCACCTCGGTCAGCCAGACGGTACGCCTGACCTCCTCCGGCCAAGGCATCTCGGTGCTCGAGCTGCTCGGTGGTGCCGGCGAGGCGATGTTGATCTCGCTCTGTTGTCAGAAACCGGGCGGCGTGCCTCCCGATACCAGCAACTGCATCGACCTGCATAACCTGCCGCGCGACCTCGATGGTAAAGCGGCGATCACGGTCGACGGTGTACAGATCAAAACCCGCTCGGGTCAGGACCTGATTCGCCTTACTGACCAGGTCCGAGTCGGCACGACGATAACTGCCGGTGCGGATCGTCAGTTCGAGATCGCTATCCCGTCCGCCGGGTTGGAAATCACGCTGGCGAAAGGCTGTACCGATCTAGAGGTCCACGTGATGCTGTTTGCCGCCACGGTAACCGCTGTCGGCTTCGATGCGACCGGAAAGCAGGTCGCCAAGGCCGAGACCCCGCAGACGCAACGCGTGCCGCATGTGCTGCGTCTGACAAGTGCCTCGCCGATCGTGACGGTCGCAGTCTCAGGCGGATCGAACGAGGCGGTGCTGTATCGCCTATGCTGTCGCAGCGGCGACGTTGGGCTTACGGCTGATAGCTGTGTCCGATTCGATGGGGCCGCGGTGCGCGGCAAGGTCGCGGCGTTCAGACACCAGGGGTTGGTATTCCGCGATGCCAAGCGTGTCGAGGCGCTGACGGTGGATACCCAGCGCAGTCTGGTACCGCTGAACTTTGCCGACAGTGGGCTGCGAATCGACCTACCGCGGCCCGCCGCGTCGGTACGACTGCAGCTGTCACTAAAACGCGGCAGCCGCTATGAGATTCGCGCACTCGACCGCGTCGGCAAACAACTGGCTGCTGACGGCGGTAGGGGCGGCAGCGGGATGACTGTGACGCTCGAAGCCAAAGGCATCGCGGCGGTGCAGATAGAAACCGAGTCCGGCGGCCAGCTGCTGGAGGTTTGTGCGCGCGAGACGCGCAGTATCGATCGACTGAGCATCTCGCCGATTCGCGACGGAGTGACCGACGTCGCGGTGCGCGTCGACTCGCGTGCTACCTTGCCACGAGTACGCTCTGGCTTGCGCGGTGGCAACCCGGATACCGAATGGCCAGCACAGGTGATCTCGACCCATCAGCGCCCGCAAGGCCAGGTTTGCCAGGTGGTCCGTTATCGGATGCCCGACGGCGCGGCAGCCACCGACCTGATCGACGTCGAGGGCGTGTCACCGAACCGCGATATCACGCTGTTGAGTCTGTGCGGCGTCGACGAGGTCGCGCAGATCCGCGCCGACAATGACCAGATCATCCGCGAGGAGATCCGCGATGCGATCGAGGAAGGCGGCACCTCGGGCAGCGGCGGCAGCAGTGTCGCTGACGGGCGCCCGGTACTCCTGAAGCCCGGCACCCGCTACGAGATCCGCATCGGCTGGTCGTGGCAGTCCTGGCAAGGCACCAGCGACACCGACAACGCCCCGGCGGTGCCAAGCGGGACCTGGGAGCCAGCAACCGAGCCGCAGGTGTTCCGCTTCCGCACCGCCAGTGAGGCCTCGTCGCCGGCGCGTCAAGACGGGCTGAACGAATTCATCTTCGATCCACGCGACATCGACCGCTATCTGGTTTGCTCCGAACCGGCTAACGGCGGCATTGCGCACTTCACCGATGATCCGATCGTTTTCCATTTTGCGCAGAACCACATCCCGTCGCTGCTCGAGGGTTACGGTCGTGAGCTCGACATCGTGGTTCGACGTACCGATCCACCGCCGCAATCCGGCGTCGACATCACGACGCTGCTGACGCCGCTGACCGGCACGCTGGCGTTCTTCAATCTCTCGAAGACGCTGAAGTCGCCGTTCGACCAGCGCATCGATGAGGCCATAGAAGAATCGCCCTGCCTCGATCCGGAAAACCCGATCACGCCGGGACAGACCCTGGTCGGCGACTTCGAACTCGAGCCGAATGCGATGTATGACGTCGACCTGAACGCGGTGACGATCGCTGCCGGTGACAATGCGGTGCGCGTCTCGGCGAGCCGCTTCGTCACCTCTCGCTATGCCAATCCAGGTGAAATGTTGGAGGCATTCGGATTTGCGATCGCGCCGGCCGCCAATCCGTCGCCGCCCGGCGAACTGGTCATCAACGCCGGGATTAGCCTGCCCTCGAGTGGCGACGGCCTGACGATTTCGGATAGCGCCTTCGACAGCACGATGGCGGATCTCGGCCTCGAGACCCTCGGGCTTCCCGATGCTGAGCCCCGCGTATTCCAACTCTGGCAAGTCGATTCGGGCGGCGGTGCGATGCGGCTCGCAGCGCTGCTATTGGACGGCGTCGAACCGATCAATCGCGAAGCCAGCGTCGTACAAGACGGCAGCGTCGAACGGGTTACCCGTTGTCGCGTCGAACGTCTTACCCAGAACGGGCGCAACTTCGTGCCGGTGCGCCAGACACAGAACGCAACGCGGATCTTGTTGGTCCCGCAAGGCGGCGCCTTCGTCCCGAACAACGACCTCGGTGAACTGATCATGACCACCAGCGATGGACCTTTGACCGGGCGCAGGACGATGCGCATCGTGCCGCTGGTCATGGAAGTGGAGGGATTCTGAGATGGCGATCAACCCCAGCAATCCCGCACTCATCAACTTGCACGCCTTGTATGTCGACAGCACCGACAGCCATGCGCAAAAAGGCGCCCACGTGCGGGTCGCAAACCATCCGATACTTGGCCTGCCGCGACTGCCTTTTGTGCTCGAACGTGCGGATGTGCCCAACCAGGTGATCAGTCGACTGCATCTGCGTGAGGATGCGGTGTTCTTACTCAACGGTAGCGTGGTCCCGCCGCCGTTCAGTATCAACGACGGCGATGAGGTCGTCGTTCGGCTGCCGTCCGGTACTGCCAATTACCCAATTTGGGCCGAGCTGATCGCCGACCCCGGCTCACGCCAGACCGATCCGATCTTTGAGCGGCCGACACCGACGCTCGATCCTCGGTTCAGAATCCCCTCGGTGGTGGCCGACCGGCTGCCGCGACGGAGATTGCCGCTACCGGCCGCAAGCAATGCATCAGCAATGACCGTCGATGCCTACCTACCCTCGGCGATCGGCATCTCGGCCTATCTCGGCCAGCGCAACAACGCACCGTTCGCGTTCGCTGGCCCTGGCCTGCGCGAGCTGCATGCACGCGGACGGGGCACCATCGTCGGCGTGCGCTGGATAAACGGCATGGACGCGCAGAAGATCCAGTTCCGCGTCGTCGATGTCCTCAACCTGCCGCATCAAGGCGGCGCGCGCTATCTGAGCCTGAGCAATTGGGAGTCCTTGTGTAACCAGCGGCGCAATAACCAATCGCCCCACCGTCGGCCACTGCAGGACACCAGCGGCGCACCAGCACCAGGTGCTGCACCCGGGTTCAGCGTTGCCGAGGAAAACGACCGCGTCGGAAGCTTTTTTGCTTCGATCAAGGGTCCGCTGAACGAGCTGATCAATCTGCCGACCGCACAGATCGCGCAGATGACGACGCGTGACATGACTGACGCGGCCGGCAATTCGATCTCGGCCGACGGCAATGCGTCATTGCGTCTGCCGACGCTGTCATTGGTGATGCAGTCACTCTCCGACCCAGGCATGGCGAGTTACATGGGTTACAAGACCCTCGACCTGGCGCCGCGGGATTTCGACCCGGATGGCCTGGTGTTCTATCGCCTGACCGGGATCTTTGCGCGCCCAACCGCCTACCCAACGATCCCGGAGGATGGCGAACTGAGCCCGATGGACATCGCCGTGCTGACCCTACGCAACGTCATCGAACAGATGCCGAGTGTTACGCTCGACCAGCTGATGGCTGACTATGACCAGTTGGTCAAAGGCTTTCTCGCCGAACGCGGCATCAGCTATGAACCGGGCGCATTGAACGATCGCAGCTACATCCGGACCTGCGCGCTAGGGGTTGCCGACGGTCGCGCACCACTGCTGCCGGTGCGCAAGCCGTTGCTCGATGAACCCCAGCATCGCGACTGGTTGCCGGCGCCGATCAATGCCCCGATCCGCAATACCGAGACTGGGGTGAACAATCTCATTGCCGGGGCGACGATGGCCGCAGGGCGTCGTCAACCACCAGCCGGCGGTGCCTGGACCTCGCTGAATGCCCAGGTCGACGAGAACCAGCCTTGGAAAGCACTGATCGCCCCCGGACGCCCCGAACCGGATCGTTTTGCCGACGACCCCGGCGCCGACCCGCCGCAGAGTTTTATCGCCGATGCCAGCACCGGCGCCGGCGAGTTCACCCACCACGTCGCGCAGCAAGACCGTTTTGGTCGTTATTCCAATTGGGGCGCTCGCCAAGGGGTAGCCGGTCCGCGACCAAAACCGCCGCGCCCAGTGGTGCTGGCTACCTATGCGCAACCAGCCTTGGATAGCGGCTCGCACAGCGGCGAGATCACCGCAACAGTACCGCTGCCGGACGAGGATGCGCTGGCGCCGGGCGCTTTCCCGCTGCTGCGCGCTGAACTGACCGCAACCCTCGACGGCCAGCCGGTACCCTTCCTGACGCTGAACAGTGCCGTCAGCGGTGCGATTGCACTGCCCCATCCGCCGGGTACGCCGGCGGGAACGCCTGCCAACATCGGCCTTCGCGAAACCTTCGCCGGACCCGCGCTTGCCAACGGTAGCAGCCATAAAATGCGCATCACGGCGGTCTGGGTTGACGCCGTCGGACAGCCCTCCGAGGTCTCCGAGCCGGCGATATTGACATTGCTCGATCCGTACCCGCCACCGCAGGTCGCGATCCCGGACACCTTGCTCTACAGCGCACGCCCCGACGCGACCGGCATCGCCTGGGTGGAGCGCAGCTGGCCATTGGCCGGTAATGCCGCCTATGCAGTCTATTACGCCGACGAGAACCGACTGCGCAGCCACCTGCGCGATTCAGAGGTCGCGACCGATACGACGCTGCTCGCGAATCTTGAGGCGGAAGATGACCCGGCCGCACGCGCGACCTTGCTGCGTGCCAATCAGTCGCGCTTTCCGGCCACGCTGTTCGAGCGCTTGAAAGAGGCTATCGACATTGACGGCGGACAAGCGACCTTCCGCCACGCACTGTCCGGTTCTTTGCGCGTGCTGAGCGGCTACAAGATTGTCGCGGAAAATCCCGATAACGCGGTGCGCCCGGACTTGTCGACGGTCGATACCGTGTTCTACGGCGTACCGAACAGCGATCCACCACAGCGTCCAACGATTACCGCGAAGCGGGTCCTGCCAGAGCCCGGTGAGCCCGATCTGGTCGTTGAGGTCACAGTGACATTGCGCACCGGAGTCACCGAGGCGCGACTGGCGCGCATCCGGCGTACGCGCTCGGCGGTGGTCGATGCGCTGCGTAATCCGGTAATCGGTACCGCGTTGTTTGGCCCGGTCGATCCAGACACCGGCTTACAAACCGCGACCTTCCGTGATGTTGGTTCAGCGTTGATTGCGCCGGCAGCGCGGTTTGCCGCGTTCGTCAATTACAGCTGGATCGCCGAGGCGCAAGGCGCACCGGAACCCGGCTCAACCGCGACACCCCGCACCGTCGAGGGTCGATGGAGCCCGGTCAGCGCGCCGGTCACGTTGGGCCTAATTCCCGACGCGGCGCCGGACGCGCCGACCCTAATCTCGCAAACCAGCGATTCGGTTGTCGGCGGCGTACGCAACATCAGGCTGAATTTCGATGGTCCGGCCGATCTCTCACCGACGTCGATGGGCGCTTGGTCAGTGACCCGGCTGACACTGATCCCGGACGCAGCGGTCGAAGCGTCTGAGTTGCCGGCATCGCCGAGCGCCAGCTGGTCAATCCCCGGTGACGACGACAGTGCTCGGGTGTTACCGACCGGGACGCGAATCGTCGTCTTCGTGACCGATCCGCTCGGTCGTCAGGGTGCACGTACCGAGGTCGCGTTATGAGGAGGTATCGCAATGGCTGATCTGTCACCGGCACCGAGCAGTTTGGGGTTCGCCTCGCCAGCGCTGGGGCCCTGGTTTCAGCAATCTTCGGGCAGCGATAGCGATCTAGCAACACCGTTAGCCGCGCCGGACGAAGACCTCTCCTGTGGTCTGACGCTGCCGAATTCAGCGATCTGGCTGGCACCGGCCGGTGGCACGCTATCGTTCCTGATTGCGACCGCAAGCCGACCCAAGCCGCTGGCCGATTTGCGCCGGGCGGACGGTAGACAGGCGTTTGCCGACGACGCGCTGATCGTACTGTTCCGCTTGCTGCCCGAAGTCGCGCAACGGCTTGGGGTGCTGGCCCACGGCGCCCCGCGACCTGACAGTGCGTCGGCCGCGGTCGCTGGTACCGCAACGCGCCCGATCATCGATCGCCTGGCCTTCGAGATTCCGGGTAGTGAGGTTTCGACCATCGCGGCGCTGCAAGCAATCCTGCCCAACAATGGCGCTGCCGATCTGAATCAGTCGATGGCCGCACTCAGCGATGATGCCCGCAAGGCGGCCTACGTTGGGCTCGGCGTCGGCAGCACTTCGCTGACCAATGCGGCGCGCCCGGCGACGATTCTGCGGCGGCCAGAAAAGGACGGTAACCGCTTACTCGAAAACCGCAGCGGTGGCGATCTGGTTGGCAAGCTCTGGGCCTTCGACATCCACGGCCGCGCATTCGATGCTGGCGCCTGGGCCGCGATCCTGAATCATTTGGCGACAGTACCCTGGGACAACCTGTGGGCCGCTTCAGCCTCGGCGCGTCAGCGCACTGCGGCGGTGGACAACGCACAAACGGTGCAACTGGTGAATGCCCACGAGGGCCCGCTGGACAGTGACATCGCCACGCGTATCAGCGGCAATCTGACCGATTTGACTCAGGTCGGCAGCACCGGTCATGTCTATCGGGCCGGCACCAGCCCGGCGATTGGTTTCTCATCAGCCAGCGACGCCGACACCGATACCGCGCCGCTGGCTCGACTCGCGCCTTTACCGACAGGGCCGTACGCGACGCTCGGCTCGGCAACACCGTTTGCCGGGTGGACCGGGAGCGGCACGCCCGCTCCACTGGGTCGCGATTTCCAGCGCATCGCGATCGTCGATATCGAGCATCAGGTCACCGGGCTCAAACGGGCGGCCGGATCAGCCCAAGCGAGCCCAAGACGCCGCGTGACGGCCCACGCCAACACCGCCAACCCGGTATTTCTGCCTCGTGCCGATGACGTTGCCAGCGCGGTCGCTGCGGTGTTCCAAGAGGCCGGCGCGACGGTCGATATGATCGCACCTGAGCTCGATCGTTATTGGGGCCCGCAAACCGCAGCGACGCTGCCCACTGATGACCCTTTTGATGCGAGTTTCGACTCACCGACGCCTGAGGCGCACACGTTGATCGGCTCCGGTAGCACGACGGGCAGCACCGCGACCGACCAACGCATCGTCATCAGCTTTCCGGCCAGCACTTTCCCGCCAAGCGGTTGGCTGCGGGTCTATCCCCACGGCCGCGACACCGACACCGGGCGGCGCTTCCGCATGGATGGCGGTGTCGCGCTGTGCGACGCGACCGGTGGCGCGCAGGTGCTGGTGCTGCTGCCCAACGGAGAGGCCGGTGACGGTACCGCGGATGGCACTGAGGTCAGCTTTGACCTGACCTTGTCGACGGGCGCCGGAAGCCGTTTCTACGCTGACGTCCGGGTCCCCCGCCCAGCGGTTACTGAGACACCGGCGGCGCTCGCTGTTACGGCGCTGGGCAGTCGAACCCTGTTCTGTCCAGAACAGGGCGCCGCGATCAGTGCCGGTAGCAACGCACTGCAACCCGGCCAAGGCGTTTTCGCCATCGACGACAGCGGCGCGACGCCGGTCTTTCATGCGATCGACACCGCGAGCTTACGACCCGCTGATCTCAGCAATAGCGCATTGGATAATATCGCTGGCGCCGACGATCGCATCATCACCCAAGACCCAGCCTTTGTGCAGACACCGATCGGCACCTACCCAGCGAGTGCGAGCGGCGGAGCGGTTTCGGTCAACAATGGATCGTTTCACTCCGGCGCGACGGCGCAAGAGATCTACGATTTCATCGCCCACGACCGCAATGGCAACACCGGGGTGGTCGCGGCGCTGTCAGCCCGCGAACCTTGGCACGAGGCCTGGCCGGTGTCGCAGGGTCACCCGGGCGTCAATGCTGCGCCGGAGATCCACGCCGAAGGCGTATCGGTTGCTGGCCCAGCGGCCGATGCGCTACGACTGCTGATGCGCGAACGCCGCGCCAGCGATTTGCAGGACTTCATCAGTTTCGTCGGACAACCGTTCACCGCCGCGACGGCACCGACGGCCGCCGGGGTGTTCACGGCGTTTCTCGAGACCGCGGCCAAGGGCACGCACGGCGAGATCATTACCGATGCTTACAACTTTGCGCAGACCTGGGACCAGATCAAGAGCGCGTTGAACGGTGTGTTATCCGGGCTCGGCACCAACGTCGATGCATTGATCGATAGCGCAAACTTCGATGACGACGTCGCCGCAGCGGCGATGGACCGTCTTCATGACAAGGCAAAAAACGGGGTCCGAGGTTTTGCCCGCGCCGCACTGGCGGCCATATCGCGCGCCGAAGATCTGATCTGCCTGCACAGTCATGCCTTGGACGCCGAGAGCTGGGACGGCGAAGGCAGCGAGGACAACATTGCGCTGTTGACAGCGATCACCACCCGACTCGCGGCAAACCCGGCGCTGCATTGCTTGCTGATTTTTCCTGAGAGCCATCTTCCCTCGCGCAACACTAAGCTGAACCAAGTTCGCAAAGCGGCGATCCAGGGCGCGATCCAGGCGCTGCAAAGCGCTGATTTAAGCCGGATCGCGATCGCAACACCGATCGCCGGCCCAGGGCGCAAGCACCATATGGCAAGCACGACGCTGATCGTCGATGATGCCTTCATGGTGACCGGCGCCGCGCACGGCTGGCGGCGCGGCTTGGTGTTCGACAGTGCGATCAGTGCCTCGCTGTTCGACGAGCGTCTGGTTGGCGGGCGCCCGCAGGAGATCTTCAACGCACGCCGTCAGCTGCTGGGGGCGCTGTTGGGAATCGGCACCAACTTCGTCCCGGAAACCGCGGCAGACCTGGTCGCTGCCGCAAAACGCCAGAACACCGGTGGCGGCTTTGGCAGGCTTAAGCCCGGCGCGTTCCCAGCGGCGACCGACACGACACCGAGCGCTGAGCGCGTAATCTGGAACCCATCACCGAGCCGCTCGCATGACTGGGTTGCGGCGATTGCGGGGCTATCCGGTGATCAATTGACCGAGTTTGAAAATGGAACCCGCTAGCGTCGCAACGCTTGGTGAAGAAATTTCTGAACATGGTATTTGTCATGGTATTGCCGCCTGTGCAGAAAATTAAGCCATTGATATTAAATCGAAAAAATGGCTTGTTTACAATCGAGTGGGAGTGACCGGTACTGGCAGGTAAAGACTGGCACTGGCTGGCAACAACAGGCATCTAACTGCTCGTTCTGCGAACCCCACTGTGTGGTGAATGGGGCAGCCCGGATATCATTCCCCAGTGGTATTGTTTCATCGCCATCGTGCTGCAGCACACCTTTTGGGTACTGATTACCCGGGCTGGCGAGCTTTTTCACTCCGCGAAGATAGCGTTCTTTGACTGTGGCAGAGGCTTTGCACCTCAATGCCGACCATTTGGCCGTTGGATTTCAGATAATCCAGGGATTATTCGTCAATCGCCATTTTCATCTTGCATGCAACTTTCTTCAGTCGCTTATCGCCTGTCCAGAGCCTGGCATTTTCCGCCAACGCGGTTGCAGCAAGTAGATGGATATCAATGTATCCGACTCCCAGTCCCATCAGGTGATTACGTTCGATAAAGTGCAGTGCCTCTGCTGGAGACGCGACCGGTGACTGTGGAAGGTCATTGAGAAGTCTGAGAATTTCATCGCGTTTGCGCAAGTTTCCGCATGCCAGTTCACCTATGACAAAGGGGTGTGTCAGTACCTGGCTTCGGTCAAGTAAATCAGCAAGCCGGGTATCGCCGGAGCGCAGATGGTCGATCCAGATCGATGTATCGACCAGGATCATTTTGCTGGATCGGACTGGCGACGAGGTATTGGTTTCAGTTGCTGCTCGCTTCCTCCCAGTCGCGCCAACCGGCGTGCGCTTTCTCGCTCAATAAGGGCGCGCAGCCCCTCTCGAACGAGTGTAACTTTCTCGCTCACCCCGGTAATCCGCTGAGCCTCTGCCAGCAATTGGTCATCGATGTTCAGTGTGGTTCTCATGAGTAATCTCTCCCATCAAAAGGCATTAATTATTACATCATATGATGATAAATTGGATGCTATGATTGCGCAAGGGCATGTTGTTGAGCAACGCTTGAGCTACAGAGATCTGTAGCGAAACCTGGCAGGGTCTGCCGGTTGGCCGCAAAAGGGTTGTGATTTTCAGTGACAACTAGCAACGATTTCTGAACAGGGTATTTTTCATGGTATGTTCTGCGCGTTGCAAGGCAGAAAGCATCGATACCAAGAGGGGAAAATTAATACTGGCATGGTATCGGGTAGCTTGAGCTAACGGTGCGCCGGAGCATTCCGGAAACCCGCTATACCTGCTGCGCATGGGTTACGCTTGGTTATTTCACAGATGGTGATGTGGATCCTGGCGGCCATGTAGTACACGGATGATTTCGACCCTGTTGGCGGTCACACGGTAAAACAGGGTATGGCTTTCTATAGGGAGGCTTCTGGTGTCTGGCAGGAGTTCGGGGCGCTCGATGCCTATAAGTGGTTGGTCAGTCAGCAACCAGAATTGGTTCTTTATAGTGGACAGGTAGCTTTCGGATTGCGCCTGTCCCCACTGTCGCAGGCCGTATTGGTATATGTCCTTGAGGTCATTTTTAGCGGCTGGCGCAATGACAAGCTGATGGGATGCCAAGAGGGTCAGCTCTTGATATCGCCAAACAATGTGTCGAGCGCCGCTTTTGATTCGATTGCGATACCTTCTGCACGGTCTAGTTGGTCTGCTCCCACTTTTAGTTGCTCACGTAGTCGAGTCAGTTTGATCTCGTGAATCCAGTCTTCATGGGTTTCCATAAAACGGAGCGCTTCACGGATGACTTCGCTGGCATTATTGTACAAGCCGGTTTTCACTTTGGCTTTAACGCGAGATTCCAGTTCGGGAGTGAGTGAAATATGCATAATGGCCTCCAGGTGCGAGCTCTTGCACCAAGAATGCTAGGTCGAAATACAAAGTTTGTCAATGTTTGTATTGGCTGACCGAAGATCTCAGGAGTTGCTGTGTTACGGCGTTCATCCAGGCATGTTTTCGAGCATGGTATTATCAATCAGGTGGAATATAATTCATTGAAAATAAGAGACCATAATTGCTCGCTTACAACCGAGTGGGAGGCGGCCAGATCTGGCACTGACAGGCATCGGCATGCAGTCATTAATGGTATAGATCGTGGTATTGCTGTGCTCAATATTCGCGTGGTGATCCAGTGGGGCTGTGGACTTTAGCTGTAACGCTCCCCGGCCGCGAACCGACCACTACCGAGGTTTATTTCACCAGTGGCTTCCAGTGTATGAAACCGAACAACATGGTCTGCACAAAGTGATGGCCCATTGAGCCGCCCGCCGCCTGCATAACATCCTTTTTCAAAAAAAACTCAAAAACATGGGCGATTAGCAGGGCAATAAACAACCACACTATCCACTGGCTGATTTGAGTCCCGGGGTTCAACAGCGCTGCGACTATCAGCGCCACGTAGAGAACGGAGGTGATCACTTTTGCTGACATGTTTTTAAATCCTTAGTTAATTTGAATCGCGTGTTTTTTACGCCGGAAAATAACACCGGTGGTTTCCAGCTTGCAATACAAGCCCCAATCCAGCAATACCCGCCTGGCCGCCGACGGCAAGCGCCGGGCGCTGGTTCTCCGATTCCTCGAACCCACAGGCAGGCGACAGCTTGCATTCCCGGTGCCGGGGTCAGTCACCGCAGATAGCCGCCATTTCGGTTCTGACACAAGCGACGAAGTTATTCACGATCCGGCTGTGGCATGCTGGCCGCGTCATCAGTACCGATACTTTCCATGGTGGCGTGTCTTCGATGGGTAGCTCGACCAGGTGGCCGTCATTGACTTCGCGGGCAAACAGAAACGCGGGGCCAGCGATGATATAATCCGTGCCCATCGCGATGGTTTTTAGCACCGTATAACTGTTGGTGGCGACACTCCGCTTTTCTGCCACCAATCGCTTTTCTTTTATCCAGTGCAGGGTCTCGGATGGTATTTGCGGTCCAGCCAGTGGGAACTCCTTGAGTTTCATCAGCCAGTTTTTCATTTCCAGTACCGGGTGATCCCCACGAACAAAAAATGCGACTCGCATGTCTCTGGTGTCCAGCACCTCGACTTCCATACCTGTCACCCGCGCGAACGCGCCTACCGCCACATCGGCATCGCCATTGCGCATACACTCCAGCATTTTGTCTGGGGTGTATACGTCGATCTGAAGGTTCACGCCCGGGTGCTGCTGCAGGAAACGCAAGCCGGCGTTGGGAAGAATGCCCTGCTCGACAACGGGGCCACAGATCACCCGGATTTCACCCAATTCGGCCCCCGCCAGGAGCCTGACTTCACTATCGAAGGCCTGCTACTCCCGCAGCATGGCTTTCGACCGCAGATAGAGCTCATGCCCGAGCGGGGTGGCTTCCAAGCCCTTCGCAGACCTGATGAAGGGCTTCTCACCAAGTCGGGATTCCAGGCTGTTCAGATGGGCTGTCAATGCGGGCTGGGAAATGTGCAGCTTCTCGGCGGCACCGGTCACAGACCCGATCTCGTACAGGGCGACCAACTGTTTGATTTGCTTTGCGTCCAAAATGTCGTGATCCGGAATCGGCAGGCCATAATAAAATATCATAGATAAAACAACAAAATACTATTTCCGCTGATGGCGCTCAGTTGCTAGCTTCACCCTTCAGTTGGTCCGATCCGGCTAACGGATCGTCACAATAACAACCTACAGGCCAATTACGGGCAAAGGAGAGGGGGTAAGGGACGAAGACAACTGCGAAACCTGATTTTCGGTACCACGCTGGCAATTCTGGCGCTCACCGGCCATGCGGAAGCGGAAAAGGAAACCCACTGGCGCGAGGAATTCGCCTACATGATGGGTATACAGGCGTATATCTACGGGTACCCGGGGCTGAAATTCGCTGAGATCCGGTATAGCTGGGTTGAGGACGAGGACTCAGGTTTTAGTTCCAAGGGCAATGCCTACACGCATTACCGCAAGCTGGTAGACCCTTCCTACCAGTACGGCACTTCCATGAATCGCGACACTCTGTATTCCCTCGCCTTCGCTGACATAGGGGAGGAGCCGCTGGTGTTCACGCTGCCGGAAAACCCTGACGACCGCTACTTCACTATCGAATTTACCGAGTGGTATACCGACGCCCTGGGCTATATGAGCAAGCGCACCGTCGGCGACAAGAAGGCCGCCTACCTGGTGCACCTGAGCGGGTGGCAGGGGAAGATACCGGAGGGCATCGACGGGGTTCTCGAGTCGCCAACCCCCTGGGTGCTGGCTGTGGGGCGGACCTATACCTCCAACACCGCAGAGGACCTGGTAATAGCAAACCGCATTCAGGACGGCTACAAAATCTATCCGCTCAGCGAGTGGGGAAAGGGCAATCCGCGGGAGGCGGAACCGATCAGCGACGTGCTTGATGTCTTTCCCCCGAGCGACCCGCTGGCAAAAATGAAATTGGTGGATGCCTCGCTGAGGGAAAACCCGCCTCCTGCCCGCGATGAGGCCTTGATGAAGCAGTTTGCCCTGGTCAACATCGGTCCCCTGGCGAAGGGCACCATTGACGACCTGGACGAACACAGCCGTCGCGGTCTTGCCAGAGCCTCCGAGGACGCTCAGAACTACTTGCAAAAGGTATCCGAGGAGATGGGTTCGATTACCAACCAGAACAAGGTTGTGAACGGTTGGAAATACAATCCCAACAACTGGTGCCGGATGGCAGAGGATGGTGATTTTCTGGGAAGGGCGGCCACCCAGGCTCTCTCCGGGGGCATCGAAAACTGTGTCGAGGAGGCAGTCAAGCTGCGCGTGTTTACCGATGGAACGGGTGCCAAGCTGAATGGCTCCGAGCGTTATGTGCTGAGATTCAGTAAGGATCAAATACCTAAAGTGGATGCTTTCTGGTCAATCACCCTGTACGACAACAATTTTAATCTGGTACTGACGCCGTCCAATAAATTCGCGGTGCGCGATATCGACCCGGATATCGTCTACGGAGACGACGGCTCATTGACGATCTACTTGCAATCCCAGCCCCCCAAGGAAGCCAACGTCAACTGGTTGCCGACCCCGGAGGGTAAGGATTTCAACCTGTTTTTCCGGGCTTACCTGCCGGAACGGGCGTTCGTGGACCAGAGCTATGTTCCGCCCGCGGTGGAACTGGTCAACTGACTGCAGATTCAGGTTTTTCTGAATTGTCAGTGAGGGGTCTCAACTGCGGTTTTTCGGTTCAGCACCGGATTACCGCAACCCAGGGGGAGCAACGATTTTTGCAGCTGTACAGAATTAAAGGTGCTTCAGCGGATTCATAAGCTGATGGAGGATTCGTTGGATCAGCTGATTGAGTGCTTAACGATCCCGTAAGCCGGCGTAGACTCTCGGGAAACACAGTAACGCAAGGACGCTCGGATCATGCCCCATGCGGCGGCCGGTATGAGGATTGGCCACCCGGGACGAGGATGCTGTCTCAATGGCGGATACGTCGATCACAGCTGATTATTCAGTCAGATATAAAATAAGTGATGATATCCATCTCCTTGTGCGGGATGCCGATAATATCAACGCCTTTAACTCCAATCAGGTAGAAGACAACATGCGCGCCCTGCGGAAAGCTGTAATAGCCCTCAGCCACATCTGTGCGGTGTTTGCCCAGTTGTGGATTCTCCGCTAACCAGCCAAAGCGTTTCTCGAGTGCTTTCAGGTAAGTATTACGTTGGGGTTTACCCCATTGACGCTCTGTATAGCGGCCGATATTTTTCAAGTCCTCCAGTGCTCTCGGGGTGACTCTGAATCCGGGCATCAGGCTTCGTTATCCAAATCGTCAATCAGCGCGTCCATGGTGAAGTTTTCAACAAACTCACCCGATTCGGCCTGTTTAGCACCCTGGGCCAAATGACTCCGTAAAGCATCGAGTTTACTTTTGCGCTCCTCCATAGCGCGCAGAGCATCACGAACTACTTCACTGGCGGAGCCATACCGCCCACTGGCAATCTCATTTTTGATATAAACTTCCCAGTGTTCACCCAGGCTAAGGCTTGTCGTTGCCATATTGCTCTCCAAATATTCATAATTAACAAATATGAATATTAAGTCAGGATAAAATGAAAGGAAACTGATAATTGATCCTTGTGATTTTACGAACACATACAGCAATTTCTGAGCATGGTATTTTTCATGGTATTACGATTTAGCAGGAAAATAAGCCGTTGAATATAAAAGATAAAAAAGGCCTATTTACAATAGAGTGGGAGTAGGCCAGATCTGGCACTGGCTGGCACCTGCAGGCATCAGGACGCAGCAAGCTCACAAAACCAATAACTTATCCTCATGTCCGTCTGGCAACGACTGGCACTGGCAGGCATCGGCAAGCAGGTATTGCTAGTATTCAATGGTATAAATCATGGTATCGCGGTACCCGTGATCAGAATAGCGATCCAATACCATGTCAAATAAGTCGAGCCGTTCATGGTATTCGTGATCCAGCACATCTTACCTAGTGTCCAACCTACCAATATATAAAACTTGATATAAATATAAAGTTTTGTATAATTGCCGTTATGAAAGACGTGCGCTTTGTGGGCAGTTCATTGGACGATCTCAGGCATTTTCCGGCAGGCGCACGTCGGGAAGCGGGTTTTGAACTCAGTAATGTCCAGGCCGGGTTGCAGCCAAGTGACTGGACGCCAATGAATACCATTGGTGCAGGGGCTGTTGAAATCCGGATTAAGGACGCAGCCGGAATTTACAGGGTGATCTATGTCGCTCGATTCGAAGAAGCCATTTACGTATTGCATGCTTTTCAAAAGAAGTCACAGAAAACACGCAAGGCAGATGTCGAGTTGGCGAAAGCCAGGTACAAGGCGTTGGCAGAACAGAGGAAACAGCAATGACGATTTCAAAAGGTTACCACAATGTATTTGAGGCGCTGGAGGATAGCCCGGCGATGGCGCAGAACCTGAAGATTCGTTCAGAATTGATGATTGCACTGCGTCAATATATCGAGGATGCAGGGCTTGGTCAGAAAGAAGCTGCAGACGTATTTGGTGTGCACCAACCGAGAATCAGTGATCTGATGCGCGGCAAGATTGACAAGTTCACCATCGACAAGCTGGTCAATATGCTGGCCAGGATTGGAAAAACCGTGAAGGTGAAGGCTGCGTAGACGTGCCGGAAACGGTAGGGAGCTGATGGCGGTTTTGAAAAATTTCCTCTTGATCAGCAGCAATTTCTGAGCATGGTATTTTTCATGGTATTACCGCCTACATCAATAAGTAAGCCGTTGATATTATACTCTAAATCGTAAAAATGGCTCGTTTACAATCGAGTGGGAGTGACTGGTACTGGCAGGCAATGTCTGGCATTGGCTGGCAACGGCAGGTATTTCGGCTGGTTTATTTCGCTGATGCTATTTCCACATTAAACTATCAGGCAATCGTATGGAATATTCAGACCTTCATGCAGTTTCTTGATCATAGGCAATGTCAAGTTGCGCTTCTTGTTAAGTACTTCGGAAATGCGTGCGCGAGTACCCAAGTAAGGTTCTAGATCTTTACGCGTGAGACCTTTTTGCTCCATCAGAAATTTGATGGCCTCAACAGGATCGGAAGGTGGAATCGGGTAGTGTTCTTCTTCATATTTTTCAACGAGCAATACTAGAACATCGAGTTCATCTCCTTCTTCTGTATTAGGTTTAGCTCCCCAGAGTTCATTAATACGCTCAAGCGCCTGGTTATAATGGATCTTGTTTTTAATGGGTTTCAGGTTCATTAGTCAGGTCTCATATATTTTCGATGTCTTCGATATCATCATATTGCTTATGTGTGCCCACAAATCGTATAAGCATTCCATGTCGTGAGTAATCGGTTAGTACAACAATGCGGTATTTATTCCCGCAAACATTAAAGACAACTCGGTGGTTCTTCAGAATGCTCGCATTGCGTAAATCCGCTTTAAGTTCATGCGGGGAGTTCCACTTTGCATTCGAGCAGTAGTTATACCATTCAGTCATCTGTTTCCTAGCATCGCGATATTTTGGATTGCTTTCCCAGAATGCTCGCAGCATGGATTTGGCGATGACTCTCATGAGCTGATATTAGCACGATCCCATAATGGGATCAAGTTGCTGCTTAATGACGGACAGGTACTGTGAATCAGTGTTCAATCGGAAATTTCCGAGTATTTTGAACGATTTTCTGAGCATGGTATCTTTCATGGTATTGCCAATTAGCAGGAAAATAAGCCATTGAAAATAGAAGATAAAAAAAGGCTTATTTACAATCGAGTGGGAGTAGGCCAGATCTGGCACTGGCTGGCGCCTGCAGGCATCAAGACACGGCAAGCTTGCACAACCAAGAACTTATTTTCATTTCTGTCTGGCAACTTCTGGCACTTGCAGGCATCGGCAAGCAGTTATTACCATTATTCGATGGCATAGATCATGGTATCGCCGCGCTCAATATCAGCATGGCGCTCCAGTACCATGCAATGCGTGTCGAGCTGTTAATGGTATTGGTGATTACGCATGAGCCCCGCCGGTTTGGGCAGCTGTCGTTTATACGCTCTCAGCATCGGCACCCGGTATCAGACACTATGCCGCTACAGACTTTGGGTATATGCATTAAGTGCTGTTAGCGGGAAAGCAGCAATCTAAATCGGTCCCCCCTTTAGAAGTACGGCTGACTGGAAGAATCAAAGGTGCTTCAGCGGATCCATATGCTGATGGAGTATTCGTACTACCACGATGCCTCGGGCGTGTTTTTTGTAATACAGAATATGGCTTTCGTAAGGGAAGCTGAGTAGCCCCCTGGAGATTTTCTCGCGTGTTATTCCAAGGTCCGGATTTTCAGCAAGGAGTTGCCCGCGCGATTCCAGGCCGTCAAGGTAGGTATTGGCTTGAGAGGCTCCCCACTCCTGGACGGTATAGTTGATGATGCCGTCAAGATCACGTTCCGCTTTGTCGGTGAACTGGAAGTGGGGGCTACGCCTCGCCACGGCTTAGCCATTCACCCGTTTGCGTAATTTGTCGATGACGGATTTGCCATCGCTGACTCTTCCAGCCTGCAAGTCGGCGATACCTTCCTCGATGGACTGCTTCAGATGCGCCTCTTTCAGCGCCTCAAGTTGCGCATATTCAGACGCTGAGATTACCACGGCAACGGGTTTGCCATTGCGGTTGATGCCAACAGGACCGTGTTGTGCATTGATAAGAACCTCACCGAATTCGCGTTTAGCGTCACTGGCGTTGAGTATTTTCATGGCGCACCTATTTTAATTAAATTAATCATGTTGAACAAAATACTATTCGTTACAGTCCGTCATGTCTAGCTGTGGCTGTAGCTGATTGGTGCAATGCGCATCAGGTGTTGGTCAACAAGTAACCTATTGAAAATCAATCGTAAAAATAGCTTGTTTTCAATCGAGTGCCCGGGCGGGTAAAGACTGCTACGGGCCGGCATCACCGACTGAGTGCTTCAGGACAGACAGTGCAACCAGGCGATAAACTGTATAGAAACACAGTATTGCAAGGACGCGGATCACGCCCCACGCGGCGGCGGCCACGGTTTTTGAGGATCCAGGCCGGCGGCGTCATTCTATTGCTGTTCACCGTTGCTGCACCTGTGCTTTCCAACTCGCCGTGGGCACATCATTTTGAGAACGTATGGGAAGCTTCAGTCGGTCTGCACCTTGGTTCGTTCGAGTTCGCCAGGTCGCTAAGAGAGTGGATCAACGACGGCTTGATGACGTTGTTTTTCTTCCTCGTCGCGCTGGAGCTCAAACGCGAGCTGATGCTGGGCTAGCTCAACAATCCGCGGATGGCTGCATTGTCCATTGCCGCCGCTCTCGGCGGTATGATCGTCCCGGCAGCGATTTATCTGGCGCTGCAATCGGGTCAGCCAGGCGAAACAGGCTGGGGTACGGTCATGGCGACCGACACTGCATTTGTCATTGGTTGCCTGGCGATTCTGGGATCGCGTATTCCGCCAAGCCTGCGTGTCTTCATGATCTCGCTGGCTGTCATTGATGACATCGGCGCCATCCTCGTAGTGGCGAGTGGCTGCAGCAGCCACATTTCCTGGGGAGCGCTTGCACTGGGGCTGCTGGGTATCGCTGTGATCCGCTTCATGGCGCTAGCCGGGATCCGTGGTTTTCCGATCTACTTTATTATGGGTGGTTTCATCTGGTTTGCTGTGGATGCTTCCGGAATCCACGCCACGATCACGGGCGTGGTGCTTGGCTTGATGACGCCGGCCAGGCGCTGGGTCGGCGATGAACTATTGTATGCCGTATTGTCCCGGGTGATCGCGCATCCAGCCAGTGAAGAGGGGAGTGGTGAAACGAAGGACCGAGAGACCCTGCAGGTTGCCGATATCGCCGCGCGCGAAACATTGTCACCGGTGGAGCGGCTGGAGTTCGCGTTACATCCCTGGGTCGGTTATGTCATCATGCCGCTGTTGCGTTTGCGTTTGCGTTTGCGTTTGCGTTTGCGTTTGCGTTTGCCAATGCCGGGTTGCCGCTG
Source organism: uncultured Gammaproteobacteria bacterium (assembly GCA_963751595.1). Taxonomy (GTDB): domain Bacteria; phylum Pseudomonadota; class Gammaproteobacteria; order Pseudomonadales; family JAHEGP01; genus JAHEGP01. The sequence continues at coordinate 52,701 of CAVVVC010000012.1, forward strand.
TCGTTGAGTGGAATAGGCAATGCCGTGACGCTTGCTGTGTTCGTCGGTTTTGTCTTCGGGAAACCGGTTGGGATTCTTGCCTTTAATTGGCTGGCGGTGCGTTTGGGTGCCGCGATACGCCCGCCGGACCTGGATTGGAGACTGATGGCGGGCGGCGGTATGCTCGCAGGTATCGGCTTCACGATGGCTCTCTTCATCGCCAACCTGGCTTTCGATCAGGAACTGCTCAACAGCGCCAAGCTGGGCATCTTCCTTGCTTCAGTAATATCTGCGGCGGTGGGTGTCGCGCTGTTGAGCCGGATATCCGGTTACGGAAAGAAGATTCGCCCGGGCCGCTGACAACATCGGCAGAGTATTGGGTGTCGGTGCTGAATGGGTTAACCGAGGCGATTGATAGAACTCGCACTGAAGTATCTACCGACGACGATGCAGAGGACGAAACACGGGTGATCCTGTCGAATCGGATGTTGCCTCTCGTTGGTATTTACACTGTTGCGGCCTGGCAGATTTTTGATGTTATGTGAAAGTAAGTTTAAGTCGGCGTTGGCCGAACAATTGATTTGCTTCCTGACTGTAATGAGCAGATACTGTCCTCAGGTCCATCGTCTGTAAGCAGGCAAGTCTCTATCTCGCGCAATTTCGACCGAACGGTCTCCGTTGCCCGCCATACTCCTTCCTCGCGAACTCCGGTTCACCCGCTTTTCCGTATTCGTTTGTTGAAACGCAGGCCGAGTACATTTCTGGTTCAATCGCCCAGGATACCCTAATGACCCAGTATATAGTTAATGCCGAGGACACCGAGACCTCCAGTCAGTATGCCGGCATTCGTCAGGCAGAGCTCAGCGACGCGAACCTGGCAACCCGTGAGGGATTCGAGCTGACCGACCAGCACTGGCATGTGATCAGTTATCTGCGCGAGCAGTATCTGGAACATGGCCTGCCACGGTTTGCCAGAACGACTGCCCGCGCACTCAATAAGCAATATGCCGCGCAGGGCGGTAACAAGTATTTCTATAACCTGTTTCCCGATGGCCCGGTGACGCAAGGCAGTCGCCTTGCCAACCTGCGCACACCCGCCAATGCCACCGATGTTTCATTTGGTACAAGCTATTGAAAAGCCTTCAGCCTCGGCCAATCAGGGACCAGATCGGCACTAGCGACCGGGTAATGCGTATACATAATAAACTCGACCGCCAGGCTATAGAGCGGGCTGAAAGTGAAGGCATGATCGCAGCAGACGCTATAGCTGTCGTAGTACATAAAGGAAAGCTCTCTGATGTCATCACAGGACGGTAATGGTAGCCAGGGCAATCCCTGGGGTGGTCGAGGGTCGCCTCCCGACCTTGGAGAGTTATTTCGGCAAGGCAAGGATCAGTTCGGGCAGATGCTGCCGGGCGGTAGTACGCGCGGCTTTCTGATTATTGCCCTGCTACTGCTGATTGGAGCGGGAACCTGGTCTGCTTATTACACGGTACCCAGTGATTCGGTGGCTGTCGTACAACGTTTTGGGAAGTACCTCAAGGAGGTGCCGCCCGGCCTGCATTTTAAATTGCCATTGGGAATCGACAGGGCGACCATCGTTCCCGTCAAGCGCCAGTTGAAACAGGAATTCGGTTTCAACACCCCGGGCGCCACCGATCCGTACCAGAGTGCCCGCGGCGGAGAGCGGGAGACAAGGCTGGAAACGGAAATGGTGACGGGTGACCTCAACGCCGCATTGGTGGAATGGGTGGTTCAATATCGCATCTCGGATCCGGTTAAATACCTTTTCGAAGTGCGGGAACCGAGTGAGACGCTGCGCTACGTTTCGGAATCCGTCATGCGGGAAGTGGTCGGCGATCGCACTGTGGACGAAGTCATCACGATCGGTCGCCAGGAAATAGAAACCGAAGCCCTGGCCAAGATGCAGGTGCTGGCTTCCAAGTATGTGATGGGGATCAGCATCGACCAGGTGCAGTTGAAAAACATTAACCCGCCGCGACCGGTGCAGGAATCCTTCAACGAGGTCAATCAGGCGCAGCAGGAGAAGGAGAAACTGATCAACGAAGCCCGGCGTGATTATAACAAGGTGATTCCGCTGGCCGAGGGCGAAAAGGATCAGCGCATCCGGGAGGCCGATGGTTACCGCTTGAAACGCATCAACGAGGCGGAGGGTGACGCGGCACGGTTCAATGCCCTACTGGCGGAATATCGCAAGGCCCCGGAGGTCACGCGTCGCCGTATCTACATCGAGACCCTGCAGGAGGTACTGCCGGGCATCCGTTCCAAAATTATCATCGATGAACAGGCGCGTAACATTCTGCCGTTGCTGAACCTCGATTTACATAAGGAGGCGAAGCCATGAAGGTTAGTCATATGGCGCTGCTGGCGGTTGCGATCGCCGGCGCCTACGTTGTATCGAGTTCGGTCTACACAGTGAGTGAAGTCGAGCAGGTGATTATTACCCAGTTCGGTAAGCCTGTCGGTGACCCCGTGACAACCGCCGGTTTGAAGATCAAGGTGCCGTTCATTCAGGAAATCAACCCGATCGACAGGCGGGTGCTGGAATGGGATGGCAATCCCTCGGACATGCCGACCAAGGACAAGCTGTATATCTCAGTCGACCTGTATGCCCGCTGGCGTATCACTGACCCCTTGCAATACTTCCTGCGCCTGCGGGATGAACGCAGCGCGCAGTCCCGGCTGGACGATATCCTCGGCAGCGAGACCCGTAATGCCGTGGCCAAGCACGAGCTGATCGAAATCATTCGCACCACCAGTGATCGCGTACCTTTGCGTGATGCTTTGCTGACGCAGGCGGAACCGGACATGGGCGCGCTGGTGCCCATCCAGAAGGGGCGTGTGCAGGTCGAGCGGGAGATCTTCGCCGCGGCTGCGGAAAAGGTGCAGGTATTCGGTATTGAGCTGCTCGATATCCGTTTCAAACGCATCAACTACAACGAAAGCGTACGGCCGAAGATCTATGATCGGATGGTCAGTGAGCGGCGACAGATTGCCGAACGCTTTCTCTCGGAAGGCAACGGTGAAGCGGCCAGAATCCGCGGTAACCGTGTGCGCGAATTGAACAGGATCCAGTCCGAGGCCTACCGGGAAGTCGAGGAGATCCGCGGTGTGGCGGATGCGAAAGCCACCGAGATCTATGCACGTGCCTATAACCAGAGTCCGGAATCGGTGGAATTCTATGAATTCACGCGCACCATGCGGTCGTACAAGTCGATCATTGCGGCTAATACGACCTTGGTACTCTCTACCGATAGCGACCTGTTCAAGTTCCTGAAGGGGATGAGTCCAGCGAATGGCGTGGATATCCCGACCCAGGCGTTCGGTGTCAAAAAATGACATCGGACTTGTCGACATACCACGAAACGAGGAGATCATAATGAGTGAACAAGACAAAATGCTGATGGCCGAATACGGTATTACCAGCACGGTCAAGAAAGTGTATCAGTACAAGGATTACCGCTACGACAGGCTCTCCGATGCGCTTAATTATGCGCGGACTGCTAACCGACTTAGTGGAGAAGATGTTAATCAGGAAACACCGGTCGCACCAGAGGCCTTGTAGTCAGCAAAGGTAATCAGCCGCCTACGGTTACAGGGCTGCACCCAATTATTCAGGATTAATTAGCATGAGCAAAGGACAACACAGCAATAGAGAGATGAAGAAGAAACCGGCCATGACGCCACAAGAAAAGAAGGCGGCAAAGAAACTAAAGAAAGACCAGCAGGTTTCTACCGGGTTAATCCATACTGGCAGGCAGACTTAAATCATCAAAGCGTTTTTATCAGGTGCGCACACTCGCAAGACGCTGAGCAACGATGACGATACCCGGTTGTTGCGCGCCGCGTTGTTCAGTATCGAGCAACTGAATCGTCACGCAGTAAAGCTGGCTGGCCAGCATAAAATCGATACGCGTCCTGGGCCGGACAGGTTGTTACCGCGACTGGCGGATAATGAGCATGTCCTGTTGGCGGTTTATGGTGTGGTGGCAGCCGCAGCTATACCAGATCAACGGATCGTACCGGCAGAGGCCTGGTTGCTCGATAATTTTTATCTCATCGAGCAGCAGATTAGTCTGGCGCGTCGGCATCTGCCGCGCGGGTACAGCCGGCAGTTACCGCGACTCGCGGAGGGTCTGTCTGCCGGATTCCCCCGCATCTATGACCTGGCCCTGACGTTGATTTCTCACATGGATGGCCGTGTCGACAGCGACAACACTACCCAGATCATCGCTGCCTATCAGAGTGCTGAACCGTTAACGCTGGGTGAGCTGTGGGCATTTCCGATCATGCTGCAGTTGGCGTTGCTGGATAATCTGCGTCGCGTAGCCTTGCGTGTCGCGCGTCGGCGCGAGGAGCGCGAAGCCGCCATTGTCTGGGCAGACCGCATGCTGAAAACGGCTGAAGATGAGCCAAAACAGCTTATCCAGCGGCTGGCCGAGTTTGCCAATGCTGATGTGCCACTGACCGCATCCTTTGTGGAAGAATTTTACGCCAGACTCCAGGCTCAGGGGCCAGCGATGGCGTTCGTTCAAACCTGGCTTGAGCAAAAACTTCTCGAACAGGGGGCGTCCCCAACTCAACTGTCGTCGGCGGCTGCCCGAACAGCCGCAACCAATCAGATATCGATTGCCAATAGTATCAGTAGCCTGCGTTTTATCGGCACAGTGGACTGGCGTGATTTCGTCGAGTCGCTCAGTGTCGTCGAACAGACGCTACGAAAAGACCCCGCGACAATGCATGCCGGACAGAACTTCGCCACCCGCGATCGTTACCGGCATGTCATTGAAGATGTGTCCAGGCGCTGTGAGAGCCGTGAGTTGGATGTTGCGCGCGAAGCCATTGCGCTTGCACAGGAAGCGGCAGAGTGTGTGGGTACCAATGATCGCAGCGCGCATGTCGGCTACTATCTGGTCGACCAGGGTCGACCGCGTCTGGAGCAAGCGGTCGACTGCCGTTTGTCGTGGAAGACGCGAGCAAGCCGGGCGCTCGGTAATCTCCGCCTGCCTCTTTACCTCAGCCCCATCCTGTTGCTTACCGCGCTGGCGACCAGTGTGGTGCTCTCTTCTTTCAGCGGCATCGCACTGGGTGACTGGCGCTACTGGTATTTTGCCATTTCCGGCCTCATCGGCGCCTCGGCGTTGGCGGTGCCACTGGTAAACCTAATGGTTACCTCCATGCTGCCACCGCGCGCCTTACCTCGCCTGGATTTTTCCAAAGGGATTCCAGATATCCATCGCACGATGGTGGTTGTGCCGACACTGCTGAGCAAGCCGCAAGAGGTTGATGATCTGCTCGAAGCCATGGAGATCCGTTATCTCGGCAATCGCGATCCCAATCTCTTTTTTGCATTGCTGACCGATTTCCGTGACGCGTCTGAGTGTACCCAACCCGGTGACGATGCCGTGCTTGCCTATGCGCGCACAGCACTGCAAAGGCTCAATGAAACCTACAGCGAAGACCGTCCGTGCATCTTCTATTTGTTTCACCGGCCTCGACAGTGGAATGCCTATGAACAGCTGTGGATGGGATATGAGCGTAAGCGCGGCAAGCTGGAACAGTTCAATGCCTTGCTGCGCGGCGGAGCGCAAACGGCATTTTCGGATATTGTCGGCGATGTCTTCATCCTGGGTTCGATCCAGTACGTCATCACGCTGGACACCGACACACAACTGCCTCGGGATGCGGCACGTACATTGATCGGTAACATGGCGCATCCGCTGAACCGGCCGATCTACGATGCCAACAGGAAACGTATTGTAAAAGGCTACGCGATCCTGCAACCACGCGCCTCGATCAGTCTGACCAGTTCAGCCCGGTCGCGGTTTTCGAAATTGTTCGCGGGCGAGTCGGGCATTGATCCTTACACGCGAGAAGTATCAGATGTCTATCAGGATATCTTCGGCGAAGGGTCATTTGTCGGCAAGGGCATTTACGATGTGGACGCCTTTCGTCAGGCCGTTGATGGAAGATTTCCGGGTAATCTCATTCTCAGTCATGATCTGTTGGAAAGCGGCTATGCGCGATCGGCGCTGATAACCGATGTCGATCTCATTGAAGAACACCCAGACAGCTACGCCGTCGATATCAGTCGGCGACATCGCTGGATACGTGGTGATTGGCAACTGGCCGGCTGGCTATTGCCGACAGTACCTGGACCGGATCAATCAGAAGATTCGAAGGCCAGGCGCCAGGCGAATCCGCTCTCGGCCTTGTCGAGGTGGAAGCTTTTTGACAATCTTCGCCGCAGCCTGGTATCACCGGCACTGTTTGCCCTGCTGATCGGTGGTTGGCTGTTTGGCCCGGGGCCGGTGTGGTTCTGGAGCCTGCTGGTGGTGATGATGGTGTTTCTGGCCCCTATACTGTCCATCTTGACCGCGTTTATCCGTAAGCCAGATGAACGCGCCTGGCTGGTGCATCTGGCACAGACCGGCAGATCGGCGGACCGCCCGATGGCACACGCCTTTCTAACCTTGATTTTCCTTCCCTACGATACACTGATTTGCCTGGATGCGATCCTGCGTTCGGGTGTGCGTATGCTGTTCACCCGACGCGGATTATTGCTCTGGCATACGAATGCGTACGCACGCCGTAACGCACGGCGCACACTGACTGATTATTATTCGGAGATGTGGATCGCGCCGGTTGTGGTGCTGGTGCCGGCTTTCACATTGAGTGGCGCGGAGTTGCTTTTGAGTGCCCCGGTAATGTTGCTCTGGTTGCTATCCCCCGCGATTGCCTGGTGGATCAGCCTGCCGCGGGTCTCCCCTGTACCCGATTTGAGCGTTGAACAACGCTCATTCCTGAGGCTATCGGCCCGGCGGACATGGCGCTTTTTCGCAGATTTCGTAGGTCCGGAGGAGAACTGGCTGCCGCCCGATAACTTCCAGGAATATCCGGCGCTCGTTATCGCGTCACGTACCTCGCCCACCAATATTGGCATGTCGCTGCTGGCGGATCTGTCGGCCTACGATTTCGGTTATATCTGTACCGGAGAATTCCTGCGGCGCGCCGGAAACACGCTGGCCACGATGGAAAAGCTGGAACGCTACCGCAGCCATTTCTATAACTGGTACGACACACGCACCCTGAAACCGCTTCATCCGCAATACGTCTCTTCGGTCGACAGTGGAAATCTGGCGGGCTGCCTTCTCACCTTGCAGGCGGGACTGGCCGAGTTGAAAGATCAGCCGGTGCTGCCTGCAAACGTATTTCAGGGATTACTGGATACCCTGCAGGTGCTGGTGGAGCAGCTTCCGCCATCATCAACGGCTGATCTGGCCAGGAAGATAAAGCTATTAGAGGACACACTCACGCCGAATGATCCGCCACGGACACTGGCCGATGCCGATCGCTTGCTCAATGAGATTCAGCGTATCGGGGGTGGGCTGGTTACATGGCTGCCAGCAGATATTGATATTGACGGCGAACTCTATTACTGGGCGCAGGCATTCGATAAACAATTCCGTGCGCTTCGCGGTGACCTTGCTTACCTGGCACCCGAGCTGGAACAGTTCAGCACCATACCCACGCTGGCCGAGTTGGCCACGAAAGGTTCAGCTTATAAGGACGCAGTGGCGCGGCTCAGAACCATCGACGATTTGGCGGGGCGTTGCCGTGAACTGGCAGTGATGGATTTCGAATTTCTCTACGACACAACCAGTGGTTTGCTGAGTATCGGTTATGACGTGAGTGAACGCCGCCGCGACCCGGCCTGCTATGACCTTCTGGCGTCGGAAGCGCGGCTGGCCAGTTTCCTGCTTATCGCACAGGGCCAGCTCCCGCAGAAACATTGGTTTGCACTTGGCCGCCTGCTGACCAGCCATGGCGGTGATGTCAGCCTGATCTCGTGGAGCGGCTCGATGTTCGAGTACCTGATGCCGCAGCTGATCATGCCGAGTTACCACCACACCCTGCTGGACGAGACCTGCAAGGCCGCTGTGTCTCGCCAGATCGAATATGGCCGACAACGTGGTGTGCCCTGGGGGATTTCAGAGTCCTGCTACAACGCCACCGATATGAACCAGGTCTATCAATACCGGGCCTTCGGCGTACCTGGGCTGGGCCTCAAGCGCGGCTTGGGAGAGGACCTGGTGATCGCGCCTTACGCCAGCGCACTGGCGCTGATGGTGATGCCGCTGGAGGCCTGCCGTAACCTGCAGACCCTGGCCGCCAATGGTTTTCTGGGTGCCTATGGCTTCTATGAGGCGATCGATTACACGCCTTCTCGTGTGCTGCGGGGCAAGAGCCACGCCATCGTGCGTGCCTTCATGGCGCATCATCAAGGTATGAGTCTGCTGGCCCTTGAGCATCTGTTGCTTGACCGGCCCATGCAGCGCCGCTTCCTGTCTGATCCGCTGATACGGGCCACGGAGCTGTTGCTGCAAGAGCGTGTGCCGAAGAAGGGCGAAACCTTGCATCCGCATGCGGCGGAAGTGAATGCTGCCGCCCGCCCGCCTGCGGCAGATACGGGCTCCATCATGCGCGTGTTTAGCGACCCGAATACGCCAGCACCGGAAGTTCATCTGCTGTCCAACGGCAGCTACCATCTGATGACGACCCATGCGGGTGGCGGCTACAGCCGCTGGCGTGACCTGGCTGTCACTCGTTGGCGCGAAGATGTCACTGGCGATGGCTGGGGCACCTTTATCTACCTGCGTGATCGTGATACGGGGACGTTTTGGTCAAGCGCGTATCAGCCGACACTGCGCCGGGCCGATCACTACGAGGCGATTTTCGTGCAGGCGCGGGCTGAATACCGGCGTCGCGATGAGGCCATCGAAGCGCATACCGAGATCAGTGTTTCGCCTGAAGACGACGTTGAGATCCGCCGTGTCACGCTCACCAACCTGTCGTCCCGCACTCGTCATATCGAGGTGACAAGTTACGCTGAAGTTGTTTTGGCCGCGTTGAATGCCGACCTGGCCCATCGCTCTTTTAGCAATCTGTTCGTGCAGACTGAAATTCTGCCGGAGCGGCAGGCGATCCTCTGCACGCGCCGCCCACGCACGCCAGGTGAGCAGGTGCCGTGGATGTTTCACCTGTTGGCAGCACCCGGCGCCGTGTCCGACGAACCCTCATATGAAACGGACCGCGCCAAATTCATCGGCCGGGGCCGAACGGTAGTCAACCCGGCGGTTATGGATGGCAGAAAGGCCTCGTCGACTTCGCCGATGGGGTTGTCGAACACGGATGGTTCGGTGCTCGATCCTATCGTGGCGATCCGCAGCACCATCAGCTTGCCAGCCGATGCATCGGCGACTGTGCAGATCATCTCCGGTGTCGCGGACACGCGTGAGGCCGCATTGGCCTTGCTTGACAAGTATTGTGACCGGCACTTCGTTGAACGAGCCTTTGAAATGGCATGGTTTCAAAGTCAGGAGGTACTGCGTCATCTCAACGCAAGTGAAGCCGATACACAGCTCTATGGCCGCCTGGCCTCCTCTCTTGTCTATGCTAATGCCTTGCGTCGTGCAGCCCCCAGCGTGATTGTCCGCAATCAGCTTGGCCAGTCCGGGCTTTGGCGCTTTGGCGTCTCGGGTGATCTGCCCATCGTCCTGTTTCGCATCGGCGATCTCAACCGCATCGACCTGGTCAAACAGGTGCTGCAGGCCCATGCCTATTGGCGGATGAAGGGTCTGGCAGTGGACCTGGTCATCTTGAACGAGGATTTCTCGGGCTATCGGGCGGTTCTGCAGGATCAGATTCTGGGGCTGATCAACGCCGGTCCTGAAGCACATATTATCGACAGACCGGGTGGGGTGTTCGTGCGGCGCGCCGAAGAGCTTTCGGAGGAGGACCGGGTCCTGTTCCAGACGGTTGCCCGCGTCCTGTTCACCGATAGCGCCGAGACCCTGCTTGAGCAGGTGGAACGCCCCACCGTGGCAGAGCGCTTACCGAAGCGTCTGGTCCCGGTGTTGCAACCGGAAGCTGAGCCGGGCCAACCTCTGGCGGAACGGGAACGCATCTTCTGCAACGGCCTGGGGGGGTTCACGCCTGACGGACACGAATACGTCATTACCCTTGAACCGGGGCATAGCACGCCAGCACCCTGGGTCAATGTCATCGCCAGTCCGTACATAGGTACCATCGTCAGCGAGAGCGGCAGCGCCTATACCTGGGTGGAAAACGCCCACGAGTTCCGTCTGACCACCTGGCACAATGATCCGCTTAGTGACAGCAGCGGCGAGGCGATTTATATACGTGACGAGGAGACAGGCACATTCTGGTCGCCGACACCCTTGCCTGGCCCTATGGACCCGCAGGGCCAATCCGGCTATGTATGCCGGCACGGCTTCGGCTACAGCGTGTTTGAGCACTACCAGGCCGGCATCTCCTCGGAGCTTTACACCTATGTCGCCATGGACGCGCCGGTGAAGTTTGTGGTGGTAAAACTGGGCAATCATTCGGGCCGCCCGCGTCGACTGTCACTGACCGGCTATTGGGAGCTGGTGCTCGGCGAGTGGCGCCACGCCAATCTGATGCACATTATTACCGAGGCGGATCCGCACAGCGGGGCGCTGTTTGCACGCAATGCCTACGGGCGCGAATGCGCCGATCGTGTGGTCTTTGCACAAGTCAGTGAACCAGAGCGATCGGTCACCGGAAACCGCACGGAATTCATTGGTCGTAACGGTTCATTGGGCAATCCGGCGGCACTGGGTCGCGAGCGATTGTCTGGCCGTACAGGTGCCGGTCTCGATCCCTGTGCCGCGATGCAGATCCAGATCGAACTGGCTGATGGACAAGAGCATGAGATTGTATTTACTTTTGGCGCGGCAAAACATGCTGACGAAGCGCACTATTTTATCGAGCGCTTCAGCGGCCCGGCCGGCGCCCGCCAGGCATTGGAGACCGTATGGGGATACTGGAACCACACCCTGGGCGCGGTGCGCGTAGAAACGCCGGATCCCACCTTAAACATACTGACCAATGGCTGGCTGATCTACCAGACGACTCTCCTCCCGGCTCTGGGGTCGCAGTGGCTATTATCAGTCCGGTGGCGCCTACGGTTTCCGTGATCAACTGCAGGACACCATGGCGCTGATCCATACCACCCCGTGGCTGGCCCGTGAGCAATTGCTCCGTTGCGCCGAACGCCAGTTCATTCAGGGTGATGTGCAACACTGGTGGCATCCGCCCAATGGTCAAGGCGTGCGCACCCATTTCTCCGATGACTATTTATGGCTTGCGTACGTCACCTGTCGCTATGTATTGGCGACCGGTGACAGCGGCGTACTAGATGAATCCGTGCACTTTCTGGAGGGGCGTGAGTTGAATCCGGGCGAAGAGGCCTACTACGATCAGCCGCAGCGTTCGAATGAGACGGCAAGCCTCTATGAACACTGTGTGCGTGCGATCAAATATGGCCTGCGTTTTGGTGAGCATCAACTGCCGCTGATGGGCTGCGGCGACTGGAACGACGGCATGAATCTCGTCGGTGGCGAGGGCAAGGGTGAAAGCGTCTGGCTGGCGTGGTTTCTATATGAAAACCTGCAACTTTTTGCGGGACTGGCGCGCAGCCGGGATGATCAGGCCTTTGCCGAACTTTGCTCCGAACAGGCCTCTCAATTGCGCAGCAATATCGAGGCCAGTGCCTGGGATGGCTCCTGGTATCGACGCGCCTGGTTTGATGATGGCACCCCCCTGGGCTCGTCCGACAATGACGAATGCCAAATCGATTCGATCAGTCAGAGTTGGGCGGTTATCTCGAACGGCGGTGATCCCGAGCGCGCCCGCCGGGCGATGGCGGCAGTAGACAAACGCCTGGTGCGACGCGATGCGCAGCTCATCCAACTGCTCGATCCGCCCTTTGATAAATCTGACCTTGAACCGGGTTATATCAAAGGCTACGTGCCCGGCGTGCGCGAAAACGGCGGCCAATATACCCACGCCGCCATTTGGGCGGCAACGGCATTTGCCATGCTGGATGATAAGGAACGAGCGTGGGAACTGTTCGACATGCTCAACCCCATCAATCGCGGCAGCCGACCGGAGGAGATGGAACGCTACAAGGTCGAGCCCTACGTCATGAGCGCGGATGTTTACGGTGCAGCGCCACACACGGGGCGCGGCGGCTGGACCTGGTATACCGGCGCGGCGGGCTGGATGTACCGATTGAGTTTGGAAACACTGCTGGGCCTGCAATTGGAGGACGACCATCTGCGTATTGCACCCTGTGTTCCTGACGATTGGGAGTCGTACACGATTCACTATCGCTACCGCGACACCTACTACCATATTGAGATCAAGTGCACTGGTGAAAAGTCAGATCATGCGACGCGTGTAACGATGGATGGTTCGGTCGTGAATGAGACAGGCCTGATACCTCTGCAGGATGATCGCCAGGAGCACCATGTCGAGGTGATGCTGAGGTAGCGGCATGGGTTCGCGCAGAAAACCGCAGAAACCAGAGAATCGGAAATACATGGCAGGTAATTTCGCCTGCCGGATTTGCATCAGGAACAAGCGGATATGAATGAACGTTTTTTTAAACGAAGTATACAGGTGGCCAATGATGAAACTTCATTTTCCTAACCCAAGCCGTAGCTTCGATGAGAAAAGTAGCCGCATTCTATTTTGGGGAAAGCTGGCGAAATTGCTGAAAGAATCAGAATCGAGTTGGCGAAGCAGCACCTGTCTGATAGCTGCACAGTGACCGTTAGCATTGGTGTCGCTTCGTGCGGGAAAAAGACCCGGTCTTTTCAAGATCTCGTGGAGAAGGCAGATGCGGCTCTATATCGAGCCAAAAGGAAAGGGAAGAGCCGGATGTGTTGAACGCGGAAGATGAGGTAAGAACTGATGTCAACGGGACAGAGCCAGACGATCCATGATTGCAAGCTTACACAGTATTGATATAGGGGCGCCCAGGCCCTCGAGCACTTTAGGCATAAAACCCCAACCAACGATGAGCCCAGGGCGTTGCCTGAGAGCCGTGTTCCGTCGACCAGACTTCAAGCAGAGGCGGTTTTACTAACCAGCCAAAAAGCCAATGGGTCAAATCAAAATGCTGTGCTCATATTGCTGCTGATTCATTAACTGCAGAAGGGGGATGTACATGGAATTCAAAGCCCGGAAGGTTGCCTAAGGTGCTGTGTATCAGTGTTCAATCGGCAATTTTTTCGAGCATTTTGAAGCATTTTCTGAGCATGGTATTTTTCATGGTATGACCATTTAGCAGGAATATAAGCAATTGAATATAAAAGACAAAAATGGCTTATCTACCATCGAGTGGGAGCGACAAGAATTCGTAACGTGTTGATCAATAATAATAAAAAAATCCAGTTGATAATATAATCTGCATCATCAATGGTATTTTCCGCGCGCTGTAGTACGAAAAGCAGCGATACCATGAGTGTCAGATTGGCGTAATCATGGTATCAGCGGTCGGTACTCAGATATTGCCTTTGGAGCGAGCGTGGCGTGATTTAGGGCTATAAACACGCCAAATATGTCTGTAATATGGCGTGAATAAATGCTAGAATCTCGCCATGACAAAGTGGCAGGATCGACAGTTTGCACGGCTGAAGGCCGCTCGTCAGGGTGCGGCACATGGATGTGACGCATGAAGTGGATGTGGCAACAGCCCGACTGGCCAGATTTTCGCTACGACAATCGCGCGCTCAATGATCGGGAACTTGAATTTCGCCTGAACTCAGAGCGCCTGGCTGGCAGTTTTGATGCGCTACCGATGGCGTCTCAAGAGGATGCCACGATTGACCTGATGCTTTCCGAGGCCATCAAAACCAGCGCCATTGAGGGCGAGGATCTGGACAGGGAATCGGTCAGGTCATCGCTACTTTCTTTGATTACCTCGGATACGCTACCGGACAACACAGACCAGAAAGCTGCTGGGGCTGCATCGCTGCTGGTGGACGTTCGCAAGAATTGGCAAACCTCCCTGACGCATGACCTGTTGGGCAAGTGGCAGTCCATGGCAGTCCCTGAGCAGCGCTACACGTCTATTCTGCGTGGCGCATACCGTAACGATCCTTCACCGATGCAAATAGTGAGCGGGCCTTATGGGCGGGAAAAGGTTCACTATGAGGCCCCGCCGGCGACTCTGGTGCCTGATGAAATGGCGAGGCTTATCGACTGGTACAAAAACCAGTCCTTTGAGCGGGGATAAGACAATACACGGGATTGCAAGAGCAGGTATTGCTCATCTTTGGTTCGAGGTGATTCACCCCTTCGATGATGGTAATGGTCGAGTCGGCAGGGCAATTGCTGGCCATGCGCTTTCCAAGTTTCTTGGTTATCCAACCACGGCCTGTCTTGCCACGGCGATAGAAGGGGATAAAAAAACCTATTATCTGCAACTGGAGAAAGCGAGTCGTGGAAGCCTGGATGTTAATGTTTGGCTGGATTATTTTGCAGACACAATAATCAAGGCACAGGAAATTGCCAGGGAAGAGGTGGATTTTGTATTGGCCAAGACACGATTTTACGAAGTCTACGGTGACCAGTTGAATGACCGGCAGGCCAGGATGATGTCGCGGGTATTCGCTGAAGGTCGAAAGGGCTTTGAAGGTGGAATAACCACCAGGAAATATCAAGCAATCACCAAATCTCCCAATCGAACAGCGAGCCGTGATTTATCTGACCTGGTTGCCAAGGGGGTCATTGTTCCGCTACCGGGTGGCGGTAGAACAACCCGTTATGCATTGACCGTTGTCGATCCGACCGGAATTAGTTTAGAGAAGAGATGATTGACTGTGTGAGTCAGTGATTTTCGTATTGATTAGCAGGAAGTTCTGAGTATGGTATTTTTCATTGTTCGGCGACAATTAGGGTGACCGGACAAGATAGTTGACGTCAGACACACCGGGGAAATGTGTTTCCGGCAGGCGTCGCAGACTATGCCTGCAACCAGTTCTCCACTTTCAGCCCAGGCACTCGGGAGAATTCCCCGACATTGGCGGTGATCACTGTAAGGTCATTTGCTAGAGCATGGGCCGCAATCAGTAGATCATTTGGTCCAATCGGTGTTCCCTGGCGCGTGAGGTGATGGCGTAATGATGCGTATTGAAGGTCAGAGGGTATTTCAAGTGGCAAGATTTCCAGTGCCGAAAGGACCAGGTCAATACGTTCTGCAAGTTTTGCAGAGTTTGACCTGATTGCGCCATAGCGGAGTTCCGCGGCTACAATGATGCTGGTGCAGACACTATGCTCGCCTGCCTTGGTAATCTGTTCTGCTACCGCGCCTTGTGGATTACGGACCAGGTCGGACAGGATGTTAGTGTCCAGCAAATAGGTTAGCGATGCATTCACAACAGTACATCATCTACTGGTGGTAGGTCATCATCGATATCCGGGAAAGGTTCAGTCAGGGGCTGCAGAGAGGCTAGCAGCGCCAGCAACTTGCCTTTACGGATCGGCTCCACGATCAGACGGTCACCCTCCTTGTGGATGAGTGCTTCGTCTCCCTCCAACTCGAATTCGCGAGGGATGCGTAGTGCCTGGTTACGCCCGTTGCGAAAAAGGCGGACATGGCGTTCAGAAGTTGACATTCGAAAATCCTCCGGCTGATGCGGCATATGTCAAAGCATATGCCTGGAAGCCCGCAAAGTCAACCATTCCTGTAAGTGTGCTACACACCAGTGTTCTCGCGGTAATTTACTGGCTGATATGCAGCAAATTCTGAGCATGGTGTTTTTCACTGCGGTATTACCGAATATCAGGAACATAAGCCATTGAATATAACAGACTAAAATAATGGGTTTACCATCGAGTGGGAGTCGCGCAGATCCGGCAATGGCTGGCATTGGCAAACAGTCAGTGCCATTTTCCAGTGGTTTAGATCTTGGTGTTGCCCCACTCAACAATCAGCGTGCCCTACCTATTCCATGCCATGCATGTCGCGCCGTCATGGTATTAGTGACCAAGTACGAGTCACACTGGATCAGGCGTCCGCAGGACCATGAAAGCATCAACTGACCTGGAGGCCGTTTTCCGTAGCCTCAAGTGCGAGCTGGGGATGCGCCCCAACTTCCACCAGAAGGAAGCCCGCATCGAAGGTCGCCTGTTCATTACCCTGCTGGCCTATCACCTGGTGCATTCGATTCGTACCCAGCTGAAGTCTCAGGGCATTCACGACAGTTGGGAGGCGATACGCCGCACACTGGAAAACCAGCAGCGGATCACGGTGAGCCTCAAGCGAGAAGATGGCAAAACCGCTCACATCCGCAAGACAACCCGTGCAGAACCCCAGCAGAAAGCGATATACGACGCCCTGGGCATTTCTACCAAGCCCGGGCAGGTCGAAAAGACCATCGTCTGAATCCAGCCCACAAAATCAAATTTGTAATGCCATAACGGACTTGATTCGACGGTTACCTGTTTGTTTTCAATAAGTTTGTTGTCAGTGAAATCGAAAGATGTGTAAAGCCGATTCCGGTGTCCATCGGCAGGACCTTCGCCGACAGGAATGTCGGCGCAGAGTCCCCAGGGCCGTATGGCTGATCAATCCGGCTTTTAGCCGTAACACGAAGCCACCGGCTCTAGCCGGTGGAGTGTTCACCTGCTTCTTGCGCATCACTCGTCCTGCCGGGTTCATCGCAAGCAGATGAAAAACAGATTTTGCTATATCCAGGCCAATCGTTGTAATCTTCATATCGATCCACTCCGCTTTCGTTAAATGGCGTTAAACGCTTCCATTTTGGCCCTTCTGAGGCCGGTTAGGAAGTGGAGTGGGTCCATACCATTAGCTCTGATCAATTCGGTGATGTTCTATGTCTTGCGCCCCGATTTAATCGCCTCCGCCTCGGCCTCAGCAGTATCGGCACTTTTGTTGAGCGCTTCAGCCTCCTCGGTGAGTTCCTCGGCAAGCAAGGCCCTGGCGCCCCGGCGCTTCTTGGCGGCGAGCGCGCTCAGACTTTCGATGCGAGCGAGCTGCTCCGCGCTTAACGGCGGCGGCGCTGGCTGACCGTCAACGGGCAATAAAGGGCGCGTGGCACGGGTATGGATGCTGATCATCCCGGTGCCGGCAAGCTGCTCGAGCGCCTGCCAGGTTGAGGCGCCGAGGACCTGCAGTGTCGGCTTGTCGCCTCGCCATTCAGTTTCCGCGAACAGCGCCTCGACGCTCGCATGTTCGGCGCTGTCCTGCAGCACCGCCATGATCACCGGCGTCGGCGAACCGGGCACCCAGGTCTCATCGCATTGGGCAAGCTGTTCGCCGAGTGCCGCTTTGGCGCGAGTCGCGAAATACACAGCAGGATCTGCCAGCGGGGGCTTTGCGGCAGTGCTTTGCGTCGGCACGACCGCCATAACCTGCTCGAGACGTTTGAGGAACGCCTGGCGGCCGCTCTTCAGCGTCATTTTGGTGAGATCACCCGTGCCATCGAGCACACCCTGGGCGAGCTCCATTTTCTGTGATAGCGAGGCCAGCATACCGTGCTCGATTGTTCCCTCGGCGACCAGGTTGACAACCGTAACCGGGCGCAGCTGGTTCTTGCGCCAGGCGCGCGCGATCCGCTGTTCGAGCTTGGCGGGATTCCAGGGCAGGTCGCAATTGATGACGACACTGGCATTTTGCAGGTTGAGCCCCACACCGCCCGAATCGGTGCTGAGGAACAGCCGGCAGTCCGGATCCTGACGGAAGGCAAGGATCTCTGCACGGCGTTGTTTCTGCGGGACTGAACCGGTGTGCCATGCGTAGCCGATGCGGTGCCTGTCCGCCCATGCCCGAACTCGATCAAGCATGCCGATCCACTCCGAAAAAACGATCACCTTGACGTCACTGTCTTCCAGGCACTCGTCCAGAACCCGGGCGAGCTCATCGAGCTTCGGGCAGTCGCGTGAGGGATTGTCTTTCATGATCCCCGGCGAGTCGCAGATCATGCGCAGCATGTTTAGCAAGACCATCAGCAAGTCTTGCTCCTTCGGGGTGAGAGGACGTCGTTTTGAGCGCGCCACCAGTTCGGCAACCTGCTTGTTAATCTCCGCATATTCATCGCGCATTGCCTGCGTGAGCTTAACGAAGTGTGTGCGGTCCGTGCGGTCTGGAAGCTCGGTCTCGACATCGGTCTTGCGGCGGCGAACCAATATCGGTCGCACGCGTTCGCGAAGTTTGTCGAGATTCTTGTAACCTACTGGACGACCGCGCGCGTCTAGCTCGTAATACTCGCGATTGAAGCGAAACAGCGGACCCAGGATTGCGGGGTCGAGAAAATCGACAATCGAGCGCAGCTCGTCGATCCGGTTTTCGATCGGTGTGCCAGTCAGCACGAAAGCATAGCGGCTCTCCAGCCGCTTGACCGCCTGAGCAGTCTTGGTGGACCAGTTCTTGATCCGCTGGGCTTCGTCGAGTACGACGATGTCCGGACGCAGCCGCGCATTGATGTCGAGACTGTCGGCAAGGACCTGTTCGTAGTTCGAAATAGTGAAGAACGGCGGGTCCGGTTCCGCGTAGATCCGTGCTCGCAGCGCGCGTCCACCGAACACCAGGCGCAGCGGCAAATCGGAGAATCGCAGGATCTGCTCCTCCCATTCGGCCTTTAACGACGCGGGCGTGACAACCAGCACGCGCCGTGCCTTGCCCAGGTGGTGCAGTAGTGCGCAGGCTGCAATCGCCTGGATGGTTTTTCCGAGGCCCATCTCGTCGGCCAGCAGCGCGCGCTCGTTGAAGGCAAGGTGCAGCATGCCTTCGCGCTGGTAGGGGAGCAGTGCACTGTGTGTGACCTGTTCCGGTTGCGTGCCATTGGCAACGCCTGCGGTATATTCGCGGCGACTTATGATTCGATCCTGCTCGCGGGCTCGCACCTCAATCCACGGCGGCACCTCCTGTGAAATCCGAATGGACCGGCTACGCGAGGCCCTGAGCTCCTTGAGAAGTTCTTCCGGAGTCAAGACATCCACCTGGAGTCCGTCGCTGTCGAAGCGCGCACGCAGACTGGGCGGTAGCTTTCTGGTGTTGCGCTCAACGCGCAGGCGGCCAGCTAGAAGGTCCGGCACGATGTCCACTCGCGTCGACGAGACTCGCTCAGCGGCTTTGAATTCCGCACGCTGGCGACGCGCGAGTCGGAGCAGGATCGATTCGATGTGCTTGCAGGTACCGAGCCCATTGATGCCGAAATCCGTGCAGGTACAGTGGAACTGCCGCGACCGTAAATCGCGAATCTCGGCACGATAGGTCATGCCACTTGGCGAGCAGATCTCAAAATTCGAAAAAATCGGGTGTTTGGGGTCGAGATTCGTGATCCTGTGACGCTCCTCCCTGGCTCGCAGCTTGCGCTTCGCGAGTTCATCCGCGTCGCTCGTGCGCCAATCAGTGGCGGGCGGCAATTTGGGGGCAGATGCCCTAGATTTTCTTGCGCGTTTCTGTACGGACGTGGAGTTCTTTCTTACCTTCGCCATATCTTCGACCTGAAGTGTCAATGTCGCCAGTCGTGGCAACAAGAAAGCGCAGCCTTATGGATTCATGGAATGTCGGAGATCGGCCGAGTCGATTGAGGCAGCGCTGTAGGATGAGTTCTGCGAGACGAAGACCAACGGCGGTCTCGCCGGCATAACGGATGGCCGACGGATCGCATCGCGGTGACGCCCTCTCTTCACCGATGACATTGTTTGAATCCCTCCTCGAGCAGGGCTTTGTCGGGAGAAGCCGCGAGCTGTTCGGCATGGGCCTTAATGAAGTGGCCGGATCGCATCTCGTGTATGCGGTCGAAATCCTCGTGTCTGCCTCCCTGATGGAGTTTATGCCATCGCGCCTCCACCGTGTCCATCTCATTCAGGAGCAAAAGGCCCGACCTTGCCGGTTCCGGGATTACGCTCTCCGTGGACGATAGCGAGTTGATTGCCCTTGCGTCTGACATAAGCCATGCCCCCCCCTCCCACGGCAAGCCGTTTGACAGAATTCAGATGTGAAAATACGTTTTAAACTACTGTTGTGTAAACGAATATATAATGCATAACACAAATATTCTTCCTCAGCAGTGCGATCGGTAGAAAAACTTTCGCCAGCACCTGAGCATGTGGACGGCTCAAGCAATGCATGAGCACAAATGCCCACTTGATAGCCCATTTAATGGCTGCTATTTCAGGTGCTGCTAAATGATCTTTTTTGGAGCGGCTCATGGCGATCAAATTTTCCGAGGATCTGGTTCCTCTCACCGAGATGAAGGTGAATCCGGGGCGTGTGGTGAAGCACACAACCGAGGTACACCGCCCTGTATTGCTTACCAGCCGCGGCCGGGGCGTGGCTGTGGTCCAGTCGGTGGCAGATTACGAAAAGGCCGAGGAGGAGCGGGACTTCATGCGCGCGGTCGTTGTGGGGCTGGCGGACCTGGAGGCAGGGCGCGAGGTTTCCTTCGAGGAGGTCAGGGCGCGGCTTGGCCTGAAATAGCTCTATGTCACGGACGGAAATCACTTTCGCGGAATCCGCACTGCGCGATCTTGAAGAGGTGCGAATCTGGTACATGGAGCAAGGGGTCCCCGAGGTCGGGGCGAGGCTGGTGGATGAGGTGCTCCAGCGCATACAGGCTTTGGCTGAGCATCCCGATATGGGGCGGTCGGTGCCCGAATTTGATCAGTCCTTCCTGCGGGAACTCATTCATCCGCTATTTCGCATAGTGTACCGGCGTGATCCCCAGCGGGTTAGGATTGTTCGCGTCGGGGGTAGCGAGCGTTTGCTACATCTTCCCGCAGTGGGCGGCGAAGTATCGTAAACGGTGAACCGGGTATGAGACGAGGTGCGATTGACTTACTTTTCAGGTGATTAACCGGGAATTATTCATCATGGTATTTTTCATGGTATCGAGATGCACAGGCTCCGGGAAACCCGCGTCGTCGCTGGGTTTTGGCGGGCAATTGATAAGGTAATCTGCATCATCAATGGTATTTTTCATGGTATTTACCGCGCGCTGTAGTATGAAAAGCAGCGATACCATGAGTGGCAGATTGGCGTGATCATGGTATCAGCGGTCGGCACTTAGATAGAGCCTGCTCATAAACTTTAATACATTGATTCATATAGGTATTTACTCGTTTCAGCGGTACAATGGTGCACGAAAAACAAGCCCCCGCCTTTAAAAAGCGTGCACCCATGATCCGAACACAGAGTCATCGACAGCTCTCCCTGGCAGAGTTTGATTGGCCCTTCCAGACCGCGCTGGATGAAAACAACCGCTGGATTAAGATGAGTCAGTGCATTCCCTGGGACGCGCTGGCCGAGGCCTATTATGAACGCCTTTGCAGCACACCAGGGGCGGCCGACCAAAGATGCCCGCCTGGTCATCGGTGCTGTGATTATCAAGCACAAGCTGAATCTCTCCGACCGGGAGACCGTGGCTGGCAGCCATGCGACGCGAAGCGTATTTGCAGCGGATTCCGATTGAGGGCAAGTTCGGTCAGGGCAAGAACGGCTACCGACTCAACTACATCCGGGCGAAGCGATCCGATACGTCCAGGGCCTGGATCAACAGCATCTTTCTGGTGATGAACCTGTTGATCCTGTTGGAGGCGTTTTATTGGCTCTGGAGAAAGACCTGGGCTGGAGGGGAACACGGGCCCCCGAACCTCGTCAAAACTTGCGTTGAGCAATGGCGGGCGCGGGTGGAGCAGTGGCGGCACCCGGCGTTGGAATATGCGCCGCCGGCAAGTGTATGAGCAGGCTCTATTTAAAATTATAGTACACCCCCATTTTATACTTTATATTTCATTGGACTCGACGATAAACGTCAGCTCACGCAACAGGTGCGATCCGCACAAACCGTGTCCGCAATGTGCATAGGATAAATAGGATGCCCAGCAATCATGGATGATCACGCCGCCGTATCGAGGAATGATATCAATCGCCTCTATCGCTTCCTTGCCCCGTTTTCGATGCAGTCGTTTCAAGGTGATGTCATCGGCTGCATAGACATGTATCCAGTGATTTTTCTGATCAACTCGCAACGACGTCTCATCCACGTGCATCGCAGGGCTCTGCAATAGCTGCCTGATCGCATCCTTCTCCCAGTCGGCCAGCGCCTCGTGGAGTCGCAGGACGTACTTGAGCAGGGTCGCTTCGGAGATCACCTGGCCGATCATCGCGCTCACTGCTTTTTGTACCCGGTTCAATGCGACCATCTGGCAGACCAGCATGTTAATCACGTAGGCCTTCAACCCATTGCCATATTGCAACGGCCCGGGCATGTCCGAAGGAAACTGGCCTTTGACCTCGGCAGAACAGACTGAGCAGTGCTTGATCTCGGCATCCACATGCTCGACCGTCTTCTCAAAAATGATATCGATTTTGGTGCGCCGCTCATGTTTAAGGCAGGCGGTGCCGGTGAGATCTTCACCACAGATATCGCAGGTGCTTACCACTGCAACGCTTGTCGTTTCGATGGTGCGCGTGTTGTAAGCGGACTGCCGGCGTTCCGTCTTGCCTTTTGCCTTGCTGCCAGGCTGACCCAGTGCTGTTTCATCCTTGTCCGTTTGAGACGAGGGCTTGCTGGAGTTCTGGCTATTTTTGGTGGTCGACTTCTCCAGAAAGATCGCGCAAATCAGTTCCAGCAGCGTGAGCATACTGCTCATCAGCAATGTGATTTCACCAGAAATCTTCTGCTCAGAAGACAGTCGCTTGAATTCGTTTTTCAGCCGGTCAAGTTCTTCACGAACCGAGGAGGTATTAATGCTGGCCATGTCGTTGCGATACGATTGCGTCGATAACGCAATATATCATGGGTTTTTTCGGCAACTCAGGAAGGCGCAGGAGCAAGAATAATGGTCTCGACTAGTGCTTTTTCGTAACCATGAAGATCAATGCTTATGCCGGCACTGTGCCGCTACACGCTGCGTATTTGGCAGCCATCTGGATTTACGAAAAGGATGCGGCGAAAAACCTGTCAAGCTTTTTTTGATGGAGGGGGTGAGTAGTTACCAATTATGAATACAATTCAGTGCAACATGAAAGACAATCCGTTTTTCCGTTTTTCCGTTTTTACGAGCAATTGGCAGTAATTTCTGAGCATGGTATTTTTTATGGTATTTCGATAGGGTCAGAAAAAAGCCATTGTTTATGCAATCACAACTTTTAGATATTCAGGATAGGGTCGAGCATCGCTGCGACAAGATGGCAGCTAAGGAGCGGGCCTCGTTTTCCGTTAATTTATTGCATTTCTGATGATCTACGTTGATACCCTTGCGGCTATTTAGGGAGCGGGACCAAAGCTTTGGCGTTGGGATAGTTTTTTGCTTTCATGCTGCCGCTACTCTTTACCCATTACTAAACGGAGCCCGATATCCGGCAAGCGCACGTTGCTGGATATGCCGTCTCGCATCGTCACCAGCGATTCGTCTTCAGGGAATGCGTAGCTGCTTCCTCGTACGACTTTCATCGTCATTGCGTGTACTTTGCGACCTTTGCCCACCTCGGGGTTTATGCGCTCTGCAGTGGTGTAGGCATTCAGGTCCATGGTGTCTTCACACATTTCCGACAGGTTGCCGGTCATATCGAACAAGCCGAGCTCGTTAGGTTTTTTCTGGCCAACCGGGTAACTGCGACCAGCGGCGTTACCGGCGTACCATGCCACCTCATCAATGGTATTTGACCCGGCATACCGGTAAGCCCTGGACTGATTGCCACCCCGTGCTGCAAAAGCCCACTGCGCTTCAGTGGGCAGCCGGTAATTACGGCCGGTTAACTGCCGCAATCGATTGACAAAAAGAGTCGCTTGTAGCCAGCTGACATTGTTGACGGGGCACTCGGCGCATGGGTTATAACTCGGGTTCCAGCCCATCACGTCTGCAAAGATCTCCTGTGTGACCTCGTACTTTCCAATGTAGAAGCCATCGAGCGTCACTTTATGAACCGGTTGCTCACGTTCCGGGGCGCCAGGGCGATCTGAGCCCATCATAAAACTACCGCCATCGACCCATACCATGGAGTCACTCAGCTTTTTCTCAATCTGTGGTGAGATGCTTTGCTTCCGCGGGGTTGAAACGCGATTTTCGGCTGCTTTCTCCGCACCAGCAGTCGCGGCATCGCCCGGTTCAGATGCGCTGGCGAAGGCAGGAGCCAGAGCCAGGATTATTGCAGCGATTTGTATGTTGCTTGACCGCCAGGTTTGTAATCGTGTCTTCATCGTCACATTAATACTCTCAGCTTTCGGTTGCTGCCAGACGCTGGCCGTTTTTGGCGCCGCAACTATAAACCGGATGGACACTTTGGGCCAGCCGCTGCCGGGATGATGCAATATCGTGGCTGGCGAATAAGGGGACACGCGATGGTCAGGTTGACCGCAGCAATTTGCCTAGCAGGGTAAAACGGGCCTAAATAGATTACCTTCATCTCCATAGCCGCCTTTCCTCCAATGAGACATTGGTCTGCTGATCATACGCCCAGAGATTGTGGTCTTTGATCACCACGATGGTGGCAGAGCGCGTAATACCCTTTCAGTATTCAATGGTCCGACTCGAGTATATTACCCTGCGCTGGGAGTCGACCCGAGACCATGAGCCGGGTGCTGGGCATCGTTTAGCGCCGGACGCCTTTACGTTTGAATTCGGCGTTTTTCGACCTCTACTGAGCGCAGAAATTGGCGGTAGCTGTCGTTGACGATAGCGCTGTCCGAAAGGGGACCCATATGTCCCAGTCCGGGTAGGCGTTGCCAATCTGCAGCGGGCAGTTCAGCGGCCAGCAGTTCGGCGATGCGATGTGCAGCGGCGTTGGTTTCGCCGCCAGACAGTATTTGCACGGGCCCCTCATAACGCCGTGACACTGCATCAGGAGAGACTTCCGCCAGGCCGTCCTGGAAATCTCGTGCAACAACATCTGCCACGCTGATGAGTCCGCGCTTAACAGGTTCGGTCAGCGACTGCCAACAGTTTCCTCCCATCCAGTAGTTGATAAAACGGTCCATGGCGACCTCTGCTTTCGCATTGGCTGTAATCAGGGCGAGCCGCTTGAACTCGTCGAGGAGGCTGAGGTCGATGTCTTTTTTGCCCCGGCGCAATACTGCCAGTGCAGTGGGCTCGTAGACACTGATACTGCGCACCAGCTGCGGGTGCAGTTCACCCAGGCGCAAGGCCAGGGCTCCACCGAAGGAGTGGCCGATGACGTGCACAGGCCTGGCAGCGTTTACCAGCCATTCACGAATAGGTGTCAGTCGGCCGTCCAGTCCAGGAGTGCCAGACAGTGACTTGGGCTGGTGTGCGTCGTAGCCGGGCAAGCAGGGGGCAATCACTTCCCGCTCACCTTCGAAAGATCCAACCAGGGCTTGCCATTGTCCAGGGTTGCTGGCGCTGCCGTGCAGGGCCAAAATTGGCGTTGCTGCTGCAGCCTGGTGAGTCGGCGGGCGTGCTACGGTAGACGCTTGTGTTGTGGTAGTCATGTTCTGCTCCTCGGTGTTTCGAAATGTGGCTGTCTTTTGCAGATCAGCATGGTGAGGAGTTTGGCGTTAAAGCCACTGCAAAAAATGGAGAGTTTGTGGAGGTTTGGTGGAGCTTTAAACGGCCTCTACGACAAACCGCAGGTGGGGAGGGCAGTGGCAATACGGGAGCGGGTTTCCCCTTCAAAGAAGGGCAGAGCCTGGAAGAAGAATGCCCGGGAGACATTGGAATTACGGCGCTTTGCCCGACTGCTCCGCGCTTCAGCCTGCTCCAGGTTACCTGCAAGGGCATCGGCAGCGGCTGCGATCAGGTCCATGATTACGATAGCGCCGGGTTGATGAGCGGCGCTGGCCGCCCAGGTACGAGCTCGTTCGTAGTCGCCGGATGCAAGATAGTAAAAGGCACGTATTCCATGAAGGCCGCAGATGAAAGGGTCCAGCGGGCTGAGGGCGAGGGCCTGCACAGAATCCTTAAAAGGCACCCTCAGGCCGGCCCGCCGTCACCAGAGCCAGACCGTGGGAGCAGTATCCCTGGGCAAAATTGGGATTCACCGCGAGGGCGCGCTCGATCCAGGGAAGGCTGGCGGCAGCATCTGCAATCAGCCAATGGCTGCGTCCCATGACAAAATCGGCCATGGGATCCAGGTCGTCCAATTCGATGGCGCACTCCGCGCTGCGCCGGGATTCCAGTGTATGTTGCAAACCTTAACACCATTGACCGGTCCCGATCCTGGCAGTGATACTTGTCGCCAAGAGTGCCGGGTTCTCGCTCCACGCTGGCGTTAACTGTGAAGCCCATCAGTTGGAAAAACGCGAGCGCCTGTGTCGCTGCATCAGCAGACCACCGGTCGCCGTCAAGCGACTATCACTGAGCAGGCACGGAAAAGTTGTCTATATGTTGAAAACGCCATACCGAGATGGAGCCACCCAGGCGGCGTTCGAGCCTGTCGATTTCATTGCCCGCCTGGCGGCGCTGGCCTGGCCGGCCGCGTACGAAGCCACGGTTCAACCTGACGAGATTCCACGGCGTATTCGCGCCGAACAGCAAGCACCGTGCGCAGGTGACCCCGGGCAAACCGGGGAAAGGCAGCGAGAGCACAACGTCAAACGAGTTTGAAGACAGAACGCCGGGCCGCCATGACCTGGGCGCAGCGCTTGAAACGCGTCTTTGGCATCGACATGGAGACCTGTCCAGCCTGCGGCGGGGCCGTGAAGGTCATTGCCTGCATCGAAGAGCGAGTGTCGCACCACCGGGCTGATCAAGAGGATTCTCGATCACCTGAAGCAAAAGGCCGACGCAAACGAGCCCCGCCCGCTGCCTGAGAGTCGGGCAGCGCCGACGAGCCTGTTCGCCTGACAAAACAGCCGACTACTAGACGCTGTGCCGTGAGTCCCGGCAGGGTCGCAGCTTGCCGGGAGGTTGGGAAGGGAATAAATGGAGAAAACACAGGCAGGTTCTCAGGCGATATCCGCGGCATTCGGGGCGCGCTCAGGATGATCGGACGGTGAAGTGAAGGGCCGTTGACGGTAAGCCGCTGCTGGACCTGGGCAAAAGGCCATTTATCTTCTATACCCGGCAACAGCGTTCGGGCTGCAGTTTGACGCAATACGCCAGGGTCCGGCCGTGGGTGAAAAGCCCCGAACCGGCGCAGCTGCGTGCCGAACCGGCAAGGGACAAACCGGTATCTGTTGCCGCTGCCAGTGCGCGGGAAGAAGCGCATGAACAAGATGCAGATCATTGTTCGTATCCAGCCGGCTCATCTATCATGGGGGCGAAAAAGCGGAGGAGTGCCATGATCGCTGTCAAACGCCTCGTGCTTGATGTGCTGAAACCACACCAGCCCGCTCCGCTGGAGTTCTGCCAGGAGATTGCCCGGCTGGGCGCTGGATACCGGGTAAGCCTGACGGTAGAAGAATGGGACGAGAACACCCAGACCCTGCGACTGGAAGTGAGTGGTCCAGGTCTCGATATGGCGGCTATCGAGAGGGCGCTGACCAGAATGGGCGCCTCCCTGCACAGCGTCGACCAGGTGGAAGTGTATAACGAAGCGGAACAAAACTAGGTGAACTTGCCCAGGCGCACCCAACGATTGCTCGACATCTCCGACTCCAGGGGCATACTCAGGCGCTACCTTGTGGTAAACGGCTTCGATGGTGCGCTCACCATGCTCGGGCTGATCATGGGTTTTGTCGTAGGCAAGACCGTAGAACTGGCGATTATAATCAACACCTGCCTTGCGGCAGCCATCGCCCTGGGCATGAGCGGCTTCAGCAGTGCCTATGTCAGCGAGGAAGCCGAGCGCAAGCACGAGCTGGACAAACTCGAGGAGGCAATGATCGCCGATCTGGGCGATTCCGCTCACGGTCGGGCGGCCCGTTGGGTGCCGGTGCTGGTGGCGCTGGTCAACGGAGCCTCGCCACTCGCTATTTGCCTGCTGATCATCTCCCCTCTGTGGCTGGCCCAGGCGGGCCTGCAGCTGACGTTCTCTCCGCTCTACGGTGCGGTCGCTGTGGCGGCGGTTCTGCTGTTCCTGCTCGGTACTCTTCTAGGCCGCATTGCCGAGGTGCCCTGGGTGCAAAGTGGTTTTCGCACCCTGTTGATCGCCGGCACCACGGTGCTGCTGATCTACTGGTTCACGGGGTAACAGGATGGAGCCCGTGAAATGGTATACCCTCAGCAGTGCCGAGGCGCTGCAGCAACTGGAGGCTCGCGCCGGCGGGTTGGGTAGCGCCGAGGCAGTCGAGCGACTGGCGCAGTATGGTTTCAACGCGCTGCCGGAGCGGGGTCGGCGCTCCTGGCTGGCGCTGGCGCTGTCGCAGTTTGGTGATTTCATGGTGATGGTGCTGCTGGCCGCCGCTCTGGTGTCGGGGTTGATAGGCGACCCAGAGGACACCATCGCCATCCTCGTGATCGTGCTGCTCAATGCGCTGGTCGGAGCGGTGCAGGAGCGCCGCGCCGATAACGCTATCGCCGCCATGCGCAGGATGGCCGCACCGGATGCACGGGTACTGCGCGATGAGGTGGTGGCGACGCTCGAGGCCGGGCAATTGGTTCCTGGCGATGTGGTGCTGCTGGAGGCGGGCAACGTGGTACCGGCGGACCTGCGCCTGCTGGCAGTGGAGGACATGTCCACCGACGAGTCGGCCCTTACCGGTGAATCGGTGCCCGTGTCCAAGCAGGTCGAAGTCATCGATGAGGAATGCCATTCACCTGGCGACCAGCGGAATATGGCATTTCGCGGCACCCTGGTCACCCAGGGGTCTGCCACGGGCCTGGTGGTGGCCACCGGCCTGGCTACCGAGATGGGCCGTATCGCCGAACTGTTGCAGTTAGAGCCCAAGTTAAAGACGCCACTACAACAGCGCCTCACCCGCTTCGGCCGTTACCTAGCCCTGGCCGTGCTGGCCATCTGCGCCATCGTCTTTGTCGCAGGCCTGTTGCAGGGCCAGCCAACCCTGCTGATGTTCCTGACCGCAGTCAGCCTCGCAGTGGCGGCAATCCCCGAGGCGTTGCCGGCGGTGATCACCGTGTCCCTGGCCCTGGGGGCGCGCAAGCTGGCGCGTCACAATGCGCTCATTCGCAATCTGCCGGCGGTGGAAACCCTCGGCTCCGTGACTTGCATCTGCGCTGATAAGACCGGTACCCTGACCCAGAATCGCATGACGGTTGAGCTCTACTATTACGGCGGAAACCGGCAGCGACAACTGTCGGAGCAGGGTGTCGCCGCCGAGCTGGGAAGCGCCATGGCGCTGAACAATGACGTGGCCTCGCAGGGCCAAGAACTGGTGGGTGAGCCCACGGAGCTGGCCCTTTGCGAGGCGGCGGAGGCGGCGGGGTTCGGCAAGGAGCGGTTGCTGCAGGATCTCCCTCGGGAAGCCACCCTGGCCTTCGACAGCGGCCGCAAGCGCATGTCGACGCTGCACCGGAACCCGGCGGGCGTGGTGGCCTACGTGAAGGGTGCGCCGGAACAACTGTTGCCCCTGTGCCGGCAGGCATACGACCAGGGTGACAGCACTTGGTCCACGGATGCCCTGTTGGCAGAGGCAGAATCCATGGCCGGGGAAGGCTACCGCGTACTGGCTTTTGCCAGGCGCGAATTCGATGCACTGCCCAAGAATTTGGGCGCAGACGTCGTTGAGCAGCAGCTGGACTTCCTTGGGCTGGTGGCGCTTATCGATCCCCCCGACCGGAGGTCTCACAGGCGGTAGCCGACTGCCTGACCGCGGGCATCAAGCCGATGATGATAACCGGTGATCACCCGGCCACCGCGACCGCGATTGCCATCCGCCTGGGCATCGCTGACGATGGCGACGCCACCATGAGCGGCGGGCAGTTGTTGAAGCTGAGTGACGCGGAACTGGCGAAGGCAGTGCAGCATACTCGGGTATTCGCCCGGGTTTCGCCGGAGCAGAAACTCGATATCGTCAAGGCGCTGCAGGAGGGCAATGAGTTCGTCGCCATGACCGGTGACGGGGTCAACGACGCGCCGGCCCTCAAGCGCGCCAGCATCGGTATTGCCATGGGCATGAAAGGCACCGACGTGGCGCGTGAGGCGGCGGACATGGTGCTGCTGGACGACAACTTCGCCACTATCGTCCGCGCCGTGCGCTCCGGGCGCACCATTTTCGACAACGTACGCAAGTTCATCAAGGACACCATGAGCTCCAACTCCGGCGAAATCTGGACCCTGTTGCTGGCGCCTTTCATGGGCCTGCCCATTCCCCTGTTGCCGATCCATATCCTGTGGATCAACCTGGTTACCGATGGCCTGCCGGGCCTGGCTTTCAGTGCCGAGCCGGCCGAACCCGGCGTGATGACGCGGCCCCCGCGCCCGCCGCGGGAGAGCATTTTCGCGCACGGCATGTGGCAGCACATTATCTGGGTGGGATTGTATATCGCCGGCATTTCCATTGCCGCCATGGCCTGGGCCATCAACAGCGAGGCGGCGCACTGGCAGACTGTGGTGTTCACTGTTCTCACCGTCTCGCAGTTGTTCCATTCCATGGCGGTGCGCAGTGAAACCGCCTCGATACTTACTATTGGCTTTTTCAGCAATCGCCCCATGCTGTTTGCCGTGGGCATTACCCTGATGTTGCAACTGGCGGTGATCTACCTGCCGGCACTCAACGATATCTTTCACACCCAGCCTTTGCCCGCCGCCGACCTCGTCCTGTGCCTGCTGCTGTCCTGCACCGTGCTGGTGGTGGTGGAAGCGGAAAAGTGGCTGGTCCGGCGCGGCATGATCTACACCGGGAACGGCGTGTAGGCGACACGCGCATCGATCAATGCAAGGAGGAGGGCAGCCTGATCGGCTGGCGCGTCATGCCGGCCCGGCGCTCGAGGGCCGTGCGAAATGCAACCGAGTTGTGTTCACGGTGGCCAGGCATTGATCGGGCTATCGAGTGGTTGCTAGTCTTCTGATCTCGAATCCGGTTAGCGTATCGGGGTGCTTCAAGAATCAAGATTGATTTCGATGGAATAGAGCGTTCAGGTTGCCAGTAGGACACGACACACGATGTTGAGCTTGATCCTTATCTTCAGCTTCCTGGGTAGTGTGGGGGCGCTCCTGGTGAGCGCTTTGTTGCTGCTCTTTCCAGTTGGTATCCGGCAAAAATTGGTGCCCAACCTGGTCAGCTATGCTACCGGCACCCTTCTCGGTGCAGCCTTTCTGGGTATGATTCCCGCAGGTCTGCAAAAGGCGCCGCCCTTTGATTTTTCGGTGGCGATGCTGTCGGGAATTCTACTTTTTTTCCTGTTGGAGAAACTGATTCTCTGGCGGCATAGTCACGGCAATCAGCAGAGCCCGGGGTTGGCTTCGGCACCGCTGATCCTGATTGGGGATGCCTTCCACAACCTGGTGGACGGATTTGTGATTACCTCGGCTTTCCTGATCTCCATTCCACTGGGTATCAGCGTTTCTCTTGCAGTGATTGCTCACGAAATTCCGCAGGAGGTAGGGGACTTTGCCATTCTTCTGGAAAACGGCTATCGACCTCGCAAGGCGCTGCTACTGAATGGCCTGTCGTCTATCACTACCTTGCCGGGAGCGGTACTCGCATACCTGTGGTTGGACCAGGTCAGCACGGTTGTACCTTACATTCTGGCTATCTCCGCTGCGAGCTTTATCTATATCGCCTTGTCTGACCTGGTACCGGTATTGAGCAGGCAAGTCGATCGCGGCGCCACCATCCGGCAGATGCTGCTGATTCTTGCCGGTATCGGCACTATAGCTGTATTTCATCACGGACAATGAGAAAGAGATGGCAAACTCTGCACGGACGAGCTTGACGGCAGTCAAGGGCAGCGCACGCTTGAAGCGCTGGACGACGAATATCGGGCTGCTGAAAAATATGACTGTCATCGGGGACGTTGGCTCCGCTCCGCCCTTCATCAGTCCTCGGGAGGCATAGGATGGCTATACCACCCCATCACGCGGCCTGTGCAAGCGTTGATACCCGATAACCCACGGCCGGCCAGGTTGACCTTTTCGGGTACGTTGCAGATAGCTGCAAGGCCGGTATTGAGG
Source organism: uncultured Gammaproteobacteria bacterium (assembly GCA_963751595.1). Taxonomy (GTDB): domain Bacteria; phylum Pseudomonadota; class Gammaproteobacteria; order Pseudomonadales; family JAHEGP01; genus JAHEGP01. The sequence continues at coordinate 84,538 of CAVVVC010000012.1, forward strand.
CCGAGATTGTCAATGGCGCGATGCATGACCGGCTGTTCTGCAGTACCTGAAAGCAGGACATTTTTAGGTTGCTGAAGGACCTGCAGGCGGCCTCCCGGCGATGGCTTTCCCGCCCAGCGGCACATAGCGATGGGCGGCGGTCTGGCCGGTGCAGCCTTTCCCGCTTCCAGGCTCAGCGAATTCGAATCGGCTGGGGAGCAAGGCCGGATACTGGTTATCGCGGATGCGCCAAGACAGGATGTCGAAAACCATGTGGGCTTGACGAAGCAGCTCGACTCGCAGGTCAACGTTGAAGGCATTGGGCCGCCATCTGCTCTGATTCCCAGGTGACTGCACAGTGCCATCGGCCTGGCGCCGGCGATTATCGCTATGGGTATTACCGCCAGGCCCTTTGCGCAGTTTAGTAATCTTCCAGCCGCTGTGCGTCCCTGACCGCGCGCATCTCTTCTTGCTGTTCCATCCTGGCGAGGGTTTCAAACAGCGCCTTGACGGAGGGGTTGGTCGCGTTCTCTTCAAGTACCTTGTACATGTCGATCAGCAGATTGTGAAACTCGATCACATTCTGGATGATTTCGTTGGTATCTTTGCCCGACAAGCTATCATGTAGCTTCTTGACAGACTCCGGCATGTCAAAGTCGGGGCAATGGTCAACCCAGGAGACCAATAACTTGTCCGCTGCATCCTCCACGTAATTACCCACGGAATCGGCGAGTACTTGCTGATGCTGCGACAGGTACTTGAGCAGGAGCGCTGCCCTCTCCTTGGTGGTCTCGTCAGCCAAAACCATATACTTTTCCGCCAACGTCTGGTGGTACGTGCTCACCCAGGCCAATAGTTCTGAAACCTTGCAAAATCGCATAACAACCCTTCCCACTGACTAGTGATATTTGTTCTGAAAAGTCAGGTTCAACTTTACGATTGCCGGCTCACTGGCACAATGATACTTGTCAAATAATCGGTGGTCGGCGCTACGTTTGGTCATTGACAGTGTCTACATCCCAAGAGACAACGCCTCACCGTTTTTCAGGGGCGTCAAAGCACCGGATAAAACGGAACTGGAAGTCTTGGTCCAGCGCATCAGCCAACCCGTCGGCCGCTGCCTTGAGCGTCAGGGGCTGTTGAATCGGGAAGCAGGGTCTGATGACCTGAATCTTCCCCTGCCAGAAGACCATGTTCCGATGGCGCAGTTACTTGGCAGTTCGGTGAACCACCGCATTGCAGTCGGCCCGCAACAGGGGAAAAAGGCGTTCATGTTGCAATCCTTAACGCCATTGACCGGTCCCGATCCTGGCAGTGAACTTGTCGCCAAGAGTGCCGGGTTCTCGCTCCACGCTGGCGTTAACTGTGAAGCCCATCAGTTGGAAAAACGCGAGCGCCTGTGTCGCTACATCAGCAGACCACCGGTCGCCGTCAAGCGACTATCACTGAGCAGGTACGGTAAAGTTGTCTATCAAAAACTGGTGGCGCCGGGGCATGATTGCCGGGTAGTGGCACCATCACAAGCGCCACAAAAGCCCGGCGATCAGATCAAGGCTGATGGGCGTGATGCGATTAAACTGGCGCAGTTTCTGCGCTCAGGCGACCTCACCGCGGTTTGGGTTCCAGATAAAGAGCAGGAGGCCATGCGGGATCTGACACGGGCCCGTGGCGATATGAAGGTACAGGAGATCAAAGTCAGGCAACAACTCAATGCCCTCGTCCTGCGTCACGGGCGATCAAGATGACATGGGCGATACCCAAAAGTATCTTGATTGCTCGACCATAGATTGTCCACTTTGGCGAGTCATTGCTGATATCAGCCACCCCAATGTCCTCGAAGCCGTCTCGAAACTTGATCTGCGCCTCTTTTTTTCTGCCTTGTTTTGTGTTTGCATTCGTTAGTAACCGGATTTAATGTGTGCCCAAGTTAATGTGAATGCCGAAAGGAGCCGTTCATGACTGAAGATAAAAATGAAATAGGAATCCATGAACTCTATGCACAGGACCCGATGGAAGCCGACAGGCATTTGTGGGGTCGAAAAGCAGAACCGGTTTCGAGGCGGGGCTTTCTTAAAAATTCCGGCCTGCTTGCTATGACGGCAGTGGTGGGCAACGTGATCCCTTTTGCGCGCTTTATGCCCGCAGGCTTGATACCCGCGGCAATAGCCAATGAAACCAAACCGTTTGCCATCGAGGGCAAGGATGGCTTGCGCGTATTGAATGATCGCCCCATCAACGCCGAAACGCCTCCCCATTTGCTGGATGATGATTTCACGCCCGCCAAGTATTTCTTTGTACGTAACAATGGCTTACCCCCCGAACTCGATTCAATGGGTGACCCGGACAAGTGGACACTGGAAGTTGGCGGTGAATCCTGTGATACCCCCCAAACGTTTACTGTCGCGGAATTGAAGAAGCGATTTAAAACCTATACCTATGCACTCACACTGGAGTGCGGCGGCAACGGCCGCAGCGAATTTAACCCCCCGGCGAAGGGAAACCAGTGGTCTACCGGTGCCGTGGGATGCGCCAAATGGACCGGGGTCAGGTTAAAGGATGTATTGGATGTCTGTGGTATAAAAAATGATGCCGTCTATATCGGATACTACGGGGCCGATCGCCATTTAAGCGGCGACCCCAATAAAGAAGCTATATCCCGTGGTGTACCGATGGCCAAAGCACTCGAAGATGAGACACTTATTGCCTGGGCCTTCAATGGCGAGGACATCCCCCACCTGAATGGATATCCGTTACGGTTGATTACCGCCGGCTGGCCTGCCTCCACATCGGGTAAATGGCTCAAGAAAATCGTTGTTCGCAATAAAGTTCACGACGGGCAAAAGATGACAGGCCAAGCTTATCGCACACCCTGGAAACCGGTTGCACCAGGAACCCAGGTGGCCGATGAAGATATGTGTATTATTGAATCCATGCCGGTCAAATCCCTCATCACCTTTCCCAAAAGTGGAGTGAGTCATCCCTTGAGTGAAACGTTTAGTTTTCGCGGAAAGGCCTGGGCGGGCGACCTGGTGGTTAAAGAAATGGATGTATCGATTGATTTTGGAGCCACCTGGCAACGGGCGAAGCTGGAAAAACCCGTCAATCGTCTGGCCTGGCAAAAATGGTCCGCCAATCTCAAGTTTCCGCAAAAGGGTTATTATGAGGTCTGGGCTAGAGCAACTGACAGCGATGGCAAAGCGCAACCAGTGATTCTCCCGGGTTGGAATCCCAAGGGTTATCTGAACAATGCCTGTCACCGTATCGCCGTGCAGGTCGTTTAGAAGGGAGGGAATCCAATGTCGAAAACCATGTATCAAGCCTTCGGGACAAAGGTTCTTGTGATGCTAACGGTAGCAATGCTTGTGTTGCCGATGGCGGCGGCGGCGGTCGAGACCGATACTGAGACAGGCCTGAAAATCGCGCCCGGTTGGGATACGGTAAAGACAAATTGTACCGTTTGCCATTCGGCGCAGTTTATTACCTGGCAGCGTGGAGACCGGGAAACATGGCTGTCGATGATCCGTTGGATGCAAAAAACTCAGGGTTTGTGGCAGCTAACGCCCGCTACAGAAAACACCATACTGGATTATCTGGCCACGAATTATCCACCCGGTAAAGCTTCTCGTCGGAAAAACCTTCCGCCTGGCGCGATGCCTGCAAGCCATTGATCAGAGTTGCCCTGGATCATTTTCAAAGTCAGCGAGCGCTTTTGATTTAGGCTCTCGTAAACGCCATTAGTTTTTCCTATAGCCCCTAAAGTGAATGGACTTACTTAAGGAGAAATGCATAGGATTTTCAAAGCGCCGCTCCGGGCATCTACCCCGTCAGGACACGCCGTAAACCCGTCCCTGGGGGCTCTGCGCCGACATCCCTGTCGGCGAAGGTCCTGCCGAGGTAGACACCCGAATCGGCTTAAGTCAGTGCCATTCCCCCTAAAGTGCGTTTTCTGCCGCTTTCAGTTTTTTTATCGCTCCGCCGGTGGAGCAGGATGTGGTGCCCCTGAGGCTACAAACTTTTCGCGGCTTCGAGACCTATGCCGTCAGTGGAACCGGTAATGAGGTTTGGTTTTGACAGGTTGGGATCCTCCTGCCGGGTCTGTTCGGTTGGGACAGAATGCGCTAGCGTAGGCCCGATTGATGGACTCGAAAACCGGTTCTTCGTTGACGTTCCGGTGCACCTGTTCTGCAAGGGAGTCGGGCGCGGCTATTTCATCGAAACGACTTCGTACTTGCCATTCGTGCGTACGTAGATGATGGTTTCTCCCGCACTCGACGAGACCTGATGCACCGCCTTTCCCGTCGAGCCGAAATAACTGCCTGGCTCCAGAACCTTAACGTCTTCTCCCAGATACTGTGGTTGGCCCCCGATTACTACAGCGCGGAAGGTCGAACCATGGCTCCGAATTTCTCCCGTAAAGCCAGCCGGCAGTTTGACGAAGGTTCCGTTCGACTCACCATCCTGCAGCTTGCCCCAGAGATAGGCCACCTTGGGTGCGCTGGCAAAGCTTGTCGCGCCGGGGGGATCGACCCAGACGATGTTCGATGCGTCCACGTTGATCGGCCTTTCGCCGCTGTCAAACGCCTCTTCCGGGGAGCGGACGAGGTACGGCCCTCGATCAATCTCGACCAGCGCCACGTTGGTGGGCCCTTTGGCAGCGGTAATATGCTCTGCGCCCTGGGGCTGTGTCCAGAAGGAACCGGCGGGCATCCACATCTCAGCGGCACCAGGATCACCGTTGTGGATATGGCCGCTAATGACGACTGCGCGGTAGGTGGCATTGTGGATGTGAGGCGGTGACGCGAAGCCGTCCACAAACCTGGCGAGAAAGCCTGTCGGCAAAGTCCCCCCGCGATCACCCCAAAGGGTAGCTGCCTGAGGACTTTTTTCACCGCGGGCGGGGTTGAGTTGCTCCCATTCGACTTCAGATGCCAGCACAAGCTCATAACTAACACCCGCGGAAACCGGGTTCACAGCGACCCATGTGGTTAAGGCCATCGCTGCAAGTTTGGTTTTCATAGCGCCAGCTCCTTCAGCATCGCTGCGAACTCGTCACGTTTTCCGTTTTTGATTCGCCTAAATGATCCAGTCAGTATTCACAAACACCGTTTTCGCCTGCCATTTTAAAAGGCATGAGTAGCGGCTGCCACATAGCTTTCTCAATCCCTCAGTCTGGTAAAGGTGTCGACTCCCGGGGTCCCGCGCTGTATCCTATCGGGCGCCGCCGTTGCCTGCAAAGCTTGGCTTCTGTTGCACGCGCAGCGGCGGGGACGGTTATTTTATGCTCCTACAGTCGACGATTGCTTGAGATTTTTCCGTTATGTCCAAAACCCTTGTGCGCTACTCCAGCATTCTTGAAATCGTCGGCGATATCATCAAGGTCGAAGTACCCCAAAGCGCTTCTGCTGAAGACACCGCCGCCAGATTCGGCGACCTGGCCGTGGTCGAGCGACTCGATGGCGAGCAATCGCTGGCGCAGATCATTGCTGTCAATCGGAGTACGGTGTCGCTGCAGGTCTACCAGGGCACCAAGGGGCTTTCTACCGGCGCCTCGATACGATTCCTCGGCCACCCCATGCTGGCGACCTATTCCGAGAATATCCTGGGGCGCATATTCAACGGTGCCGGGGAGCCCATGGACAATGGTCCCAGCCTGGAGGAGGACCCTAAAATTCCCATAGGCGGGCCTTCGGTCAACCCCATGAAGCGGTCGCTGGCATCGAAAATGATACGCACCGATGTCCCCATGATCGATGTCTTCAACTGCCTGGTAGAAAGTCAGAAGATCCCGATTTTTTCGGTCTCCGGTGAGCCCTTCAACCCCTTTCTCGCGCGTATTGGCATTCAGGCAGATGCCGACGTGGTCGTATTTGGTGGCCTCGGCCTGATCTTTGACGACTATCACTTTTTCCGCACCGCCTTCGAAGACGCCGGGGTGTTCTCGCGCACGGTGATGTTCGTCAACCAGGCGTCCGATCCCATCGTGGAGCGTATGCTGGTGCCCGACATGGCGCTGTCGGTCGCCGAACGCTTTGCGGTCGAAGAGGGCAAGCGGGTACTGGTTCTGCTAACCGATATGACCGCCTACGCGGATGCCATGAAAGAAGTGGGCATCTCCATGGAGCGGGTGCCGTCCAACCGCGGTTATATGGGCGACCTGTACTCCCAGCTTGCCCGCCGCTATGAGAAAGCCTGCGACTATGCCAGCGGCGGCTCGGTTACGATCCTGACGGTGACCACCATGCCCGGCGACGATGTCACCCATCCTGTACCCGACAACACCGGCTATATCACCGAGGGCCAGTTCTATCTTCACAACGGTGTTATCGACCCCTTCGGCTCCCTGTCTCGCCTGAAGCAGCATGTGATCGGCAAGCGAACTCGCGAGGATCACGGCCAGATCATGACCACCATGATCCGGTTCTACTCCGGTGCCCGCGATGCCCAGCAGAAAGAGGCCATGGCTTTTGAGCTTTCCGAATACGACCACCGCCTGCTCAAATTTGGCCGCCTGTTCCAGAAACGCTTCATGGATATCGACGTCGCCATGCCGCTGGAGAAGGCTCTGGACCTATGCTGGCAGACGCTGGCGGAATGCTTTGAGCCACAGGAACTATTGATGAAGCAGGAACTGGTCGAGAAATATTTCCCTGCCCCGGCCGAGGCCGGTTGATATGGCCAGGCTGGCACTCAGCAAGTCGTCACTGAGCAAGCAACAGACGCAGCTGAAAAGCTACGAACGCTTCCTGCCGTCGCTGGACCTGAAACGCAAACAACTGATCGGAGAGCGCAACAAGGCGGTGCTTACGCTGCAGCGCACGCGTGAAGAGATCAAACAATACACCGAACAGGTCGGCGAGCGACTGCCGATGCTGTCCAACAAGGAAATCGATCTCAAAAACCTGGTGATGCTGAAAGGCGCCCAACTGGTCGAAGAAAATGTCGTCGGCACCGGATTGCCCAAGCTGCAGGCGATCGAAGTCACTGTCGCTGACTACCCGCTGCTGACCAAACCCCACTGGGTCGACAACGTGGTCGTGGAACTGACCGCCGTTTTGGAACTGAACGTGCGCGCCCAGGTGGAGGAACGCCGCCTGGCATTGCTCGAGGCCGCGGTTCGCACCATCACCCAACGGGTTAATCTGTTCGACAAAGTGCTGATCCCCCGCACCCGGCGCAATATCAAACACATCAGCATCTACCTCTCTGACGCGGAGCGTGCTGGCGTGGTGAACTCCAAGATAGCCAAGCGCAAGCGGCTGGAAGATGAGGAGGCACAGGCGTGAGTATCGTCCCGCTCAAAAAGGTCACCATCTGCGGCTTGCTCAAGGAAAAGCAGGACATACTGGCCGAGCTGCAAGCCGTGGGCTGCATGCATCTCGAGTCGTTGCGCCCGACACCCACAGAGCCCGAGAAACAGGTTTCGGAGCGGGCCAAGGAAGTGCGCAAGGCACTGCGCTATCTGCTGGAAGCGCCCCGCAAGCGGCGCCAGGTTCGCAACCGGCAGGATTTCGATGTGGCCGCCACGGTGGAGTCAGTTGAAGAGAACATGCGACGGACCCGCAGGACGGGGGACGAACGTGACTTCATCGCCAGGCGCATTAAGGATCTGGAACCCTGGGGCAACTTCGTGCTACCCGAGCCCGGTGGGCTGCGTGGCCGAAGGCTCTGGTTCTATATCCTTCCCCACAAGGACATGCAGGCACTCTACGACAGCGATCTGACCTGGGCCGTGGTGCACCGCAATCCCCGTATCAGCTACGTGGTGGTGATCGCCGAGCACGAGCCCGATGCCGATGTACTCCCCGTGCGCCGCACCCACACGGGCGCCGTATCCATTTCCGGTTTGCGCGAACAACTTGAAGCGCTCGACATGGAGCTGGAAAAACTTGCCAGCGAGCGTGAGACTCTGACGCGCTGGATATTTCTGTTATCGCAGAACCTGAATCGCTCGGAAGATCGGGCATCCATGCGCCACGCGATGACGCTGACCCGGGATACCGAAGACGGCATCTTTGCCCTCCAGGGTTGGGTGCCGGTTCCGCGCATCAGCGAACTGGAGAGTTTTGTCAAAGCCAACGACCTTGCGCTAATGCTCGAAAATCCCGCCCCGGACGAAAACCCGCCAACCTTGATGGAGAATCCCGAGAAGCTGCGCAGCGGCGAATTGCTGGTCAGTTTTTATCAGACACCCGCCTACCGCGAGTGGGATCCGTCCGGTATCGTGCTATTTTCCTTCGCCATTTTCTTCTCCATGATTTTGGCCGACGCCGGCTATGCCCTGGTGCTCTGCCTCGGCCTGGCTTTGTTCTGGCGGCGCCTGGGGGAAAAACCAAACGGACAGCAGATACGCTCACTGCTGGCGATCGTGTTTGGCGCGGCGGTCGTCTTCGGAGTACTGGTCGGCAGTTTTTTCGGCCTGTCACCGCCGGATGACAGTTTGCTTGGGCACCTGCACGTCCTCGATATCAACAACTACAACAGCATGATTACCCTGTCGGTGGTGATTGGCTGCCTGCACGTGGCGCTGGCGAATGCACTGGCAGCCCGGCACGCACGTAATCGACCGGCCCGCATCAGGCACCTGGCCTGGATCGCGCTGGTGTTAGGCGGGCTGTTCCTGTGGCTGGGCAGGGACCCGGCCGCCTCCGGACTGCTCAAGGGCCTGGGCATCGCCATGATCGTACTGGGTCTGGTCGCACTGATCGGCTTTGCCAGTGACCGCCCGGTACACAGTGCCAGGGATGCGCTGCTGCGGGCGGTGGACGGACTGAAGAACCTGACGGATATCAGCCGTGCCTTCGGTGATGTGCTCAGCTACATGCGCCTGTTCGCCCTGGGCCTGGCCAGCGCCTCAATGGCGATGACCTTCAACACCCTTGCCACCGATGTCTACCATGCGCTGCCGGGGCTGGGGCTGCTGTTCGCGATCCTGATCCTGATCTTCGGCCATCTGATCAATCTGGTGTTGTGCATCGTGGGCGGTGTGGTCCACGGGCTGCGCCTCAACGTCATCGAATTTTTCAACTGGGGCCTTTCCGAAGAAGGTCGACCTTTCAAAACCTATGCCCGGAAGGAGGCTGAACAATGAACGAATTCGTAATGGCGCTGGGATGGCTCGGCCTGTTCGCGCCAATGGCGCTGGGGGCCGTCGGCAGTATCATCGGTTGTGCTATCGCGGGCCAGGCCGCGATTGGTGCGATGCTGGAGGTCGACTCCGGCTACGGTCGCTATGTCGGCCTCTCGGCAATGCCATCGTCCCAGATCATCTATGGTATTGTGGTCATGTTCACCCTGAACCGGGAACTCACGGTCGAATCTGCCCCCGGCCTGTTTGGCATCGGCCTCGGCGTGGGCCTTGCACTGCTGATGTCCGCGATTTGGCAGGGCCGCCTGGTAGCTTCCTCCATCAATGCCACCAAAGTGAAACCTGAAGTGTTCGGTCTTTCCCTGGCGCCGGCAGCCATCGTAGAGGGCTTTGCCGTATTTGCCTTCGTCTTCGCCCTGGTCATGGCCGGCGGCATTCCAAGCGCTTAAGGAGGCTTTGCCATGAGCAAGGGCAGTGACAGCACACCACATCCCATCGCCTCGGGCGTCGACGCGCTGATCGAGCGCTTGCGCGATGAGGGCGTCGATGAGGGCCGCAGCAAGGCGCAGCGGATCATCAGCGAGGCTGAAACGCGGGCCAGTTGGATGGTCTCCCAGGCCCGCGAAGAAGCTGAGCGCATCACCAGCAGGGCCAGAGAGGAAGCTCGCCGCAGTCAGAAGGGTGCCGAAGAGGCCATGCTGATCGCTGCGCGCGATGCCCTGCTGTCAGTCAAGGCGCAACTCACACAGCAGTTCGCCGGCAAAGTGCGCCGCCTCGTGTCGGAGACGGTCAGCAAAGAGAAGATACTTGAACAGATGGTGCTGGAACTCGTTGGGCGCAGCCGCCATGAAGTCGGCGAGGAGGGCGAGGTGGAGGTCATACTTCCCCACGACGTCGTCGGGGTGGATGACCTGCGGCGCAATATAAACGACCTGAAAGAGGGCCCCCTGAGCAACTTCATTCTGGCTGAAACCACCGACATGGTGCGCGAGGGCGTCTCCTTTGGCGTTTCCGAGGAGGATGAAGGCGGGCTGCGGCTGAAGCTTAACGAAGGTGAAATTGAGCTCGACATGACCGACCGGGCCGTCGCCGAGCTGTTGCTTCAGCATCTGCAGCCGCGGTTTCGAGCCCTGCTCGAAGGCATTATCAGTTGAGTTATTGATTGTGTCCGGGCCAGACCAATACACCATGCTGATGACGTCGCTCCCTCATCACACGTCGTTGTTCATGTCCAGGGAAACGCCGCTGGGCCGAATCAAACTGCAAAACCGGCTGCGCATGTTGGATGCTGAAGATGCGGAACAATTGCGACTGATCATGGAGGCAGTGCGCTGGCGACTCTTGCAGAAGGCCGAAAACGACGACGCTGCTCTGGCTATCGCCCATCGAAATTTGACCCTGATCGAATCGCCTCTGCTGCAACAAATCGTCCGGGAACGGCTCGAATTACGCACCGTTGTGGCCGCACTGCGCAGGCGCCAGCGCGGCGATCCTTCGCCTGCTCCACACGAGCGGTGGGGTTTCGGTCGCTGGTTGCCGATCATACGTGCGAATTGGTCGGACCCGGCTTTTCGCCTGGAGAGCGCATTCCAGTGGCTGCCCGACGCCAACCGACTGCTGCGAAAAGGGGACGCGCTGGGCCTGGAGCGCCTGCTGCTGGGCACCCTCTGGGACCAGCTGGGGCGGGCGTCGCAGTTTCACTTTTTTGATTTCGAAGCCGTGGTGATCTACGTGTTGCGCTGGGACCTGATTGCCCGCTGGACCAGCTACAACGCCGAAAAGGCCACCCAGCGTTTCGCCGAGCTGATGGACGAAGGTCTGGGCAATGCCGCAAAACTATTCGACTTAGAGGTGTCAGATGGCCAGCAATAAGACCCCGAATGAGGGAAAAAACACAGTAAACGCCACCGCCAGGGTCGTCGCCGTGCAGGATGACATTGTTACGATCGAATCCATTGGTGAGGGCGCTGAACGCAGGCCGCTGGTTAAGAATGAAGTCATCTATGTCTGTCCGCAGACTCCCGACCGCAGCGGCGGCCGCCTGGAGAAGCTCGAAGCCGAAATTCTCAGGGTGAAAGGCAGAACTGCTGACGCACAGGTATTCGAGAGTACGGCCGGGGTGGGGGTGGGAGACCCCGTCGAACAAACGGGGTCGATGTTATCGGTCGATCTCGGTCCGGGCTTGCTCAGCCAGGTCTATGACGGCCTGCAGAATCCGCTGGCGGAAATAGCAAGGGAGTTCGGCAATTTTCTCCCCCGCGGCGCGAACGAAAACGCCCTCAACCAGAACCACAAATGGCGCTTCGTTCCCACGGTGGAGGTTGGCGCAACGCTCAAGGCCGGTGATACCCTGGGTACGGTGCAGGAGGGGCGTTTCCTGCACAAGATCATGGTCCCTTTCCACTTCAGGGGTGATGTCGAGGTCAATTGGATACAGGGCGGCAGTTTCACCATCGATACTACCATCGCCCGCGTCACCGACCGCAATCACAAGGAGCACAACCTGACCATGGTGCAAAAGTGGCCGGTACGGCGCGCACTGCCGGGCCGCATGTACCAGCAAGGGACTTCACAAAGGCTGTACCCATCCATGCCGCTGACCACAACCCAACGCCTGGTCGATACCTTTTTTCCCATCGCACTGGGCGGTACGGGCTGCATACCCGGACCTTTCGGCGCGGGCAAGACCGTGCTGCAGCACACCATTTCGCGCTATGCCAACGTCGACATCGTGCTGGTGGTGGCCTGCGGGGAGCGGGCTGGCGAGGTCGTCGAAACCATTACCGAGTTTCCCCAGTTGAGTGACCCGTCCGGCGGCGGCACGCTGATGGACCGCACCATAATCATCTGCAACACCTCATCCATGCCGGTGGCGGCCGAGAGGCTTCCATCTACACCGGTATTACCCTGGGTGAATACTATCGCCAGATGGGCTTTAACGTGTTGCTGATCGCCGACTCCACCTCGCGTTGGGCGCAGGCCATGCGAGAGACCTCGGGCCGCCTCGAAGAAATACCGGGGGAGGAAGCCTTCCCCGCTTACCTGGATTCGTCCATCAAGAGCGTTTACGAGCGTGCTGGTGTCATGCGAACCAACGATGACAGTCAGGGCAGCCTGACGATGATCGGCACGGTCTCGCCGGCGGGGGGCAACTTTGAGGAACCCGTTACCCAGTCGACTCTGAGCACGGTCAAGTGCTTCCTGGGCCTCAGCGCCGATCGCGCGTACAAACGCTTCTATCCGGCCGTGGACCCGCTGATGTCCTGGTCCCGCTACCGCAAGCAATTATCGAGCTGGTATGACGACAACGTCGAGCAGGGATGGACCGGGCGGGTCGATACCACCCAGGAGTTGCTCCAGCGTGGAGATGCGGTCAACCAGATGATGCAGGTGACCGGCGAGGAAGGGGTGAGCATGGAGGATTTCATTACCTACCAGAAATCCCTTTTCGTCGATATGGTCTACCTGCAACAGGATGCCTTCGACGACGTGGATTCGTCGGCTCCCATCGAACGGCAGAAGCTGAGCTTCAACAAGGTGTATCACCTCACTGAAAGAAGCTACTCTTTCGAGAGCAAAAAAGATGCGCGGGACTATTTCACCCGCTTGACCGGACTTTTCAAAAATTACAATTACGCGGCTACCGGTTCACCGGAACACGATCGCTACCTCAAAGAGATCGATGAACTGGCCAGGAGTATTCCAGAGAGCATGACGGAGGGCGATCTCGAACCCGCTGAACCAGCACCGGATGCAGTCTAGCCCTACCATTTACCCATAAACCCCAACAAGACAATATCACCCATCGTCGATCAATGAATACCCGGCACTCATATGCTGAAAAGCGGTATAGCCCAGCCATAGTAATTGGTGCCCCGGAGGCGGATCATTTTTTCGACCCAGATAGCCTCCTATTGCGGCGACTAGAAGCACTGCGTCGCCGAGTAGCGCTGGAGACTTCAAGCCTTTTTTTAGCGTAGGCGCGCAGGGTTCGTAATTCAATGTTAGTGAACATCACCTCAGCGGGAAGCCCTGGTGTTTCTCTGCCAAGGAGCGTCATCAACATAATTCGCCAACCAATGACCAGATTAATGGCGATGGCTCGACGCAGACGTTCTGCGGTCTCATGGGCAATTTTGTCAATAGAACAGCCCGATTTCAGTACGCGGTGCCAGTCTTCGATGCGCCAGCGCAATATATACCAGCGTAGACATTTTTCAATATCCGCCGCGCAACCGATGGTTAGCGTCGTTAGCAAAAACCACTCCACAGCCTCGGTGTTCGCTGGCGGGTTTTCCTCCACGGCATGAATTAATTCGACCGTCACGGGTGCTCTATCGGCATACTCTTTGGGTGCAGGCAGTTGGATCTGCAGGTGACGCAATGCGAGGTCCGCCATTCGTTTTGGCCGAGCCGCACGGGCTTTTTGCTTGCTTTTCTTCGTTCGGGCGCTCTGCTTTGGGATCGGAACCTGGATCCGGCCTTGCTGGGGGGACTGACGAACGGCGGCAAATAATTTGAAAGGTTCTTTCTTGATGTTGCGATCATGCTGGGCTCGGATCAGAATATCAACACAGGGGTTTTTACGTTGCTCATCAAAGAACTCAAAAAAATCAGCTTCCCGATCACACACATCAACCAGCTTCGTCTGTGGCATAGTGTCCGCCAGTTCCACCAGGTCGCGATGATGCTCGATCCAGACAAAGGTCTTTTTTTCCTCGATCGGGATCTGTGATGGTTTGCGTTTATCATCGACTGACCTGGCTTTTGGAGCCTGGCATTGTGCTTTGACAATGCCCAGAGGCAGTCCATTCGTTGCCACCGCAAACGTCGAATGCAAGTTCAGTCCGCGGGTCTTGGCGCTGGTCTGGTTGGCTTTGAGTTCCCCCAAACCCTTGCAGCTATCCAGGTTGGTGTAATTCAGTTCGCTACCATCCTGTATACACAGCACCACATTTTGACCCATCATACGTCGCGCCGTTCGCTGACGATGGGGGGCCAATATATTGGGCATGGTCATCGCCGACGTTTCCGGTTGGTCGATCATCCGATAGTAGGCTTTCGTGGCCGCCCAATCGCCCTTGGCAACGCCACAAAAGGCGCGACTTGGATCCTCGGCCTTGATCTGAGCGGCACTGACCAGTCTTTTACTTAAGCGCTTATCGCCCAATGGCGCCCCACCAAACTCATGTTTAGCCCAATGCTCTGCATCCAGGCCATCCGTCATGTCCAATGCGCCTAATCCTGCGTTTGGCGATAACCCCAGGTGTTTCCTGAACTCGCTTTGCAGCGGGTAGACATAAATGGCCTTGCGACTGAGTGCCGATTGGCTCAGTCGATCCTGTCTGCCACGCCCTTTTGTTTGTCCTATTTCAATCCAGTTGGCCGCCCGATAGCAGGTGCCTGAATAATGCTCTGTGTCCACAAAACTCTCAACCAAATAGGGCCTGTATTGATAGTGCTGTTCAAAATCAACCGCCAGGCGAGCCAGGCTCATGCTTAAAACCTTCGACGCTAGATTGTGGCAGTTCACACTGGGCCGGATCAGAAAGCGACTCATCCCGATCACTCGATGCAAGTGCACTTGCTGTTGTTCCTTATCCCACCCGATCCACTTGTCTCGATCGGCCAGTTGCAAAGCGGCGGCGGCAAAACCAAAGCCTCCCAGCCAGCCGTGCCGGGAGCCAATCAAGTAGCGCAATTGCCGGCCAACCAGCGGACCGTCCCCCAACGGATGCTCCCTCAGCATCAACTCATTCCATATGCGCTTGTCTTCATCTGTTCGTACCAGCAACAGTCTTAATTCCTGAATATCTCCCACCGTATCGGGGAGTTCAACAGGCAGGCAAACAGCTTGCGATAAACGTCTAGGCGACTTCTTCGCGCGTTTTTTCTGAACGCCAGGCAGGATGATGTGCCCTGCTTTTTCCAGCTCCCGCAACGCCTTCGCGCAACTGCTGACCTGGAGTTGGCCGCGAGCATCAGTAAAGTTAAACTGTTTGCAAGCGCGTATTGCTACATCCGTTCGATGGCGAATGTCTTCGTTTGCCAGCAGCTGCCTGATAGTTTCTATGTTCGCGGGCGTTGATAGCGTCCGCTTGATTTGGTTTTGTGTGATCATGCGATAAGCATGCACTAGTCATACTTATATGTCCAGCTTCCGTATATGGGTAAATGGTAGGGCTAGCCAGCCCAACGCCGTGGTGAAATTCTGTCACTGCACGCCGTACCTACGGTCCGCTGCATGTGTGGCTTTCAGTTGCGCTTTCCGGCTTCAACTTGTTTGAATTTTGGCCATCATTTCTCGAAGATACGCATTTCGAGGGGGATAGATATGATAAATCGCGGGGTAATTTTGATGGAAGTCGGACTGGACGCGCTGTCGGGTATTGCTTCCAATTCCCATGGCGCTGCTCTGATAGGTCCTCCCAAGGTAGAGTGGGGTTGCGAGTTGCCCGATACCAGGTTGAAGTAGGGTATTACCGCTGGTCTAATTGGGCGCGGTTGGGTAATTACCTCTGATAATCCCGATGAGATGGTGGCGCAAGTATTTGATATTAACTACAAGAGCAGCGTTAACCCGAGATACAAGCAGAGGGGGGGACGGCTTGGCTACCATTCATAGAAATGCCAATTCCTGGATGGCCAACATACAAAAAGACATGGTAATCCAGCTATCCCACCTGTGTTACGCCGATTAGGCATTAAGCCACGAAACCAGCTTTTCTTGCACGCCCTCAGCGATGGATTACCTCGGTTGGGGGCGTAGTACTGATAGAAAATCAAGCGCAGTTCACGGCTGCTCTCTGCCCGCGTGAATGGGAAGGTGGGATTGGCCCAGGCGACGGCGCAAGGCATTTTCAGTCTGACGGAGAATGCTCCCGTGACTAGTCTGAACCGGTCGCCTCGGCAAGTGGGTAGAGGTTGCCGCCGCGTGCTTCTTGCTCGACAATCTCGCCCAGGCCTGCACTTTTAACCAGGGCTGGCTTCCCGTGCTTGGTGGCACAATCGTAACCAATGGGATGGACTCCTCCTCACCCTACCATTTTTGCGTCGATGCTCCAGCTGGTGGCTTTCAGTTGTAAAAGGCGCGGGATCTGCCCTAGCTGTGGTGCCAGGCGTATGGCTGAAAGTGCTGCGTTGCTTGTCGATGATGTCCTACCTCACCAGCCTGTCCGCCAGTGGGTGTTGAGCTTTCCATTCCAGCTTCGATTCTTACTGGCCAGTTACCCCGAGCTCATGGGCAAGGTGCTGGCCATCGTCCAACGGGTGCTCTCCACCCATGTGATCAGGAAAGCGGGATTTACTTGTCTGACGTCAACTATCTTGTCCGGTTCGCGACAACTATGATGGCCGGTTAGGTGCTTTACTGTTTGCTGGTTTTCGACTTTCTTAACTGGTGCTGTTTTCGATAGCTTTCCCCCTCAAGTTCGATAATTGTCGCGTGGTGGATCAGTCGATCTATGGCGGCTACCGTCATCATGCTGTCCGGGAAGACCTGGTTGTTCCTTTATGCGGTTTTCCATGTGGCCGGCGAGGTCTCACCGCGCGCACAGTAAAGCTTTTCATATAGGCGCTTGGCACCGGCCCGCCGCAGGGGGAGATTGGTGACGACAAACCGCGGGTTTGCCTTGTTGGGGAGATACTCTGCCTTCCCCACCACCCGCCGCTCGCGGGACCAGCTTTTACGGGTCCGGTAACGGAAGTCGCGGAACCGGCGTGCCGCCTTGCCAGTGCGTTCGTGTTCCAACTTTGCCAGATGCATCTGCTGACCCAGCGCACGGTTCAGTCGCTGATTACGGCCCAAGCCCAGCACATAGCTCACTTTGTTGTCTTCGCACCAGGCCATGATCGTGTCCCGGCAAAAACCGGAATCGCCGCGGATGATGATCCGGGTCTTCGGCCAGTGTTCGCGAATCTGGGCCACGATGCGTTGCAGTTCCTCCACGCTACCAAGGGCACCGTCTCGATTCGAGGGGCGTAGTCGGGCACACAGCAGATGCTCACCACAGAAAATGTAGAGCGGCATGTAGCAGTAGCATTTGTAATAGCCGTGAAAGAACCGGCCTTCCTGGTGGCCATGGAGTGGATCGTCGGTGGCATCCAGGTCCAGCCAGATCTCCCGTGGTGGCTTCTCGTAGGACTCGACAAACACATTCACCAGCAGCCGATCCAGTGCCGCCGCGTCCGCTGCGACCTTCTTGTAGCGGTGCCCCGCCGCCGAGGCCGGGTCGCTGAGTTCCAATCGATTGAGTGTGCTGGAACCGGCCAGCGGATTGCCGCGATCCTGCTCCCGTTCGCGGTGTTCACCGGTCAAATCGGGTTTGCCGACCAGCAACGCCAACGCACTATCGGCACGAAGCACATCATGATCGTTGAGATCCTCATAGCCCAGGGCCAGGCCATAGACCCGCTGCGCGACCAGAGAATGAGCGCTGTGCTCGATACTGTTGGGGTTGCGGTAATCGGTGAAGCAGCGGGCCATCCGCTCCAGCAGACCTATCCGCTGATCAACCTCCCGCAGCAGCAGTCCACCACCGTCGGAAGTGATCCTGCCGCCGTCAAAACAACCCACCACATCGCGGCGACCCAGTGCGTGAAATTCCAGTTGATTCGCGGTACACATGGGCCTTCTCTTCTGTTCGCTCGTAAAGTGTTGTTCGCACTCACTTTATGCAACAAAGAAAGGCCTATTTCAATTCTATCGGTGAGATTTTCGGGCTAAAAGCGTCACCAAAGAAGAGTTCGCATGGGTTAACACCATGATCGGCACCGTAAAAAATGCGATAACAGGTACGCACCATAGCGTGGGAGGCAACCATAAACATCTTCCCCGTTATCTTGCTGATTTCTGCTGTCGATTCAATCGTCGCTTCAGTCTGGAGAACCTGCTGGCTCGACTTACCAGCGTGGCAATCAGGACTCCGCCGATGCCATATAGGTTGCTAACGTTGGCTGAGGCTCATGGGTAATTAGGTCCTGTCATTCCGCTGGACAACAACCCCACGGAAAGGGCGATTCGACCCTTCACACTCGGACGTCGCAATTGGCTATTCGCTGGTAGCGCGCGTGGCGCAAATGCCAGCGCGCTACTTTATTCCCTGGTGGAGACAGCCCTATGCCGAATTCGGCATAGGGCTGTTCATGCCGAACCCAGAACTATGCCGAATAGGCCCGCATTGACTCCTGATCTTCCCCACCTTGCCATCGGCGTACTCGGCATAGTCTGATCTCTCTCCCGTCATTCGATGAGGAGTAGAGGACATGACCGTCAATGCATACTTTAAGTTGACCAAGGTACTTCGACGACTGCACGAAGGCCCACTTGGGGATTACGTTGATCTTTATGCAGCACAACTGCTGAGGGAGGGGCATTGCTATCAGAGTGGGGCCCGCTGTATTCGAATCGTGGGTGATTTCAGTCAGTGGCTGGTCCGCAGACATTTTGATATTTGTGACGTGGACGAGAGTCTCGTGGCTCAGTATCTTGGTTTCCGAGCGCAATGCCAACGGCCGTTTTGCAGCGACCGGCCTGCACTTTTCCGGCTTCTCGAATTGCTTCGACAGCTTGATGTCATCGCTCCACCAATACCCATCCCTCCAAAACCGCTTGAGCAAATCGAGCAGGACTTTGAGCGTTACCTGTTACGGGATTGCGGACTTTCTCGAACAACGATGATTCGACATCGTCCTCCACTTCGGAAGTTTCTACAGGAATACTGTAGCAAGGGAACTGTAAGCATTTCGGGGCTTTCCGCGACAGACATTGTCCGCTTTATCGCCGACCACGCTCATGACCAGAGCCCCCGAACAGCAAAATCCATGTGCTGGACACTACGCGCATTCACCCGCTATCTATTGTACAAGGGATATATCGTTGCCGATCTCGCCGCGGCTGTTCCCAGCGTGCGGAGCTGGCGATTTGCGCCGTTGCCTGAGTATCTTTCACCTTCCCAGGTCCAGCTTGTGCTCGATAACTGTGACCGGACAAACGCGATTGGGAGGCGAGACTATGCAGTGCTGCTTTTGCTGGCCCGCCTCGGGTTGAGGGCCAACGAGGTTACCACGCTGGCGCTGGAAGACATCGACTGGCGTTCGGGACTCCTGACTGTCCGGGGCAAGGGGCGTCAAATCGCAGCTATGCCCTTCTCGTCCGAGGTGGGTGCCGCGCTGGCTGACTACCTGCAGCACGGGCGGTGGACTACCGACAGTCGGCGAGTATTTATCCGTTCGCTGGCGCCGCACCAGGGATTCGCGGCATCAAGTAGTGTCTCGATGATCGCCGTCTCCGCGCTGGAGCGGGCTGGATTGGATGTTCATCGTAAAGGTTCCCATATCTTTCGCTACAGCCTCGCAACTCAGCTGTTAGGTGCAGGTGCGTCCCTGACGGAGATTGGTCAGGTTCTTCGCCACCAGAGTCACGACACGACCCGTCTTTATGCCAAGGTGGATATCGGCTCTCTTCGTAAACTCGGGCTCCCGTGGCCGGGAGGTGTTCAATGAGCACCTTACGGACAGCGCTGCGAGACTACCTCGCATTACAGCGAGGCCTGGGATACAAGTATGTACATCAGGAGCGCACCCTCACGAACTTCATCCTGTTTATGGAACGGCGAGAGAGCACTGTTATCACGACCAAACTGGCTCTCGAATGGGCGACACAATCGCCCGGGAAGCACGCCAGTTGGGCCATCCTTCTAACGGACGTGCGCGGCTTTGCCCGGCATCTGCACAATACCGAACCGCATACGGAGATTCCTCCGGCAGGACTCACCCCCCGTTCTGGGCGAACTCACCCATATCTCTACTCAGACACAGAAATACAAGCACTACTGGCAGCCGCATTGGCTCTGCCCCCCAAGCGCGGTCTTCGACGATGGACATACCATTGTTTGTTTGGACTACTGGCGGTCACGGGCCTGCGGATCAGCGAAGCACTGGCGCTGAAGCGGGACGACACAGACCTTGAAGAGGGTATCCTCACGATCCGGGGTACCAAATTCGGCAAGTCACGCCTGGTGACAATTCACCCTAGTACCCAGCAGGTTCTACTGGATTATGCGCAGCGGCGGGATTTGCATCTCGTATATCCCCGCAGCCCTTATTTTCTCGTCGCGGAGCGTGGTGGCAAGCTGCTGGCAAAAGTCGATCCATTAGGTCATGGCCGAATCGCCCGTTATCATCCCGGCGATAAACTGCTGACGTTTCTGAATGGGCTGTAATCAATCACAGACTATGCCGAATCGACAACACCGGTAAAAAGGACGAATATAGTGTGGTGTCGGCCTGTTTGCGCAACCAACAAAGCCTATTCGGCATAGTTCTGGGTTCGGCATGAACAGCCAAGGCGAATGACTGGTAACCAAAGGCCTACCTCAATGCGCTGTTCGAGCGCTATCCCCTGGCAACATCAGATGATGAACGGCGCGCCCTGCTGCCGATGTTTTTAAAACCCGGCACATAGGCCGGGTTTGGGCAATACAGTCGTTGGCCGGGTGCTTACGGTGCACCCGGGGCTTTTTCAGCGTCTTACTTGGGCAGCAATAGCTTGCCTTTGGTCCGGAAACCTGGACGCAAAGCGCCACGACATTGAGCAGTGGCACACTGTGTGATGTTTGATGGATTGCGAGAGCTTATCCCGCCATTCAAACTACGGATTCAGGATCGACTCATGGCGCTCGGACAGCGTCTTGTCCAGCCAGCTCTCCCAGGTAGATTGACGTAGCGACAGAGCGTAACGCCGCCCGGCCGGCCCAGCCTGTGGCGCTGCTTTGCCCCGGCCGCCGCGCTGGCGTGCAGCGATAAATCAGCAGGAAAGCTGACTTGCAAAGTTTCGCTGCCGCTACCGCTCAAGGTTCAAATTGCCTATTTTTTGGCGAAAGCAGCGGCGAAGTTATTCAAACCACGCTTTGCGATCGCTGCATCCAGTTGCAAAAGTGCTGCCAGAAGATCATGGTGCTCAGGATCGTTGAGTATGTTGGTAAACAGCTCATTCAACCCCAAGTGATAAATAATGCCTCCGAGAGGCACTATCTCGAGACTATCGAATGTTTCTTCCAATGCTCCCAATATATTATCGCTGTCAGCAGCTTCCGTGGGATCCCGTGCGATAAGTTTTCGTTCTGAAGGCCTCTTGACGCTGGTAGGGAAAAGATGACCCGGTTTGTCTGTATTTTGCAGGTACTTTTGCGGCAGCAAACACCTGGCTGCAGAAGCGTATTGCAGCGCCTGATCACTCCACTGAAAACGCGAGGCCCCAACAAAATCGTACATAATTAAGGCGCCACCTTGAACCATCGCATCGCGGGACCAATTCACGGCCGCTTTGGTGTCGAGCATATGATGGAGCGAATGGCACCAAAATACCAAGTCATATTTTTCTTTCACCGACTTCGCTAGGGCATCATCTGAATTCAGTGTTACCCGATCGCTGAGCCCCTTCTCTGCTGCCGAGTTTTCGATTTGTTTCAAACGTTCAGCACTTACCTCATAAAAATCAAACGTGTCAACCAGGCCGCGCTCCATCAAAGACAGTTCACGACTGGCATTGCCACAGCCAATAGAAATGGCATGATCAAATTTAACGGTACCGTACAGCTCTTTATAACGTTGAAATAATGCGATGATCGGCGACCCAGCGCTGCCATTAGGGAGAATTTTTTTAACAAGGAATTCATGGATTACCTTGGAATGACCCCAGCTTTTCCGGGTCTCTGTCCTCGCCTTCTTGGTTACTTTTGACCAGTACTCCCCGGACTTCTTTCGGACCAGTTCGTCATTTTTCATTTTTCATTTTTCCTTGCGATTCTGGTATCGAGGATAGCGGGGTCCGAGCGATCAATCAATACCGCGACACCGGGACGCTCAGCGTGGGCGGCGACGGCCAAGCAGTCCAGTGGCCGCGCCAGCTTGACGTCCTGGCTAGACATTTTGAGACTGGAGGGAGTCATCGATATCAATGTTCGACTGTCTAAATTACGATCTCTACCAATCTCTTCAAGTTGCACCTCCCTCGCGATTCTGGATGATCTCTAGACATTGAGTAGAATGGCGGGCAGCATCCTGCTTTTCTGTGCAATAGGTGAATCCATGGGCCACTCGAACAGAGAAATTCAAATTCTGCCTTTGGTCCTGCTGCTGGGCCTGATCACCGGCTGTGTCGGGGGTCAGCCCAAAGTCTACCTGATGCCAACCCCGGCGGTGATGGGCAAGGGAGAGTTAGACCCCTTCAGTGTCAACCCCGATCTGGAACAGGACACCAGGGTCAGGATTCTCTACGCCACCAACCGCAGACCCACGGGAGAGGAAAAAAAGCGAGAGTACAGCAAGCGTCCAGGTGAAATGCTTCGGCTGGGCTTTGCCCAGATCGATATCGGCGAGGAGAGCGAGGGCTGGGACGAGATCATCGAACTGTCGACGGCCGCACAGGGGCAGGCTGGCCCGCAACTGTATCTGGAGCAGATCGAGGAACTGCTGGTGCTTCCCATCGAAGAGGATGACCAGCCGCTGCCGCCAGAGCTTGCCGTCCTGGCGGACGACATCAACCGCTCCCTGGCTGGCCGGCTCGACAAGGGCATCATGGTCTATGTCCACGGGGCCAATCCCAGCGTCTACCGGGCTGCGGCCCAGGCGGCCCAGTATCACCACTTTACCGGGCGCAACTCCCTGGTCCTGGGCTTCTTTTGGCCCACAGGCGAACACATCCTGCGCTACCGCAGGGACGTCCGCCAGGCCGGAAAGTCGGTGCTGGCCTTCAAGCGACTGATCTCCCTGCTGAACGAACAGACCACCGCCGAGCATATCAATATCCTCGCCTACAGTGCGGGGGCGATGATCGTGAGCCCGGCCCTGGCCCTGCTGGCTAAGGAGTATACGGGAGAGCGGCGCGACAAACTGCGCCTGGGGGAAATCTACTATGCCGCTCCCGACGTGGGTACGGACCAATTCGTGGAACACCTGCAGGCCTACCATCATCCGCCCCGAGGCGTGACCTTATCCATCAATCCCAACGACTCGGTGCTCCGCCATGCCCAGCGGCATCACCGGGGCTTAAGGGCCGGCAGGTCCAGCCAGGATAACCTCGACGAGGAAGCGCTGCAGTGGATCAGGGATGCGAGTCTTGAAACTGCACTGGACTCATCGTGGTGGACAACGAAACCGTGGCAGGTCTGGAGCCCGGTTCGCACTCCTTCTGGTACAGCCACCCGTGGCTCAGCAGCGACGTGCTGGTCCAGTTCATGTTCAACGCCAACCCGGAACAGCGGGGGCTGGTTGAAAATACCAATGAGCACGGCCTGCGCTACTGGACCTTCCCACCGGACTGCCCGTAGCGGATCATCCGTATTCTGCAGGATGCCAGAGAGCCGTAGCGCTTTCTGCCATTCTTTCTTCGCACTGAGCACAAGCGGACTGGAGGGGAATTATCACAGAACCTTGCCGCCATCAAGAAAGGCCTCGATCTCCTGTTTAAAAGCGGGCGAAAGTTGAGGTCGGGGTGGACGCACGAGGACACCGGGGTGGAGGAGAGTAAAACCCCACAATGGAGGGGGCACTCCGCGTCCTCTCCGCCGAGTGCTGCTCGGCAATTATCCGGGGCGATTCCCGGGAACAATCGCCCTGGGGTACCCGCTTCGGATTCAGTACTGGTCGAAGTACTGTTGAATCTTGCCCGCATCCGACGTTTTCAGCAGGGCCAGCTTCAACAGAACCCGCGCTTTCGCGGGGTTGAGTTCCCCCGATGCAACAGTACCGGCCTCATCGTCATTAACTTCGACATTCCGCCCCACTGAACCGCTGGGGACGCGGCTTGAACGCACCACCACCACGCCGCTTTTCACGGCCTTTTCTACTTCCTCCAGCGCCGCGGCCGTCATATTGCCATTGCCCACACCGGCCGTAACCAGCCCCTTGGCGCCATTGGCTACCGCACTGGAAATCAGGTCGGGGGAAACATCGGCAGTAATGTACAGCACATCCACCCGGGGCAAGCTCTCGACATCCGCCACCGAGAACTCACTGTCTTTACCGAAGCGTCGATAAGGCCCACGAAAAAACGTGTTGTCTCCATACAGGGTGACGCCAATGAGGCCTTTTTCCGGCGACCTGAAAGTCTGGACGTCGGTGGTGCTGGTCTTGGTCAGGGCCCGAGCCCCGTGGATGTCGTCATTGGCCAGTACCAGCACACCCAGGCCTCGCGCAGCCGGATCAGCCGCCACCGCTACCGCGTTGAAGATGTTGAGCGGGCCATCCGCCGAAAGGGCGGTGGAGGGCCGCATGGCGGCGGTCATCACCACGGGCTTGTCGCTCTTGACCGTCAGGCTGAGGAAATAGGCGGTCTCCTCGATAGTGTCGGTGCCATGGGTGATGACCACACCGTCTACATCAGACTGGGCCAGCAGCGTGTTGAGCCTTTGGGCCAGTTTCAACCAGATCTGGTCCGACATATCCTGGCTGCCGACATTGGCTATCTGCTCTCCTGTTACCGCGGCAAGATCATTGATCTGCGGTACAGCGTCCAGCAGGATGTCGACACCGACCTGGCCGGAGGTATAACCGGCCTGGGTCTGTGTGGCGGCGGATCCGGCAATGGTGCCGCCGGTGGCGAGGATGACAATGTTCGCCTTGTCTTCAGCGCTAGCGGCATTGCACAGCAGCGTGAATAGAAAAAACATTCGAAACAGTAATTTTGATGGTTTCACAGCGCTCTCCTGACTTGGGATGGTGTTATTGCTGATATTGTTTTTTGTCGAGACCGGTCAGCGCAGCGGGATCCAGAATGTCTTTTATTTGCTGCTCGGTCAAAATATTCTGCTCGCGGATTACCTGCAGAATACCCTTGTTGCTGCGGTAGGCTTCGGCGGCGAGTTCAGTTGCCTTCTCGTAGCCTATCACCGGATTCAGCGCCGTCACGATGCCCACGGTGCGTTCGATGTCAGCCTCCAGCGTCTCCGTATTGGCGGTAATGCCGTCTACGCACTGGGTTCGAAAAGCCTTCATGGTATTGCTGAGCAGCCGCTGTGAATCAAGCACCGCGATAGCTTCCAGGGGCTCGTAAGCGTTAAGTTGTAATTGCCCGTTGCGCGCCGCCAGGGCTACTGACAGGTCATTACCCAGTACTCGAAAAGACACCAAGTTAACCAGTTCTGCCATCACCGGATTGACCTTGCCCGGCATGATAGAGGAACCGGGTTGAACGGCGGGTAAGTTGATCTCCCCCAGCCCGGCCCTGGGACCGGAAGATAACAGTATCAGGTCGCTCGCGATCTTGGACAGTTTGACGGCAAGGCTGCGCAGCCCACCAGACTGAGCCAGAAAAGCCTGCTGGTCCCAGGTTGCCGCAATCAGGTCTTCGGCTTTCTCAAAAGGCTTGCCCGTCAAGTCCGACAGGTGCTTCGCGGTTTTCTCGGCGTAACCGGCGGGTGCATTGAGGCCCGTTCCTATCGCGGTGCCCCCCATATTGATACTGAACAGGCCCCTTTCCGAAGCACGTAGATACGGTATTTCCAGCTCCAGGGCATTGGCCATGGCATGAAACTCCTGCCCCAGCGTCATGGGCACAGCATCCTGCATTTCCGTGCGTCCCATCTTCAGCAAATCAATAAACTCATTGCCCTTGTTGTGGAGTGCCTCCGCCAACAGCTCAATCTGCGCCACCAGGATATCGTTATTGGCGGTCATGGCGACCTTGAGCGCAGTGGGGTAGGCGTCGTTGGTTGACTGCGACATATTGAGGTCGTCGTGGGGATCGACAATGGTGTATTCCCCGAGCTTATGTCCTGTCTCCAGCAAGGCGGCATTGGCCATCACCTCGTTGGCATTCATATTGGTGGAAGTGCCTGCGCCCCCCTGGTAGGGATCTACCCGAAACTGATCATGGTACTTACCCTCGAGGATGGCCTGGCCCGCCTGCAGGATGGCGTCCCGGGTTTCTTTCTTCATCTTGCCGACATCGGTGTTCGCCATTGCGGCTGCCATTTTGGTCTGCGCCAGGCCGTTGATCAGTTCCGGGTAGTCTTCCAGCGTTCTGCCGGAGATGACGAAATTCTCCATGGCGCGCGCAGTCTGGATGCCGTAGAGGGCACCAGCAGGTATCGCCTTTTCTCCCAGCAGATCATGTTCAATGCGAACATCTATCGGGCCGGTCGGCACCGCGGGGGCGGCCTGGGCACGCACCTCTGCGACCGCCATGGCCAGACAGAGAACGGTAGTTGCCAGTGAGATAGATTTTTTCATGAGCGACACCTCGGTATGATCAGGACAATAATGCGCTTGCGAGCAGCAGGCCAGCGGCGGTGGCGACGATGGTCGTCACCAGGCCGGGCAACATAAAGCTGTGGTTCAACAGGTACTTGCCGATACGGGTGCTCCCCGTCTGGTCAAAAGATACCGCGGCCAGTACGGTGCCGTAAGTAGGCAGAAAGAAATTCCCATTGACGGCTGGATAAACCCCCACCAGCAGGTGGGCGGGCATGCCCAGGGCTACGCCAACCGGGGCCAGAATAACGATTGTGGCCGCCTGGCTGAACAGGAGGATCGACAGGATAAAAAGCCCCAGCGCAAAAAGCCAAGGATAGGCCGCTATGGCGGAGGATATGGCGTGCACGATGGTCGCCTCATTCGCAGTGAAAAAGGAAGACCCCAGCCACGACACGCCCAGAATCGAAATGATGGCAACCAGCCCGCTGCGTATCAGCCCGCCATTGATGGCAGCCCCGGGGCTGGCTTTGCAGGCCAGGGTGATAACGCCGGCTGCCGCCAGCATGATAATCATGATTAACGGGCCCATCTCCGCCGTCATTGTCTGTGTTTCGCCCGCGATAGTCATGTCATAAGCCGGCCTCAGGTCAGGAAACAGGCCCAGTAAAACCACCAGGCCCACCGCTCCCAGGAATACCGCGCATGACCTGATCGCCCGGCGCCGCGCAACCCCTTCCAGCGGCGCCGACTGCTGCGCCTGGGCGACGATGCCCTCTTCCAGGCGGCGCTGGTATTCCGGGTCCTGGTCCAGTGGCACTCCTCTCCAGGCCACTGCAAGGGTGCCGGCACAAACACCAATCAGCGTCGCGGGTATGGTCACCATCATGATGTCGGCCAGGCCCACATCGAGATTCGCCAGTGACGCCACCAGGGCTACACTCGCGGCGGATACGGGTGAGGCGATCAGGCCATGCTGGGCGGCAATCACACTCATCGACAGGGGGCGCTCCGGTCGTACGCCAGCCTTGCGGGAAACCTCGGCAATGACCGGCAGGAGGGAGTAGATCACATGCTGGGTTCCGGCGGCAAAGATCAGCAGGTAGGTGACAAACGGCGCAATAAAGGTAATGCGCGCCGGGTGGCGGCGTAAAAGCTTTTCTGCTGTTTCCACCAGGAAGTCCAGCCCGCCTGCGGCTTCCATCATCGACAACGCGGTAATAACCGCCAGAATCATGCCCAGTACAAGCGTCGGCGGCTGACCTGGGGGCATGCTGAAGCCCACCACGAAAACCAGCAGGCCGATACCCGACACGGTGCCCAGGGCTATGCCACCGAGTCGGGCGCCAAGGACGATGCATGCCAACAAAATTGCCAATTCAACAAATATCATAGGGCTACCATACGGTTTTCCACCGCTGCCATCAATGGGACCATCGCCCCAGCCCGTTGGCTGGATTGCCTAACGCAATCCACCGCGACACCAACCACCGTGCCCCGCCCATTAAATCCGCTAACGCGCCCATTACAGGTTTAGCAAGTACAACCGGGCGGGTGGTGCGGCATGAACCACGGGATCGGTAGGCATAAAACCCTGGTTGGCATCAGCCTGGGTGCCCTCGCATAAAGCGTGCACAATTGGCCCCGGGCAAGCCAAAACTCGTATCCTAAGGTATCAACTAAAGGAGATAGGTGAAGCGAATGGTTGCAATGGAGAGCGGCTTACAGCTTCCCGCGCTGATGGGAGGTGACGAACAGGTGCGCGCCGACCGGAAGCCATCGACGCCATTTTGGAGGAAGCAAAAAGCTTTCACGACACCGGCATCGTTGATATCTGCGAAATCAAGCTTGCGCGATAAAGCACCGGTGGCTGTGTCTTAGGGTTTGCGAGGGCAGTTCGTCGAAGGCCTTGAAATAGTCCTGCGCAAGTTGGCTGAGGTGGAAGAATCCGTACTCGAACGCGAGGTCAGACACCGATGTATGTTCACCCGCCCGGGACCTCAGGGCGCGTCTGAGGGATGAGAGGCGAAACTGGGTAATCACCTTTTTGGGTGAGGCATTCAGATGCTTTTTGAATTGCAACTGCAGTGCCCGAGCGGAGACGCCCAACTCCGAGGAGAGTTCTGGCAGACTGATCGGCCGATGGCTGTTCTGGCGAATGAAATCCAGCGCCTTTCTTACGGTTCGGTAGCTATTGAGGGGGGGTGACAGCGCATCCCCTCCGCCGCAGAGCACTTCCAGCAGGCACTGGACTATTTCGTCCTGAACTGCCTGTTCCTTCGCACCCGGCAGCAGGGCTGGATGCCGCTGGACCCTCGCTGCATTGTTGACAGCACGTTCCAGGGCCAGCCTTGCCCCTGAACCCATGCTTCTGACGGGCGAGGCGTTCAGCGCGAGATCTGTGCCCCAACGCTCGGCAGCGGCCGCCAGGAAGTCTGTGTCTATGGAGATATTGCAAATGCTGATCGGCGAGTTGGAACTGGCTTCCAACTCATTGTCTTCACCGAACACGATGAGGTCGTCCCGGCCCACTGATCGCCCTCTGAAGTAGTGCCGATCCGGTTCGCTGCAGAGCAACGAGAAAGTGCGCATACCCGCGGGAGCCTCGCCCCGCTGTATCGTGGGCCCTGAAAAGGTGCCGGCGCGCAGTGCCAGCGATTCCAGTACAGTCTCCTGCAATAGCAGGCCTTTGCCACCCGGTTTCAGGGCGCGCAATTCGATCTGCCATTGATGGGGGTAGTCGCTAACGGCTTCCAGTGACGGAAAGTGGATTCTATGTGTCAACTGCAACATGGGCAAAGGGTATTCGCTTTTTCGATAACCATCAAGCTGCCGTCGCTGATAGGATGGAGGATCCCTGGGGTAGTGATCATCAGATTAAGTGGTATGGATCCTGGGTGATCGTCTTTTGTCCAGTTATTGGAGGCCGCAATGCTCAAGATTTCTCCTCAATGGTGGCTGCTGCTATCGTCGCTCGTCTTTTCTGCGGGGGCGGTAAGCGCCCGTGACATTGTCCACGACGCCGAATTTGCCAAGACCAAGGCGCAATATGAAGATCAGTGGATGCAGGAAGACAAAGACCTGCGCGCAAAGCTGGACGCCCTCGAGGCCAAAACCGGCAAGAAGCCCAACATCATTTACTTTATGTGGGATGACGCGGCCTACGGCCGGGTAGGGCACCCGATGCTCAGCAAGGTCACGGGGATTGATACCCCCAATATTGATCGCATGGCGCGCGAAGGTATGACGCTGACGCGGATGTACACAGAGCCGTCCTGCACGCCTACCCGCGTCGCCACCCTGACCGGCAGGCACCCTATTCGTAGCGGTCTTACCCAGGTTGTTTTCCCGGTGCATGCGATTGGCATGCCGCAGAGCGAAGTCACCATCGCGGAAGTGCTGAAAAAAGAGGGCTATAAAACCGCTTTCTACGGCAAATACCACGTTGGCGACATCGATGGTTCCTACCCGCACCAGAATGGTTACGACGAAACCCTGTTCACGATCTACAACCAGTTTGGCTCCCAGTTCTTCAACAAGGATGGTGAGGATATTGGCCTGACGATTGGTTTCACCGAGCCGCAGCAAGATCAGCTCTACACCGTCGACAAGGAATTCCGCAACCCGGGAACGATTCCCTGGGCGGCGGAAGCCAGGGCGGGCGAGAAGGCCAGGCAGTTCAACACCGATTACTCCTATGAGGAGCAGCTGCGCTTCGTCGAGGAAGTCCACAAGCGGTCAATGAACTTCATCAAAACCAACGCCAAGGGCGACGCACCCTTCCTGCTGAACTATTGGTGGCACGGCCCCAACGTCGCCGGCACCCATCGACTGGGCCGCGACAGCGACTCCTCAGGAGGGGCTGACGGAGACGGTATGGAGTACATGGATCGTCGCCTGGGCGAAATGTTCCAATTGCTGCGTGACGAGGGCATCGCCGAAAATACGGTCGTTGTCGTGATGGCTGACAACGGTCCCATGCTGGAAGTGTTCCCGACCATGTCGACATTCGGCATCTACCGTGGCGGCAAGGGCGCGTTCACTGAAGGTGGCGTGCGCGTTCCGGCCTTCGTCTGGTGGCCCGGTATGATTGAAGCCGGCACCGTGGCCGGTGACATCGTCCACGTGACCGACCTCTACACCACGTTTGCCAACCTCGGCGATGCCAAAGGCCATATTCCCACCGACCGGGTGATTGACGGTATCGATCAAACCGCACTGCTGCTGAACGGTGATACCAAGGGTCGGCGTGACTACGTGCAAATCTATACCGGCCCGGTTCTCGCAGCAACGGTCAAGCAGCAATTCAAGCGTCACTGGGTTGGTGATCGACCGGGGCTGGCGGGCAAGGGTTTCTACGACCTGTACCGCGATCCCAGGGAAGAACAGCCGATGATGGCCCAGTTCCTGTGGGCCTGGGAGCCGTTTGATTCCATGAAGGCGCGCCACCAGCTGCAAATGGAAAAATATCCCAACAAGCCAACGACACGGGGCGTACCGTTCAAGGGTATCGAGTTGATTCCCAACCAGGAAAGAGAGGTCAAAACCCCCTACGGCAGCTAGCGCCGAACAGGCCGCCCAGGCTCCAATCCGGAGCGTCGGTGGCCTTTTTTATCGCCAGGAGTTAGTGATGAAATCACCCGACGACACCCCCTCCACATCGCGGACGCGCCGCACTTTTATTCGCCAGGCCAGCTACACGGCTGCAGCCGCGGCGTTACCGCTGTATGGCAGTGGCGCGCTGGCCCGTGAAGGAGAGGGCAAGGGCGAGGGCCCCGTTTTGCGCGCCGCGGGATATCGAATGCCCCGCTTCGAAGCCCTGTTTAACGGCAGGGTGAAGCTACCCGGCTTTGAGGTGCGCTTTGAGGAAGTCGGCATCGGCGATGCCAACACCAATACCTTCAGCGGCGCTCAAACCTGGGATTTCACCGAAATCGGCCTGCACCCGTTTATGCTCGCCCATGCCAACGAGGGTTTCAGGGACTACGCTCTGCTGCCTGTTTTTCCGCTGCGGCTGTTTCGTCACAAAAGCATATTCACAAGAGTGGGCAGCGGCATCAAGTCACCCCAGGACCTGCGCGGGCGCGCGGTGGGTACGCCGGGCTATTCCTCCACATCGCTCACCTGGATTCGCGGGATGCTGAAAGACGAGTACGGTGTAGCGCCCACGGATATTGATTGGGTGCTTTCCAACAAGGACTCTTCTGCCGACGTGGCCGGGAAGGTGTCGGCGCAGGAGAGCATGATCCCGGATGGTTTGTCGGTGCGTTACGGCCCGGCGGGCGCCGATGAGTCCGAGTTGCTGCTCAGTGGTGAGGTTGACGCACTGTTCCACGCGGCGACGCCCCAGGCCTTTGTTGACGGTGACCCCCGGGTGACGCGATTGTTCGAAAACTCCCGGCAAGCGGAGCTGGCGTATTATCAGAAAACCGGTATTTTCCCCATCATGCATGCGCTAGCCGTGCGCAGGTCAGTACTGGAGGAGAACCCCGGGCTCGCGAAAGCGATTTTCGACGCTTACTCACAGGCCAAGTCCCAGGCTTACGCGCGCATGGCCAAGCTGGGCTGGGCCGCCGATATGCTGCCGTGGTACGGTCAGGAGCTGGAGCACACGGTGGCTGCAATGGGCCCCAATTTCTATGCCTATGGCATCGCGTCCAACCGCAAGACCCTGGAAGCGCTGTTTCGCTATTCCTATGATCAGGGTCTGGCGAAAAAGCGTTTGACCATCGAGGAGCTTTTTTACCAAGATGCGCTGGCCTTTGAGGAATAACCGGGAGCTTGCCAGAGCGATCCGCCAACGCTGGGGCAGTCGCTGAGGGGCCTCGTAAGGCTTTGGGCGTGTGATCAGACTTAGTGATCGCGGCAGGGTAAGCCCTGAGCGCGAGCACAACGATAGCTGCGAAATGGTGGCGGCCTTTGTAGCCGATCAATCGGTCAACAGGCGGGCACGAACGGTTATCGACTGCTTGAAAAAGTAGCGGGCCAAAAGGTCGCCTGGAAGATACGCGTGGACTTGAGATGATTTACTTTAAATCGTGGGCGTTAGGGTATCGTTTACGAAGCCTCATGATCGTGGCAGCGATCACTCCCGCTTTGGCAGAGGCACAGTCGCAGGAGTCGCTCGCCACGGCCGACCTTGCCGAACTGGATCGCCGGCTCAATAATCCGCTTACCAGCATTTGGTCACTGACATTCCAGAACAATACCGCGATCAACTCGGGCGCTGCTATCGATGGCGACGAGTATTCGAACACGCTGTTTTTTCAGCCATTTATGCCCTTCGAAGTGGGTGCTGAAAAACGAACCATGCTGACGTTTCGCCCGGTATTTCCCCTGGTAACTCGGCCAATTTTTGAGAGCAACTCTCGGGAGTCTTCAGGTCACAAGTCTGGACTAGGCGATATTCAGTTGTTGGTTTTGGCGGGTCCCAATAGGGGTGAAGGACCGGTCTGGGGAGCGGGGGCATCCTTCATTTTTCCAACCGCATCGGATGATGCTCTCGGGCAGGGGAAGTATCAGGCCGGTCCAGCGCTCATGCTCTTCAACATGGGTAAACCCTGGGTTTATGGCGTGCTCGCCCAGCATTGGCAGTCAGTCGCGGGGGACGGCGATCGAGCCGATACCAGCCGAACTGACATCCAGTACGTCATACGGTATTCCCTGCCCAGGGCCATGTCTATCGGTATGGGGCCAACCATCACCTATGACTGGGAGGCTGAATCTGACGATGCGCTGACCCTGCCGATTGGACTGGGTTTGACCAAGACAACGCGGTGGGGCAATACCCCCTTCAAGTTGCGGGCCGAGCTGCATTACTCGGTGATTAAACCAGAGAACTACGGTACCCAGTGGAACTTCCGCATTCAGGTAACCCCTGTCATCAATAACCCTTTTTAACAGGCTCATGAGTGCCGTTAGCACAGCGGGTTGCACCTGCCTCGCGCCGACTGGGTATTGGCCCGGATAAACGGAGCAGTGCAGAAAGAGCCGACCGGGCTCGGGATAGGGAAACCCATGCTGCCATGATCGATGGCATGGACCGAAAGAAGAGATCGGATAGGCCAGAATCCATGTCCCTTGAATCAGCCACTATAGGGTATGCCAGGACCCTGAACCTGGCCTTCAAGACTTCCCCAGGTAACTTTGCTAAGGTTCGTCCAGGACGGATCGACAAGGCGGTGCCTGCTTGCATTACTCTGTGATGTGCCTTGGAAAATAATCTAATCGAGACGGAGGCAGTGACCGATTGTTGCTTCCGAGTCCGGAGGGCGAGCTCTCGAGGAGAAGGTGTTGAACTCAATCGTGATTCGCAATGGAAACGACGTCGGTTTTGCGCCCCTGTGCTGGAGTCGGGTGAAGGTGCTCGCACCGCTTGCTTTGCTGGTCGTAAGCGCCGGATGTGGTGATGTAACCAGCCAGGGGGGAGTCGGCATTTCGACCCGGGAAGGGCCGTGGTTGCTCGAAAAGGACTTCGATGATGACCCGACCCTGCATGCGCGGGAGGGCCAGACCGTGGTGCTCCGACTGGAGCAGGGCGAGGCCGGGGTGGCTGGACGCAACGCGCATCGGCTGCTGGTCGAGGAAGCCGGCCCCTATCGGTTCTGTATGTCTGCGGACGAGCCCCATCTCACGCGCCTGACGATCCGCGAAGGGTGGGTGAATCGGGGGCAGGTGGGTGGCCGCACCATTCTGCAACTGCGCCCGGGTGATGACTGCGAATCCGTCAATCTCGATCCAGGGTCCTACGTGTTCGAGACCTACCACGATTCCCGCAATGCACCGCCGGGGAAGGTGGCGTTCGTGCGCTCACCGGGCCGCTCCAGCTTAGCGGGCGTTGCATTGACGGCTGCGACGGCAACATTGTCATCCATGACCTGGAAAGGCCCCAACGGCTTGTTCGTGACCGGTGAAGGCGGCAATGCCAATCTAACGGCCACAGCAACGGCGGTGGACGAGCACACGGTCTGGAGGTTCAAGGGAACGCCGCCGGGCAGCTTTCAGATGACCGACGGGGCCGGCAACCCGGTCCAGGGCCAGGCCAACGACAGCTCGATTGTTTGTGCGGCGCAGCTGTTTGTCGGGCCCGGGCGCACGGACCCGAACGAGCCCGTATGTGCCTCGAAGGAGGTGACTTTCTACATGAGCGGCGAAAGCGCCCGGACCTTTCGGCTCATCGGTAAGAACACGGCGTTCTCTGAGGATGGCATGTATGGGTACGACTCGGGTTACATCCTCGGTGGCGGCAACTCCGTCGACAACGAGGAAGACCCGACTAGAGTGGGCATCGACTGGGACATCGATTTTCGGAGTTTCGAGTGTGCCAGCGGTTCCTGCGATGCGACCCAGATGAACCTTGGCCCCAACGACGTGGCCTTGTTCGCGAAGGACAATTACCAGGGGCCGGCCATCGTCTTCACCACGGAAGTCGCCGATTTCTCGGTCTATGACGCGGCTGCCGCCAAGGGGCTCGCGATCGGGGACAAGCAGGTGGCTTCGATCCGGGTCGGGCCCGGCACGGCGGCCCTGCTCTATTCGGACGCCCGGTATAGCGGCGGCGTCAATATCGTGACGGATGACATTCCCAGCCTTGCGGCCAGTCCAATAGGCGCGGGCACCGTATCATCAATGAAAGTGGTGAACACCCGGCAGTACCTGATCGATACGGACGGCTGCGCGGGCTGTGACCTCACCGGTATCGACCTGAGCGGCGTCGATCTGGCGAGCGCGGACCTCGCTGATGCGAACCTGACCGGCGCCAACCTTGCGGGTACGAGTTTCTTCGGCGCCAATCTGGACGACGCAGTCTTTGCCACTGCCACCCTGGCCGACACCGATTTCCTCGACACCAGTCTGCGCTGCACGGATTTCAGCGACACTGACGTCAGCAACGCAAGCTTCGGGGTCGCCAACGACGCGATTGCGGCGGTCACTGATCAGGGCCTCATCGCCCTGGTGAGTGTGGACCCGGAACTGGGCGGGCGGGCGTATCTGTTGGGACAGGGAAGCGGTGAAGGCGTCGCCCTCGAGAGACCCTACAGCGTCGCCCGCTATCGGGATGGCGTGTTGTTGACCGATAGCGACAGGGTGTTGCAGATCGTGGACGGCAAAGGGACGCTCATATCGTCGACCGATCGCGGAAGCGGGCCTCGCTTTCTGCTGGCGGCGGGCATCACGGTCGACCAGGACGGATCGATCCTGGTGCTCGATTTTGCGCGGGGCGCTCTGTTTCGTGTCGACCCCAGGACGGGTAATCGCACTGTGGTTTCGAGTAGTAATGTCGGCACTGGTCCCGGGCTGTTCGGGCCCGCTGATCTGGCCATCGCAGGCGACGGCACGATCTACATCACCAACGAAAGCGGGCTCAGCGTGATCGCCGTCGATGTATCCACGGGTGATCGCAGGGTTGTCTCGGACGCCACCACCGGAACCGGCCCCCCGTTTGTCGGCCCCGGAGGGATCGTCATCCAGACTGATGGGTCGTTGCTGGTGAGCGACAGCCAGATTCCGGCGCTGCTGCGCGTGGACCCGATCAGTGGAGACCGTACCCTGGTTTCGGGTGCGGGGAGGGGGAGCGGGCCCCCGTTGATCGGACCCGGCGGCATGGCAGCCGACGGCGACGGGACGGTATTGGTCAGCGACACATTGCTCCCGGGTGTGTTGCGCATCGATGTGACGACGGGCGACCGTACAGTCGTGTCGGACGCCGGCGTCGGTAACGGGCCCGCATTCGGCGCACCTTTGGATATCGCCCTGACGGACACGTTGTCGCTAACGGGCCGGATCGTGACGGATTTCTCCTGTCGCTTGAGTCTCGCCCGCAGCACTTTGAATGCCGATACCTTCGCGCCTGATATGTGGCGTTATCTTGACCTTCGCGGCGCGTCGATCGCCGGGATCAGTGATGCGCCCCTGTCAACCGAGGCCGAGCCCCTCAATCTGTCCGGAGCCATTCTCAACGGGGTGGATCTGTCGGGCGCGGAGATCGACTACGCCAACTTCAGTTGTGTCAAATCCAACAACAGTGCCAGTACAAGCTGCAATGCCAGTGCTATTGCCGGCACCGTCTGCACCTGTCTGCAGGGGACAAATCTGTCCGGGGCCAGCCTCAAGCAAGTGTCCATGCAGGACGCATCCCTTAACGGAGCCTTGCTGTCGCTAGCCAACCTGGACGGTGCCGATCTGACAGGCGCATTCCTTCAGGCGTATACATCGGGGAGTAACCCGGCCAACATCTCCGGCGCGTTCATGCGCAATGCCAGCATCGTTGGCGGCAACCTGACGGGAGTGACAGCGGACAACGTCAATTTTTACAGCACTGATTCAGGCACCGCAGACGCGACCAATGCGAACCTGACCAACGCCAGGTTCCAGAACGCCTACCTGGCGGGGGCTAACTTTGCGAGCGTTACCGCCCAGAGCACCAGTTGGTTCCAGGCAGTTCTGGCCGGCGCCAACTTCACGATGGCCGATCTTACAACCAACGCGACGGTCGGTTTGACGACAGATTTCACCGGCGCTTATCTCCAGGGGGCAGTGTTCAATTCCGCAAGCGTCGATGGTGCTATTTTTGCTAGCACTTACTGGGA
Organism: uncultured Gammaproteobacteria bacterium; assembly: GCA_963751595.1. Taxonomy (GTDB): domain Bacteria; phylum Pseudomonadota; class Gammaproteobacteria; order Pseudomonadales; family JAHEGP01; genus JAHEGP01. Next base: position 121,384 of record CAVVVC010000012.1, read on the forward strand.
TTTCTCGACCATTGATCCACTCACGCTGGTTATCCAGATGCCCTTTGCGAACCTCCGGTTTGCCGGCTATTGGAAGGCTCCGGCGCAGCCCGAGTGCGTCACTTTCACCTATCCCAACGCCAATTTCGGAACCCCCGGTATCCCTGGAACAAATAGCACCAATATTTGCCCCGACGACACCAAGCCGATGCCGATGGAGTCATGCACTTTTACCGAGGATCCCGTGACCCCGATCGCCCAGGCGACACCAAAGTCTTCGATCTGTACCTCCGACGAGGTTATCGACGGAAGCTGTGTGCTGCCGGTTAACCCTGACAATCAGTGCGACGAGACGGATGTCAGTTGGCAGTTTGACTTCTGATCCAAGTTCGCACCAGCCCCTGCATTATTATGAAATCAATGCTCCTCAATCAACGTTATCACGTCAGGCCCAGAGGTAGAGCTTCATGGGCCAGTTCCGACAGCCTCGGCGGATCGGGTGATCGTCCCCTTCGAATTTACACTGCTTCCTCACCCAACGGGCCTCGGAGGGCCTCGACTAATGCGCACAAAACGCCCTGACACGACATCAGGTATCACATCGCTTGAGAGACATTCAGACGGACGAGGGGAAGCCTCGGTCAAATTCACTGCCCCAGGGCGCAAACAGGGTCAGGGCGCCTCCTGGCCACGCGCCCCGGGAGGCGATTCAGACCCCAATCGACGTGAATTTTTGAAGACATCGGTTGTCGCTGCGCTGTCGGGTCTGCTGGCAAGCCAAATGGCCTGTGGAGTGCGGGTCTCGGGAACTGCCCCCCGGCCGGCGGGGAGCGGGGAGCGGGAGCAGCGTGACCTGCTTTTCGATTTTTCGCATATTGAAACCGACGATCACGACCTGATCGTGATTGCGGGCACCCGTCGCTTCAGGATCAAGGAAACCTCACCGGGCCAGCTAAGGAAGCTGCGGCAAAAGTATCCCGTCCTCGAAGCCGTTCCGGACGAGAACGCGACCCACTACCTGTCGGCGGACTTCCCGGCCAACGACTGGCAGACGTGTTATGTCAAACGCTTCCGTCGGGGTGAGGGCAAGACAAGCAAGGGCAACAACGACCAGTCCCAGGGTAATGGTACCGACAAGGGTATTCACTGGGAACTGGTGAGCTGGTTCGACCACGTCCCTGAATATGCCGTCCGCCAGGCAACGGAGCTGATCCAGGGCGGCCTGGCGGCCGGCGAGCTGCCGCCGGTCTCTGCCAAGTGGGCACGCTTCGGATTAACCGGAGAGGATATCCTCGCCGTTGACGACCCTGTGAGCCTGGAAGTGATAAAGACCAGCGAGGATTGTGCGACCGCTATCGTCAACAAGCACCCGGAGCTAGTCTGCGGCGACCCCTGCACCAAGCAGGTCATAGACCAGGTTATCAGCCCCAGGACCAGCCAGATGGCCCAGCTGATCAATGCGCTCGGCCCCGGCAAGGAGCAGGACAATTGGGTGGATTGCAGTACGCCGGTTCGGGTCAACACCGGGGGGTCGATGCCGGGCTACGGGACCCTGATACCGGTCTGCAATCCGGACACCGGCCAGCGCGCAACCAACACCTCCGGCGATTACCAGTACACGGTGGAATACCACCCCTCGCTCAATAGCTCGGCGACCGGTGTCATCAGGACTTCGCTGCAGGCTATCAAAGACGACCCCACCTTCGGCACCAATGACACCAACAATCCGGATCAAGCTGCGGGGATCATCTACCGCTATGGCGACGGTATGACGACGTCCGACCAGAGCGACGATGGTCTCGGCGCGGGCAGCGGGCTCAGCTATACCACCAAGGACTACTCCCCCGGCAGCGGCTATTCCTCCGAGGTGCAGTCAGTCGATGCTTCGACCGATTCGGGTATCGACGTCGACGTGACTATCTTGGTGCGGAACTGGTACGTCCGCTATCTTGGCGTCTACGTCCGTTATTACGACGAAAACGGGAATGTGCTTTCGGTGGGCGACACCCCCGAGGCGGGCGCGGTCCTGTCGGACCGGTCCGAGTTGCAGGAAGCCGTCGGTGAGTTGTGGAACACCAGGGACGATTACCTGATCGACCTCCTTGCTCCCGAAAAGGAGATACTGGGGATTCCGGCTGGCGACAAGGTCAACACCTACAAGATTCCCCTGCCCGACAACGCGACCAGTTTCTCGCTGCTCGCCAGCGGGATGGGCACGAGCGCCTCGAATACCAATCCGTTTTTCGCGACGACGATTCCCGGCGGCACCATGACGGGTATCTTCAACTTGTGTCTGCCCACTTTCTTCCTCGCGCTGAACGCCGCCGCCGGTGTCGCCAAGATGCTCAACGCGCTCAGCGAGGACTCCCAGCAACTGCTCGAAATCGCGCCCCTGGCGCTGGAGCTTTTCGCCGATACCTTCGAGGCGGTGTCCTTCAATGAGCCGTCAGCCTACCTCGGCATCGCCAAGGAAGTTGGCGAGGAATTACTGTCGAGTGAAGCGACCAAGCTGGTCAAATTTGTCATCACTTACCTGTCGGAGGGCGAGACCCAGGACGACCTGCTCGATGCCATACCGGTCATTGGCGGCTTCCTGGCCATGGTGCAGGCGGTCGGGACGATCGCCCAGATAGCGGAGACTTCGGCACAGGTACTGAACTCGCCGTCGACCTACCGGAAAGACGTGCAGCTGACCCACGATATCGACGTCGTCATCAAGGGTGACCCGAACGATGCCGGCCAATGGCCATCGACCGCAACCTCTTTCAAGACGGTGTTGCTGTTTGACGGCGGAACCCCAACGAGCCTGACCCAGCAGATACCCGGCAGCACGGTTGATACGCAGGCGGTGACTTTCAAGGCGGTACCCCTGGGGGGCATAGTGACGGCCAGCGTACAGGTGTACTCCGAGACAGGCTTCCAGGTGGGTGTTGCGAGTGTCGGCCCGATCGACAATATCTTGCCGGGGGGGGACACGCCATTGACTATCGACGTGACCCTGACCGAGTTGCAGGTTCCATTGACGGCGAGCACGGTTTACTTCCACAAGGAAGTCATGGCACTGGATGAGGACGGCAACCATGTCTGGAACCCTTCGGCGATGCCGCCGGTACAGGAGCCATCCGGCTGCAACAGCGTTGACGGCGAACTCTGCGAGCTGACCGGCATCACTGTAAATACCACGGCCGGCGATGTCGGGCAGACATTCCAGTCGGCCAGCAAGGATGTCAAAGACTGCGTTAGCGGCGCTTCCGGGCAGACCCACACCTTCTCCAATGCGGCGACCTCGGCCAATCCGCAGGAATCTTTCTTCTACTCCGCGTGTGGCTTCGATCAACCGCCGCGCCTCGTTTACGATGTCGTCAACAACCGGGATTTCAACTTCTATCTCGACACCTCGTCTGCCAGGGCAGGATACAGGGGTGGCATCATCCGCCAGGTCCGACTGACCAGGGGCAGCGAAGGTTTCGACCAACCCGACTCGAACAAGGCCTGGGGCAAGCTCCAGTTCCCGTCGAACGCTTTCCTGCTGCACCCCGGTCGCAAAATCATCAGTATCAACTCAACCTATGCCAAGATCGAAGTGGTGGATCTGCCCGAGGCACCTGTGCCGGACGACGCAGCGCCGCTGAGCAACGCCTACGGTGGGCGCGGGCTGCGCGAGGGCTTGATGAATGCGCCGGTCCTTGCGGCGCTGGCGCCCGATGGCACGGTACTTGTACTCGAGTCCGAGAACAAACGCATTCAGGCCTTCGATCTGAACGCCAATCCGGCCAAGAAGTTCGGCACCGCCAGGGCAGACTACTTCTTCGAGCTGCGAGCCGTGACCGGCACGCCGATATACGTGGATTTCGCCGTCGAGTTTGAAGGGTATATGTACGTCTTGTGGCAGATCAGCAACAACTATACGCTGGATATCTACGACCCCACCGGTAACTACCTGGCGAGCACCTTCAATTTTGTCGGTCAGAAGATGGCCGTGAATTACTGGCGAGACATCTTTACCCAGAACTCGGTGGCGTTGAAACTGCCGACAACCGGCGTCGTTCCCGACGCCCGCACGGAACCGGCGATCAGTCGCTGGATACCCAGCACGTGAGTCCCAGGCCCCGTCGGCCAGCCGAGAGATGGACGATTCGCGGAGCCCGTGCCGCTTCCCCGCGGTTCCCGCCGGTACAGGTGCCATCCGGCGCCACCGACGGCGAGGGCTCCGGGGTGGCATTGCCGGGTTGACTGGCAGACTCGGGTAAGTCGAAAGGCCGGCTCTGCCACTGCTCGTCTGCAGATTTTTATCCAGACCATGGCGCCACCTCTATGCAAATGGGCAGTGGGCCCACTGCATTATACCGAATCGCCGTCATGGCCAGCGGTGCTTTGATTCGCCGCCGCAATGTGTTGCAATTGTGGCGAAGGCGACCCTACCGGGCTTCCGGTGGCGCGAGAAGCGTCACGCACCTTGGAATACAGCGGTGAAACCCCGCTGTATATTACCGACGTCGGGGTGGCCGGCTTGTGGCGGCTGCTGGATCGCCTCGATGAAATTCGCCGTGCCCGGGTGGTGATTGCGGTTGCCGGTATGGACGCGGCGCTGCCCACCCAACTTGCCGGCCTGGTCGACGTACCCATCGTAGGCGTGCCGACATCGGTGGGTTACGGCGTGGCGGAGGGCGGACAAACCGCCCTGAAAGCGATGCTGGCAAGCTGTGCCTCCGGACTCACCGTGACCAATATCGATAATGGCTATGGCGCCGCATGTGCGGCATTGCGCATTTTGGGCGCTACAGCGCCTGGAACAATAAACCGGGTGAAAGGAGAGCGAAAACATGACTGACAAAGTGGAAAGTGATTCGCGCAGCTATCGCTCGGATGTCATGAAAAAAGGCCCCTTCAAGGCTGCGGCTCGTGCTTTTCTCCGCGGTATGGGGCTGGATGATGGGGATATTGCCCAGCCTTTTGTCGGCGTAGTTTCCACCCAGGGAGAGATGAGCCCCTGCAATGTGCGTTTGAAGGAGATCGCCGAACAGGCCGTGCGGGGTGTTTACCGCGGCGGTGGTACGCCGCGGGAGTTTTCTACGATCTCGGTATCTGACGGGCTGGTTAACGGTCACAGCGGTATGCACTTTTCCCTCATGTCACGGGAGGTGATCGCCGACAGTATCGAAATTGTGGTGCGTGCCCACCAGTATGACGGTCTGCTGTGCATCGGCGCCTGCGACAAAAATTTCCCTGGCATGATGATGGCACTGGGGCGGCTCAACCTGCCCGGCGCCTTTCTCAATGGCGGGCCGGCGATCCCGGGTCGGCACGAGGGCAAGAAAGTGGAAATCAAGACCGTGGCTGAACGGACGGGGCAAATGGTGGCGGGGGAGGCGACAGTGGAAGAACTGGAATCACTTTCCCGTAAGGCCTGGCCGGCATCGGGCTGCTGTGCCGGGCAGTTCACCGCCAATACCATGGGCATGATCGCCGAGGTCCTGGGCCTCTCGCCATTGGGCTCCAGCACCATACCTTCGGTGTATTCCGAGCGCCAGGCGATGGCCCGGCGGGCGGGGCGGCAATTGATGAAAGCGGTCAAGGCCAACTATCCGCTGCCCCGGGACCTGATTACCCGCAAGAGCCTGGAAAATGCCTGCGCCGCAGTGTCGGCAACCGGTGGTTCCACCAACTCGGTGCTGCATATCCCGGCCATCGCCAATGAGGTGGGTATTCCTTTTTCCATCGAGGATGTGGCTGCGGTGTTCGAGCGGACTCCCTTGATTACCCATCTCAGCCCCAGCGGCCCCTACCTCTACTCGGACCTGCATGAGGTGGGCGGTGTGCCGGTAGTACTCAAGCAATTACTGGAAGGAGGTTGCCTGCACGGTGACTGCCTCACCCTGGATGGCAGGCCGCTTGCCGAAGTGCTGCCTGACTACCCGGACCCGGATGGCGATGTGGTGGTGTCGATTGCCTCGCCGCGCACCCAGGGCGGTGGGCTGCGCATTCTAAGGGGCAACCTGGCGCCCGAGGGTGCAGTCATCAAGGTCGCGGGGCTGGACCGGGACAGTTTTGACGGCACTGCCCGGGTTTTCGAGTCGGAGGAGCACTGTCTGCAGAGCTTACTGGCGGGGGATATCGAGGATGGCGACGCCATCATTATTCGTAACGAGGGGCCGGTGGGTGGGCCGGGGATGCGCGAAATGGTAACAGTGACCGCGCTGCTCTACGGTATGGGCAAGGGTGAGACAACGGCGCTGGTTACTGACGGCCGGTTTTCCGGGGTATCGCGGGGCTTCTGCATCGGTTATGTCACACCGGAGGCCGCACTCGGTGGGTTGCTGGCGCTGGTGGAGAACGGCGACCGTATCTGTATCGACCTGAATGCCCAGACCCTGCATCTGGATGTGGATGATGCGGTGCTGGCTGAACGCCGCGCTGTCTACCAGCCCACGGATCGCAGCGGCAAGGGGTATATGGTCAAGGCGGGTTACGCGCAAAAGTATGTTGCCACCGTGGGGCCCGCCAGCCATGGCGCCGTCACCCATTCGGGCAATCTTCACTGGCCACAGGAGGGAGAGTAAATGAGCAGGACTGAAACCGTGATCAAACCGCTACTTTGGGGGACGCTTCTTGGCCTCTTTAGCCTGCAGGCGGTGGGGCTGGACGAGATCGAACGCCACAAAAAGGTGATCGGCGAGACCGCAAATTTCCTGATTGATGATCAGGCAGAGTTTCTTGCCCGCATCGACACCGGCGCTGCTACGACTTCTGTCCATGCGATTGACCTTGAAGTCGAAAACGAAGATGGCGTCATGAAAAACAACATCGGCAAGGAAATTTATTTTACCCTGGAGAATGAGGCCGGCGAGCAGTGGCGCACCTCTGCCGTTATCCAGAGCGTGACCCGGGTAAAGAACTCCCAGGGGGTGGAGAAACGCTACAAAGTCCCGCTGCGCGTGGGCTGGGATACCATCAACAAGACCATAGACGTAAACCTGCGCAATCGCGACAAGATGAAATACAAACTGCTGATCGGGCGTGACTGGCTGGAGCGAGAAGTGGTGGTCGACCTGGAGCGGGAGGCCGAACCGTTATAGTTTCGCGGTGGCTGGACGCATTAGCTCAGAATTGAGCTCAGCTTATCAATGAAATATTTTCACCTGATCGGAGAGGCGGTTAAGTGCCAACGCACTAAACCGCTCGCGCGGTAGGCGGTAGCAAGCTCGTGCCAAATTGTACCTGAGATAAATTCCTAAGCTGGGCCTTACCTGTGTTGAGGTTGTTGTTGCGACACAAGCAAACAACAACACAGGAGTAAGACCCATGACCCAGTCTAACAAACCGATCAGCCCATTGCGCCAGCGTATGCTGCAAGATATGACCATGCGCAAGTTTAAGCCGAGCACACAAAGGAACTACCTTCGCTCCGTTGAGCTGTTCACCCGCTTTCTCGGTCGCTCCCCCGATACGGCTGACCCCGAGGACCTGCGGAACTACCAGTCATACATAGTCGAGCAAGGTGCCTCAAGCTCTACAATAAATGCTCATATTTCCGCACTCAAGTTTTTCTTCGGGACCAAACTGGATCGCCCTAGCGCCATGCGTAAGATGCGACATATCCATCAGCCGCGTGGACTACCAGAGATCCTCAGCGCCGAGGAAGTCACATGCTTGCTGGATGCTGCCGGCTGCCTCAAGTACCAGGCGGCTCTCAGTGTTGCGTATGGTGCAGGCTTGCGCGCCGGTGAAGTGGTTCATCTGAAGACGACCGATATCGATAGCAAGCGTATGATGATTCGGGTCGATCAGGGCAAGGGTAAACGCGACCGCCATGCCATGCTATCACCGGCGCTGCTTCATATGCTTCGCGCCTGGTGGCGGGAGGGACGGGCCGAACGCAAGCTCATGCCAGGGGGCTGGCTATTCCCCGGACTGAACCCAGTCAATCCCATGTCCACCCGACAGCTCAACCGGGCGTTTCATGCCGCCCGCAAGACCGCGGGGATTGACAAGAAAGTCACCTTGCATTCCCTTCGTCATGCCTTCGCCACCCACCTGCTGGAAAACCACGAGGATATCCGTGTCATTCAGGTGCTACTTGGGCACCAGAAACTTGAGAACACTGCCCGCTACAGCCATGTGGCCTCCAACCTGTTACGCGAGGTCAAGGGGCCGCTGGAATACCTGGCGATCAAGCCGCTCGAATGACCCAGCGTCATGGTCAGACCCCCGCTGGAGGTGGCGGAAATTTTCCGCCGCCACGGCCCGCAATGGCGTGAACGCCACCGAGGGCATATCAGCCTCCGACAACTGAAGACCATGTCGGCGATCGAGCAGTGTCGCTCCGCCACCCTGGGCGGTCACGTGTTGCAGTGCGATGATTGCGCCGCCGCACAGGTCGCCTACAATTCGTGCCGTAATCGACACTGTCCCAAGTGCCAGGGCAGCGCGGCCAGGCAGTGGCTTGCCGATCGCCAGGCCGAGTTGTTGCCGGTCGAGTACTACCATGTCGTCTTCACGCTGCCGGCACGTATTGGTGATATCGCCTTCCAGAATCCGGCTCTGATTTACGACTTGCTGTTCAAAGTGACGGCAGAAACCTTGCGTACCCTTGCTGCCGATCCGAAACACCTGGGCGCTAACCTGGGATTCACGGCCGTTCTGCACACCTGGGGCTCGGCCATGACCCACCACCCCCATCTGCACTGTATCGTCCCCGGTGGCGGTCTCTCGCCGGGTGGTGACCGGTGGATTCCTTGCAAGCGTGGTTTCTTCCTGCCCGTCCGGGTACTGTCTCGACTGTTTCGGCGCTTGTTCCTGGAACATCTTATTGCTGCATATGAGCGACTCGAATTTTATGACAAGCTCAAGCCGCTAACTGAAAACGATATTTTTACCCAGTACCTGGCACCCCTCCGACAAACCGAGTGGGTAGTCTATGCCAAGCGGCCCTTTTCGGGCCCGGAGGCCGTACTGTCCTATCTCTCCCGGTATACCCATCGGATCGCGATAGCGAATAGCCGGCTGATCACCTGCGATGACCGGGGAGTGACCTTCAAGTGGAAAGACTATCGCAATAAAGGGCGCACCCGTCACAAGATGATGACCTTGGTAGTTGATGAGTTCATCCGTCGCTTCCTGATTCATGTCCTGCCTCGTGGCTTCCATCGTATACGCCACTTCGGCTTGTTCGCCAATCACGTGCGCTCGGATAACCTCCAGCGACTCAAGGAAATGCTTGCTGTTGTTGATCAATCTGAAGACGGTACCGGTGCGCTCGATAACACTCCATCAAGCAACTTCGTTTGCCGACACTGCGGTGCATCCATGGTCATCGTCATCACCATCCCGCGCTTACCGATGTCGCGGGGGCCGCCATCGTGAATATCAAGCCTCCAAATGACAATCTACGAAACCCTATCCGGTGCGTTCACCTGCGCTGCGAAGAACCGCTATGCCCGCAAGGGCTTACCAAGCCACTTTCCAATCTGCGGGAAGCGCTTATTGAATTGCGGTTAGACCATCAAACACCCAACCGGAGCACCCATGCCGAGTTCATTGCATGCAGTCCCTCGACTCGCAGCCACTCCGGAACCATCGCCATGGTTACTTCCCCCATAGATACATCCGAGAGCACCCCCGCGGTTTCCTGCCCTGGGGATTGTTAGACAGCTACCACCTTTCACTGTGCCAAGCCACAGAGACCGGTTGATGAGGCAGCTGTCAAACAATCCTTAACAGTAACAGTCAGTGGATTGAGCGACATGGTGGCAGTTTCTGCGGGTGATCATCACACTTGCGCAGTGACGAGAAGTGGCATTGTGAAGTGCTGGGGTTCGAATTTCAAAGGTCAACTAGGAGGCGATGACACCAGGAAGCGTGCGCGACTGACACCAGTGACGGTCAGTGGCTTAAGTGGCGTGGTTTCCGTGTCCGCTGGAAGTGATCATTCTTGTGCGCTGTATCATGATGGCGCTGTTAGTTGCTGGGGGTCAAATTACTATCGTCAGGCCGGGTGGCCTGTGTGGAACTATGGTTTGTGGGGCGTAGTACTCGAACCCTAAAACCCCAGCAGCCTGCGAGGAGTGGCGAAGGACTGTTGTGGGTCGACTACCGCCTGAAGCGCTGGCGCAGGGCGAACGACAGCTTTCAAGAATAGGAGTCAGTCGGGCAGCCCCTAGCATGATGCTGGCTATTTCGGCAAGGTGCCAGCCAATTGCGGACTCCAGTTTTTTACACTGTAAAAAAATACGAGTGCACCATTGCTATCTTCACCAGCATTGCATTTAAGAGCACAAAGTGGTGCTCCTGTTGGCACCACTAAGAAGGATCACTCAATTGGCCTTAATATTTGGAGGATCGCAAAATTGCTCAGAATATGTCATCAGAAATATACTTAAAAACCTTTCTTGCGACTTTCTCTTCAAATAACAGATGCGCGAGCTTGTTTTTTTCAGGATCTATTTGACTTTCCGTGGGTACCCTTAATATAGAATTTGTTAGTCCGGTCGACCAATGTTGTTTTTTAGGATCAATTCGACTTTCCGTAAGTTTCGTAAATGTAAAATATGTTGGTCCGGTCGACGAATGTTGTTTTTCTCCAAATGAGATCCTTCCTATTTCAAAATAAAGAGAAAGGCCTTCACCATAACGCCGACCCCATCCCCGTCTGGGATCATAACTGATAAACCTGTATGGCACCTGCGTCAGAATCTCGTATCGTTGATCATCGTCATTGAATAAAAGCAGGAGAATATTCGAATCTGTCAGAGCGGCGATGCCTGAAAAATGGCGTGAAACAAAAATATTACGATCACCAAATTCCCCCCAGTACGCTTTACCAAAAACGCGAAGCTTTCCTTTGTCCTTAGGTATGGCGTTTTTGACAAGACCTGAAAATTCTTTAGAGGAAATGGGGCCAATTGAATAGCCTGGCGCCTTCATTTCCATATAAAATATAATTGGTCCCCCACATCCCGTCAGCAAGATCAGGATGACAAAACGAATTGCGTGTACGTGAATTCTAGCCATATGATCTGTAATCAACCCATGGAATCATTGGAATACAAGCCGGCCCCAGCGCCCGCAGCAGGCGCAACGGGAACAGATTATTACTTCCCAGGTAAGGACATTGGTGCCCTTGAAGAGGGCTCTATCCCCAATAGCTGTTTCTTTAAAGCCTGGTACGCCGGAAGCTATATGGCACACAGCGACAAGGTCATTCAGGGATCAGGTAACAACCCTGACTCCTGGGTGGGCTACTGGCCCGCCAAGTTCAAGCTGCCAGTTGGCTCAACCCTAATCCTTAAAGGACGCTATCCAAATGCCCGTTATCAGTCCGTTGATACTTATGCGGGCCCCATTCCAGTTGATGCCATTGCTTCTTTCCAGATCGAACCAGATGAGGGTTCAACCAACCCGATGAAGGTTGGTTCTGACCGTACGGTTGATAACCGCGAATGGACACTGAAAATGGTGCCGGGCTTGAAACCGGCAAAACCTGCAAAAAACACGCTGTACCTGCAGCCTGAAAATGTGAAAGATCCAAAAGACCTGATCGCAGAGTTGCGTTATCGCGTTTATTTCCCTGACCGTGGCCGTGATGTGTTAGGTGACGTGCCTTTGCCCTGGCTGCATGAGTTGCAACTTGCCGATGGTACCGTAGTCAAAGGTGAAGAAAACATTTGCGCCAAGGTCAACATGAACCTTTCAATGGGTGCTATGACTGAAACCAGTTTTGACACCCGTATTTGGAAAAACCTTGTGAAGCTTGCGCCTAACCCGGCCCGTGCGCCCGCACAGGACACGCCAAACTGGGAACGCATGTTTACCATTCCCTATTCTATCCTGGGTCAATTCCTGTTGCCCGACGGCAAGGCCAAACGTGCTGAAATTCCACTGCCCAAGCCCACCAAAGGTGGTGGCGGTGGTTTGACCGGAACACAGGCAAACAGCTATGTATTCACTTATCTGTCACACGAGACACCTGAGCGTGAAGTCGCAGTGACTAAATTGAAAGTCGCAAATACGCCTAAAACCTTTATGGGTGGCAAGACAACAGAAGTTTCCGGGGGTCCTATTCAGGCGCAATACTGGTCATTCTGTTCAAATGTTGACCTTGCTGGCCTGCCGATTGATGGCAAGGACCGTAGCGTTCCTTCTGGTACGCGTCAGAGCACCTGTCACAATGATGAGACTGTTGTTCTGAACAAGGATCGCTTCACGCGCATCGTGGTTACACCTGCCGATAAACGACCTAAAAATGCGACCAATGCATGTGGTTGGAGCTGGATGGCAGCCGGTGAGCCTGATCTGCTGGGCCGTCCTATTACCACACTCGTCTTGCGCCCTGGTCTTAATGGTGAGGAGGGCTTTACCCAGAACTCGAGTAACATCCTGAAACCAGGTACAGAAGCTGAGGTGATGGGTGATTACATGCCCAAAACCGAGTACATGTCTGTTGAGGACTTTGAAGCTTTGGGTTGCAACAAAGACGGATTTGAACAGCAAGACGGTCACCCTGACCTGCCTTCAGTTCTCTGGGGTACTAATCAGAACCTCAAGCCGCATTTGTCACCTTATGTTATCCCAACAGGTCAGCCTGTTCCGGAGACTTTTAAAGACATTCTGATGTTCTTGAAAAATGCGGCAGCTGATTCTGCAAAAGAATCCATGGGTCAGTAATACTTTGCTGATCTAGCTTGAAAAGCCCCTGATGCATTCGCAGAGGGGGCTTTTTTAGGAGGCATTTAGTTTTGCAGGAACAGTATCTCGCGCACGCAGCAGAACTGATTAAGCTTCTCCTATGGGTCGAAAACGGCCCGATTGGAACTCAAGCCGACGACCTGGACTCCCGGTCTGGCTTGGGCCGATACAGATAATACCTGCGGTTAAGCACAACGCGGTGAGCCTGCATAAGCGGGCTCACCGCGTTTTTGTTTTCGCCGCGTTTAAGTTGCGCCGCTGACAATCTCAGCGTTTAGCGCCCGGGCCGGGGCTCAGTCGCTGACTTTCTCAACCGAAACGGCCATCGCAGTGGTGAGGCGTATCACTACGATTTTTCCGAGCAGGGATTGATCCAGTTCGATATCGGGGCGCACGGCCACGGTATCGGTGGTGCCGTCTTCAAAGCCGAGAGTAGCGGTTCGCGCTGTGGTATCGACTGCCAACACCTGCGCCCGGGTTGCTATCGATTCGCCCATCACACCCGCGGGCTTTTGACCCTCGTCCGCCAGTACAGCGAAGCCGGCAGCATCATCGGTGTCGACATCGCCCTCTTCTTCCATGTAAATCGCCAGTTGCTCAACCATTTCGATGGCAAGCAGGTCGCCTTCCTCAACCTGGTTAAAATTGACGGCCTCGGGCCCGACCTCAACGGTTTTCTGGTTGCCGTACTGGTCGACCAGGGTCACGGTCCGCGCGTCGTAGTCGATGGCCTTTACCGTTGCTGTCAGCACGGTCGTTTCCTGCACCACGCCCCCCGGCACACCTTCGATAACCGCTCCCTCTTGGTAGGTATCCACCTCCAGCTCAGACTCCTCCACTGGCTCTGGCGTGGTAGTGCAGGCTGAAAGGGTGGTAACAAGCGCTGCTGCTACGAGACCGGTACCGAATCTTTTTTTGATAGACACTTTTTTTTCCTCGATGAATGAAATGAACAGGTTTTAGTATCGGGCGGTCGCACATTTGTGTGCGATGAGCGCTGCTCAGGCCGACAGGCTCCCATTGTATGCAGTATTGGCGCGCGAAGCTTGTCCTTATGGGACAGAATCATGCCTTACACAGACAACTAGCGGGAGCCGCCTCGCTTAGCGAAAGATGCCTCGCTCGAGAATAGTGCCATGGCCAATTGGCCGGCCCACCGCAATCCAAAGGCTCCACGCGTCGGTGCTGGTAGTACCGAGCCCCAGAGTGAGTGGACCCACCGGGGTGCGCCCGGTGAGGTATACAGAGCCGCCGAAAACCAGCTCGTCATCCACCAGGTCAATTCGATCGATAAACTGTGCCCCCTGCAGCCTTACCCCCGCGTACAATGCCTGGCCGCGAATCGCCATGATCTCCTTGACCTGCCAGAGGTAGCTGCCGGACGCAGACCAGTATTTATCGGCTCTTATCTCGCCGATTTCGAAACCCGGGAAGCTGCCTGGGCCTCCGATCATGAAAGTGCGATCCGCGGGCAGCGAGCTACCCAGATTCGAGCCCCCCGCCGCAGTAACCCAGACCACATCCTTGTTGATTGGCAACGCCCAGCCCAGGCCCGCTTCGATACGCTGCCAATCACGACTGGCGCCCAGTGCCTCATCGCTTTGCAGATACTCCAGGGCCACGGCCATGCCACTGGTGGCGTTGAACGGGGTGTCGCGGCTGTCGTAGGTTGCCGAAGCTACCAGCCCTGCATCATCGTACAGGCCCTGGGGGAGGAAGGCTGAGCCGGTTGCAAGGTCCACGCGGCGGCGGGTAAACAGGTAACCAAGGCGGAGCTGCGCCTGGTTACTGATGTTCATGCCCACATCGAGTCCGCCGCCCCAGTTGTCGAACTGGTAAGTGGCCACGCGCTCGCCGTCAGCGAAGCTGTCCTCATAGGTGCGCCACCAACCCCCTCGCGGTTCGACGAAATACTTCTGCGCAACATCCAGGGGCTGGTAAAAGCTGGTGGTGAGGAAACTTTCGTAGCCCAGTTGCAGCTCGTTGCGCCACTCGCCGCCGAAGCGATTAAGCCAGGTGCGGGAATGCTTGGCATAAATGACAAAAGCGAGATCACCATCGTCCGAGGAATACATACCCAGGTCGAAATTGAGATAGTTGGGTCCCCAGCTTTTTTCCTTGGGTAGCCATACCAGGGTGGGTTGTTCCAGATCCCCCTCGAGCCGGTATTCCACCGATTCGAATTCCTGAAGGGCAGATATCTGCTGGGCTTCAGCGCTGATCCTGGCGTTGTCTATGGTCTCGCCGGCCTGCACGCTGGAGCGCTGCGCGAGATAGTCGGGATTGACCCGCTGGAGGCCCTCGTAGCGCACCGCGGCAAGCCTGCCTTCCAAATCCTGCCTGGCAGTAACCCGGCTGCGCCAGGCCATGTACTCGGGGGCCGGCAGGGCGAGCCGGCTCAATCGCGCCGACTTTTTTCGGGCAGCGTTCTCGCCAAGGGGAATCGTCTCGGGCACGCGCTCGAAATCGGCGGTGCCGATATCGCCGACGAATACATCGATGCGGATGTCCCGCTCAGTCAGGCTGTTAAGTTGCAATTCTTCGTTGGCCTGGATCATGACGTCCATGCTCCGGCTCAGCAATTCTGATGCAGAGCGCAGCTTGCCCGGAACCGCCGGCGACTCCACCAGGTTGACCACGATAACGATGTCACCGCACAGTTCCCGCGCCACGTCGACCGGGATATTGCGCACCATGCCACCGTCGGAGAGTATGTAGTCGTCGATGACGACGGGCGCGAAAGCGCCGGGAATGGCCATGCTGGCGCGCATGGCGGTGGCGAGGTCGCCCTGTTTCAACACCACCATGTTGCCGCTGACCATGTCGGTGGCAATGGCGCGAAAGGGAATGGGCAAGCTGTCGAAGTTGGGCTCCATCCGCGACCGGGCGACGTAACTGCGGAGCAAATCCTCGATGCCTATTGTACTGACAATGCCACCGGGCATCAGTAGTGAATTGTCCTTGATGCCGAACTCAAACTGATTGCTGTAGGTGACCCCTGCGCGCTTCTGCTCGATGGGCTCCAGCTGGCGCTGGCCGAGTCCCCCCACCACCGACTTCCAGTCGATGTCGGTGACAAATCCCTCCAGTTCTTCCGCAGGAATCCCCGAGGCGTATCCTGCTCCGACCAGGGCGCCTATGCTGGTGCCGGCAATGCAACTAATGGGTACCCTGAGCTCTTCGAGTACCTTCAATACGCCCACGTGGGCTCCACCCTTGGCGCCGCCCCCGGCCAGCACCAGGCCAATGCGTGGTCGCGCAGCTTCGGCGTTAGACGCCGGCGCGGCCAGTGCGCCGGTAGTTGTAGTCATGCACAGCAATACTAATATTCTGCTTATCAGCGGGCGCAAGGGTGTCTGTCTCACTTGAAATGTCATAAAAAATTTGGAATCGTCCGGGGATCGCACCTTGGGAATCCCCCGGTCCGCCTGATGACCCGAACTGGTATTCCGCCTTCACAACCACGCAGGATTCATTGCGCCACTGGGCGCGCTCTCGATTGAACGCATCCCGGTGGCGGCTACCTCTCGACCGGGAGAAACCCGGCGCGTGTGGCGCGTAATCTGGCAGGCCGGT
The DNA here is from genome assembly GCA_963751595.1 of uncultured Gammaproteobacteria bacterium. Classification (GTDB taxonomy): domain Bacteria; phylum Pseudomonadota; class Gammaproteobacteria; order Pseudomonadales; family JAHEGP01; genus JAHEGP01. Next base: position 137,623 of record CAVVVC010000012.1, read on the forward strand.
TGATTTGAAACCAGGATTTGCATCGCATATTGCTGCACCCTGGAGGCGGGATTATGACGTAAATTACGGTTTTTTTCTGCTTTTTCTTTTTTTCCGGTTGATCATGGGGAGGGATTCCCGGTTGACCATGAGAGGGGATTTCCGCTTGATCATGGAGAGGGCGCTGCAGCGGACGGCCGCGTCGTATCGATGACGATACGATCATTTCTACGGGGAAACTGGCCATCGAAGGTCAGGAGCAGCGGTTCACCCGACAGCAGCGGCCCCGATGACGGTATGCGCTGCACGTGCACGTGGAGGTGGGGCTCCGAGCTTTGCCCGGAGTTTCCTGCCTCACCGATCGGGTGGCCGACTGTCACCCGGTCGCCGGCAGCAACCTGGACGCTCCCTTGCTTGAAGTGCGCGAGCAGGACAGCCGCGTCACCACACTGGATCAATACATGATTGCCTTCGATTTTCGATTGATCCATCTTCGGCACCGGCATGTCAGCCTGGCCGTCGGACATCGTCATCACCGTTCCGGAGCAGGGCGCGTGAACAGTCTGGCCAAAAATAGCATAAGCGTTAGGGTCGCGCGGTCGCCAGCCCGAGGCTCTCAGGCCCAGATTATCGATTTTGATAAAATCGACGCCATAGGACTGGCCTCGATAGGCGGACTGGCGCGCTGTTTGCGGGTGCAGTGTCAAAAAATGACCGTTGACGATCTGATGGCTGCCGCCATTGGCAACGAGATAGGTGCCCGGGCCCATGGGGAACGCAAGACTGACGGGCTGGTATTCCGGGGGAAGGCGCCGGCCTTCCATGGCCTGGAGCACCAGGCTCCCCCCGGCGATGCCGAGCCCTGTGAATGCGGTGACGCTCACCCAGTTCAGAATATTGGCTGGCAGCCAGGGTTGGTCCCGAATAACCCCCGGGGCTCGCCAGATCAGAATCCCGAGCCACACGGCGAGATACAGCCAGGGCGTCCACCAGGGCGGTATCAACCAGACGGCAATTCGCAGCAGCGCCAGGAGCAGCAGTCCCGTTGCCATGGCTTGAACCACGAACCCGACGCGGCTGCGCGCCGGGGCGAGGGCGAACCAGGCGAGCAGGGCGGCCGGCATGAGGATATGCATGCTGACGGTCGAGAGTTCAAGGGCATTCATTTTGCCGGGCGATCGGGAAAAAAGACGGCGCTGACCGTGGCCTTGAAGAAGGGAAAATAGTCCGCTGTCCCGTAGTGGTTGCCGGCAAGGATGCGTGTCGGAAGCCGATAGCCTTCGAATTGCCGATACTCCGACAGATCGCCACCGAAAGGTTGAAATTGGTAGCTTCGCTGCCGGTTCGAATCGCTCCACCGCTGGAGGACGACCTTCACCGGGGCACCTTCACTATCGACGTGTACGTCGATCGCCTGTTCAAACGCGCCACTGCGCATTGTTACCCGCGCGCTGTCGGTGCCGAGGGCCTCCCAGGAGACGCCGGCTCCGGGGAGCATGCTGGCCGGCGCCCAGACCACACTGTCGGCGACGAGTCTGCCGAAGGCGGAGCGTTGGTGATCAGGCCCGCTTGCCCGGGCAACCGGAACGAGGTTGAACAGCCAGAATCGTGTCCACGATCGTTCAGGTAGTGCGCCGTCTGAGCCGCTGATGGCCCCGGACTTCAGTGACCAGATGAAGCCATGGGGAGGAGAAAGAAGCTGGCGCGCCGCCATGGGCCGATACTCTGGCGCGGCTTTGGTGCCCAGGCCAAGCTCGCCTGTCATCTCGATCTCGACGACGCTGGTCAGCCGGGTACCGGGCTGAATCGTGTAGTTGAAATAACGCCGGGCGGGCTCGGGAAGGTCGGCGACCAGGCTGGGATCGAAGGTCTGCTCCCTGGCGCTTGCCATCTCTATCAGGCGCGTCCAGGCCGTCTTCTCGCCGTGTTGATCACGTGTTCTCCAGCTGGCCATAACAGCGAGCAGAAGGATGCCCAAAGCAGTGACATATCCGAGCCAGATCATTTTCACGCCTGATAATTTCAGCGCCGCAACGGCTTGTTCGCCACGACTTTATCATGGATCAATTCGTCGATCAGCTCAGCCGATATCCTGTATGACCCAGGGGTTTATCGAACGTACTATTTTTTTCCGCGAGTCTGGTCGCAAGGCTGGGAGGCTAGCATGGCGAAGGGGGTAACCGGTGACCGAATCGGTTCAGCGCAGCTTCTGCCTTTTTTGCTGCTGGTGTTCGGCCTGTCCTGGTCGATTTTCGCGCTTTTCATTTTCGCGACGGACTGGGTGGTTTCGAGGTTTGGTGAACTGAGCGGCCGCCATCCGCTGTTCGTACTGGCTGTCTATACGCCCGCGATTTCGGCGCTTCTGCTGGTTGGTTTGCGCGTGGGTCCAGCAGGGTTGGGCAGGTTTCTGTCGAGGCTGTTGCTCTGGCGCGCACCGGTTTGGTGGTATCTTTTTCTGATCCTCGGATTTCCGCTCATTGCGTTTAGCGGCGCTGCGCTCAAGGGCAATGCCCTGTCGGCACCTCTGTTCACCGAGCCGCTGGACGCACTGCTGCCGGCGATCGGCTTCATGCTGGTCCTGGGTCCTGTTGAGGAGTTAGGTTGGCGCGGCTTTGCCCTGCCCATTCTGCAGCGCCACCTGTTGCCGTTCTGGGCGGGTCTTGTTCTTGGGGTTATCTGGGCGCTCTGGCATGTGCCGGCGTTTCTTCTGAGTGGCACGCCGCAGGCGGCCTGGGGCTTTTTACCCTTCTTTGCCGGTTCGGTGGCCTGCAGCCTGATCCTGACGGCACTCTTCAATAGTGCAAAGGGTAGCATCCTGCTGGCCATGCTGTTTCACTTCCAGATGAACAACCCACTCTGGCCCGATGCGCAGCCCTACGATATGTTCGTCTATGTCGCCGCCGCGATAGTCGTGGTGTGGCTGAATCGGCAGACGATGTTTTCCAGATCCCGTGCGGTCACCCGGGTCATTCCATCGCCGCCTTAAGGGCTTGCGTACAACCGTCGATAGGCCATCGGCGAGAAACCGGTCTGGCGCTGAAACGCGCGGGCGAAGTTCGATGCATCCGAGTAGCCCAGTTCGCTGGCGATATCGGTGATGCGGATGGTCGACCCGGCCAGTCGCCGGCGCGCGAGACGGCACCTGGCGGCGTTGACCAGAGCCCGATAACTTGCGCCGGCCTCGGTCAGTCTCCGTTGCAGCGTGCGCTGACTCAGGCCGGCGGCAGCTGCCACGCTGCCAATATCGTCCAGGCCCGCGGCAACCAGCGTCAGGACAAGCTGCTCTATGGAGGACAGGAAATCCATGGGAATATTGGCCGCCAGCCCGGCACCGTTGTCCGTCGGCATTGTTCGCGGGGCCCGTGTTGTGTGCACTCGCCGTGCCAGCAGCGCAGTTGGCATCGTGAACGAGGTGTGGGGTTGATCCTTGCGCACAGGAACCAGGTGCGGAACGTCCCAGTCGCCCAGCAGCGATTCCAGTCCGTAACGCAGGCGGATTTCGCCGGGGCGCCAATCCTGCCCAAGGAAGCGCCGCAGCATACTGATGGTAAGTACCAGGGTGTAAACATCAGCCACCCGCACGCCCAGCGTATCCGGGCCGGTGAGGTGCTGGTTTATCCGCAGTTGATTGCCCTCGGTGCTGAGCCAGAACCGGGTACCCCAACTGCAGAGGGTACTGGCGTGGCGGCAGCCGATCTGCAGGTATTCCCCCACCGTGGTGGCGCGCTCCAGCGCGGCACCATAGGCGCCGAGATCGAAAGCGGAGGCGCGCTGTGCGACCAGCACGCCGAGGTTATCAAGATGGCCCAGGCCTGCGGCGAGCTCAATGAACTGATAACCGGAATACAGCGGAACCACACCTTCCAGGCCGCTCACCCGCGCCGCGGGGATATGGGACTGCTCGAGCCAGCGATCGGTGGGGGCGCCAATATTGTCAAGGAAGGTGAAAAACGGCGCAAAGGCGTTGTTGCGCGCGAGGGGTATGGGGGCTTCGCAACGCCCGCTGACCATGGCCGGCGATTGACCCATATCAAACTCTCCTCAACTCGGTGCCTGGCTGACAGCGGCCAACCCCTGCCATGGCGCGAAATGACTGATATCAAGAGTGTATACGGTTTATATTGCCCTGTAACGCAGGGTTGGACCGGTGGTTTTGTCCGGGTACCGACTGACGCGCTGTTGGGCCGACAGGCCTTGCTGTCCTGGTAAGGGCATTGACGAGGTGCGGCGGGGCGGGGCAGGTTCGGGGTCGGCTTCTACGTTACTGAGCAGGCAGCTGTGAGCCGGGCCTTTTGAACGGAGCCCATTCATCGGGTTAAAAAAATGGAGGAGACAATGAGCTTGATCAGGAGACTCGCAAACGACCGGGATACGGTCAGCGGCAGGGGACCGGGGGTACTCGCATCCGCGGTTTGCCTGCTTGCGGCCCTTGCCTTTCCCGCCCAGGGCGAAACGGTCGATACCCGAATCGGACCGCTCACCTACAAAGGCGGGTACCCCGCTGCACAAACGGTTCAGCGCCTGTATGACGAACTCGATTTCCAGCGCGCCGTGCAGGCCTATCTCTGGGCACTGCCGATGGCTTCCTACGGGGCGATGGCGGATGCACACAGGGCACTGGGCGCCAACAGTCACACCGTGGTCATTGCCGATAAACTGGCCCAGCCGCAGCAACTGGCCCTGACCGCAAACCAGGATACCGTCTATATGTCCGGGGTACTGGACCTGCGAGAGGGGCCGATGGTGATGGAGCTCCCCGCCGGCCTGCTGGGAACGCTCAACAACGTCTGGCAGCAACCGTTGGCGGATCTTGGCGGACCCTTTTCCCCGGAGCAAAACCGCGGGGGCAGGTTCCTGATCCTGCCCCCCGGCTATGACGGCCCGCTACCGGAAACCCACTACCATGTCGCGCAATCCGACACCAACGTCGTGGTGTTTTACCTGCGGGCCATTCCGCAAACCCGCGAGGACATTCCGCAACTGGTGGAGCTGATCCATACCTATCGGCAGTACAGGCTCGAGGACGCCGCCAGTCCACCCGAGACACGGTTTGTTTCCCTCGCGGGCAAGGACGCCAATCTCCTGACCAACGAAGGTTTTGCCTATTTCGAAACCCTGGCCCGCTACATCAGCGAAAACCCGCCCCGGCCGCAGGACATGGCGATGCTTGGCATGCTGGAAACACTCGGGATAGCCCACGGCCGACCCTTTGATCCGGACCCGCGCATGAAGCGCATTCTGACCGCGGGGGCCACCGTCGGTCGGGCGATGGCGGAAGCACTTGCCTATGCCCCGCGAGTGCCCGACGAGGTCGTCTATGCGTACCCCGGCAAACGCCGCTGGAAGAAGATCTTCTTCTCAGACCCCACCTTCCACGAAGCGGAATACATGGCCATCGATCTACGCAGCAAGTACGCCTTCGAGGCCATCGGCACGGCCAAGTCCATGGTGGTGTCGGTGCCCGGCCAGGGATCACAGTATATCGGCGCCTATCAGGATGCGGGGGGCGACTGGCTGAGCGGCGAAAACAGCTACCGGATCCATCTGCCCAAAGGGGTGCCGGCCAACATGTTCTGGTCGCTGACGGTTTACGATAACGACACCCGCTCCATGATCCGGAATGACCATGGGAGACCCCTGGTCGGCTCGGTGCATGGCACGATAGCGAACCAGGACGGCTCCTTTGATCTGTACTTCGGACCCAGGCTGCCGGCAAACGTGCCCGAGGCGAACTGGGTCCAGACCACGCCAGGCAAGGGGTGGTTTGTCTACCTGCGACTGTACGGGCCCGAGCAATCCTACTTCGACCAGACCTGGGTGCCGGGCGATGCAGAGAAAGTTTCGAACAAAGCGGGCTGAAACAATTTCGATGGGAGAAACGACATGCATCACGTATCCAGGCGAGCCAACTTGCTGGCCGCCATTAGCTTATCTTTAGCCTGTTCCGCCGCCGTGGCGCAGACGGCCACAGTTCAGCCGGAGGAAGCCGAGGCCATCGCCCGGGATGCCTACCTCTACGGTTTCCCCATGGTCATGAACTACAAGACCCTGTGGAATTACGTCATCGACGCAGGCAACCCGGAATACAAGGGACCCTTCAACGAGGTGTCCTGCGAGGCGAGGCTGTTCACCCCGGACGACAAGGCTGTGGTGACACCCAATGCGGACACCCCCTACTGCATGTTCTGGATGGATTTGCGCGCCGAGCCGCTGGTTTTGTCCGTTCCCGAGATGGACGCAAACCGCTACTACAGTTTCCAGTTGATCGATCTTTACACCCACAATTTTGCCTATGTCGGCAGCCTGACCACGGGAAGCGAAGCCGGCCGTTACCTGCTCGCCGGCCCAGGCTGGGATGGTGACAAACCGGTGGGCATTACCGACGTCATCCGCTCCGAAACCGATTTCGTCTTCAACGTGACCCGCACCCAGTTGTTTGGTCCCGGGGACCTGGCAGAGGTCAAGGCGATTCAGGGACAGTACAGGCTGCAGGCCCTGAGTGCCTTCCTTGGCAAAGAGCCCCCGGCCGCTTCGGCTCGGCCTGACTTTCCGCAATGGGACGAGGGTTCGCAGTTCGACGAGCGGTTCTTCGCTTATCTGGACTTCTTGATGGAGCTTCTGGGTAATCCGGGACCGGGTGAGGAAGCGCTCTGGCAGGATCTCGCGCGGCTCGGTATCGGCCCCGGAGCCCGCTTTGATTTTGCCACTCTGCCAGCCGAAACCCAGGAAGCCCTGCAAGCCGGGGTGAAGGAAGGGTTGGCCGAGATGGAGGCATTCATTGCCAACAATTCGAACGATCCCCTTGCGAGCGGCAAGTGGTTCGGCACGCGGCAGTTCCTGCAGCAGAGCGCCGAAACCAATTACGGCCTGGACAGGCCCGACCTGTTGCGATCCGTGGCCGCGCACATGGGGCTCTACGGTAACTCGGCGGCGGAAGCGATCTATCCGACCTACCTGACCGATGCCGACGGCGAGCCCCTGAACGCGGCCGCCCAGCGCTACAGCATCAGCTTCCCGAAGGGAGCGCTGCCGCCGGTGAAGGCATTCTGGTCGCTGACCATGTACGACGGCAAGACCCAGTTGTTCATCGACAATCCCCTTGACCGCTACCTGCTGAGCTCGGAGATGATGAAGGGGTTCAAATTGGAGGAAGACGGCTCGCTGGTGCTGCACATTGGCAAGGACTCTCCCGGCCAGGGCCTGGAGCCCAACTGGCTGCCTGCGCCCGACGGTCCCTTCTACCTGGTCTTGCGGCTCTACGGACCCGAGCAGGCCGCTCTGGAGGGACGCTGGACGCCTCCGGCCGCAGAGCGAGCAAAGTGACCATCCGCACGCCGTTGCGAACGACCCGGTTGCAAGCTCACAGTTAGCTTCGGCCCTGGGACCTGTCCAGACGCCCACGGCGCCATCTGAGCGGCGACTGGCCCGTCCAGCGGGCAAATGCCCGGGTAAAGGCGGCGGGCTCGGTGTAGCCGAGGCGATAGCCGATTTCAGCAACCGTCAGGGTCGGGTTGCGCAGCAGGTTGCAGGCTCGTTCCGCCTGCACCCGGGCTGATAATCCCGAGAATGACGCGCCCTCCGCCTTGAGCTGGCGGGTGAGATTGCGCTCGGACATGGCCAGCAGCTCGGCGATCTCCCCCCGTTTCAGTGGCGGCGTATAGGCCCACAACCAGCGCAGCACCCGCTCCTGAAGGGTGACATCCTCCGCCAGCATCAACGAGAGCTTGCCGGCAATGGAGGTGTACATTTTAAACAACAGGGGGTTGGCCCCCGGCGGCGGTGTGCTGTCGAAGGCGACCGGGTAGACGATGCTTGCCTCCCCGGCGTTGAATTGCACCGGGAAATTCAGTGCCTGCTCAACCCCCGGCCAGTCTGCAGGCTCCGGGTAGGGCAGTGTGACCAATAAAGGCGGCTGGCCGGAGCCCACCACGTCCTCCAGGTTCCTGATCGACGTGGTGAGATCCAGTACCACGCAATAAGCGATCAGGTCGTCGATGAGCGTCTCGTCCGTGTTTCGCAGGCTGGGCCGGGTCATGGAGAAGGCGAATACCGCGGTTTCTTCGCGCCGCCTCACCACCAGGCGGCAGTGGCCCATGATGAGTTCAGGGTAGGCGAGGGGCACTTTGAGCACGTCCAGTGCCGTGGCGGCGTGGCGCATGGCCATACCGACGACCCCAAGATTCTCAATCCCCATGTCTGGAAGCGCGTCGAACAGTGTACGGACCGGCGATGTCGCTGGCGGTAACTGCGACACCAGGGCGGCGATAATCGCCAGCTCCTGCTCCAGCGAGACCGGAAACTCCGGCTCCTCAAGGGCCCGCGCCGGCAGCCCGGCATTGGTAAAGATCGACTGCGCGGTCGGTTTGTCGACCTGCAGAATGTCCAGTTGCGCAAGCAAGCCGGCGATGATGCGCCGGGGGCTGGCCAGGTTTCCACTGGCAATGATGGAGGAATCAGTGCACATGTTTTGCCCATGAAGGAACTGTTGGCCCATTTTATCAATTATATGGCCCGAGCGGTCATGTCCCTGTGGCGGGCCGGTGACTACCATGAACGCCTGACTGAATTTCACTAAACGAGGTACTCATCATGTCCGCGATAAACCAGGGGCGCAACACGACCGGCGAACACTTCGATGTGCTGATCGTCGGTGCGGGAATTTCCGGCATCGGTGCTGCTCACCACCTGCTGGAGAAATGTCCGCGCAAATCCTTTGTCATCCTGGAGAACAAGGCGTCATTCGGCGGCACCTGGCGCCAGCACACTTACCCCGGCATTCGCTCGGACAGCGACCTGTACACCTTCGGCTACGGTTTCAAGCCCTGGTCGGGACAGCCCGTGGCCAAAGCCGACGCGATCCTGGATTACCTGGGAGAGACCATCGAGGATGACCGCATCGACCGCCACATCCGTTACGGGCACCAGGTGCTGAGCGCCTCCTGGTCAGGTGATGAGCAGTGCTGGTTGATTAAAGCGCGCTGCAAGAAAAGCGGTGAGATCGCCTGTTTCACCGCCAGTTTCCTGTGGATGTGTCAGGGCTACTACCGCCACGAGAAGGGGCACACGCCCCAGTGGCCAGGGATGGACGCGTTCCAGGGGCAGATCGTCCACCCGCAGACCTGGCCGGAAGACCTCGATTACAAGGGCAAGCGCGTGGTCATTGTTGGCTCGGGCGCCACTGCCGCGACCCTGGTTCCCAGCATGGCGGATGATTGCGAGCACATCACCATGCTCCAGCGCTCTCCCACCTACTTCTGGACCGGCGAGAACCGTAACGAACTGGCGGACCGCCTGCGCGCCCTCGGTGTGGCGGAAGACATCGTTCACGATATCGTCCGCCGGGACATCCTGAAAATGTCCGAGGATATCCAGGTCGCCTCGCAACAACACCCCGAGATGTTGAGGGAAGAACTGCTGCAGGTGATTCGCGGTTACCTCGGGGAAGACTTCGATATGTCGCACTTTTCCCCTTCTTACCGCCCGTGGCAACAACGCATCGCCTACGTGCCGGACGGTGACCTGTTCGAGGCCATCAAGTCGGGCAAGGTGTCGGTCGTGACCGACACTATCGACCGCTTCACCGAGGGGGGCATTCTCACCCGCTGCGGGGAATTGCTGGAGGCGGACATCATCGTCACCGCGACCGGCTTCGACCTGTGTGTCATGGGCGATATCGCGTTTGACCTCGACGGCGAGCCGGTGGACTTCGCCCGCACCTTCACCTACCACGGTTTCATGAATTCCGGCCTGCCCAATATGGCTTCCATCTTCGGCTACCTGCGCACCAGCTGGACCATGCGGGTTGACCTGTTATGCGATCTGGTATGTCGCCTGCTCAATCACATGGACGCCAACGGCGCCACCAGCGTGACTCCCTGCCTGCTGGAAAGCGAACAGAACATGGATCGCCGTCCGTGGATCGCCGGGGACGACTTCAACCCCGGGTACCTCCAGCGCAGCCTGCACCTGTTACCCAGGCAGGGGGATCATGCGCCCTGGACCTTCAGCAACGACTACTACCTGGAGCGGGACAGGCTGCCGGCCCTGGATCTGGACGAGCCGCATCTGGTGTACCGTGCGGGGCTTGGCAGGGCGCTTGCCAGCGCCTGATCCCGGGTTCGATCAAGCCAGGGGTGAATGGCGGATCTGGCGGAAATAGCGGTATCGAAACCGGTGGCGGGTGTGTTATTGCTTTTACCGGGTCTCAACCCAGCGGGGAAAGCGATCGATTTCCCCGGTTTGAAATTCTGTTCCCGCAATTAAAATAACGTCCCTGTTTACAATGATCAATTGAATTCGGTAACCTGATCGCCCCCGCTAACAAAAATCATAGCAATAGGGGGTAGCGCGGTGATCAAAGCAACCTCATCAGGCGTCCCGGTACTTGTGCTGTGCGCCTGCTTCTATAGCAGTGGCGCTTCCGCGCTTGCCTTTCGGACTGACGTGTTCGGCGAACCACTGGGCGTGCTGGTGGGTCTGGAAATGGCCTATGGCGTCCGCTGGCGTGTGCAGGACCGTGATTCCGATTTGATCTCCCCCGGTAATGGCGGTACCCGCAGTAACGGCCTTGGCAACCTCGATAACGGCAACCTCAACTACGAGGCGGGGAGGCCGGTATCCAGTATGCTCAGCGCCTATGGGGAATTCACCCTGAAGTGGGGCAACATCGGGGCTTATGTGAGCGCCAATGCATTTTATGATTTTCAGAACGAGCACCGAGATCGGGCCCGCACCGAGCTCGGCTCCGAAGCCCTGGACCAGGTAGGCAGCAATATCGAAGTGCTGGAGGCTTATGTCTCGGCCAGCTTTGAGCCCCGGGGAATGCCGCTGGAGCTTCGGATTGGCCAGCAGGTCGTCAACTGGGGAGAGAGCCGTTTTTTCCCCGCTGACAGCATCAGCGTCGCCAACCCCCTGAACCTGCCCCTCGTGCAGCAGCCCACGGGCCTGGCGAGGAACCTGCGCCTGCCGGTCGGTACGGTCTGGGGCGCGCTGCAACTGAGTCCGCGCGTGGCGCTTGAGGGCTACTATCAGTACGAGTGGGAGCCCACCGTGTTGCCCGCCAATGGCACGTATTTCTCTGTCAACGATACCATTTCCCCGGGCAGTACCTATGTCCAGTCTGGCCCCTTCCCGGATCAGGGAACCAATGTGGACGCCGCCTTTGGTTTGCCGCCAGGCACAGAAGGTTTCGTGTCCGACTGGTGGCAAACACCCCGGGCGGGTGATAACAAAGCCAGTGATCAGGGCCAGTACGGCATCAGGCTGCGAATGCTGGTACCCCGATGGAACGACTCCGCCTTCGGTTTCCAGTTCGCAAACTACCACGCTAAAACGCCCGTCCCGCAACTTTTTTCGCCGGGTCTGGACGCGTACCTGAATTACTCGTTCCAGGCCATTGCTGCCAAATCTGCGGAACTCCAGGGGCTGGGGGTGGCCCCTGGGGTCGCCAACCAGGCCGCCGGCACGATACAGTTCAACCAGTTTCTTAATGCGGCCGCTTACAGGGCCAGTTATAAGGAAGATATTCGGATGGTGGGATTCGCTTTCAATACCACCAGTCTGACGACGGGGACGGCTTTTTACGCTGAGTTCGGTTACCACTTCAATGTCCCTCTGCCCCTTGCGCTCAGCCAGGTCACCTCCGAGGGATTACCCGGGGCAAGCCCCTCAAACCCCTTCCCGCCGGTTGACCTGGCGCAGTTCACCCCCGAGCAAATCACCACCGACTATGCGAATAAAAACATCGATGTTTTCGAAGAGCGCGACAAGTCATTTCTGGCAGTTGGGGCCACCCAGATTTTTGGCGCCCAACTGGGTGCGGCGCAGTCGACGCTCACCGCTGAGCTAGGCTGGCTCCATGTCTACAACTTTCCGTCGAAGAGCGAACGACTGGTAGCGGCTCCCGGGATCAGTGCTGCGCAAGTCAGTCCCCTGAGCGTTTTTGCCGACGCCAATTCCTGGGGCTATCGGGTCGCCGGTAACCTGACGTACAACAATGTGTTCGGGGCCGTTACCCTGGTACCGCGCTTCGTTTTTACCCAGGATGTTAAAGGCAACAGCCCCACGGGCATGGGTACCCTGCGCGAGGGCAGCAAATCCTTCAGCCTGGGGTTGCAGGCGCGTTACATCCAGACGCTGCAATCAGAGCTCAGCTACACCGCGTTTTTTGGCGCCGGCGAGTACAACCTGCGCAACGACCGCGACTTTATCAACTTCAAAATCCGCTATATTTTCTAGCCAGTGCGAAGGGGGAGGACAATGAGCTACACCGACATCTTTGCAGTGCTGGCAATCACGGCGTTGGTGCTGGGAATCAGCCGGGTCCACAGCGACGCCCACCAGGCTCCATCCGACATCCTCGCCAGCGAAGGGCTTACCCCGCTGGGGGCCGAGCGCGAAGGCAATAGCGACGGCAGCATTCCACCCTGGACCGGGGGTATCACCCGGCCCCCGGATGCCTACGAGCCCGGGGGTATCTACGTAGACCCCTTCGTCGATGACCCGGTAATGTTCAGGATCACCGCCAGCAATATGGACCAGTATGCCGATAAACTCAGCGCCGGCCAGATGGCAATGCTGCGGCTCTTTCCTGAAAGCTGGTACCTCAATGTGTATCCCAGCAGGCGATCCGCTTCTTATCCGGCGTTTGTCTACGAGGCGCTGAAAACCAACGCCGAAAAAGCCCGGTTGCTGTCCGAGGGGCTTGGCGGCGTCAACGGTGCGACGGTTTCATCGCCGTTTCCCAGGCCCCGCGAGGGCGTGGAGTTGATCTGGAACCACAATCTTCGCTGGCGGGGCATTCGGGTGAGTCGTTTCAGTGTCCAGGCCGCGGTTACCAGGCTGTTGGGTAACTACCGGATATTCCTGTTTCAGGAAGAGTTTGCCGTGCCTTATGCCCACCCCGAACCCTACGAGATCAACACCGAGTACCCCGGCATTTCCTTTGGACTCAAACAGCGAGTGCTGTCACCGGGGTCCCAGGCCAACACTGGCGTGCTGGTCCTCGAAACCTTCGACTATACCCACTGGCAACGCCATAGCTGGCGCTACAACCCGGGGTTGCAGCGGGTGGTGCGCACCCCGTTTTCCGGCTTTGATAATCCCGCGCCCTACACAGACGGCCTGCGACTGCAGGACGAGGCGGACCTGTTCAACGGCTCCCCGGCCCTTTACGACTGGAAGCTGCTGGGCAAGCGTGAGATGTATATTCCCTACAACAGCTACCGCCTGCGCTCCGAGGACTCCGACCCGGAGCAGGTGCTGCTGCAGGAGCACCTCAACCCTGAAATTCTGCGCTATGAATTGCACCGGGTATGGGTGGTTGAGGGTACGGTGCGCTCGCACACGCGCAATCCCCGCACCATGGACCCGAGCAAGCGTGGACATCTCTACGCCCGGCGGGTCTTCTACATCGATGAAGACAGTTGGCAGATCGCACTTGCCGACAACTACGACAAGGACGGCAAGCTGTGGCGTATGGCTGAGGGCCATATGATGAACTACTACGATGCCCCCGCGCCCTGGTATGCCATGGAGGCGTTTTACGACTTCAAGTCACGCCGCTACCTGGCCAAGGGCCTGATTAGCCATTTCGGCCCGACTACCTTCAGCGATGAGATCAACCCCAATCTTTTCAGCCCCCTGGCGCTGGAATATTTCGTGCGTTGAGGCAGCCTCCCTGAGCCTGGTACCTATGCGCAGGCTCGCGTGACCCCGAAGTATCGCCCCATGCCAAAGCCTGCGTGACTGCAAGACATGCGTATTTCTATATATATCTTTAACCATATATGTTATAAAGCCCCCTGGTTGGCAGCGTTCGATAAAATCGCGGAGCATACTGGGGGCGTGGGATTGATGAATCCGGTTCAGTTTTACAAGTGCCTGAGTGATGAGACGCGGTTGCGCTGTTTGTTGTTGATTCAGCAGGAGGGCGAGCTCTGTGTCTGCGAACTCACCACGGCGCTGGACGACAGTCAGCCCAAAGTCTCCCGCCATTTGGCCCAGTTACGAAAGTGCGAGTTGCTGGTGGATCGCCGTCAGGGGCAATGGGTGTTTTACCGCATTAACCCGGCTCTACCCGAATGGGCCAAAGCGGTGCTGGCGACGTCGGCAGAGGCATCGGCGTCTTTTCTGCAGGCCAATCACAAGCGGCTTACCGCGATGGGCGATCGACCCGAGCGGGTCAAGTCCTGTTGCTGATGACGGGGCGCGGGAGCAAGCTGCTTTGGAAATCCTGACCAATAGACCACCCTTAGAATCAATGGCACTTAGTGAAGGAGAAATGCATAGGATTTTCAAAGCGCCGCTCCGGGCATCTACCCCGTCAGGACACGCCGTAAACCCGTCCCTGGGGGCTCTGCGCCGACATCCCTGTCGGCGAAGGTCCTGCCGGTGGACGCCCGAATCGGCTTAAGTTAGTGCCATTCCCCTTAGAATCGAGGTAGATATGAGTATGAAAGTGGGTATCAATGGCTTCGGCCGCATGGGTCGCCTGATCATGCGGGTGGCGTTCGACTACGATGATGTTGAGATTGTCCGGATTAACGATCCCGCCGGGGACGCTGCCACCCTGGCCCATCTGTTGTGCTTCGATTCCGTGCACGGCCGCTGGCGTCACGAGGCCTCCCACGAGGGCGAGAACATGGTGGTTGCGGGTCAGCGTATTCCCTGTACGCGCAATCCGGCCATCGGAGCAACAGACTGGTCCGGATGCGACGTGGTAATCGAGGCCAGTGGCAAAATGAAAACCCAGGCGCTGTTGCAGGCCTATCTGGATCAGGGGGTAAAACGCGTGGTTGTGACTGCGCCGGTGAAAGAGGAGGGTGTATTGAATGTCGTCATGGGCATCAATCACCAGCTCTATGACAAGAGCAAGCACCCCATCGTGACGGCGGCCTCCTGTACCACCAACTGTCTGGCGCCGGTGGTAAAAGTCATCCACGAGAATATCGGTATCGTGCACGGTTCCATGACCACCATTCACGACATCACCAACACCCAAACGATTCTGGATGCCCCCCACAAGGATCTGCGCCGTGCCCGTGCCTGTGGCATGAGCCTGATTCCCACTACCACAGGCTCAGCGACAGCCATTACCCATATTTTCCCGGAGTTGAAGGGCAGGCTGAACGGCCATGCCGTGCGGGTTCCCCTGGCCAACGCTTCGCTCACAGACTGCGTATTCGAGGTCAGGCGCCCAACGACTGCCGCTGAGGTCAACCGTCTTTTTCAAGCAGCCGCGGCCAATGAGCTGGAGGGTATTCTGGGTTATGAGGAGCGCCCGCTGGTATCCATCGATTACAAGACCGATCCCCGCTCCAGCATCATCGACGCTCTTTCCACCATGGTGGTGAATGAAACCCAGGTCAAAATCTATGCCTGGTACGACAACGAGTGGGGCTATGCCAACCGCACGGCGGAACTGATGCGTCTGGTCGGCGGGATGGATCAGGAGTAAAGCAAGGTGGGTCGGCTCGCGCAACTTCCTCCCCAAATCCGCCAGTATATGGTGGTGACCGCGAACTACTGGGCGTTCACGCTGACCGACGGCGCCCTGCGCATGCTGGTGGTGTTGTACTTCTACGACCTCGGCTACACACCGCTGGCCATCGCCATGCTGTTTATCTTCTACGAAATATTCGGCGTTATCACCAACCTGGTCGGCGGCTGGCTCGGCGCCCGCCTGGGGCTGAACAGGACCATGAATATCGGCCTGTTTTTGCAGGTTGTGGCGCTGGCCATGCTGCTGGTGCCCGCCAGCCTGTTGACGGTACCCTGGGTGATGGCCGCGCAGGCCCTGTCCGGTATCGCCAAGGACCTCAACAAGATGAGCGCCAAAAGCTCCATCAAGCTGCTGGTGCCCGCGGACGCCCAGGGCCAGTTGTACCAATGGGTGGCTGCGCTCACCGGCTCGAAAAATGCCCTCAAGGGCGCGGGCTTCTTCCTCGGTGGTGCGCTATTGAGTGGCTTCGGCTTCAGAGGGGCCGTGCTGGGCATGGCGGTCGCGCTGGCGCTGGTCTGGCTATCCAGTCTGCTGACCTTGAAAAAGGATCTGGGTAAAGCCAAAAACGCGCCCAAGTTCAAAGCCATTTTCTCCAAGAGCCGCGCTATCAATTTCCTGTCCGCCGCGCGCATGTTTCTGTTTGGCGCCAGGGACGTATGGTTTGTGGTGGCTTTGCCGGTCTACCTGGCCAGCGAGTTTGGTTGGGACCACTGGACGGTGGGCGGATTCCTGGCGCTCTGGATCATCGGTTATGGCATTGTCCAGGGCTTCGCCCCAAGGCTGACCGGTAAAAGCAGCGGGCGTGTACCCGATGGCCGACACGCATTCGCCTGGGCTCTGGCGCTGGGCGTGATACCGATTCTGATTGCCCTGGCATTGACCTTTCAGTGGCACCCGCGGGAAGTCCTGCTCGGTGGCTTGCTGGTATTCGGTGCCCTGTTCGCGGTCAACTCCTCGCTGCACAGCTATCTCATCGTCAGTTATGCCGGGGAAGATGGTGTGTCGCTGGATGTGGGGTTTTACTACATGGCCAATGCCATGGGGCGTTTGATCGGAACGGTCCTGTCGGGGTGGTTGTATCAGGACTTCGGTTTGTCGACCTGCCTGTGGGTGTCGGCGGGGTTCATCGGCTTGACGTCACTGATTTCCCTGGGTCTGCCGAAAGCGGGTGGGGCGGCCGCCCAGCGCTAACCGCCCTATCCGGCGAGAAACCAAAACAACGCGCCGAAAAAGCGATTGCCGAATCGGTGAGAGTTGGCGGCTAAACGCCTGCCACTCCCGGCCACCTCTGCGAACCCTTTCACCGGGCTGTATGCAATTATTGACTGTAGCATTACAGTCTGATAGCCTCCCCTAAAGCACTGTATCATTACAGTATTGAAAGGTGTGCTTTTCAGGAGGCAGTCATGATCGTCCAGGCCGAACAACTGTTACAACGTGGCCCCGGTGTCACCCGGGCGCTGCTGCCGGCAGTTTTCGCTATTTTCAGCCAGTGGCACCTGACCGGCGCCCAGCAGATGACCCTGCTGGGGCTGAGCAACGAGAAGACCCTCTACAACTGGAAAAACCGGCCGGAAAAAGCCAAGTTGACCCGGGATCTGCTGGAGCGCACCAGCTATATCCTCGGTATCTACAAGGCGTTGCAGGTTTTGCTCCCCGATGAGGGCCAGGCAGATGCCTGGCTGGCTACGCCCAATGACAACCCGCTGTTCAATGGCACCGCGCCACTGGAGCGTTTGCTGGCGGGGCAGGTGGTAGACCTGGCCGTTGTCAGAAATTTCCTCGATGCCCAGCGGAGCGGTTGGTGATTGATATTGCGGCCTTACCCGCCAGCGAAGCCGACGAATTGGTCTTTCGCGTCATCCTGGCGCGCTATCCTCAGATCAGCCTGTTCGAGCGTGTATCCAGCCCGCTGGACTGGGACGTTCTCTATGCGGTGGAGTCCCTGACCAAC
Organism: uncultured Gammaproteobacteria bacterium; assembly: GCA_963751595.1. Classification (GTDB taxonomy): domain Bacteria; phylum Pseudomonadota; class Gammaproteobacteria; order Pseudomonadales; family JAHEGP01; genus JAHEGP01. Next base: position 155,058 of record CAVVVC010000012.1, read on the forward strand.
CCCCGCTTGCGCGATGCCGTGGGCGATATTCGCCTGGTGGCAGTGGAGGACCGGGTTTACGGCGACGGTGCATCATGGATCATGGCGGCTTTCACCCATCCCCCGGCAGATGCCCGCGGCGGACGCTTCAACCGGGACTTCGGCCTCTATTACTGTTCACCCGACGAGTCAGTGGCGATTGCGGAGTCGTCATTCCATCGCGCACGGTTTTTGCGCGAGTCCAGAATTGAAAGCGCGATGCAGGAGTTGCGAGTGATCCGGGCGCGACTCGGTCCTGTCACCCTGTGTGACGTTCGCCAACTGGCGGGCCATGGGATTTACGATCCCGACGATTACCGCGCCGCCCAGGCACTGGGTTCGGCTTTGCGCGATGCCCGAAGCTTTGGCATTCATTACCGCAGCGTACGGGCCGACGGCGAGTGCTACGGGGTCATGCGCCCGAAGGCGATCTCGGACGCCATCCACTGGCGCTACCTGCGTTACCACTTTGCGAAGGGAGCGATTCAGCAGGTGGAATGGCTGGCTGGAAAAGCGCCTGACGCGGGCGAAACAAATTGAGCTGGCCTGGGCTTGTTTCCGGGGCAGCCGTCGTTTGAAGGGGTGCTTCGGATCCTTGCCTGAATGGCGGGATTCGCTTTGCTTTTCTGGCCGGAGTTCCGTAGATTGAGTCGGCAATAACAAAAATTCGTCCTGCCAGAGGAAACGTCGATGTCCGAACACCTGACCAGCGTCAGCAATTCCATCATCCTGCGCCTGCGGCTTGAAAACCGGCCGGGACTTTTTGCCATGGCCCTGACCCGAATTGCAGAAGTGGGTGGCAATGTAGGGGCGATAGATATCGTCCGCTACGAAGAGGGTTTCGTGGTTCGCGATGTCACGGTAGATACAGCCGGTGCGGAGCATGTGGGTGAAATCAGCGAGACCCTGGACCAGGTGCCGGGCATCGAAGTTCTACACACCTCGGATCGTGTCTTCGTGATGCATCTTGGGGGCAAGATCGAGGTGGTCAGCCGGTCGCCCTTGAAGTCGCGGGACGACCTTTCCATGGTCTACACCCCGGGAGTGGCCCGCGTGTGCATGGCGATCCATGAGGATGTGACCAAAGCCTACAATCTCACGATCAAGAAAAACACCGTCGCCATCGTCAGCGACGGCACCGCCGTGCTCGGCCTGGGGAACATCGGCCCTTACGCGGCCATGCCGGTAATGGAAGGCAAGGCGATGCTGTTTAAGGAATTCGGTAATGTCGATGGCTTCCCCATTTGTCTGGATACTCAGGATACCGAAGAGATCATCCGTATCGTCAAGGCGATTGCCCCCGGATTCGGCGGCATCAATCTGGAAGATATCTCGGCGCCCCGCTGTTTCGAAGTCGAAGAGCGCCTGCAGAATGAGCTGGATATCCCCGTATTCCACGATGACCAACACGGCACCGCCGTGGTGATGATCGCCGGTCTGATCAACGCGCTGAAGGTAGTAAAAAAAGACGCCGCGAGTATCAAAGCCGTAGTCGCCGGTGTCGGCGCTGCGGGCACCGCTTGCACCAAGATGATGCTGGATCTGGGTATCAAGGATATCATCGGCATCGATCGCACGGGAATTCTCTACCGGGGGCGGGAAGATATGAATTCCGCCAAGCACGACTACGCACAAATCACCAACCCGGACAATATCAAGGGTACCCTGAGCGATGCGATGGAGGGCGCCGATCTCTTTGTCGGGCTTTCGGGCCCCGGCATATTGACTGTGGAGCACCTGAAGAAAATGAATGCCGGTGCCATTGTCTTCGCGATGAGCAACCCCACACCGGAGATCCTGCCGGAACTGGCCTGGCCCCATATCGCCGTCATGGCTACCGGCCGAAGTGACTACCCCAATCAGTTGAACAATGTGCTGTGTTTTCCGGGCATATTCCGGGGGGCACTGGACTGTCGAGCGACCCGCATCACCGAGGCGATGAAGATGGCGGCGGCACAGGCGATCGCGGATACGATTCCCGCGGAAAACCTGTCGGCAGACCATATCATCCCCGGTGTTTTCAATCGGGATGTCGCCCGCAACGTAGCCGAAGCCGTGAAGGCAGCCGCCCTGGCTGAAGATTCCTGAAACGGCGTCAACGCTGCTTGGGGCAGGGTTGGTAACGAGTCACTGCACCAACCGTCACTGGCGTAACTCGCTGCAGATGCCCAGCGGGGCAGGTTGCGGCTGCTTTTGTTGCCCGCAGCGCCCGCTGGCCTCCTCGGTTACACGGTGCACACAAACCCGCTGCTCGAGACTTAAACTGCGTCGTTCTTCCTGTATGATAACGCTGCTTGCTAACAACTCCTGGTCAGACTTTACCCGCGGCAAATCAGGTTTTTATGGTGTTCCGGATTGCTTTTCCACGATCTACCCTGGCAGCGCTTGCCATCGTTACGAGCCTGGCGGGCTGCGCCGCAACGGGTGTCTGGGTCGAAGCGGATACCCAGGACTACAAGGAGCGGCTGCAAACCCGGACTGACGGTGATGTGCGGGTCTCAACCAGTGTGCTTTCCGCGAGCGAGGCCGAGGCGATTTACGGGGTGCCACTTGCCGAAAAGAAAATCCAGCCGGTCTGGGTAGAAGTCGATAATCACGACGATAAACCCTACTGGCTGCTATCTGTGGGGCTGGACCCGCACTTTTTTCCGGCCTCCGAGGCTGCAGAGGCTTTCGCTGCGCCGGTTGCTGGCGAAACAGCCTGGAAGCGGGAACAGCATTTTCGGCAATTGGCCTTTAACAACCCGGTGATGCCGGGTACGACGGCCTCGGGCTTCATCCTCACCACCCTCAACGAGGGCATAAAAATGGTCGAGCTGGACCTGGTGGCCAGCGGTCATCTCAAAACCTTTTCCTTTCTGGCCGCGGTTCCCGGTTTTCGTGCCGACTACGCGGGCAAACATACTCTGCCGGAATCCTATTTTGCGCCCCAGGGCATCACCAACTACACCGATGACGCGGCTTTCAGGGCGGCACTCGAGGCGCTGCCCTGTTGCACCTCGAACAAGAAGGGCACGCGTATGGGCGATCCACTCAACCTGGTCATCGTCGGTGGCAACGAAGACGCGTTTCCGGCGCTGGCGCGACGCGGATGGCAGCCCACCGAAGCCACTTATTCCGGGTCGGTCAGAAAAATGATCAAGTCGGTTTTTTCCGGCGAGCGTTACCCGTATGCGCCCATCAGCCCGCTGTACCTGTATGGGCGTCCCCAGGAATTTGCCCTGCAAAAGGCCCGCGATAACATTCACCAGCGCAATCACCTGCGCCTTTGGGCCAGCCCCATGCAATACCATGGCAAGCAGGTGTGGGTGGGCCAGATCAGCCGTGATATCGGCTCTCGGCTCACCATTCATTCACCCTACCTGACCACCCACAAAATCGATCCCGATGTGGATGAAGCCGCGCTGGCGCTGATAGAGGACCTCGCCTATTCGCAGTTTTTGACCAAAATCGCGCTGGTAGAGGGTGTGGGCCCCGCGCCAAAAGACGCGCCGCGCAGGAACCTGACCACTGACCCTTATTACACCGAAGGCTTTCGCGCAGTGCTGTTTTTTGACGACCAAGCTACCAAGCTTTCGGACATCGAAACTCTGCACTGGGCACCCAGGTCGGGGAGTTTTGTCGAGGCAGCGGGCAGCGGTGACAGTCCATGAGGGTTGTGGCTGCGGTTGGACAGCTTACGCGAGCAAAGGGGTATCTGCGGCAATCTTTTGCCAGACTGCTGATACCTTGTTGGCTTTGCCTGGCGTTGCTCGGCTGTGCCAGCCTGCAGACGCCGGCTGTGACTGATGACACTCGCTTACGTGCGCGTGCCGTGTCCCAGACCGTCGACGACGTGCGGGTTAGCGCTACCGTACTCAGCGCGGAGGACAACCTGGATTTTTTCGGCACCGACCTAAACACCAGCGGTGTGCAAACCGTCTGGGTAGAAATCAGTAATCGCTCCCCCCGCTCACTGCGACTGTTGCGCTCGGGAACCGACCCGGATTACTTTTCTCCGCTGGAGGTTGCCTGGTCCTATCACGGTTTTCTATCCGGCGATGCCAACCGCAAGATTGACGACCATTTTGCCGGCCTGAGCATTGCAGGCCTGATTCCGCCGGGCGAGACCCGCAGTGGCATGCTCTACGTCAATCCGCACCAGCGCTCACGGATTCTCAATATCGACCTGCTGAGCAGGGAGACGACTATCCCATTTACGCTGTTTCTTCCCGTGCCCGATGATCAGCAAGACAGCCGCTTCGACGAAGTATTTGAGTACATTGCCGCATCGCAGAATGATAACTATGACGAAGAAGATGCATTCCGCCAGGCACTCGAGCATTCACCGGCGATGACGACCGGGACGGAGGATGCAGGGCCGCTCAATCTCGTTATCATCGGTCAACTGAGGGATATCGCGGCCGCGCTGATGCACCGCGCCTATCGTCACTCTGCAACGCCAGCGGATGAAGCGCAGCGGGTATTTGGTCGGCCACCGGATTTTGTCATGCGCAAAGCAATGCAAGGCGGGGGGCCCGCCAACTGGTTACGGCTGTGGGCGGCACCATGGCGCTACAAGGACCAGCCCGTTTTTATTGGCCAGGTCGGTCGCCCGACCGGTGGACGTTTCAAAACGATCGACGGCGCCCGCTTGCGGCTGCATCCGGACGTCGATGAGGCACGCGCTTACGTTATCCAGGACCTGCTTTACTCAGGCGGCCTTGCGCAGTTGGGTTTTGTCGGTGGTGTACCTGCAGTAAGTACTGAACAATGGCGAAACCGGGCCGATGAAATCAGCTACCACAGCGATGGTTTGCGCGCGGTGCTGTTCTTTGTCACCCGGCCGCTGTCGCTGGCGGATGTTCAAATCCTTGACTGGGTGCCGGCCCTCGAGCTCCAGGCTGCCGGGGCAGGCAAAAGGGATGCGTATCGGAACCTCGATGCACCAAACCGAAACTAGCAATCACCGCCGCAGGTGGTCACCTCGGACAACGCACTGGCGGTGGGCCTGCCGGTACCTGCCTGCGATTGCTGCAACCCTGGTTATCGGCGGCTGTGTGTCCAAACCGTTGATACCCTACAGTACCGACACCACGCCACTGTTACTGGCCCCCGCGATACAGAGTGACGAGCAGGACAAGCGTGGGCGCTTCCGGGAAGTTTTCTGTGCGGTTCTCGAAACGCGCAAAGACAGCGTGCCTGATTACCGCTCCTGTAACGAAGCGCTGACAGCCGTTGGAAAGGAACCGCCCGCTAGCGGCAAAAAAGTTAACCTGGAGCTTTCGCAGCGCCCCCGGCTGGCCCTGTTTGTGGGTGGTGTTGGCTGGGACTGCCTCGCTGAATGGCTGGATTTGCAGAACACGGTTGCGAAGCATGTCAGTCAATATGGCTTTGCTACCTCCATCCTTCCCGTCGACAGCCTCGCCAGCAGCAGCAATAACAGCCGCCAGATCCGTGATGCGATCCTGGCGATGCCCCCGGAGCACCTGTTGCCTGACCTGATTCTCATTGGCTATTCGAAAGGCGCAACCGACATCCTCGAGGCGGTCGTCAGCTACCCGGAAATCCATGAGCGGATTGCCGCCGTGGTCAGCATCGCCGGGTCGGTGGGAGGCTCACCGCTGGCCAACGATGCCAGCCAGTCCCAGCTCAACCTGATGCGGCATTTCCCGGGTTCAGAATGCCGTGGGTTTGATCACGGCGCACTGGAGAGCATGCGACCTGCGACGCGCAAAGCCTGGCTTGCCGAAAATCCACTCCCTGGGCAGATTCCCTACTACTCGCTGATTACGTTCCCGGAGCCAGCGCGCGTTTCATTCCTGCTTCGCAGCTTTTACAGGAAGCTGGGGAAAGTGGACGGGCGCAACGACGGCCAGGTCATTTTCTATGACCAGTTCATCCCCGGCAGTACCCTGGTGGGGTATCTCAATGCGGATCACTGGGCGACGGCCGTACCGATTGCGCGGACCCACGGCATTGTCGGCAAGCTGTTCGTTGACGAGAATGACTACCCGCGCGAGGCGCTGCTTGAGGCCTTACTGCGCTTCCTGGAAGAGGACCTGAAAAGCACAGAGCAATGACGCCATTGGAATTCGAACCAGGTATCGTAAAGGGCGATACCGCCTGGGTCTGCCTTGCTAAGCACCGCCTACCCCGAGATCGAGGTGGACGACAGCTACCGTATACAGGAGCGGGTGGTGGCCTCTTTCCTGGCCGAAGGGCGCAGCATCAAGGGTTATAAAATTGGCCTGACTTCAAAAGCCATGCAGGAAATGGTGGGCTCCACGGAGCCTGATTTCAGCGCCATGCTCGACCACATGTTTATCGACGAAAGCGCAGAGGTGGCCCGGGCGGACTGGATATGCTTCAATCTGCAACACGGCCTGATGGACTATAGCTAGCTACCTGACCCGCCTGCTGCCCGCGGTCCTGTCGCCCGGGGGGGGGTATTGATCGAAGCGACCAAGATCTTCTATCACCATCGCAGCGGGGGATGGTCTGAACACTCCCAAAACCCTGCGCAGCCGACGCTGTTTTGCCATCGGTCCACAATCAAGCGAGTACACCGGTCACATCCTGCAGGCGGGTTCTGCTTGCGAGGAAACCAGAAAAATGACGACACCGCGGGGCGCAGCAAACGTTGGCTTCAGTCGCTTTGCCGCTTAAAGCCTGGGTCCCGCTTCGACCAGTTTCGCCGCGTCTTCCAGATCCGTAAACTTCTCGAAGTTGTTGATAAACCGGCCCGCGAGATCCCTGGCTTTTTCGTCCCATTCGGCGGCGTCCGCATAGGTTTTCCGGGGGTCGAGAATGCTGGCATCGACATTGGGAAGTGCGGTGGGAATTTTCAGATTGAAGATGGGCAAGGGCTCGGTTTCTGCCGCGTCGATGGAGCCATCGAGGATGGCATCGATGATGGCCCGGGTGGCCTTGATGCTGATGCGCTTGCCGGTGCCGTTCCAGCCGGTATTGACCAGGTAGGCTTTGGCGCCTGCGCTGTCCATTCTCGCTACCAGTTCCTGGGCGTATTTCACCGGATGCAGGGTCAGGAAAGCTTTGCCGAAGCATGGTGAGAACGTTGGAACCGGCTCAGTGATGCCGCGCTCGGTGCCGGCTACCTTGGCGGTAAAACCCGACAAAAAATGGTACTGGGTTTGTTCGTGATCCAGGGCTGCCACCGGGGGCAACACCCCAAAGGCGTCGGCGGTTAGAAAAATCACCTTGCTGGCGTGACCGCCCCGGGAAACGGGTTTGACAATGTTTTCGATATGGTAGATGGGGTAGGAGACGCGGCCGTTCTCGGTGATGGAACGATCGGAAAAGTCCACTTTGCCGGCGGCGTCGACGACGACATTCTCCAGCAATGCATCGCGCTTTATCGCCCGGTAGATATCGGGCTCGCTGTCGGGATCGAGGTCGATGGTTTTCGCGTAGCAACCACCCTCGAAATTGAATATGCCGTTGTCGTCCCAGCCGTGCTCGTCGTCGCCGATGAGCTTGCGGTTGGGAACTGCGGAGAGCGTGGTTTTACCGGTTCCCGAGAGGCCAAAGAAAATGGCCACATCACCTTTTTCACCCATATTGGCTGCGCAGTGCATCGAGGCCATGTGGTTCAGCGGCAGGTAATAGTTCATCATCGAGAACATACCCTTCTTCATTTCGCCGCCATACCAGGTGCCGCCGATGATCTGCATCTTCTCGGTCATGTTGAAGGCAACAAAAACCTCGGAATTCAAACCGTGCTTTTGCCAGTCGGGGTCCGTGATCATCGAACCGTTCATGATCACGAAGTCCGGCTCGCCGAAGCTTGCCAGTTCTTCGGGGCTGGGGCGGATGAACATATTGGTGACAAAGTGGGCTTGCCAGGCCACTTCGACGATAAAGCGCACCTTCAGGCGGGAGTTTTCATTGGCGCCGCAGAACGCGTCCACCACAAAAAGCCGCTTGTTCGAAAGTTCCCGCCCCACAATTCGCTTTAAATCAACCCAGGCCTCGGTGCTCATGGGCTTGTTATCGTTGGTGGATTGCTCGCTTGTCCACCAGGTGTGTTCGCGGCTGGTGTCATCCAGAACGATGAACTTGTCCTTGGGAGAGCGGCCGGTGAATTCCCCCGTTCTCACCGCAACCGCGCCAAACTCGGTGACCACGCCCTGCTCGAAACCCTCAAGGTCGGGGTTGGTTTCCTCCGCAAAGAGTTGATCGTACGAGGGGTTGTACACAATCTCCGTGGTATCACTGATACCGTACTGACTTAAGTCGAGCTGAGCCATAGATCCCTCCAGATAGATTTGTCGTGCGCAGAGTTTGCCCCGATACCGACGCCGGCCATGCAGCGACCCATGATCCCGATCCCCTTGCGCCACCCAATCAACGGCGTGGACGATCTGCCTGAACAAACGGCTGCGGCGGATCCACGGCCGCCGAAGAATGTGATGCAAGCGAATGAGTCAGGGTATGTAAGCGGGTTGAGCAGTACCGCTACCAGCAGAGTATCCCCAAACCAGGTGACGTTATTATTACAATGCTTCAGCCCAGGCTTTGGTCTTGCCAGTGGCGTGTCGGGGTGCAGACTTCAGCCCGGGCCTGGGCGTCAGCGAGTGTCTGCCGCCGGGGAGCCGCGGTGCGTGGATAAGCCCCGGGCAGGCAATATCGGGCAACCGGTGACCCGGAGGCCCGCCAAGTCCGGCAAAAATTGATTGAAGTCATCCTCCGCCCTGGACGAGCATCATCGCGAGTGTATTGAACCGATTTGCTGACGAGGAAATCTGGCCACGCCCAAGAAAAATAGGGGAGTCATTTATACCACTGAAAACAAGATTGCCGGGGTCTTTCGGGGCGGGGTAATGAAGGGCGCGGGTTACGATATGGAACAACTGCTGAAGCGCCCGTTGATTGCCATTGCCAATTCCCACACCGAGATGACCGCGGGCCACAACCACCTGCGGTCCCTGCGTGTGCCATGTGTGTCCCGAAGCCTCCGATGGCGGGCTGATCGCATTGATCGAGGACGGCGATAGGATAGACATCGATATCGCCGCCGGTCGCCTCCATGCCGCTGTGGCCCCCGATGAGATCGACAGGCGCAGGGAGGCGTGGCAGCCGGTGCTCAAGGACGTGGGTTTCGGTTACATGGATCGCTATCGACGCCATGTGCGCCCGGCCAGTGAAGGCGCGATCCTGGACTGATCGGCAATCCGGTCAAGGGGAATCGAGGCAAACCCCGTGGCTAGCCCGCTGGCAAGGGGCAGTTCCCGCCCCGTATCCCCGGAGGTGTCCAGCCATTGCCTCCCACGTCAATGAACAGCGGGTTGGTAAAGGCGAAGGCCGGGGTACCCCCTTCCCCCAGGTTGCCATCGATCAGCTCATCGAGGGTGGTGTTGCTGGCCCGATCGAGACTGGCGGGGAGCACCGGAAACAGCGGTTCAGACACCCCGTCGGTACCCCGGGCGATGGCCACGACCCAGGTGTCCCCGGTTACCGCGGGCAGGGTGAGCGCAACACTGATGTCGGTGCGGATAGCGCCTTCGATTGCAGGGGCCACATTCACATCGCGCTGTTGCCAGCCCGGCTCGCCGGCGCGAATCACCCGGTCGGGGCAGACAATGTAGCGCGCCGCATCTTCAGGCCCAGTGCCCAGGGTCGGTTGGTTATTGATATAAAATTCGACGCTGTCCAGGGCCGCCCAGGCGGGTGTGCTGAGCTGCACTGTCAGCGCGACGTCGGCGCCGGCATCCAGCGCAAGGGTGGTGCTGGATACGATGTCCAAAGCGGCCCGCCGGATACTGCCCTGAAAGGGTCCCTCTGCTTCGATCTCGATAAAAGGTGCGTTGGTGCCGGCGGTTTTGCCCTCGCGCACGGCAGACGCCAGTTGCTCGGCGTGGGCCGAGAGCTGGCCCGGGTCCAGCACTGTGCTGGCCAGCTGGTTGCGCGCCGCGATGCGGGTAAACCGGCGGTCGTGGGAATCGGAGTTGGCGATGCCGGTGCGGATGATGCCCTGGTTGATCATATTGAACCAATCACCGGCATTCTGGCCGAGGAATTCGTCCTCGATGCCGGCGAATCCGTTGGTCCCGATCCATACCTCCAGGCTGTCGAAACCGTCGTCGAAGGCATTACCCAGGTTGGGATCCAGCCGCCGCTGGGATAACTCGGTGCTCGATGTGGGCGGACTCACCCCGGTATCGATGGCCAGGCCTTCTTCGTTGAAGTGGGAGGCCATGTGATTGATTTGCGCCACATTGTCCTTGGGGTCGGCGAGCAGGGCGGCAAAGATCTCGGCGGGGGACAGCACATAGCTGGCATACGCCGGAAAATCCATTCCCGGCAGCGCTTCACGGCCCCAGTCGACGGCCCCGCCGCCAATTTTGTCCGGGTCTACGGTGGTGGGCCAGCTATTGAAATGGCCATAGTCGAAGGTGGTGGTCTCACTGGAGGAGGCCGTCCCGATCAGGTCGCTAACCTGCATGGCTTCCAGGGTGGGGGCAAAGTCCACCCGAATATCGTGATCGGACGGGGTGAAGAAGTCCATGCCCTCGGCCAGGTAGACGGCCACCCGTTCCTCCCGGGTAACCTCGGCGTCGGGACTGTCGATGGAATGGACATGAAAATCGGCGTGCACATAGCCCTCGGTGGCGATGACACGGGCAATCTCGGCCTGCACCGTGGTGGTTATCCCGGGCTGGATGGTTATCCGCTCCTTATACACCGAATAGCGCGGGCCCCGGGACAGAACCAACTGGTACTCGCCGGGCTCGACGGTAATCCTTTCACTGCGGCCGCTGCGATCAATGAAATCGACCACGGCGATGCCATAAGGTGTTGCATCGGCACCCACATCGCCGAACAGGCCGGTATCGGCGCTGGCCCGCAGGGGAGGGCTGGGGTCGAAGCCCACCAGTTGCAATTTCGCCGGTACCGGGCCCAGTTGATCCGTCACCGTCACCTGCAGATAGCCCGGGGACGGCAGGTCAAAGTCCGCACTGGCCGAACCGCCGCTGGCCAGGGTCACGCTGGCCGGGTCGTCGGGATCAAATTCATAGCCTTCCCTATTGGCACGAACCTGGTAGTTTCCGGGGGGCAAGTCGAGCTTGTAGCGGCCCTGGCTGTCGGTGCGGTCGTGGCCGGCCACGAACAGGCTGGCCCCGCCCTGATCCTGATACACCGCCACCTGGGCACCAACCAGGGCTTCGCCGGCGCTGGTGACGCTGCCGCTGAGGGTGCCGGCGTCGTAGCCGAAGATGTCGTTGCGGATCGCGGCGATACTGGCGACGGAGCCATCGCCCACGGCGAAGTAGCGTCGCAGGCTCAGTTCTCCGGCGGCGGGAACCGTGAAGTTGGGGGGCGCCCCCAGCACCAGGCTGGCCGCGGCGTAACCCAGTACCAGCACGTTAACACCCGAGGTGGAAATGCTGGAGCTGCCCGGCACCTCGTGGATCAGACCGTAGGAGACCCCCGCAGCGCCGTCCACACCGCTGTAAGCCAGCAGGTTGCAGGGGTCGCAGCGGCCAGCGGCACAGCCCACCCATTGCTCCGCCGGGCAGGCGGCGGTGAAAAAAGGTTCGCCAAAACCCGCCTGGGTCTGGAAGGCCTCGACCTGACCGGAACCATTGAGGTATTCCACCAGGTAGATATCCAGCGCGGCATCGTCGCGATTGCGCACGGTCGTATCCATAGTGATGTAGTCATGGCCTGCTTCCAGCCGGTAACAGGTTTCGATCTCGATGGGCAGGTCGCGGTCATCGGCGCTGTCAGGAAAAACAAAGCCAAGGCCGCGAATGATGGAGCTGGCATTGACATAGTCCAGCAGGTCGTCGGGGCCGCTGGCGCAGATGACGGCGGCCCCGCCATTGGCGCCGTCGTTGACCACGCTGACATCGGTGTAGTTGGGGGTGTTTTCGATATTGATACCGGTGACGAATTCCTCCATGTGGTCCGGCAGAAAGCTGCCGTCCGCCTGTTGTGCGCTGACATCGATGATATTGCCGCCATAACTGCCGACACCAAACCAGCGTCGCCCCGGGCGCTGGATGATGACCCGTAGCTTGTCGTTTTCCAGCACGTAATCGCCCACCACGCCCCGGGCCAGGGGGCCGCTCAGCAGGTCGGCTTCGCTGCTGGCTTCGCGGGCAGAGGCTTTGGCCTGGCTCTCCAGCGGCGTCTGGCTGTGGATGTGGTTGCTATCACCGCAGGCCGAGAGCCATACGCTGAGGCTTAGCAACAGCAGTTTCGATAACAGCGACGACGGGTATTGGACTGAATGAGAAGTGTGCATGACTGAGCCCCGGAGCAGGCCTGGCGACCCTTGCGTCTTACCCGCTCGTAGATTATGGTTTTGGCGGGATCTTAGCATGAGTGCTTGCCCCTGTGGCACTTTGCATGGTCCTGGGGCCTTTTAGCAGGCAGCTTGTGTTCTGCCTACCCTCATTGATTGGAGCCCCGCGTGCTCGGCGGCGGACCCCGTCGGGAGGCGGGCCATGGGCAGTCCCATTGGCTAAACCGTGGCATGTTTCGGCCCGATGGCTTACTCACTGTTATTCTGGCTCAGGCTTTGGTTGTCAGTTGACAACCAGCGTTCTCTATTCTATCATTCGTAACCGCTGGAAGGGATTGATGGCGCGCAGACACCCGAACAAAGAAGTGCGGATTGCACTTGAATATGCGGAGTCCAGGGGGTGGCGTGTCGAGTCTTCCGGTGGTAGCAGTCACGCATGGGGGAGGATGTATTGCCCGTACAACAATCCGGCGTGTCGGTGCGGGGAGTTTTGCATACAAAGCATTTGGTCCACGCCCAGAAACCCAGGCAATTACGCTAAGATAATCAGGCGCCTGGTCGATAATTGCAGTGGTCCTCATCGGCGCGAGGATGAGGAGGATGACGTATGAATGAGTTTGATTTTACATTGAGATTTATCTTGCCGGCAACGGCGTCTGATCCCGAGTGCTACCTGGAAGCATTGGCAGCTGGTGGCTGTGACGATGCGCTGGTGGGTATCGGGCAGATGGGGCGTATCGCCTTGAACTTCAGCCGTGCGGGAAGCAGCGCCACTGAAGCTGTTGTCTCCGCGATTACCGACGTGCAGCGAGCTATCCCCGGCGCCAGGCTCTTTGAGGCAGCACCTGACCTGGTGGGATTGACGGATATTGCGATCATCATCGGTTGCAGTCGCCAGAACATGCGCAAGATAATGATCAACGCCGGGCCGAGTTTTCCTGCCCCGGTGCACGAGGGCAAATTGGCAATGTGGCATCTGGCCACGGTGCTGACCTGGTTGCAGAATAGTAAGTCCTTGCATGTAGACGCCCGAGTGCTCGAAGTATCGCGAGCAACGAGGCAGCTCAATATTGAGCGGGAGTATCAGCAAGCCGGTTTGGCTGATCAGCCAGAGTTGCGCTCGTATTGTTTCGGCTGACGGGCCTCCTCGACTTTTCGTAGGCTCGTGACGGGCAGCGCGCCCGTTCGGCAAAGGTTCCCTCGTTCGATGGTCTTGAAGCAGGGAAAAAGTTCATGCACTCCGGTCCCGTATAAATTCTGCCAGCTTGCCGTGCCTTGGGGATGCCCCAGTGCCCTCGGCTCGGTTACCCACTGCGCCCCATTGATGGAGAATCGACAGCGATGCAACATGCCGACTGGATGCGCCTGGCGCTGGAGCAGGCGCAGCTGGGTGAACAGCGCGACGAGGTGCCGGTGGGTGCGATCATCGTGCGTGACGGTGAAGTCATCGGCCGCGGTTTCAATTGCCCGATCAGCTCCGCCGACCCCACCGCCCATGCAGAAATTCAGGCGCTCCGGGATGCGGCCCGGTCCCAGGGCAATTATCGGCTGCCCGGGGCTACGCTCTATGTCACCCTGGAGCCCTGCCACATGTGCGCCGGGGCGCTCGTGCATGCGCGTATCGACTGCCTGATATTTGGAGCGCGTGAGCCCAAATCGGGAGCGGTGGTGAGTCAGAACCGGTTGCTGGATGCGGACTATCTGAATCACCGCGTTCGCTGGCAGGGGGGAGTGGAGGCCGAGGAGTGCTCCGCGCGCTTGAGTGCTTTTTTCGCCAGGCGCCGTCTGCAGGCAGCCGCTAAATAGCGTTGAGCGCGTCGGTATTCCGCAGTTCCAGCGGCAACAAGGTTTCCACCCGGGTCGGCGGCTTGCGCCGGGCGCGTTCCACCTGCTGCCACTCTAACAGATTATAATAGTTGCGGATGTGCTGGACATAGGTCACAGCCTCCGTGCCCCGGGCGTAGCCGTAGCGGGTGTTCCGGTAATACTGGCGCTGCTGAAGTAACGGCAGGCGCTGCATCACGTCGGACCATTTGTCGGGGTCTCCGCCCTGTTGCTCGGTCAACTTGCGCGCATCGTGCACGTGCCCGAGTCCTGCGTTGTAGGCCGCCAGGGCAAACCAGGTGCGGTCCGGGTCGCGGATCCGCTGGGGAATGCGGCGGCGGATCTTGAGGAAGTAGCGGGCACCGCCGCGCAGGCTCTGTTCGGCATCCAGTCGATTGGCCACCTTCATCTCCCTGGCGGTGGTGCGGGTCAGCATCATCATGCCGCGCACACCGGTGGGCGAAGTGGCGCGGGGATTCCAGTGGGATTCCCGGTAGCTGATGACTGCCAGCAGGCGCCAGTCGAGGCCCTCCTCCCGCGCCACCTGGCGGATCAGTGATTCATACTTGGGCAGGCGGCGCTCGACGTTACGGGTAAAGGTTCGGGCGTCGCCCTGGCCGGCGTGGGTGGTATGGCCGTAGTACCGCTCCTCCAGGGTGGCGAGTGTGCCGTCGGCGTCGATGCGGGTCATGAACAGGTTGACCGCGTTGTACAGGTCGTCCGCGGCGGCAGCTTTCGAAATAGCCCAGCCCACCGGCTTGGGCGGACTCAGCTCGAAGGCGCGGCGCACCAGGGGATAATAAGCTTTGTTGATAGCGAAGTCCCGGGAGTCGACGATGGTGTAAAGCAGTTCACCGGTTTCGACCTGGTCCATCAGGTCCAGGGTGTCCAGCTCTGTGGTTTCCCGCCAGCGCAGGCCGGGGTGACGGGTGGCCAATTGACGCAGCAAATAGGCATGGTGGCTGTTGGCCAGCACCATGATATCGCGCTCGAGTAAATCTGCGATTCTGCGCGGGCGTTTGGTGCCCTCGCGGTACACCACCATCGGGGTAGATTCGAAATACGGGAACGAGAAGCGATAGTGCTCAGTGCGCTCCGCAGTGGGGGCGAGTCCGGCGGCGGCAATGTCGGCGCGGTTGCGATCGAGCATGCGAAACAACTGGCCAGTATTGTAGGCCGTGCGAATGTCCAGCTTCACCCCCAGGCGGTCGGCAAACTCCCTCGCGAGCGCGTACTCGAAGCCGGTTGGTCCCCGCAGGTTCTCATAATAGGTCGTGGGGCCGTTTAGTGTTGCGATGGTCAGCACCTGCTTTTGCCGAATATGTTGCAGGGCGTTGTCGGCTTTACCGCGGGTGGTGACCGCAGCCAGAACAATCACCACGAGCAGCACGCAAACCCCAGTGAGCCTGCGGGCTACAAGCAGCCATCGGGGGGGCGGGGAGTGCTCGGTGGGGTTTTTCAATGACGCATAATCCCGGGTTTCATTGCCATCAGGGGAGGGCCAAAAATTCAGCAATCACAGGTCAAATACAGTACAATCCGCGCCTTTCCCGCGGCGGGGTAAAATGGCAGGCTGCCGACCAGGGGTTTGAGGCAGCCGCCGCAGGGCGAAAATGGCCGACACAGCGGGTTATACCCGCCGTAACCGGACATTTCCCGCCACTTTTAACACAGCAGATGCCACGCAGCCAGTGTTTCAGCAAGCTGCAGGGCCTGCAGCCCCGGGAGCCGCTGCCAGTAACGGATCGGCGGGGCAGAAGACCCCCGCATCCAGCCAGAAACCCGCGCACAGGAGACCCAAGCGGCCAATGTTGACGTTGCCCGGTGCAGTCGCACTCAGTGAATTCCGCTTGAACAAGCTGGCCGATGCCCTGAAGGGCGTGGCGCCGGTCACGCATATCTACAGCCAGTACGTGCATTTTGTAGCGACCGGTAGCGAGCTGTCCAGTGCCCAGGAGTCGGTGCTGGAAAATCTGTTCGACTATGGTCCGGCGCTGCCGCGGGAGCAGCCCAGGGGCGAGCTGTTCCTGGTGGTGCCGCGGCCAGGCACCGTATCCCCATGGTCGAGCAAAGCCACGGATATCGCCCACAACTGCGAGCTCGATGCGGTCTTGCGCATCGAGCGTGGTACCGCCTATTTCCTCGAGTTCGAACGTCAGCCCGATGCCTCCGAGCGCGAGCGCATCGGCGCATTGCTCCACGATCGTATGGTGGAAACGGTTTTCGACAGCTTCGCCCAGGCCGAGGTCCTGTTCGAGGTTCAGCAACCCAGGCCCCTGCTCGAAGTCGACGTCCTCCGTGGTGGCCGTCAGGCGCTGGTAGCCGCCAACAGCCAGTTGGGGCTGGCCCTGGCAGAGGACGAGATCGATTACCTGGTCGACAGCTTCAGCGAACTCGGGCGCAACCCCACCGATGTCGAGTTGATGATGTTTGCCCAGGCCAACTCCGAGCACTGCCGGCACAAGATTTTCAACGCCCAGTGGACCATCGACCAGCAGCCCCAGGACCATTCGCTGTTTCAGATGATCAAGCACACCTACGAGAGCGCCGGGGCGGGGGTATTGAGCGCCTACTCGGATAACGCCGCGGTGGTTAAAGGCCCGAAGGCGGGGCGCTTCCTGGTCGACCCGGATAGCGGTGAATACGGCTATCGAAATGAGCCCATCCACCTGCTGATGAAAGTGGAGACTCATAATCATCCCACGGCGATCGCGCCCTTTCCGGGTGCTGGCACCGGCTCCGGGGGAGAGATTCGCGATGAGGGCGCGGTGGGCCGCGGTTCCAAACCCAAAGTGGGGTTGACGGGCTTCAGCGTGTCCAATCTGCGGCTGCCATCCAGCCCTCAACCCTGGGAAAAGCCCTACGGCAAGCCGGATCGCATCGTCTCTGCGCTGGATATCATGCTGGAGGGGCCAATTGGCGCGGCGGCTTTCAACAACGAATTTGGCCGGCCCAATCTCTGCGGCTATTTTCGAAGCTTCGAACAGCGGGTCAAGGGGGCCGCCGGGGAAGAGGTGCGGGGCTATCACAAACCGATCATGATCGCCGGGGGGTTCGGCAATATCCGCGACGAGCACGTGGCGAAACCGCCTTTTGCGGCGGGTAGCCAGCTCATCGTGCTGGGCGGGCCGGCCATGCTGATCGGCCTCGGCGGCGGCGCGGCATCGAGCATGACCACCGGCAGCTCCAGCGAGGATCTCGACTTTGCCTCGGTGCAGCGGCAGAACCCGGAGATGCAGCGCCGCTGCCAGGAAGTCATCGACCGCTGCTGCGCCCTTGGCGATGGCAGCCCGATCGAGTTCATTCACGACGTCGGTGCCGGTGGTCTGTCCAACGCCTTTCCCGAGCTGGTCAAAGACGGCGAGACCGGTGGCGACTTTGAGTTGCGCCGGGTGCCCAGCGAGGAGCCGGGGATGTCACCCCTGGAGATCTGGTGCAACGAGTCACAGGAGCGGTATGTACTGGCCGTTGCGCCGGCGAACATGGCGCGATTCGAGGCCATCTGCCGACGGGAACGCTGTCCCTTCGCGGTTGTGGGGGTCGCCATCGATGAACAAAAGCTGCTGTTGAATGATCGCGAGTTCGACAATCGCCCGGTGGATTTGCCCATGTCGGTGCTGTTCGGCAAGGCCCCCAGGATGCTCCGTACCATCGAGCGGGCCCCGGTCAGCCATCCGCCGCTGGCACTTGACGCCATCGAGCTGCAGGAGGCAATTGCGCGGGTACTGCGCCTGCCCACGGTGGCGTCCAAAAATTTCCTGATAACCATTGGCGATCGGTCGATCACCGGTATGGTGTGCCGGGACCAGATGGTTGGCCCGTGGCAAGTGCCGGTGGCGGACTGCGCGGTAACCAGTGTCAGTTACGACAGCTATTTTGGTGAAGCGATGGCCATGGGGGAGCGCACCCCCGCGGCACTGCTGGACGCGCCGGCGGCAGGGCGCATGGCAGTAGGCGAGGCGATTACCAATATCTGCGCCAGCCGGATCGGCAGCCTGGGGGATATCAAGCTATCCGCCAACTGGATGTGCGCAGCGGGCCACCCCGGGGAAGACGAAAAGCTGTTCGACACCGTGCGCGCAGTCGGTATGGAGTTGTGCCCGGAGCTGGGCATCACCATTCCGGTGGGCAAGGATTCCATGTCCATGCGCACCCGTTGGCAGGGCAGTGGCAAACCCAAATCCGTCACCGCGCCGATGTCGCTGATTATCTCGGCATTTGCCCCGGTCATGGATGTGCGGGCCACGGTGACCCCGCAACTGCGAACTGACCGTGGCCCCACCGAATTGCTGTTGATCGATCTCGGCGGTGGCCGCAACCGGCTTGGGGCGAGTTGCCTGGCGCAGGTCTACCGGCAACTGGGCGACAGCCCCGCGGACCTCGACGAGCCGGCCCGCCTGCGCGCTTTTTTCAAACTGGTTCAGGCGCTGTTGGAACAGGAGAAAATTCTCGCTTACCACGATCGCTCCGACGGCGGCCTGCTGGTGACGCTGCTGGAAATGGCATTTGCCGGCCGCTGCGGCCTGGATGTCGACCTCGACGGAGTCGATGGTGATGATCTGGCGGCCCTGTTCAGCGAAGAGCTGGGTGCGGTGTTGCAGCTTGGCGCCGGGGAGCGCGCAGCGGTCAGCCGGGAAATTGAAGCTGCCGGGCTGGAAGACTGCTGTCACTGGCTGGGAAGACCGCTGCGGGAACAGCAAATCACCCTGCGCCGTGGCGACGTCGTGCTGTATCAAAACCAGCGCGCTGTGCTGCAGCAGATGTGGTCATCGACCAGTTACCAGATGCAGTTGCTGCGCGATAACCCGGCCTGTGCCGAGCAGGAGTTCGCTCGCATCGGTGCCGATGACCCGGGCCTGAGTGCCGCACTGACGTTCAATTGCAACGATGATATTGCCGCCCCCTATATCGCCCGGGGTGTGCGACCCCCGGTTGCCATCCTCCGGGAGCAGGGGGTCAATGGCCAACTTGAGATGGCGGCGGCCTTCGACCGCGCGGGGTTCAGCAGCATCGATGTCCACATGAGCGACCTGCTCGCCGGCACACGCCAACTCTCGGAATTCCGTGGCCTGGTGGCCTGTGGCGGGTTTTCCTACGGTGATGTGCTTGGTGCGGGTGAGGGCTGGGCCAAGAGTATTCTCTATCATCCGCGACTGCGGGACAGCTTCGTTGAGTTTTTTCAGCGCGCTGACAGTTTCACCCTCGGCGTGTGCAATGGTTGCCAGATGCTGTCGACCCTCAGGCAGCTTATCCCCGGAGCCGATGACTGGCCGCGCTTCGTGCGCAACGAGTCTGAACAGTTCGAAGCGCGGGTGGCGCTGGTGCAGGTGCAGAGGAGTCCCTCGATTCTGCTCCAGGGCATGGCGGGTTCCCACCTGCCGGTGGCTATCGCCCATGGTGAGGGCCGCTGTGAGTTCAGCGATGGTGATGCCCTGGCGCGCTGCGACAACAGTGGCCAGGTGGCGCTGCGCTATGTCGACCACACTATCGAGGTGACCGAGAACTATCCCGCCAACCCCAATGGCTCGGCCCGGGGTATTACCGCGCTGACCAGCGCGGATGGCCGGGCGACGATCATGATGCCGCACCCGGAACGGGTGTTTCGCACGGTGCAGAATTCCTGGCATCCCCCGGAGTGGGCCGAGGATGGGCCCTGGCTGCGCCTGTTTCGCAACGCCCGGCGGTGGGTGGACTAAAATTGGCGTTGGTTTACGTCGGCTTTTCGATAATAATGGGCGCCCCCTGTTGGGGGCGGCGAGATCCGTTAATCGAAAACATCCAGAATCCTTCGTCTCCTGTTGACCGACCCACGGTGTGGGCCGGTTTAAGACTGTCATTACATTGGTTCAAGCATGCTGAATAAATACCCCTGGTGGAAAAACCTGCTGATTGTCGTCGTCATCCTGATCGGGGTTATCTACGCCCTGCCCAATGCCTTTGCACCCGACCCGGCGATCCAGATCAGCGGGGAGAGCAGCAGCGATGCGCTGGGCGCCGACGAGCTGGCACGGGTAGAGGCCGCCCTGGAGGAAGAGGGAATTGGCTTTTTTGGTGAAAGCGTGGAAGACGGCCGGGCCCTGATTCGCCTCCAGGACAAGGATTTGCAGCTGCGGGCCAAGGCCGTCGCCCAGCGGGCCCTTGGCGATGGCTATGTGGTGGCACTGAACCTGGCCGAGACCACGCCCGCCTGGCTCACGGCCATCGGTGCCCAGCCAATGAAGCTGGGCCTGGATTTGAGCGGCGGCGTTCACTTTCTGTTGGAGGTCGATACCGCAACCGCGATCCAGAAACGGCTGGAGACCTATACCGATGATTTCAAGAAAGAGCTGCGCCAGCAGCGCATTCGGGGGATTGTCTCGCTTCAGGACGATCGCATCGTCGGCAGTTTCGCCAGCGAAGCCCTGCGTGACCAGGCCAGGGATATACTGCGCGAAAGTTTTCCCACCATGGAGCGGCAAAGTTCGGAAGAAGGGGACCAGTACCTGCTCACGGCGCGGGTATCCGAGAGCGAGCTGAAAACCATTGCTGATGACGCGGTCAACCAGAACCTCACCACCCTGCGCAATCGGGTCAACGAACTCGGTGTCGCCGAGCCACTGGTGCAGAAGCAGGGCGCCAATCGCATCATCGTCCAGCTCCCGGGAATTCAGGATACCGCCGCCGCCAAGCGCATCCTGGGCAAGACCGCCAATCTCGAGTTTCGCCTCGAGGCTCGTCCTGAAGAAGCGGCCCGGGAAAAATTTGAGTTCCGCGACAAGCAGCGGGGCATGGAGTCGGCCTGGCTGGAGAAGCGGGTGGTGATCACCGGAGAGCGGGTATCCAACGCCCGCGCCAGCTTCGACGAGAACGGCCTGCCCGAGGTCAACATCTCCCTGGACAGCCCGGGGGGCACCCTGATGCACCGCGCCACCCGCGACAATATCAATCGCAAACTGGGCGTGCTTTTTATCGAGCGCAAGTCGCGGACCATCGGCTATGAAACCGACCGCTTCGGCTACGAAGTGCCGATCAAGGAAAAATACGACGTCAAGCAGATCATCAGCCTCGCCACCATTCGGGCCGCGCTGGGCACCCAGTTTCGCATCACCGGGCTGGACTCACCCACCGAAGCCGCCGAACTGGCGCTGTTACTGCGTGCCGGTGCCCTGGCCGCGCCGGTGGATTTCGTCGAGGAGCGCACGGTGGGCCCATCCCTGGGTGCTGAAAACATAGCCAAGGGCTTCACCTCAGTACAGATTGGCCTGGCCCTGGTGCTGATCTTCATGGTGTTGTACTACCGGGTTTTCGGGCTGGTCGCCGATATTGCGCTGATAGTGAACATGGGGCTGCTGCTGGCCTGTATGTCGATCCTGTCGGCCACGCTGACCCTGCCCGGCATCGCCGGTATCGTATTGACAGTGGGTATGGCGGTGGATGCCAACGTGCTCATCTTCAGTCGGATCCGGGAAGAATTGAAAAACGGGCTTTCGCCCCAGCAGGCGATCAAGGCGGGCTACGAGCGTGCCTTCACCACCATTCTCGACGCCAACATTACGACCCTGATCGTGGCGGTCATTCTCTATGCGGTGGGCACCGGGCCGGTGAAGGGCTTCGCCGTCACCCTGTCGATCGGTATCCTGACCTCCATGTTTACCGCAATCGTGGTGAGTCGCAGCCTGATCAATCTGATTTACGGCGGCAAAAACCTCCAGAAACTCTCGATTTAAGCAGGTTTACAAGATGCAGCAAAAACAAGCAACTATCGACTTCATGCGCTGGCGCTGGCTTGCCATCGGCATTTCCTGCGTGCTGCTGCTGGCATCTATTGCCTCGCTGGCGACCCGGCAACTGGCCTTTGGTCTGGATTTTACCGGGGGCACGCAAATAGAGGTGGTGTACGGGGAAGCGGTGCCGCTGGACGATATTCGCAGTACCCTGGCAGCTGCCGGATTCACCGATGCGGTGGTGGTGCAGTTTGGCAGCGAGCAGGACATCCTCGTGCGGCTTTCCCAAAGCTTCTCCGACGAAGCGGGGGCTGAGCTGGTCGAGACCATGCACCAGGCCGCCGGTACCGACGTCACCCTGCGCCGGTTGGAATACGTCGGCCCCCAGGTGGGGGAGGAGCTGCGCGAACAGGGCGGGCTGGCTATGCTGCTGGCCCTGGGTGTGGTGATGCTCTACGTGGCAGTGCGCTTTCAGTTCAAGTTTTCGATCGGCGCGGTGGTGGCATTGATCCACGATGTGGTGATTACCCTGGGGGTGTTCTCTTTCCTGCGGCTGGATTTCGACCTCACCGTGCTGGCGGCGCTGTTGGCGGTGATCGGTTACTCCCTCAACGACACCATCGTGGTGTCGGACCGAATTCGGGAGAATTTTCGCAAAATGCGGGTCGGTGATTCGGTGGAGATTATCAATGTCTCACTGACCGAGACACTGGGGCGAACCTTGGTCACCTCCTTGACCACCATCTTCGTGCTGTTGGCGCTGTTTTACTTCGGTGGCGAAATGATCCACGGCTTTGCCACCGCGTTGTTGATCGGTGTGGTGGTGGGCACCTACTCGTCGATCTATGTCGCGGCCAACACCCTGCTGATGCTGGATATCAACCGTGAAGACCTGCTGGTCGTGCCCAAGGAAGATCGCGAGGAGATCGATGCCATGCCCTGAAGGGCATGGCCAGATGCTGGCGTTGAGCTCAGCCGAGGTGGCGATTGACCGCCTGCAGCAATGACTTGAAGCACTTCGGATTGGCAGCCACGACGTCGCCGCTGCGCAGGTAATCGTTGCCGCCGGCGAAGTCGCTGACCAGTCCGCCCGCCTCGACCACCAGCAGCGCGCCGGCGGCTATATCCCACTCTTTCAGGCCTACCTCCCAGAAGCCGTCAAGCCGTCCGGCGGCGACATAGGCTAGATCCAGCGAGGCCGCACCGGCGCGGCGAATTCCCGCGGTTTGGGTGGCCACTTCTTCCAGGCTGCGGATGTAGGCGGGAAGCCTGTCCTGTAAATGGGAGCGAAACGGGATGCCGGTGCCGATCAGTGCGCCGTCGAGGCCGTTGCGCTTGGTCACCCGGATACGCCGGTCATTGAGTTTGGCGCCGCGCCCGCGACTGGCGCTGAATGTCTCGTCCCGCACCGGATCGTAGATCAGCGCGTGCTCCAGCTTGCCGCGGTACTTGCAGGCGATCGAGATGGCATAGTGGGGAATTCCGCGGAGGAAATTCGTGGTGCCATCGATGGGATCGATCACCCAGACGTAGTCGCTGGCGCCTTCGCGGCCTTCCCTGAGTCCACCTTCTTCGCCCTCAATGGCGTGGTCCGGAAAGGCCTTGCGCAGGTGATAGATGATTTCTTCCTCCGCCCGCCGGTCCACCTCGCTGACGAAATCGTTCTTGCCTTTTTCCTCCACCTGCACCATGTCCAGTTCCTCCGAGGCGCGCAGAATGAGCTGGCCCGCCTTGCGGGCGGCAGTGTTGGCAATGTTGAGCATCGGCTGCATGGAAACACCTTCGGGATTGAGTTGGGTTGGGCGAAGCGGCGGCGATTATAGCAAAACCCGGGTGAACTGTCGGATTTAGAAAACGACGGGGCAAATCTGCTAGAATGCCGCCCGCTCCGGTTAGAGGTAATCCCATGCCCGCTCCCCTCGACAACATCCGTATTGTACTGGTCAACACGTCTCACCCTGGCAACATCGGCGCCGCCGCCCGGGCGATGAAAATCATGGATCTCACGCGCCTGTACCTGGTCGCGCCCAAGCTGTTTCCCCACGAAAAGGCGGTATGGCGCTCCGTCGGGGCGGTCGACCTCCTCGACAATGCCGTGGTCGTCGACAATCTCCAGCAGGCCATCGCCGACTGTGGTGTGGTGGTGGGTGCCAGTGCCCGGCAGCGGCGGATTCCCTGGCCGTTGCAGGATGCGCGCTCGGCGGCGGCGAGCATGGTTGAGGCGGCCAGCGCGGGGAACGAGGTGGCCGTGCTCTTTGGTCGTGAGGACAGTGGCCTCAGCAACGAGGAGTTGCACCAGTGCCATTTCCACCTGACGATACCCACCTCCGAGCAGTACAGTGCCCTCAACCTGGCGGCGGCTGTTCAGGTAGTTGCCTATGAGATCCTGATGGCTACCCATAAACAGCAGTCGCCGGTGGAGCAGAAGTGGGATGTCACCCTGGCCAATGCCGACGACCTGGAGCGCTTGCTGGCGCATTACGAGCAGGTCATGATCGGGCTCGAATTCTATGATCCTGCCACCCCCAAGCAGTTGATGACGCGCCTGCGCCGTCTGTTTATGCGCAGCCGGCTCGATAAGATGGAGATCAATATCCTCCGGGGCATGCTCGGGGCGACCGAGAAAATGCTGCGCCAGCGCGAGTGATTGCGCCCTTTGGTCGCTGAATACTTGACTGAATCCCTCGGATATAAAATAATCGTGCGTCGGAGGGCGATGAGTGCTGATGGGATGCGACTAACCACCAAGGGACGCTATGCGGTGACGGCGATGCTGGATCTCGCGCTCCATGCCGGTAGCGGTCCGGTGAGCCTCGCCGATATCGCTTCGCGGCAGGAAATATCCCTGAGTTACCTGGAGCAGTTGTTTGCCAAGCTCCGGCGCAGTGGCCTGGTGGACAGCGTGCGTGGGCCCGGTGGAGGCTACCGCCCCAGTCGCTCACTGACCGATATCTATGCCTCGCAAATCATCGATGCGGTTGATGAGTCCATCGACGCCACCCATTGTGGTGGCAAAGCCAACTGCCTCGACGGCGAGGTTTGCCTTACTCATTTCCTGTGGACCGACCTGAGTCAGCAAATCCATCACTTTCTTGACGGCATCAGCCTTGCCAACCTGGTCGAGCGCGAGGAAGTGAGGCTGATTTCAAGGCGCCAGAACAGTGGTTGCGCCAGCCGCGAAAAACTGACCCGCGAACGCATTCCAGTGCGCACCCGGATTGGCGACGATGAGCCCAGTGAAGCCTGATCATGTTATTGCCCCGCTATTTTGACTATGCAGCAACGACCCCGGTGGACCCGCGTGTGGCCGAGGCGATGGCGGCCTGCCTGACCATCGATGGCAATTTTGGCAACCCGGCCTCGCGCTCCCACGTTTATGGTTGGAAGGCCGAGGAAGCGGTGGAATTGGCCCGGGGCCAGCTGGCGGATCTGCTCCAGGTCGACCCGCGGGAAATCGTCTGGACATCGGGCGCGACCGAGTCGGACAACCTGGCCATCAAGGGCGTTGCGCAGCATTTCGGTCCCGAGGGATTAGAACCCCGGGGGACGCATATCATCAGCTCGGCAGCGGAGCATAAAGCCGTGTTGGACAGTTGCGCAGTGCTCGAGCGCAATGGCTTCGAAGTAACCTACCTGAAGCCAAGCGCCCAGGGGGTAATCGAGCCGCAGCAGCTGGCGGAGGCGCTGCGTGATGACACCATTCTGGTCTCCCTGATGCATGCCAACAACGAGACCGGAGCGCTCAACGATATTGCGGCCCTCGGCTCCCTCTGTCGGCAGCGCGGAGTGCTGCTGCATGTGGACGCGGCCCAGAGTGTCGGCAAGGTGCCCCTCAACCTGGGCCAGCTCGACGTCGACCTGTTGTCGATATCAGCGCACAAGTTTTACGGCCCCAAGGGGATTGGCGCATTGTACGTGCGGCGTGATCCGGCCGTGAGGCTGCAGGCGCAAATGCATGGCGGCGGCCACGAGCGGGGTATGCGGTCGGGTACCCTCGCCACCCACCAGATCGTGGGTCTGGGGGAGGCGGCACGCATTGCCGGCGAAGAAATGCAGGCCGAGACCCGGCGCATCGGGGAATACCGGGAACAGCTTTGGCGTGGCCTGCAGGCGCTAAAGGGGGTGCAGTTGAACGGCCACCCGGAACAGTGTCTGCCGGGTATTCTCAATCTCAGCTTTGCCGGGGTGGACGGAGAGCTGTTGCTGATTGCCCTCAAGGACCTTGCCCTGTCCACGGGCTCGGCCTGTGCCTCGGCGTCCATCGACCCGTCCCACGTGCTGCAGGCCATGGGCGTGCCCCGGGCATTGGCCCTGAGCTCCCTGCGCTTCTCGCTGGGCCGCTACAGCACAGCTGACGATATCGAATTTGCCCTGCAAAGGACTGCTGAAGCCCTCGACCGATTGCGTCAGGGAAGCTCCGCCAGCCCGGCTTCCCGGGGCAGTGCAGCCGGCTCAGGGGCCTGAGCCGGCTGGGTAGGCGCATTGAGACCACCGCACCCGGTGAAGAGCGCCCTGATGACGGATCCTCCGGGCCGCAGTCCTGACGCCGTGGCATCCAGTGCCGCGCTTGCCGCGACGGCAATTCGTCCACAAGCTGCCAGTTGGTGCTTCTGCCGGGGCGCCAACGCCCTTGCCCAGGGCTGTCCATCCAGAGGGAGCCTGCGCCCAGGCAGGGCGTAAAGCTCGCCGGTTGCCGGCGAAGATCCGTCTCCTGATGCTATAAGTGCTGCCAATTGGCGGTCGTTTTGCGTATAATCAGCCGGATTTTTCGGGGGCTTGCAAACGCTGGCTCCCGGCCGGCATACAACGAAAGGCGCCCGCCACACGACCGGAAGCCCTCTATCGGGAAGCCCCCGGGCTAAACGACTTACACAAGCACTTAATACCAGGAGAAGAATCGAATGGCCGTTGAAAGAACCCTGTCCATAATCAAACCCGATGCCGTGGGCAAAAACGTGATTGGGGAAATCCTGTCACGCTTCGAGAAGAATGGCCTGAAGGTAGTGGCGATCAAAATGCTGCATATGGATGATGAGCAGGCGGGTGGCTTTTACGCCGAGCATAAAGAGCGGCCGTTTTTCGCGCCGCTGGTTGAATTCATGACATCGGGCCCGGTTACCGTCCAGGTGTTGGAAGGGGAGAACGCCATTGCCAAAAACAGGGAGTTGATGGGTGCCACCAATCCCCAGGAAGCTGCTGCCGGCACCATTCGCGCAGATTTTGCCAGCTCCATCGATGCTAATGCCGTCCATGGCTCCGATTCCGCGACCTCCGCCGAGCGCGAAATCGGCTACTTCTTCAGCGCTGACGAACTGTGCCCACGCTGAGCCAGGCAAGCAAATTGCCGATGGCTGAGCCACTCCCGGTCGCGCCCCCCCTGCAGGACAGGCCCAATTTGCTGGGCCTGTCGCAGCAGGAGCTCGAGCTGTTTTTGCAGGTTTTGGGGGAGAAGCCGTTCCGTGCCCGTCAGATAATGAAGTGGATTCACCATCAGGGTGTGACCGACTTCGATGCCATGAGCAATATCAGCAAGTCTTTGCGGCAGCGCTTGCGAGAACTTGCCGTAATTCAGCTGCCCGAGGTGGTGCACCAGCATACCTCCGCCGATGGCACTCGCAAATGGGCGATACGGGTTCACGGGGGCAGCCTGGTAGAGACCGTGCTGATCCCGGAGGGGCAGCGTGCAACGCTGTGTGTGTCGTCGCAAATCGGCTGTAGCCTCGACTGCAGTTTTTGCTCCACCGGCAAGCAGGGATACCAGCGCGATCTCAGCGCGGCTGAAATCGTTGCCCAGATCTGGTTAGCCAACCACGCCCTGGGTGTCTACCGCGAGGGGGGTTCACGGGTCATCACCAACGTGGTGATGATGGGCATGGGCGAACCACTGCTGAATTTCGACAACGTCGTGACCGCGGCCAATCTGATGATGGATGACTTCGGCTATGGCCTGTCCAAGCGCCGTGTAACCCTGAGCACTTCAGGGGTAGTGCCGGCGCTGGAGCGGCTTATCGGTAAAACCGATGTGTCATTGGCAATATCACTGCACGCGGCCAACGATACCCTGCGCAACGAACTGGTGCCTATCAACCGCAAGTATCCCATCAGCGAGCTGTTGCGAGCCACCCGCCGCTATATGGATCATCTCCCCGACCGCAGCCGGGTGGTGGTGTTTGAGTACACCCTGATCAAAGGCATCAACGACCTCGATCAGCACGCCCACGAATTGGCGGCGTTGCTGCGGGAGATACCCTGCAAAATCAACCTGATACCCTTTAATCCGTTTCCCCAGTCCGACTACAAGCGACCTTCGACGGCCCGGGTCGACCGCTTCAAGCGCATTTTGCAGCAGTCCAAATACATCGTGACCGTGCGCAGCACCCGGGGCGATGACATCGACGCAGCCTGTGGCCAGTTGGTGGGTCAGGTCCAGGACAGGACCCGACGCAACGCGCGCTACCGTGCGCGCCTGCAGCCCGGCGAAGCCCTGGTCAAGGTGCTTGACTGAACCCTATGAGGAGTGTGTTGTCGATGTTTAACTGGCTCGAAATCCGGCTCACGGGTGTCGCTATCGGCAGTGTCGCCGTTGCGGTGCTGTCATTGAGCCTGGGCGGCTGTGTGACCGAGACACAGTCCGCCTACACCAAGGAAGTCACCACCGAGGACGCAGTGCAATCCCATGTCAACGCATCGATGGATTACCTGCGCCAGGGCGACACCGAGAACGCCATGCGCCACCTCAAGAGCGCCTACGATCGCGACCCTGACTCTGCCGAGGTAAACAACGGTATGGCGCTGGTGTTTCAGGTGACCGGGGAGAAAGAGCTGGCGGAGCAACATTACAAAGCCGCGCTGCGCGCTGATCGCGACCTGACTCAGGCGCGCAACAACTACGCGGTTTTTCTGTATGGCGAAGGTCGCTACCCCGAGGCGTGCAAGCAGATGCGCCGGGTGATCGAGGATACTCTCTACGAGGGTCGAGCCAGTGCGTTCCAGAACCTCGGTCAATGCGAACTCAAGCTGGGGGAGCTGGAGGCGGCTGAAAGTGCCTTCGAGCGCGCATACGCCCTCAACCGCAGGCAGACGCAGGCGCTGCTCGAATTGAGCCATATCAACATCGAGCAGGGCGATTACGTTACCGCGCAGAAATACTATTCGCAATACCGTCAACTGGGTCCCAGGAGCGCGCGCAGTCTTTACATCGGTATTCAACTGGCCGATTACTTCGAGGACGAGGATGCCCTGGCCAGTATGGCGTTGGCCCTGAAGAGCATGTATCCGACATCCGAAGAGTATGTCCGTTATAGAAATGAATACGGCAATGACAACAGATAGCAAGGCAACCGACAGGGTGCAGCAACTTGTTGCGCTGGGGGCGCAGTTGCGCGCTGCCCGCGAAAAGCAGGCCTATTCCGTGGCTGAGGTCGCGGAACGCCTGTTCCTCAGCTCGAGCCAGGTCAACGCCATCGAGCAGGGCAACTACAACGACCTTCCCGCCGAAGTGTTCGTCAAGGGCTACCTGCGCTCCTACGCCAAGCTGTTGCAACTCGATCCGGCGCTGATTCTGGCACAATACCAGCCGCCGCCGCTGGTGCAGCCGCAGGAGGAAATGGCACCGGAGCCTGAGTCGGTACCCGCTGGTGGCTTCCTCGAAAGGCTGCCCGACCTTCCCGGGGCGCTGGTGTGGTCGGTCGCGGCAGTGCTGGCCCTCGTGCTCCTGGCGACGGTCATTTACTTCAGTACAGGGTCTGACGTCGACGAAGACGCGCTCTCGCCGTCGGCGGGGGAGCAACAGTCCGGGTTCGACGATGCGGGTGTCAGCGGCTATGCCGCGCTCGATGTGTCCGCTGGGGACCATCAGGGCGGTGACCATCTGGTGATGCATTTCTCGGAAGATTGCTGGGTCGAAGTGAGGGATGCCTCGCGGAAGATACTGCTGGCGGATATGCGCCGGGCCGGAGATACCGAAATCGTTCAGGGGGAGCCGCCTTACAAGGTGGTACTGGGTCGCCATTATGCGGTCGCTGTGCGTTTTCGCGGCCGCCCGATTCCCGTGGTGCCCGATGAGGGGAGCAGGTCTGCACAATTGGTAATAGGCGGTTAGCACAATGAAATACGAAAGTCCCATCGTCCGTCGTCGTTCGCGCCAGATTATGGTCGGCAATGTCCCAATCGGTGGCGATGCACCCATCGCCGTGCAGAGCATGACCAACACCGATACCTGCGATGTTGCCGCCACCGTTGCCCAGGTAAAAGCCCTGCAGGACGCCGGCGCCGATCTGGTGCGGGTGTCGGTGCCGTCGATGGATGCGGCCGAGGCCTTCGGCAAAATTCGCAGTCAGGTTACCTTGCCGCTCATCGCAGATATTCACTTCGACCACAAGATCGCCCTGCGGGTGGCGGAGCTGGGCGTGGATTGCCTGCGCATCAACCCGGGTAATATCGGCCGCGAAGACCGGGTTCGGGCGGTGGTGGACTGTGCCAGGGACCGTGGCATCCCGATTCGTATCGGGGTCAACGCGGGTTCGCTGGAGAAGGAGCTGCAGCGCAAGTACGGTGAGCCCACCCCCGAGGCACTGGTGGAATCGGCGATGCGCCATGTCGACATTCTCGACCGCCTGGACTTTCAGAACTTCAAGCTCAGCCTGAAGGCTTCGGACGTGTTCATGACGGTTGCAGCTTACCGCCTGATCGCCAGCCAGATCGAGCAACCCCTGCACTTGGGGATTACTGAAGCGGGCGCCCTGCGCAGCGGCACCGTAAAGTCCTCTGTGGGGCTCGGCATGCTGCTGATGGACGGCATTGGCGATACCCTGAGGGTGTCGCTGGCGGCGGACCCGGTTGAGGAAATCAAGGTTGGGTTCGATATTCTCAAGAGCCTGCGGCTGCGTACCCGGGGTATCAACTTCATTGCCTGCCCCAGTTGCTCGCGGCAGAATTTTGATGTCGTCAGTACCATGAACGCCCTGGAGTCCCGACTCGAAGATGTGCAGACCCCGCTGGATGTGGCGGTGATCGGATGTATCGTCAACGGTCCGGGGGAGGCCAGGGAAGCCGACATCGGCGTGACCGGGGGAACCCCGAACAATCTGATCTATGCCGATGGCAAAAAAGATCACAAGATCACCAATGCCCGGTTGCTCGATGACCTGGAAACGATGATTCGCAGGAAGGCTGCACTGCGCCAGGCCGAACTCGAAGAGCAACAGCCCATAAAGATCGTAGGCTCCTAGCGCGCGGCGCAACTGCTGTAACCAACAAACCGGGAACATAAACCTTGTCGACTATTAGAGCCGTGCGTGGGATGAACGACATCCTGCCGGCACAAACCCCCATTTGGCAGCGGCTGGAGGCAACGGCTGCCAGCCTTTTCAGTCGCTATGGCTACAGCGAGATACGCTTTCCCATCGTCGAGCAGACCGAGCTTTTCAAGCGCTCGATCGGTGAGGTGACCGATATCGTCGAAAAGGAGATGTACACCTTTCCCGATCGCAACAACGACAGCCTGACCCTGCGCCCGGAGGGCACCGCCTGCTGCGTGCGCGCCGCCGAGCAGCACGGGCTGTTGCGCAACCAGGTGCAACGCCTGTGGTACCAGGGGCCGATGTTTCGCTACGAGCGGCCGCAAAAGGGGCGCCAGCGCCAGTTTCACCAGATGGGTATCGAGTGCTTTGGACTGGGTGGGCCGGCGATCGACGCGGAAATGCTGGTCTTGACCCAGCGCCTCTGGCGCGAGCTGGGCCTGGGGGACGCCGTCAGCCTGGAGCTCAATTCCCTGGGTTCAAGTGCCGACCGCAGGCACTATCGCGAGGCTCTGGTGAACTACCTCCAGCGCCACCATGAGCAACTCGACGCCGACAGCCAGCGTCGTTTGCTCAGCAACCCACTGCGGATACTCGACAGCAAGAACCCGGCACTGCAGGAGCTGCTGCAGGGGGCGCCGTCTCTGCAGGATTTTCTCGGTGATGAGGCGCGCTCCCACTTCGAGCAGTTGACCCGCTTGCTGGACGCCGCGGGTGTCCAATACCGCTTTAATCCGCGCCTGGTGCGCGGCCTCGATTACTACAACCACACGGTATTCGAATGGACCACCGACAAGCTGGGAGCCCAGGGCACGGTATGCGCCGGTGGCCGTTACGATGGATTGGTTGAGCAACTGGGGGGCGCGCCGACACCGGCGGTGGGCTTTGCCATGGGCATCGAGCGGCTGGTGCTTCTGTACGAGGAGCATGGCGCTGTGCCGGATGGGCTGGGTGCAGGGGTTGACGTTTACTTTGTGGTTGCCGGTAACGAGCTTGACGCCCCCGCACTGGCCATCGCCGAGGGGCTGCGCGATGCCATGCCAGAGCTGGGTTTATTGGTTCACAGCGGTGGCGGCGGCTTCAAGAGCCAGCTAAAAAAAGCGGATAAGAGCGGCGCTCGCTTTGCGTTGATCCTCGGCGACGACGAGGCGGCCGCTGGCACACTGACATTGAAAGCGTTGCGGGGACAGGCATTTGGCCAGCGGACCCTGCCCAACGATGAACTCACTCAACGACTGCCGACGATTCTGGCAGCAGCAAATAACTAACGGGAGACAGGTGTGGACGCTTATCGCACAGAAGACGAACAGGTAGAAGCCCTCAAGCGCTGGTGGAAGGAAAACGGCACCTCGACGCTACTCACCGTTGTGGTGGCGGTGGGTGGCTATTTTGGCTGGCAAGCCTGGCAGAAAAATGAACAGCAACAGCGGGCTGGCGCCTCGGCCCAGTACCAGCAGTTGCTCGAGGTCGCCATGGAGCTTGAACAGGATGCCAATGACGCGCGCTACGCGACGGCTTCTCACCTGGTTGAAACCCTCAAGGACGAATATTCCGGGACGCTTTACGCGCATTACGCAGCGCTGATGCAGGCCAAGCTGCTGGTCGACCAGAAAGACCTTGAAGCGGCGCAGGCGCAACTGCGCTGGGTGATGGACAACAAGCCGGAACCCGAGTTACAGCAGCTTGCCAACCTGCGGCTGGCGCGGGTGCTGTTTGCCGCCGGTGAGCCGGAACAGGCGCTGGCACAGATGAACGGCACGGACTATGGCGAGTTTGCCGCGCTTTACTACGAGTTACGCGGTGACATTCACGCTACCCAGGGCGATCTCGAGGCCGCGCGTCAGGATTACCAGAGCGCGCTGGCAAGCAATACCACCAACCCTAACGCAATGCCTTTGGTGCGAATGAAAATGGAATCACTACCGACCGACACCTCCGCGGACATGGGGCTTGTTGATGATGAGAGCTGATCGTACCCCAGGCGCGCTACCCAGTGCCGGCGGCATTCGCTGGCTGCGCAGCGCGCTGCTATTACTGGCTCTTGCCTTTACTATCGCCTGTAGCTCGAACAGCTCGAAAGATGACCTTACGGAGCCCATGGACCTGGTCGACTTCGAGCCGACTGTAAAAATGGACAAGCTCTGGAGCCGTGATGTCGGCAAGGGCCAGGGCAAGCAGTTCAATCGTCTCGAGGCGGCGATCGACGGTGAGATGATATTTGCGTTGGGCGCAGATGGAGATCTTGTGGCCCTGGATCGCATGAGCGGTGACAGGCTGTGGGAGGTGGATCTCGATGCCGAGATTACCGGCGGTGTCGGTGCGGCCGAGGGCATGTTGCTGGTTGGCACTGCGACCGGGCGGGTGATTGCCCTTTACCAGGAGGACGGCGAGGAGATCTGGCAGAGCCAGGTCGGTGGTGAGGTGCTGGCGCCCCCGGCGACCGACGGCGATGTGGTGGTAGTCCAGACCTTTAACGGCAAGCTGGTAGGGCTGAATGCGATTAGCGGTGAGAAGATGTGGGAATACGGCATTCAACTGCCGGTTCTCACCCTTCGCGGCACTGCCGCGCCGGTTATCGAGGCCGGTGCCGTATTTGCCGGCTTTGCCAACGGTAAGTTGGTTTCCCTCGATGCCGATAGCGGTGTCGTGCGGTGGGAGGGGCGTGTTGCCCTGGCTCAGGGTGAGTCGGAAATCGAGCGGGTAGTGGATATCGACGGCAGGCCGCTGCTGCTGACCAATGCTTTGTACGCGGTGAGCTACCAGGGGCGCATAGCAGCCTTTGATCCCGGCAACGGCCGCCCTCTCTGGTATCAGGAAGCATCCAGTCACGTCGGTTTGGCCGAGGGTTTCGGCAATATCTACTACTCCGATGAGAAAGGCGCCCTGGTCGCCGTCGACCGGGACGACGGTAATATCCGCTGGATCAACGAAGACCTGGGTTATCGCCGATTGTCGGCCCCGGTGACCTTCAACAACTATGTTGCCGTCGCAGACTACGAAGGCTATGTGCACCTGCTGGATCAGATTGACGGCCAGTTCGTGGCCCGGGTAAAAGTTGGTTCCGGTGGTGTAAGGGCGCCGCTGCTGGCCAGTGGCGACGTGGTCTACGCCTACGGCAACAAGGGTAAACTCGCCGCGTGGCAGTTGCGCGGCAGCGGAGACGACTAGCCATGCTGCCGGTAGTCGCTCTGGTGGGGCGCCCCAATGTGGGCAAATCCACGCTGTTCAACCGCCTTACCCGATCCCGGGATGCGCTGGTTGCCAACCATGCGGGCCTTACCCGCGATCGGAAATACGGCAGGGCGGAGTTTGGTGGCCGCGATTTCATCGTAATCGACACCGGCGGCATCAGCGGCAATGAAGATGGTATGGACGCCGCCATGGCGGCGCAATCGCTACAGGCCATCGACGAGGCGGACGTGGTTTTGCTGCTGGTCGATGCCCGCGCCGGTTTGGCCGCTGCGGACCGCGGCATCGCCCGGCATCTGCGCCAGAGCGGTAAAACAACCCTGTTGGTGGCCAACAAGATCGATGGCCTCGACCCCGAGTTGGCGCTGCTTGATTTTTACGAGCTCGGTCTGGGCCGGCCATGGCCGGCGTCCGCAAGCCACGGGCGCGGTGTACCCAGCCTTCTGGAGGCTTTGGTCGAGGCGTTCGTGCCCCTCGGCGAAGCAGAAACGGACCCTGCCGAAGCAGCAGACAAGGGCCTCAGGATTGCCATTATAGGACGCCCCAATGTGGGCAAGTCGACCCTGGTCAACCGCCTGCTGGGTGAGGATCGGGTCGTGGTATACGATCAGCCCGGCACCACCCGGGACAGCATTTACATTGATTATCAGCGGGATGGCAAAGCCTATACCCTGATCGATACCGCCGGCGTGCGGCGGCGCAAGAACGTTCGCCTTACCGTAGAAAAGTTTTCCATCGTCAAGGCGCTGCAGGCGGTGCAGGATGCCAACGTGGTCATCGTAGTGATGGATGGCCAGGAAGGTATCGTCGAGCAGGATCTGCACCTGCTGGGCTTTGCCATCGACAGCGGCCGCGCGCTGGTGCTGGCGGTCAATAAATGGGATGGCCTCGAGGATGGCCAGCGCCGCCGGATTCGCGATGAGATAGATCGCCGCCTGCACTTTATCGACTTTGCCAAAGTCCATTATATTTCGGCCTTGCACGGTAGCGGCGTGGGCAATCTGTACCCTTCGATCGACGCCGCCTACCACGCGGCGACTGCTGATCTCTCCACTCCGCGACTGACCCGTATATTGCAGGATGCAGTACAGGACCATGCGCCGCCAATGATCAACGGCCGGCGCATCAAGATGCGTTACGCGCATCCCGGAGGCGCCAATCCCCCTATCATCGTGATTCACGGTAACCAGCTCGACGCCGTGCCCGACAGCTACCGGCGCTACCTGGAAAAAGTGTTCCGCCGTGAGCTGAAACTGTTCGGCACCCCCGTGCGGATTCAATTTCGTGGTAACGAAAACCCCTTTGCGGGTCGACGCAATACCCTGACGCCGCGCCAGCAGGCCAAGCGCGAGCGACTCAAGAGTCATGTGCGCAAGCAAAAGCGACGCAGCAAGCGTTAGCGAAGCAGGGCAGCGGCCCCGGGTGCTACCTGCCAGCGAGGGTGCAGGAGCGTCCTGTGAGGCCTGCCAGCCCCCGTCAGCGCACCACACCGATACCCGCCAGGTATTGCCCGATCTCGACAACCCCCCGGCAATAGCTGCGATGGTCGAGGCGTTTTACGCCCGGTTGTTGCAGGATCGGCGGCTGGCGCCCATTTTTCTCGACGTTGCTGCCATTGATTTGCAGCGGCATTTGCCGGTGATAAAAAGCTATTGGGAAAAGCTGTTGCTGGGGGACCGCAGCTACCAGCGCCATACCATGGATATTCACCGTGCCATCGATTCCCGGCGCAAATTGCAGGCCGAGGACTTCGACCGCTGGCTGGCGCTGTTCACCGCCACAGTGGAACACAACTACGCGGGTCCAGGGGCCCGGCGCGCTGTACAACTGGCGGGGCGCATCGCTGCCAATATGCAGCGCGCCCTGGACCCGGAGCACAGCCGCTGAAGGCCGTGCTCCCGGCAGTGGAAAAGTCGCGCTGTGGGCGCAATAATACGTCCCTTTTTTCGAACAGCAGGGTTTTCCTTATGTCAGAACCATTGAGTGCGGCGTTTGAACAGATCGTTCGCCAGCGGCGTTCCGTGCGCGGCTTTACCGACCAGGTCGTTCCCCGGGAAACACTGGAACGGATTTTCTCCCTCGCCGGGCGTGCTCCCTCGAACTGCAACACCCAGCCCTGGGACAGTTACGTTGTCTCCGGAAACACCATCGAGACCCTTCGCGAACGCCTCCCCCAGGCGCTGATGGCCGGTGATTACAGCATGGACTTCGAGTACAGCGGGAAATATGACGGTGTCTACAAGGAGCGACAATACGACGCTGCGGCCCAACTCTATAACGCCATGGGTATTGAGCGCTCGGATCGCGAGGCCCGCACCGCGGCTTTCGCCCGCAACTTCGAATTTTTCGGCGCACCCCACGCCGTGTTCCTATTTTTGCGCGGAGACTTCGGGATGCGCGAGGCAGCAGACCTGGGCATGTATGCGCAAACCCTGATGCTGGGCTTTACCGCTTTCGGGCTGGCCAGTTGCCCGCAGACCGCGCTGAGCTTCAACGCCAAGCTGGTGCGCGACGTGCTGGCGGTCGATCCTGGCCATAAGCTGCTTTTTGGCATTTCCTTCGGCTATGAAGATAAACAGGAGCCCGCCAACCAGTGCCGGGTCGAGCGCGCCTCGCTGGAGCAACTCACTCACTTTCTCGACTGAGCGTTCGCTCGCCGGGCGCGTTCGCCTGTGTCAGCGCCAGTGCGGCACCCGTGAATCAGCATCAAGGAGGAGGGATCCCTAGAGCCAGAATAAACGCCGTGAAGGCGAGGCCGGCACGGCTTCCCCCGGGTTGGCGGCGAAGCAATGCCGGTTAAGGCAGACCGTGGTTGTTACCTCAGCGTCGCCAGGAACGCGACGCCTGCCTTTGTATCAAGCCGGTACACAGTGGCCCAACTCGTCGCTGCCAGTGTCGGTAGCGGGGTGCCTGCGGGCCGCCTTGGGCAAGGTGATGACCGGCCGCGATGCCCAACTTGAATCGGCTGCCATTGCACCGAGCAGCGCGAACGCCAGGGCGAATGGAACCAGAAAAACCACTGCGATGAGTACGATTGAAAGTTCCATGACAAACTCCTGTTTGTAGGAAGCGGAAGACATTGTCATCGCTGCCATTGTTTCAGATAGTAATAGCCATCTGTATGTCGTTACCGTTGTGTTACAAAAAGTAACAAAACGCTCGTGCAACAGCAGTACGAGGGGCAAGTTGCCCTGGACTACCGGAGGATCACAAATTTCCTGAGTCCTTCATCCGGCCTGTTGCGCTTAGGTTCTAAAATAGAACCGTTGCGATAATACTAAGGTTCGATTATAGTACTTGTCAAGCCTTTC
Source organism: uncultured Gammaproteobacteria bacterium (assembly GCA_963751595.1). Taxonomy (GTDB): domain Bacteria; phylum Pseudomonadota; class Gammaproteobacteria; order Pseudomonadales; family JAHEGP01; genus JAHEGP01. The sequence continues at coordinate 192,652 of CAVVVC010000012.1, forward strand.
CTAAAAAAGATCAGGAGGTAGTAGAAGGATGGAGCGAGTGTGTTTCGAGTCGAAGAATTGTTCCGTGGCCCGGGCGATGGATGTGATCGGCGATTGGTGGAGCATTCTTATCGTGCTGGAAGCGATGCGGGGCACCTGTCATTTCGATCAGTTCCAGAGCAATCTCGAAATCTCCAAGGGCATTCTCTCCAAGCGCCTGAAGTCGCTGCAGGAGCATGGCGTGTTGCTCAGGGTGGAGTCGAAGAAAAAGGTGCGGCGTGTCGAGTATCGGCTCACGCCCAAGGGCAGTGCCCTGCACACGGTGCTGATTGCGCTGTTACAGTGGGGGGACGACTGGCTCCATGCCAGTTCCGGCCCACCCGTGGTGTTGTACAACGCAAAAAATGGCGCAGCGCTGGAAAAACTGGAGTTGCGAGACACGCTGGGTGCGACGGTGGACCCCGCCGACCTGCGCATGAAAGCCGGCCCGGGGGCTGACCCCCATACCTGCGCACGGTTTGCTGGCGGGGAAACCCCGGTGCAGTGATGGTTGGGCCGTTTGGCAACCTTCCCAATTCTGGACTCACCCACGGAGAGCGTTGATGCGTCTGTTACTGCTCGTTCTGTTTGCAATGCTGGCCTACTTTCTGTTCTGGCCGGTGGCGATCGAGCCGGTGACCTGGCAGGCGCCTGCCGACTGGGGCTTTTCAGGTGCCTTCGAACCCAATGATGTCCTCGCCGGGGCGCAGCGCATCGAAGTCATCGGCGGTCACGGTCCGGAAGATATCGTCGTGGATGCCGACGGAGTTCTCTACACCGCCCTGGCCGGTGGCGAGGTGGTTAAAGTCGAAAAGGGGGCGACGGTTGCTCTCGGGCAGGTACCGGGGCGCATACTGGGGCTGGCCATGGGCCCCCGGCAACAGCTCTATGCCGCCGATGCCTACCGCGGTCTGCTGCAAATCGATCGCAATAGCGGTGCGGCCCGGGTATTGCTCGACCAGGTCGACGATGAGCCCCTGGTCTATGCCAATAACCTCGATGTCGCCAGCGACGGCAAGATCTACTTCTCGGAGGCCAGCAGCAAGTTCGGCGCCAGGGAAAACGGGGGCACTTACCCCGCCAGCCTGCTCGATATAATGGAGCATGGCAGCCACGGTCGGCTGCTGGTGTTCGATCCCGCCGCGCAGACCGTCGACGTGATTGCCGAAGGCTTCAGCTTCGCTAACGGAGTGGCACTGGCGCATGATGAGCGCAGTGTGCTAGTGGCTGAAACCGGTAACTACCGGGTCTGGCGCGTCTGGCTCGAGGGTGAGCGACGGGGCCAGAAGGAAGTCCTGCTGGAAAACCTGCCGGGTTTTCCCGACAACCTCAGTCGGGGGCTGGATGGCAAGTACTGGCTCGGCCTGGTATCGCCCCGCAACCCGCTGTTGGATAGCCTTGCGCCGCACCCTTTCTGGCGCAAGGTGGTCCAGCGCCTGCCACAGTTTATACGCCCCAGCGCCACCTTGTATGGGCATGCAGTGGCCTTCGACGATACCGGTACCATTCGCGCCAGCCTGCAGGACCCTGGCGGCGAGGTGCACACCGTCACCGGTGTACTGGAGACCCGCGAGTCTCTCTATGTTGGCAGCTTGCTCAATCACTTTATCGCGGTTGTCGATAACCGAACCCTGTAAACCAACCCCGGGGCAGGCGGCCGCGGCAAGGTTGATGATGCGGATGACTAATGCATGTTCGGAATTGTAATCTCAAAAAGCGCCAGGGCAATTCCAGGATTTTTTTGCCTGTCGGCAGCTACCGCCAGCGTCGCCTCTGCAGCGGGGCCGGGATTCCCTTACGCTCCCGGTCAAGGGCCAGAGGGTGGCACAGTTCCGGCCCCATGGTGGCTGCCCATCCGGTCGCGATGGCGTCCGCCCGTTATACCGGTTGATCCCCCGGAGCGGTCGTTCCTGCAACGGGCCGTCCTTAGAGTGGTCAGCGTCCGTCGCGAAGAGCTTGGCGCACTGCTGATCTCCTGACTCTACCTTTACCTGCTGCTCTGTTCCTATTACATCATCCGCCCCATCGACAATGAAATGATGATCCTGAACGGGGTGGCGAACCTGCAGTGGTTACTGTTGCTGACCATGGTGGCCGTGCTGGCGATCGCCCCGGTATTCGGCTGGCTGACGTCGCTGCCCGGTTGGGCAATCAGTACGCCAGACTAACCCTTACGGCGACCCCAGCCGGAGACACCCCGCCGGCGAGATAATGCCTGACTCGCTGGCCTTCCCGGTCATAGTCGGCGAGGCTACTGCCGGGCCGGGAAATCACCGCGGCGGTTTGAGCCCGAAAAGGCAGGGTTAATAGCTTCAACGCATAACAATACCTGCCGAAATACTAGAAGCTGATTACAACAGCGATTGTTGTTCTAAACGCCAGTTATGTCTGGACAGCGTGGGTGGACAGCCGTAGGCTGTTTCATTAATAGTCTGCTTTTGCTGGCTATTTCTCGATTATAAGAACGATCACGGTAACAATTTGGGGTGGTGATATGGGCGTTCAGGGTCTGCAGAACGGTCAAGCTTTTACATTGAAATGCGTCGCCGCTTGCGCGTTGCAGCGGAATCTCCTGCTGGCTGTGCTGCTGCTATTGGCACTACCGCTGCAGCTCAATGCGCATACGGCCACGCGTTTCTTTGATGTGGAAATCGCCGATCTTCCCGTCGATGGGGCGGCCGCCAATGTGCGCGGAGTGCTGCAACTGACCAACGTTTTCAAGGAGGACGCCTTCCAGGTGAGTCTGCGCCAGCGTGAGCGTTATAACAGCGGTGAGCAGGACGCCAAAGAAATCTCCGGTGACAGGCGGCGGGTGGCGGCGGGGGAAACCGTTAAAATCCCTTTCCAGTTCGCACTGGACGGTGATGGCAAGTATCAGGTCATCATGCAGCTCGACGTGTTCAGTGCCTCGGGGGCAGTGCAAGTGGGCCATCAACCGGTGGATATCCAGTTCAAGGTTTCGGCTGGTAACTACCGCCGCGCCAGCTATGAGGAACTTTACCTACCCAGGCGCTCCAGCCTCGGCAAGGGGCCGGCGCCAAGCTTCGCTGAAACCATTAGCACCGACATCAATGCCCGGGTGGTGCCCTTGCCCAGGGAGGTGACCGCGTTACTGGGGGAAAACCGGCTGGATCTGCGCGCGCTACCCAAGCCCCAGGGAAGCTCCGGCGTTAATCCAGACCCCGGCCGGGAGGCACCGACGATTCCTCCGGGTACCTTGCCCACCCGGCCCGACGTACCGGGTACAGTGGCGCCACCGACGATTCCGACCCGCCCCGGTCTCCAGTCCTCACTCGAAGACCCGTCCTGGTGGCAGTCGGTGCGGGGATTATTGCCCATCAGCCAGGCCCATGCCCTGGGATCTTCGGGCAAAACCTATACCGTTAGCGGGCGATTCAGCTATCGGGGTTTGGATAACAACCTCCACCCCGGCTGGAACTGGCTGGTGCGCCTGTGGTGGCGCAAGGACGACGGCAGTTGGGAAAGGCTCGCCAGTGGCTATGTACCGGCATCCGGTAGATGGAGTATCAGCTTTGCCAAAAAAGGCTATAAGGGACAGCATTTGCTGATTCAGTACCGTGCGGGTGGTTACTTCGTCCTTCCCCAGGATCGCGATAACAATGAATACTGGTGGAGCGACCCGCAGCAGTCCGATATTCCCACCGATTTCGATATCGGCCATCGCGTGGCCAATACCTCCAGCAGCGGCACGGTGGCGGGGCTGGGTGACGTCTACCAGGGAGCGATGCTGTACTGGAACAAGTTCACGGTCAATGGCGTCAACCCCGAGCGGTCGGACCCGATCCGGCTGTTCTTTCCCAACACCTGGGAAAACTGCAGTGGCAGCAGCCCCTGGAGTTGTGCCAGTGTCGGTGGCGATATCTGGCTGATACCGGCCCATATCGGCCTCTACACGATTCAGCATGAGCTGGCCCACCAGACCAATAACGAGTACTGGAATAACCAGCGCCCACCGGGGGCCGGTGGCGCCCACTCCCTGGACCAGTGCTACAACACAGGCCTGGCCCTGCGCGAAGGTTTCGCCAATGCGGTGCCCCACTGGGTTCTCGATGGCGAAAATGCGGCGGACCCCAACGCCGGTGGTTTTGAACTGGAGTCGCCCAGCACCGACGATATCTGTAACGGAGATACCAACGAAGTGTGGGTCGCCGGGGTATTCTGGGATCTTCTCGACCGCCACGCCGACGACCAGGATCGCCTGTATTTCAACAATGCCGTCGAGGTGTTCAGCATTTACCTGAACGCGGGTGTCAAAAACGGCATCCGCAACTACCGCAGTAATTACCGCAATGCCGCCAGTTCGGGGCATGCGGGATTGATCGACGACATCTATGAAAACAACACCATCAGCTTGCCCTGAGCAAACCACCCGGGTGCGCGACCGCCTTGGCTGAGCCAGCGTCTGGAGGAATCCGCGCCGCTGGCGGCAGCCCCGGGGCTGCACTGTCCAAACCCGGTCTCGCCCTCGCGAATCCGGCGGGGGCGTGGTTGCGTTTGTTATTGGTCCTGCTGTCAGTGGCACTGACCTTGCTGGCCCTGCCCGGGCAGCCCTATCCGCTGCTGGCCTTCGTTGCCCTGTTGCCATTGGGGTTGGCGCTGCACGGCGCCGGCCCCTGGCCGGCAGCCGCGCTGGGGTTTACCTACGGTTTCTTCGGCTGGCTGGGATCGGTGGTGGGGCTGGCCACGGCGGCGCGGGCTTACCTGGGGCTGTCGCCAGCCGAGGCAATGTTGTACGTCGCGGCGTTTTGTGCTTACAGTGCGCTGCCCTATGCGATATTCGCCTATCTCTATGGCGTGTTCCAGTGGTTACGCCAGCCCTTTGGTGCGCTGTTGACGGCGGCCTTTTTCAGCCTGGTGGTGTGTCTGTTCCCAAGCCCCATGCCCATGTCGCCGGAGGCCGCGCTGTTTCCGTTGACGGGTTTTATCCAGGTTCTCGATCTTGGCGGCCGGCCCTTGTTGTTGTTTCTGCTCGCGCTGATCAACTGGTCCCTGGTCATTTTGCTGTTGCGCTATATCGCCGGCGCCAGAATTGCTGGCGTCGCCATCGCGCTGCTGGCTGTACTCGCCCTGGTGACGGGCTATGGACAATTCCGGCTGTCGGGTCCGGCGTTGGATAGCCATACTGCCGCGCGGGACCCGTTGACGGTCGCAACCCTGCAACCAGGCTTTCACTCTTCCGTTGAGACGGGCCACGGGAACAGCAGCGAACCGGGTAACCTGGACGTGCTGCTCGCCCTGTCACAACAAATGCTGGAGGACCATCCGCGGGTTGGACTGGTGCTTTGGCCTGAAACACCCGAACGCATAGACTGTGACCCTGGTGCGACAAGCCGCAGCCAGTTGTTGCGTCTTGCCAGGCGCTACGGCTCCGCTTTTATCGTGAGCTGTGCCGAATCGGTACCCCGTCGGGGTGACTACAATACGGCTATGTTGGTGAGCCCTGACGGTCAAATCAGGACCTATCACAAGCAACGGCTGTTTCCCTTTGCCGAATTCCTCCCCGCTGAATCGGTATTTCCGGCGCTGCGCGAGCTACTTCCCGGCGCCGCTAACTACCTGGCCGGAAAGAGCGTTACCCTGTTCCCGCTACCCGGCGCCGGGCGCGGGTTCAGCGCCATCTGCTACGAGGTCCTGTTTCCCGGGCATGTCTGGAAGTTTGTGCAGCGTGGCGGCGAATTGCTGGTAAACCCGGTCAATGATGACTGGTTCGGCGACAGTCGGATTACGGATTTCATGGTGGCGGCGGCCGTTTTCAGGGCGGTGGAATTTCGCCTGCCGGTATTGCGGGTCTCCAATTCCTCGGCCACCCTGCTGGTGAGGTCCAACGGTCAAATCGTGGGCGATTCCCGCATGGGTGCCGGTGAACAGGGGTTCAGGGTAAGCACCCTGGCGAATCCAGCAGCCAGGCACCGTGCTTATTTCCCTGGCCGATGGTTTGCTGTGATCCTGGCGCTGATTTGCCTGGTCGGCCTGATCGCCGGGCGGGTCTCAGGTCGGGCAAGCTGAGACCACACCGCAATATGCTTTGAAAGGAGCCGGGTAGGGTCGAATTGAAGGCAAGAAAAACCGACGCCAGCGCTACCGATTTTCTCCATGGGCTGGAAAACGAGCAGCGGCGTAGGGGCGGGTCTGTTTTGCTCGATGTTTTCACCAGGGTGACCAAAAACCCGCCAGGACTGTGGGGGTCGAGTATTGTCGGCTTTGGTGAATATCATTATAAATCGGCCCGCAGTTTGGCACAGGGCGACTGGCCGCTCACCGGCTTTTCTCCCCGCAAGCGCAATATCACGGTTTACATCAGGCCGGGATTTTCAGACTACCAGGAGCTACAGCGCTGGGTAAACACCGTACCAGCGTGTCATGCCTGTATTTAGCCCGGCTGAAAAATATCGATATTGCCACGCTGCAAAAACTGATTCGTCGGTCAGTGGCCGACATGGAAAAACGCTACCCCTGGAGTGACGGCAGCGGTGCGTAGCGCAGCGAACTCAGTGCCGGTTCAGTCCCGAAGCGTGCGCGCAGGATCAGGGTCAGCTCTCCACCAGCCTGACCAGCTTCACCAGACTGGAATCGTTAGTGCTGCCGTGGAGTTCGAGAAATTCGATGGCTGGAGCTTCGTCGGTGGGGTGTTCATGTACCACGTAGTAACGGTCTATGCAGAGGATTTTAGGCGCCAGCCAGAGCTGATCGGCGGCTGATTCGAGCACATCGATTACCATCCCCAGGTTAGTGGGTATCACGGCTTCATCGGGACCCAGCATCGCCAACTCCTGGTCGATGGCGTCCATCCTTGTTTGTAATGCTGCCTGCTCCTCCAGGCCGTGCTGATGGACAAAGCCGCTGCTGCGGGTCAGGATTTTGAGCTTGCTCTGCAGCACCGCCCGGTGGCCCTGCAATTCCGTGCGCTCATGGCTCTGGTGACTAATGCGAGACAGTGCGATAGCCAGCAATTGGTCGAAGGCCCGGCGCTTGAGCAGGTCCCGGGTTTGTGCCTCGCTGGGTGATGGCGCCATAAAGCGCTGGTCGTGAAAATCGATGGTCGTCTGGGCGACGTCTTTTCGCATTTTGCCATCTACCAGCGCCGTTCCCAGAACTTTCTTCTGCCGGGTGCTGACCAGCAAGAGGGCGTTCACCGCGTCCTGGTAAGACCCCCGGGACTTGCCATAACTCTTCAGTTCGGTGTCCTGGGCGACGATACGCTGAAGCTTTTCCGGGGAGTAAAACATGGCCCCAAGTGCAGGATTGTGGGCAAGTCCGTCGGCGCCGAGCAGGTCCGGTGGCGGCAGGCTATCGACCAGTTTGATCACGTACTGTACCGCTCGTGCCACCGGCCCCCGCAGTTTTCTCTCGTAGTTTGACAGCATTTTCAGCCGTGGGTCGGTACCGTGCACGGCGCGCTCAACGGCGGCATCGAGCAGGTCGTCCGGGAGCCTGTCTGCCCTGGGTCTGGACGGTTCGAAAATGTTTTCAAACAGCTTGAACATGGTTGATCTCCATGGGTGTGCCCGGCTATCCGCGTTTCAATCCCGGTGCGCGATCAAGCTGCGCAAGCCTTGCCAGGTCGCAGAAGTGGCGATACCTGCCCGCGCTTGCCATAACCATGACGGGGCCGGGTGGCGCCCGGGAAACCGACGGGTGGTAATTTCAGGTGATCACACTGGGGCCGTTGCGGCCGGTGCGCCTGGTAATTTCCCCGACCTGTTCGGCTATCGCCACCAGTGGCGCCATAACCTCGGCCGTGGGCAGGTCCTGTTTGTCCGGGTCGGCCTCGTAGCGTTCCAGGTAGACTCTCAGGGTTGCACCCTCGGTGCCAGTGCCCGAGAGGCGAAACACGATCCGCGAGCCGTTGCTGAAGCCGATACGAATGCCCTGGTGCGCGGAGTGACTCCCATCCACGGGGTCGGTATAGGCGAAGTCATCGGCGAATTCCACCGCAAGTCCCCCAAGCTCCGTGCCTGGCAGGCCGCCCAGTTGTTGCTGAAGATGTTGTATCACGCCCGCAGCGTCGCTGCTGTCGAGGCCTTCGTAGTCATGACGCGTATAGTAGTTTCGGCCGTACTCGCGCCAGTGCTGGCGCACGATATCGGCGACCGACGTGCGCCGGATAGCGAGCAGGTTGAGCCAGAACAATACCGCCCAGAGCCCGTCCTTCTCGCGGATATGGTTTGAGCCCGAGCCGAAACTCTCTTCACCGCAGAGGGTGATGCGCTCGGAGTCGAGCAGGTTGCCAAAGTACTTCCAGCCGGTCGGGGTTTCGTAGCAGTCGAAGCCGAGCATACGGGCGACGCGATCCACGGCCTGGCTGGTGGGCATGGAACGGGCCACCCCGGCGACCCCGCCGGCATAGGCTTTGATCAGGGGGGCGGTTGCCGCCATGATGGCGAGGCTGTCACTGGGAGTGACAAAAAAATCCCGCCCCAGAATCATATTGCGGTCGCCGTCACCATCGGAGGCGGCGGCAAAATCGATGGCATCGGGCCCACGGGTCATGGCGACGATTTCATGGGCATGCGCCAGGTTCGGATCCGGGTGGCCACCACCAAAGTCTTCCAGGGGGATGCCGTTGATGACGGTACCCGGCTCGGCGCCCAGCATGTCTTCGAGAATCGCGCTGGCGTAGGGGCCGGTTATGGCGTGCATGGCGTCGAAGCGCATGCGGAACTCGCCGCTTGCAAACAGCGCGCGAATCGCGTCGAAATCGAATAGGTCTGCCATCAGTGCGGCGTAATCGCTGACCGGATCGATGATATCCACTTGCATGGCGCCCAGCTTAAGATTGCCGGGGGTGTCGAGGTCGACGCTGTCGGCATCGAGAATTCTGAACTGGGTGATGTCCCGGGTGCGGTGATAAATGGCTTCGGTCACGGACTCGGGTGCTGGGCCGCCGTTGGGTGTATTAAACTTGATGCCGAAGTCCTCTTCGGGACCACCGGGGTTGTGGCTGGCCGACAGGATGATACCGCCAGCGGTCTGGTATTTGCGAATCAGGCAGGATGCGGCGGGCGTTGAAAGCAGTCCCCCCAGGCCAACGATGATTCTCGCGACGCCGTTTGCCGCGGCCATGGCCAGGATGATCTGGATGGCTCCCCGATTGAAATAGCGCCCATCGCCGCCCAGTACCAGGCTGCCGCCGCTCAGGCCCGGCTGACTGTCGAAGATCGACTGGACGAAATTTTCGAGGTAGTTGTCCTTCTGGAAAATGGCGACTTTTTTGCGCAGGCCCGAGGTGCCGGGGCGTTGGTCAGTAAAGGGGCGGGTAGCACAGGTCGATATCTGCATGTGGGGTTCAATCCATTGGTTTTTCCCTATGCTAATCAAACTGGGGCGTACCTGCAAAGTTCATCGCCTCGTTGGTCGAAGGGCCGGAAACGGGCCTCTCGGATGTTGGGGGCTCAGCTCCCATGGGGCCATCGTGCTACCATTCGCCCCTGGGCCAAAGCGGCTGAAAAGAAAATTCCCCATGTTCGCCTGATGACTTACGCGATTACAAGGTGCCACTATGACGTTCGCTTTTGTCGGGTATTTCCTGCTGGTGATGGCGATTGGCGTCACCGCCTGGCTGAGGACGCGCAACCTTTCAGACTATATTCTCGGGGGGCGGAGCCTCGGGCCCGGCGCGGCAGCCCTCAGTGCCGGGGCCTCGGATATGAGTGGCTGGTTGCTGCTCGGCCTCCCCGGGTATGCCTATGTCGCCGGGCTTGAAGTGTTGTGGCTGGCCGCCGCGCTGTTGCTCGGTTCCTACTTCAACTGGCTGCTGGTGGCGCCGCGCCTGCGCCGCGCCAGCGCCGACCACGGTGATGCACTGACGATACCGGAGTATTTCTATCGGCGGGTCGAAGACTACCGACAGAGCTTGCGCTGGTGTTGCGCTGCGATGATCCTGGTGTTCTACCTGATCTACACCGCCTCGGGATTTGTCGCAGGTGCCAAGCTGTTTGAAACCGTATACGGCTTCGATTATCACTGGGCGCTGTTGATCGGCGGCTTTGCAATTGTCGGTTACACGTTTTTTGGCGGCTTCCTCGCGGTGGTCTGGACCGATGTCGTGCAGGGTTTGCTGATGCTGGCAGCTCTGCTGTGTGTGCCGCTGATGATCTTTGGGGGCTTCTGTGCTGCCGAACCCGGGCCTGTCGCCGGCCTCGAAACCCTGTTGCCCGCCGCAGCCGGCGGCGGCGTCGACCTGCTGGCACTGGTGTCGTCGCTGGCATGGGGACTGGGGTATTTCGGTCAACCCCATATACTCGCCCGATTTATGGCGGTGAGGGATGTGTCAGCGATCCCGGCGGGCCGCAGAATTGCCCTGCTCTGGACCGGCCTCTGCCTGCTCGGTGCGATTGCGGTGGGACTGGGGGGCGCCGCCATTATTGATCCACCCCTGGCCGACCCCGAAACCGTGTTCATGGCCCTGGTCAACACACTGTTTCACCCCCTGATGGCCGGTATTTTGTTGGCTGCAATCCTGGCCGCGATCATGAGCACCGCAGATTCGCAGTTGCTGGTTGCCTCCTCGGTACTGTCGGGAGATGCCTGCAATGCCCTCGGGCTTGCGCTCAGTCCCGGCCAGCGACTCTGGCTCGGACGCGGCTCGGTGCTGGCAATGGCGTTGGTGGCACTCTGGCTGGCATGGAACCCGGGGGCGGCGGTGCTCGATCTGGTGGGTTATGCCTGGGCGGGCTTTGGCGCCAGTATCGGGCCGGCACTGCTGGTTTCCCTCTACCTGCCATGGGTTCGCGGCATCACCCTGCTGTCCGGTATGGTGGCTGGTGGTCTAACGGTTATGCTTTGGCGGCAGGGTGAGGGCGGTTGGTTTGAACTCTACGAAATGGTACCTGGCATTCTCGCGTCAGTGCTGGCGATGCTGGTCGTCGGCTGGTCGACCCGGCGTTCAGCCCAGCCGGCCTAGCGCTGGCGCCGTTATCAAATACGCTCGATCGCTACCGCCAGTGCCTCGCCGCCACCGATGCAAAGCGACGCTACCCCGCGTCGCCCCCCATGCTGCTTCAGCGCGTACATCAGCGAAACGATAATGCGCGAGCCCGTGGAGCCGATGGGATGACCTTGGGCGCAGGCGCCACCGTGAATGTTGACCCTGGCGGGGTCCAGCCCCAGATCCTCGATGGCCAACAGGGTTACCATGGCGAAAGCTTCGTTGATCTCGAACAGGTCAACATCGTCGATACTCCAGCCGGCCCGCTCCAATACCCGGGTTATGGCTGTCACCGGTGCTGTAGTGAACAGTGAAGGCTCCTGGGAGTGTCGGGCATGGGCGACGATTTTGGCCATGGGCTGCAGCCCGCGCCGGGTCGCCTCAGCGGCACTCATCAGCAGCAGGGCAGAGGCACCATCGGAAATAGAACTGGCATTGGCCGCGGTGATGGTGCCGTCTTTTTTGAAGGCGGGCCGCAGCAGGGGAATCTTTTCGAGCTTGGCTTTAAGGGGTTGCTCGTCATCGCTCACCACGCTCTCGCCACTTTTATGGTTGATCGTAACTACCGCTGTTTCCCCTTTCAACAGGCCTTTTTCGATGGCCTGTTTCGCGCGTCGAAGGGATTCCACGGCGAAGGCGTCCATCTGTTCCCGGGTCATGCTGCGCTGGTCTGCGGTCGCCTGGGCGAAGCTGCCCATCGCGCGACCGCTGTAGGCGTCTTCCAGACCGTCGATAAACATGTGGTCGTAGACCTGCTTGTGACCGGTGCCAATGCCGGAGCGGGCTCCGGGGAGCATATGAGGGGCGTTGGACATGCTTTCCATGCCGCCGGCAATGATCACCTGGCCCGGATCCGCAACAATCTGGTTGCTTGCGCTGATCACGGCCTGCATGCCGGAACCACAAACCTTGTTGAGGGTCACGCAACCGGTACTAATGGGTAACCCCGCGCCCAGCGCTGCCTGCCTCGCCGGGGCCTGCTTCAGCCCGGCCGGCAGCACGCAGCCCATGAACACTTCATGGACATCGGCGGCGTCAACCTGGCTGCGCCTGAGAGTCTCGGCAATGGCTGCACTACCCAGTTCGGTTGCGCTCAGTGTGCTCAGGCTGCCCATGAGTCCGCCCATCGGGGTTCGGGCACCGTCGACGATGACGACGCCAGGGTTATCTGATACGGGCAGGGACATACGCGAATCCTCCGAAAAAAAGACGCAATTTTAGCCCGAATGGGGCAGCAACACACCCCAAACTTCAGCCGGGCTTGAACAGCTTACCGCGAACAGACTTGCGGTAGTCCGAGGGGGATTGCGCCATAACGCGCCGAAAGCGGGTCGCAAAATGGGCGGCGTCCGGGTAACCCACGCGATAACCGATTTCGGCAATGGCCAGGTTGCTGTCGCGCAGCAGTTCCCTCGCCTGTTGCAGCCGCACCTGCTGCAGGTATTCTCCGGGGCTCACGCCCAGGGCCTGTTTAAAGCGACGGTTGAAACTGCGCTGGCTCATGCCGAGCCGCTGCGCAAGACCGGCGAAGTCGATGGCCTGGCTGAACTGTTGTTGCAGAAACTGCTCGGCATCCGCAATCGCCTCATCATGATGCAGGTTGACTTCACCCTCGAAAAAACCCGTATCGCGGAATGGTCGGCGTATCTCGGGTGAGAATTGAGCCTCGACCTGGCGGGCGATGTCGGCGTTGTAGAACTGCTCGATAAAATAACCGGTAAGATCCGCCACTGCGTTGATACTGCCGGCGCAGTAGAGGTTACCGGCTCGGGTAATCAAATGGCGCTGCTTGACCTGCACCGCCGGATAGCGGCGCCTGAATCGGGTACTGAAAAACCAGTGAGTGGTGGCTGGCTTGGCGTCCAGCAGTCCGGCTTCCGCCAGCAGATAGGAGCCTGTGCCAACCGCGCACAGCAGGCGATCGGCAGCGGCGAGCTGTTGCAACATGGGCAGTGCTTGGAGCTGCCTGGATAGAATCGGTAGGGGATTGCGCCAGATCGCCGGCAGGTAGAGCAGGTCGACACCGTTTAACTGGCCGAAGCGATGGGTAGGTCGCAATTGCATGCCTACGCCCGCAGCAATGTTCGTGCCCGCCAGGCTCACCATACGGATTTCCAGTTCCTTGCCGGCCAGTCGCTGCCCCCGCGCGCGCTCGTCGGCAGCCCGCAACATTTCGGCCGGCAGGGTGATACTGCTGAGTACGAGCTGTGGATACAGCAAGAAACCGACGGTGACCATATCAATCTGCAAAGTGGCTAGAAGATTAAATATAGTGACTATATCAGTAAAGTTACCGGGAGGCGTAGCTTCTACACTGCCAGGCTGATGCAGTGCCACCTCCCCGGGGCGGCAGCGCGCTTATTCATTTTTTTCAGGGCAGGGCACCATGGCAAGAATTCCCGTGATTACAGGATTCGGCGGCGTCAACGCGGCTGGTCGCAGTTCGGGGCATCAAAGCTACCGGCGCACGGTCATCGATGCCCTCGACGCTGACACCGCCCACCAAACCTGGCGCAGCCTGGGTGGTCTCATGAAACGGGAGGTTGCCCTCGATACTGACGAGCAGCGCTATCGGGCTGATCACACCTTGATAAGGCGGCTTGAGGGCCGTTACTTCGACCCGGATTCGGTGGCCTGGAACAGGCGGGTCAAACTGGAACCCGGTGACGGGCTGGCCAGCTTTACCATGGCCCGGCGCAATCTGCCCGAGGTGTTGCCCCAGGGCTGGTCCGTGCGCGAAATCGATCGATTCAGGGTGCAGATCGATGTGACCAGCGCCACTGAATTCTACCTGGCAGACCGCCAGTCCCTGGGAGTGAGTGCGGCCGGCCAGTTGCCCACCGGTTTTGATCCCGGTGAACTGTACCCCAGCCGCAACCATCCCCGGGGCTTGCAGTTGTCGATTTACGCCGCCAGTGATGCCCTGGGACAAATGGGGCTGGACTGGGACAGCGTCAGCAACCGCATTCCCGCCGATCAAATCAGCGTTTATGCCGGCAGCGCCATGAGTCAGCTCGACGAGAACAGCAACGGCGGTTTGATCGCGTCACGTTACCGGGGCAAGCGGGTCTCCTCCAAACAGCTAGCCCTGGGGCTTGCCGACATGCCCGCAGACTTTGTCAATGCCTACGTTCTGGGTAACCTCGGCGCCACCGGTCTGAACATGGGCGCCTGCGCCACCTATCTGTACAACATGAACCAGGCGGTCAGCGACATTCGCGAGGGGCGTGCCCGGATTGCGTTTATCGGGGCCTCCGAGGCACCATTGGTGCCGGAGATTTTTGACGGCTACGCAACCATGCGCGCGCTGGCTTCCGATCAGTGCCTGCTGGAACTGGACAGGCACCTGGGTTTGACTGAACCTGACTGGCTGCGCGCCTGTCGACCATTCGCTGAAAATTGCGGTTTCACCCTGGCCGAGGGCGCCCAGTTTGCCGTGCTGATGGATGATGAACTGGCGCTGGAGTTGGGGGCGAATATCTACGGTTCGGTGGCCGGGGTCTTCGTCAATGCCGACGGCTACAAGAAATCGATTTCGGCACCGGGTATCGGTAACTACCTCACCTTTGCCCGGGCGGTTGCGTTGGCCCGCAGTGTGGTCGGAGAGGAGGCCATTCGCAACAACAGCTTCGTCCAGGCGCATGGTACCGGGACCCCGGCGAACCGGCGCACGGAATCCCATATTTTTAATCAGACGGCGCGGGCCTTCGGCATCGAAAAGTGGCCCGTCGCGGCGATAAAGTGTTACCTCGGCCACACCATGGCGGTTTCCGCGGGCGACCAACTGGCCAGTACTATTGGTGTTTTTGAGCACGGTATCATTCCTGGTATCGCCACCATCGATAGCATCGCGGAGGATGTCTCGGGCTCCAATTTGTGCTTCTCTCCTGGTCATCGGCGCTATGAGGCCGAGCAGTTGCAGGTGGCATTTCTCAACGCCAAGGGGTTTGGCGGCAATAACGCTACCGCCGCGGTCCTGGCGCCCCATATCACCCGGCAATTGTTGCGGAACAAGCATGGCGAAAAAAACCTGCAGGGCTGGCGCCAACGACTCGGGAAAACCCGGCAAGCTGCGGCCGACTACGACGAGGCGGCTTCTCGCGGAACGGCAAAGGTGGTTTACCGCTTCGACAACGACGTGCGCGATCGGCAACACGTGCATATCGACGCCCACAGCCTGCGGATAGATGGTTACCCGGAGGCCATCTCCCTGGACCTGGAGAACCCCTTCGGCGTCGAGCTCTGAGGCCGCCTTGCGGCGCTTGCCCGGGCGCGAACAAATCGAGCAAGGTTTGGCCCTGGTCGCCACGGCTGCGCGCCAGGTTGCGTGATGTTATCCTTGGCGCTCTACTGCGTCACGAGCCATAAACGCTTCCAACAATACACAGCGAGTCGACCATGAAGTCATTACTGCTGGCCAAGATAGGCCTGGTTCTTTTCATTTTACTGCTTTCCCTCGTAGTGCTGGCCTGGGTGCCAATGCCGGGTCAGTCGCAGACGCGGGCCAGCGTGTCGCTAATGCTCCAACAGGCCCCGGAGCGCGTGTGGCAGTTGATTAGTGAACTGGACCAGGCGGCCAACTATCTGCCCGATGTCGAGCGGGTCGAAATGCTCAATGCGGCCAATGGGGGCGAGGGGGCCACTCGTCGTCTGTACCTGTCCGGCGGTGAGCAGGTGGATGAAACCGTTACTGAATGGCGCGAGGGAACGGATATCGTACTGAATATCCAGCGTCAGCAGAAACCGCCGTTTCCCTATGCCGACCTGCGTTTCGAGTACAACCTCAAGGGTCTTTCCGCGGATGCCACAGCGGTGCACCTGAGCCTTGTGTATGAACCCCGCTACGGGCTGCTCGGTCAGGTATTGGATGGCGTGTTACTTGAGCGGCGGGCCGAGAAGCAATTGATGGAGATAGCGTCGGCCCTGAAGCAATACAGTGACGACAGTGGTAGCTAGTTGCTGCGAACAATGAGGATAGTGACATGGTCATGAGTGCAATGGAGGCGCTGCTAGGCAGGAACTCCGCGACCCACCTGGGCGACCCGGCCCCCTGGGGTGAAGAGCTGAATACAATGTTGCAGGCGGGCCTTCGGGCCCCGGATCATGCCCGGCTCAAGCCCTGGCGCTTCCTGGTAGTAGAGGGGCAGGGCAGGGTGGCGCTGGGAGATGTCTTTGCCCAGGTCGCGCTGGCGGACAATCCCACGATGGATGCGGCAGCCCTCGATAAGCTGCGCAGCAAACCGCTGCGGGCGCCCCTGATCGTAATCGTCGTGGCGCGCCTGCAGGAACACCCCAAAGTGCCTGAGGTGGAGCAATTGCTGTCCGCCGGGTGCGCTGCCCATGGTATTCTGCTGGCGGCGCATGCGCGGGGTTTTGCCGGCATCTGGCGCACCGGTTCGATGGCTTTTCACCCCGGGGTTTACCGTTCGCTGGGCTTGAAGCCGAACGAAAAAATTGTCGGGTTTTTGTACCTGGGCACCCGCGAAGGTGCGCCCCGGGTACCACCCCGCTACGATGTCTGCGATTTTGTGGAGTATTGGGGTTGAACCCGGACTTGACCGCCTGAACCTGCACACTGACTGCAATCTGGAGCGCCTTCTTTATGTCACTACCCATGTTTGAAACCCTGTTGCTAGAAGTCGAAAACCATGTCGCTACGGTGTGGCTGAATCGCCCGGACAAGGCCAATGCCATGAACAAGCCGATGTGGGGCGAGTTGCAAAGCTGCTTCGAGTGGCTCGATGCGGAGCCCGGGGTGCGAGTGGTGATTCTGGCGGCAAAGGGGAAGTATTTTTGCGCGGGCATCGACCTTGCGATGTTAGCCGGCCTGGCGCCGGAGCCGGGGGCCGATCCCGCCCGCCAGGCAGAGAAATTTCGTCTGGTGATCAAGCGTCTGCAGGCAAACCTGAGCGCCATCGAGCGTTGCCGTAAACCGGTGCTGGCGGCGGTGCATGGCCTGTGTTACGGCGGCGGCGTTGATATTATCGCCTGCTGCGACATGCGTTACGCCAGTGAGCAGGCGGTGTTCTCCATCAAGGAGATCGATGTCGGTATGACCGCCGATGTGGGTTCACTCCAGCGCTTGCCCCATGTCGTGCCCCCGGGCATCGTGCGCGAGCTGGCTTATACCGGACGCCAGGTTGACGCCGCCGAGAGCTACGAGATCGGCCTGGTGAATCGGGTGTATGCGGATTCGGAAACGCTGATGACCGGTGTGCGAAAAGTGGCTGCGGATATCGCGGCGCGCTCACCAATTTCGATTCGCGGTATCAAGGCGACCCTGCTTTATGCCCGGGATCATTCCGTTGACGATGGGCTCGATTACATCGCCACCTGGAACGCCGCCATGATGAGTCAGCGCGACGTGATGGCGGCGGTCTCCGCCAGCGCTGATGATCCCGCGGAGTTCGAAAACTAGCGCTCATCCTCGCCGCCGGATCACTTCTGGCTGCCCGATAAGGGCAGGTCGAGACCGCCTGCCGGGATGCACCAGCCTGATGGATGCTTCCCGGGCCACCGCCGCTACACACGCCCCCTTCCAAGCCGGTTCACGCACCAGCGTCATCCCTGTGGTGTTATCACGTCCCCTGGCTTTTTCGTTTTCACCGATGGGCTGTGGATGTTGCACCACCACAAACTCCCACCAGGTCCGGTTACACAGGGATAGCGTCGCCACCAGGCGCGGACGCTCTACTCTTCTGGTCTCCCGCTGACCTCGTGGGGGCTTACCCGGCCATCGATGTTTCCTCGATTCCATGTTGCTGTGACCAGCCTCACAAAGCCGATCAGTGGTATTTCTGCTTTGGCGGGGCGTGGGCTATTTTTTAGCCAAGACAGACGATAACACCGCCCCTGGTTGGCTGAATCGTTTACAGCAAGGTAACAACAACGAGGAAATCCAATGAAAAGAGCACTACTGACCAGCGTGGCGGCAGCGGCACTGGCGGGTTCGCAGATCGGCTTTGCAGCCTGCACCATGTCGGCGGGTGGGCCCAACGCCACCTCGGCGTCCTGTGACTCTACGGTCACCCTCAAGCTTGATGAAATGGTGGTATTGAAGGGGCTGGACGACTATGACTTCAGCGATCCCGGTGCGGCCGGCTGGGACGGTACCGAAGCGGGCTCGGCGGCGATTCCGGGCAACTTCTGTGTGGGTACCAACAACAGCACCGGTAGTGTCAGTTTGAGCGTTTCCTCTACCAATGATTTTGAGGTGCAACGCGCTGATGGAACTGGCGTCAGCTATAACGCCTACCTCGCTGGCAGCACCACGCCATTGAACAACGCTTCGGGTACCAGCCTGGACCCTCTCAGCAGCACTCTTGTGGGCGATTTGGCCTGCGCTGACGAGGCTATCGCCCTTAATGTGGAGTTTACGGGGGCCGCATTGATCGCTGCTCAGGTTGGTACTGAGGCGTATACCGATACCATAACGGTTACCGTAGCGCCCAACTAAAACCGGCGATGCAGCAAGCAAGGGGGGCCATGGCTCCCCTTTTTGCGTCCCGAGGCGCAGATCCGGTGGAACGGGGAAGACCAGCCATCGTCAGGATACCAGGGGAGTGAGGGTGTACCGCGGGGTAAAGACAACTGCCAACCCGCTAACAGTCGTGCAGGGGTGGAGACACCTTTGTGCGGTGTCCCTGTGCCTTTTTACCGCCTCCACGATCAGCGCCCAGACCATCGACTGGCGCTCCGATATGGATTCCCTGGAGCTGGAGTGGACAGGCAGCGGCGATCTCACCGCCACCAGCACCGGCTGCATTCGCTCACGCCGCAACGGCAGTCGCGCGGTCAGCTACGGCATCATGGGCATTCAAAGCTTCGGGGGTGATTTTGTCGCCTCCCGGGGATCCGATTCCATGGTGTTGGAGCTGAATTTCGAGGGCATCGCCCTCACAGACGGGGGCTTTACCGGGACGGTATTTCCGGGTTCCACCAACTGCAACTCCGTGACCATGGACGTGCGGATCAGCGAGTCGCAGTTGCAGAACCTTCCCCAGGGGCGCTACACGACGGCGGGTATTGGCACCTACGGCAGGCTGATTATTTGCGCAACGCCGGCGAGCAGCACCAACTGCGATATTTCTCCCCGGGAGCCCTACGAGGATTCCGACATCGAGATTGCGGTGACGATCCCCGCTTACACCCGTCTTTTCAACGTCGGTGATTTCAAGCTCCCCGACTATGACGGCGTGGCCGCCACCGTCGAGCGGGACATGGCGTTCTGCGTAAAGAGTACGTCGAGCTCTGCCGGCTATCGCCTGACCGCGACCAGCGACACTCACCATGCCGGCCCCGACGATTTCGCCATCAGCAACGGCGGCGAAACCCTTCCCTACACGCTCCTGTTTGCACCGTCGGCCAGTCCCGCTAGCGGCGACCCCCTCACCAGCGGCGTGCCGGTGGGGCCGTTTACCGGTTCGAGCCAGAATGAATGTGGCGGTGGCGATAACGCCTCGATGCGGGTGATCGTCGATGGGAACGCCATGCGGACGGCCTCGGCCGGAAACTACAGCGGCGTGATCACGATCAAGGTTGAGCCCAACTGACCAGACCAACCGCGCGCCGGTGCAGCACCTAACCCAACTGGCCGCTGCTGATCACACGCTGCAGGTCCAATAGTGGCGCCTTGTTGACGCTGGACGTCTGCGGACGGTCGAGGGCCACTACCAGCAGCAGCACCGATGAGAACGCAAACGCAACCGCCCATGGCGCCTGGGTGCGACCACCCCTGGCCAGGCCCGCATCGTAGCCGCTGAGGGCCATCGATAAAGCCGCAAGCACGTAGAGCGTGATCCAGAACACCATGGGCATACGCTGGTCAAACGCCTTGGTGACGCGCGACTGCTGAATATCGAACATGTCGTTGATCGCGGAAATAAACAAATTGGTGCCGGCGGTGGGCTGGGCCTGGTAGGCCGCCATGGCTTCGTCCCACAGCCGCGACTGGAAGCTCTGCAACTCGGCAAGTAACTCTTCCACGGTACGCTCAAACCTCGCCAGGCTTGCTACCTGCATCAAACCCGGTTGCTCGCTTTTTGCAACCGCCACCGCGGTGAGATCCAGGTATTCTGCGATCAATTGCCGAACCTTGTCCCGCTGAGCTTCTGGCAGCATGCCTGCTCGCAGGTAGGCGGTGCTGACGGCATTCGCCTCTTCCAGCACCAGCCCCTTGCGCTCATCCCAGCGACCGGTGGTTGAGCCAAAGGTGAAGGCCAGCATAAAGGCCAACAGGCCCAGGGTTGCGGCGACCGATCCCCCGGTGTGGGGTAAATCGCTCTTCTTGGTTCTTCTCGCACGCCAACTGCCAATGCGAAACCCGGTTTCGATGGAAGCCACAACGAGCATTGCCGAGCCGACGAAAATCGCCCACAGTGGTATAAGATCCAGAAAAGTCGTTCGAAACATAAGTTCAGGCTACCAGCAAAGACAGTGGTTGAAATCCGAAGCCGCTATCATAGCAAAACGACGCACGGCAATTGACGTGTATTTGTGTCTCGGCATCGACACCAGGTCCGGGATCATGGCCCCCTCAGGGGGTCACGCAGGGCCACGGTAGACAGCACTAGTCGGAGGGCTCGGTAGCTGCCAGCGCAGTGTGCAGCAGCCGTTGATACACCTCCTCTTTCAGGGTCGACGGGTTCTCCAGCCCCATGCGTTCCAGGTGTACCTTGAAACGCTGGTCACCCACGCTATCCCGCAGGGTGGCGCGGGCCAGTTTCAGCAGGTTGCGGGTTTGGGTTTTTTCTTTCAACCAGCCCAGTGCGGGCAGCAGGCGTTCCTCCACGTAAGTGAAATCACTGCCAAAGGGCAGCATGGGAAACATTCCCTGTCTTTGATAGCCGTCGTAGACCGCCTGCAGCCGGGTAGGCGTGTTGTGGCGAAAAATCTCCGGAATCTCGTAGTCGGCGCGAATCTTGCGGGCGGCAATCGCCTCATGGAGCAAATCATCCTGGAAGCGCGAATCGGCGACATTGAGCATCGCGGCAATGACATCGGCATCGCATTTACCGCGCAGGTCGGCGATGCCGTACTCGGTCACGACAATATCCCGCAGGTGCCGGGGAATGGTGTTGTGGCCGTAACTCATGAGGATGTTCGAACTGACATGTCCCTCGCGCTCACGGGTGCTGCGCAGCATTAGAATCGACCGGCCCCCCTCGAGTTCCTGGGCTTGGGAGACAAAGTTGTATTGGCCGCCGACGCCACTGATAACCAGACCTTCCTCCGTCATGTCCGAGGCCGCGGCGCCGAGCAGTGTCGCGGTGAAAATGGTGTTGACGAAACGCCCGTCGGTTCGCTGCAGGCGCTTGATTTCTTCCCCGCCGTAGAGGTGGTTGACAAAACTGATGCGGGTCATGTTGATGCTGGCGGCGAGTTCAGGCTCCATTTCCCGCAGGGCCTGGTAAAAATCCGCCGGCCCCAGGTAAAAGCCGCCATGCATGAGGATGCCACCCTCAAGGGTGTTTGGGTCGACCTCCCCGTTGTTGACCCGCCGCTGCACCTCGGGGTCGTCAAATACCCGCCGCTTGATGATCCCGGCCTGGATCAATTTGATGAAGCCGTTGATAAACATTTCGCTGCAACCGTACAGGCCCTTTTCGAAGACACCATCGCCGCCTTCGCGGTCGATCAGGCCGCCCCACTTATCGTGTACGCTCAGAGAATCCAGTAGCGCGCGATAGTGGTGGTTTTCCTGGTGACGGAGCAGGGTCGAGTAGACCAGGGCATCGCCCAGAGCACCAATGCCGATCTGCAGTGTCCCGCCGTCCTTGATCAGTGTGCTGGTGTTCAAACCGACAAAGTAGTCGGTCATCTCAACCGGCATATTCGGCGTGCTGAACAGGGTCTGGTGGCCGCGCTCATCGTCGATCAATATGTCGAGCAGGTCAGGCGAAAACTCCGCGTCGTTGATCATAAAGGGCAAATCCCGGTGCACCTGGGCGACCAGGAATATCTTCTCCCCCGCATTTTTGCGCTTATCCAGCATGGGGAGCAGGTCCAGGGTGAGTTCGGGGTTGCAGCTCAGGCTCAGGGATTGCTCATCCCCCTGTCCCCGGCTGGCCACCATCTGCGCCAGTACATTGATGCCGGTGGCATTGAGGTCACGGGCTGCCAGCGTGTAGTTACTGGAGATATAGTTTTGCTGTGCAGTCTGATTGCGCAGCAGGGCGCCCGGTCGAAAATAAAACTCGTGCACCTGAACGTTGCCGGGCAGCCTGTCAGTCGAAAGGTCTGTCAGGTATTCCAGCTCTTCATAGTCGCCGAAAACCCGCTCGGAGAATGGCTCAAGGAAGCGTTTCTCCAAGTCGGTGCCGGCTCTCGGGCGCCCCAGCGACAGCGCCGTGTAGATTGTCAGGGAAATGCCCGGGTCGGCCTTGGCCCGGCGGTAGAGGGCATTGGCGAACTGGACTGGCTTGCCGAGGGCGAGGGGAAGGCCCAGGACGACATTGCCGTCGAGGGCTTCGAGGATATCTTCAACGGCTTTCTCTACCTGGCTGTAGCGTTGCGGTTTGGCAGTCATAGTGTCACCTCAGTTCTGGAATCGTTGGTCCTTTCGTATGGAGTGCGCCAGCGGCAGGTTCCCAAAGATACCGGCTGGGGCGCCAGCCGCGCGAAATGTCGATACCTGCATCGCATCTGAGCTGTCTTTACCCGTGTCATGCCGGGCTCATCCCTGTTCCCTGTCAGCATTGATCATCAGCCGGCGATAGAATCGCAGCATTATCTCCAGGTTGTCCAGCGATAGTCGCTCATTGGTGCCATGGATTCCGGTGATGTCATCGAGGTTCAGAGCGCTGGGCATAAAGCGGAAGACTTCATCCGACACTGGGTGGTAATGCCGGGTATCGGTGGTGACCAGAACGAGGCGGGGTGTAACCAACAGGGAATCGTCGTGCCACGACTCTCGTGCTGTGCGCTGCAGCAATCGATAGCCAAATCCATCGAGGGGCGCCACCGGGGAAGGCTCAGTCCCCCTGCCCAGGGGTTTCGCTGTGGCGCCGGTACCGGCAACGGCCTGGCGCGCATGTTCCAGGGTGGAGGCCACCGACTCCCCCGGCATGATGCGGTAATTGACCACCGCACTGGCCTCGATGGGCAACACGTTTTCCTTGGGGCTTGCGCTGAGCATGGTGACTGCCGTGGTAGTGCGCAGGGAGGCATTCAGCGCCGGTTGCTGCTGCAGGTAGTCAACCAACAGGGGTTTGAACAGCCAACTGTTACTGAGGACGAACCGTTGTTCCGGTGGCAGGAATGGCAGAATGCCGGCGAAGAAATCTGCGCTGTGCTCCAGCTTCACAGGGAGCTGCCTGTCCTCCAGCTGGGTAACCGCGGTCGCGATGCGCCCCGCCGCGGTGTGACTGGGTGGCATCGAGGAGTGTCCCCCCGCATCTCGGGCGGTGACCTTGACCGAGAGGTAGCCTTTTTCCGCATGGCCCAGTAATGCCACCGGTCGATCCAGTCCCGCTATCACCCCGGCTGCGGCGATGATGCTGCCTTCATCCAGCACCAGGCTGAAGCGCAGGCCCTGGCGTTGCAAATATTCACTGATTTTTTTTGCGCCCTGATGGCCACCCACCTCTTCATCGTGGCCGTAGGCAAAGTAGATCGAGCGGGCCGGCTGGTGGCCCTCGCGCAGTAGCTGCTCCACCGCTTCCAGTTGGGCGATGATCATGCCCTTGTCGTCGAGGGTGCCGCGACCCCAGACAAAACCCTCGGCAATGGCGCCGGCAAAAGGAGGATAGCTCCACTGGGACTCGGTTCCGGCAATCACCGGTACCGTGTCGTAGTGGCCCAAAAGCAGGATGGGCTTCAGCCCGGGGTTGCTGCCAGGCCAGTAATAGAGCAGGCCCAGGCTGTTGATTTTTTTGAGCTGCAATCGCTGGTGCAGCACCGGGTAGGTGTCGCGCAGGAAGCGCTGGAATGCCTCGAAACCGCTCTTTCCCCTGGCGCCCGACACTGTTTGAATGCGCACCGCACTGGAGAGGTTTCGGGCAACCCGGCGCAGGTCACTGCCAGTATCGATAGCCACCGGGGCGATGTCGAGATAGGCGGGCCGGTCCCCCGCCATGGAGCGGTAGAAGAGTACCGCGACCAGCAGAAAACAAAGCACGGCAAAACTGAGAAAGAAGCGTTTCATCGGTGGTGTGTAAACGTTGCTGTTATTTTGGGGGTGGTTAGTTTAAGGCAAGCCGGGCCAATAAGGTACTATGGCAGCAATCGAATCCCGTAAAGCCGGGATGCCGCCGCACGGGTTGGGGGTATCATGCGATTTCTGCGTTGGACACTGGTCTTGATTCTGTTGCTGGGTGCCTTGCTGGCGGCGGCCTATTACTACTATTTTTATGTTCCCCGGGCTACGCCCCCGCCGCTGGCCGGCAGCTACAGCCAGGGCAGGCTGATGACTGCGGCCGGGGTTCGCGAATTTTATTGGTACCAACCCCGGGAACTTCCCCGGGACGCGGCCCTGGTCGTGGTGTTACATGGCTCGGGCAGCAGCGGCGCCCAGGTGCGGGCCAGTGCCGGTTACGAATTCGATATCGAGGCTGACCGCCACGGGTTGCTGGTGGCGTACCCGGATGGCTACCAACAGCACTGGAACGACTGCCGCAAGGACGCTGACTATGCGGCCAATCGCGAAAACATCGATGACGTGGGATTCCTGCGCCAAATGATTCAGTGGTTTGTCAGCGAGCGTGGGGTTGACCCCCGGCGGGTGTTTGTCAGCGGTCATGCCAACGGCGGTCATATGGCGTTTCGGCTGGCACTGGAGGCGCCGGAGCTGGTGCGGGGCATCGCGCCCATCAGCGCCAACCTGCCGTCCCCGGAGAACATGGGTTGTTTCCAGAGCGGTGAGCCGGTGTCGGTCGCGATCTTCAATGGTACCGCGGATCCCATCAATCCCTATGAGGGTGGGCTGGTCGAGGTGCTTGGCAATACCAGCCGGGGGGTCGTGCTATCGGCGCTGGAAACCGCAGAATACTGGAACCGGCTTGCCGGCATCAGCGGCTCAGCGGAAGTCACTCATTACCCCGAGCTTGACGGCAGGCCGGAAACTTCGGTTGTCATGAACAGGTGGCGCAGCGACGACGGGGTGCAGGTGCGTCTTTACACGCTTCAGGGCTCGGGTCATGGGGTGCCAGCAAGGCATGTGCGCCTGCCGCGCTTTCTCGGCACCGTAGCTGCCGATATCTCTGGGGCCGGCGAGATCGTGGACTTTTTCACATCGATAGAGCAGCTTGACTAACAACGGGGAGAAACAAGGTGAACCAGCACGAGACAATCAATTACATCGAACTGCCGGCCACGGATATCGTCGTGGCGAAGCAATTTTTCAGCCAGGTTTTCGGTTGGGCCTTCAGCGACTTTGGTGATGACTACGCCGCTTTTTCCAACGCTGGCATCGCCGGTGGCTTCTATCGGTCCGAGCTGAAGGCTACCACCGCCGCCGGTAGCGTGTTGGTGGTTTTCTACAGTGCCGACCTGGAGGCGACCCGGGCAAAAATCGAGGCCCATGGTGGCACCGTGGTGCGTCCTGTCTTCACGTTCCCCGGAGGGCGGCGATTTCACTTCAGCGATCCCAACGGTAACGAGTACGCCGTCTGGTCTGAGTAATTGCTGGCCTTTGACTGCAGCGCCGGCCTGAATGCCGCACCTGCAGGGCGGCCATCGCCCTGGGGGCCACCGCCCTGGGGGCCACCGCCCCGGGGCTCCGGCGTGATGTGCACGCAGCGCCAGATTCCTTTTATCCCATGCGCTGAATAAACTTGCCTACGATGATCGCGGTGATGATGCCCATATACATCTGGCCGATGATGCCGCTGAAATACGCCAGCATCCTGGTCATCGACGCCACCGGCGTAATGTCGCCGTAGCCGATGGTGGTGAAGGTAATCATCGTGAAATACAGGATATCGGTGTAGTCCATTTCACTGGCAGGTACGCTGAAGGCGCTGGGGTCAAACTCCAGCAGCAGCGCGAAACCAAATGAAATCAGAATGCCTATCATCAGGTAGGCGGCGACACAGCCCAGAATGACATTACTGTCGACGACGCGGCTTTTCAGCAGGAATTGCACGACTCCTTTGACGATATAAGTAAAGTACAACAGCATCAAAAACAGCGATAAAACCTTGATGGTCTCAGAGCCATAATAACTTCCAGCCCAACGTGACATGATGAAAACGGCTGCCAGCACCAGGACGAGTTTGCGCAGCTTGTTCTGGCTGGACAGCGTGACCGCCGAAGTGATCACCACCAGACTGAGCAGCAGGTTCTCCACCAGGGCCTGGGCGGCATCCCTGAACAGGTGTGTGCACACCATAAACGTGATCAACGCGAGAAACAGCAGGGGAAATCGCTGTGGCGACAGGCTCTCGGTCTCTTCTACCATAGCGCTTGGTCCCATTCGGGCGGGTCGGTCAAGGCCGGCATGACGGGCTGTTCCGAAACGCTGGGGAACCAGGCCACAATGCGCCGAGCCCTGTGGTCGGGCTTGCAGGTTCGCCGTGTCTTCGCGGGGTGAAGCAAA
This sequence comes from uncultured Gammaproteobacteria bacterium, assembly GCA_963751595.1. Lineage (GTDB taxonomy): Bacteria > Pseudomonadota > Gammaproteobacteria > Pseudomonadales > JAHEGP01 > JAHEGP01. The sequence continues at coordinate 219,153 of CAVVVC010000012.1, forward strand.
TCATCGGCCACTTACAGAGCCTCCAGCGCGCCGCACTGGGCAGCACGAAACAGGGCCTCGAGATCGTCTGCACCCACCGGCCTGGCATTGGTCGGTGTGCAGGCATCTGCGAATGCCATGCGGCCGATTTCCTCGGCCCGCTGATCGTCAATGCCGATTTCGGCGAGGCTGTGGGGAATCCCCAGCGCCTGGCGCAGTTTCAGTACGGCGTCGATCATGCTGGCGCTGCCGGGCCTGGGGAGTTCCAGAACCCGGCACAGGTGGGCCATGCGCGGGGCGATGGCCTCGGCGTTCTGGCGCAGCCCGTAGGGCAGCAGTATGGCGTTGGCGAGCCCATGCTGGACGCTGTAAAGGGCCCCGAGCTGATGGCTCACGGAGTGGATCGAGCCCAGCCCCTTCTGGAATGCCGTAGCACCCATCGAGGCCGCTACCTGCATCTGTCCCCGGGCTTCAAGGTTGCTGCCATCGGCGTAGACGATTGGCAGGTAGCGAAAAATCATCCGTATCGCCTCGGTCGCTATACCGTCGGCCATGGGATGGAAGCCCGGTGCGCAGTAGGCCTCGAGGGCATGAACCAGGGCATCGATGCCGGTCCAGGCGGTGATATTGCGGGGAAGCTGCAGGCACAGTTCGGGGTCTGCAATCACGATGTCCGGCAGCATTTGCGGATGAAAGATAATCTTCTTGCTGTGGGCCTGCTGGTCCAGGATGACTGCCGCCCGTCCCACCTCGGACCCGGTGCCGGCGGTGGTGGGAATTGCGACGATGGGGGCGATCGCACCGGGGTTCGCTCGCTGCCAGTTATCGCCCACGTCCTCGAAGTCCCAAAGCGGCCGGGTCTGGCCTGCCACCAGGGCGATGGTCTTGGCCGCGTCGATGGCTGAGCCGCCTCCGAAGGCGATGACCCCGTCGCATGCCTGCTGCCGGTAATAGCGGACGCCGGCCTGCACGTTGGCGCCGGTGGGGTTGCCCTGGACCTCACTGAACAGGCAATAGTCGAGGGCGTCGGCCTCCAGCCGGGCGCGGACGCGCTCAGTGATATCGAGTTTGACCAGGGCTTCGTCAGTGACCAGTAACGGTCGCTCCATACCCAATTGTCGACAGGCGCTGGCCACCGTTGCCACGCGGCCGTTGCCAAACCAGATCGTGGTGGGGTAGTTCCAATCGGTTGATGGCAGTGACATGGTGGATTCTTCCGTCCGTTGAGGTGGGTTCTAGATGAACCCGTTGCGGTTCAGCAGCTTGGTTTGCAGCCAGTGAGGCCATGCCTCGAACAGGCATGGGGTCGCCACGCTAGATAATTTCGAAATAGCGCCGCAGCTGCCAGTCGGTGACCGCCTTGCGCTGTTGTTGTTCTTCCCATTCCCTGCTGTAAGCGTAGTGATCAACGAAGGCGTCACCGAAAAGCTCCCGCGCCACGGTCGACCGCCGCAATCGGGCAGCCGCCTCGCCAAGAGTCCGGGGCAACGCAAGGGCATCATCGGTGTTCGCCTCGTAGGCATTGCCGGCGATCGGCTGGCTGGGTTCGCAGCGTTGCTCGATTCCCCACAGCCCCGACGCAAGCGCCGCGGCCAGGGCAAGATAAGGGTTGATGTCGGCGGCGGCGATGCGGTACTCGACCCGCTGGGAGCTGGCGCTGCCGAGTATGGCACGCAGGGCACAGGTGCGATTGTCGATTCCCCAGGTGGCCGCGGTTGGCGCCCAGAAGCCGGGTACCAGCCGGGTGTAGCTATTGCACGTCGATGCCACCATTGCCAGCAGCTCCGGCATCAGGCGCTGTTGGCCACCGATGAACCAGCGCATCTCGTCTGCCATATTGTCGGCTTTGTCGGTGTCGTAAAAGACGCTGCTGCCGTCGGCCCGGGTGAGGGACAAATGCAGGTGCCCCGACTGCCCCGGGTAATCGTTGGACCACTTTGCCATGAAATTGGCCATGAGCTGGCGCCGTTGCGCCAGCACTTTGACGAAGGTCTTGAAGAGGACAGCATTGTCGGCGGCGCGCAGGGCATCGCCGTGTTCCAGCGCCGCCTCAAGTACCCCGGGGCCGGTTTCGGTATGCAGGCCCTCGAGGGGCATTCCCATCTGGGCGCTGGTGTCCAGCAGCTCATGGTAGAAGTCGGCATGGGTGGAGCTTCGCAAAACCGAATAACCGAAGTTGTCAGGGGTGATGGGCTGAAGCTGCTGATAGCCTTTTTCGCGCACGCTGGCGGGTGTTTCGTCAAACAGGAAAAACTCGAACTCGGTGGCGGCGCTGGCCTTGAAGCCGTGCTCTTCCAGCCTGCGCAGCACCCGCCTGAGCAGCGAACGCGGACAAACCGCGGCCGCGCGATTATCACTGAAGTCGGCGAGAAACAAAACCGAGCGCGGAGCCTCGGTGGGCAGCGCCCGGCAACTGCCGGCATCGATGGTGGCCCAGGCATCGGCAAACCCACTCTCCCAGCCACTGAAGGAGTCTTGCGCGTACAGCTCATCGGCACTGTCCCAGCCGAAAATGACATCGCAGAAGCCGAAGCCTTTGCTGATCGCGGACTCGAACTTCCGCCGGCTGATGTACTTGCCACGCAAGATGCCGTCGAGGTCGGTCACCCCGAGTTTGATGTTGTCGATGCCGCGATCGGTGATCAATTCCATCGCCGATTGGGCGTCGAACACGTCCTTCTCTTGCATGCTGGTGCCTTCCTCGTCATTCACGCTGGCCGAAACCGACTGCTTTGCCAGCCGGCGACCACTGGGGGGTGGATGGCTTGCTGGCATGGCCGATAATCATAAACAGGCTTTTACCGGCGCGCCAGCCTGTTTTGGTCGCTGACGGGGATCGGGCAGCATCGACTCCTCTCCGGTACCGCTATTCCTCGATCAACTCCCGGATCGACGGCGCAATCCGCTATATTAAAGCATACGGCGCCCAAATCCCGTCGACACCAAACCGCTGCGATTTACAGGCCAGGGCCAGAACCCACGCGTTATGCTGAACACCGTTACCCTAAAGATCACCAGGCGTCGGCAGCGTGCCCGGCGACACATCGTTGCCTGCTGGTTGCTCCTGGGCTGCTGTGGGTATGGCTCGCTGGCCACCGGGAATCAGCCTGGCGATATCGGGCACCTTGCCCTGTCGCTGGCCCGCCAGCCCGAGGCCAAGGCCGCCTTTGCAGTCGATGCTTTGACCGAGCTGGCGGCTTCGTTGCGGACGGAGCTTGCGATGGCAAGGCAGGAAGCAGTTTCCCTCGACGATGACCGCTCCCTATGGCGCTGGGTGCGTTCGGTTGAGGGCTATACTGCCCAGATCCAATCCCTTGCCAACTCCATCGACGTGGGGACCCCCGTGTCCCTCGCGGTGGGCAAGGACAACAACCTGTTTATCCGGGTGCGCGGCCAGTCGATCATGCTCAGTGCCCCGCGGCGGGAACTGCAGTCTTCGCTGGAGCAAATGGTCATCGACCGTTTTTGCAGCCATCACCCCTGTGCCGAAAGCCTGCAAAGCCGTGCCACCGCAACCCATGCGGGGGTCGCCGCAGCCCAGCCCCGCTGGAGCTTTGGCGACTCAGGTGGTCCGCTGTGTGCCAGTGATGATGGTATCGTACTGCAATTCGACAGCGCTTCGAAGCTGGGCTCGAAGCGGGAGTTCTGCCAGCAACTGGTGAGCGAGCTGCGGGCGATTGCCCTGGCGGTGAAGCGGCAGCGGCAGAGGGGAGTGCGGGTCGAACTCGATGCGCTGAAGATCTATGCCATCCCGACGCTCGCTGAACACCAGCTTGACGTCAACTCCGCGGGGGACTCGGTGCAGCTTATCTTGCCGCTGAGCTACGCGATGCCGCGTATACTGCTGGTAGCGCGGCCCTGGATCCGGGCCCGTGCCGAGGGCCGTCGGGCCAAGCTGGAGTTGGCCGATGCCGAATCCTGGTGGCGGGCGTGGTAGCCAAATCGACAGGCCCCATCCGCCGGGGACCAGCGCCCCCTGATCGCCGGTCTGGCGGTATTCATGAGCGGGTCTGGGACTGCTCGGTTTCGGCGCCCGCTCCGCGACCGGCCAGGCGATCTGCCGCCAGCACCTGGGCCAGGTCATCCAGCCGCTGGCGCACCGCCACGCCGTAACTCTTGTCATCCCCCCATAGCTCACTCAACTCCCTCAGGTTTTTATTGTCGTGCTCGCGAAACAGTGCGCCGGCTCGTTCGGCCGCTGGCTGGGGTACGCCGAGCAGGGTCAGGCTGTCGATACCGAGTTCCAGGGCCGAGGAAAATGTTTCCCGTTGCAGGGTTTCCACGCCAAGCTTCATCACCTCATAGGTGTGGCGTCGGTCGATGGTGCGGGCCACAATTTTCAGTCGAGGAAAGTGTTTTTGCGCGGTTTCGATGATCTCCAGGATCTTGTCCGGTTGGTCGACTGCCACCACCAGCAGATCGGCATCGGCGGCTCCGGCAGCGCGCAGCAGATCAAAGCGCGAGGCATCGCCATAAAACACCTTGTGGCCGTAGCGCCTCACCATATCGACCTGACTCGGGCTGGAGTCCAGAATGGTCGGATTGAAACCCTGGGCCTGCAACAGGCGGCCGATAATCTGGCCGAAGCGGCCGTAGCCGGCAACGATCACCTTGCCGCCGCCCGCGATGTCATCATAGTCCGGGTCATTGGTTTCGCGGTCGCGGCTTTGCGCTTTTTCATACCACAGCAACAATAACGGTGTGGTCAGCATCGACAGTGCCACGACCACGGTCAGCAGGTTGGCCTGATCGGCGGTGAACACCCCGGTCTGCATGCCAAAGCCGCCCAGCACGAAGGCGAACTCCCCTCCCTGGGCCAACGCCAGGACAAACAGCAGTTTTTGCCCGCTGGCCAGTTTGAACACCCAGGCCAGCGCCGCCAGCACCGCGAGTTTGAGCGCAACCAGCAGCAACAGTCCCAGTATGACCAGCAGGGGGTTTTCGAGAATCACCGAAAAGTCGATATTGGCACCGACTGAAATAAAGAACAGTCCCAGTAGCAGGCCCTTGAAGGGCTCGATGTCGGTTTCCAGCTCATGCCGAAATTCACTCTCTGCCAGAACAACACCCGCCAGGAAAGTGCCCAGTGCTGCAGACAGGCCAATGGATTGCATCAGCAACGCCATGGCGATGACCAGCAGCAGGGCGAAAGCGGTAAAGATTTCCCGCAGCCGGGTTTCGGCAATAAAGCGAAATACGGGGAAAGCGATCCAGCGCCCACCCGCGACAATCAGTCCCATGACCAGCATGATCGCGAGCAGCTGCGCCCAACCTGGCAGGGCCGAGATCAGCGTCTGCTGCTCATGTTCACCGCCGCCGCTTGCGCCGGTGACGGCCAGCAGCGGAAACAGCGCCATGATGGGGATGACGGCAATATCCTGGAACAGCAATACCGAGAAAGCGTTTTGCCCCGCTTCGGACTTGAGCAGACCCTTCTCGGTCAGGGACTGCAGCACGATAGCGGTGGAGCTGAGGGCGAGGGTCAGACCCAGGGCGATCGCGGTTTTGCTGGGCAGGTCGAGCAAGGCGAATGCCGCCAGCGCCAGCAGTGCGGCCGTCAGCAGTACCTGCCCACCGCCGAGGCCCAAGACCGCGCGGCGCAGGCTCCAGAGCAGGGCGGGTCGAAGTTCGAGGCCCACCAGAAAGAGCATCATCACCACACCGAATTCGGCGAAATGCAGCACCGCGGTCTGGTTGCCCACCAAAGCCAGGCCAAAGGGCCCGATGACGATGCCGGCTATCAGGTAGCCAAGTACCGACCCCAGGCCGAGACGCGCGGCCAGGGGCACCGATACCACCGCTGCCGAGAGATAGATAAACGAGTTGAGGAGAAATTCCTGGCTGTCCACGGGTCATGCGCTCCCTGGCCGAAAGAGACGCAGTGTCCACCATTGGCCAGGGCTCTGCAATTCCCCACCGGGGGTTAATTGGAGAGGTCCTGGCGTCGAGCTTAGAAGCGGAAAAGGTATTGCAATACCCCTGGGTGCGCGGGGAACGGACGTCGCCCCGGAGGGCCCGCGGCCTGCCTGCGGCGCTTGCCGTTTACTTCCTTGGGGCCCGCCGGTCGGGCCGGTAATTGTTGTCGATGCAAAGAATCTGCAATACGCCGCCCTCGAGCGCCGGGGTCGGTATCGGGTTATTGGACATGCAGATATCGCCGTTGGTGGTAAAGGTCATGTCCCGGGTGTAGGTGCCGCGCAGGGGCACCGGGTAGGCTACAAATCGCTCTTCCAGGGGAATGAATCGGTAGATGCGGTCGGTCATGTTCTCGTTGATCCAGATATCCTGGGTCTGGGGGTGAACGCCCAGCGCATAGGGTGCGGGGCGAAAACCGGGCGCGAATTCGGGCATGGCATAGACCCGGGCGTCAAAGGTATCGGCAACGTTGATGCGAGCCAGCATCCCCTGGGAATAGCCGGTGACCCAAAGCACGCCCTGCTTGTCGAAGCGCATTCGCCGCGGCCCCTTCACCGGGGAGTCGTGCTCGGTAATCTCCAGGGTGGCGGGATCGATATGACCAATCTTGTCGGCAAACAGGCGGGTGTACCAGATGCCGCCGTTTTTGGGGTGCACATCGATGCCGTAGGGCTGGGTGGTGCCGGCTATGCCCTGGGGTTTGTGGGCGGGCAGCGCCAACACGGTGAATTCGCCGGTCTTGGGGTTGAGACGGCCAACCTGCTCCGACCCGGTCAGGGTGAACCAGAGCATTCCGTCCAGCCCGGTGCGGATGGTGTGGGGATAGATGGCCCCGGTCTCGGCGGGCATGACATGGGATGGCTCCCACTTTTTTGTGGTGGGATTAAAAACGCCGATGCTGCGCGAACCACTGTTGGTGACGTAGTATTTGCCATCGTGACCCATCGCCAGGGAATGGGGGCCGTTGTGGGAACCTGAAACGTACTCGCTCACCACCCGGGCGCTCTCCGGGATGCCGCCTTGCAGCGCTGATTTATCGACCTCCGGCTGTTTGACGACTTCGCTGGTGCCGGTCTTGCGATCGGTAATGTAAATCTGGTCAAGGCGCTGGTCTATGGTGTAAATCAAGCCGTCGTCGGGGTTGTAAATGGCGTCGTGGGGGACCTGGGAATCGGGCAGGGGGTACTCGTAGATCTTGGTGACCGCCAGTGTCTGGTCAAGGGGGAACTCCGGCCGAACGCTCAGCGGCTCGCCGTTGAAGCCCTTCGACAGTAGTTCGGAGCGTGAATCGCGCAGCTCCATATCGAAGTTGCCCAGGTACCGGTGCATACGTTCAATGGACTGCGACCAGGACTCCGGCGACCGGGGAATACGGGTAAACGCGTTGCCAACCTGGTGGCAGGACAGGCAGTCCCGCTGGAACAGGGTGCGGGTGAAGTTGCCCTTGCCTTCCTCATCAAACGGCAGGCTGCCAAAATGATAGGCCGCCGGCAGGCTTTCCGAGATTTCCTTCGGGTCCGTCATTGCCTGCAGCACAAAATCTTTTTGCTTGTGTGCGTTGTCACCGAGGGAAATAGAATCCTCGGCGTCCCGGTAGTACGGGGCTCTGAGCCGCACCACCAGGTCACCGCTGAGGGAGGTTTGCAACATGAACTTGCCGGTTTTGTTGCTGTAGACGGATTCGGATAGCCCGGAGGGAGCGGTCGCGCGCACCATTACACCCTCCAACCCCTTACCCTCGGCGTCGGTCACCGTGCCGCTCAGGGTGCCGGCGTTCGCCTGGGCACAGATCAGTGGGGCTAGCAGGTAAAAAGCGATTCCGTGGGTGATCTTCATGGTCGTATCTCCGGGGGAAGGGCGTCCGTGGCCAATACCGCAGCGCTCCAGGCCAATCGATTATAGATTTTGTGGGCCTTCTTAAACAAGCGGCGCGAGGGAGACGCGAATCCATGCCAGTGATAGCGGCACTGCAGAGATCGGCGTTACACGGTGGCGAAATAGTAAGCTGTCACCACACAGCTGGTCACTACCACCGCGCCCCTGACCCATCGCTCGGGCAGGCGGCGGGAAACCCGTGCTGCCAGATACCCTCCCATGAGGGTGCCAAGCAGTACCGCGCAGCCCTGGCGCCAGGCAATGGCATCCTGGCCGATAAAGATTGCTATCGCGGTGAGGGAGACGCAGGATGACAGCAGCAGCTTGATGCCATTCATGGTGTTGATATCGCTGTAACCCGCCAGCGCCAGCAGACTGAGCAACACGATACCGAGGCCGGCATTGAAAAAGCCCCCGTAAATGCTGACCGCGAGTAACAGCAGGCCGAACAGGAGGCTGGCTGCAACGGGCACAGGGTGCTTTTTGGGCACCCGCTTGCCCAGGCTGGCGCGGAGCTGCCGGCCGGATACAAACAATAGGGTCGCAAGCAGCAGCAACCAGGGTATGGCCTGTTGAAAAGCCGCTTCCGGAATCATGAGCAGTAGGCTGGCGCCGACGGCCCCGCCGATCAGGCTCAGCCCCAGCATAGAGACCATCGGGCCCTGGGCATTCACGATCTCCCTGCGCAGTGCCCAGGCGCCGCTGAGGTAGCCGGCGCAGGAGGCCAGGGTGTTGGTTGCATTGGCACTGATCGGCCCGACCCCGGCCCACATCAGCGCGGGGAAAGTGATAAAGCTGCCGCCGCCGGCAATGGCATTGAGCAGGCCACCGCACAGCCCGGCGATAAAAAGCAGGACGATTTCGCCAGCCATCAAGGCTTACAGTCCAGGGCGCAAAGCCCGGCCAGATCGCTGAGCAAGGGCCCCCTTTGCGCCACTCGCACGGCATTGGCGTCCAGGGAGTCGGTGAGAAAACAGAACGAAATGCCGCTGACCGGATCTGCCCAGGCAACCTGGCCACCGGCCCCGTGGTGCCCGAAACTGGCGGCGGCGGTGTGGCGGGAACCCATGCCCCGGCGCCCCCCGAAGCCATCATCCCCCTGGATGATCAGGCCGAGGCTTCGATTGGCAGGGTAGCTGCCAACCGGGTCCGGGTGCGCGGCGCGAATGTTGGTGGTGGCATCCCTGAGAATTCCGGGGTCCCACAAGTTGCCGGGATTATGCAGAAGGGCCTGGTAGAAAAGGGCGACATGGGCAGCCGTTGTGACGGCACCGCCACCGGGTACGCCCAGGGCCCTGACCTGTGGGTCGTTCATCAGATGGAGCATACTGTGTTCCGCCGTTTCGGGGGCCCCTGCCTGGGTACCGAAGCAGGCGGCTAGCTCTTCCCCACTCGCGGGGCTGCCCACGGTGCGCACGGTATTGATGCCCCCCTGCTGAGCCAGTGGGGCCCCCAGGCGGAACCCCTCGAGTTGCAGGGGTTTAATAATCCGCCTGGCGATAAACTCCCGGTAGTCCTGGTGGGACAGGCGCTGTATCACTTCGGCCAGTACCCAATAGGAGGACGTGGGGTGGTACTGGCAACGCGACCCCGGCATCCACTCCAGTTGCCATTGCGACATGGATAGCAGCCGGTCGCAACGGCTGTACCACTGCGGCGGCCCCAGCACCGCCGCGGGGAAACCGGATGTATGGGTGAGTAGCTGCTCCAGAGTGACTGCTTCCTTGCCGTTGGCGGCAAACTCGGGAATAACATCGATGACTGGCCGTTGCTCGTCGAGCCCCAGTTCAGCCATCAGCAGCCAGAAGGCGGACGCCACCAGGGCTTTGCTGACCGAATAAATCGCATAGGAAGTACCCGGCTCGGTCGCTCCAAGGGTTGCAAAAAGCCCGAGCCTGCCGTGGCGGGCAAGGGCAATCTGGCAGGAGTTGAGACCTCCAGCCTGGCATTGCTGCCGGCTGGCCTGGAGCAATTCGTCGAGCCGCAGCGGGTCCAGGCCCAACTGCCGGGGGTCGGTAACAGCAATCATCAGTGGTTCTCTGTGCAGGGAACGGTGGTGTCCAGATTATAGAAGGGCTGCGTTGTGCCAGCGTAGCTTTCAGGGCGGGGCCTGGCTGTTTTCACCGTGACTGAACGCCATTATCTGACTGAGTTCGGTCAGGCTGAGGCCGGACTGCTGCTGCAGATCGTTGAAACAGGCCTGGGCTGCGGCCAGCGCCTTTTTGGTATTGTTGCCGGTGTTGATAATGTCGTGGCTGCGCAGATAGCCCTCCACGTCGTGAGTCAGCAAAAAGGTATCCTTACCCAGCGCCCGCAGGGCATACGGGCCGATATTACCCCCAAGCCGGGTGCCGTGCCGTTTCAGATAGCTCCAGAGGCCGATGATGTCTTCGGACGGCCAGTCGGCGATAAACCCGGCAAAGCCTTTCTTGTTGCGCTGCCGGGTCTCGCGGATCATCAGCGCATTGTCCCGTATGGCCCAGATTTTGCGGGCATTGCGAATAATGCGCGGGTCCCTCGCTTTGCGCTCCAGCATCTCGTCGGGCATCAGGATCAGCTTGTCGATATCGAACTCCCAGAACAGGTCCTCGAAGTTGGACCACTTGCTATCCACCACCCGCCAGACAAAACCCGACTGAAAGATTTTCCTGCACAATTCGGATAGATGAATCCGGTCCGGAATTGTACGTAGCTCGGCAGCTGAAAGCGGCACCCGCAGTCGCCTCAGAAGGCCCTCTTCGCCACCCTTCCTCTGGCAGGTGGTGTCATAAAGTGTCGTAAAAAGCAGCATATTACTTTATCAATAAGAAAAATCGGGGAGCCCTGGAGGAGGGTTGCACCAATTCACGCGATGCGTGCCAGCGCCTGAATTTAGGTGTTTCATTCTAACAATTATGGGTATCTTACACACCATTGAGTAATGCATCGCGGCGATGCTTACCAAAACAGGTTTCACAACAACTCGGGAGAGTGAACACAATGGCAACTGAAAAGAAAGCTTCGGCTAAACGCGCTCCAGCCAAGAAGGCTCCGGCCAAGAAGACTACCGCCAAGCAAGGCAGCGTAGCTTCTTTGAAGAACACTGCCGACAAGGCTATCAATATCTACCTGGGCGTTATCGGTAAAAGCGCCGATAAACTGCAGGCTAACATCGAACAGGCTCGCAAAGACAACGAAAAGCGAGTCAAGGATCTGGAAAAGCGTGGCGCCAAGTTGCGCGCAGAGCTGACCAGTCGTTTCGAAAAAATCGAGCTGCCTGAGGTCGACGAAGTTATCGAAGACGCCAAGGAGCAACTGTCAAAGGTGCAGGGCAAGGTTCAGGACCGCGTTGAGGAAGTCGTAGAGAACGTGAAAGGCAAGTTGACTGCTGAAGCCTGATCTGGCGACTCGGTAGGCAACAGCCCCACCGCAATGGTGGGGTTTTTTTTGGCCGCTGTTTTTCCTGCCATAAAGCAGGCACCAGCGCATTAGCAGGCTGCTGAAAAACGTATTCGAGGCAGCGAGCGCAAGGCAAGAACCGGCGATGGGCAATAAATGACCGAGTTGAGCCGGTTTTTAACGCTGCGATCGCCACGCAGATAGTTTTTCAGCAGCCTGCCAGGCGGGGAGGGCGGCTATATCAGGTCATTCAACATCACGCCCAGGCCAATACGGGTCTGGTAATTGTCGTAGTCAATCAAACTGTCCCCGTAGCCGGTGAACAGTTGCGCGTACAGGCGCACACTGTCGCTAAGCGGATAACTCCAACCCACTTCTGCGCTGCCGGCTGCCCCCTGAAAACTGTAGCGGGTGCGCAACGTGATCACGTGTCTTCGCCAGCGGTAACCGAAATCGAGATTGAAGCGCCCCAGGTAATCCTCGATATCCGGATTGTCGTCATTATCCTCGTCGCTTTCTTCTATTCGGTAATGGGGGCGGAAACTGGTGTAGAAATTACCCCTTTCGACCACGAAGTTGGCGAAGATACGATTCCAACTGCGCGAGATATCGCCGCTGCGGCCATTGGACTGATGGTTGTAGCCCAACTCGATCCAGCGCAATTTGGCGCCCCAAAGCTCCATCCGGGTAGCCCACGCGCCAAACAGCTGGGGCTGGTAATCCGTCTCGCGAAATGGCGATGATATTTCCGTGTTCAGGGCCTGCCACATCGACAGCTGGGTATAGGATGCCATCAGCGCCGAGTTCTTGCCGAACAAACCACGCCATAGCGGAATCATGATGCTGAGCTGGAATTTGATTTCATGATCATCGTACTGTTCGGCTTCATCTAAACCGGCGTCGCTGTAGAGCGACCTGTTAATGCCATTGGCATAACTGTAAGTGATGTAGTTCTGGTCATAGGGCACCAGGTAGAAGGGGTTTCGGGGAGATTCGAAAATCTCTTCTATCTTGCGGTCGGTGGCAGAGCGAGTGTCCGGAATCGAACTGGAGTGCGGGGCGCCACCGCTGTCTTGATCGTGCCCGGCATCGTCCGTGTCGGTCAGCTGATTGTTGTCATCATTGCCGGTAGCGGTACCCGCGGCGACCAGCAAGCACAGCGCTGTCACCAGCAGCGATTGCGGCCGGGCTCGAACCTTGCGCTGCTGAACCGCGCCGAAGTTCTGGCCTTCAGTCATTTAGCGGATCCTCACCGGGCTGCCAACTCGCCAGGTACTTTTCGTGGAGGTGAAAGTCTTCACCGGGGTGCTCTGTCAGCGTGACATAGATGTGTGCTTTGGGAATCGCCAGGCACTGGTGGAGGAGGTCGATGAAACCGAGGGTCAACGCCCGGCGCTGTTTCAGGGTGCGACCGGCGCGGATGTCGGCATTGATCAGGCCGATCCCGGCCTGGGGCTGACTGACGCGGCCAAGGGACAGGCTCCAGGTGTCGAATTCACGAATCGACAGGCTGATGTGATCGGTGCCGGTTGCCATGATATCGGCAAAAAGCTGATTGACTTCCCGGGCAAGCCTCTGTTTGTCCGTGTCAGTCAAGGTTTTGTTGATTTCGATCTGGATATGCGGCATTGGCCTGGTGATTTATCCTGCAATGGTTGCAGCAACCGGCAGCTCCGGGTTATCCCGCTGGTGCTGTTTTTTCGTCCGGGTCAGCGACTGTCTCGATTCGATTGACGCCATCGTTGCTCATGACAATACGATAGTGGAGGAATTTGCGCGTCGAAGCGGATCGAAACTCCAGAATCAGATGGATATGGTAGGTATAGCGCCCGCGGTGCTTTTCGTAGTTGGTTTCGTTGGGGATAAACAGCCGGCTCTTGCTTTTTTCCATCTTGCGGGCAAAGCGCGTGAAATCGAAGCGAATGATCTGTCGCAGGCTGTGGATACCGCTGTTGGGAAAAGCGTCGGTCATCCTCTTGGGATAAAGTCTTGATTTGCTCCGGTAAAGTGCGTTGTGATCGCCCACGTAGTCGTTGTCGATGTTATCCAGAACATGGCGGTTTCGCCGCCTGACGATTTCCGGGTCCAGTCCCGAGCCCTGGGTAAAGCCGAAGCTTTCAAACTGAACCCCGAGGGGTTTGCCGGTCACGTCGCTGCGAATGGTGTTCCTGAAGTCGTGAAACAAACGCTGTCCCCTGGATTTCAGGTAGTCCTGGGTAAGGGCCTTGATGCGGTCCTTGAACATATAGCTGATAACCAGGATGACGAAAAAAGTTGTGGTCCAGTTGTCGAAGCGGACGTGGGCGATAAAGGTTGCGGCGGTGGCAAAAACCATCGAGATGCCAGCAGCCATGCTGAGCAGGAGCTCCCGGGCCAGGCGGCTGTCCGGTTTGTTCTCGGTGGTCATGAAGTAAAGGGTTTCAATATAGGTGCGCAGGGTCTTGCGCCGATACACCAGGGCTTCGTTGTTACGCTTCGCATCGGGTATCGATGGGTAGGCGTTCTCGATCCGGTAGTCGAGTTCCCCGCGGGCCGTGGCAAACAGTTCGGTGACGAGGTCAGCATGTCCTTCCAGGCCGCGCTGCCTGATGGAGTGCGCCAGGCGGCAGCAGGCATCTTCCACCAGCAGGCTCAGGTATTCGTCGCAGCGATCGAAGATCGGTTGAAACTCGACCAGCGCGGGGGGCTCCTGCAGGGGCCCACGCAGTTGACGAAATTCGTGTAGCAGTTTTCCTGACAGGCTTATGAACGTTTCCGCGGCCTCGGTTGAAACATCCCTGCCGCGCAGCTCCAGGGACTCTTCGAGCTGGGTGTCCACGGCGGCTTTGAAAAACCGGCAAAAAGTCCGTGCGGCAGTTTCGAAATCCTGCGTAAGCTGCTCCCGCTCCTGTGCCTGGCATTCCCGGGCCCTGGTGATGCTTTCATACATCAGTGAGAGCAGGCCACCGTCACTGTCCAGCATCTGCGCCAGGGTTTGCTGTCGGGGCACCAGCTCGGAGTAGCGCTGCAGGTCGCGATAAAACAGGTAGCCGGGATACGTATTCTTGTTGATACCCAGGCTGCGGGGGATAAACAGATAGGCGTCGACGGTGTGGGCCATCATCGCCTTGTCGCTATCCAGAGGATAGTCCACGTTCAGCTCGATTTGAGTCTTTGAGCGCTTTTTGAGCTTTACTTCGAGGGTGATAGCAGTCACCTCCCAATGCTAGTCGTCGCTGACTGTCGGTCCGGGCCCTGGAGTACCCGCGAGTGGCAGACGCTCGACGCGTTATTTTTTTGTGCTTAGAGGATAATCTTCTGGCGACAAAAAAGCCAGACGTAGGTCAAGGATATTGGCGGATTAGCCAGCCTGTGATTCGTTCCGGAAATCTCCAGCGGCCCGTGCACGGCGAATTTCCTCATCCAGCAGGCGGCGGTTGAAACGGGTCAGTATGAGCCGGGGCTGGATGAATCTCCCGCCTACCGGGATTACCCTTGAACCCAGCAGTGGCGAGAAGAAATGGGCTTGGGTCAAGAGTTCGTCCAGGCTGAGCGATGGTTGGTATCGATCGCGAATGGCGTGGACAAACTTGCGCGTTCGAAAGGCGTCGAACCAGGTGGCAAGATGACGGGCGAAGCGCACTGGATCCCGGCTTTGCTGGCGGGCATGGGCCAGGGCGCGGCCCATACCCAGATCCTCGAGTACGGCGACAAAGGCAGCGCGCGGGCGCCGCTCGAGCTGATTCTGCCACTGGGCAAGGGGCTGCTCTGACTGTACCAGCCGTCCCATTGATTCCAGTGCCTTCCGTAGCTCCTCGAAACACCGGGGATGGTAAAAGCAATAGTCTTCGATCGGATTGGCCAGCCCCAGAATCTTGTCGCAGGCGGGGCCGGTGCCGAAGGGAACCCGGTCGGAGCTGCGGCCGGCAATTCCCAGGCAGGCTTCTGGCAGCGCCCTGACGGGCCCGGTTTTTGCCAGCTTGTTGAGAATATAAAAGTCCTCGCCGGCGCTGCGCCTGGGGAAGCCGCGAACCATGGCGTAGTTGATGTAATGTATCGCCAGGGTGCTGCCGACCGTATGTATGGCGTAGGGCGAGCCCGCCCAGCGCAGCCCGGCGACATAGTAACGCAGGGACAACTCGTAGAGTTGGACGGCAAGGCCAGCGTCACCCGGCGGTGAGCCGTGGCGGAAAGGGTAGAGCAGGGCGCTGGCCCCGGGTGGTGTTTGCTCCGAAACGGTAAAATAATTGCTTGGCCAGCGCACGTCGGCGTCGCTGGAGTGTATCCAGGGGCTAGTCACCAAACCCCGGTGAATGAAAAGGCAGGCGATATCGGCCGCGATCTTGCGTGCCAGGCCAACCCCCTGCTGTGCCGGAATGCCGCGACCGCGGGAATAGCGGTCGATGGCGAGCAAGGTGTTGCCGCGCCCCAGGTCGAAATACTCGCCGTAGCGGTCCCGGGCCAGCCCCGGGTAGCGTCGTTCGATCCGTCGAGCCAGCACCGTCTCGGCGCAGTTGGGCGCCACGTCAGCCGGGGCTGGGGTTTCGCTGGCGAGGGTGGGACGGTTGATGACCAGAATGATCAGAACCCCCCGGTAGCGGGCCATCAGGGTGTCGATTCGCTCAAGCAGGGAGCCGTTCTCCCGATAGGCTACCAGGGCCAGCACACAGCGGTACCGGTTTTGGGGAGGGGACAACACACCGGATTCGACTTCCGCCCAGGACCGGAGATACTTGGCGATTGCCTTGGCCTGGTTCACAGCAGGGTGTTAGTGCAAAGCGGCGCGATGGGGCAGGTCGGCGCAGATGGCGGCTTCTGTCCGCAGGAGGCAGGCGACGCGCTGGTCGATGTCGGCACGGGGGAAATACAGCCCGGCGAGTTCAAAGAATGTTTCGTAGTGACGCATTTCCGAGCGGGCAATGGCACGGTAGAAGGTCTTCAGCTTACCGCTTGGCAGCGCGTCCCCGATCAGGCCAAAGCGCTCGGCGCCCCGGGCTTCGATGATTCCCGCGATTAATAACTGGTCGAGAAAGTAGGCGTCGGCACCTTTGCGGATCGACTTGCGCAGTTGGGTGACGTAAGGGTCCTTTTCATCGGCGCCGGGATGCTGTCCGCGTTGGTGCAACAGCTTCACTACTTCGCGGTAGTGGGTCAACTCCTCGATGGCAAGGTCGGTCATGACCTCCACCAGGCGCGTGCGGTCGGGGTAGTGTGAGATCATGTTGATGGCCATGCCGGAGGCCTTCTTTTCGGCCGAGGCATGATCGCGAAGAAAATCGTTGAAGTTAGCCAGCACAGCGTCGAGCCAGCCGGGGGAACTCGGAGAAAGCAGGATTGACATGCAGGGGCCGGTACTTGAACAAAGCGGTATTTTAACGGCGCTGGCGAAGAATGCCAGCGCCCTATCAAAGCCTGTGGACCCGCTTTACCAGGGGCCAAGGTCGCCCGGGGCTATAGCTTTTCCTTGATGGCAGCGACTGCGGAAGCAATGTCATCGGCGTTCATCTTGCCGTCCTTGAAAAACAGAACGGTGTTATCTTTGTCCAGCACGATCACCGCCGAGCTTTTTTTCTTGAGGCCCCATTTTTGCAGGGCGACGCCCTTTTCATCCACTACATAGTATGCATAGGCGGTCTCTTTCTGGCTGTCTTCCAGCTGACCCTTGGCGATTCCCGCGGTGCCCCAGAGGGCGTCATCGGTATTGAGAATGGTTATGGTCTTGTAGGGGGAGTCCGGCGCTGTCTCTGGCAATTCAGCCTCGATCAGGGCGTCGATATAGGGCTGATTGATACCGTCGATACCAGCGCGCGCGGCCAGGTGATAGATCGTCCTGACGGTACCGGCGGAGGCATCGCTGTCGAAGGCCTTGAAGCCGATATCGCTGCCGTCCCTGTGAACCATCGTGCCGTCGACGACGTCATAGTCGATCACCATCTCACCCTTGTTTTCTATTACCACGGAGGGCAATTTTTCGCCGACTTTGATGGCCGATGCACCGGAGGCATTGGCCGCCGCGAAGAGGGCGGCAATGAATAGCGTGGTTGTTTCCATGATTTTTATTGACTCCTGCTATATTAGTTCAACAAAAATGCTTACCCTGATCTGGCAAGCACTCTGGGCCCAGCATAAAGTCACCGGGCTCAAAGATCTATTTTTTGCTTGGCGCCCGCCCCCCAATCACCGGCGCGTGCGCTCTGTTGTTCGGCGGCTGGCTCATCCCGATGCTTTAGCGCGGCGAAAAACTGGCGAATCGGCTCCAGCACCTGCTCATTGGTGGTCACGTGGGCGCCGAGCGCGAGTAGCGTTCCGGCATGTGCCATGCCGGGCACCGTTTCCAGCTGCGCATCGGGTGCTGCCTCGGCAAGACGCACGGAATTCAGTGGCTTTACGGTTCTGTCACGGTCGCCAGTAATCAACAACAGCCGCGGCATACCGTCGAGATTCTGTGCCACGGGTTGGGTCGCCGCGCGGGGTGCGTCACCAAACGCCGCCTGGGCCGGGCCCACAACGTACGGGTAGAAGTCGTAGGGGCCCGACAGGCCGATAATGCCGGCTATCGCCTGCCGGCTGAGACCGACGGCGTTCAGGTAGTCGGGATCGGCACCCAGTTGCACGGCGATGTAGGCGCCGGCGGAGTGCCCGGCAAGGATCACCGGGCCAGGGGAGATTTTAAGGGGATTCACCTCGGCGTACTCGATAAGCCGGTGTACCGCCGTGGCACCATCGTCCAGGAAAGCGGGGAACTGAATCTCGGGCACCAGGCGGTAATCCGGTATGGCCACGGCATAGCCCATCTCGGTAAAGCGCCGGGCAACAAAACTGTAATGGCCCTTGTTGCCTGAATCCCAGCCGCCGCCATAGAACCACACAAGCAGGGGCGCCGGCTGCGCGGAACCCCGGGGGAGGTAGATATCGATAGTCTGCCGTTGGTGCGGACCATAGGCCAGATTCTCTACAGCGGGCTCGACGCTTCCGGATTGGAAATAGTTATAGGTACCCAGCGCGCTGCAGCCACTTAGCAGCACCGCGGAACCCAGGACAACGCCGGCCAGCAATGATCGGGTGGATGCAGATGAACGTGTGGACATGGCACTCTCGGGCAACCTCTGAACAAGCCTCTAATGTATACAGGGTGTGGGACAAACTGGATCATTTACTCGGGGTTGGCGAGCTCGAAGCCGGCCCAGCCGTAATACCGATGCCCTGGGGATATTGACGTAATCCTCAAACCCGCGGCAACCGTAAATTCGTGCAATGCAAGGCTTTCGTCCGCGGGGTGACCTGTGCCTCCGGCCACGAAGCGATTGGCAAAGGAAAACAGTTATGAAACTTAAAATCTTGGTGATACTGGGAGCGGCCTCCCTCTTTGCGTGTGCTGCGCAAACCCGGGGCCTGCCGTTTCAGGTTGAGACGGTGGCTGATTTGGACGAGCCTTGGGCCCTGGCTTTCCTGCCCGATGGCCGTATGCTGGTGACTGAAAAAGCTGGCAAACTGCTGATCGTAAGCCAGGACGGCAATACCTCAGGGGCCGTTGCCGGAGTACCCAGCGTCGATTATGGGGGCCAGGGCGGGCTCGGTGACGTCGCACTGCACCCGAATTTTGCTGTCAACCGCCAGCTCTACCTCAGTTACGCCGAGGCGGGGCAGGGCGAGGAGCGGGGCGCGGCAGTCGCCCGCGCAACCCTCTCTGAAAACGGCGCCGGGGCAGTGCTTGAAGATGTCGAAGTTATCTGGCGCCAGGTGCCCAAGGTGTCGGGGCGGGGGCACTACGCGCATCGCCTGTTGTTCGACGAGCAGGGTTTCTTGTGGATCTCCTCCGGCGAACGCCAGAAGTTCACTCCCTCCCAGGACATGCAGAGCAACCTGGGCAAACTGCTGCGGCTGCGAGACGACGGCAGCATCCCCGGAGACAACCCCTTCGTGGGTTCCCAGGGTGATGAGGGGCGGAGCGGAACAGTGCCGGTTTCCGCACAGGTTTGGTCATTGGGGCATCGCAACCCCCTGGGCATGGACCTCGATCTGCAAGGGCGTCTCTGGGCGATTGAAATGGGCCCCGCCGGGGGCGATGAACTGAACCTGATCCAGCGCGGCGGCAACTACGGTTATCCGCTGGTTTCCAATGGCGATCATTACAACGGTGACCCCATCCCCGACCACAGCACCAGGCCAGAGTTCATCGAGCCCGCCATCTGGTGGAAACCGGTTATCTCACCCGCGGATCTGACCGTCTATCGCGGCGATCTCTTCGCCGACTGGCGTGGCAACGCCCTGGTTGCCGGTCTCGGTTCCCGGGGCATCGTGCGCATCGCCCTGGACCGGGACGGTGCCCGGGAAGTGGAGCGTTACGACCTCGACGCCCGCATTCGCAGCGTGGTGGAGGGACCCAACGGTGCTCTCTGGGTGCTCGAGGATGAGCGGGGCAGCAGCAAGGGCCGGTTGTTGAAACTCACCCCCTGATACCGCTGACTTGCTTCAGCGTCGCTTGTGTTGTGCTGGGTGAATGCGCAACATTACCGATAACGAACCGGAGGATTACTATCCCCTGATCAGCAACCGCGGCACTGTTGCCTGGGCCCCAGGCGAATGGGTTGACTCGGTCGATAGCAAAGCCGGCGGTTCTTGTCTTTCGCCACCCATCGCCGGCTAGCCACGTGACAGGTCAAACCCGCGCCTTTACTTGAGCGCGAAGGTGTCATAATCCGCTATAGAGTTGTCTCAAGTGACGCTTTCAAGGCGCCGTTCAGGTGGCGCCAGATGAATCGCAGCTTCCTTTATTAAGCCCTGCAAACGCTGAAGTTGCAGCCAGCAAGTTGTTTTTGGCGCTTGCACTGGCCGAATCTTCCACGGCCCGTATAATAAGCCCGTTTCTTCGACCGGGGTGGTAGCGGTGCCGCCGCCACGGTCGTTATCCGACAATAAAACGGAAGTAGCCATGATCATCAAGCCAAGAGTACGTGGTTTTATGTGTGTCACTACCCACCCGGTGGGTTGCGATGTCAATGTCAAACAGCAGATTGACTACGTGAAAAGCCAGGGGCCGGTAAGCAACGGACCGAAGCGGGTGCTGGTGATCGGCGCTTCCACCGGCTACGGCCTGGCCTCACGAATAACTGCGGCATTTGGCTGCGGCGCCTCGACGATCGGACTATTTTTCGAAAAGGAAGGCACCGAGCGTAAACCGGGCACCGCCGGCTGGTATAATTCGGCGGCTTTTCACAAGTATGCCGAGGCTGATGGGCTCTATGCCACCAGCATCAACGGTGATGCGTTCTCCAACGAAATCAAGCAGAAAACCGTAGATCTTATTCGACGCGACCTCGGGCAGGTCGACCTTGTGGTTTACAGTCTTGCCTCGCCCCGGCGCCAGCATCCCGACACCGGCGTGGTTTACAACTCCACGCTGAAACCGATTGGCAAAAACGTGGTTCAGCGCGGGATCAATACCGACAAGGAGGAAGTGCAGGAGGTAAGCCTGGAGGCCGCCACCCGGGAAGAAATCGACAACACCGTTGCGGTGATGGGGGGAGAAGACTGGCAGATGTGGATCGATGCCCTGGATAGCGCCGGCGTACTTGCCGACGGCGCGAAAACCACTGCCTATACCTACGTGGGAGAGCGCATTACCTGGGATATCTACTGGCATGGAACCATTGGCGCGGCCAAGCAGGACCTGGACAAGCGGGTGGTCGATATTCGTGCCAGACTGGCGGAAAAGGGAGGGGACGCGCGGGTCTCGGTATTGAAGGGCGTGGTAACCCAGGCCAGTTCAGCGATCCCGATCATGCCACTCTACCTGTCGTTGTTATTCAAGATCATGAAAGCGGACGGCTCCCACGAGGGCTGTATCGAACAGGTCTACGGTTTGTTTCGCAACAGCCTCTACGGCGACCAGCCTGTGATGGACGAGTCGGGTCGCCTGCGGGCCGACGGGCTGGAGTTGCGTCCTGAAGTGCAGCAGGCAGTAGAGCAACTATGGTCGCAGGTGACGACCGAGAACCTCCACGAGCTAACCGACTTCAAGGCTTACCAGGCTGAATTCCTTCGCCTGTTCGGGTTTGGCATCGACGGAGTGGACTATACGGCGGAGGTTGACCCGGTAGTGCCCATCGACAAGCTGGTGTAGTTCGCCAGGGCGTGTTCCCGGCTGGGTGGGCCCTCCCTGCTGTCTGCCCTGCAGCGGACCCCTACCCCTGAACGCCCAGCGAGATCCCCACCCGGGGGCAATCGGTGAGGTTGCAGCATACGCCATGGCGATCCCTTGCCCCGGGTCATCCATCGGGCCGAAAACCCCTGTATCGGCTATGTTTAAGACTGATTATACTGTTTGGCGAAAACCCACGTTATTGATTATCGGACCTCAACGTAATGGAAGCAGATAAAGAACGACTGATCGATCCCAGCCCGGCTACAAAATCCGGCGGGCTCAAGCTGCGGGATATTTTGCTGACGCTGATTGCTCTGGCCATCATCGCAGCAATTGCCTGGTTTATTATCAAGGACAAGGATCAGCCACCCGAGCCGCCCATGGTCGGCGATATGCCGGTACCGGCTGCGGCGCTGGAACGAGCGCGTCGAAGCATCAACCCCGCCCAGCCGCCGCCACCGCAACTGACCGATGCCGAGCTTGCCCCGGTGGCGCCCCCCGAAAACATCGACGGTAGCGACGCCCAGGTCAGCCGTGCAATCGAGGAAATGTCACCGCCTTTACTGGCCTGGTTTACCCCCAAGGAGCAGGTGCGAAAATGGGTGGCCATGGCGGTGTTGCTGTCAGAGGGTGATCTCATCAGCAAGAACCGACCCGTCGCTTATCCAATGGAGCCTTTCAAGGTCAACAGGCAGGGTGGCAGGCTGAGCATGAGCGAGGCCAATTTCAGTCGCGCCAACGAGCTCATCGAAGCGATCATCCGCATTCCGCCGCAGAAGCTGGCGGCCTACTATCGCCAGTGGTCACCGGTGCTGGAGAAGTCGTACCAGGAACTGGGCATGGAGGGCAGCTTTCATACCCACTTTATAAGCTTGATTGACCGGGCCCAGGCAACCCAGTCGCTGTCGAGGCCGCCGGAACTCTCCCAGCCCCACGTGCTGTACACCTACAGCGATGAGGAACTGGAAAATGCCAGTGATATCAACAAACTGATGTGGCGGCTTGGTCCCGAAAACATGAAAAAGGTGCAGGCTTACCTGGTGGAATTCAAAGCGGCGCTTTAGCGCACCTCGCAGCGGCGCTCGGACGGTCGTCGCCACGGCTGCCCTGTAAAGGAAGCCTGATACATTATGCCCGCACTAATTCACGCCAAAGCGGTCCGGTTGGCACCGGGCTTGCGCCGTGTCACCGCAGCCAACCCCGGTGTGATGACAGGCGTTGGTACCAACACCTACCTGCTGGGTGATCGCGATGTCGCGGTGGTCGATCCCGGCCCGGATATGCCGGAACACGTCGATGCCATTATTGCCGCCATTGAGGAGGGTGGCGGGCGGCTTGCTCGCATCTTCGCGACCCATACCCACATGGACCACTCACCTGCGACTGCTAGCTTGCTGCGCCATCGCAAGGTGGAGGTGATCGGTGCCCTGGCCAGTGACAGGATGTTCCAGGATGCGAGTTTTTGCCCCGATATCGAATGTGCCCACGACCAAATCTTTGAAGCCTCTGAATACAGCGTGCGCGCGATCGCAACGCCGGGGCACGTTAGCAACCACTTCTGTTTTCTCGAGCAGAACAGCGGTTACCTGATGACCGGTGACCATATCATGAACGGCTCGACCGTGGTGATCATTCCCCCCAGCGGTGATATGGCCGCGTATATCCAATCCCTGAAAATTCTCCTGGATTATCCCCTGACCCATCTCGCCCCGGGCCACGGTGACATCATGGAAGACCCCACAGCGGTGGTGCGTTGGCTGGTGGATCATCGCCTGCAGCGCGAGTCGAAGGTGCTCAGCGCACTGCAGGCAAGGCCCGCGGCCAGCGTTGATGAACTGGTTCTGGTGGTGTACGACGATGTGCCCGTCCAGGTGCACCCGGTGGCCAAGCTGTCGCTGCTGGCCCATCTACTCAAGCTGGAGCGGGAGCAGCGGGCAACACAGATCGATAAACGCTGGTCTGCCCTTTAATCACCCGACATTGCCCTCGTCCCTGCCCCGTGCGCGAACCTGCCCATAACCCTTCTGACCCCACTGAACTACTCCAGCAGCCGGCAGGCTTCTTCAACGCCCGTTGCGCCCGCGTGGATTGTGCCGTGATGGTGTGCTCCCGGGGCTAACGGGTGAGGTCATGCCTGCCTGGGGCCCGGCACTGCGCGTTTCGCCTGGCGCACTTGCTATCCGTCTCGCATCCTGTTTTTATTGGTCCTTGTTTGGTGCGGTTATAGGGGAGGCCTGGTATGAACACAAAAAGTTGGCGGCGGTGCGGTTTGGCAATCGCAGCGGGAGCGTTTTCTGCTCAAACGTTTGCTGAAACCATATTCGATTATACCCATCGGTTTCACGTTGGCTACGCGCGCCAGGATGCAGACGCCAGGGTAACATCATCCATTGACCCGTTACCGCCCATCGAGATTGACCTGGCAGATGATCTCAATGTCGACAACTCCAGCGAGTCTATTCTGCTGGCCTATCACTGGCAGTTCGCCGAGAAATGGTCCCTGGGTTTGACCTACCAGCGCTTGAGCCTGGACGGGGACGGCCTGGCTGCACGGGATTTCAATTTTGACGGCGAGGAATACCGGGCCGGTGCGCGGGTCGACACCGAGTTCACCATGGATACCTACCGCCTCGATGTGGGCTACCAGCTGTTCAGCAACGATCACTGGGAAGTCATGGTGGGGGCGGGTGTTCACACTTTCGTAATCGACACATCGCTGACTGCAGGGGTGGGGTTGGAGGGTGGAGGAGAATCGATTGTCGATGAGTTCCGGCAGGAGTCCTCCAATGTGTTGGCACCGCTGCCCAATCTGCGCGCCGGGGTGGTTTATCTGCTAACGCCCAGGTGGAGTGTCGGCGCCAGCGCAGGCTGGCTGGGTTTGAATATTGACGACTTCAGCGGTTCGTACACCTATGCCGATGTCGCCACTGACTATCGTATCACCGATCATTTCGGTATCGGCGCCTCTTACCAGATTGCGGAGCTGGATGCCAAGATCAGTGACAGTGATGGCTTCGATGAGGTCAATATCCAATTGTCGGGGCCCAGCATCTACCTGTTCTATGGCTTTTAGGTCGCCCCGAGTACTCGCGTCGGGCGGTGCCGTGCGGGGCTCGCAGGTCATACTCAGCGAGCGCCCATTCCGGGGACATTGTGCCAGGGGTTGGCCGCAAAAATGCGCGCTGATTGGTTTACGGTAACGGCAACAGGATCAGGCTGGAAGAACGCGCTCCAGGGGGTCTGCAGGGCGTTGATCGCGATGTCACCGGGCTCGATGCGCATGGATTCCTCGTGTAGTAACTGGCCGTCGTAAAAAAGCCGGTCGCAAACCCCTCCGGGGGAACAAATCCGGTCCCCGGTCTCCAGCCAATCCCGTCCCGCGAGTAGGGCACGGCTGCGGTCAAGCTGCAGCTCGATATCGATATGGAAAAACGGTGACAGTAGCCGGGTGTTCAGCCGTGAACCGATAAAGGATCGCTGCACCGTGGCCGGCGGGCGCAAGCCGCCATCAGGGTCGAGGCAGACATCGCTACTGAGGGTTTCCAAGCGCAGCGTTTCGGGTCGACCCTCGGAATTGGTGACATAGGTGCGCCATTCGGCGCGCCGGCCGCAGGGGTCACCGTCAATACCGTACACCGCCAGGGTCAGGTAATGGTTGGCGACCTCGTTGTCGTAGAGGCGGATGGCGGCCGGGTAAAATTCCCCCGCGACCCCGCTACGAATCAGCAGTCCCTCGGGATCGGTCAGCAGGAAATGGTAGTGGGTCTCTGGCTCTGTCGCCGCCATGCTGGAGGGCAGCAGTGCTGGAACCTCGCCTTTGACGGCAGCTTCTGCCTGATTGAGGACGGTCATCGGGTAAAACTGATTTTTGAATTCGATCAGCGTGCGTCGGTAGTCGTCGGTCACGTCGAGGTACCCGGCGTCCAGGTTCCACCAGGGCGAGAGCACGAAATCCAGTGGATTCAGGTAAACCAGGGTATGGACGGGGTTGGCCCCGACATACTCCGTCCACTGACTGTTGTCGATCAGCTCGATCGCCGGCGCTTCCACCAGCACCGCTTCCCGGTTGTAGACGCTGGCGTTGTAGAGGCCGCGATCGGCAACGGCGTTGCCCCAGTAGATGTAGTCATTGGCAGCGACGAACTCCCGCGCGAAAGCCACCCGCGTTTCCCCCTCAGGGGGCCAACTGATGCGGGAATCGAAGTAGAGCAATTCCTCCCCGGTTGTCGGATCGATCTCGCCCACGTAACTGTATATCCCGTCGGCCTCCAGCCTGTGGCTTACGGGTTCCGGCAAGGTCAACAGGTTGACGGAGTCCGCCGTGATCGCCTCAGCCGCCGCCTGAATCACCAGAAAGCGGGGCTTGCCCCGAACCGGATCATTGACGAAAACCGACCATTCAGCGCGGGCACCCTCCACCAGTCCCCCCGACGATTGGTAAACGTTAAGAACCAGAAAATAGCGGGGCTCCTCGCCGTCAAGGATTCGGATAGGAGCCAGGGTGAAACCCGCCGGCAAGTGGTCGGCTGCGAACCGTGCTCTCATGACGGGGTCGCTGAATTCGAAATTGATGAAGATGGAGTTGGGGTTTTCCCCCACGTCGAAATTCAGCCAGGGCGGGTTGCCGTCCTCTGCCACGGCCTCGCTGTAGTCGATCGCATCCATGTCGATGAAGAGTGTCTTCAGCAAGGGTCGGATATCGGCGCCGGGCTCCAGTCCGTCGAGTTCTATCGTCAGCAAATTGCCGCTGGCGGCAAGCCCGGGCAGGCTGGCTTCGGATAGCAGGCCCCGGAGGCGCTCGACGTACCCTGCGGCGTTGGCACTGATGAGTTGCAGATCGCCAACCAGGCGACCGGGCGTGAGATCAAAGGCGGCCATGGCGATTTCAGCCTGGCGCAGGCTCGAACCCCCGTTACCCGGCGCCGGGATATCACGGTACAGCCCCGGCAAGCCGACGACAAAGCTCACGGCTCGGGGGGTGTCCAGCATGCCCAGGTGGGGTGCGATGGCGCTTTGCCGCAGGTTGGCGGCGCCGTTGCGATGGACGTCGATAACCCGCTCCAGATTGGGGCGCTGCGCAATCACCAGGGTTTTTTCGTCGATCCAGGTCTCTAACAGTGGTGTCTCGTCGAGGGGTTGCAGTGCATACCCGCGGTACTGCACCGCCGTATCCCTGCCTGTCGCCGGGCTTTGTGCCAGGGGGGCTGCAAGACTGACGATGACGATAAAACCGTGCTCGGAAGCGAGCGTCTGGCCGAGGATGAGCTGCTCCAGCTCAGCGGGTGACCCCATGACCAAGCTCGATTGACCCAGGTAATAGCGCGTTATATCAGCGGGGCTCTGTTGCCAGGGGGCCGGACTTTCCTCCCGCAACAGGCCGGCGATTGCATCCGGGTTACGCAACTGCAGAACAGCCCGGGTGGACGCGGGCAGCAGCTCCAAGGGGTTAGCGTTGGTGGGGCCGCCGGCGTCGTCAGCCGATGGGGTGCACGCTCCGAGCACGAGGGCGCACACCAGCACTGTCACAAGCCGGCAACACGGCCACCCGCCCCTGATGTTAACGCCCATACCCATTCAAACAGCCCCGCCTGGTGAGGTTTCGCTGTGTTCCATATGCCAGCCGGGGGGTTTACGTTGTCGATCGCGGTTTGGCTTTGCTGCAGCGGAAACGGTTTTTACTTGACCTGCGCTGTTTACCGGGCGCAATCACACCGACGTCGGCAACGGCCAGATCGCAGCGATAGCCAATGATTTTGATGGCATCATCGGGGTTATTCCCCAGTCGGCGGCGACCGTGGCTGAAGTTCTCAAGCACTGCGGCTACAACACCAGTGCTTTTGGCAAGTGGCACAACACCTTGGAAGAGCAATTGACCACAATGGGGCCGTTTGAATACAGGCCATCGGGCTGCAGCTTTGATTACTTCTGCGGGTTTCTCAATACGAACCCACCATGACCCGCAACACGACCCCCCGGTTCCCGAGGAGAAACCCCACGACTATCACCTCACGGAAGACATCGCCAGTGACGCCATTAAGTGGTTGCAGGACCAAAAAACCCATGTGCCTGTTAAGCCTTTCCTGATGTACTGGGCGCCCGGGGCCTCCCATGGGCCTCATCAGGTGCCCCGGGAATGGGCCGACAAAGCCAAGGGAAAGTTTGATGACGGTTGAGATGCCTATCGTGAGCGCGTGTGCAACAATGCGAAAAAGCAGGGCTGGATTCCCCAGGATGCGGTTGTGAACCCGCGTCCGGCATCACTGGCGTCCCGGGAATCGATCCCGGAAAACGGAAAGCCGTTTCAGCGTCGCTTGATGGAAGTCTTTGCGGGCTTGACCGAGCATGCCGACTATCCCGCAGGGCGACTTATCGGCCAGATCGAGCAAATGGGCGAGTTGGACAACACCCTCATTTTTTATATCTGGGGGGACAACGGCTCGTCATCGGAGGGTCTGTACAGCACCATCAGCGAGCAGTTGGCGCAGAATGGTATTCCCACCACGATGCAGCAGCACCTGACGGGGCAGGGGAGCTTGGCGGGCTTGACGCGCCGGGTGGCCGCCAAACCGACAACATGTGCGCGGGGTGGGCCTGGGGTACACAGCCGCCGTGATCCGATATTGCGGCCGCTATTCCGGGACAAACCCTCACCTCGTATCCGGTACTGCCATCAGCCCACTGAACCCATCAGCGTTGGGGTTGAGACCCGCGAAACTGACAAGAGAATTACGCCCCAGACTTGGTCTATGCTATAGTCCGTGCCGATTTTGCCGGGGCTTGCCAGAAATCGGGGCTTCCCTCAGCGCGCTTTTGCTGGGCAGCGGCGGGGGTCACATCCCGATAGCCATGTCGCCGGCCCATCCCCGCTGCTTTCTTATCACACGACGAAATACCGGTTTATGGCTGCGAGAGCATGGATAATTCCGCTGTTGATTATTGGGCTGGCATCATCGCTGGCAGCCATGCTGTTTGCCATGAAGCCCGAGCCCGAGGTCATCACC
The DNA here is from genome assembly GCA_963751595.1 of uncultured Gammaproteobacteria bacterium. Classification (GTDB taxonomy): domain Bacteria; phylum Pseudomonadota; class Gammaproteobacteria; order Pseudomonadales; family JAHEGP01; genus JAHEGP01. The sequence continues at coordinate 247,425 of CAVVVC010000012.1, forward strand.
CCGGAGATCAAGCCGTTGCTGGTCGATGTACTGCAAGTCAGCCCCACTGCGCTTGCGGTCGGTGTCCATGCCCAGGGTGTGGTTCGGCCGGGTTCGCAAACCAGCCTGGTCAACGAGGTATCGGGTCGGGTTGTAGAGCTATCGCCCCAGTTCAATGCTGGTGGATTCTTTCGCGCGGGTGATGTCCTGCTGCGACTGGATGATCGCGACTATCGCGCCCGGCTGAAGCAGGCCCAGGCCCTGGTGGCACAGGCGCGCAGTGCACTGGCCCAGGAGCAGGGACGGGTGGCGGTTGCCGAGCACGAGTGGCAGCAGCGCAGGCGCCGCGACTCGGTGAGCCAGGAAGCGCGTCGGCTGGCATTGCGAGAACCCCAACTGCTGGAGGCCGAGGCGCAACTGGAGTCGGCACGGGCGAGCCTGGATCAAGCCAGACTTGACCTGGAAAGGACGGTGGTGATTGCGCCCTACGACGGCCTGGTGGCGTCCAGACAGGTCGATATTGGCCAGTATGTTGCGGCCGGTCTGCCGGTAGGCAGAATACTGGCAGTGGGGCATGCCGAAATCAGGTTGGCGATTCCGGAGGGTAAACTGGATTATTTGTCGCTTCCTGATGCGCACAAGGCTTCCCCGGACCAGCTGCCCAGAGTGGAAATCAGCCATAGTTTCGACGGCGGGACACAAACCTGGCAGGCCGAGCTGGTTCGCACCGAAGGTGTGCTGGACGAGCGCAGCCGGTCACTGTTCGTGGTTGCTCGCCTGGATGACCCCTACGGCATCTACCGGGGTGATGGCCAGCAGGGTTTTGCCCCGCTGCGGTTTGGCATGTTCGTCGATGCCCGGATCGAAGGCCGGGTTTTCAGCGACGTTATCTCGCTGCCGCGCACAGTCATCCGCCCCGGTAACCGGGTATGGATAGTGGACGATCGTAATCGCCTGCAGGAACGCGAGCTGGCCTTGCTGCGCACCGATGGTCCCGAGATTCTGGTGACCGAGGGGCTCGAGGAAGGTGACAAGGTTTGTATCACCAGTGTCGGCCCGGTATTGCCCAACACGCCGGTGCGTATTGCCTCGGTCCTGCGCCAGGAACAAAGCTCGCAACAGAATGCCCCGGAGCGCACCTCCGCTCCGGCAAGCACAGGCACCGAGACTCCGACTGAAGCTGCAAACCCGGCTCCCGTCGCCTCGTGAGCGATCCCACTCGCAAAGGCTTGATCGCCTGGTTCGCACGTAACCCCGTAGCGGCCAACTTGCTCATGGTGCTGATCATCGCCCTTGGCCTGCTGTCGGTTTTCACCATCAAGAAAGACATCATGCCCAGCATCGATAGCCACATGATCCAGATCATGCAGGTGTATCCCGGAGCTGCGCCCAGCGAGGTTGAAAAGGGCATCGTACTCAAGATCGAGGAAGCCGTTAAGGATGTCGATGGTATCAAGCGTATCGAATCCCGTGCATACGATTCGGCCGCTAACATACGCATAGAGGCGCAGCACGGGGTGCCAATCGATACTCTCCTCAACGAAGTCAAAATCCAGGTCGACAGTATCGCCACGTTTCCCGAGGAGGCCGAGCGCCCGGTGATCTCCAAAGTCGACTGGATGGCCCATGCGGTCCAACTTCAACTCTTCGGCGATATCGACGAACGCAGCGGTAAACTCCTCGCCGAGGAAATGAAGCAGGAGTTGCTGGCCCTGCCGGATGTGGGGCGCATCGAGATTCACGGTGTGCGTGAGAGCGAGATCGCAATTGAAGTGGACGAGTCCCTGCTGCGCAAATACGGGCTCACGCTGGGGCAGGTTGCACAGACGGTCGCCGCGGGCTCGTTGGATTTGCCCGCCGGCAGTATCCGCGCCCAGAGCGGCGATATTCTGCTGCGCACCCGGGGCCAGGCCTACGACCAGACCCAGTTCGAGCAGGTAATGCTGCTGACCTGGCCCGATGGCACGCGGCTGACGCTGGGGGATATTGCCACCATCAGGGACGGCTTCGTCGAGACCGATGGTTACGCCGTCTTCGACGACGCTTACACGGTGGCACTGACCGCTTACGCCGTGGGCGACCAGGATATCATCAAGGTTGCCGATGCAGTGAAGGGCTATATGCAGCGCAAGGCGGCGAGCTTACCCGAGGGCGTGAACCTCGACTACTGGGCCGATACCACCTATTACCTTGATCAACGGCTGTCGATGATGCTGCGAAATCTCGGGCTGGGTGCGATTCTGGTATTCATCACCCTGGGGCTGTTCATGGAGCTGCGGATCGCCTTCTGGGTAATGCTGGGGTTGCCGATCTGCTTCCTCGGGGCGCTGGCGCTGCTGCCGATGCCCGGTATCGGCGTCAGTATCAACATGATGAGCCTGTTCGGTTTTATCCTGGTGCTGGGCATCGTGGTGGACGATGCCATCATCATCGGCGAGAGCGTACACGACAGCGTGCGCCGACACGGTCATTCCCTGGAGCGGGTTATCAAGGGCGCCCAGCGGGTGGCGATGCCTGCCACTTTCGGGGTTCTCACCACCATAGCCGCCTTTGCACCGACCCTCTTCATGCAGGGGCCCTATGCCAACTTCCTGCTTTCCTTTGGTGCTGTGGTGATTCTCTGCCTGCTGTTTTCGCTGGTGGAGTCGAAGTGGATTCTGCCCGCCCACCTTGCGCACAGCGGCGGTGGCCGGTTTCACCTGGGTCGCCAGCAGCGCTTGCAGGAGGCAAACAACGCGGCACTGGACCGGTTTATAGCCAATCGCTACCGTCCTTTCCTGGAGAAGACCATCGCCCATCGCTACACCACGGTCGCGGCTTTCCTCGGTGTTTTGATACTGGTTGTGGGGCTGATCGCCGGTGGCTGGATTCGCTATGTCATGATGACCGACCAGGCCGGGGATTATATTCAGGCCAATCTCGAGATGGTGCGTGGAACGCCGGAGCACAAAACCCGGGAAGCGCTGCAGCACATGCGAGACGCGCTGACGGAAATCGAAGTGGAATTCCAGCAGCAACACGGTGCGGGAGAGCGCTTTTACCAGCATGTCTTCAGCTACAGCATAGAGGGTCGCACGGGCTTTTTTATGCTGGAGTTGGTGCGGCCTGATGTGCGCAAACTGGAGGCCGGCGAAATCGTGCGCCGCTGGCGAGACAAGGTGGGGGATATTCCCGGCGCCAGGGTGCTGTCTTTTACCGAACTCGAAGGGCCCGGTGATAAGGACCTGAAGTTCAATATCGTCGGCAAGGACACCCGGCAGCTGCAACTGGCCGCGGATGAGCTGGAACAAAAGCTGCGGAGTTATTACGGTGTTTTCGACATCGAAAACGGCTCGGCGGACCTGGTCAACGAGATTCACCTTGATATCAAACCCAGTGCAGAGGCCCTGGGCCTGACCCTGTTCGATGTCGGCCGCCAGGTCAGGGACGCGTTCTACGGTGCCGAGGCCCAGCGTCTGCAGCGTGGCAACGACGAAGTCAAAGTGATGGTGCGCTACCCTCTGAGTGAGCGGCGCACCGTGGCTGACCTCGAGAACATGTACATCCGCGCCCCCGATGGCGCCGAAGTGCCGCTGCTGTCTGTGGCCCAGCTCGAATTCAGGCCCGCGATGGCGGAGTCGATAAGGGTCAACAGAGCCCGGGCGGTGTCGGTTTCCGCGGAGGTCGACAAGGCAGTGCTGGAGCCAAATCAGGTGGTGCGGGAAATTACCGGGCCGTTTTTTGCCGAGCAGGTGAAGAAGTATCCCGATGTGGTTTACAAACTCGACGGCGATGCGCTGGAGAGCAAAAACATAGAAGACTACATGTTCAAGGGTTTCGTGCTGTCTTTGTTCGCTATTTACGCCCTGCTGGCGATACCGCTCAAGTCCTACGTGCAACCACTGATGGTGATGAGCGTGATACCGTTCGGGGTGATCGGGGCCGCCCTCGGCCATGTCATCATGGGGGGAATGCCCCTGAGCATGATGTCGCTGATGGGGGTTATCGCGCTTTCCGGGGTGGTGGTCAACGACAGCCTGATTCTGGTCGAATTCGTCAACCGGGATGTGCGCGACAAGCACCGGGCGATCCGGCAGGCGGTGGTCGACGCCGGCTGTCGACGCTTTCGCGCGATCCTGCTGACATCGCTGACGACCTTTCTGGGAATTCTGCCGATGCTGCTCGAAGGCAGCGCCGAGGCCCAGTTTATGGTGCCCATGGCAGTGTCACTTGCTTTTGGCATCGTATTTGCCACAGTCATATCACTGGTTTTCGTTCCCAATCTGTACTGCATCAACGAGGACCTGCGGGCCTTGCTGAGGTCGTGGATCAGCGGGCCCGACGCTACCCGGCAGGGGAATTAGGCAAATCACTCTCGTGGGATCGTCGGGGGACTTTGTTTGCCGGCGGTCACCGACGATATCAGCTTGCTTTCAGGGACTTGAAAATCAAGCCGGGTTTTTTTAAATTTCGCGTTTTTTCGCAAGCACAGCCATCAATTGAGGTACGGCATGATTGAGATAAGCCATCTCAGCAAGGAGTTTGGCCAGTTCGCAGCGGTCAGGGATCTAACCTTCGACGTTGCCCCTGGCGAGGTGTTGGGCTTCCTGGGGCCCAACGGCGCCGGCAAGACGACCACCATGCGAATGATTACCGGCTTTATCGCGCCCAGCAGTGGTTCGGTGGCCATTTACGGTCACGACATCCAGTCTGATCCGATTGGCGCCAAGCGACGGTTGGGCTATCTCCCCGAGGGGGCACCCGCCTACGGGGATATGACCCCCGCGGGGTTTCTGGCCTTTGTTGCTGATATCAGGGGATTACGTGGTGCGCAGAAGAAACAGCGCCTGGATGCGATGGCGGCTGAGCTGGAGTTGCAGTCGGTCTGGCATCGCCCCATCGAAACACTCTCGAAGGGCTTCAAGCGCCGCGTCGGCCTCGCCCAGGCACTGATTCACGATCCCGAGGTGCTGGTCCTGGACGAGCCCACCGATGGTCTCGACCCGAATCAAAAACAGCAGGTGCGGGAGCTGATACAGCGTATTGCCGCCGACAAGATCATCCTGGTCTCGACCCATATCCTGGAAGAAGTCAGCGCGGTCTGCAGTCGAGCGATGATTATTGCCGCGGGCAAGCGGGTGGCGGATGGCAGCCCGGCGGAATTGCAGGCACAGGCTCGTAACCACGGTGCATTGGTGTTGCAGTTGGCGCCCCGGGAGGGTTTGCAACAACAACTGGGGGCCATTCCCGGGGTTGCTGAGGTGGATGTCATGGAGCCCAATCGCTTCAGGCTGATTCCCGCCGCCGGGGAAGATATTCTGCTGGCGGTATCGGCGCACATCACGGCTGCCGGTTGGCAGATAGAGGAGTTTCGGCAGGAGGAGGGTCGCCTCGATGATGTGTTCAGAGCCTTGACCGCGGGCGCCGGGGAGGATTTGCACTGATGGCTGGTAACGTAGGAGCAATTTTCAGACGCGAGCTGGCGGCCTATTTCTCGACCCCGCTGGCTTATGTATTCATCGTCATATTCCTTGTGCTAACCGGTATTTTTACCTTCTACATGGGGAATTTCTACGAGCGGGGCCAGGCGGACCTGTCGCCGTTTTTCAGCTTTCACCCCTGGCTCTATCTGTTTCTGGTGCCGGCTGTTTCCATGCGCCTTTGGGCCGAGGAGCGCAAGTCGGGGAGCATCGAGTTGTTGCTGACCCTGCCGGTTAAAACCTGGCAGGCCGTAGTCGGCAAATTTCTCGCCGCCTGGGTCTTCACCGGACTGGCCCTGGTCCTCACGTTTCCGCTGTGGCTTACGGTGAATTACCTGGGGGAACCGGACAACGGGGTTATTCTGGCGGCCTACATCGGCAGTTGGCTGATGGCCGGCGCCTACCTTGCTATTGGCAGCTGTATTTCAGCGGCCACCAACAATCAGGTCATCGCCTTTATTTTGACGGTCACTATTTGTTTCCTGTTCGTAGCGGCGGGTTCCCCTATTGTTATGAACCTTTTTACCACCTGGTCTGACGGCCAGCTCTGGAGTGCTATTGCCAGTGCCAGCTTTTTGCAGCGTTTCGAATCGATCAGCAAGGGCGTTCTGGACTTCCGGGATCTGTTTTATTTTGGCTGGATGATGGTGTTGTGGCTCGCCGCAACGGTGGTCGTCATCGATATGAAGAAGGCACAATAGTCATGGGATCGAAGAAGCGTATTTCCGCAGCAATCAAGCTGGTGTCATTGGGTTTACTCGGCCTTGTGCTGCTGGTGGCAGGGCAGATGTGGTTCAAGCATCTGCGGGTTGATCTGACCGAAGACAAGGTTTACACCCTCAGTGACGGTACTCGCAATATCGTCGGCGACCTGGAACAGCCCGTTGAGTTGTTGTTCTTCTACTCTGAAAAGGCCATGCGCGAAACACCCACCTTGCGCAACTACGCCCAGCGCATCGAAAATCTCCTGGAAGAGTTTACGCTACTATCCGGTGGCCAGCTGAAACTGCAGAAAATAGACCCGGAGCCGTTTTCCGAGATGGAGGACCGAGCCGCCGAACTGGGGATGCAGGCGGTGCCGGTGCGGGTCGGCGCGCCCCAGCTCTACCTTGGCCTTGCCGCAGTTGGCGACAACGGCAACGAGGAAGTCATTACTTTCTTCCATCCGAACCGGCAGCAGTTCCTGGAATACGACATTGCCAAGGCGATATACCTTGCTGCCAGGGAGGCGCCACCCCAAATTGGCCTGATCAGTGGCTTGCCAGTCAATGGGGGCCTGGATATGGCCAGCCGATCGATGCGCAGGCCCTGGGCATCGGTGCAGCAATTGCAGCAGCTCTACGATGTTGTTGATCTCGGCCCCAGTCCCCTGCAAATTCCGGACGACGTGGATTTGTTACTGATTGTCCATCCGGCGGAGGTCGGGGAGCAGGCGCTGTATGCGATTGACCAGTTCGTGTTGTCGGGGCGCAACGCCATTGTCTTCACCGACCCGTTTGCCGAAACCGCGGCCACGGAGCCTGGCTCGATGCCCATGCCGGGCAGCGCTCCCACGGCTTCGGGGTTGCCGCGCCTGTTCAAGGCCTGGGGTATCGAAATGGTGCCCGACAAGGTGCTGGGTGATGCCGCCCATGCGATGCTGGTCAATATCGCGGACGACCAGCCACCGGCTCGCAACCTTACCTTGCTGGGCCTGGGGGCTGCAAATATTGCCGATGAAGAGCTTGTAACCGAGGCGCTGGAAACCCTGAATGTGTCCAGCGTCGGCGTTTGGCGCCAATTGGAAAATGCCACCACGCAGTGGCGCGACCTGATCTGGTCGTCCAAAGCGGCTGCACTGATCGATGCCGGAAAGCTGCAGAATCTTATGGACCCCAATGTCCTTTTCGATGGCTTTGCGCCCGACGGTGAAAGCCATGTGATTGCAGGCCAGCTATCGGGTGAGGTCAAAACTGCATTCCCGGAGGGCAAACCCGCCGATACCAGCGAAAAGGCGGCTGAAGCCGGTGCGCAGGAAACCGGCGACGAGGCCGGCGGAGACGCCGACGCTGCTACCGAGGAGGCGAGCGAGCAAGCGGTGGCGCCTGGTTTATTGCAGGGAAACATCAATGTGCTGCTGATTGCCGATACCGATTTGCTCACCGATCGCCTCTGGGTGCAGGCGCAGACCTTTTTCGGTCAACCGGTGCTGTCACCCTTTGCGGACAATGGCTCCCTGCTGATCAATGCGGCGGACTTTCTGGTGGGCAGTGCCGACCTGATATCGATCCGTAGCCGGGGAACCTTTAATCGGCCGTTCACCCGGGTCCACGAAATCCAGCGCGCAGCGGAGGAGGACTACCGCGCGACAGCCGATGAGCTGACCGCGCAACTGGAGGCCACGGAACGCAAGCTCAGCGAACTGCAGCAGCTGAAGACAGGGGAGGACAAGCAGGTATTGAGCCCGGAGCAGGAGCAGGCAGTGGATGAGTTTCTGGCGCAAAAACTCGAGATTCGCAAATCTCTGCGCGAGGTTCAACATCAGTTGACCAGCGATATCGAGGCCCTGGGAACCAGGCTGAAGGTGATTAACATTGCCCTGGTGCCGCTGTTACTGACCTTCCTGATGCTGGGGTTCACCTGGCTGCGCCGACGCCGGCAGTATCGCCCCGGCTAGGGCGAATGGTACTTAGTCAAGGAGAAATGCATAGGGTTTTCAAAGCGCCGCTCCGGGCATCTACCCCGTCAGGACACGCCGTAAACCCGTCCCTGGGGGCTCTGCGCCGACATCCCTGTCGGCGACGGTCCTGCCGAGGTAGACACCCGAATCGGCTTAAGTAAGTGCCATTTCGGCTAGGGCAACGCTGATCATACGGTTAGGTGCCATCGCATTGCGGTGGCTGGTTTTGCTCCGTCCGAATGGTGCGCAGCTCGCGCACCGTGTCTTTTAACTTGCGCTCCGTATCGTTGCGATCGAGCAGTACCGGGTCATTCTTCTCCAGTGCGGGATAGAGGGTGGCGGCCTTGGCGTAATCGTTCTGGTCGGCGTAGGTAATAGCCTCGAGCCAGAGGCCACTGAGTGCGTAATTGCGGTTCGGGTCTTGCTGGCCCCTGGCGGCCAGCGTAAGCGCCCGGTCGTAATCGCAGGCCGCGAGGGCGAGGAAGCCATTGTAGTTATCTTCACCAAATTGCTCGGCGTAGCGTTGGGTCTGCTGTTTGTCGATTCTGGCCCCGGACGTGGCCCCTACTGCCGCACCGCTGGCGGCGCCGATTGCGGCCCCCGCGGCGGCACTGCCTAGGGCGTCGCCGCCAAATATCAAACCGCTGACCAGGCCCCCGACAGCACCCCCCACAGCGCCGCTGGTGGCACCCTGCTTGGCACCCTGGGAGCTGTTGGTACCGGTACAACCGACGGTCAGAACGGCGAATGCAGCCAACGCTGCAATTTTTCTGGATAAACGCATAGAAGCTACTCTCCCTGGTTCCATTGGATAATGCCCAACGTGGACTGGCGTTCATGGCTGACGCCCCGGCTCACCTTGCCACGATGCCAGATTTTAAGCATATAGGGAATTGATATAACCTTTTGGTTGCAGTGGGTAGGACGATTCTCTATATTCCCGCTCCCATCAGGCAAATTAGGAACAGGCGATGGCCCGCGGCGGGTTGATGACCCTGGCAGGGAACCCCTTGGACAGCGCAATCGACAATCTTGATTTGGCAGCGCAAAACGCGATCCTGCGGGATTACTCCCCCGAGGCCATCGTGCGCTGGGCGCTGTCTTTGAATGAACCGATTATTGCCAGCACCAGCTTCAGCCCTAACTCCGCGGTCATGTTGCACCTGGTGGCGCAAGTAGCGCCCGACCTGCCCATCGTCTGGGTGGACAGTGGCTACAATACCCGCGACACCTATCTGGTTGCCGAGCAACTGATTGCTGATCTCAAGCTCAATATTCATGTTTACACGCCGCTGATGACGGCCGCCCGGCGGGATGCCCTGATGGGTATCCCGATGCCCGGTGAAGATGAGTCTCTGCACCGCGAGTTTACCCGCCAGGTCAAACTCGAACCCTTCGCCCGGGCCATCGATGCTTTCAAGCCGAAAATCTGGCTGGCGGGTATCCGCGCGGAGGAAACAGCGTTTCGGAAGACGCTCAACGTGTTGTCATGGGATAACCGCGGTATATTAAAAGTGGCGCCGCTGTTCCACTGCGATGAGTCAGACCTCGAAGGCTACATGCAACGGTATCGTTTACCGACCTGCCGTAAATATTTTGATCCTACCAAAGTTGCCGATGACCGCGAGTGCGGCCTGCATACCGGCGCCTGAAACCGGCTCCAGCGGTCTATTGTTTCAAACCAAAATTAACTGAAATCGCTGACCAGGCGTTGCAGTGTCTCGCGCAGTTGCTGGGGATGCTGCCGCTCCAGCGCCTGCATCTGCTGACGATATTTTCGTTTTTCTGACCTGTCGAGTTCGCGCCATTGGTCCAACCGCGGAATGTGCGCCGTGGCTTCGGTCAAATGAAACACGGGGGCGTATCGCTGTCGCGGACGGCTTCCGTCATCGAGATAGTCGAGTAAGGTTGCAATCCGAATCGCCGCCTCGGTGGTGTCCACCTGCTGACTGAGCGCCCCCCGGGCCAAGACCACGATGCTCATGCGCGCCTGGCGTCGGGCCAGGTTGTCGGTAGGTGTCGGTGACTGCTGGTGGGTTCTGCTGGCTCGGAACAGCTGCCAAAGCAGACTTATCGCCCAGGTAAACAGACCAGCGATAATCAGTATGGCGATGGTGATGACGGGGGTGAGCGAACTACTTTCCATAAGAATCCTCGGGGTTCAATGCCTGGTCAGTGGTCGTGGGAGAAGCGCTACGTGGCTAATATACGCAATAATCCTGAGAACCCGATCACAGTAATCGTTCGAGGAGCATGGGTCAGCTGACGGGGCTGCTAAATTTTTACTATTCCCCCTAGCAAACACGGAAACAGCAGTGCCGAAGAAAACCAAGCACGAGGTAGACTGGTGCGTTTGCCCCGCTGAGGAAAATGTGCCGGTCTGGCAAAGCCAGCTCGACCGGCTGGTTCCCCAGGAGCTTTTGCTGGACCCCAAGCAGCGAATCAGAAGTCGCATTCTGGCCTACCTGCTCACCCTGGGGGTCATCAGTGCGGTAACGGCGGAACTGGCCTTTCTCATTCTCACCCTTGGCCTCGAAAAGGGCAATATGTGGGCGAGTCATGGCGCCGCCGTGGCGATGATTCTGGTATGCCTGCTTAGCCTGGTCGTGCTCAAAGTGGGAAAATCGATGTCACTGGCGGCGAACACGCTACTGACCTCATTATTCCTGATGACCGCAATTTATGTCGGCTCTCTGGCCAACGTGTCCGCGCCGCCCCTGTTTATCTGGATGGCAGTGGTGATGCTGGCGTTTGTTGTTGGCGGGCGCCGCGCAGGGTACCTCTGGCTGAGCATTGTTATGTTCAGCAGCCTGGCAGTGTTGGGCTTGCATGCGGGCGGCGTTCGATTCGGCTTCCTCCCCAGTCTGGAAATGAATCCCTACTACCTGTCGTTGATCATGCTGGTTACTGCCTACGGTGTGATCGGCGTGGCCTGTGGTATCAGCGCTTCTGCGGTTGAGCAATACCAAGATCGAATCAACAGTGAGCGTGACCGTTTCCATCGGCTTTCAGAGCTCGACTCCCTGACCGGCCTGCTCAATCGTCGCGCGTTCTACCAGCTATTGAACACCCTGGCCGCCGAAGAAAAAGACGATATTCACCAATGCTCGCTGATTTACATCGATCTGGACAGGTTCAAGCAGGTGAACGATACCCTGGGTCATTTGGCCGGCGACCAGGTGCTGGAGACCGTTGCAACTCGGCTACGGCAATCGTCCCGGGAAACGGATTTTATCGCCCGCCTTGGCGGCGATGAATTCGCCGTAGTCATGATGGGAGCCGGTGCCTGCAACCGCGAAACCGTGATACAGCGTGCCAATTCCATCCTGCGCTCACTCAAGGAGCCCATTGTCTGCGACGGTAGTGAGGTGTCCGTCGGTGCCAGCGCCGGTATAGCGATTTACCCGCAGCATACCGACGACATCCTCCAGTTGGTGCCCCTTGCCGACCATTCGATGTTCCGCGCCAAGACGTCCAGCACCCGAATCGTGATAACCGGTCACTACCTGGCGGAAGCCCACGCCAAAGCCAGCTAGGACTTCGCTTTAACCGGCAGCCGTTTGAGTGCTGGGCCGAATGACACTTACTTAAGCCGATTCGGGTGTCTACCTCGGCAGGACCGTCGCCGACAGGGATGTCGGCGCAGAGCCCCCAGGGACGGGTTTACGGCGTGTCCTGACGGGGCAGATGCCCGGAGCGGCGCTTTGAAAAGCCTACGCATTTCTCCTTAACTAAGTGCCATTCGTGCTAGGGCATTTTTTCAGGCACTCGGCCCGATCATTACCATTCACCCATCAGGATCTTCTTGCGATGCGTTACAGGGTTCAGCTGCTTGTTGTTGCCTCACTGCTCATCGGGCTTCAATCCGCGGCCAGGGCTGCAGATCCCTATGCTCACGTGATTATCGTCGGCGATTCGCTCATGGCGACAGCGGACAAGGATCCCTACACCAGCACCACGGCGATGCTGCTCAACGTTGAATATGGCTTGCGCACCACCAATATCAGTCGCTCCGGGCAACTACTCGCGGGCGCCGTCGGTGCTGATGTCGGTGGGACGGTGGCGTACTTGACCGCAGGCTCTGTTAGCAAGACGGCGGTTTGGATAACCCTTGGCCATAACGACTGGTTTTTGTCCCGTAGCACTCAGCAGATGGGGGACGACTACCGCAAGCTGGTGACTTCGATGCCTGTAAACGTCGATGTTTTCTGTGTCGTGCCACCGATCGCGATTTGGGACTATAACCACGAGCTGCGCAACGGCAAGCCCTATGAACACTTACGGAATATCGTCAGGTTTGTAGCCCACCATTTCGACTGCCAACTGGTGGAGACCGCTGACTGGGTCGGCGAACAGCAATTGTTCGACGGTTCCAGCATCCCCGACGGTATACATTTCAGTGGGCTGGCCCATGCTATCTATGCCAGCAAATTGCTGGCAACCCTTCGCCGCGCTACCGTCCCCTAAGCCTTGCAATGAGTGCATGAGTTTGCCTGGACTTTGCGTGCAACTACAATTCGGCGATGTCACGGGGTAAAATGCGCGGCCAAACCACGCACAGGGATTGTTATGACCAGTATCGGAACACCGTTTTCCAGCACCGCTACCCGGGTGATGTTGCTGGGGGCAGGGGAACTGGGCAAGGAAGTGGCCATCGAGTTGCAGCGCCTGGGCGTGGAGGTCATTGCTGTCGACCGCTACCCCGATGCCCCGGCAATGCAGGTGGCGGATCGCAGTCATACCCTGTCGATGCTGGATGGCAAGGCCCTGAGAAAGTTGGTTGAACAGGAACAGCCTCACTTGATCGTGCCGGAGATCGAGGCCATCGCCACCGAAACCCTGGTAGAGCTGGAAGAAGAAGGCTTCATCGTGATTCCCACCGCCAGGGCAGCCCGGCTGACCATGAATCGTGAGGGCATTCGCTGTCTTGCCGCTGAGGATCTTGGCCTGGCGACCTCGCTCTATCGGTTTGCCGGTGATCACGCTGAACTGGTCGCGGCAGTGAAAGCAATCGGGATGCCCTGTATCGTCAAGCCCATTATGAGTTCGTCGGGAAAAGGCCAGAGCACGATCAAAACCGAGGCTGATATTGACGCGGCCTGGAACTATGCCCAGGAAGGTGGTCGCGCCGGGGCGGGCCGGGTTATCGTCGAAGGAATGATCGACTTTGATTACGAGATTACCCTGTTAACGATTCGGCACCAGGGTGGCACCAGTTTCTGCCTGCCGATAGGGCATCGTCAGGCGGACGGCGACTATCGGGAGTCGTGGCAGCCCCAGCCAATGAGTGACGTCGCCTGGGAGAAATCCCGGATGATTGCCTCGAGGGTGTGCGAGGCCCTGGGCGGCAAGGGCTTGTTTGGTGTCGAACTGTTCATAAAGGGCGATGATGTGTACTTTAGCGAAGTTTCACCTCGACCCCACGATACCGGGATGGTCACCTTGATCTCCCAGGATCTGAGTGAATTTGCCCTGCACGCCCGGGCAATCCTCGACCTGCCGATACCCAATATCTCCCAGCACGGCCCCTCGGCCTCCAGCGTCATTCTGGTGGACGGCCATTCCAGCAAGACGGTATTCGGTGACCTGGAACGGGCATTGGAGCAGCCCGATACCCAACTGCGCCTGTTTGGTAAGCCGGAGGTGGCGGGGCGGCGCCGGATGGGCGTTGTCCTGGCGCGGGCGGGTTCAGTAGAAGCCGCCCGGGACAAGGCCAATCACGCTGCCGCTGCGGTGAGCGTCAAGTTGTAAACCGGTTCCGAACCGGTTTCAAACCGTCTCCACCCCATGCAGGCTGTGTTTGGCTGCGGTGGTTCAGCCAGGCCACGGCTTCGGCCGGTTGTGCGAATCCGTCTCACTTCTCTCCATCCCGTCCGTTCTGCCTGTCTGGTGGGGCATTTTTCACTCGCCGGGTGCGACTGACTACTCCTCATGGGAAAAAAAAGGAGTAGAATCGATCCGACGTCCATAAAATTCGGGGCTCGGAAGGGCCAGCGCCCAAGCACCGATGCCCGTTGCGGAGAACGCCGATATGTTGATTGGGGTACCCAGGGAGATCAAGAATCACGAGTACCGCATTGGCCTGACCCCGGCGGGGGTGGGGGAGTTGGTGCGGGCCGGCCACGAAGTGCTGGTGGAAACCCGGGGTGGGGCATCGATCGGGTTTGAGGACGATGACTATCGGGCCGCCGGCGCCCGGGTAGCCGACAGTGCAGGGCGAATATTCGAAACAGCGGAGATGATCGTCAAGGTCAAGGAGCCACAGCCCGGGGAATGCAAGATGCTTTCGCCGGGGCAAATACTGTTTACCTACCTGCATCTGGCACCCGACCCTGACCAAACCGAATTACTGATTCGCAGCGGGGTTTCGGCCATTGCCTATGAAACGGTAACCGACGACCGTGGTGCCTTGCCATTGCTGGCACCCATGAGCGAGGTGGCAGGGCGGATGGCGATTCAGGCCGGCGCATTCTATCTCGAGAAAGAGAACGGTGGTCTCGGAGTTTTGCTCGGCGGTGTACCCGGGGTCGAGGCGGCCCGGGTACTGATCATCGGTGGAGGCGTGGTGGGGGAGAATGCGGCGCGCATGGCCGTGGGCCTTGGGGCCAAGGTGTCGGTGCTGGATCGCTCCCACGATCGGCTCAAGTACCTGGACAGCATTTTCTCGGGCCGGCTGCAAACCATTTATTCCACCGCCGAGGCGATCGAAAAATATGCGCTCGAAGCAGACCTCGTTGTGGGAGCAGTGCTGATTCCCGGCGCCGCTGCTCCCAGGCTTATCAGTCGCGAACTGGTCAGTCGAATGAAAAAAGGCGCGGTGATGGTCGATGTTGCCATCGATCAGGGTGGCTGCTTTGAAACCAGCCGAGCTACCACCCATCAGGACCCGGTCTATGCGGTCGATGAAGTAATCCATTACTGCGTGGCGAACATGCCGGGAGGTGTTGCGCGTACCTCAACCATGGCGCTGACCCACGCGACGCTGCCATTTGCGGTGAAACTGGCTGATCGGGGCCTGCAGGCCCTGGTCGACGACCCTCACTTGCTCAATGGCCTGAACGTGCACGCGGGGATGCTGACCTGCCGGCCGGTGGCAGAGGCCCTGGGGTACCCGTTTGTAGAACCCCTGACAGCGCTGGAAAATCGCTGAAACCTTACCGCGGCGCGCTCTCTGCCGCGCAGGTGTCAACGACGAGCCGGGAGCACGCCAGCGTCAAAGGTATTCCCGTTGCTGCTGATACAGCACGGCATCGAGCTGGCTGGCATGCTCCGCGATCGCGGCGCAGGTGCTGTCCACCGCCGCTTTGTTGTGCCCAACACAGATAAAACTCCATTGTGCTTTGTCCCACTGATCGGGGTAGGCGCTTTCACAGGTCGCGATATTGCTGAGTCGACCGAAGCGATCCTTCAGCCCCCTCAGCCGCCTGCGCTTTTCCTTCAGCGATCGGCAGCCTTCAAGGTGAAAGTCGAGGGTGAGGAGAGCGACCTGCATCAAACGGTTTCGAAGCGCATCGAGAGGTCGATGGCAGAGGCATCCTTGGTTAGCGCGCCAATCGAAATAAAGTCGACGCCGCTCTTGGCAATATTGCGAATCGTTTGTCTGGTCACTCCGCCGGAAGCCTCCAACCTGGCCTTGCCCGCATTGACCCGAACCGCTTCGCGCAGTTGGTTGTTGCCAAAGTTGTCAAGCATGATGACATCGGCATCCGCATCGAGGGCCTGTTGCAGTTGTTGCAGATCCTCGACTTCGACTTCCACCTGGCGGTCCGGGTGATTGCGGCGGGCCTGCGATACCGCCGCGGCGATAGACCCGCAGGCCGCGATATGATTTTCCTTGATCAGGAAAGCATCGAACAGGCCCAGCCTGTGATTTTTACAGCCACCGCAGAGCACCGCGTACTTCTGCGCGGTGCGCAGCCCCGGGACCGTCTTGCGGGTATCGAGAAGGACTACGTCGGTGTCCGCAACCAGATCGGCGTAGACCCGGGCATTAGTCGCGGTCGCAGACAATAGCTGAAGAAAATTGAGCGCTGTGCGTTCACCGGTGAGGATGGCACGCGCGTTACCTCGCACTGTGAACAAGTGCTGATCCGCCGTCACCATCTCGCCATCGTTGCAATGCCATTCCACCAGAACGTCCGGATCGAGCCGGCGGAAAACCTCATCAACCCATTCCTGTCCGCAGAGGATGGCATGCTCGCGGCTGATAACGTGGGCCACTGCAGTGCGCTCTACGGGAATCAATTCCGCGCTAATGTCGCCGCTGCCAATATCCTCCCTGAGTGCGGTGTCGACAGCCTGTCGAAGGTCGGGTAAAAACTGTTCGGGTACTCGCATAGTGGGGACTCGATGAAAACAGGGGCATAGTTTACCAGCACTGATAGCCGGAATCAGCGCCCATGTCATATTAGCGGACGCTACCCGGCTGCGTTTGAGCAGCGACATCGAAATGCCGCCGCAGCCGCGGCTTCGCTGAACCGGCGGTCAACCCTGAATGAGCAGCAACTCTCCGTCCCGCTGGCGCAACTCGATGGCTTTCAACGCGCTCATGCCCAGCAATACCGGTTGGTCGTAGCCCATCGCCGGATTGATGCTGGCGCTGACATTGCGCAGGACAATGCTACCGATAACGATTTCTTCGATGACGGTGGAATGCACCTCGATTCTACCATTGGCCGTGTTAGCGATGCTGGACGGCCCGCGGGGTAAACCCAGCCGCTGCGCCAGTGCTTCAGGCAGCACCACATCCGTTGCGCCGGTGTCCACCAGCAGGGTAACAGGCTTACCGTTGATACGGGCGCGGGCGAAATAATGGTGCTGGTGATTGGCCTGCAATACAACCGTTTGTCGGCCGTCGGCGGACACCGCGGTGCGGGGCGCCTGGTTGGGGTTCTGCCGCTCCTCCAGCCAATCATTGAAGGCCAGGCTGGCAATGCCAAGCACCAACAACCAGGCGAAAGCCAACATGCCTATACCGGCTTTCCTGCTCATTCTGCCGGCCTCCAGGGCTGCATGTCAGTGCTCCGCTTTGTCCTGTACCGATTATCAGGAATAGTGGGTTAGGTGATTTGTGAGGCCCGTCGCTTTTTGGCGATGATCCCGGCGCCTGCGGATCCTGACAACTATAATTTTCTTGCCGGGTTGCGCCTGTTTAATAGCGTTTTATTGTAACAGGTTATCGCCGGGCGCAATTCCACGGTTAACGGGGTTTTATCGGATGAAGCGCAAACAGCAGGAAAACGTCAAACTGGCGGCGCGTAGCCCCGCTCTCGAGGCTGCGCGCCAGCGCCACAATCGTTTTTCCGCCCGCTTCAAGAATGTCCAGGACAAAGCCCGCCTCGAGCTGGCAGACCTGCTGGCCAATATGTTCGACCAGGCCGATGACGCGCTCTTTGAAATGGCGGATCGCGCCGCCAGCAACGTCGACCAGAACATTTACTTTGAAGCCATGCGGGAACTGCGCATCAGGCGTCGCGGCATGGAGATGGAGTTCGGACAACGCTACGACGATTCGTTTCTGGCCCTGGCAGCAGATAGCCTCCCGCTTGAGAATGAAGAAATTGACATGGCGTCGCTGGCGCTGGTCCAGGACAACGAAATTGAGGAGACGCTGGCGCTGGAGGGTATGGTAGCGCGGGCAATGAACGACTGTATTGATGAGCTGTCGTTGCTGACCATGCGCTTCGATAGCTTGCTCGACACGGTGCGGCTTACCAATGACAATAACCCCGTCGCACCCCAGTTCCTTTGCGAATCCTTCGTCGCATGCTGCGCCAGCCTCGATGTGGATATCAAGGCCAGATTGGTGGTGTTGAAGTTATTTGAAAAGCGGGTTGTTTCCGAGTTTACCAGTCTGTACCGAACGCTCAATCGGGATCTCGCTGAGCAGGGAGTCCTGGCCAATGTGTCCCTGGCTGATCGAGCGCGCCGTCGGCCCGGCCCTGCATTCAGCGGGCGCCGCGGCGGCTTTGCTCGCGAGCTTGGATCCGCTGGCGACTACCGGGATCGTGATCCCGGGGATGCGTACGCCGGGGATCATGGTGATGCTGGTGGGGGACCCAATGCCAGCGCCGACGCCGTGTTTTTCCAGTTACAGAATCTGTTACAACATGCGGGCGGATTCCAGGGTACTGGCCAACGAAGCGGGGTGGCGGGCGCGCACTCGGGCGGAAATCGTCACGAACCCCACGGATTACCGGCGAGGGCCGTTCATCGCGCTCAGGTCGTCGATTTGCTGACCAGCCTGCAGTCCTACCCCACCGAGACGCAGTTGGATGATTTCGGCTATGTTGCAGTCCAGCCACGCGCTGGTGAACTGCGCGAGCGCATTATCAGTAACCTGAACCAGAATCGTCCCCAGGGCGAACCCGTATACGCCCTCGGCGAGGTCGATGAGGATGCGGTCAGATTGGTATCCTTGCTGTTCCAGTTTGTGCTGGAGGATGACGCCCTGGCGGCGCCGCTCAAGTCGCTATTGAGTATGCTGCAGGTGCCGATGACCAAGGTTGCTTTGATCGACAAGAGCTTTTTCGGCAAGAAGAGCCACCCGGCCCGCAAGTTGCTTAACACCATGGCCCACGCCGGAATAGGCTGGGCGCCCGGGGGAAATGCCGAACGCGACTTCCTTTACCGCAAGTTCAAGGATGCGGTTGAGACCGTGCTGAGCTTCTTTGAAGACGATATCGGTGTATTCGAGACAGTGCTCCAGGATTTCCAGTCTTTCCTCGAGAACGAGCGGCGGCGAGCCAGTATTGTCGAGCAGCGTACACTGGAAACCGAACAGGGCAAGGCCAGAGCGGAGCTGGCCCAGGCTACGGTAGCCGAGACCATAGCCACCAGCATCGCGGGAAAGACACTGCCCGCGATTGCCAGGGAAGTACTGGAGCAGGGCTGGTCGAAGGTTTTGTTTCTGATCCTTGCCCGTGAAGGGGAAGACAGCGGTAGCTGGAAATCCGCCTGTCGGGTCATGGATGAACTGGTATGGAGCGTGCAGCCCAAGCCCAGCGCCAGCGAGCGGGAGCGGCTGGGCAAGCTGAAAGTTGGCCTGTTCAGTAACCTTCAGGCGGGTCTTGCCAGGGTTGGAATCAGCCACTTCGCCATGGGGCATTTCTTTGATCAACTGAGCGCGCTGTACGATGATTTGTCGAAGCCCGCTGAACAAGAACCGGAGCCCGTGGTCTCGAAAGAGCCGGAAGATCAAGCTCCGACCAAGGACCAGACTCGGACTGAAAACCAGGCCCCCCCAACCAAAAGCGGCGGGTCATCCCTGGACGATATGCTTTCAATGAGCCGGGTGCATCCCTCGGGAGCCATTGCGTCATCCGCTAAGGTCGATGAAGCGCATTCAGCCGCGCCGAGCGAAAGTGTGAACGCGGCTGAAACCGACGCTGGGTCAGCCGCGGTGGAAAGCTGCACGGTGGCTGTAGACCCGGCGATGCTGGCAAAAGTCGATAAGCTATCGGTGGGCAGTTGGGTTCAGTTCAAGCAAAGTGAGAGCGCGGGTTTTCGTTGCCGATTGGCAGCAGTCCTGAAGCCGACAGGAAAGTACATCTTTGTTAACCGCGCCGGCAAGAAAGTCGCCGAGTGGACCCGTGAGGAAATTGCCGCCAATGTCGCGAAGGAAATCGTCATGCTCCTTGATGATCGCCAGCTGTTTGACCGCGCGCTGGAATCAGTGATCTCCCAGTTGCAGCACTCCCGGTGCGAGGCGTGATGTCGCATGCGGCATGAGTCCTGCCGGGCTGAAGCCGCTGTATTTTGCCCTTGGAGTCATCGAGCGAAACAAGTCGAGCCCCTGCGCTGAGCCGACTTTGCGTGAAAGGCACGTCGGTTAGCCCAGGTCCAACCCGGTAAAAATCGCGATGTGATGCCGAAAAAATCTTCTTCGCATTTGCTTTGTGGCCTTTTCTCAGAACGATAATAAAGCCCGGAGCTGATGAGTCTTTCCCCTCGCTTCATCCAGCTTGAGGTTTTCCCCACGTTCGTCATCAAGTAGCAAGGTTAACAGCTTTCAATTGCCAAAAGAGATGGGTCGGATGGTATCCACTCGTGGAGGGTCCGCTTAAAAAACGCATTGCCGGTATTCGGGCCGATGGCGGCCTTGTGACCGCGCTCTAAATCAGTGTGCGATATGGAGGAACTCGCATGATCGAGTTCTCGAGGTAGCTGGATTATACTGTCTGGCCGAAAGCTCGGGGGCGCTCAGCCAGTATCTATTGCTGCCCAAACCAAAAAGGACAACGCTGTGCACGATGACGCTGACTTGTTGGAAACGGACCTCGACCTGCCGGACCGGGGGAGTTTGGCGCGGTATGTATCTTCCACCTACGCCATTGGTGATGTGCAGGGATGTTTTGATGACCTGTTGAGACTCCTTGAAAAGCTTGATTTCGACCCGGACATCGACCGTCTATGGTTCACCGGGGATCTTGTCAACAAGGGGCCCAACTCCCTTGAACTGTTGCGCTACGTTAGCGGCCTCGGTGGCGCCGCCATCAGCGTGCTTGGTAATCATGATCTGTATTTGCTGGCGGCTGCCTCCGATGCCGTCAAGGTTCGCAAGAAAGATACCCTTACCGAGATTCTCGATGCTCCGGACTGCGAGGAGCTGCTGTTCTGGCTGCGGCACCAGCCGGTTTTGCATCACAGTGAGGCCCTGGGATTTACGATGATCCATGCCGGGCTTCCGCCGCAATGGGATTTGAACCTGGCCCAGCAATGTGCCCGCGAGTTGGAGACGGTGCTGCAGAATTACCAATACGAGGATCTGTTCCCCCACCTTTCCGACGATGGGCCGCTGCGCTGGAGGGATGACCTGGAAAGTTGGGAGCGGCTGCGTTTCATTGCCAACTGCTTTACCCAGCTGCGTTGGTGTGACCTGAGCGGTCGTATCGACCTGCAGGGCAAAAGGCGGCGACTCGGTGCCAAGAAGAAGTGCTCCCGGCCCTGGTTCGAGATACCCAATCGCGCCAGCAAGTCGATGCGAATACTGTTCGGACATTGGGCAAAACTGGTGGTGCCCCCGTCGGCCAAGCGGGCGGGAAAGGTGGTCCCGCTGGACACCGGCTGTGTCAACCGGGGTCGGTTCACCGCATTGCGGTTGGAAGACGGGCGTTACTTCAGGCTCAAGTGCAAGAACAAAGCGATACCCTGGGTGAGTCTCGCGCCACCGGAAAGTGCCGGCGAGTAGGGAGTTGGACCCACGGAGGGTGATCCAGGTTTGGCCCTTATCAATAACCGAAGTCCGTGTCGAGGGAAGGATCGCTTGCGTCGATGTTGACCGTCCTTCTCGCTGATCTTTGCGGGTGCCGGTGATAGAATGCTGCGATGGATTTCTCCAGGCAATCAAGCCAGACCGCTGAACCGACTATTGCTGAACCGACTATTGTTGACGGGTGGTTGGGTGGTGCCCGTCGAATCCTGAGTCCCAATTACAATCCACGCCCCGCCACTGGCATCGACCTGCTGGTCATCCACAATATCAGTTTACCACCGGGCGAGTTCGGCGGTACTTACGTTGACGACTTTTTCAGCAATTGTCTCGATCCATCCGGTCACAGCTATTTTACCGAGATCTGTCACCTGCAGGTCTCCGCGCATCTGTTGATAGACCGGGCGGGTGAGGTAACCCAGTACGTTAGTTTCAATGATCGCGCCTGGCATGCTGGTCAGTCCAGTTTTTGCGGTCGTCAGAACTGCAATGATTTCAGTATTGGAATCGAGCTGGAAGGTTGTGATGAGAAACCGTTTTCAGACAGGCAATACAGCAGCCTGATCGAGGTCACCCGGGTTATCAGAGCCGCTTTCCCGGCGATTACCCCGGAGCGCATTGTCGGGCACAGTGATATCGCGCCGGGCAGAAAGACCGATCCCGGGCCATGTTTTGAATGGGACCGATATAGGCGGGCCATCGCGGTCGGGGCTTCCTGATATGTATTTTCTCGCCATCCTGATCGCCTACGGACTTGAGCGCCGACGCGGCTTTTTTCCCGGAGTGCAGCGGGATCAATGGTTTTTTGGTTTTCGTGATTTTTGTATAACCGTGATGACCCGCTTGCATCTTTCTCCCACCTGGCAGGCGGTGTTGATCATCGCAATGCCCTGCGCGGCGCTGGTGGTGCTTGAGCACCTGGTGGACGGCAAGCTATTCGGCTTGCCAACGCTATTGCTATTGGTCACCACGCTGGTTTACAGCCTTGGTCGCGGTGATACAGAAGCGCAGGTCGCGCGCTATCTAACGCATTGCAAAAGTGGTGACTTGCAGGGTGCCTGGCATGTGGCCCAGGATCTTTCCCCCGATGGCAAGGCTATCCCTGCAGATGATGCAGGGCAATTACAGGCAGAGGCGGGAGAGGCATTGCTTCACCGCGAATTTGAACGTTGGTTCTGTGTCGTTTTCTGGTTTGCGCTTGCGGGTGCCTGGGGAGCGCTGGCCTATCGTTTGGCGCGTCTCTACGCTGAGCAAAGCGATCGGGTTGCCGGCCCTGATTCGCTGGAGTCGTTTGTCAAGGCCGTGGAGTGGCTGCCGGCTAGACTGCTTGCGCTCAGCTTTGCGCTGGTTGGCAATTTTTCTACTACCGTTGCCTGCTGGCGCGAGCTACTGGTAGCCAACGGCGTCAGCAGCGCCTGCCTGATGCATCGCTGTGCGCTGGCTGCGCTGATCGGCAACCAACCACCTCGGAGCTGGGGTCTGTCAGCTGACGATTCGACGCATGCCGGCGGGTTCGAGGCCGGCACCGAGATCGAAAGTCTGCACCTGCTGATGCGGCGCACAGCCATCGTCTGGTTGGTGCTCCTGGCGATCGGCATTCTATTGGTCGACTAAGCGGGTGGAGTCATCGGTTATGCGCATCGGTATTGACCTGGGTGGCAGCAAGATTGAAGCGATTGCCCTCGCCAATGACGGTACCATCCCCTGGCGGCAGCGGGTGGCGACCCCCCGCGGCGAATACCGGGCGACCCTGGAAGCCATCGCCGGCCTGGTTGCACAACTGGAGGCTGCTTTGGGTGAGCGCGGCAGGGTCGGTATTGGCACGCCAGGTAGCGTGTCGGCGCTAACCGGGCGGATGAAGAATTGCAATTCCACGGTATTGAACGGCCGTTTCCTCAAGGCCGATCTGGAGCAAGCGCTGGGCCGTGAGGTTCGCATTGCCAATGATGCCGATTGTTTCACCTTGTCCGAGGCTCGTGATGGCGCGGGACGCGATGCCAGATCGGTTTTCGGTGTGATTCTGGGGACCGGGGTAGGCGGGGGGCTGGCGCTGTCGCAATCGTTGGTTACCGGCGCCAACGGCATTTGCGGCGAGTGGGGCCACAACCCCATGCCAAACTGCGGGGGCAGTGGCTACAAGCCACGGTCGTGCTATTGCGGTCGCAGCGATTGCATTGAAACATGGCTCTGTGGCCCGGGATTTGAGCGCAGTTACGTCGAGCGCAGCGGTGAGCGACTGCAGTCATCGGCAATCGTGCAGCGTGCCGCTGCGGGAGAGCAGGCGGCCCTGGCTGTCTACCAATCCTATGTGGCGATGCTGGCCCGCGCCCTGGCGACGGTGATCAATATTGTCGACCCCATTGTTATTGTGCTCGGCGGGGGAATGTCGAACATCCCAACCCTGGTCGATGATGTAAACCGGTGTTGGGGTCAGTACGTTTTCTCTGATCGGGTCGACACCCGGCTGCTGGTGGCGCAGCATGGTGATTCAAGCGGAGTGCGGGGGGCAGCCTGGTTGTGGCCCAGCGAAGGCTGAGGATCGCAGATCATCCAGAGAAGTTTGCCTGGTAGCGGTCCTGGCCTGATAGCCTTGTTTGGGGCGGGCGGGGTAATGCAGCGCCTCAGGAGCGCTCTGTGACCTGCCCGTCACTTTGCTTCCATAAAACTTCCTGCCCGCCATCGCGTCTGACCAGGGAGCGCGCCATGACAAACAGCAGGTCCGAGAGGCGATTCAGGTAGCGGTTACCCGATTCGTTTACCTGCGAGTCCTGCATCAGCGTAACCATGTCCCGCTCTGCCCGGCGGCAGACGGCGCGGGCGAGGTGGCAGCAGGCACCGGCCTTGCTGCCACCCGGCAAGATAAAGTTTTTCAGCGCTGGCAGATCGGCGTTGATCGCATCCAGTCGCTCCTCCAGCCATTCGATGCGGGCCGCCGTCAACATGGTGTAACCGGGGATGGAAAGCTCGCCGCCGAGGTCGAACAGGTCGTGCTGGATAGCGCTCAACGGTTCGTCGAAGGGATCATCGGCGGGTAGCTCGCAACGCAACATACCCAGCAGGCAGTTGAGTTCATCAACCGCACCGATGACAACCATGCGCTGAGCGCTTTTAGCAATTCGTGAACCGTCACCCAAACCGGTGGTTCCGTCGTCCCCGGTCCTGGTGTAAATCTTGCTGAGTCTGTTTCCCATGACTAATTACCTGTTTGGTAGCGCTGCCTGTGATGACGCAGCACGGCCGCGCCAAATGGTGGCGGTTGATCCCATTGTAACCTGACCCCAGGGCGATGCCATGCTCCCTCGGGATTACCGGTGCGGCCTTGCCGCCGCGGCGGTAAAGCCCTCTAAAAATGGCACTGACTTAAGCCGATTCGGGTGTCTACCTCGGCAGGACCGTCGCCGACTGGGATGTCGGCGCAGAGCCCCCAGGGACGGGTTTACGGCGTGTCCTGACGGGGTAGATGCCCGGAGCGGCGCTTTGAAAATCCTATGCATTTCTCCTTAAGTGAGTGCCATTCCCCCTAAAGAGACCAATTGGCACGGACACCGAGATAGCCCGCACGCCCCTGGCCGTTGAACCCGTAAATCTCCTGATACGCTTCGTCGAGCAGGTTCTCGCCGCGGGCATACACTTCGAGACCGTCGAGTAGACGGTATGCAATCATTGTGCTCACCAGGGTGTAGGCATCCAGCGTCACTCGCTGGTTGAAGGTTGGCGGGCCGAAGAAGATATCCTCCTGCTCGCCGTTGTAATCGACATTGATATTCAACTTGCCGCGCTGATTGAAAAACAGGTAGTTGAGGTTGCCGCTGGCGATATGGCGGGGCCGGCGTATCTCCTGGTCTGCACTGCCATCGACTTCGGGCTCGTAGGCGTCAAGGTAGGTGTAGGCCAGGTAGAGGGAGAGGTTTTCACTAAAAGTGAAGCGGGCGGCTGTTTCGATACCATCCCGTTTACTGGTGCCGTCAAGGTTGACCGCGGTGTTGGCGCCTGTATCGCCCAGCGAGGGATCGAAATAAAAGCCGTTGATCTCGTCTTCGAGGCGTTCGTTGAAGTAGGTGAGATCCAGCCGCAGTAAATCATCGGGGGTTTTCAGGGTGGTGCCCAGCTCCCAGCTGCTGGACTTTTCCGGGCTCAGATTCGGGTTGCCGACGAAGGCAGGGCCGCCAACTTCGTAGTAACCGTAGCGTTCGACAAAGGTGGGGTTCTTGACACCGGTACCGTAGGACGCGCGAAGCTGCCAGCCCTGCGCCTGCAGCTGGTCGTAGAGAATGCCGGCTCGATAGGTATTGGCGTCTTCGAAATCTTCGTTGGCGTCGTGGCGGGCGCTGAGGGACAGGCGCCAGAGCTTGTTCCACGCGTGCAGGTATTCGCCGACGAGCGCCCGATTGGTCTGCGCCAGGTCGCGATTGGGGTCACCAAAGCTAATGTCGGTGGCAGACTGTTTGAACGTTTCCCGGGTCTGCTCGAGGACCGCGGTCAGACGGTTGTTATCGTCACCCCCCGGTAACCAGGTGGACTGCCAGTAGCTTCGTGTTTTGGTTCCTTCGGTGCCCGTGTCGAGCACGCCATCGCTGATATTGTCGCTGACGGACCTGTTGTAAGTGATGCCCAGTGTATTGACCCAGCTTCGATCAAAGGCGGCAAGGTTCGCGGTCAAGCCCGCGTAGTCGAAGCTGCCCTCGGTTTTTTTGTCGGCGTCCTCCGGCAGGCCGGTGATGAAGCTGGTGCCGTCGAAGTCCCGGTCTGCCTGCGTGTGGCGGTAACTGGCTTTGATATCGAGGTTTTCAGTAATGTCGTAGCCAGCGCCCAGGTTGAACGTCTTGTTGGTGTAACCGTCCTTTTCGTCACCCTCGGCGGCGATATTCTCGCCCTCGCTGTCGGCATAGTTGACGCTGATGCGGTAGTTGAAGCGGTCTCCCGCCCCGCCCAGGCTCAGACCCGCGGTGTAAGTGTCGTAGGACCCGCCCTCAAGATAGCCGTTGGCGACGAAGGGCTGGTCGGTCTGGGCCGTAGTGATACTGATTACACCGGCCACCGCGCCGCTACCCCAGAGTGAGCTTTGGGGGCCTCGCAGCACTTCGACCTGCTCGATATCATGGGCCAGCACGTTGGCAAAATTGAATTCGCTGGCGATGCCGACGTCATTCGCCTCCACCCCGTCGATCAGTACCAGCACATGGTTGGCTTCGGCGCCACGGATGCGAGCCTGAGTAAAGCTGCCGAACCCCCCCGCGCGGTTGATGGCAACCCCCGGTGAACTGCGCAGGATTTCTGAAATCACCAACGGCTTGCGATTGTCGATCTCAGTCTCGCCAAACACCGATACCGAACCCGTGACGTCTTTGAGCGGCAGCGGATTGCGGGATGCCGTTACCACCATGACCTCCGGCGTCTTTGCTGTTTCTTCGGCGAAGGCACCGCCGGTGGCTATCGTGCTACTGAGTGTAATGAAAAAGCAACAATGAAAGGGTGTACGGCGCGATGGCATGGTGGCTCTCCCTGGATACTCCGCCCGAGTATCGGCATGGTTTTGAGATCTGGGGGGGAGAGTGAGAGGCTTGATGTCGCGCCAACTCGACCGCCCGCCGCAGTCTTGTGGAACGCATGGGTCGGTCTCCGGGCTTGTGAGTGACAGCGTACCTGTCGGGCCGTCGCCTTCCCATATCAGCGTTCTGATACAGTGGCTTTGAGACGTGCCTTGACTCACCTACCGTTGCGGGGGCAGCGTCGGAATTGCCTGGTGGCGCACCGACTTCCCTTGGCGCCTTGTTCCGCTCAGCGCATGGCTGGGGAGAAGGCACCGATGATCGCTTGCTGAAAAGCGATAACCTTATGCGAGGGCCGGGATACTAGAGTACCCGACCGGCTTTGGCAAGACTTACGTGATTTTCAGCGGTGCCAGAGGGATTCCGGGCCGGGCAATACCGGGGAATAGTGACCTGATAGGCGGATTGCAGGTGAGCCGTTTTCAGCGCCGTCGGTTCACGTCGAAGCCGGCCTCGGCCTCATCCCCTGCTACCGGCAGGGACAGGCTGGATGTTTTCCAGCCTGGCGATGAGTCGTCGATTTTCTGGCGTGGCGATACCGTGGCGATCGGCACAGCGTTGCAGGTAGCCATTGATGTAGTACCACTCAGTTCCCCGGCCCTGGCGCACGTCCTGCAGCATCGAGGAGATGTTTTCCCTGGTCAGGCGGCAAATACGGTGTACTTCGGCCGCGATCGAATCCGTGTCCAGGGGGATGCCCTCTGCGCCGGCGACGGACGCAATCTCGGCGCACAGCGGCGCAATCAGGGCTTTCGGCTCCGCCAGGCTGAGCAGTGCCCCGTTGTTGATATTAAACAGAGCGGTCAGCGGGTTGATCACCGCGTTGACCGCCAGCTTTTGCCACTGGGCCAGCCTGATGTCGGCGCAGGGCTCCAGCTTGAGCCCTGCAACTTTCAGTGACCCACATATCCCGCGGCTCGGTAGCAGGGTCGGGTCTTCGGGAAACAGCCCGATTCGGGTAATCCCGACCCCGGCCCGCTGCACGGTGAAGGGGGCAACGAGGTGGGCTCCGTCGGTGCTGACACCGCAGAAAAGCCGGAGTCCGGGCCTGGCTGCCAGTAACTCTTCGGCGACACCCATCCCGTTCTGCAACAGCAGCACGGTTGCGTTGGGTGCCAGCAGCTCGGCAACGTCAGCAAAAGCTGTGCGCGTCTGCTGGGCTTTGCAGCACAGTATCAGCTGTTGGATAGGCTGGGGAGGGCGCACTACTGCCAGTTGCGCGGGTGTTTGCGCCGTGCACGGCTGTAAATCAGGCTTGCCGTCAACCATCAACGCCACGCCGCCGGCGCGATCGAATTGCCCCAGGCGCTGTGGGTTGCGCAGCAACACGGTCAGGTCGAGGCCACTCGCTCGGCAGTGGTAAATCCACAGGCAACCCAGCGCGCCGGCGCCGATCAGGTGCCAGGGTTTTGACTGGCAATCAGCTTTCATCTAACGTAGCCGTGTCAGCGGTCAATGGCATCCTGTAATGGCCCTGGCGAAACCGAATAAAGTCGGACAGCGAGCGAACGCCTATTATGCCAAGTTTTGACGTGGTTTCCGAAGTCGACATCCACCAACTCACCAACGCGGTTGATCAGGCCGCCCGGGTGGTCAACAATCGCTTCGATTTCAAGGGGGTCGATGCCGGTTTCGAGCTCAGCGACCGGGTGATAGCGCTCCATGCCGAGGCGGATTTCCAATTGCAGCAGATGCTCGATATGCTCAGGGCCAGCCTGGTGAAATGCAAGATCGACCCTCTGGCGATGGAGGCCGGCGACAGCCAGCAGTCGGGTAAGCTGGTGAAGCAGTCGATCACCCTGCGACACGGGCTGGACAAGGAGCAGGCGAAAAAAATCGTCAGGCACGTGAAAGACAGCAAGCTCAAGGTGCAGGCCGTGGTTCAGGATGAGCAGGTCCGTATCAGCGGCAAGAAACGCGATGACCTGCAGCGCCTGATGGCGGGCCTGCGGGAACTGGAGTTGGGCCAACCCCTGCAATTCGTCAATTTTCGCGACTAGTGACACCGGGATTGCCCGCAGCTGCTTCCTCGGTCATTTCACTGGGGGCAAGCGGGGTGGGTCTCAGTGGGCCGGAACCGGATTCGGCGCGGAGTTTGCCTAAGACTTAGCGCGCCACGCCTGCGCGCTCCACAACAAGAATAATGAGGTTAGGTAGAGCATGGGAAAGCGAATTCCACGGGACAAGCACCAGGACCACACTGAGGACATGGCCGCGCAGCGCCGCGAGTTTGCGTCTGCCCACAGTGGTGTCGACTTCGAGCACCTGGGGGCCTATTCCTTTGATCCGGCCGTGACCGCCGGCAATATCGAAAACTTTATGGGGGTTGCCCAGGTGCCCGTTGGCCTGGCCGGTCCGCTGCTGGTGAACGGGGAACACGCCCGGGGCGAGTTTTATGTGCCCATGGCAACGTCCGAGGGCACACTGGTCGCCAGCTATAACAGGGGCATGCGGCTGTTGCGCAGGGCCGGTGGTGTCAAGGCCACTGTAGTGGATGATGCCATGCAGCGGGCTCCGGTTTTCGTTTTTGACGATGCCAGGGAGGCCCGGGAATTCGGCCGCTGGCTGGAGGATAACTTCGACGGGGTGAAAAAGGCGGCCGAGAGCAGTACCCGGGTCGGCAAACTGCGCAATATCGAGCAATATCAGGCCGCTCGTATGCTCCACTGCCGCTTTAATTTCACCACCGGAGACGCCGCCGGCCAGAATATGGTGGGCAAGGCCACCTACTTCGCCTGCGAATGGATCAAGCAGAACTATCCGGATGTGCGTCGCTACCTGTTGTCGGGGGGAATGGATACCGACAAGAAACATTCTCAGCTCAACACCCTCCATAGCCGGGGCAAGCGGGTGATCGTCGAGGCGACGATACCCGGGATCTGATGCTGGAGGAAATGGGCCTGCCGACTGAAACCCTGATGCGGATGCGGCTGATAGGGCAGCAGGGGGTATTCATGGCTGGTGCCGTCAACAACGGTTTGCATTCGGCCAACGGTATCACCGCCATTTTCATCGCCACCGGGCAGGACGTTGCCAACGTCGCGGAGTCGTCGTCCATCGTCTCCTTTGCAGAACTGGATGAGCATGGCAACTATTATGCCGGCTTGACGATTCCATCTCTCATCTGTGCCAGTTACGGTGGTGGTACAGCCTTGCCCACCCAGCGCGAATGCCTGGAGTTACTGGGTTGCTACGGCCAGGGTAAAGCCCTCAAGCTGGCCGAAATTATCGGGGCGACTGTTCTGTGCGGCGAGTTATCGCTGGGGGCTGCAATAGTGGCGGGGGACTGGGTTTCCAGTCATGATCAATACGGTCGCAACCGTAAGTAAGAGCCCCTGGTTCCACGGCCTACCTGATGGCTTTTGGGGTGGCCCCCCGGGGCACTGGCGCCAAATAACCGGAAATTGGGAAAGTGATATGTCGATCCAAGCGTTTATCCAGGAATACTGGAGCTACCTGACCATTCCCGTGGTCAGTGCCTTCGTGGGTTACATCACCAATTGGCTGGCGGTGCGAATGATGATGTGGCCGCTGGAGTTCAAGGGTATCGGCCCCATTGGTTGGCAGGGCGTGGTGCCCGCCAATGCGGGTAAGATGGCGCGGGTCGTGGTCGACCACAGCATCAAACGGGTGCTGAGCCAGGACGAACTTCTGGATCGGGTCGATGCCGTCAAATGGATGAAAGAGGTCAATTACCGCCTCGAGCCGGTTATTGAGGAGATTGTCGATGAGGTGCTGACCGGGACATCCAACTATGGCTTGCCGGTCGGCAACTTTGTCTGGAGCGCTTCGCCCCATTGGGTGAAGAAAAAAGTGTACTCCCAGGTGAAGGGCAACCTGCCAGTGGTGCTGGAGAGTATCGTCGAGGATATGCGGGAAAATGCCGACGAGCTCATGGACATCAATGAGGTGATCATCGAGAAGCTCGGCGACAACAAGGAGATGTTAGTCGATATCTTTATGACCGCCGCCCACCGTGAATTCAAATTCATCGAGCGCAGTGGGTTCTACTTCGGCTTTCCACTGGGTATCCCGGTCATGTTCATCTGGTACTTTTACCCGGTTTGGTGGCTGCTACCGCTGTTTGGCGGGATGGTAGGGTACATCACCAACGCCGTGGCGATCTATATGGTGCAAAAGCCCCTTAACCCGGTAAAGGTCGGGCCCTTCACGCTTCAGGGTCTTTTTATCAAACGCCAGAAAGAGGTGTCGCGGTACTACGGCAAGGTCTTCGCCAACGACTTGATTACCGCCGAAGTGGTGATTAACGAAATGATGAAAAAGCCCAGTTCAGTGGAGCGTTTGCGAGGGCTCATCCAGCGTGAGGTCAAAGTTGCCATCGAGGAGTCCCAGGGTGTGCTCAAGCCGCTGACCGTGATGTCGATGGGGCCCCGGGAATACGCCAAGATCAGCCAGATTATTTCAGAGCGGGCATTTGATGAGTTTCAACACCTGGACAAGCGCGCCTATCGTCAAATCGATGCGATGTTCGATATCGAAAACACCATCGCCGAGCGTGTTGGAAACCTGCCGCCGGAGGAATTTTTTGAATTGCTGCATCCGGTGATCGAGGAAGACGAGTGGAAACTGATTGCCGTCGGGGCGATCCTCGGTCTCTGCGCCGGTTTCTGGCAGTTGGCCCTGCTGACCTGAGATTCATTTTTACAACCCGCCATAGGGCTCGTGTGGCCTGGTTCGGAAACGATGACGAGCAGTCTTAATCGCTATGACAAGGACCAGGCCGGGACCGTTCTGGTGGACGTATCTGCGAGCAGGGCCGAAGATTTATACAATGTATTCGATCGCAGTTCTCCCTACAGCCGGCGCGACCTCGATGAGAGCCTGGTCGATTACATCATTGAATGCGCCACGGAATTGGGCGATGAACCTTTTGCGATTCGGGTGTCACTGGCATCTCCACCTGCAGAGCCGATGCTTGGCCGCATCAAGGGGGGGATAAGAAATTATTTCGTCTACCGTGCGCAAGTGGAACAGCGCGAGCACGCGCAGTTGATTCGCCGGTCCCTGTTCTTTTTTGCTTTGGGTCTGGCGATTTTGTTGCTATCGATCTGGCTCAGGCAATGGTTGGGGGATGCACCGTCTGCGCTGGCAAGTGTGCTCAGCGAGGGTCTGACGGTTGCGGCCTGGGTGTCGTTGTGGGAGGCCCTGGCCGGTTTTCTGATCAACTGGCTGCCCAAGCGCAAAAACCTGGCTCTCTACCGTCGCCTGGCGGCGGCCGAGGTGGTGTTCAGCGGCGCTGCGAAGGATTTTGCGGCAGGGGTCGATGACAGCATCAACTGACTAAGCTGAGAAGTTTTGCTCACGCTTCCCGGCCAAAGCAAGTATCATTCCCGCCCTTGAGACGCCGCTGCTGACTCGCCAGCGAGGGCGGTGACCCCTGTCAGCCTGGCTGTTGCTGAGCGGAGAATCCGTCGTTTTCGCTTGCAAAGCACGTCGTGCTTGCCAATATTGAAGTATCAAATCCGGAGTTTCTCCCGCGTCAATATGCCTCCAAAACAGTCCCAAAGCGAATTTTGGGCGACGATATTCAATCGTCGCATGTTGGTGTGTGTGCTCACCGGTTTCAGCTCCGGGTTGCCCCTGTATGTGATCTACCAGCTGATTCCTGCCTGGTTGCGCACGGAAAGCATCGGCCTCAAGGAGATCGGTTTTTTCGCCCTGGTCGGCATCCCCTATTCGTGGAAATTCATCTGGTCGCCCTTGATGGACCGCTATTCCTTTCCGGTGCTCGGCCACCGGCGCGGCTGGATGTTGATCACCCAGCTGGGAATCGGGGTTTCAATCGCCTTGATCGGCTGGCTCGATCCCCGGGAGTCGCTCTGGCCTATCGCCTATATCGCCCTGGCGATGGCATTTCTCAGCGCCAGCCAGGATGTGGTGCTGGACGCTTTTCGCCGCGAATACCTGCGCGACGACGAACTGGCCACGGGCAACTCCATACACGTGCAGGCCTATCGCATAGCGGGCCTGGTGCCGGGCGGGCTGGCCCTGATTCTGGCCGACTACATTCCCTGGCAGAGCGTTTTTCTGGCGGTTGCCTGTTGCATGGTGGTGGGGGTGATATTGACTTTGAGCGTCACTGATACCGTGCCGGCGGAGCAGCGCCCCGCGTCTCTCAGGATTGCGGTGGTGGAGCCCTTCAGGGACTTCCTGCGACGCTTCGGCGGACTGGTCAGTGTCGAGATCCTGCTGTTCATGTTCCTGTACAAACTGGGTGACAATATGGCCACGGCATTGTCCACCACGTTTTACATCGACCTGGGCTTCGAGCTGAAGGAGATCGGCATCATCGCCAAGAATGCGGCGCTGTGGCCGTCGATTATCGGCGGCATGATGGCGATTCCGTTGATGACGCGCTGGGGTATCAATCGTTCACTGTGGATTTTCGGTGTGGTGCAGGTGGTGAGTATACTGGGGTTCGTATGGCTGTCCCAGGCCGGCCCCGACCCGACGATACTGGCCCTGGTCATCGCCTTCGAGTACCTGGGCGTGGGGCTTGGCACCGCCGCCTTCATTGCCTACATTGCCAAGATCACCAGCCCGCTGTTCGCGGCAACCCAGTTTGCTTTGTTGTCCGCGGTGACCGCTTTGCCGCGTACCCTCGCCAACTCCACCACCGGCATCATCGTGGAGCAGATCGGCTGGACGTCTTTTTTCTGGTTCTGTGCACTACTGGCCCTGCCGGGCATGCTCATGTTGATTCGCATCGCACCCTGGAACGGCGATCGCAGCCCGTCAACTTCCCCGACTACAGCCGCCAGCGACAATGCCGCATGACGCGCTCCCCGCTGAACCGCACCCCCTCCTGCTCGAGTAGTTCACGCTGGCGTCGATAGGCGTCGCTGGCTTTGGCGAAGCTGATCTCCCCCCGGGCATTGACCACCCGCTGCCAGGGTATGTTACTGTTGGCAGGCAAGCGCGACAGAATTCGACCCACCAGCCGTGCCCGACCGGGGAGACCCGCAAGCTCCGCCACCTGGCCATAGCTTGCCACCTGTCCCCGGGGGATGCGACTTACGACCAGCAGAATTGCGGATTGGTGGTGCTCCGATTTCATGGTCTCAATGCCTTGGAAGAAGGCTCTTGCGAGCCCGGGCCTCGCCCCCAGGGCTGCTGCAAGCAAGGCCATTATCGTCGCTACGATTGAAGCAGTGACTAACCGTGAGTACAAGGTATGCCCCTGGTTTTCGCTTTTTTTATTGTGATGCCCATTCTCGAATTGATGGTGCTGATCAAAGTCGGCTCCTACATTGGTGTGCTCCCCACCATCACCATTGTATTTGTTACCGCCGTACTCGGGGTATCGCTGTTGCGACGTGAGGGCATCAGTACCATCAGCAAGGCGCAGCAGCGCCTGGAGGCGGGGGAGCTCCCGGCCACCGAGTTGGTGGAGGGCGCTCTGCTGGTGGTGAGTGGCGCGTTTCTACTTACCCCGGGTTTCATTACGGATAGTTTTGGCTTTGCCTGCCTGGTGCCACCCCTGCGCCACCGCATAGCGGGGTACCTGACCCAGCGAATGAGCCTCAAGGTGATTAACCCCGACGCGATGTTCGGCGCCGCCGGGTCAGCCCGCAACCAGGATTTTGGCACCGGCTTCGGTGCCCCTCGCCCCGACGGAGAGATTATCGAGGGCGAGATCATTGAGGGCGAGATCATCGACAGCGAGACCATCGAGGGCAAGCCATCGGTGGACAATCGCAGCGCCGGCCCGAGCCGAAACCACGATTAGTAGCCTGTTCCCGGGTTCCCTTGCCGTTTTCTGCCGTTGCGGAGCCATTATTCGCTGGCCAGCGGGCTTTAATTCCCGCGGGCCCTTGAAATATTTTTACCCATCCCCAACTGCTATCCGAACGTCCCAGCCCTGTTGCATTGCTGCTTGACGGATTGTTTTTCATCACTATGATAGGCAGTCCATTAGCACTCTTGGTCTGAGAGTGCTAAAAGTCCGACAGGGCAAAGGGCATTTTTGTCGAGGGCTGCAACCAAGAGCGCGGCCCTGCTAACACCAGCTAATTAGGAGCAAACGAGTAATGAAAATTCGTCCACTACGCGATCGAGTTGTGGTTCGCCGCAAAGAAGAAGAGCAGACATCTTCCGGGGGCATTGTGCTGCCGGGTAGTGCCAAGGAAAAGCCCAATCAGGGTGAAGTGGTTGCGGTTGGCGACGGCGCAATTCTGGAAAACGGTGATGTCCGCCCGGTTGCGCTGAGCGTTGGCGACAACGTGATTTTCGGCCAGTACTCCGGTAATGCCGTCAAAGTCGACGGTGAAGAGTTGATCATTTTGAGTGAGAGCGAGATTTACGGCGTAGTCGAGTAAGCGACTGCACGCTCTTGTTTTACTTCTGAACAGTGTAAGTTAAAGGACCTAAAGAAATGGCTAAACAGATTGTATTCGGCGATGAAGCCCGGCAAAAAATGCTTGAGGGTGTCAACGTTCTGGCAAACGCAGTAAAAGTCACCCTTGGCCCCAAAGGTCGTAACGTGGTGCTGGACAAGTCCTTCGGCTCCCCCACGGTAACCAAGGACGGCGTTTCTGTCGCCAAGGAAATCGAGCTCCCCGAGAAATTCGACAACATGGGCGCGCAAATGCTCAAGGAAGTCGCCTCGCGGGCCTCTGACGACGCGGGTGACGGCACCACCACCGCCACTGTGCTGGCTCAGGCAATTCTCAACGAAGGCCTCAAGTCGGTAGCAGCGGGCATGAACCCGATGGACCTGAAGCGTGGCATCGACAAGGCGGTCAGCGCTGCGGTTGAAGAAATCGCAAAAATGTCCATCCCCTGTGCTGACGGCAAGGCAATCGCCCAGGTAGGCACGATTTCTGCGAACAGCGATGTCCAGGTTGGCGACATCATTGCCGAAGCAATGGACAAAGTCGGCAAGGAAGGCGTCATCACCGTTGAAGAAGGCAGCGGTCTGGAAAACGAACTGGAAGTCGTCGAGGGCATGCAGTTTGACCGCGGTTACCTCTCGCCGTACTTCATCAACAACAGCGAAAAAATGGAAGCCGAGCAGGAAGAGCCCTTCATTCTGCTGGTCGACAAGAAAATCTCCAACATCCGCGATCTGCTGCCCCTGCTGGAGCAGGTAGCGAAAGCCGGCAAGCCGCTGCTGATCATCGCGGAAGACGTTGAAGGCGAAGCGCTGGCCACTCTGGTGGTCAACAATATGCGGGGTATCATCAAGGTTGCAGCCTGTAAGGCTCCCGGCTTTGGCGATCGTCGCAAGGCCATGCTGCAGGATATTGCAATCCTGACGGGTGGTACCGTGATCTCTGAGGAAGTCGGTCTTGAGCTGGAAACAGTGACCCTGGAGCACCTCGGTAGCGCCAAGCGCGTAACTCTTGACAAGGACAACACTGTGATTGTCGACGGTGCGGGTGATCACGATGCGATTGCAGCCCGGGTCAACGAGATTCGTGTCCAGATCGAAAACACCTCTTCAGACTACGATCGGGAGAAGCTGCAGGAGCGGGTTGCCAAGCTCGCCGGCGGCGTCGCCGTGATCAAGGTGGGTGCTGCCACCGAAGTCGAAATGAAAGAGAAGAAAGCCCGGGTTGAAGACGCACTGCATGCGACGCGTGCCGCGGTAGAGGAAGGCGTAGTAGCCGGTGGCGGTGTTGCCCTGGTACGTGTTGTCCAGGCAATTGCCGGCCTCAAGGGCGACAATGAAGATCAGACCCACGGCATCAACGCCGCACTGCGGGCCATGGAAATGCCCCTGCGTCAGATCGTGGCCAATGCCGGAGACGAGTCCTCGGTGGTGCTGGATAAAGTACGCCAGAGCAAAGGCAATAAAGGCTACAACGCCGGTACGGGTGAATACGGTGACATGATCGAAATGGGTATTCTCGATCCCGCCAAGGTAACCCGCACTGCCTTACAGGCCGCTGCCTCTATTGCTGGTCTGATGATCAGCACCGAAGCCATGGTTACCGACCTGCCGGAAGAGAAAGGTGGTGCTGGCGGCGGTATGGACGCCGGTATGGGCGGTATGGGCGGTATGGGCGGCATGGGCGGCATGGGCGGCATGATGTAAGCTTTGCCCGCCGACGATACCTGTATTGTCAGCAGAAACCCCGGCCTCGGCCGGGGTTTTTTTGTTTATGCTGATGTTGGTCGAACACTCGGCAGTGCCGGTAGAGAGGAAGCAGCGGAAGGTGGATACTCGTGACAGCAGCTGCGCCAATGGCGGCAAGCTTCAGGGTATGGAGTCACTCCCTGCCGCTATAACAGCGCAAGCGCAGGGGTAAATCGGAGCGCCTCACGTGCGCAGTTTTTCGGAAACCACTTTTTCGAGCTCGGTCTGAATGGTTCGCGAATAGATACCAAGCATGACGCCCAACTTCATGCGGATTACGACGCACCCCGGTTCCATGCACAATTCGCCGTCCAGGCCGGGACGGGAGAAGCGAACTTCGTTTTCGCGCCAGCGGGTTCTGACATCGTAACGCTTGACCAGCGTTTGCTCGACGTCTTGGATGATTTCCCTGACTTCTTCATCCGATTTATTATGCTGCTGCCTGATCACCACTCGGGCCATGGCTTTGTCCTGCTGCGGCTTACTCGCCTTGTGCTTATGCTGTGAAAGGGAATTGCGGTTGGCGCCGTGTCGCCTGCTGGCGTCGAGGCTTGGTAACCTTAGTGTCGCGGGCCACATTATGCAACCCCGGCGGGCGGGCCACGCCACCAAAGCCTGACGGGCCACAAAAAAGGGA
Organism: uncultured Gammaproteobacteria bacterium; assembly: GCA_963751595.1. GTDB lineage: Bacteria > Pseudomonadota > Gammaproteobacteria > Pseudomonadales > JAHEGP01 > JAHEGP01. The sequence continues at coordinate 285,020 of CAVVVC010000012.1, forward strand.
GGTCAACGACCTCCCTCGGCACTAGCTGGCACCGCGATTTACCCCAGGTTTTCGTTGACGAAATCCCAGTTTACCAGGGCCCAGAAAGCTTCCATGTACTTCGGGCGGGCGTTGCGGTAATCGATGTAGTAAGCGTGTTCCCAGACGTCGACGGTGAGCAGGGGAGTCACGCTCTTGTCGCTCAAGGGTGTCGCCGCATTACTGGTGTTGACGATAGCCACGCTGCCGTCTTCCTGTTTTACCAGCCAGGTCCAGCCTGAGCCAAAGTTGTTGATGGCGCTGTTGGTGAACTCCTGTTGAAACTTTTCGAAGGAGCCAAAAGCGCTGTCGATTGCGGCGGCGACGGCCCCCGTTGGTCTGCCACCCCCATTCGGGCTCAAACAATTCCAGTAAAAGGTGTGGTTCCAAACCTGGGCGGCGTTGTTGAATATACCACCGTTGGCCCCGCGAATAATGGCCTTGAGAGATTTGCCTTCAAAGTCGGTGCCGGGGATCAGGCCGTTCAGCTTGTCGACGTAGGTTTGATGGTGCTTGCCGTAGTGAAACTCAAGGGTTTCCGCCGAGATATGCGGTTCGAGTGCGTCTTTGGCATAGGGCAGTGGAGGTAATTCGAAAGACATAACTTATCTACTCCTGATTGGTATCAAAACATTGGTCCGAATGTGAACGACAAAGATTGTCGTCATCGTAGCCGCGAGCAATCAGCAAGCGTCGGGCCGGATGCTTACTGACGGGGACTTCCGGGCTACGAGAAAGCAGAAAAGGTCGCTGCATGACTATTCAAGCCGCTAAAGGTATTGGATAAACAGCAAGAAAACAAGGCTTAGCACAATCGCCATGTGAACCACTCCCTTGATACTGGCGATCGGGCCGGGCTTTCCTGCCAGCGCGTTGATTTCAATGGCCAGCATGCAGACGATCACCAGAATAAGGCCGAGGCCCAACTGGTGGGAGCCGCCATTGGCGGAGTCGATAACGGTATTCGCCGCGCCAGTGCCATGGCTCGACCCCAGCATACCCAGCGCCATCGGTCCCGACAGCAGCACGTTGGTGCGGGAAGCCAGGCTGGCCTTGGCGGCAGAGGCCACTTTATCGCCACTTTTGAGGCCGAGGACAACTTTTTGTCGCGGCCAGATGATCAGCCACACGTTGAGGAACATCAGCGTCCCTGCGAGGGCACCCATGATGATGTAGGCATCGATCCCATGGCTGTGGCGAATGCCCACCAGCAATACCAGGCCCGTGATAAAGGTAAACAGGGCGCCCCAGCGAAACCACCAGAGGGCGCGCGGTGCCAGCTTGGCCATAGCGTCCGCCTTGGCCGACGGTTCCGCTTCCTTGAAATACTCGGCCTGGACGAAATTGAAGTAATACAGAAGACCAATCCACGCTGTGCCGAACAGCATGTGGCTCCAGCGAAAAACCATGTCCATCGATATGAATGAATCCAAGTGACGTTCCCCCGATAAGTAATGGTGCTGAAATCAGCGCGCTATGATAGCGTCTTGCAGCGCCTCGTGCTTCTCCCCCCGGTTAATAATCGGTCGAGATTATGATTAAATTCGCGCTGCTTTGGATGAAGGGTGTAAAATCAACCGTTAACGCTAGCCGAGTACGCAGGCACCATGTCTTCAGATCAGAATACCTTCGACAACATCCCGCAGCTGAGACCCGACCGGGAAGAAATCGCCCAGCGGCAGGGCGGTCGCGGCAGCTCCCGGAAATCACCGCCACCGGCCCGTAAAAGTTCAGGCGGCTGGCTGCTGGTGCTGTTGTGTCTGGCGGGTGTTGGAGCGCTGGCCTACTGGACCTACCTTTTGAATCAGCAACTGCAACAGTCGCTTCAACAACTCGACGACACCTCATCCCGGCTGCGAGTGCTCGAGGGGCGACTGTCGGTGACCGATGAGAGTGTCAACCAGTCCAGCGAGGCAATGCAGGTCAAGATTCGGGAGATGGATGGCGAAATTCGCAAGCTCTGGGACAACGTTTGGAAAAAAGCCAGTGCCGAGCTCGCTCGTCACGACACCGAGCTGGCAAGCCTGCGCAAAAAGCTGGACAGCCTGACAGCGTCGGATGCCGACTTCAAAGCAGAGATCGCGGCGACGGAAAGCGCCCTGTCCGAGGCGAATCTGTCATTGAAGGCCATGCAGGACCAAATCGAGTCAAATGCCCAGCTCAGTGAACAATTGACCGAACTGCGTCAACAACTGACCGCCCAGCAGGCGACACTGGAAGAATACACGGTAGACGCCGGTGCGCTATCGAGCAGCGACCAGCAAATCGAGAAGCGCCTGGCGGCAACGGAGGAGTGGGTCGATTCCTTTAACGGCTATCGAACCCAGATGAACCGCAAACTGCTGGACCTGCAAAGCGCTGTCAACGCCCTGCAAACACAATAATAGCCGGGCCAGCGAGCCCGGTTACCAGGCTCTGATCGGTCACGCGATCGGGGAGATCAAGCTCAACCCGAGCCCAGACAGGAGGCCCCGCCCATGAGCGTAATACGTCAGGATGATTTTATCGACAGCATTGCCGACGCGCTGCAGTTTATCTCCTACTATCACCCGGTTGATTTCATCCAGGCGATGGAGCAAGCCTACAATCGGGAAGAGTCCCAGGCGGCACGGGATGCGATAGCCCAGATACTGATCAACTCGCGGATGTGCGCCCAGGGCCATCGGCCTATCTGCCAGGACACGGGCATTGTCACGGTGTTCGTCCGGGTTGGGATGAAGGTGCAGTGGGACTCCGAGATGAGCGTCACCGACATGATTAACGAGGGCGTGCGCCGGGCCTACCTCAACAGTGACAATCTGTTGCGGGCATCAATTCTTGCGGACCCCGACGGCGCCCGCAGCAACACCAAAGACAATACCCCCGCTGTGATTCACTACGAACTGGTTCCCGGTGATACCGTCGATGTGGATGTGGCGGCCAAGGGTGGGGGTAGTGAAGCAAAGTCCAAGTTTGCCATGCTCAATCCCTCTGACTCGGTGGTTGACTGGATTCTCAGCGTGGTGCCTACCATGGGGGCGGGTTGGTGTCCGCCGGGGATGCTCGGCGTCGGTATCGGCGGCACCGCCGAGAAGGCCATGCTGCTCGCCAAACAAGCGTTGATGGAGCCCATTGATATCCAGGAACTGCAGGCCCGGGGAGCAAATAACCGCGCCGAAGAACTGCGCCTGGAATTGTTCGACAAAATCAACCGCCTGGGAATCGGTGCCCAGGGGCTGGGTGGCCTGACTACGGTCATGGACGTCAAGGTCGCGGACTATCCCACCCACGCCGCCAACAAGCCGGTGGCAGTCATACCCAACTGTGCAGCCACCCGGCATGTGCATTTCAGCCTGGACGGCTCCGGGCCGGCCGTATTGACGCCACCCTCGCTGGACGACTGGCCCGACGTCAGCTGGGAGCCCGGTGACAGCGTTCGCCGGGTGAATCTGGATACGGTGACCGAGGCCGATGTCCAGAGCTGGCGTCCCGGTGACACGCTGTTGTTGTCGGGCAAGATGCTGACCGGTCGCGATGCGGCGCACAAGAAAATGGTCGACATGCTGGCCAATAACGAAGCCTTGCCCGTCGACCTCAAGGGCCGATTTATCTACTACGTCGGGCCGGTAGACCCAGTGGGTGATGAGGTGGTGGGGCCCGCGGGGCCCACCACCGCAACCCGGATGGACAAGTTTACCCGAACCATGCTGGCCGAAACCGGGCTCCAGGGCATGATCGGCAAGGCCGAGCGCGGACCAATGGCTATCGAGGCCATCAAGGAATTCGGTGCGGTGTACCTGATGGCGGTAGGGGGTGCGGCCTACCTGGTGTCCAAGGCGATCAAAGCCGCCGAAGTGGTGGCTTTCCCGGAGCTTGGGATGGAAGCTATCTACGAGTTTACCGTGGAGGATATGCCGGTAACGGTTGCCGTTGACTGCAAAGGTGAATCGGTACATCAATCCGGCCCCGCCCACTGGCGACAGCGAATCGAAGCCCAGCAGCTGGAGATAAAGTAATCCTGTTGCCGGCTTTACGTGTTTTGGGAAATTGCTCTGGCCGCTCGCAACGACCCGCCGGGACGGGGTCGCGCCGGTCCGTAGGCGGCCTCGGCGATGCAATGGGCCCAGGCCGATGAATACGCTCTACTGGCATGACTATGAGACCTTTGGCGCCGATCCTGCCCGGGATCGTGCGTCGCAGTTTGCAGGTATTCGCACCGACGAAGCACTGAATATCGTCGGCGAGCCGTTGCAGCTTTACTGCCGACCTGCGCCTGATTTTCTGCCCCATCCAGAGGCTTGCCTCATTACCGGCATTACGCCGCAGTTGGCGTGCAGCAAGGGCGTTGCCGAGGCCGAGTTCATCCGTCGAATCCACGCTGAACTGGCCCAACCCGGTACCTGCGGCGTCGGTTACAACAGCATACGTTTCGACGATGAAGTCACCCGCTATACGCTGTATCGGAATTTCTACGATCCCTACGCTCGCGAATGGCAGCACGGCAACTCACGTTGGGACCTGATCGACGTGGTGCGGATGTGCCATGCCCTGCGGCCCGACGGTATCGAATGGCCGCTGGGGGAGAGCGGAGCGCCCACTTTCAAGCTGGAACGGCTGACGGCGGCCAATGGTATCGGCCACGGCAGGGCCCATGATGCGCTTGCCGACGTCGAAGCCACCATTGCCCTGGCGCGTCTTATCAAGCGCTGTCAGCCCCGCTTGTACGACTACGCCTACGGCCTGCGGCGCAAGCAGAACGTTGCCCGCCACCTGAATCCGTCGGCAGCGCAGCCGGTGTTGCATATTTCTTCCCGCTATCCGGCCAGGCGCGGTTGTGCGGCCCTGGTGCTGCCACTACTGGCACACCCGAAAAACGCCAACGGCGTGCTGGTTTTCGACCTGAGCCAGGACCCGACCGACCTGATAAATCTGCCGGTGGAGGAATTGCAGCGGAGGATTTTCAGTCGTCGTAGCGATTTGGAGGACGGCGTTGAGCGGGTGGCGGTCAAGACCGTGCATCTCAATCGCAGCCCCATGGTGGTGACGCCAAAAATCCTCGATGGAGCCGGCTACCAGCGCCTCGGTATCGATCTCGACCAATGTGCCCGCAACCGGTCGCAACTGGCTTCCCAGGCGGCACTGGCGGCCCAGAAGCTGCGAGCCGTTTTCGAAGCGCCTCCCCAATGGGAACACGACGACCCGGAAACGATGTTGTACGCAGGCTTTATCAGCGATGCTGATCGGCGCATGATGGAGCGTTTGCGGGGTGCGACCCCGATGATGCTTGCCCAGCAAACCTGGCCCTTTCAGGACCCCCGTCTGGCACCGTTGTTGTTCCGCTATCGGGCGCGCAACTACCCGGAAAGCTTGTCTGCCGACGAATGGGCCCAATGGGAGGAGTGGCGACAATCCCGCCTGAGGGACCCGGCGGCCGGTGCCCCGCTGGTGCTGGACGACTACCTGAAATTGATCAGCAAGATGCTGGCGAATCCGTCCTTGCAAGCGGGGGAGCGTGCCATTTTGCTTGATCTGGAAGACTACAGTCGAGAGCTGGCGCAGCCCATGGGATGTCCGGCCTGATGTCTATCATGAGAGGAGATGTTGCGTGAACTTTGCCGGTGCCCACATCGTCAGTATTGAACAGTTCCAGCGCGAGGATATCTTGCGAGTGTTCAGCGTTGCGGACCGGATGGAGCCCTACGCCCAGCGCAAAAAACTGACCAAGGTGCTGGATGGTGCCATCCTCGGGAGCATGTTTTTTGAGCCCAGCACCCGCACCCGGGTCAGCTTTGGTTGTGCGTTTAACCTGCTTGGCGGCGAGGTGAGGGAAACCACCGGGTTCGAACATACCGCGATCGCCAAGGGCGAATCCCTCTACGACACGGCGCGGGTAATCAGTGGTTACAGTGATGCCATTGTCATGCGCCACCCCCAGGCCGGTTCGGTTGCGGAATTTGCGGCGGCCAGTCGGGTGCCCGTAATCAACGGAGGCGATGGCGCCAACGAGCATCCCAGCCAGGCGCTGCTGGATCTCTACACCATTCAGAAGGAGTTGAAAACCACCGGTCGCAACCTCGACGGCCTGCGCATAGCCCTTATCGGCGACCTGCGCCACGGCCGTACCGTGCACTCACTTTGCAAGTTGCTGGGTCTGTTCGACAATATCACCCTCGCCCTGATTTCACCGCAGGAACTGCAAATGCCCGCTGACATCGTCGACGGCCTGCGCGCGGCAGGGCACCGGGTGACAGAATCGGACCGGATGGAGCAAAGTATCGCCAATGTCGACATTGCCTACTCCACCCGCATTCAGGAGGAGCGATTCTCGACCCCGGAGGAGGCTTCCATCTACCGTGGCCAGTATCGCCTGAATCAGGCGCTCTACACGCGGTTCTGTGAGCCCAATACTGTGATTATGCATCCGCTGCCCCGGGACTCCCGTCAGGGAGCGAGCGAGCTCGATAACGACCTCAACGAAAATCCCAATCTGGCGATCTTCCGCCAGACCGATAACGGTGTACTGGTGCGCATGGCCCTGTTTGCCCTGATATTCGGGGTAGTCGAGTTGGTCGACAAGTATGCCACTGAGGTTCACTGGCACATACGCCGCACGCGTTGAGTTTTTGCTTATGGCGAGTCAAGAGTACGAGATTTTGCATGAGGAGCTGTCCTTCAAGGGATTCTTCCGGATAACAACTTTGCAATTACGCCACACCCTTTTCGCCGGCGGCTGGTCAGCCCCCTTGCGTCGGGAGGTGTTTGTGCGCGATGAGTGCGTCGGGGTGTTGCTGTTCGATCCCAGGCGCGACAGCATCATATTGTTAGAGCAATTCCGGGTGGGTCTGATACCCTCCGGGCGCCACCCGTGGCTGCTTGAACTGGTGGCGGGCATTATTGAGCCCGGCGAGACGCCGGAGCAGGTGGCGCGCCGGGAAACCATGGAGGAGTCCGGCTGTGAAATCGAAGAGCTGGTGCGGGTTGCCAGCTACTACTCCAGTCCCGGGGGCAGCTCCGAGTATTTCCACCTTTACTGTGGCCGGGTTTCCACTGAAGGTGCCGGGGGTATTTACGGGGTCGCAGACGAGGGCGAGGATATTCGCGTGCATATCATGTCTTACGATGCCGCAATGGCACTGCTGAACGACGCGAGTGTCAGCAATGCCCACACCATGCTCGCCTTGCAGTGGCTGCAGCTAAACAAATCCTCGTTGCTGGAGCAGTGGCTTTGATGCGCCTGTTCGTCGGTGTCGGCCTGGGTGCGGATTTGGCGTCCCGGCTGGCACCGCAAAGCCGACGCGAGCGCAATTGTCGCGCTCCGGGTATGCGCCTGGTCGAGCCCCGGGACTACCATTTGACCCTGGTATTTCTCGGCCGCCAGCCGCCGTCGGCGGTGGCCGAGGTCCTCGCCGGCCTGGCAGCGATTGGCTCGCGGCACGCGCCGTTCAGATGTCGGATCCATGGCAGCAGTCTGCTCCCCTCGAAATACCACCCCCGGGCGCTGGTGGCGAATGTCGAAAACCGGCCGCAGCTGCGCGATTTGCAGGCGGAACTGCAAAATGCCGTGGCGGGCTGGTTGCCGGGGGAGTGCCCTCGCGACTATTTCCCGCATATTACCCTGGCCCGGGGCGGGCATCGGCAGCGGGCAATCCCCGATCGCGCCTCAAGGGCTGGCAGGCGGCCCATCGAGGGCATCCTGCGGGTGCAGGCAATCACCCTTTACCAGAGCCTGCCGCAGCCTGCCTGTGGTCGTTATCTACCCCTCGCGCGGGTGGCGCTGAGCGGTGGCTGATCCGACCTTGTTGCGGGATGGTGCCGGGGCTTCGAAAACCGAAAGAGGTATTCCTGTTGGAGTCACCTGAGCCCGTGCCGGGCAAAGCTCAGACCCTGCTGCGCTCGAGCATGGTCGTCAGCCTTATGACGCTCATCTCCCGGGTTCTGGGTTTGGTGCGCGATGTATGCCTGGCGGTGGTCATGGGTGCGGCGGGTAATGCCGACGCATTTTTTGTCGCCTTCAAGATTCCCAATTTTTTTCGCCGCCTGTTTGCCGAGGGCGCTTTTTCACAGGCTTTTGTTCCAGTCCTGGCTGAGTACCAGACCCGGGGAGGCATCGCCGGCATGCGTCACCTGGCGGATCGGGTGGCAGCGGCCCTGGGGGGCAGTCTACTGATCTTTGTCTCCCTGGCGATAGTGGGTGCGCCCCTGGTAGCCATGGTTTTCGCCCCGGGGTTTTATTCCAGTCCCGACAAGTATGAGTTGACCACCGAACTGATTCGGATCACGTTTCCCTATCTGTTCTTCATTTCGTTGACGGGTTTTGCCGGCTCCCTGCTGAACAGCCTGGGGCGCTTCGCGATCCCGGCTTTTACCCCGGTACTGCTCAACCTCTCGTTGATCGGGGCTGCGCTTTGGTTCGCGCCAGACATGGCGGAGCCGGCCTATGCACTGGCCTGGGGTGTGTTCGTGGCGGGACTTGCCCAGCTACTGTTTCAACTGCCTGCATTGATGCGCCTTGGTGTGCTGCCCCGACCCCACTGGGACACCTCGGACGAGGGCGTGCGCAAGGTGATCAAACTCATGATTCCGGCACTGTTTGGCGTCTCGGTCAGCCAGATCAACCTGCTGCTGGATACCGTGATTGCATCCTTTTTGCCAACCGGCAGCGTTTCCTGGCTCTACTTCTCGGATCGGCTGGTAGAGTTTCCCCTGGGGGTATTCGGGATTGCCATTGCGACCGTGATCTTGCCCAGTCTGTCGCGTAAGCACGCCGGTGCCGATGCCGATGCTTTCTCGCAGACCCTGGATTGGGCGGTGCGATGTGTGATGCTGATCGGTATTCCGGCGATGATGGCGCTGGTTATTCTGGCGAAACCCATGCTGGCGGCCATCTTCATGTACGGCAAGATGACGCCGACCGATGTCGAGATGGCATCCTACAGTCTCCAGGCTTATGCGCTGGGCTTACTGGCATTCATGCTGATCAAGGTACTCGCCCCGGGTTATTTCTCCCGTCAGGATACCACCACCCCGGTACGCATCGGCATTATCGCCATGGTGGCGAATATGGTGTTTAACGTGGCACTGGTGGTGCCCTTGTACTTGTATTTCAATGTCGGCCATCTCGGGCTGGCGCTGGCGACTTCAATGGCGGCCTATCTCAATGCCGGCCTGTTGTGGAGGGGCTTGTTGCGCGACGGGGCGTTTCGTTTTAATCCGGGATTTGCAGCGACCCTGCTGCGAATCATCGCGGCCACTGCGGTGATGGGCCTGGTGCTGCTATGGCTTGGAGCGGACCTGGAGGCCTGGGCCGGGCTCAAGTGGTGGCAGCGTGGTTTGCAGCTTGGCGCTATCTGTGGTGCCGGTCTGATGGTCTACGCGGGGGCGCTGCTGCTGCTGGGTATACGCCCCCGGCAGTTCCGGGCCGGCCTGTAGGCGCTAGGGTCGGTCTAAGGTATAATCCAGCGCTTATTTTTGCCTGGTTCCCCCTGTCGACATGGAATTGATCCGCGGACTGTACAACCTGAAGCCGCACCATCGCGGTTGCGTCGGTACCATCGGCGCTTTCGACGGCGTGCACCTTGGGCACCAGAGGCTGCTGGAAAGTCTCGTGGCCCAGGGACGAAGGCTGGATCTGCCGGTAGTGGTCATCTGTTTCGAGCCCCTGCCGAGGGAATTCTTTGCCCCGGACGAGGCGCCGGCTAGGTTGATGACCTTCAGGGAGAAATGGCTGGCGCTTGAGGCCTGTGGTGTCGATCGGGTATTACGAATCCGGTTTGACGAAGCCTTTTCCAATGTCAGCGCCGAGGCCTTTGTCAGCTCGGTGTTGGTCGAGGGACTGGGTATCAAGCACGTGGTTGTCGGCGATGACCTGCGGTTTGGCGCGGGTCGCCAGGGAGATGCGCAGTCACTGGTGAGGGCGGGCAAGCAATATGGTTTCGAGGTGGTCGATACCCCCTCGGTACTGGTCGACGACGAGCGGGTGAGCAGCTCGCGGATCCGCGACCAACTGGCAGTAGCCGACTTTACCATGGCCGAGCGTTTGCTGGGCAGGCCGTTCAGCTTGTCCGGCAGGGTATGTTACGGTCGGCAGTTGGGCAGAACCCTCGGTGTCCCCACGGCCAATGTCGAGTTGCTGCGGATGAAGTCGCCCATTTCCGGCGTCTATGCGGTGCAAATCGACGGCATTGGTATAAAGCCCTATTTAGGCGTTGCCAATGTGGGGGTTCGCCCCACGGTAGAGGACCGCAGCAAGGCCATCCTGGAAGTGCACCTGTTCGACTTTGGCAGCGAAATTTACGGCCAGAGAATCACCGTGGTGTTCCAGCACAAGATTCGAGACGAGCGTAAATTCGCCTCACTGACGGAGCTTGAGCAGCATATTCGCACCGACATCGAAACCAGCCGTGCCTGGTTCGGGCTCGACTAATCGTCATATCGAGCCGCTGCCTGGTCTGCAGGCGGCAGATAAACGTATCCGCAATGCAATACTGGAAACTATAAATGGCTGATTACAAACATACGCTCAATCTGCCCCAGACTGACTTTCCGATGAAGGCCAACCTGGCGCAGCGGGAGCCCGCCCGCGTCAAGCAGTGGCAGGAGAGCAATCTGTACCAGCGCATTCGGGAGCAGCGCAAGGGGCGGGCAAAGTTCATCCTCCATGACGGTCCCCCCTATGCCAACGGGGCAATCCATATCGGTCATGCCGTCAACAAGATTCTCAAGGACATCATCGTCAAGGCCAAGACCCTCGACGGCTTCGACGCGCCCTATGTGCCGGGCTGGGATTGTCATGGCTTGCCGATCGAGCTCAACGTAGAGAAAAAAGTCGGCAAGGCCGGCCATAAGGTGAGCGCCGAGGAATTTCGAAAGCGGTGTCGGGCCTACGCCGCGACCCAGGTTGACGCGCAGCGCGAAGACTTTATCCGTCTCGGGGTGTTGGGCCAATGGCAGCAACCCTATCTGACCATGAACTACCGGTTCGAAGCTGACGTGATTCGCTCACTGGGGCAAATTGCCGCCAACGGGCATCTCCACCAGGGGTTCAAGCCGGTGCACTGGTGTATGGATTGTGGATCGGCGCTGGCCGAAGCCGAGGTCGAGTACGAGGAAAAAACCTCCACTTCGGTCGATGTGTTGTTTCCACTGCTCGATACCGCGGCCCTGGCTGCAGCCTTCGGAGTAAGCGCAGACAGCCTGCCGGACAAGGCAGCGGTCGTCATCTGGACCACCACTCCCTGGACCTTGCCCGCCAATATGGCGGTGGCCCTCAATCCGGAGATGGACTATCAACTGCTTACTGTCGAGCACCAGGGAAGCCCCTGGGCATTGGTGGTAGCGGGTGAACTCCTCGACTCCGTGGCCCGTCGATGGGCAATCGATGATTACCAGGTCGTTGCTGCTGCCCGGGGTCAGGCCTTGGAAGGGTTGTTGATGCAACACCCGTTTTATCCGCGCAGTGTCCCGCTGATACTCGGCAACCACGTCACCACCGAAAGTGGTACGGGTGCGGTGCACACGGCGCCCGGCCATGGGCAGGACGACTTCGCGGTGGGAGAGGCCTATGACCTGGAGGTCTATAACCCGGTTGGGGGCAACGGCGTTTTTCTCCCCGACACGCCGCTGTTCGCCGGTATTCATGTCAATGCGGCTAACGATATGATCGTACAGCGGCTGCGCGAGAACGGAATGCTGCTGCACAGTGCTCCCTACCGGCACAGTTACCCCCACTGCTGGCGCCACAAAACGCCGATTATCTTCCGCGCCACCCCGCAGTGGTTCATAGGCATGGAGCAGGGCGGTCTGCTGAAGAAGGCCCTCGCTGCGGTGGAGCAGGTCGACTGGCAGCCCGGCTGGGGCAAAGCGCGAATCGACGGCATGCTGGAGGGCCGGCCCGACTGGTGTATTTCACGTCAACGCACCTGGGGAAGCCCGATTGCCCTGTTCACCCGGGTCGATACCGGCGCGCTGCATCCGCAAACCCCGAGCCTGATCGAAGCGGTGGCACAGCGTGTGGAAAGTGAGGGAATCGATGCCTGGTTTAATCTCGATGCGACGGAATTGCTGGGTGATGAGGCGCAGCATTACGAGAAAGTGAGCGACACCCTGGATGTCTGGTTTGACTCGGGCGTAACCCACAACTGCGTCCTGAAAACCGATCCCCAGTTGGCCTATCCCGCCGACCTCTACCTCGAGGGTTCCGACCAGCATCGCGGCTGGTTTCAGTCATCGCTGCTCACGGCTGTTGCGATAAACGGCAACCAGCCTTACCGCCAGGTGTTGACCCATGGGTTCACGGTCGATGTCGAAGGCCGCAAGATGTCGAAGTCGCTGGGCAATGTGATAGCGCCCCAGCAGGTCATGAAAACCCTGGGGGCGGACATCCTGCGATTATGGGTAGCGGCCACCGATTATCGTCACGAAATGACGGTTTCCGACGAGATTTTCAAGCGCACCGCCGATTCCTATCGGCGCATCCGCAATACCGCCCGTTTCCTTCTGTCCAATTTGAACGGTTTTGACCCGGCGCAGCACACCGTTGCCAATGACCAGATGCTCGCCCTCGATCGCTGGGCAGTGGATCGTGCTGCGCTGCTGCAGCGGGATATTGCAGAAGCCTTCGCTGGCTATCAATTTCATACCATCTACCAGAAGCTGCACAACTTTTGCGTGGTGGATATGGGCGGATTCTACCTCGACATCATCAAGGATCGACAGTACACAACCAGGGCCGATAGCCTGGCCCGGCGCTCGGCGCAGACCGCACTGTTTCACATCGGTGAAGCACTGGTCCGCTGGTTGGCGCCCATCCTGAGTTTTACCGCGGATGAGATCTGGCAGTTCCTCCCCGGAGAGCGGAGTGAATCGGTGCTGCTGGAGGAATGGTACGACCGCCTTGGGATGCTCGGCGGCGACGAGCCCATGGGCCGGGAGTACTGGCAACGCGCCATGGCGGTAAAAACCGCGGTGAACAAGGAACTGGAAGTGCAGCGTGCCGCCGGCAAGGTAAAAGGTAGCCTGAGTGCCGAAGTGGTGCTGTATTGCGACGACGCCTTGCTGCAGTCGCTGGCGATGCTGGGCGAGGAATTGCGCTTCCTACTCATCACCTCGGATGCCAGCCTGGCGCCGCTGTCAGAGGCTCCCGATAAGGCGGTTACGACCGAAGTGGAAGGCCTGCGCGTAGAGGTGAAACTTTCGACGCATGCCAAATGCGCGCGTTGCTGGCATCAGCGTGGGGATGTCGGCAGCAACGCCTCGCATCCGCAGTTGTGCGAGCGTTGCATCGACAATATCGAGGGCGCCGGTGAACGGCGCGAATTCGCATGAGGACCGCGACCATGGCGTGGTACTGGTATGGCGTGAGTTTGCTGGTGATACTACTGGATCAATGGACCAAGCGGCTGGCGGATGCCCGGCTGAGCTATGGCGAGGCCCGCGAGGTCACTGGCTGGTTCGACCTGACGCTGGCCTACAATCGCGGTGCTGCGTTCAGCTTTCTCAGTGAAGCGGGGGGCTGGCAGCGCTGGTTTTTTACGGCGATCGCCGCCGTGGTTTCAGTGGTCATAGCCATCTGGATCTGGCGCCTGGGTACCCGTCAACGGGTGCTTGGGCTTGGCCTGGCGTTGATTCTGGGCGGCGCCATAGGCAACCTCTATGACCGGGTGATGCTTGGCCATGTTATCGATTTCATCTCCTGGCACTACCAGCACTACTACTGGCCATCTTTTAATATTGCCGATGCCGCCATTTGCTGCGGTGCGGGGCTGTTGATCATCGATATGTTTTTACAGCACGACGAGGAGGAGAGCGCCAGATGATCGCTGGGAGCATCACCGAAAACGCCGATATCGTTCTGCACTTTGCCCTCAAGCTCGACAATGGCGAGGTTGTCGATAGTAATTTCGACGCGGAGGCGGCGCGGTTTTCCATGGGCGATGGCAATCTGCTGCCAAGTTTTGAGCGCCACCTGTTGGGCCTAAAGGCCGGCGACAAGGCTGAGTTCGCGATAGCCGCGGACGACGCTTTCGGTCAGTATAATGAAGCCAACGTACAGCAGTTCAGTCGCTCGCGTTTTACCGGCCTGGCGCTCGAGGAGGGGCTGGTGGTTTCTTTCGCCGATGCCGCGAACAACGAGCTGCCGGGCGTTGTCAGCCGTATCGAAGGCAACCAGGTAACCGTGGACTTCAACCATCCCCTCGCGGGGCGCGACCTGGTATTCCAGGTGCACATTCTCGAAGTGAATTGATATGAATACAGCCAAACCCGTCATTGAAGTCAAGCTTGCCAATCCCCGGGGTTTTTGTGCGGGTGTCGACCGCGCGATTGAAATCGTGAACCGGGCGCTGGATAAATTCGGGGCGCCAATCTACGTGCGCCATGAGGTCGTCCACAATCGTTACGTTGTGGAAAACCTGCGTCAGCGCGGGGCGGTTTTCGTCGATGAATTGATCGAGGTGCCAGACGATTCCATTGTCATCTTCAGCGCCCATGGCGTCAGCCAGGCGGTGAGGGCGGAGGCCAAAAGGCGCCAGCTTCGGGTGTTTGACGCCACCTGCCCGCTGGTGACCAAGGTGCACATGGAGGTGGCGAGCTATAGTCGCCAGGGGCGGGAGTGTGTGCTGATAGGCCACCGGGGTCACCCTGAAGTCGTCGGTACCATGGGACAGTACGACGACAGCGAGGGCGGTGCGATTTATCTTGTGGAGGACGAGCAGCAGGCCGCGACCTTGGAAGTACTCCACCCCGAGGCGCTGTCCTATGTCACCCAGACGACGCTTTCCATGGATGACACGGCCCGGGTCATTGAAGCCCTGAGGCAACGCTTCCCGGCGATCAGCGGGCCGCGTAAAGACGACATCTGCTACGCTACCCAGAACCGCCAGGATGCCGTCAAGCAGCTGGCGAGCGAATGCGATTTGTTCCTGGTGGTCGGTTCGCCCAATAGCTCCAATTCCAATCGCCTTGCCGAGCTGGCCCGGCGTATGGGTGCCCGGGCGCATCTCATCGATTGCGCCGACGATATCGACACGGCCTGGTTGGAGGGCGTCACCGGCATCGGCCTCACCGCTGGTGCTTCGGCACCGGAGATACTGGTGCAGCAGGTGATTGCCCGGCTGCGGGACCTCGGTGCCCAGGTACCGGTTGAAATGGTGGGCCGGGAAGAAAACATTACCTTTTCGATGCCCCGGGAGTTGCGCCTGCAATCCGTGGATTAGCGGGTGGGACAGCATCGTCGGAAAGAAACGAACAGCTCCCGCTGCTCCACAGGGTTGGGACCCACTACAAACGGCCTGACTCCACAACGGTGCCGGGCGCCCGCTTGCTAAGTTAAGCAGCTCACATTTCTCCACTTTAGAGCGCTGTTTATCCGCTTTTCGTGCCGTTTATCCGCAAGGGCACGAGCTATCGCGATATCTCTATTAAACTGCAATGCAGTCATAGTGGATTATTGCGGAAAGCCATGAAGCGAAAACCAATCAGATCGATTCCCCTGCGTGCCGCCGGTTTTACCCTGGTAGAGTTGCTGATCACCATTGCCATTCTCGCCACAGTGCTGGCAATTGCCATCCCCAATATCAATACCGGACGGTCGCTTGTGGTGAATCAGGCCCGTGAATTCAAAATCGGCACTCAATTTGCCCGCAACGAGGCGGTCAACCAGTCACGCGTGGTTATCATGTGCCCCAGCGACGATGCCAGTGTGATAGTCCTTCCTGTGACGAAACATGGCACAGCGGCTGGGTGATTTTCGTTGACCAGGACAGCGATGGCGTGGTCGATGCGACGAAATACTGCGTCGCCATGTCGCTCTCGAGGGCGCCGTAACTATAGCGCCAACGCCTGCCGTGACCAGCATCAGCTTCGACAATCAGGGTTTTACCGACGATGCCAGCGATTTCTTGTTCTGCAGTGATGCTGACAAGGCATCGGGCCGTACCGTGATGCTGGCCCGCAGCGGTCGTGCCATGCGTTCGAAAGTTATTACTACCTGCCCGTAAGCAGCGGAGACCGTCATGTTAAGAAAGAAACCGACAACAACGCAGCAAGCGGGCTTCAGCCTGATTGAAGTGCTGGTGGCATTGCTGGTTTTGGCAATAGGACTGCTCGGTATCCTGGTGATGCAGGCCAGGGGCTTGCAACTGAATCAGGCCGGCTACCTGCAGTCCCAGGCGATGTTTATGGCCGAGGATATCGTGGAGCGGATTCGTTCTAACCAGACTGCTATCGATAGCTACAGCATCGACTTTGAGGAATCGGGCGATGACAGCGCCGGTTACTGTGACAGCATCGTAGCGCATGCAGTGACACTGAAATGGCAGCCGCTGACCTGTTTCAGTGGAAGGCGCAATTTTGAACGTGTTGCCCCAGGGAGATGGTCGAGTCGAGATCGGGGCGGCGCCGGGCAATCTGGTGCCGGTCACGGTGCAGATCCAGTTTTTCCAGGGCGAGACCTATACCTACCAGTTGGAGACCACACTATGAGCAGGCTTGGCTATTCAACAGCCCGTTATCAGGGCGGTATATCGTTTGTCGAGGTGCTGGTGGCGATGGTGATCGGGGTGATCATCCTTGCCGGAGTGATGCAGTCCATGTTGACCAACCAGCGCAACAACGCCTGGTCGGACGATGTTGCCTACGTGCAGGAGAACGCGCGATACGCGCTTGGAGACGGCTGGCGCGGGATATTCGTTGGTCTGGCTACTGGGGTTGTGCGGCCAATATGAGTGTCGCCGGGGAGGGTGATGACTACATTTGCCAATTCGCTTCACTGCCCGGCGATGATAATTGGTTAAGCCTGGAGGGCGTGCAGCGGTTACGAAGGTGGCGACGAGGACTCCTTTCCCGAAGTCTGACTGGCATCAGCGACACTTTGGCAGAACAACAGCAATTTTGCTCGGCAATGAGGATTTCCTGCCGGATGCGGTGATTTTTCGTGGCGCCGATCGATGGCCTGGACCTGACCGTGGTTTCCCATGCTCAGCAATCCGCCCAGTTTAAGCTCTCGCGCAATAACCCCCTGGAGGTGGGCGACCTGGCCCTGGCGGTGAGTGAAGACTGCAAGGATGTCGGCCTGATGCAGATGACCGGGCCGTATCGGGTGGCACCAACGTCCAGTTTGTCCACAATGCTGGCGGTGCGGTATCTCCAGGGAATTGTACCAAGGCAGTGCGCTGGACCGAGTCCTTTACCTGTGATGATGATTATCCTTCCCCCGGTGGCCTGGCTTATGGTCCTGGGTGCGTTCCTGATGCGCTTTGCCGCCATTGGGTATTTTATTGGCAATTCCGGTGCGGATGACTACCCAGCCGGCGCTCTATCGGGTTCGGTACAGTGGCAGAGCGATGGTGATGTGGCGGTGGCACGGACGAAATAGCCATGGGTGTTGAGGATATGCAATTGCTATACGGCATCGATACCGAGGGCGATGGGCTTGCCAATGGCTACGTCAGTGCTGACGAAATCGATGCGGCTGCCGATGAGTGGAAGCAGGTGGTGAGTGTCCGGGTGATGCTGCTGATGCGGGGCTTTGGCGACACCCGGGAGGGCGAGGGAGACGTTAAATATGTCGGTTATCCCTTTGCCGGTGAGAACGACGATTACTAGGGCCAATCCTATAACGATAGGGTATTGCGCCAGCAAGTCAGCAAGACCGTGCGCCTTCGCAATATCGGGGCCGGCTAATGGGAGACAGGGCAGTGAATCTGAGAGTCAAGCAACAGCAGGGGGTGGCATTGATTGTCAGCCTGGTGATTCTGGTACTGGTGACTGTTGCCGGCGTGGCCACCATGGAGTCCACCGGTATGCAGCTCAAAATGGCCAACGCCAGCCGTGACCGGCAACAGGCGTTTGAAGCCGCGGAGGCGGCTCTGCGCGTGGTCGAGGAGAATGTCAATGACAACGTCGATAATCTCGCCGAGCTGGACAATTTTTACTTCGAGTGCAGCGGCAGCGATTGTTACAAGCCGGATTGTGCGGGCGGGCGCTGTTTCCAGGGTATCTGGCGCGATGGCGACGAGGTTAAGCAATGTAAAGGCGTTGACGACTCCAACTCTCCTGCAGTGGAGCCCCCGACTACCAGCCCCTGGGAGACCGGAGAATCGGGAAGCGACCTGACTTTTCTCAATGTATGGGACGATACGTCCCTACATTTAACAACTTCAATTGACGGTTACGCTAACGACGTTCGTTATATCGTCGAGTTTCGCTGCTTTACGGCAGCAGACCCCACTGTTGAATTGAGCGACAGTAACTACGCCCAGATATTTCGGATAACTGCCCGCGGTATGAGTAATTCAGGCCGTGTTGAGGCCATGCTGCAAAGTACCTACAAGCGTACCGAATAATCGTTTTTTCAGGCATTAGCTAAACAGGATCGAGGTGTTGTCATGGCCGTCTACCAGCAAAATACGGTGAACAATAACAGTCGCAAATATCCGCTGCTGCTGGCTGCAGTTGCCGCGGCGACCAGTACTTTTTCGGCGTTGTTGTGGTCCCAGACAGCGGAAGACTTCATCGCGGCGCCGCCCCTGCTGCAAAGTGCGGCACCGGCGCGAGTTATGTTGTTGCTTTCCAACGACCATCAGCTGTACTTCAAGGCCTATACCGACTACACCGATCTGGATGGCGATGGAGAGCTGGATACCACATACAACGATGACTTCGATTATTACGGCTATTTTCATAGTGGTGTGTGCTATGACTACAGCGATAGCAATGGCCGGTTCGAACCCGCCGGTGCTGTCGTTAGCGGCCACCAGTGCAATGGCAACTGGAGTGGGAACTTCCTCAACTGGGCCAGTATGACGCGCATGGACATTGTCCGACGGGTTTTCTACGGCGGCAAGCGGTCGTTGGATACGGCTGACGAGACTGTCCTTCAGCGTACCTATTTGCCCAACGATGCTCACGCCTTCGTCAAGGTTTATGAAGGTGATGTTGCCAACTACACACCCTATGACTACGACACCATCAGCCTGTGTAATGTCACCCTGGCCACAGGTTTGAGTAAGGATGTCGACGAGAGTGTTAATCCACCGGTGATGCGTATTGCCGACGGTGGCTTTCCCCTGTGGTCAGTTACCGAAAGAGCCCAGTGTGTCTACCAGGGCGAAACATCGGCAAGTGGCGAAGTGGACCGTCCCGCCTCCGGTACAGAAGTCATCGTTCGGGTCCAGTCCTGTGTCGACGGGCTGGATGCCAATGTTGCATCCCTGATCGGAACTGAAGACTATTGTCGCGCATACGGCGACACGCCAGTTTACAAACCGGTCGGGGTGCTTCAGGAAAACAGCGAAGACGGCACTATTCAGTTTGGTTTGATGAGCGGTACCCACGGGCAAAAAATGAGCGGTGGTGTGCTGAGGCGAAACATTACCGCGCTGGCCGGTAACAGCGACCCTGACGACGACGAGATCGACCTGAGCAACGGGCGTTTTCGTTATCTCGATGACAGCGGTTTTTCCGGCGGGATCATTCAGACCCTCGACAGCATGCGTATTGCCGGCTGGGACTACAGCAATAACTTTACCTACGCGGATTGCGATATACCCGGCATCAAAATACCCACCTACAAATCCAACCCCACTGGCAATCGCAGTTGCAAGGACTGGGGTAACCCCCTGGCTGAGATGTACATGGAAGCGTTGCGCTATTTTGCAGCCAACGGCAACGCGCCCATCGACCAGTTCAGCGCCGATGACGACAGTGATTACCTCAAGGGCATGGTCAGCGAACCCTGGAGTGACCCCTTATCAACGGAGGAGCCCTGTGCGAAATGCTCCATTATCGTGATGTCGACTGGCCTCAACTCGTTTGATGCCGATGAACTGGATGCCGTAAGCGGATTACCGGGGATTACCAGCGTCGACGACATCAATAGCAAGACTGACGCCATTGGGGTGAACGAGGGCCTTGTGGGCAGTTACGCGATTGTGGGCAATGTCGATGGTAATGCCAACGACAACTCCTGTACCGCGAAAGAGGTGGGCAACTTCAGTGATGTTCTGGGTATCTGCCCGGAGATGCCATCCCTTGAAGGTAGCTACGGTCTTGCCGGCCTGGCGTCCTATGCACAGACCACGGATCTGCGGCCGGGCAATGCTTTGCCTGACATCCAGAATGTCGATACCTATACCATCGCCTTGGCTGAAACCCTGCCAAGCTTTTCCTTTACTACCCAGAGCGGCGACACCATCGGTGTGGTTCCGGCCTGTCAATCAACGCCCGCCGGAGCTGGTGATTGGTCCGACTGCTCCATCATCAACGCCACCGTGGTTGAGAAAACCGAGTTCTACACGCGCATTGATATTGCCTGGGAAGACTCCCTGTGGGGGTTCGACTATGACCTTGACGGTCTTGCTACGATAGAGGTGTGTACAGCCACCGGTAATGCGGCGATAACTGAGTGCCAATATTCCGGTGCGGTTGATACCAGTCAGCTCGTCAATTATAAGGAGTGGTTGACCACTGCCGCAGCAAGCGAGTTGCAGGTGAGGGTGTCAGTTCCCCAGGCCTATGCAGGGTTCGACCTGCGTTTTGGCGCCATAGTGGGTGGTACTCTCAACGATGGCATCGTTTTCAATGCTTTCAGGCCCGGGGGTAGCAACTACACTTGCCTGTTGCCGGGGGCCTGTGACGCGACGGCACAGAGTCGCATGGTGTGGTCCGACCCGACGTTGCTGACGGCCGGCGCCTCGGAGGCGGAGTTCCTCGAAAACCCGCTCTGGTACGCTGCCAAGTACGGCAATTTTTCCGGAAGTGACAGCAAGGACCTGCCAACGGTCACCGAAGAGTGGGACATCATGGATCTGGACGGGAACCCCAACCCGGACGGCTTGCCTGATGCCTACTTCCCGGTGCGCAACCCTGGTCAACTGGCGAAGCGGTTAAACAACATCGTCACCCTGATTCAAAAACAAGCGGCTTCGGGAACATCGGTTGCGGTGACCCTGGAGCGCCGGGATGGCGTGGGGGCCACTTTCCAGGCTTACTATTTCCCTTCCTACAAAAAACCAGGGGCAAATCTCAACGAGGTCAACTGGGTGGGTGGCTTGCATGCGCTCTTTCTCGACGATGATCTCAATCTGCGCGAGGACAGTAACCAGGATGGTGTTCTCGATCCATCAGACAGCGTCATCAACCTGTTTTATGACGGCGAGAACACCGTGGTGCAGCGCCTTAATGCGGACGGCTCGGTGGCGGCAACAGTACCTTTTACCTCCATCGAACCCATCTGGGATGCCAAGGACTGGCTGGCAGACCTCAGTGATGCCCAGGTTGTCAACCAACGGGCCTACGCGGGCAGTGTAGGGCGACACATATTCACCTGGATGGATCTACCTGAGGCTGATGGTACCGGGCCGGACGGCCAGGTTGATGCTGGCGAAGTGGTCGACTTCGTGCCAGACGAATTTGCCAGCGATGGGCGTTATCGCATTCTGGGCGTCGAGGAAACCGAGGCCGCTTCACTGATCAACTTCATTCGCGGCTCCGATGAACAACCGAACAAGCGCTCGCGAACGGTAAACTTCGAAGGCGACTCAGCATTCAGCGTATGGCGGCTGGGGGATATAGTGCACTCCTCGCCGGTCATCGTGGGGCGACCGGGAGACGGCTACGATATTGACTACCGGGATGGCAGTTATACGGAATTTCGCAACCGCTACCTCGATCGTCGCCAGGTGGTATATGCCGGCGCCAATGATGGCATGTTGCATGCTTTTAACGCCGGTTTTTACCAGCAAGGGAGCTCCAGCTTTGCCACTGCGGCTACCGATCCGGTCACAGGTGAAAACCTGGTAGAGTATGATCTAGGTGCCGAGATGTGGGCCTATGTGCCGCGTAACCTCTTGCCCCACTTGCGTTGGCTAGGGGAAAACAACTATCAGCACGCTTTTTACGTCGATGGTGAACCTCGAGTTTATGATGTCAACATTTTTGAGCCGGACGACACTCATCCGGGGGGGTGGGGAACCATCCTCGTCGTCGGTTTCCGCTTCGGGGGTGGAGACATCAGTCTCGATCTTGATGGCGACGGAGCCAACGATTTCACCAGTCGATCGGCCTACGTGGTTCTGGATATCACGGACCCGGAACAGCCGCCTGAACTCCTGGCGGAGATTACCGACCCCAAACTGGGTTACACCACCGTTGTACCTACTCTGGTAAAGGGCCGGTTAGAAGATTTGACCACCGGTTTATTCAACGAAAATGAAGACGCATGGTATCTGGTATTTGGCTCCGGGCCCGCGGGTATCGACGACGCGACGCGCCGTGACGCCCTGACTCGCGGTGTCAGCCATCAAAATGCGCATTTGTTCGTCTATGATCTCGTCGCCCGGGAATTTGTCGATATGGACAGCGCAACGGATGGCCTCCAGACCGGGCTTGATACCGGACTTGCAAACAGTTTTCTTGGTGACCCGACAGCCGCCGACTGGGACCGTAACTATGTGGACGATATGGTGTATTTTGGCCTGGTAGAGGGCCTTGATCCTGGGGCTCCGGCCGGCCGCCTGAACCGGCTGAAGTTTACGATGCCTTTCACCGCGGGCAGCGCGCCTGTCATCAGCCTGTCGGACAGCGCTATTAGTACGCTTTTAAATCCCGCAATGCCGTTCCAGGGTGCACCCGTCACTTTTCGTGACCTCGGTGCCAGTCGGGAGTGGGTGCTTGCTGGAACCGGGCGCTATCTGACGGCGGTGGATAACGTCACCGACTATACCAGCCGATTTTATGGCCTGCTTGAGCCGCTGAACGACAGTGGTGATTTCAGTCTTGCGACCCTGGATGAAAGCGCTTTGGCTGATACCACTGATCTGGTCATACTGGACAATAATACGGTTTACGATGCCAACACCGCGGCTACCCCCGCGACGGTAAGGGCATCAGCAACCGACATTAGCGTGGACAACTTCAGTGATCTAATGACTGTGACCAAGGAGGCCGGGGGTTGGTTTAACGAACTCGGCCCGCTGACCATACGAGTTGATTCGGACGGGATTCCAGTCGAGTCGACGGAGTCACGAAATTACAACGGTGCGATTGCCATCAGCTCGGGCGTCGGTTTCGTCAAGTACGCACCCGATCAGAGTGTCTGTCTCCCGTCCGGTTATAGCACCTTGCGATTTGTCGACTCCCGCACCGGGACGGCATCGCGAAATATATTTTTCGAGTCGGTCCTTGCACAGGACAGTTTCCTGAATATTACCGGCGATGCCGAACTGCTGAGTGCAGAAAGCGAGACCATGCAGGGAGCGATTTCCAAATTGACCCTGGTGCGGACCAACGACGGCAACGCAGTGGGTAGCAGTGATAATTATGGCGGTATCCAATTTGACAAAATTGGTGCACTTCCTCCCTTGAGCCGACGCCAGAGCTGGCGTGAACTGCCCATTTTTCAGGAGGTTGAGTAAATGAGGTATCGCTCCAAGCAAGGTGGCTTTAGCCTGTTAGAGCTTTTGGTGGTGATTGTGGTGCTCGGTTTATTGCTGAGCATCGCAATTCCAAATTACAGTGCCTATGTTGAGCGCTCGCGGCGCAGCGATGCCCGGTCGGCGCTGCTTGAAATCGCCTCTGCCCAGGAACGTATCTATTTTGAGCGCAATCAATACACAGGTACGGTGACCGATGTGTGGAGTCATCAGGTGGATGGTAATTCGGTGTCCAGTGAAGGCTTCTACACGATTACCGTTGCGTTGACTGGCGATGACCCGAATCGCTTTACCGCCACTGCAACTGCCCGGGGTAAGCAGGCGGGTGATGAGGATTGCACCAGCTTCAGCATCGACGACACGGGATTGAAAAGCGCCGCCGGTGATGCCGCAGCCGAGTGCTGGTAGTGGGTCGGTAAGTCAGCCTTTTTCTCAAGCGCAGGATGGCATGCGCTTGTCTCCGTAGTCTGCGATGCCATCACCATCCCGGTCGCGGCTGATATAGGCGCGGCCCACTCTATTGATAACCAACTGCCGAGCATTGCGAATGTCGCCATCGGCCGGACATAGTGTAAAAGCGCCGTTCTCTGCCGCGGCGCCACTCTCGCGAAAGCGCAAATACCCTGGCCCGAAGCCTCGCCAGCGTATGTCGCTCCTGCGCTTGTTCTGTTGCCAGTGCACGACGATGCGATCATCACCGTCGATCCGGTTGTTGCGATTGCGATCGGTAAAAACGGTGACATCCTGATTCCAGTTCCTGGTACAGCGCTGGCTGGCGTCTGTTGCGCAGACCACAACGCGCGCACTCTCGAACACGGCGCTTTGCCGCGCCATCTTTACCAGGTGTAGCAGCGATTTGCTGTCAGCAAACACTTGATGTCGCTGTAGGGAATTGCCCAGGGGAGGGATTGCGATTGCCAGCGCCAGGCTCAGCAGTACCAGGCTTAGTAACAGTTCGAACAGGGTAAAGCCGCGCAGTTTTGCCATTGGATTTCCTCCTTGAAATCGTCGCTCTCGTCCGTGAAAGCCTTGGGGGATAGTAATGCCCTGGCGGCAGCAGGTCAGCCATTTATTTGGTAACTAGTAAGGGGTTAGCCCGGACTCCACTTCTCGCACGCGATCTTCCGAGGATACCAGCGGGGGTATGCCAGGCGGCTGACGGGAGACCCGAATTCGGCCGGCCTGGAAAGGGCTTATTCCAGTTCGAGCTTTTTCAATCGATAGCGCAGTGCGCGAAAGGATATGCCAAGGGAACGGGCTGCCTCGGTTTTGTTCCAGCGGCAGCGTTCCAGTGCGCGGTTGATGATGTCTTTCTCTATGCCCTCCAGGAAAGCTTCCAGCGATGGCACCGGCTCGGAGGTATCGATCTGCGGAAACAATGTTTCCTGGCCTTGCGCCGAAGTGGTGGTGCCACCAGGGGCGCCACTTTCGGCGGCGAGCTGGAGGTCGTCGGCGGTGATGTGATTGGTCTCGCACAGTGTCGCCGCCCGCTCCAGAATGTTTTCCAACTCCCTTACATTGCCCGGAAACGGGTAAGCCTTAAGTCGGCTAAGGGCGTCATCGTCGAGCTCGGGCTTACTGATGTCCCAATCCTTTGCCAGGTTTGCCAGAATAAAATCGGTCAGCAGAGGAATGTCCTGTTGGCGCTGGCGTAGACTCGGCACCTCGAGTTGGATGACGTTGATGCGGTAAAACAAATCGCCCCTAAACTTTTCGTTCTCCACCTCCCTGGCCAGGTCCTTGTGAGTGGCGCTCAGGATGCGGCAGTCGATGGCAACTTCTTCCTGGCCACCGATGGGACGCACCGCTTTTTCCTGAATCGCCCGCAGTAGTTTTACCTGCATGTTGAGCGGCAGGTCGGCGACTTCATCCAGAAACAGGGTACCCCCTTGGGCGGCCTGAAACAGGCCGGGCTTGTCTTCGCTGGCACCGGTGAAACTGCCCTTCTTGTGGCCGAAAAACTCGCTTTCCATCAGTTCGCCGGGGATGGCGCCGCAGTTGACAGGTACGAAGGGACCGCTGGCCCTGGGGCCGTTGGCATGAATCAGGCGGGCGACCAGTTCCTTGCCGGTGCCCGACTCACCGCTGATGTAGACGGGCGCCTGGCTTCGGGCCAATTTGGCAATTTGCTTGCGTAAGGTCTTGATCGCCGGTGTCTCGCCCAGCAGTTGGGGTTCGTCGGCATAGGAAAAGGCGTTGGGCGCATTCTCCAGCTTGAGTGCGCTATTGACCAGGTGGCGCAGTTGTTCCAGCTCCACCGGCTTGGAAACAAAATCGAAAGCTCCGGCCTTGAGTGAGTCAATGGCGGTCTCGACGCTGCCAAAGGCGGTGACCACAGCGACCGGCAACTCGGGGTAGTGTTCCGTGATCGTGCGCACCAGGTCTATGCCGGTGCCATCCGGCAAGCGCATATCGGTCAGGCAAAGGTGGTAATCCTGCTCCTGCAGCAGCCGCCTGGCCCCCGCCAGGTTGGCCGCAGAGCTGGTGTCCAGACCCATACGATTGAGCGTAATCTCCAGCAGCTCGCGAATATCGGCCTCGTCATCGACTACCAGTACTTTGTGTTTCGTCATAGTCCTCGCCTTGCTCCCGGATCAGGCCAACCAGCGCTTTTTATGATGGGCAAAGCTCAGCCGAAAGCAGCTCTGCTTGTGTTCGGTTCGAAGATAGGTGAGATGGGTCTGGTGGGCTTCGCACATCTCCCGGGCCAGATAAAGCCCAAGTCCGGTGCCGGAATTCTCGGTAGTATAAAACGGTTCGAACAACTGGGATAGCCGCTCATCATCGATTCCCGGGCCCTGGTCGATGATGTCAAGTTGCGGCAGCTCATTGGTGGGTTCGATGTAGCAGCGGATAATCAAAGTGTGGCGCCCGGTGGCTTTGGCGCTGTAACGCAGGCCGTTGTCGAACAAGTTGGTCATCACCTGGTCGAGTTGGGACTGGTCGAAGGTGACTTCGATGTTTTGCCGGTTGTTGCGAAACGTGATGTGGGGATTGACGCTGCTGTTGGCTTTATACTGCTGGATAAATTCCTCGAGGTATTCGTTGAGTTGCAGTTGGCGGGGTTGGGGGTTGTCTCGCCGTGACAGGGCGAGAACGTTTTCGACAACCTGGTTAACCCGCCTGGACTGACTGGTGATAATCTCGCAGAATCGCTGGTCCCCGCTGCTCAGTTGCGGCGATTCACTCAGCAATTGTGCGGCATGGCTGATGGCACCCAGCGGATTGCGGATTTCGTGGGCGATGCTGGCCGTGAGACGTCCCAGCGACCCAAGCTTGAGAGCCTGGGCCTGCTGAGTCACCTGACGGGTGTCTTCGAGGAAGACCAGGCTCTGCTGGGATTCCCCCGCAATGAGGGGAGTAAAGCTTGCCTGAACGGCCGATTCGGAACCGTTGATCTTGAATGGGGTGGGCAGGTGCTGCGGCTTATTGCTCCAGGCATGCCAGGCTTCGTTCAGTGCCGCCGGTATGGTTGTGCCGATCAGGTGACGGGTGCTGGCATTCAGGCCCAGTAGATTGCGGGCAGATTCGTTGATCAAATAAATCGTGCCCTTGTCATTGATGACCACGATACCGGTGCGCATGCGCTGGACAATCTTCTCGTTGAGTAGCTGCAGCTCTTCAATATTCTCCGCCCGCTGGGCCGCGAGTGCTTCGGTGCGCCTCGCACGCGTAACCAGGTGCTGCACGACAAAGGCAGTGATAAAGAAAACCAGACCCAGGGTGCCGGCGGTTGCCAGTTCGTTGGACGGCAGGTTGTGGGAGATGACCCGGGTCACAGCCTGCAACACGATGGAAAAAGCGGCGAGCGCTGCGACCAGCAAGGACATGCGGTTGGGTAACACCAGCGCCGAGCCGACGATGGCGATGATAAATAACAGCGACAGGGGGCGACTGTAAAAGCCACTGGCCTGGATGAGTATGTTCAGCGCGAGAATGTCAATGATCCCCACGGCGACCAGCAGCCGTTTGGCATGATCGAGCGCCCGCCGCACAGACAGCACCAGCAAGCCGATGTGCAGGCACGCATAGCAGATCAAGGTTGCGAGAAACAGCCTGGGGTGGAGATCTCCGACCAACCGGGTATCGAGCTTGATACTGAAAAGAACCAGCAGTAGCAGTGCTATCAGTAATCGGTAGGAGCTAAGGACAGCAATCAGGTTGCGCTGCGGGATGCTGTCGCCGGAGTGGGTGGACATGGGTTTTCCGTTGACCAAAATGGTAGATTGCGCTTTGCACAAGTCGCTCGATTGCAGGAAAATACAGGCCATTGGCTTTGGCCGCAATTCCTCGTTTCAGTGTAGCGACTTATGAATCAATTGACGATTATTACGGCGCAGGTCAACCCTTTGGTAGGGGATGTCGACGGCAATTGCCAGCTGGTTCTGGATACCGTGAATCCCTACGCCGCAGAACCCCAACCTCTGATCGTCATTTTCCCCGAACTGACCCTTACCGGTTACCCCCCGGAAGATTTATTGCTACGGTCCAGTGTCGAATTGCGGGTGGTTAAAGCCCTGCAGCGTCTGTGCCGCGAACTGCCGCCCTCAGTCCATGTATTGCTGGGCTATCCACAGGTCACACCCGCCGGTTTGTGCAATGTTGCGGGGGTGATTTATCAGGGCGAGGTTATCGCTTGTTACGCCAAGCAGTTGCTACCCAACTACCAGGTCTTTGACGAAAAGCGGTATTTTGTCCCCGGTGGCGATAGCTGCGTACTGGATATCGCCGGGATTCCAGTAGCGATTACCGTGTGTGAGGATGTCTGGCAATCCGGCCCGACCCTGGCGGCCCGGTCTGAGGGCGCCCGCTTGATGCTCAATATCAATGCGTCGCCATTCAATATCGACAAGCAAACCCAGCGCATTGAAACCCTTCGCCAACGGGTGGCCGAGGGGAAAATGCCCATCGTTTATGTCAATCAGGTGGGTGGGCAGGATGAGTTGGTCTTCGACGGTGCATCGTTTGCCCTGAATGCGGGCGGCGAGCTGTGTTTCCAGGCACCGTTTTTCCAGCCCCACTGTGGCCGGGTAGTCGCCCGTTACGACCCCGATACCGGTGATTGCGCGCTCCATTCAGAACTTGTCACAGCAGCGCCACCGCGGCTCGAGGGGATTTATCAGGCCCTGGTGACGGGGGTGCGGGATTACGTCAACAAGAATCACTTCAAAGGCGTGGTCCTGGGCCTTTCCGGTGGCATCGACTCGGCCCTCACCCTGGCAGTGGCAGTCGATGCGCTGGGCAGTGACCGGGTCTCGGCGGTCATGATGCCGTTTCGCTACACCTCCAGCATGAGTCAGCAAGATGCCGCTGAGGAGGCTTCCAGGCTCGGCGTGCGCTACAGCACGATTTCCATCGAAGCGATGTATGAAGCGTTCATGGTGGCCCTGGCACCTGAATTTGGCGATGCCCCGGCAGATGCAACAGAGGAGAACCTGCAGGCGCGCTGCCGTGGTGTACTGCTGATGGCTATCTCCAACAAGCACGGGCTCATGGTGCTGACAACCGGTAACAAAAGCGAAATGGCTGTCGGTTACTCGACGCTCTATGGTGATATGGCCGGGGGATTCGACGTGCTCAAGGATTGCCCCAAAACCCTGGTGTTCGAGTTGTCGCGCTATCGAAACAGTATTTCCCCGGTGATTCCCGAGCGGGTGATCGAGCGGCCACCGTCCGCGGAACTGGCGCCGGATCAAAAAGACGAGGACAGCCTGCCTCCGTATCCGGTACTGGATGCGATTCTGGAACGCTACATCGAACGTGACATGAGCGCTGACGCCATCATAGCCGAGGGTTATGACGAAGATGCGGTCAGGAAGGTGCTGCGGTTGGTGGATGTCAACGAGTACAAACGGCGCCAGGCACCCCCGGGGGTGCGTATTACCCGGCGTGGATTTGGCCGCGATCGTCGCTACCCGATTACTTCGGGTTGGCACATTGGCGACTAGACAGAATGGCACTTAGTTAAGGAGAAATGCATAGGATTTTCAAAGCGCCGCTCCGGGCATCTACCCCGTCAGGACACGCCGTAAACCCTTCCCTGGGGGCTCTGCGCCGACATCCCTGTCGGCGACGGTCCTGCCGAGGTAGACACCCGAATCGGATTAAGTAAGTGCCATTCCGACTAGACCGGGTGCAGTCCCGCATCCTGGCAACAACTACCTGGTGATGAATACAGGACCCCGGCGAAACCCGGGGTGGCGCCCTGTAGCCGCCCCTATGCCACGTACTCCGGGATATAAAGTGCTTCTGAGGGCCGGATTTGGATTCGGGCGCTACGTAAGGCAGGGTGCCCGGCCGGGCCAAGCCTGATTACAGGTCGTACTTTTTCTTGTGATTGATCTGCTGCGGATCCTGGCGACCAAAAAGGCCAAAGCTGATCCGCGACAACCAGGTTGGCTTGGCGCCTTCTGCGGTATAGGCCGCCTTGAAGGTACCGTCTTTGTTCAGGTTCGGGTGATCAGGGTAGTTCTTCCGCAGCACTTCCAGACTGTCATTTGCCAGCTCGTCCAGCCCCAGTAATTGATAGGACTGGACCATGACCGCCAGCGCATCGGGTATCGCCGTGGCCTCCGGAAAATTCTCTACCACGTACCGGCCCCGGTTGAGCGCCGCAATGAATGCCTTGCGCTTGAGGTAGTAGTTCGCCACATTGATTTCATAGCGAGCCAGCAGGTTGCGCAGATACAGCATTCGATAGCGCGCATCCGGTGCATATTCGCTGTTTGGAAAACGGCTCACCAGCAGGGCAAAATCGTTGAATGACTGGCGCGCCGCGCCCGGGTCGCGTTCGGTCAGATCGGTTCTCGAGAAGCGCTCGAAAAGGCCCTTGCCGGCATTATAGTTGGCAAGGCCGCGCATGTAGTAGGCGTAATCGACGTTCGGGTGCTGGGGGTGCAGGCGAATGAAGCGCTCAGCCGCCTCGATGGCTGCCGAGTTGTTGTAATTCTTGTAATAGGCGTAAATCAATTCCAGTTGCGCCTGCTCTGCGTAGGGGCCAAACGGGTAGCGGGCCTCGAGCATTTGCAGGTTCTTGATGCCTTGCTCGAAGTTGTTGTCGTCCAGTTGTTCGGCGGCGGCCTCGTAGAGCATCTGCTCGGATTGCGCTTCCGGGATTTCCTCTTTGGATGCGCAGGCAACAATGCCCAGCGTGAGGGTAATCAATAGCAGGGAGCGAATAATGGAACCGGATTGGCGACGAATAGGATGCATGGAGGTTTCTGATCTGCAGGACAACGAACGGGGCGTCATTTAATCATAATGTGCCCTCCAGCCCAAGCGGCACGAACAGCATTAGCCCCGGGCCCGCTCAAAGGGGACGCCACGCTGCACTGTCTGGAGCCGCCGTGGAGATCAGTCGATGGTGACGCTAGTCCGGGAATTCCAGCCCGGCATTAACCCGGGGATGACCGGTACCGGCGGGCGGGGTAAACTGGGGCGCCTATGAATAGTCAGTTTTCCCAGCAGGCGGTGGTGTCAGCCCATCACCATGGCATGCGCTTTGACCAGGCGGCCGCCTTGCTGTTCAGCGATTTTTCCCGCAGCCGACTCAAAACCTGGATTCTATCCGGCGAGTTGCAGCTCAACGGTGGCCGCAGCCAGCCCCGGGATAAAGTCTGGCAGGGCGACACCCTGAGTCTCGCCGCAAGCCTGGAGCCCGAAGGCGACTGGCAGCCCGAGGCTATCGATCTTGATGTCGTGTATGAGGACGACTACCTGCTGGTGGTCAACAAACCCGCGGGGCTGGTCGTGCACCCGGCCGCAGGGCATTGGGCGGGCACCTTGCTCAATGCCCTGTTGAACCACTATCCAGCCCTCGGGGAACTGCCGCGGGCGGGTATCGTGCACCGCCTCGACAAGGACACCACCGGACTGATGGTGGTCGCAAAGCAGTTGTCGAGCCATACCCGATTGGTGGAGCAGTTACAGGCACGAACGGTCAAGCGTCAGTACCGCGCGGTAGTTGTGGGTTGTCCAGTGAGTGGCGGCACCGTCAACGCTCCTATGGGGCGGCATCCCCAGCAGCGCAAGAAAATGGCGGTGGTCAACGCCAACGGCAAGGAGGCCATCACCCACTACCGCATACTCCGGCGCTTTGCCGCCCATGCGGAGTTGCAATTGAACCTGGAAACCGGCAGAACCCATCAAATTCGAGTGCACATGGCTTCGATTGGTTACCCCCTGGTGGGTGACCCGGTCTATGGCGGGCGCTTGCGCCTTCCCAGGCAGGCCGGGGAAGAATTGGTTCAGGGGCTGCGCAATTTCAAGCGCCAGGCACTGCATGCGGCAGAGCTGGGTCTTGTACACCCCGCGTCAGGTGACACCATGCATTGGAAGGCTCCGCTCCCGGAGGATATGCAGCACCTGATGGAACTGCTGCAACAGGATGCAGGCTTGTGAGGGCGGACGCTTCCGACCACGAAAGCGCCGCTGTACCCTGCCTGGAGCCCGACTGGACGGCGCCGGCGGGGGTTCGAGCCCTGGTGACCACCTGCGGCGCTGATAATACCGGCTTCGGCGGATTCAACCTGGCCCTGCATGTCGGAGATGATGCGGCCACAGTGATGGCCAATCGTGCCCGTTTGCAGCGCCGGCTTGGCGCCGGCTCGGTACAGTGGCTGCAGCAGGTGCACGGCAATCGGGTCGCGGAGATCACCCGCCCTCGCACAACTGAACCCCAGGCTGATGCCTTGTTTAGCCGGGCCCGGGGCATAGGCCTGGCAGTGCTTACCGCTGACTGCCTGCCGGTTCTGTTCAGTGATCGGAGTGGGTCCGCTATCGCGGTGGCCCATGCGGGGTGGCGCGGTCTGGCGGCAGGAATCCTGACCAATACCGTCGCCTGTTTCCAACAGGATCCCGCTGATCTGCTTGCCTGGCTGGGCCCGGCTATCGGCCCGGAAAATTTCGAAGTGGGGCCTGAGGTCAGGGACGCTTTCTATGACAACCCGGGCTTTCCCGGAGTACGGGATCTGGCCGGGGCCTTCAGCCCGTCGCCCCGGCACGGGCACGTCTTCTGTAATCTATATGCACTGGCACGCTGCAACCTTGAAGCCGTGGGGCTTCGCCAGATTTCCGGCGGGCATTATTGCAGCTACCGCGACCAGGCGCGGTTTTACTCCTATCGGCGTCAGGGTGACTGCGGTCGCATGGCCACAATTATTATCCGTGAATAGTGCGCCGGGCCATTGAAATACGCGGCGGCACCCTCATTTATGGCATAGCAGAAACGTTAACCGGGAAAAGGCAGGGTTGCCGGGTTTCCCGCAGGTGCCAGGAGAGTCTTGATGCGCTTTGATAAATTTACCAATCAGTTACAGACCGCTCTATCCGATGCCCAGTCGCTGGCGATAGGGCGCGACAACAATCAAATTGATCCCGCACACTTGTTACTGGCCCTGGTGGAACAGGAGTCCGGTTCGATCAGGCCCCTGTTGTCCCAGGCCGGGGTCAACGTCGCCCAGTTGCGCCAGGCGCTTGCTGCCAAGCTCGATAGCCTGGCCACGGTGTCCAGTCCAACCGGTGAGGTGCAGATGTCGCAGGAACTGGTGCGACTGCTCAATCTTGCGGATCGCTTGTCGCAGAAAAAAGGGGACAAGTTCATTTCCAGTGAACTGGTCCTGCTGGCAGCGCTGGATGAAAACGGCGAACTGGCGAAATTGCTCCAGTCCAGCGGGGCAGACCGAAAACTTCTCGAACAGGCTATCGAGCGAGTGCGGGGCGGCCAGGCCGTGGACGACCCGGAGGCAGAGGGTTCACGGCAGGCGCTTGAAAAGTATACCGTTGACGTCACCGCCCGGGCGGAGCAGGGAAAGCTGGACCCGGTTATCGGCCGGGATGACGAAATCCGGCGCACGGTTCAGGTGTTGCAGCGCCGCACCAAAAATAACCCGGTTCTCATCGGCGAGCCCGGTGTGGGTAAAACGGCGATTGTCGAGGGTCTGGCGCTGCGGATCATCAACGGTGAGGTTCCCGAAGGAATCAAGAACAAGCGAATCCTGTCGCTGGACATGGGGTCGCTGCTGGCCGGCGCCAAGTTTCGAGGTGAGTTTGAGGAACGGCTTAAAGCCGTGCTCAACGAACTGGCCAAGGAAGAGGGCCAGGTCATCCTGTTTATCGATGAATTGCACACCATGGTCGGCGCGGGCAAAGCCGAAGGTGCGATGGATGCCGGTAATATGCTCAAGCCGGCACTCGCCCGCGGCGAATTGCACTGCGTGGGCGCCACCACCCTGGACGAATACCGTCAGTACATCGAGAAAGATGCCGCGCTTGAGCGGCGCTTCCAGAAAGTACTGGTCGAAGAGCCCAGCGAAGAAGATACCATCGCTATTCTGCGCGGCCTCAAGGAGCGCTACGAAGTGCACCACGGGGTTGCCATTACCGACTCGGCGATTATCGCTGCCACCAAGCTGTCGCAGCGCTATATTACCGACCGTCAGCTCCCGGACAAGGCCATAGACCTGATCGACGAATCCGCCAGCCGGATTCGAATGGAGATTGATTCCAAGCCGGAGGAAATGGACAAGCTCGATCGGCGCCTGATTCAGCTCAAGATCGAACGCGAAGCCGTGAAGCGCGATAAGGATGAATCGGCCCAGAAGCGCCTGCAGAAGCTGGAGCAGGATATCGGCGAGATCGAGAAGGAGTACGCCGACCTGGAAGAAATCTGGAAAGCGGAAAAGGCCCAGGTGCAGGGTTCTGCCCAGAGCAAAAGCGATCTGGAAGCGGCCCGCCTGGAGTTGGAGGCGGCCAGTCGAGCCGGCGACCTCACCCGGATGTCAGAGTTGCAATACGGTGTGATTCCGGAGCTGGAAAAGCAGATTGCCGCCGCCGAGCAGGGCGAGGCGACCGAGCCACGGCTGTTGCGCAACAAGGTCACCGACGAGGAAATTGCAGAGGTCGTATCCCGATGGACCGGGGTTCCAGTGTCTCGAATGCTCGAAGCCGAGCGGGAAAAGCTGCTGCGA
The DNA here is from genome assembly GCA_963751595.1 of uncultured Gammaproteobacteria bacterium. Lineage (GTDB taxonomy): Bacteria > Pseudomonadota > Gammaproteobacteria > Pseudomonadales > JAHEGP01 > JAHEGP01. The sequence goes on from CAVVVC010000012.1 coordinate 319,413, forward strand.
ATGGAAGATTCCCTGCATCAGCGCGTGGTGGGTCAGGACGAAGCGGTTACCGCCGTTGCCAACGCCGTGCGCCGCTCCCGCGCCGGTCTGTCGGACCCCAACCGTCCCAATGGTTCGTTTCTGTTTCTCGGGCCCACCGGCGTGGGAAAGACCGAGTTGTGCAAATCACTGGCCGAGTTCCTGTTCGATACCCAGGACGCGATGATTCGCATCGATATGTCGGAGTTCATGGAGAAGCACTCCGTGGCCAGGCTTATCGGTGCACCCCCGGGATACGTGGGTTACGAAGAAGGGGGATACCTCACCGAGGCCGTCCGCCGCAGACCTTATGCGGTCATCCTGCTGGATGAAATCGAAAAGGCGCACCCGGACGTGTTCAATATCCTGCTGCAGGTGCTTGAAGATGGCCGCCTGACCGACGGCCGGGGACGCACGGTGGATTTTCGCAATGCGGTCATCGTGATGACATCCAATATGGGTTCGGACATCATTCAGGAATTGGCTGGCGAGGAAAACTACGGGCGCATGAAGGCGGCGGTGATGGAGGTCGTGGGCAATCATTTTCGACCTGAGCTGATCAACCGCATCGACGAAACCGTGGTGTTCCACCCCCTGGCCAAGGATCAGATTGTTGGCATCGCCGCGATTCAGCTGAGTTTGCTCCAGCAGCGCCTTGCCGAACAGGAGTTGACCCTCGACCTGTCGGATGCCGCGATGATCAGTTGGTTGAAAGTGGCTTCGACCCGGTGTACGGGGCGCGCCCGCTCAAGCGTGCTATTCAGACGGAGGTGGAGAACCCCCTTGCCCAGCAGATTCTTGCGGGTGAATTCCCACCGGGGAGCCAAATCGTCGCTGATGTCGAGGACGGGGTGATTGTATTCAGGTCCAGGGCCACGAGTGCCGCCTAAGCTGAAGGCTGTGGCTGTAACTGCGACCCGCCAACCGCGCGCTCGTCCCGGTTGTGTCTGGGCGTGAACCGTCGGGGAGGGGTGCAGGTCCGGCGGAAGCTTGGCTGACAATCGGGTTGCTGAAACTGAAAACGCCTGCTGGGAAGCAGGCATTTTTTTTGGGGCGGGCAGGGAAGTCTCGGTTCGGTACGGCGAGGCTTATTTGCAGTACCGTCCGATGATGGTTTTCGCGGTGTTGATCTGCTCCTGTTTCTGCGACTCGTCCAGAATCAGCACGTTGCCATCGGCATCGGTTTGTCGAATCAGGGCGTGGTCCTGGAGAATTTCCAGGTTGGAGCGGGCTTGCTCGCACAGGCGCTTGGCTTCTTCCGGACTGGGCCCGCTGGCAACCGCTGTGGCAGCCTTGTTGTCGGCCGCGGGTTGGGGTGCGCTTTCCGTCGAGACACCGGATTCCTCCGTATTGGCCGCTGCTGCGCTGGAAGTGCCGGTGCTGATACGTATTTCTTCTGCTTTCACACCGAGGGGCGGATGATCGCCATAAGTGACCCTCCCGTTCTGGTCGGTCCATTTATACGTCGTCTGGCTTGCTGCCCATAACAGGGTAGGTGCCAGGCCAAACAACAGCACGGCCGCCAGCTGGCGCTGCGGTTTATTTGCAAATAGTTTCATGGCATTTCCCTGGGATTTTCAGACTCAGCATGTTTTAGAAACATAACTGACTCGAATCGGTTTGACAAACACCCAAGGCATTATATTTGCGCTCAATCACGCTATCGACGGGCTCAACGCGCATTGACATTATGCTGCGATTAGGCAAAAATTGCCGCCCACTCGGATGCTAACTGTCGCGATCTTCAATCATTTGATCGCTGCCAGGCCGTTGGTACATCAAATCCACGCCGTTACCGGGTGATATGCCCTGCCACCGCAGTCGTAAATACCCCACGACCCGCCGGGGTCCGGACCATCTGCGGTGAACGCCGGCCAAAGTCCTATGCAGCTACGCTGCACTCGAGCGCGATTGACCCCAGGGGTGTGCAATCCGCTGGCGCTCAGCCGCAGCGAGCAGCTAGTGGGTAGGGGTTTTGGTAGAAAGCAACGTTGACAGACTGCAAGCACAGCCGGCGGATGGTACCAGAACACTGACGGGCGCTGACATTGCGCCGGAGGGTTGGGCAACACAGGCAGGATGCCTGCCGCACGCATCGTGGAGGTAGTCGATCCATGAAGCGTTACTTCAATGAAGGTCGGATTACAGAGGATACACCAGGTGAAGACATTGTCGGGTGGTGAAATGGTCGTCCAGGCACTGGAAGACGAAGGCGTAGAGTATATCTTCGGGTACCCCGGTGGCTCAGTGCTGCATATTTACGACGCCCTGTTCAAACATAGCAAGATCCCCCATATTCTGGTGCGCCATGAACAGGCGGCCACCCATGCGGCGGACGGTTACGCCCGTGCTACAGGCAAGCCCGGCGTGGTGCTGGTGACTTCGGGTCCGGGGGCGACCAACGCCATAACCGGTATCGCCACTGCCTATATGGACTCGATTCCCATGGTGGTTTTTTCCGGTCAGGTCCAGAGTCACCTGATCGGCGATGATGCTTTCCAGGAAACCGACATGTCGGGCATTTCCCGACCTATCGTCAAGCACAGCTTTATGATTCGCTCTCCGGAGGAAATTCCGGAGACGATCAAGAAGGCGTTTTATCTTGCGACCACGGGCAGGCCCGGTCCGGTTGTGATCGATATCCCCAAGGATATGACCAACCCCAATGAACAGTTTGCCTACAGCTATCCCGACAAGGTCAAGCTGCGCTCCTACACCCCCGCAGGACGGGGTCATAGTGGCCAGATTCGCAAGGCGGTCAGCGTGCTGCTGGGAGCCCGACGCCCCATTATTTATGCGGCGGTGGCGCCATCCAGGGCGATGCGCCAGCGCTCCTCACCGAGCTGGCACACCTGCTTGGCTTTCCGGTGACAAACACGCTGATGGGGCTGGGTGCATTCCCCGGTACCGACCGACAATTTGTCGGCATGCTGGGTATGCACGGTACCTATGAAGCCAATTGCGCAATGCACGACAGTGACGTGATTCTTGCTTTGGGAGCGCGCTTCGATGACCGGGTGACCAATACACCGAGCAAGTTTTGCCCCCATGCCACAATCATTCATGTCGATATAGACCCAGCGACAATTTCGAAGAACGTTCAAGCTCACGTGCCTATCGTCGGCAATCTTGAATATGTTCTGAAAGACATGGTCGAACTCGTCAGGGAGGCGTTCAAAGCGAAGGAGCACCCCTGAATACGGCTGCGCTGGAGCAATGGTGGCAGCAGATTGATAGCTGGCGCGAGGACCACGGCCTCTACACCAGGCGGCGCTATGAGCTCGATCCCAACGGCCTGATCATGCCCCAGGAAGCCATACTCTCGCTCTACCGGGCCACCAAGGGGGATGCCATCGTGACCTCCGATGTCGGCCAACACCAGATGTTCGCGGCACAGACAATATGTTCGAAAACCGAGACGCTGGATCAACTCCGGGGGACTGGGCACCATGGGTTTCGGCTTGCCGGCGGCGATGGGCGCGAGTCTGGCTTTTCCGGACCTCGACGTCGCCTGTGTCACCGGCGAGGGCAGTATCCAGATGAACATACAGGAACTGTCGACCTGTAACCAGTACCAGATGCCGGTCAAGATGATCAATTTGCACAACGGCTATTTGGGAATGGTTAAGCAGTGGCAGGATATGCATATTCAGGACGCCATGCCCACAGCACCTACGAGAACTCATTGCCTGATTTCGTGAAGCTGGTCGAGTCCTTCGGTCACATCGGAATGCGTGTCGAGCGCGCCGAAGAGCTGGATGACGCCATGGCAGAGGCCTTTAGCCTGAAAGACGGGCTGGTGTTCCTCGATATCCACGTCGATCCGGGCGAGCATGTTTATCCGATGCATATCGCACCCAACGGGTCGATGCGTGATATGTGGTTGAACAAGGCGGAGCGCACCTCATGAGGCATATTATTTCCCGGCTAATGGAAAATGAGGCAGGCGCACTGTCGCGGGTAGTAGGGCTCTTCTCCCAGCGTGGCTACAACATTGAAAGCCTGACGGTGGCGCCGACGGAGGACCCAACCCTGTCGCGGCTTACCCTGACGACCCTTGGCGATGATCAGAAAATTGAGCAGATAACCAAGCACCTCAACCGCCTGATCGATGTGGTGAAGTTAGTCGACCTGACCGATGGTGCGCACATAGAGCGGGAGTTGATGCTGGTCAAGCTGCGGGCCACCGGCAACCATCGCGCCGAAATTCAGCGTACCAGCGATATTTTTCGCGCCCAGATTGTCGATGTCAGTCCCACTGTTTACACGGTTCAGGTGGCAGGCACCAGCAGCAAACTCGATGCATTTATCGAAGCGGTGGGTTCCGAAAGCATTATCGAACTGGTTCGCAGCGGCGTCTCCGGCTTGTCCGTGGTGAAAAGGCCCTGACCTTGTAAGCCACGGCGGAGTGCTCTCCCGCATCAGTGCGGGGGGGGGACGGGTTGGACCTGCGACATTTTGCAGCGGTCGCCGGGAACTAAATCATGGTACCATAGGTCCCAAGCAGCCCGTGCTACGTCTCTATAGCCCGGGATGGTATTTCCTGCTCGTTGGTGTTCTGCGGAAGACCAACTTCAGCGGGCTCGCTCAGGGAGAATGCGGGAGCGCTGGTTAAACTTTCCCGATACTAATACGGAAACGTGCCAAACGGTTCACAACGAGTTATTCGATCAGGCCTGGTGGATATTTTTGCCTCCCTGGAGCTACAGGACCAAATCCGCCCCAGGCCGTTACAGGGATTTATGATTGACAAGATAGAGC